>NZ_JAHQRJ010000001.1:2400000-3600000 GCF_019052805.1 Noviherbaspirillum sp. L7-7A
CACCGTCAGTTCGCCGATTTCCTTCTTGCCCGCCGCCAGCCGCTCTTCCCTGCCCTCGATGCCGTGCACGATGGCATTGCGCAGCAGGTGTTCGAACGGACCAGCCATCTTTTCCAGCACGCCACGGTCGATTTCCACGGCGGCGCCGCGTATGTCGAGGTTGACCCGCTTGTCGAGTTCCTTGGCCGCCTGGCGGGTGACCCGGTACAGCCGCTCGGCCACGCTGCCGAACTGCACCATGCGCACCCGCATCAGATCCTGCTGCAGGTCGCGCGTGAGGCGAGATTGCTGCTGCAGGTCGGCACTGGCCTGTTCCACGCCGCGCACCAGGTTCTGCTGCACCGAGGAGACGTCGCTCACGGTTTCGGTAATCATCCGGGTCAGTTCCTGCAGCCGGGTGAAACGGTCGAATTCGAGTGGATCGAATCCGCGCTCGGCCGAATGCGCCATTTGGGAAGCCATCTGGCTTTCCGCCTGGATTTCCAGCTCCCGCAGTTGGGAACGCAGGCGGGCCACGTTGTCTGTCAATTCGGAGAGCGACTGATTGAGACTGCCGACGCCGTTTTCCACCCTCGAGCGGGAAATCGACACTTCGCCAGCCTGATTGACGAGCCGGTCGATGATGTCCACGCGCACTCGCAACAGCGGCGCGCTGGCGGAAGCATGGGTCTTCTCGGCGGGCGCTTCGGCGACGACGGCGCTCGATACCGTGCCATGAACCATAGCCGGCGCCAGCTTGCCGGCTTCCGGATTCTGCAACTGGTCATGCAGGTACAGGCCAACATCGAAGCGGCCCAGCAGGTCCTCGAACACGGCCGGCGTCGGGATGCCGACTGCGCTGACCTGCTCGATCCGGCTTTCCATGTCATGCATCTGCTGGCCGAGGCGCATTGCGCCAGCCATCCTGGCGCTGCCCTTGACGGTATGCAGCAGCCGCAGCAGGCCCTGCACCGGCTCCCTGGATGCCGGCTCCGCCTGCCAGGCGCGCAACAGCAACTGGACCTGGGGCAGCAGCTCGCTTGCCTCCTCCAGGAACACCGGCAGGAGATCCGGATCGAGTTCATCGCGCGGCATGCGGCCGGTGTCGACGGAAGGCTCGACGGCTGCGCCGGTTTCCGACGCCGGGGCGAGGTCGGCACTGGCTGACGCCTGGCTGCCAAAGCCCGCCAGCGGCCGCGTCCTGGCGCCGGGAACGCTTGCGTCTGCTGTGTCAACCGGATCCGGCTCGGCAAGCCCGTTCGCTTCCACAACGGCATCGCGAGATTGTATGACTTCCTCGGCAATGAACGCAGGCAAGGCGGATTGCACCTCCGCGATCACCGTGGCGGCGCGGGCCATGACCTGCTGGCGCAGCTCTTCGAGAATACGGACCTGGTGCGGCGCGGCTGGCGGCATGTCGCCCAATGCAAACTGCCGCAGCATCTGCCTGAGCTCGCTGACTGCAGCGTCAAGGACATCGAATTCCTGCACGCTGAGGGGCACCGGCTTGCGCGCCAGTGCCTGGAGCACCCGTTCCAGCGCATACGCCACTTCCTGCAGGGGGACAAAGCCGACCGTTGCCGAACTGCCAGCCAGCGAATGCGCCGCATGAACCGCAACCGTATTGACGGTGCGGCCGGCCTCATGGCGCCATTCGGACAGATCCTGCGCCAGCACCCGCACCAGGTCGTCGGTCTCGGCCAGATAGATATTATGCAGGGGCACGCTGATTTCGACATCGCCTATGCGCTTGATGCTGTCGTCCAGCCGGGTTTCCACCGGATGCACTTCCGGGAAACTGATCACTTGCGCCATCGGCGCGGTTTCGGCCGGAGCCGCCGGCGCGATATTGTCAATGGCGGCGAGGTCTTCCTGCGCTTGCAACGTGTCGTCAAGCATCTCCAATTCAGTGGGCTGCATCGCCTCAGGGTTCTGACCGGGAAGCGTCGGGTCCCGGACGTCGTCCGGCAACGCTTGGATTGCCAAAACACCGGCGTCGTCCAGTGCTGGTAGTTCGGGCAACTGCATTTCCCCGGCGTCAGGCAACAGATCGTCATGCGCTTGCACTGCTTCTTCCGGATCCGCCTGCAGCAGCTCAGGAGACAAGGAATCCATCAGTTCAGGCTGTGCGATCGCGACATGATCTGCCTGGTCTGCCTGATCTGCCTGATCTGCGTTGCTTGCATGATCTTCGGCGTTGAATGCATCCAGTTCGACATGTTCGATCGCGGCGTACGGGGCAGGCACGGCGTCGAGAGTCAACCCAATCGTGTCGACATTTTCCAGCGTCTCGGGAGGGTACTGCGCCTCGGCGGCAGCCTCCGGCTGGTAAGACGACACCGGCGCTGTCACGTCAGGCGCGGGCAATGCGATCGCTTCTTCGGCAGGCAACTTCCCACCGTCGCGCACTGCCTCCGCTGCGAATACCAGTGCGTCAGGGCGTCGCGCCGATGTGCCGTTTTCCTTCAGCTCAAGGACCCAGGCACCCAGTTCCCCATGCGCCCGTTCGATCAGGTCGCACAGGTCGGTGCTGGCGGGCGTGCCGTCCGACAGGGCCAGGTTCAGGGTCTTTTCCAGTCCCCATGCCGCTTCGCCGAATGCATTGAGTCCAACCATGCGGCCGCTGCCCTTGAGGGTGTGGAAAGCGCGACGCAAGGTGGTCAGGCTGGCCTGATCCTGCGGCGCCATGCGCAGCAGCGGCAGAGTGACCGCAACATTCTCCAGTACCTCCTCGGCTTCGCCGAGGAAGATGTCGAGCAATTCGGCGTCGACCGCGTCATCCGATGTGGTTTGGGCCGCCGGTGCTGGTGTAGCAACGGACGCAGGCGCCTGGCTTGTCGCAAAAGGTTCAGATGCCGGCAGGTGGCTGGTGGCGGTGAATCCCTGTTCCTCGCCCTCTGCGATCACGGCTGCCGCCATCGGTATCGCTGCGGCAGTTGGCGTTTCCACGTCAGGAACAGCGACTTCAGCTACGAAGGGAGACGGGGCTGTCTCTGTTTCCGGCTGGGATGGATGGTCATGACCTGACGGCTCTGACAACGCGCTCGCCGATAGGCCGGCGGCCTCCGTTCCCAGGGACGCAGCTGGCATGCGAGCATCGTCAACTGGCGATTCAGCCGGCACAGGCTGGGCCGCCTGCACGGCGGCGCCGGATGCCTCGGCTACGGCAGCGACATCAACCTCCCTGCCCTGGCCTCGCGAAACGGTGACGTTTCTGAACAGGCCGCTATCGGCGTCGAACACGAAACGGCTTTTCGCCGCCTCGCTATCCACCCGCAAGCTCTCCAGGAAGAAACTGAGCAATCCCAGATTACGCGCCACCTGCTGAAATTCCGGCCGGCCAGGCTCTCCTTCGAATTCGGGCAGGGCAAATTCCGTTACCCGCGCGCGCACACTGCGCACCGCAAGCACGGCCTGGTCAAGGTCCAGGATGGACAACCCGCCCTCGATCTGGTGCAGGATGCCGTCGATGGGCGCCAGCGCGGTCCGCTTGGCGGAATTGCTGAAAAATTCATCCAGCAGCTTTTCCACCTGTCCCAGGTTGCCGCGCATTTCATCCGCCAGCGCGGCGACCGTATCGCGTTGCTGGGCATCGCGGGAAAACTCGTCGAGCCATTGCGCCTGGCCAGCCAGGGCAATGCCATCTAGCCGCGCCGCCAGGCGCGCAGCCAGGCTGGCGGCAGTGGCATGCATGCTGGCACTGGAGCGCGCGCCGTGGCGCAATGCGTTTTCCAGGAAGAGCAGGCTGGCGGCGACATCCAGTGCCAAAGCTTCTTCCTGTGTTGTACGGTGCTGATCGGTGCTGCGCTGCACCTGGTGGGTCAAGTCGTCGAGAGACGCCGATTGCAGGCCAGCCACCAGTCCGGCAAGGGCGGCGATGTCCTGCGCGAAGGTTTCGCCGGCCTGCGCATCGCCTGCAGCGACACGGTCCCATGCCGCCTTGGCCGCCTGCAGCCGCTCCCTCGCGCCACGCATGATGGCGCTGTCAACCAGGCCATAGCGGGCTTTTTCCAGATCATCAGTGTCGATGGCGGAAAGGCCATACACCTGGCGGATCTGCTGCAGTTTCGGTGACGGGTTCGGGGCTGCCGCAATGAAGAACAGCGCATCCCTGAGCAGGCGTTCGCTGGTTTCGGAAGGCGCATCGTCGAGCTTGCGCAACTGCATGTTGATGCGCCCGAACAGCTGTTTGACATGGACCGCGGGACTGATCTCCCCGCCTGCCACGCCGGCGGCGAAACCATGCAGCACCCACCAGTAAGCCTGCCCCAGCCTGCCCGGCGCACGCCGCACGAAATCGGCCAGCACCTCGGCCAGTGCCGCAGCGCTGCTCTTCTCGGCCTGCGCTTCGGTACTCTTGAGCAAGGGGAGCAACGCCTTCTCGAACCGCTGGCGCAACTGCGCCACGTCCGCTGCGCTTGCAGGCACCGCCGGTGCAGGCAGCCGGGGCCTGATCGTCAGGTCGGGGAGATACAGGTCGGAAGGATGTACCCGGCTAATGCCGCGTGCCCGTTGCAGGTCGCGAAAATAGGGATACAGCTTGAGCGCTTGCGGTGGCACGCCGGCCAGCACTTCATCCAGATATTCGATCAGCGCGTGACAGCCGGCGGCTACTGCGGCGAGGCCGCTGCCTTCCGGCGCTGCGTTGGCTTCGGCAGTCCGTGCCAGCAGCTCTTCCATGGCCTCGATCAGCTGCGGTGCGCCGGCTATGTCGACGATCTGCAATGCGCCACGCGCCTGATGCAATAACGCGCCGGCCTGGCGCAGCGACGTGGACCCGGCATCGGCCTCTTGCCCCTTGGCCGAAAGGGCCAGAGCGCTGGCGCGGGTCAGGCTGGCGCGGATCTCTTCCATCACCCACGACAAGGGTCCGGTATCGAATTGATCCAGGGCACCCGGATTGGAAGAATGGCTGCTCATGAATGCCTCATGGTTTCAAATGGTAGCGATGCGCGCCCCTGCATTGGATGCCCCGGATGCGCCCGCGCACGGTGCATTGCCCGGCTGCGACACCGTCGGCATGGCGCTACGCGACACGGAAGCGGGATACGGAATTCTTCAGTTCTTCAGCCAGCTGGGAAAGCGTCTGAATGGATTGCGCGGTCTGCTGCGTACCCTGCTGCGTATGTTCGGTGACTGTCAGAATGTTTTGAATGTTGCCGGCGACGCTGCTGGCTGATTGCGCCTGGCGCCCTGTGGCAGCGGAAATCTCCTGGATCAGTTCCGCCAGCTGATTGGAAACCCGGCGGATATCCAGCAGCGCCGCGCCGGCGGCGTCCGACAGGCGCGCGCCTTCGACCACGCCCTGGGTGGACTTTTCCATTGCCGCTACGGCGTCGTGGGTATCGGTCTGAATGGTGCGTACCAGCGCGCCGATCTGCTTGGTCGCTTCGGCAGAGCGTTCCGCCAGCCGCTGCACTTCTTCCGCCACTACCGAAAAGCCGCGTCCCGCCTCGCCGGCGGAGGCTGCCTGGATCGCGGCATTGAGCGCCAGCACGTTGGTCTGTTCGGTAATATCGGAAATCAGCTCGGTGATCTCGCCGATTTCCTGTGACGATTCGCCCAGCCGCTTGATGCGCTTGGAGGTTTCCTGGATCTGCTCGCGGATCTCGGTCATGCCCTTGATCGCGTTTTCCACCGCGCGCGAGCCCTGCTCCGCTGCGGTCACCGAGTGGCGGGCCACTTCGGCGGACTCGCTGGCCGAACGCGACACCTCGGTAATCTGGCTTGCCATCTGCAATACCGCCTGGCCGGTTGCCTGAATTTCCTTGGACTGCTTCTGCGATGCATCCAGCAGTTCGGCGGAAATGCTCTGCGCTTCGTTCGACGCCGAGCGGACCTGCTCGGCGGTCTTGGTGACACGTCCGACCAGGCCGCGCAATTCCTCGACCGTATAGTTGAGCGAGTCGGCGATCGCGCCGGTGATGTCTTCCGACACCGTGGCCTGCACGGTCAGGTCACCGTCCGCAACCTCCTGCAATTCATTCATCAGCCGCAGAATCGCCGCCTGGTTCTGATCGTTGGCGGCCTTGGCCTGCTCTTCCTGGCGCTGCGCTTCCAGCCGCTGTGCTTCCGCCGATTCACGCCGCGATTCCGCTTCCTGCGCGCGGTAGCGGCTGTCAAGCAGCAGCACGCGGGCAATGCCGGCCGCAGACAGCAGCGCCGTCAGTGCGAACACCAGCATGGGCCAGAATGTCCAGCCTATCGATTCCTCATGGGCGCGGTAGGCGCGCTGCAGGTTGGTCAGACGCTCACGGAGTGCTTCGTTTTCCGTGAAGATCAGTTGCTCCGCCTGCTTGGCGGCGATGAAGTTCTGCAGGTTGCCAAGAATGCTGGAAACCGATTTCTGATAGTCGGCAAAGGTCTTTTGCAACTCCATCAGCTTTTCGCGGGTGTCCGGATCGCGGGTCACCGACAGGCGCATGATGTCGCTGCCGTTGAGGAAGCCGTCGGTAATGTCGCGGAAGGTATTGGTGTCCTTGCCGAGCAGGAAAGCGGTTTCCGGATTGACGCCTTCGGAGGTCAGGAATTCGTTGGCGCTACGGCCCAGGCGCTGGGTCAGCATCACGAGCTGGCCGGCTGCGGCAATTTCACGCGGCGAAGCGCCGCCCTGGGCCTTGAGCGTGGAGATCTGCTCGGTCAGTTCCAGCAGCGTCGGGGACAGTGCGTTGAGCTTTTGCAGCGTGGCGCCGAAACCGGACAACTCCTTCTGCAGCTTCAGCACCGTGCCGGCGGCCTTGTCGGAACTGGCCCAGGCCTTGCGCGTTTCGGTGAGGATGTCGCTGATGTCGCCGCGCGCGCCGGGAATGGACCGTCCCTGGTAGGCGCCGCCGTTGGCCAGCACGTCGAGATCGGTGTTGAGTTCGCGCCGGCTGTCGACCAGCTGCGAAAACGCCGACGCATTGCCCTGGATCGCATTCGGCGCCGCCTTGCCGATACGCTGCGAGTGCATCAGCGCATTGCCGGCGATCTGCGACTGCAGCGAGTTGACGCTGGATGTCGACGCATTGAGCCAGACCGCGCCGGAGCCCAGCAGCAGCGAGCCGCCCAGCAGGCCAAGCAGGATGCGCATCTGGTATTGCAATGGAAAGCGCCGGAACATGGACGCGGAAAACCTGGCGTCAGCAGCAGCTTCGGAAGCAGCGGGACCGGCGGCGTCGCCGGCCTTGCCTTTTCCCCTGGCCTTGCGGCCGGCGCCGGAGGAAGGCGCTGCGGCTTGCGCGGAAGCCGCATTGGCCAGCGCCGGCTCGAGTTCGGGCACGACGCGCTGTTTCTTGAGCTTGTTGAGGAAATCCAGATTGAACGCCATGCATAGTCTCCTGATGCCGATTACGGTAATTCCAGGCGCGACCGCCTGGCGGTCATGAACCTACATGCAAAAATCGGGAGTCCCGCGTGATCAGGGAAAGATCCAGCTCAGTCCATTCCTGCGCCTCCTGGTCCACATGCTGCCGGCCCAGCCATGACGCATTATCGGCAGCCGCGGCCGGATTCTTTAACGCCATGTCGTCGCTGCTGCGCAGGCCGAGCACGCGCGACACCAGCAGCCCGCAGTTGAAACCAAGCAACGGCGCGAAGGCCACGATACGGCTTTCCTTGGTGATGGCAGTGGCTTCCTCGCCCTGGAAACGGGCAAGATCGATCACGCCGATCAGGTTGCCGCGGACGTTGACGAGGCCGCGGTACCAGTCCTGCGTGAGAGGCACCGGCGTGATGCCGGCGATAGTCATGATTTCGCCGGCCTGCTTCAGGTCGAGCAGAAGACGGCTTGTGCCGATCATCACGCCAAGCTGGTTGCGATGGAGTTCGGCGCCGCTGCGCGCGGCCTGCATGCGATCGACCAGATGCGTCTGGTAGTCGCGCAGCCGCGCCCGCCGGCCGGCGCGGTCGGACGTGTTCTGCGTCGTCGAGGAAGCGTTCTGCTGCGCGGGCTGGAGGCTGGCCATGGCTTAGCCAAGCGCCGCTATTTTTGCCAGCAATTCCTGGGGATCGACTGGCTTGACGATGTAGTCGCGGGCGCCCTGGCGCAGGCCCCAGATGCGATCGGTTTCCTGGCCCTTGCTGGTGCACATGATGATGGGCACATCCTGGGTTTCAGGATTGCGGCTGATGGCGCGGGTGACCTGAAAGCCGTTCTGGCCCGGCATCACCACGTCCATGAGAATCAGTTGCGGCCGGTCGGCCTTGACCTTCAGCAGCGCTTCCTCGCCGTTTTCGGCGGTGGAGACGGAGAAGCCGTGCTTGATCAGGATGTCAGACAGAAAGTAACGCTCTGTCGGCGAATCATCGACTACCAGAATTTTTTGTATGGCCATCGCATTAACCTTGGAATGAGTGCACTACCGGGAGACCGCGGCTGCCGTGTATTCGCGCACCGTGCGCAGCAGGCTGTCTTTGGTGAACGGCTTGGTGAGATAGGCGTTTGAACCGACCATGGCGCCGCGCGCACGGTCGAACAGGCCGTCCTTGGAGGACAGCATGACGACGGGCGTTGAATGGAACCGCGCGCTTTTCCTGATCAGCGAGCAGGTCTGATAGCCGTCCAGACGTGGCATCAGAATGTCGCAGAAGATCAGCGCCGGATTGTGGTCATTCATTTTCGCCAGCGCGTCGAAACCGTCTTCCGCCAGAACGGTCTGGTACCCGGCCTGCCCCAGGAAAATCTCTGCCGACCGTCGGATCGTGCTGCTGTCGTCGATCACCATGATTTTCAGGGCGACGTTTTCAGTAGGTGTTGTCATGGCGCCATCCTGTTGAAGCTTCGTAATATACGGCGCATTCATGACTAAAAGCAAGATCGTTAAATCGGCATTACGGGGCCATCATTCCCTGACGTGGTATTTATGCGAATGCTTGGGAAATTGCTATTGGCAATCGCACGAATGCGCGAAATGCCAATGTCAAATTGTTAAACCGCGACCATTTCAAAGTCTTCCTTGCGCGCGCCGCATTCCGGGCAGGTCCAGTTCATCGGCACCTGGTCCCAGCGGGTGCCGGCGGCGATGCCCTCTTCCGGCAGGCCTTCGGCCTCGTCGTAGATCCAGCCACAGATCAGGCACATCCAGGTTTTGTAGTCGGTTGCGGCTGTTGTGTCATTGCTCACGGTGTACTGCCCTTCAAGTAAAATGCAAAGTCGGATATCTTAATCTAGTCCCTGTGCAAAACCAAACTTCTCCGCTCGTGATGAGCTTCAATGTCGCCGATCCGGTCGGCGCGACCGGCATACAGGCCGACCTGGCTTCGTTCGCCGCGATGGGCTGCCATGGCCTTTCCGTCGTGACCGCGCTTGCCGTGGGCGATACCGCCCGCGTCGAGGATGCGCAGACCATCGAGGCCGACTGGGTGTCGGACCAGGCCCGGGTCATGCTGGAGGACATGCCGGTGTCGGCCTTCAAGGTCGGCTACCTGGGCGGCATCGAGAATGTCTCGGTGATTGCCGAGATCGTTTCCGACTATCCCGACATTGCGCTGGTGCTGGACCCCTTCTCCAGCCGCATGCCCGACCTCGGCAGCGACGGCGAGGACCTGCTGGTGGCCGTGCGCGAACTGCTGGTGCCGCAGACCACCCTGCTGCTGCTGTCGGCGGTGGAACTGTCGCGGCTGGCCGAAACCTGGCGCGAGCCCAGCAGCCGCGACATGCTGGCCGACGATGCGATGCACCTGGTCGACATGGGCTGCGAATACGTGTTCGTGACCAATGCGCCGGATGACGTGCAGAAGGTGGCCAACAGCCTGTTCAACGAGTCCGGCCGGGTGCGGCACGACAGCTGGGCGCGCCAGCCCGGCGCCTTCAGCGGCGCCGGCAGCACGCTGTCGGCCACCATCGCGGCGATGCTGGCCAATGGCCTGGATGTGCCGGAAGCCGTGCTGGAAGCGCAGGAATTCATCGTAGCTGCCCTCGCCCATGCCGGCCGGATGGGCATGGGCAAGCTGATACCGGACCGCCTGTTCTGGGCCCGCGACACCGACGAAATGGCCTGACCGCGCCCCTGCCCGCCGCCGCGCAAGCTCCGGGCAAGCTCCGCGCCAACCTTGATAAAGCGATTACCATGACCTCGAATAACGACATCCTGTTTGAACGCGCCCAGCGCACCACGCCAGGCGGCGTCAATTCCCCGGTGCGCGCCTTCCGTTCCGTGGGCGGAACGCCGCGCTTCATCACCCGCGCCGCCGGCCCCTATTTCTGGGATGCCGACGACCGCCGCTACATCGACTACATCGGCTCCTGGGGGCCGGCCATCGTCGGCCATGCCCATCCGACCGTGATCAAGGCGGTGCAGGAAGCCGCCGAGCGCGGCCTGTCCTTCGGCGCGCCGACCGAGGGCGAGGTGCTGATGGCCGAGGAAATCTGCCGACTGGTGCCTTCGCTGGAGCAGGTGCGGCTGGTGTCCTCGGGCACCGAGGCGGCCATGAGCGCGCTGCGCCTGGCGCGCGGCGCCACCGGTCGCGACCTGGTGGTGAAGTTCGAGGGCTGTTACCACGGCCATGCCGATTCTCTGCTGGTCAAGGCCGGCAGCGGCCTGCTGACCTTCGGCAATCCGACCTCGTCGGGCGTGCCGGAAGACTTCGCCCGCCACACCATGGTGCTGGACTTCAATGACCCGCAGCAGCTGGAAGACACCTTTGCCAGGGTCGGCGACCGCATTGCCTGCGTGATCGTCGAGCCGGTGGCGGGCAACATGAACCTGCTGCCGGCCACGCCGGAATTCCTGCAGACCATGCGCCGCCTCTGCAGCAGGCACGGCGCGCTGCTGCTGTTCGACGAGGTGATGTCGGGCTTCCGGGTGGCGCTGGGTGGCGCGCAGTCGATCTACAACATCACGCCCGACATGACGGTGCTGGGCAAGGTCATCGGCGGCGGCCTGCCGGTGGCAGCCTTCGGCGGACGCGCCGACCTCATGAAGCACCTGGCGCCGCTGGGCGGCGTGTACCAGGCCGGCACCCTGTCGGGCAATCCGGTGGCGGTGGCGGCCGGCATGACGACGCTGAAGCTGATCCAGGCGCCCGGCTTCTACGAGGCATTGTCGACCCAGACCGCACGCCTGGTGGCAGGCATGACGGAAGCGGCGCGGGCGGCCGGCGTGCCGTTCTGCGGCGACTCGGTGGGCGGCATGTTCGGCATCTATTTCGCCCAGGCGGTGCCGCGCTCCTATGCCGAGATGATGAAGTGCGACAAGAGCGCCTTCAATGCCTTCTTCCATGCGATGCTGGACGCCGGCGTCTACCTGGCGCCATCGGCGTTCGAGGCCGGCTTCCTCTCCGCGCAGCATGACGATGCGGTGGTGGATGCCACCGTGGAAGCGGCCCGCACCGCCTTTGCCGCCATCGCCTGACGCGGCGCGGCTTTGCTTGCCGTCATGCCGCCCTTGCCATGGCGCTGCAGGCGGCATGGCGGCGGCGCAGAATGAGTCCATCTGCATGAGGGAGTCCGATATGTATCTTCCTGGCCAAATGGCGCGGCGGCTTCTGCCGTGGCTCGCAATCCTGCTTGCGCTGATGCTTGCCGGCTGCGCCGGCACCATCGTGCGCAGCGAGGTTACGGCGTTTCATGAATGGCCTACTGACACGGGCGAGAAAAGCTACACCTTCCGGCGCGACACTGCACAGGCCAACGACCTGGAATACCGCAATTATGAAAACCTGGTGCGCGCCGAACTGCAGCGCCTGGGCTTTGCCGAGTCGGAACGCGGACGCCTGAACGTCAGCCTCGATTACCACGTCGATGCACGCGACATGCGGGTGGTCGAGCCGGTGGTGGTCGACCCCTGGTATGGACCGGGCTTCTTTGGCCGGTATCGCTATCCCTACGGCTTTTACAGCCCGTTCGCCGATCCGTTCTGGTTTGGCCCGCCGGTGGTGCAGCCGGTGGAGCGGCGCTTCGTCGTCTACAGCCGGCAGCTGAAGATCACGATCGGCCGCGCCGCCGATGGCCGCAACCTGTATCAGGCGACGGTCAACAGCCAGGGCCAGACGCCATCGCTGGCAACCGTCATGCCCGCCATGGTGAAGAGCGCCTTCGCCGACTTTCCCGGACCCAGCGGCGTGCCGCGTGTGCTGGAGCTCAAGGTCGAGCCCGCCAACTGAGCCGGGCCATCGCTGCCCTCAGGCCGCTTCCTTGGCCGGGTGCGCCTGCCGGTGGTACAGGAATTCCAGCACCGCGGTGCGGTACTGCGAATAACGCGCATCCTGCGCCAGCGCCACCCGCTCCCTTGGCCGCTCCAGTTCCACCGGCAGGATTTCGCCGATGGTGGCCGCCGGGCCATTGGTCATCATCACGATGCGGTCCGACAGCAGCACCGCCTCGTCGACATCATGGGTGACCATCACCACGGTGGAACTGGTGCGGGCGACGATCTTCAGCAGCTCGTCCTGCAGGTGGGCGCGGGTCAGCGCATCGAGCGCGCCGAAGGGCTCGTCCATCAGCAGCACCTTGGGCTCCATCGACAGCGCGCGCGCAATGCCGACGCGCTGCTTCATGCCGCCGGAGATTTCATTGGGACGCTTCTGGGCCGCATGGGCCAGGCCCACCATCGCCAGCGCGGCATTGGTGCGCTCCTTCAGCTGCGCGCGGCTCTCGCTGGCGCCGAATACCCGTTCCACCGCCAGGTAGACGTTTTCGAAGCAGGTCAGCCAGGGCAGCAGCGAATGGTTCTGGAACACCACCGCCCGTTCCGGCGCCGGGCCGGCGATCTCGCGGTTGGCGCACAGCAGCGCGCCGCCGCTGGCCTTGAGCAGGCCGGCGATCAGGTTCAGCAACGTGGACTTGCCGCAGCCCGAGTGCCCGATCAGGGTAATGAATTCGCCCTTGGCCACGGTCAGGTTGATGTCGCGCAGCGCCTGGAACACGCCGTTGCGGGTGTTGAAGGACATGTGCGCGTCCTGGATCTCAATGAATTTCCGGTTGTCCATGATCCTGTCCTCAGTTCTTGACATCTTCGTAGGTGAATGCGCGGGCCAGCATGACCAGCGCCTGCTCCAGCACCAGGCCGACCAGGCCGATGGCGAAGATGGCGATGATGATGTGCGGCACATTGAGGTTGTTCCATTCGTCCCACACCCAGAAGCCGATGCCGACGCCGCCGGTCAGCATTTCCGCCGCCACGATGACCAGCCAGGCGGTGCCGATGGACAGGCGAACGCCGGTCAGCATGTAGGGCAGCACCGACGGGAACAGGATCCGGGTCAGGATCTTCCATTCCGACAGGTTCAGCACCCGCGCCACGTTCATGTAGTCCTGCGGCACCCGCTGCACGCCGACCGCGGTGTTGATGATCATGGGCCAGATCGAGCAGATGAAGATGGCCCAGATCGATGCCGGGTTGGCGGCCTTGAATACCAAAAGGCCAATCGGCAGCCAGGCCAGCGGCGACACTGGCTTGAGTATCGAGATGATGGGGTTGAACATCGCGGCCAGGATGCGGAAGCGGCCGATCAGAAAGCCTGCCGGGATGCCGACCGCGGCCGCCAGGCCAAAGCCTACCGCCACCCGCTGCAGCGAGGCCAGCAGGTTCCAGCCTATGCCCTGGTCATTCGGGCTCTTGCTGTAGAACGGGTCGGAAAAGATCTTGACCGCTTCGTCCAGCGTTGCCAGCGGCGACGGAATGCCGCTGCTGCTGACCGAGACGATCTGCCAGATCAGCACCAGGAAGGCGATGCCCAGCACCGGCGGCAGCACCACGCCGGCCAGCGTGCGCAGGCGCAGCCGCCAGGGCGTGCCGGCAGGCCTGGCGCGGGCTGCAGGCTTTTGCGCCGGGGCGGCCGGGACGGACACCACGGCCTGGCCGGCCGGGTTGGCGGCGCCGGGCGTGGCATGGGGATCGAGGGGGTTGAGAGGGTCGAGGGATTTCATCACAGCGCTCATGGCATTTCCTGTTCTGGCTGGCGGTCGATCAGACCTTGATGTTGAAGGAGGCCGCATAGGCCTGCGGATTCTTGCCGTCCCATACCGCGCCATCCATCAGCTTGCTGCTGCGCATGGCGTCCTTGGGCACGCTGACCTTGGCCATGCCGGCGGCGTCCTTGTAGAGGTCGATCTGGTTGATCTGTTTGGCCACGGCCAGGTAGTCGACGTCGTTCTTCAGCAAGCCCCAGCGCTTGTGCTGGGTCAGGAACCACATGCCGTCGGACAGGTAGGGGAAGTTCACCGCGCCGTCGTTGAAGAACTTCATGTAGTTCGGGTCGTCCCAGGTCTTGCCCAGGCCGTTCTGGTAGCGGCCGAGGATGCGCTGGTTGATCACGTCCACCGAGGTGTTCACATAGGACTTGTCGGCGATGGTTTCCGCCATCTTGTTCTTGTTCGACAGCGACGCATCGATCCACTTGCTGGCTTCCAGCACCGCGGCCGTGAGCGCGCGCGCCGTGTTGGGGTATTTCTTCACCCACTCGGCGCTGGTGCCCAGCACCTTCTCGGGATGGTCGCGCCAGATGTCCTGGGTAGTGATGGCGGTGATGCCGATGCCGTCGGCGATGGCGCGGTGGCCCCAGGGCTCGCCGACGCAGTAGCCGTCCATGTTGCCGACCCGCATATTGGCCACCATTTGCGGCGGCGGCACCGTGATGATCTTGGCATCCTTCATCGGGTCGATGCCGTTGGCCGCCAGCCAGTAGTACAGCCACATCGCATGGGTGCCGGTCGGGAAGGTCTGGGCGAAGGTGTATTCGCGCTTCTCGGCCTTCATCAGCTTGGCCAGCGATGGGCCGTCGACCGCGCCCTTGTCGACCAGCTTCTTCGACAGCGTGATTGCCTGGCCATTGTTATTCAGGGTCATCAGCACCGCCATGTCCTTCTTCGGGCCCGATACGCCCAGGTGCACGCCATAGATCAGGCCATACAGCACATGGGCGGCGTCGAGCTCGCCATTGACCAGCTTGTCGCGCACGCCCGGCCAGGAAGCCTCCTTGGAGGGCGTGATCCTGATGCCGTATTTCCTGTCGATGCCCAGCACCGATGCCATCACCACCGAGGCGCAGTCAGTCAGCGGAATGAAGCCGACCTTGACCTCTTCCTTTTCCGGCTTGTCCGAGCCGGCGGCCCAGGCGCCGCGGGTGGATAAGGCGCTGAAGGCGCCGGCGAGGCCGGCCGCGGCGCCCGCCTTGAGCATGCCGCGGCGGGTCAATGATGATTTGTCTGCTTTCGCTGTCATGGCTTCCTTGCGTCGAGAAATGGGAGCAAAGCCCACAAGATCGCGGCCACCATTGGCCGCAACCCACTACCGTGTTGCGCGCCTTCCTTGGCGCTCACTGCCTTACAGCAAGGGGTATGCCAGCACGGGCGGAAATCGGTTTGCTTCACCGCGAGGCATGATTTGCCCTGCGCCTGTGCGACGCACCAGGAGAGCGCGGGGTTTTAAGGGGGAAACGGCGGAGTGCGGCGGGAAACGTGCAGGCCATGCCCGGAACATGGCCCGACTGTGGTGCGCATCAAATGAGCAGGTCGGCCACGTCGATCATGCGCTGCGCCACATCGGACAGCTTCAGGTTCTTGTCCATGGCCAGGCGGCGCAGCTTGCGGTAGGCGTCGTCCTCGCTGCAGCGGTGGCGCTCCATCAGCAGGCCCTTGGCGCGCTCGATTACCTTGCGCTCGGCCAGCTTCATGCGGGTTTCGGAGAGCTCGTCGCGCAGCTTCCGGTCCACCTCGAAACGCGCCACGGCCACGTCCAGCACGGCCTTGACCCAGTCCGCCGACAGGCCGGCGGCGACATAGGCCGATACGCCCGCCTCCAGCGCCGCATGCATGCGGTCGCGGTCGCCGTCCTCGGAAAAGCAGATGATGGGCCGCGGCGCATTGGTGGTGGCCGACACCACTTCCTTCAGGGCGGCGTCGGACTGGGCGTCGACGATGATCACGTCCGGCTGCAGGTGCGCGATCTGCTCCTGCAGCCTGGCATCCGGCGGCAGCGCGGCCAGGATGTTGTAGCCGGCTTCGAGCAGGCTGATGCGCAGGGTGCGGGCGCGCTCGGCCCGCTCGATGGCGGCGGCATCCGCGCCGTCGGTGGGAACCAGGGAATTGACAACGACAATACGCAGCAGTTTCGAATCGGTCATGGAGGTCATGGGTGTGATAAGCGCAGGGGCGCTTTCCTTTACAATACCGCTTTGCAAAAAGCTTGCCACCCTCTTCCGGTCCTTCTGAATGATAGTCCTCGGCGTCGAATCCTCCTGCGATGAAACCGGCCTGGCCCTGTATGACACGCAGCGCGGCCTGCTGTCCCATGCCCTGCATTCCCAGGTAGCCATGCATGAACAATATGGCGGCGTGGTGCCGGAACTGGCGTCGCGCGACCATATCCGGCGCGCGCTGCCGCTGCTGGAGCAGGTGCTGGCCGATGGCGGCGCCGACCGCCACGCGATCGATGCCATCGCCTACACCCAGGGCCCCGGCCTGGCCGGCGCGCTGCTGGTCGGCGCCTCCGTCGCCTGCGGCCTCGGCCTGGCGCTGGACAAGCCGGTGCTGGGCGTGCATCACCTGGAAGGCCATCTGCTGTCGCCGCTCCTGGCCAGCGAGCCGCCGGAATTTCCCTTCGTGGCGCTGCTGGTATCGGGCGGCCACACCCAGCTGATGCGGGTCGATGGCGTGGGCCGCTACATGCTCTTGGGCGAGACGGTGGACGATGCGGCTGGCGAAGCTTTCGACAAGTCGGCCAAGCTGCTGGGCCTGGGCTATCCGGGCGGTCCGGCGATTTCGCGGCTGGCGGAATTCGGCGATCCGGGCGTCTACACTTTGCCGCGGCCGATGCTGCATTCGAAGAATCTCAACTTCAGCTTTTCCGGGCTCAAGACCGCGGTGCTGACGCTGGTGAAGAACAACATCACCAATATCTGCGAGCAGGACAAGGCCAACGTGGCGCGGGCCTTCGTGGATGCGATCGTGGAAGTGCTGGTGGCGAAATGCCTGGCCGCGCTGAAGCAGACCGGGCTGAAGCGGCTGGTGATTGCCGGCGGCGTCGGCGCCAACCGCCAGCTGCGGGAAGCGCTGAATGCGGCTGCTGCCAGGAAGCGCTTCCGGGTGTTTTATCCGGAACTGGAGTTCTGCACCGACAATGGCGCAATGATCGCCTTTGCCGGCGCGATGCGGCTGCAATTGCAGCCGGAAGCGGCGCAGAAGGACTATGCCTTCAATGTGCGGCCGCGCTGGCCGCTGGATGAACTGCGTATTTGAGAGTAGCGCGGGCGTCGTCTGCCGGAACCTGTGACGGACCGCGATCCTGAACAGGTTCTAAAAACAGCCGCTACGACTTCTTGCTGCCGATGCGGCTTTCCTTGCCGCTGATCAGGTTGGCGATATTCTTGCCATGCCGGTAGACCAGCAGCACGCTCATCGCCACCACCGCCAGCAATTGCACATCGACGCCGAACAGCAGCACATAGAAGAATGGCGCAAACAGGCTGGATACCAGCGCCGCCAGCGATGAATAGCGGAAGGCATAGGCGATGATCAGCCAGGTGGCCAGCGTTCCCAGCCCCAGCCAGACATTCAGTCCCAGCAGCACGCCCAGCGCAGTAGCCACCCCCTTGCCGCCGACAAAGCGGAAGAACACCGGCCACAGGTGGCCGAGAAAGACCGCGATCGCCACCAGCGCAATGCCGCCCTCCTCCACGCCGAACTGCGGCCCCAGGCGGATGGCCAGCCAGACCGCGAACCAGCCCTTTGCGCAATCGCCGATCAGCGTGGCGATGGCCGCTTTTTTGTTGCCGCTGCGCAGCACATTGGTCGCGCCTGGATTTTTCGAGCCGTAGGTGCGCGGATCGGCGATGCCGAACAGCCGGCTGCATACTACGGCAAAGGAAATGGAGCCGATCAGATAGGCGGCAACGGCGAACAGAACGGTATGCATAGACTCCCTGGGTCTTGTTGATGATATCGGCGCCGGCTATTGTCCGGCCAGCGCGCATGATACAGCGGTCACCGGGAGTATCGTAGGGAGAACGGCCGGATCGAGACCGACCAGGTAGCCGCGCCGGCCGCCATTGATATAGATCCGCTCCAGCCCGAGGATGCCTTGTTCGACATACACAGGCATGGTCTTGCGGGTGCCGAACGGCGAGGTGCCGCCCACCTGGTAGCCGGAATGGCGCTGCGCCACCTCGGGCGCGCAGGGTTCGACCGACTTGCAGCCGATCTGGCGCGCCAGGTTCTTGGTCGATACCTTGCAGTCGCCATGCATCAGCACGATCAGCGGCTTGCCGGCCTCGTCCTGCATCACCAGGGTCTTGACCACCTGATGTTCATTCACGCCCAGCTCGCGCGCCGACACGGTGGTGCCGCCATGTTCCTCGTATTGATAGGGGTGTTCCGAAAAGACAATGCGCTGGCGCCGCAGATACTGGGTGGCCGGGGTCTCGGAGATATGCTCTTTCCTGCTCATGCGTGATACGCTCATTCGAAATTTTGGTGAGGTATTATGCAACAGGAAATTCGCCTGGCGACCTTCAACGTCCTGAACCTCGCCCGCCCCGGCTTGCGCTTCTACGACGGCATCGAACCCTATACCCAAGAGCAGTACGACGCCAAGGTCAGCTGGCTGGCACACCAGTTCGACCGGCTCGACGCCGATGTCATTGCCCTGCAGGAAGTATTTTCTCAGGAGGCGGTCAGGGACGTCATGGCCCGCAGCGAACGCTACCGCGACGCCCTCCATATCGGCTTCGCGCCCGAGCCGGGCAAGCTCACGCCCAGCGTGGCGCTGGTCACGCGGCTGCCGCTGGCGGGCGAGCCCGCCAAGCACCTGGACCTGCCGCGCGGCCTGACGGTGCCGCTGCTGGACCTGAAGGAAGCCATGACCCGCTTCACCCGGCCGGTACTGCAGGTGCCGGTGCTGCTGGCGCCGGGACTGGCGCTGACGATCTTTGTCGTACACCTGAAATCCAAACGGCCTGACTATCGAACCGATGACAATGAAACCGATCCCGCCAGCGTTGGCGCGGCGGTGTTGCGGTCCATGGTGCGGCGCGGCGCCGAGGCGCTGGGCCTGCGCTATCTGCTGACCGATTTCGCGGCCGGCCGGCGGTTGCCGATGATGGTGATGGGTGACTTCAATGATGTAGCCGACGCGGTGCCGACCCAGATGGTGCTGGGCGGCGGCCGTGGCCCGAATGGCCATGATGAACGGATGTTCGAGTGCTACCGGCTGCAATCAAGGCGCGATCCGCTGCGGGATGTGGGCTACACCCATGTGCATGACGGCAACTTCGAGACCATCGACCACGTGCTGGTCTCGGAAGAATTCCATCCGGCATCAAAGCATGCGCTGGGCGAGGTGCTCGACGTAGCCTATCTGAATGACCATGTCATCTTCCGCGCCCCGGAAACCTCCGATCACGGCGCGGTTCTGGTCAGGCTGCGCCTGTTCCAGCGCTGACCGGCTCAGGGCGCTTCGGTCTGGGAGTCGTGCTCCACCGGCTCGGGCAGCGCTTCCGTGCCGCTGGCCTGGGTGTCGCCGCTCCTGCCATCCTCTGTGCTTTCGCCGGTATCGCTGCCGCGCTCCTGCTTGCGTTTCAGTTTTTCTTCCTTCTTGCGCTTCTTTTCAAGCTCTTTCTGCCGCTTCTCGTACTGAAAATTGGTTTTCGCCACGACGTTCTCTCCGATGAAGGACTGCTGGGTGGGCCGTCCCGGCATCGTAGCATGCCGAACTTTTATTCGATAATCGCTCCGCGCTCGATCAGGAGATCGCGCAATACAGTCCGGTGGCAGCGGGCCGGGTCTGCGCAGTAGCAGCCCAGGGACAATCCGGTCTGGTGCGACAGCCCCGCCAGCAGGTCGAGCAGGCGGGCGGCATCGGGCTTGTTCATCTGGGCGACGAACTTCTTGCGGCAGCGCGCCAGAGTGGCGTCATCCTCCGCCTGCAGCCAGGTTTTCACCAGTTCCGGCGCGGGCGAGAGCAGCGGCAGCCAGACATCGTAGAAGTCGCGCCGGGCGAAATCGGCCCTGGGCACGCCGCGTGGCGGACGCCGAACGGTGCCCAGCCGCAATCCCTCCCCTTCGACGCGCGGGCTGCCGAGACGGACGATGCGAATGGCCATGGCTAACGTGTGCCGAGCAAGCAGTCAGCCGCGGGGATGATGCTGCGCATGCAGCAGCTTCAGGCGCTCGCGGGCGACGTGGGTATAGATCTGGGTGGTGGAGATATCGGCATGGCCCAGCAGCAACTGCACCACCCGCAGGTCGGCGCCATGGTTCAGCAGATGGGTGGCGAAGGCATGGCGCAGGGTATGCGGCGACAGCGGCGCATTGATGCCGGCCTTCAACGCATGCTTCTTGATCAGTATCCAGAACATCTGCCGGGTCATTGGGCCGCCGCGGGCGGTAACGAACAGGGCGTCATCGGTCTGCCCGTTCAGGATGGCGCCGCGCCCTTCCTTCAGGTAACGCTCTATCCAGCCGCGGGCCTCGTCGCCAAATGGCACCAGCCGGGTCTTGTCGCCCTTGCCGGTGATGCGCAGCACGCCCTCGTTCATGCCCACTTCCATCGATTTGAGCAGCACCAGTTCCGACACCCGCAAACCGCTGGCATACATCAGTTCCAGCATGGTGCGGTCGCGCAGGCCAAGCGGCGTGCCGGTATCGGGCGCGGCCAGCAGGGCCTCGACCTGGGCTTCCGACAGCGTCTTCGGAAAACGCTGCGGCTGGCGCGCCGAACGCATGCGCAGGCAGGGGTCGACCGCAATGCGGTTCTGCCGCAAAGCCATCTGGTAATAGCGCCGCAGCACCGCCAGCCGGCGGTTCGACGAGGTGGCGCGGCTGTCGGCATGGCGGGCGGCGAAATAGCCGTTGAGTTCCGGTGCGCCGGCTGCGTCCAGCGGCTTGCCGTGCTCGGCTTCCAGCCAGGTTGCAAACAGGGTGAGGTCGCGCCGGTAGGCTTCCAGGGTGTTCTTCGCCAGGCCGTCTTCCAGCCACAGGGTGTCGCAGAAGGCATCGATCTGCGGCTGGCTGGCAAGTGCCTTTGCTGCCTGCTCCATCGTCAATAGCCCTCCACGCCTTCATGCGCCAGCAGCCAGCGCTTGACCTGCAGGTGAAAGCCGTCGGCCTCGGCGCTGTTGGCAAAGCCGCCCAGGCCGCCGGTCGCGGTGACCCGGTGGCACGGCACCGCCAGCGGAAACCAGTTGGCGCCGCAGGCCTGGCCCACCGCGCGCGGCGCCGAGCCCAGCAGGCGGGCGATGTCGCCGTAGGTGCGCACCCGGCCACGCGGAATGCCGGAAATCGCGGACCAGACCTTTTGCTGGAAGGGCGTGCCGGCTGGCTGCAGTGGCAGGTCGAAGCGGAAATCGGGGTCGCCGAAATAGCGTTGCAACTGGCGCGCAACCTGTTCGGCCAGGTCATCGGACGGGCCGAGCAGCGCATGGGATGGCGGCAGGTACACCAGCTCGCGCACCAGGCCATGGTCGGTGCGCACGCCCATCGCGCCAAACGGTGCCGGCACGACGGCGGAGAAAATCGGGGGAATCGACATGGCCGCCAGCATAAAGGAAAAATGCGCGCGCGGCATCTGCACGGCTTGTCCGGCCGGGCCTTGCCTCGACCATGCATGCGCTACAGTGGAAAGACCGCCCACTCCATTCAACTGCATACCTGCCTGCGCGCTGCGTTACTGAGCAGGAACGCGTTTTCCATTTACGGGGAGAAAAACAATGACACAACAATCCGTCCCGCACCGGCCCGCGATCAACTGGACGCCGCGTGCCGGCCGCCGCCAGTCCCGCACCCAGCGCATCGTGCGCCGCGAGGGCAAGCCGCTGATCACCGCCACCGAGTTCACCGCCGCCGTGGCCATCGTCGCCGAACGCATCGACATCAAGGCGCTGGCCCACCTGCCGATGGTGGCGCAGTCGCCGCTGATGGTGCGCCTGCCCGGCGCCGGCGTGGCCGCCATCTTCCGCTATGGCGCGGTCGCCTTCTTCGCCGAGGAAGCCGGCGACCGCGAATGGCTCATGGCCAGCATTGGCCCGGCCAGCTCCGGCAAGGGCGATGCGCTGGCCGAGGAAAAAGCGACTGTCATCGTGGATGCGGAAACCCACGAGGGCCCGGTTGGCAATGCCATCCATATTCACGCAGCCGACCGCGACCGGCTGCAACTGTTGGCGGAAGTGATGTCCAAGGCGGCCATGCTGTCCTTCCAGGAGCGCCGTTCGGCCGGCGAATTCGACCGCATCGAGCCCCTGGCGCAGGACCTGGCAGACGATGGCCGCTTCTCGGTGCGCTCGCAGGAACTGATGCGGGCAGTGGGCAACATGCTGTTGTCGGAACACAGGCTGACCAGCCGGGCCGAGGTGATGGACAAGCCCGAACTGTTATGGAGCAACAGCCACCTGGAGGGATTGCATGCGCGGCTGGAAGGCGACTATGAAATCATCGACCGCGCCAAGGCGCTGGAGCGCAAGCTGGCCACGCTGGTGCGCACCGCCGAGACACTGCTGGAGACGGTGCGCTACAAGAGCTCGCACCGGGTGGAGTGGTATATCGTGATGCTGATCGTGATGGAGCTGGTGGTGTCGCTGTATGGGCATTTCGCGCATTAGAAGGGCTCGCCGGGGATGAGCGTGAAGGAATGTGATGTGGTGGCACGTTGACAGGGTGTGGTGCCTTTGCGGCGATTTCACCTCGCCGTTGAAATTGAATTAGCCGTTGCTCTTGCCGTCCAGCTTGCCCGTTGAGCGCGCCATGACAGCGATGCGTGAAGTCGAAGGCGCGGCATCGTAGGGGCAATACCCCACAGGGGCATTGCACGGATGGTTGATCAAGGAAGTCGGTCGACAATGCGGCCCCGGTTTGCGGCCAATGGTGCAATGCCCTTCGGGTATTGCACCCTACGAAGGGGCTAACGTTGCGGCTGCATTTGAAGCACGCGCAGCGACAGTTGCCGTTGCCGTTGCCGTTGCCGTTGCCGTTGCCGTTGCCGTTGCCGTTGCCGTTGCCGTCGTCTTTCAACTCCCGATTGAGCGCGCCGTGGCGGCGATGCCTGAAGCGGATAAGGTGCGGCGTCTGTTTGAGCGAAGCGCAGCGTAGCGAGTTTAGCCGCGCCCCGCTTCAGGCGTCGACGGCACGGGGACCCCGCGTAAGCGGGGCGCGATCATCGGGTCGCCTTTTTTGCCCCTCTTTTTTGGCGACGCAAAAAAGAGGGTCGCCTGCCGGGGCGAACTCCCGGCGTGGTCATGATGCAAGGACATGCGTATTGGGTCATCAGGCGCAAAGGCGTCACGGCGAAGCAGCAGTTGCTCTTGACGTTTGCAGAGCTCGCTTACAAAAGTCAACTTCAACGACGACAGTGCTGCCCGTGCCTTGCCGGGTGACGCAATGCGATTGCACTGCCATGGAGACAAGCCGGGAGTCCGTCCCGGCGGCCGGCTTACTTTTTTGCTCCGCCAAAAAAGTAACCAAAAAAGGCGGCCCCGGTGATCGCGCCCCGCTGCGCGGGGTTCCCGTGTCGGCGGTGCCCCGAGCGGGGCGCGGCTAAACTCGCTACGCTGCGCTTCGCTCAGACAGACGCCGCACCTTTTCCCGCTCGGGGCACCGCCGACACGGCGCGCTCAACGGGGAGTTGAAAGACGAAGGCAAGGGCAACAACAACAACAACTGCAACTGCAACTGCAACTGCAACTGCAACTGCAAGCCTGATTCTCGACGACTGTCGCCAGTTCAAGCCATTGCCGAACCACGATAAAAAACCGCCGCTCCAGAGCGCGGTGGTTCGATGTCAACCCAGTCTCAGCGCCGCTCAGCTGCCATACAGCAGATTGGGCAGCCACAGCGAGATCTGCGGTACATAAGTCACCAGCAGCAGGAAACCCAGCATGGTCAGCAGCCACGGCATCACCGCCACCGTCAGCTCGCTGATGCCCATCTTGGTAATGCCCGAGGCCACATACAAATTCAGGCCCACCGGCGGATGACACATGCCGACTTCCATGTTCACCACCATCATGATGCCGAAGTGGACCGGATCGATGCCCAGGGTCATCGCTACCGGGAACAGGATGGGCGCCATGATCAGCACGATGGACGACGGCTCCATCACATTGCCGGCCAACAGCAGCAGCACATTCACTACGAGCAGGAAGCTGACCACGCCGAATCCCTTGTCCATGATCCAGCCAGCCATTGCCTGCGGGATGTTTTCCGAGGTCATCAGGAAGGAGAACAGCACCGCGTTGGTGATGATGTAGAGCAGCATGGCCGACATCGATGCCGAGTCCAGAAGTACCTTGGGCACCTGCTTCATGCCCATGTCCTTGTAGACCAAGACCGCGACGACGAAGGCATACACCGCCGACATCGCGGCCGCCTCGGTTGGCGTGAATACGCCGGTATAGATGCCGCCCATGACGATGACGATCAGCAGCAGGCCCCATGCACTCCTGCGGAAGGCGGTGAGACGTTCAGCCCAGCTGGCGCGCGGCATGCGCGGGTAGTTGTGCTTCTTCGCCAGGTACCAGGTGGTCAGGCCAAGCAGCGTGGCCAGCATCAGGCCCGGCACCACGCCGGCCATGAACAGCTTGCCGACCGAGGTGTTGGTCGATACCGAATACATCACCATCACGATCGACGGCGGAATCAGGATGCCCAGCGCGCCCGAGGTGGTGATCACGCCGGCTCCGAAGCCCTTGGGATAACCCTGGCGCACCATGGCCGGCATGATGATGGAGCCGATCGCCACCACGGTCGCCGGGCTGGAGCCGGACACCGCGGCAAACAGCGCGCAGGCCATCACCCCCGCCAGCGCCAGGCCGCCATGCCAGTGGCCCACCATGGACGACGCGAAATTGATCATGCGCCGCGCCACGCCGCCATGGGTCAGGAAATTGCCAGCCAGGATGAAGAACGGGATCGCCATGATCTCGAACTTCTCGATGCCGGTGAACAGCTTCAGCGCCACCGACTCGATCGGCACCTGGGTCATCGTGAACAGGAAGGTCAGCACCGTCAGGCCAAGGGAAATCGAGATCGGCATGCCGGTCAGCATCAGCGCCAGCAGCAGGACGAAAATGATCAGCGCATTCATACCTTGGCTCCCGCGATGTCTTCCTCATTGGGGTCGATGCCTTCGACATGGGCATGGTCATGCTTGGGCAGCTCGCCCGTGCGGAGGAAGCGCCAGGTCACCTGGAGGAAGCGGAAGCACATCAGGTAGGAACCGAGCGGCACCGCCAGGTAGACCATCCACATCGGGATTTCCAGCACTTCGGAAGTGCTGCTGGTATGGCTGAGCTCGTAGACGAAGGTGGCGCCCAGCGTGCCGACGATGCCCGTAAACAGCGCGCCGGCCAGCAGGCCCAGCACCACGAAGCGGCGGTACCAGGCGCCGTTCATGCGGTTGATCAGCACGTCGACGCCGACGTGGATGCCGGTGCGCACCCCATAGGCGGCGCCGAACTTGGCCATCCAGACGAACATGTAGATCGTCAGTTCCTGCGCCCAGCTGGTGTTGAGCTGTATCAGCCAGTCCTGCAGGCCCGGTATCGGCCAGCCGGACATGTAGCGGTGCACCACCGCCACAAAGACGACGATGGTCGCCGCCGCCATCAGGCTGGCGATCAGCCATTCCTCGAGATGGTCCAGTATTTTCATGGGTGTCTCCTGCCGACGCATGGATGGTCCGCCCGACGCAATGCGGCCTGCCAGCGCGATGCCGGCAGGCTCCTGGAGCAGGCCGCTTGTGCCTACTTGCTGCCGAGCGCGGCCGCTTCCTTGTTGACCGCGTCGATGGTGGCCTTGCCGATGCGGCTTTCCATGTCCTTCTGCACCGGCGCCAGCGCCTTGCGCCATTCGGCCTTTTCCTTGTCGTTCAGAGCGTAGATCTCGGTCTTGCCGGACGCTTTGACCGCCGCCATGGCCCTGTCGTTCTCCTGCTGTGCAATGGCATTGGCATACTTGGTCGCATCCTTCATCGCCACTTCCAGCTGGGTGCGCACATCCGCCGGCAGGCCGTCCCAGAACTTCTTGTTGACGATCACCGCATAGCCCAGGTAACCATGGTCGGACACGGTCACATGCTTCTGCACTTCATGCATCTTCTGGGTGTAGAGGTTGGAGGGCGGATTCTCGGTGCCGTCCACCACGCCGGTCTGCAGCGCCTGGTAGACCTCGGAGAAGGCCATCACCTGCGGGTTCGCGCCCAGCGCGCGCATCTGCGCGTCCAGCACCTTGGACGACTGGATGCGCATCTTCATGCCCTTGAAGTCGGCTGGCGTGCGCATCGGCTTGTTGGACGACATGATCTTGAAGCCATTGTCCCAGTAGGCCAGGCCGGTGATGCCCTTGGGTTCGAGCTTCCTGAACAGCTCCTTGCCGACCGGGCCTTCGGTCACGCGGTACAGCACGTCCTTGGAGGGGAAGATATAAGGCAAGTCGAAGACCTCGAATTCCTTCACGCCCAGCGGCCCGAACTTGGCCAGCGACGGCGCCAGCATCTGCACCGCGCCCAGCTGCAGCGCTTCCATTTCTTCCTTGTCCTTGTAGAGCGTGCTGTTCGGGTACACTTCGACCTTCACCCGGCCCTTGGTGGCCTTCTCCGCCAGTTCCTTGAAACGCTCCGCTGCCTTGCCCTTCGGGGTGTCGTTCGCCACCACGTGGCTGAACTTGATGACGATGGGGCTCTGGGCAAAGGACGGTCCGGCCACGATGGCGGCGCCAGCCAGCGCCAGGTAAAGGGACTTGAATTTCATGGTTTCTCCAGATGGATAAGAATGTTTCTTGTTTTTCTTGCTGTTAATTAACAGGCAGAACATTCTCTGCAAGTGGTTTCAATGCCACAACTGTGGATAACCACAATAGCCAAAGCCAGACTTGATGTTTCCGCAAAGATACAATTTCCGTTATGCGTGTCCCCCTCTTCTTTCCACTTCCCGGCTTTCCCAGTAGAAAGCATGCCTGGCGCTGGCTATTGCCGGTTTTCCTGCTGCTGCTGTTCGTGTTCGCGCTGCTCTGGCTGCCCTGGCAGGCGCAGCACATGGAATCGACCGAGCGCCAGGAACAGCTGATCGCCGATACGCTGTGGGTGGAGCAGACGGTGCGCTTCCAGCTCGGGCGCAACGAGGAGAGCCTGCGCCTGGTGGCCTCGGACATGCTGGCCGGCTACCTGGAAGGCCGCAAATGGAACGACAGGCTGGACGCCCTGCTGCGCAACAGCCGGGAACTGGCGCGGGTCACCTGGCTGGATGCCGATGGCAAACAGGTCAATGCCACCGATGACGGCACCGAACTGAAGCTGGCCGAGCTGCCGCCAGCCTCGCGCCAGGCGCTGGACAAGGCGCGCGCAACCCGCACGCCCATGTACAGCCAGCCGGTGCGCTCGGCCAGCGGCGGGATGACGCTGGACTATTACGTGCCGCTCCTGCGCGGCAGCGAGTATCGCGGCACCCTGGTGGCGACCTATTCCACCGCCAGCATCCTCGACCAGCTGGTGCCGTGGTGGTTTGCGCAGGATAACGAGATCCTGCTCACCGACAGCGACGACACCGTGCTCGACCGGCGAGCCTCCGGCGGCCCCGGCCGCGGTGTCTACACCCATACCCGGGCGCTTGATTTGCCGGGCGTGGCATTGAACCTGCGCACCAACAGCATCAAGAGCGCGCCGCGGCTCCTGCCCAACCTGCTGGTAGGCTCGGTGATCGTGCTGTCGCTGGGACTGCTGTGGAGCCTGGCGGCGCTGTGGCGCGACATCAACCGCCGGCTGGCGGCCGAGGATGCGCTGCGCCAGCAGGTGTCGTTTCGCGCCGCAATGGAAAACTCGCTGGTCACCGGCCTGCGGGCACGCGACCTGGAAGGCCGGGTTACCTATGTCAATCCGGCGTTCTGCCAGATGGTCGGGCTGCCGGCGTCGGACATCATCGGCCGCCTGCCGCCCATGCCCTACTGGGCGCCGGAAGCGATGAATGAATATCAGGACCGGTTTTCCCGGGTGCTGGCCGGCAGCGTCACGCCGCGCTTTGAAACCGTATTCCAGCGCGCCGACGGCGAGCGCTTCCCGGTGCTGGTGTTCGAAGCGCCGCTGCTCGACGACGCCGGCAACCAGACCGGCTGGATGGGCTC
Organism: Noviherbaspirillum sp. L7-7A; assembly: GCF_019052805.1. NCBI lineage: Bacteria > Pseudomonadati > Pseudomonadota > Betaproteobacteria > Burkholderiales > Oxalobacteraceae > Noviherbaspirillum > Noviherbaspirillum sp. L7-7A. Next base: position 2,428,001 of record NZ_JAHQRJ010000001.1, read on the forward strand.
GATCCTCGATGTTTCCGACTTGCGGCGCGCCGAGAACATCAACCGCCAGCAGCAGGAAAAGCTGCAGGCCAGCGCCCGCCTGGCCAGCATGGGCGAGATCGCGTCCACCCTGGCGCATGAACTGAACCAGCCGCTGGCCGCCATCTCCAGCTATGCCACCGGCGCACTGAACATGCTGGAACGGTCGCCGGCGTCCGGCGTCGACCATGGCATGCTCAAAAGCGCGCTGGAAAAGGCCAGCGCCCAGGCGCAGCGCGCCGGCCAGATCATCCGCAGCGTCCATGCCTTCGTCAGGAAGCGCGACCCGGCGCGGGTGCCGATCGATGTCGGCCAGCTGCTCGACGGCCTGCTGCCGCTGGTGGAACTGCAGGCGCGCCAGTTCTTCGTGGCCATCCAGATCAACAGCGCGCCCGGCCTGCCCAGGGTGCTGGGCGACGGCGTGATGCTGGAGCAGGTGCTGCTGAACCTGACCCGCAATGCGATCGAGTCGATGCAGACGGTGCAGCCGGCGCGCCGCATCCTGCGCATCCATGCCGCCCTGGACCGGAGCGCGGCCACGCCGATGATCGCGATTTCCGTGATCGACCAGGGCCATGGCATACCCGACGAAGTGGCAGAGCGGCTGTTTTCGCCCTTCTTCTCGACCAAATCCGAGGGCATGGGCATGGGCCTGAACATCTGCCGCACGGTGGTGGAATTCCATGGCGGCACCCTGAGCCATAGCCACAATCCCCAGGGCGGCACGGTGTTTCGCTTCACCCTGCCGGTCATGACCCGTGCCGCGGATGCGGCGCTGCCGGCGCCATGAGGCGGCGCAGAATGGCATCGCGGATTTTCGTTACACTGCCTTGCCAGAGCCCGCGGCACCACCTTCGCCGCCCACCATCTTTCACCGGGAACACGGATGCTGCACATTGTCGATGACGAGGAAGTGATCCGGGACGCGCTGTCCTGGCTGGCGCAGTCGCGCGGCATTGCCGCGGCCGCCTACGACGGCGCCGATGCTTTCCTCGCCGCGCTGCAAGCGCGGCCCGGCTTCGATGAGGGCGGGGAATGCCTGCTGCTGGACATTCGCATGCCCGGCACCAGCGGCATCGCGCTGTTCGAGGCGCTGGACGCACGCGGCCTGACGGCGCGGCTGCCGGTGATCTTCCTGACCGGCCATGGCGACGTGCCGATGGCGGTCAGCGCCTTGAAGCGCGGCGCCTTCGATTTCTTCGAGAAGCCGTTCAACGACAACAGCCTGATGGACCGGGTGGAGGAAGCGCTGGCCGCCTCGCGCAGCGCCGGCGCCTCGGCCGCCATCCATGACCGCCTGGCGGCGCTGTCGGCACGTGAGCGGGAAGTGCTGGACCTGATCCTGGAAGGCAAGATGAACAAGGTGATCGCCGATTGCCTGGGCATCTCGATGCGCACGGTGGAAGTGCATCGGGCGCATATCTTCGACAAGATGAACGTCAAGACCGCCGTCGAACTGGCGCGGCTGCTGAAGTAAGCCGTGCAGCACAGGCTCGCGGTATTCGACTTCGACGGCACGCTGGCCGACTCGTTTCCCTTCTTTCTCGCCAGCTTCGGCGAACTGGCCCGTGTCCACGGATTCCGCCCGCTGGACCGCGGCAATCTCGACGAACTGCGCCGGCTCGACGCCAGGCAGCTGATGCGCCATGTCGGCCTGCCGGCATGGAAGGTGCCGCTGGTAGCGATGGACTTCCGGCGCCTGATGGCGGGCAGGACGGCGCAGATTGCGCTGTTCGACGGCATGCCGGCCCTGCTGCGCGACCTGGCCGGCGCCGGCGTCGAACTGGCGGTGCTGAGTTCGAATTCCCGCGACAACGTGCAGGCCGTGCTCGGTCCCACGCTGAGCGCGCTGATCCGCCATCTCGATTGCGGCGTGTCGCTCATGGGCAAGAAGCGCAGGCTGCGCGCGCTGCTGGCGCGCACCGGCTTCGCACCGGGCCAGACCGTGTGCATCGGCGATGAAATCCGCGATATCGAAGCCGCCCGCGGCGTGCGGGCGGCGGCGGCCGCGGTCGGCTGGGGCTATACCCTGCCGGACGCCCTGGCGGCACACCAGCCGGACACGCTGGCGCACACCGTCGCGCAGCTGCGCCAGTATCTGGGTCTGGCCTGATAGCCATTCCGACCCATCCCGACTCATTACGCAGCCGGCCGGGAGCCTGTGCCGCAGAACGATAGTCGGCTACAACGCGCAAGAAAACAGCGCACTTCGGCTTCACCGCCTTGCGCCACGCAGGCTCCAGGCTTTTCATCCGGTAACATGTGGCCTTTCGCCGCACGGCAAGACAGCGTCCCTCCATGTCCATCGCTTCCATTCTCCTGCCCGATTTTTCCCTGATCCTGCTCGGCGTGATCCTGATGCGCATTACCCGCTGGGGCAGCGAGTTCTGGGCCGGGCTGGAAAAGATGGTGTACTACGTGCTGTTCCCGGCGCTGCTGTTCTACTCCACCTCGCGCACGCCGCTGGACTTTTCCGCCACCGGCCGGCTGATCCAGGCGGCGCTGCTGCTGGTGCTGGGCGGCATCGCAATGGGCTGGCTGGCCAGGCCGCTGTTCAAGGTCGGGCCGATGAGCTTCGAGTCGGCGCTGCAGACCGCCTTCCGCTTCAATTCCTATATGGCGCTGGCGATTGCCTACCGCCTGGGCGGCGAGAACGGCACCTCGATGATGGCGCTGATCATTGGTTTTGCCGTCCCGCTGTGCAATATGGCGGCGGTTCATGCGCTGGTCCACAAGAGCGGCGGCCTGGCGAGGGAACTGGCGAAGAATCCGCTGCTTCTGGCCACCGGCAGCGGCGTGCTGTTCAACCTGTCGGGCCTGCCGATGCCGGAAGTGGCCGGCGTGCTGCTGTCGCGCATGGGCAATGCGTCGATCGCGCTGGGCCTGATCCTGGTCGGCGCCGGCCTGCGGCTGTCGGGGCTGTCGGAAGGCAAGGCGATGTCGACTTACTTCATCGCGGTCAAGCTGCTGGCGATGCCCGCGCTGGCGATGCTGCTGGGCCGCCTGTTCGGGCTGCCCTGGCTGCAGCTGCAGATTCTGGTGATGTTCGGCGCCCTGCCCACCGCTTCCAGCGCCTATGTGCTGGCGGCGCGGCTGGGCGGCAATGCGCCGCTGGTGGCCTTCATCATCTCGGCCGGCACCCTGGTGTCGATCGCCACCCTGCCGCTCTGGCTATCCCTGGCGCGCTGACGCATGGCGCGCCAGCGCCCAGGCCACATGCTCCCGCACCAGCGGCGAGTCGTGTTCCGCGCGCGACTGCAGGGCAGCAACGATGCCGGCATCGCCGGCCAGCCCGGCATCGGCCGCGTTGCCCAGGCCGACGGCGATGTTGCGCAGCCATCGCTCATGGCCGATGCGGCGGATCGCGCTGCCCTGCAGGCGCTGGTCGAACTCCTGCTCGGTCCAGGCGAACAGTTCCGACAGCGTTGCCTGGTCCAGGCCATTGCGCACGTCGAAATCCGGCAGGCTGGCGCGCTGGGCGAACTTGTTCCAGGGGCAGACCAGCTGGCAGTCGTCGCAGCCCAATACCCGGTTGCCGATCAGCGGCCGCAAGTCGAGCGGTATGCTGCCTTTCAATTCGATCGTCAGATAGGAAATGCAGCGCCGCGCATCCATGCGCTGCGGGCCGAGGATGGCCTGCGTCGGGCAGACGGTAATGCAGGCGTGGCAGCCGCCGCAATGGGCGCTGACCGGCGCATCGACCGGCAGCGCCAGGTCGGTATAGATTTCGCCGAGGAAGTACATCGAACCGGCGTCGCGGTTGAGCAGCAGCGTGTGCTTGCCGCGCCATCCGAGGCCGGACTTGTCGGCCAGCGCCACTTCCAGCACCGGCGCCGAATCGGTAAAAACCCGATAGCCGAAGGCGCCGACCTCGGCCTCCACCCGCTGCGCCAGCTGCTGCAGCCGGCTGCGCAGCACCTTGTGGTAGTCGCGGCCGCGGGCATACACCGACACCACCGCCGCCTGCGGATCGGCCAGGCGCGCCGCTTCCCGCTCGCGCCAGTCCGGGCCGGCGCTGGGCGGCAGGTAGTCCATGCGCGCAGCGATCACGCGCCGGGTGCCGGGCACCAGTTCGGCCGGACGGGTACGCTTGCTGCCATGGGCTGCCATATAATCCATCTCGCCATGAAAGCCCGCCGCCAGCCAGGCCTCGAAACCCGGTTCGGAGGCCGACAGGTCGGCATCGGCGATGCGCACATCGGCAAAGCCAAGCTCGCGGCCCCAGGCCTTGATGGCCAGGGCCAGCGCATCAAGGTCGATAGCGCTTTCGTGTTGCACAATGATCAATCCCGTTTTCTCTGAGCCAGCCATTTTAAAAGATGCAGCATTTCGAAGCAGAACTGAAGGATGAAGCCGGCACCCTGGCCCTGGGCGCGGCGCTGTCGCGCGCGCTGGCGCCGGGCCTGACGATCTACCTGCATGGCGACCTCGGCGCCGGCAAGACGGCCCTGACCCGCGCGCTGCTGCATGCGGCCGGCCATCCCGGCCATGTGAAGAGCCCGACCTATACCCTGGCCGAGCCCTACACGGTGGAACTGGGCGGCCAGCCGGTGGAAGTGGTGCATTTCGACCTGTACCGCATGGCCGGCCCGGACGAGTTCCTCGATGCCGGATTTCGCGACTACTTCAACCACCGCACCGTCTGCATCATCGAATGGCCGGAAAAGGCGGGCGACGTGTTGCCCCCGCCCGACATCAACGTCTTCCTCACCATGCATGGCACAGGCCGTAAGGTAGAATTACAGGCCCTGTCTCCCCACGGTTCCCAATGTCTCGAACGCCTGCACTTCGCGCCCAACCTGTGACGTCGCGCAACCGCCGCGTGCTGCTCAAGGCGGGCGGCACCCTGCTGCTGTCGGTGATGGGCCCGGCGCCGGCGCGTGCCGCGCAGATCGTGGGCGTGCGTGTCTGGCCGGCCGAGGAATATACCCGCGTCACGCTGGAAAACGACAGCGACCTGAAGACTACGCACTTCCTGGTGAAGGACCCGGAACGCATGGTGGTCGACATCGAGGGCCTGGACCTGAGCCCGGCGCTGAAGAGCCTGGTGGCCAAGATCCAGTCCAACGACCCCTACATCCGGCAGGTGCGGGTCGGACAGAACCGGCCCGGCGTGGTGCGCCTGGTGTTCGACCTGAAGGAGGAAGTGCGGCCGCAGGTGTTCGTGCTGCCGCCGGTGGGCAGCTACCAGCACCGGCTGATCTTCGACCTTTACCCGGTCAATCCGCCCGACCTGATCGCCGCGCTGATTGAAAAGGGCGACTGGATGAAGGAACTGCCCAAGGGGCCTTCCCGGGAACTGCCGCCGGAATTCGGCGCGCCCGCTCTCGAAAACCGGCCGGCGCCCAGGCCGCAGCCGTCCGAGCCGCAGATCGCAAGGAAAGAGCCGCAGGAAGACGCGCCGCCCAACCTGAACCGCATGATCACCATCGCGCTCGACCCTGGCCATGGCGGCGAGGATCCGGGCGCGGTCGGCGCTTCCGGCAGCTTCGAGAAGGACGTGGTGCTGGCCATTGCCAAGCGGCTCAAGGCCAAGATCGAGCAGCAGCCCAACATGCGGGTGATGCTGACCCGCGACGCTGACTATTTCGTGCCGCTGCAGGTGCGGGTGCAGAAGGCGCGCAAGGTGCAGGCCGACCTGTTCGTGTCCATCCATGCCGATGCCTTCGTCGAGCCGACCGCCCGTGGCTCCTCGGTGTTCGCGCTCTCGGAAAAGGGCGCCAGCTCGACCGCCGCCCGCTGGCTGGCCAACAAGGAAAACGCGGCCGACCTGATCGGCGGCGTCAACCTGCGCGGCCAGGACAGGCAACTCGCCAGCGTGCTGCTGGACCTGTCCACCACCGCCCAGATCAATGACAGCATGAAGCTGGCGCGCGCGGTGCTCAATGAAATCGGCGGCATCAACCGGCTGCACAAGCGCTCGGTCGAACAGGCCGGCTTTGCGGTCTTGAAGGCGCCGGACATTCCCAGCATCCTGGTCGAAACCGCCTTCATTTCCAACCCGGAGGAAGAGGCGCGGCTGACCGACAATGGCTACCAGGACCAGATGGCGGAAGCGCTGATGAACGGCATCCGCAAGTACTTCTCGAAGAATCCGCCGCTGGCCAGGAACAAGCTGACCTGAGCGGCGAACGTCCCCGCCTCGTTAACTGCGGGCGAAACGGCGGAAGAACTTCAGCATCACGCCCAGCGCCACAGGAATCACCGCGGCGCCCACGCCGATCAGCACGATGGTGGTCAGGTGGTCGCGGATGATGGGAATATTGCCGAAGAAGTAGCCGGCAGCCACCAGGCCCACCACCCAGATCAGCGCGCCGGTCACGTTATAAAGCTGGAACTTCGCAAAGCTCATGTTCGACACGCCGGCCACGAACGGCGCGAAGGTACGCACCACCGGCACGAAGCGCGCCAGGATGATGGTCTTGCCGCCGTGGTTCTCGTAGAAGGCATGGGTTTTTTCCAGCGCCGCGCGGTCCAGCCAGCGATAGTCATGGGTAAACACCTTCTGGCCGATGGCATTGCCGATCAGGTAGTTCACGGTATTGCCAGCCACCGCCGCGAACAGCAGCAGGCCCATCAGCAGCCAGACATTCAGCTCGCCAGTCGCGGCAAAGGCGCCGCCGATGAACAGCAGCGTGTCGCCGGGCAGGAAGGGAAACACGACCAGGCCGGTCTCGGCAAACACGATGGCGGAAAGTACGCCGTAGACCATCTGGCCATATTCGGCGATGACCTTGCCGAGAGACTTGTCGACGTGCAGGATCATGTCGACGAGTTGCATGAAGTCCATTGTTTTCCTTGTAAAAATGTTAAAGAAATGCCGCAAAATCATACACTACGGCTTGCCCGGCCTGCCATCCTTCCCGGGCGTTCAACGCTCGACCGCACGCAAACCTGCTGTCTGCACAAGGCTATAATCGCTGTATGAATGCACAGATACAGCAGGCGCGACGCGCCATCCAGCCACTTTCCGACCAGCTCATTTCCCAGATCGCGGCTGGTGAAGTCATCGAGCGTCCCGCCGCGGTGGTCAAGGAATTGCTGGAAAACGCGCTCGACGCCGGCGCCACCCAGATCACGATCAAGCTCGACCAGGGCGGCGTCAAGCGCATCGCCATCTGCGACAACGGCCGCGGCATTCCGCCAGAGGAAATGCCGCTGGCCCTGGCGCGCCATGCCACTTCCAAGATCGCCTCCCTGTCCGACCTGGAAAGCGTGCTGTCGCTGGGCTTTCGCGGCGAGGCGCTGGCCTCGATCGCCTCGGTGGCGCAGGTCACGCTGACCTCGCGCACGGCCGACGCGCCGCATGCCTGGGAAATTGCGCCCGGCGCCCGCGAGCCGGCGCCGGCCTCCGGCGCGGTCGGCACCACGGTCGATGTGCAGGACCTGTATTTCAATACGCCGGCCCGGCGCAAGTTCCTGAAGTCGGAACAGACCGAATACGGCCACTGCGTGGAAGTGGTGCGCCGCATCGCACTGGCGCGGCCGGATGTCGCCTTCACCCTGAGCCACAACGGCCGCACCGCCGAGCACTGGACCGCCTGCGAGATGGACAAGCGCAGCGCCCAGCTGCTGGGCGACGACTTTGCCCGGGCCAGGCTGCCGCTGGAGGAAGCCAGCGGCGTGCTGCGCATCCAGGGCTTCGCCGGCCTGCCCACCGCCGCCCGGCTGCGCGCCGACGCCCAGTACTTCTACGTCAATGGCCGCTTCGTGCGCGACAAGCTGCTGACGCACGCGGTGCGCGCCGCCTACCAGGATGTGCTGCATGGCGACCGCTATCCCTCCTACGTGTTGCGGCTGGACCTGGACCCGACCCTGGTCGATGTGAACGTGCATCCGTCCAAGATCGAGGTGCGCTTCCGCGACGGCCGTGCGGTGCACCAGTTCGTGTTCCACGCCGTCAGCCGGGCGCTGGCCCAGACCTCGGCCACCGCCGCCGGGTCCGCGCCGGCGCCGCAGCCGGCCGCCACGCTGGCGGGCACGGCGCCCTGGCGGCCACAGCCGCAGCAGCAGGCCACGTTCGCGTCACAGTTCACGCCACGCTTCGGCGATACCGGCAGCGGCGGCGGCGTGGCCCAGTCCACCGCCAGCTACGGCGCGCTGTTCGCGGGCCTGAAGCCGGCCGGCGACGCCAGGCCGGCCAGCCTGTTCGACGCCGGCGACCTGGCGCCAACCGCATCGGCAGCCTTCGCCGCGCCAGCCGCCCACGCGCAGTCCCAGACCGGGAATGCGGACGCCGAGGAATTCCCGCTGGGCTTCGCGCTGGCCCAGCTTCACGGCATCTTCGTGCTGGCGCAGAACGCCGCCGGCCTGGTGCTGGTGGACATGCATGCGGCCCATGAACGCATCCTGTACGAGGAATTCAAGCGCTCGCTGGACGCCGACGCGGTGCAGGTACAGCCGCTCCTGATTCCGGTGACGTTCTTCGCCGACCCGGTCGAGGTCGGCGCCGTCGAGGAAAACCGGGAAACGCTGGAAGCGCTCGGCTTCGATATCGCGGTGATGTCGCCCACCACGCTGGCGGTGCGGGCAATTCCCGTGCTGCTGAAGAATGCCGATGCCCAGGGCCTGGCGCGCGACGTGCTGCGCGACCTGCGCGAATACGGCGGCTCGCGGGTGCTGGTCGAACGCCGCAATGAGTTGCTGGGCACGCTGGCCTGCCACACGGCGGTACGCGCCAACCGTGCGCTGACGGTGCCGGAAATGAATGCGCTGCTGCGCCAGATGGAAGCCACCGAACGCGCCGACCAGTGCAACCACGGCCGGCCGACCTGGGTGCAGCTTGGCCTGTCCGAGCTCGACCGCCTGTTCCTGCGCGGTCAATAGCATGGAGGCACCGACAAGCCAGGCGCTGCCGCTGGCAGTGGCCATCATGGGCCCGACGGCTTCCGGCAAGACCGGCGCGGCACTGGAGATTGCGCGCCGGCGGCCCTGCGAAATCATTTCGGTGGACTCGGCGCTGGTCTATCGCGGCATGGATATCGGCACCGCCAAGCCCACGGCCGAGGAACTGGCGGCCGCGCCGCACCACCTGATCGACATCATCGACCCGGCCCAGAGCTATTCGGTGATGCAGTTTCGCGATGACGCGCTGCGCCTGGTGCGGGAAATCCAGGGCCGCGGCGCGCTGCCGCTCCTGGTCGGCGGCACCATGCTCTATTTCAAGGCGCTGCGCGACGGCCTGGACGACCTGCCGCGCGCCGATCCGGCGCTGCGCGCCGAACTCGACCGCGACGCCGCCGAACTCGGCATGCCGGCGCTGCATGCGCGCCTGGCCGCACTCGATGCGCCGACCGCGGCGCGCTTGAAGCCCAATGACAGCCAGCGCATCCAGCGCGCGCTGGAAGTCATCCGCCTGACCGGCCAGCCGATGTCGGCCCTGCTGGCCAAGGCGCCGCCCGCCACCCTGCCCTTTCGCCTGCTGCCCATTGCGCTGGAACCTTCCGACCGCGCCCAGCTGCATGCCCGCATCGCCACGCGTTTCGACGCAATGCTGTCAGCGCCGGATGGCGGCCTGCTGGAAGAAGTACGCCGCCTGCGCGCGCGGGGCGACCTGCATCCCGATCTGCCGTCCATGCGCTGCGTCGGCTACCGCCAGGCCTGGGAATACCTGGACGGCGAGATCGACCAGGCAGGGCTGCGCGACAAGGGCTTCGCCGCCACCCGCCAGCTGGCCAAGAGGCAGCTCACCTGGCTGCGTTCCATGCCTGACCGCATCGTGGTGGATTGCCTGCATCCGTCGCCGTCGGAGCGCATCCTGCAACAGATCGACATGGCGCAGGCCGGATGATTTTGCATCCCTGGTGCAACTTATGGCTTGACAGTTCCGGCCAAACCGGTCAGAATCTCGTGCTCGTTTGGTGATATAGCTCAGTTGGTTAGAGCACAGCACTCATAATGCTGGGGTCGGTGGTTCAAATCCACCTATCACCACCAGAAATACCAAAGCCGCTGACTCGCAAGGATCAGCGGCTTTTCTGTCTTTGATAAAGTGAAAAGACGGATCTGACGGGCGCACCTGGTTCTGGCACTCATTCAAAACTCCAGATGCACCCTCGCCGAAGCCACCGACACCGGTCCCCTGTCGCGGTTATACCCCGGGTTGCCAATGCGCTGGTAGTCCAGGCTGAGCCAGGCGCTTCTGGCCAGGCGCAGGCTGTAATAGAGTTCGCCGATGCGCTCGCGGCCGTAGTTCAGGGCGCCGTCACCCAGGAAGGCGCCGAGGCCGCCGGCGGCCAGGTAGCGCTGGTGGGCTGAACTCAGGCCATTGACCGCGACGGCCATGCCCAGCGTGTCCTCCGGCCTCGACCATGCGCGTCCCTTGACCGCTATGCCGGTCGACACCGATTGGTCGATCTCGGTGAAGGCATAGGTTTCGGTGCGGCCGTCATGGCGGCTTGCCCGGCCGAAGATGCCAACGTCGTCCCGCACCTCCTGCTCGAACGCGAATGCCACGCCGCGCTTGGACTGCTCGCGCCGCACGTCGGCCAGGTCGGGGATGGCGCCGGCGGCGCTGGCGAGTGCATCGTCGAATGCACCCATGCGGGCATGATTGCGAAACAGCAGCAAGCGGGTTTGCCCGGGCCGGCCGGCGAGCTGATGCGCATGCTCGACCTCGATCTGGTCGCCATGGTGGCGACCGATGCGCCTGTCCAGCCGCAGCCCGTTGGACTGGGCCGGCTGCATGAACCTGCCGACACGGATTGCCCAGTCGCCCCGGTAATACTCCAGCGCCGCGCCCCAGGAATAGCCACGCGCATCGGCGGCGAAATCGAAGGCGCCGTGAGTGAGGAATGTCCAGTTCATGAACTGGGTGCGGGCGTCGTGCGCGTAGCTGCTGGGATCGAACACGTCGGTGACTGCCAGGTTGCCGGCAGTGAGCACCAGACGCTCCTGCCTGGTCGTCATGGCGAACTGGTTCATCTCGCCTTCCACCGGCAGCTCTGCCCCGCCCAAGGCCCAGGTCTTGCGCAGGAAGAGGCGCGACCGGTAGAAGGTCGGGTTCGGGCCGCTGACCTTCTGCTGCTCGCCATTGGGAAAGCCGCCGAGGCCATGCAGGCCTGAAAAAGGCACGCCCTGTACCACTTCCGGGTTGAACCATATCTCCAGGTCGGATGCCGGACGCCAGCCGAGATAGGCAGTGCTGCTGAAGGTATAGGCCTTTTCCCTGTTGGGCAGAAGACTGTTCTGGCCGCTGTAAGCCGCATCGAACGACGGTTTTTGCTGCCAGATATACGTTGCCTGGAACCGGGCGTCCCAGCGCTTTTCCCGCTCCGCGTCCTGTGCCTGGACAGCGCAGACGCTCAGGCTCAATGCCAGGCCGGCCGCAACCCTGATCATTTGCCCTGCATCTTTCGCAGTCGGCTGAGCATCATGTTCTCCATACGATATTTCCCGATTCACGTCTGCATTGCCAGTGCCTCATCGCCCAACCGATATGCCGGGGATTTGTTCTCCCGATTTCTCCGGCGGCAGGCTGGCGCCGGTCATTGCGTTGCTGGTACCCGTGCATCCGCGGCGGCCTGGCCGCCAGTATCGGCGCCCGCCCTTCCCCTGGGCTTGCGGAACGCATACCACGGCAGTGCCTTCCTGAGCGCTGCCACCTCCCCGCTGGACTGCGCATTGTATCCCGGCATGTTGCCGATCGCTTCCAGCCACTGCTGCTGCCGCAACAGTTCGCGCAGGCGGATCACGGCCGGCGTGTCCAGCGTCTCCTTCAGGCAGGCGAAGTAGTACTGCTCGCGGCCGAGCGGGATGAAATCCAGCCCGAACTGGGCGGCGGCGGCCTCGATGCCGATGCCGACATCGGCCGCGCCGCTGGCAACGGCGGCAGCGACGGCCAGATGGGTGGTCTCGGTATTGTCGTAGCCCATGACCGAGCCGCTGTCTATGCCTTCACGCGCCAGCATCTGGTCGATTTCGAGCCGGGTGCCTGATCCGGGCTGGCGGTTGATGAAGCGCACGCCGGCGCGCTTGAGGTCGGCCAGCCCGGCAATGCGCATGGGGTTGCCGGCGGCCACCATCATGCCCTGCTGGCGGGTCAGGAAATTGATCAGCTTGTGCCTGCCGGGCTTGAGCAGCTTCTTGAAGGCCTTCTGGGTCAGGCTGCCGGGCGCGCGGTCTTCGCTGACATGAAAGCCGGCCAGCAGGCATTCGCCGCACGACATCGCCTCGATCGATTCCATGCTCGGGCAGAAGTGCAGGTTCAGGTGCAGCCTGGCTTCGCGCTCGGTGTACTGCTTCAGCCGCGACAAAGCCAGGTCATGGCTGGCATGCAGCGACAGCACATGCACCTCCGGATCGAAAGCCAGCGCGAATTCCCGTTCCATGCCGGCGCGCAGGTTTTCCAGTTCCGGCAGCGCGCGCGCCTTGGCGCGCTGTTCGGCAAACAGCAGCTTTTCGCCAAAGCCGGACAGGCGCGCCCCCCTGCCCTGGTTCCATACCACCAGATCCGAACCGAGCTGGCTTTCCCATTTCCGCAGGGCGCCCCAGACATGCCGGTAGGACAGGCCAAGCCGCTGTGCGGCCTGCGCCACCGAGCCGGTCTGGTGAATCGCGGCCAGCATGTCGAACAGCGGATTATCGAGCTGGGCCTGGGTACCGGTTTCCTGCACCAGGGTATAGGCCATTTTTATGCGCAACATAGGAAAGCCCGTTCATATTGAGCGGTTAATTTTCGATGCGTAACATAGCACGGTGCCCAAATACGGCGAACACTTCAGGGGAAAAACGTGCTGAACATGAAACGACGCGTGCTGGTTTTTGCGGTGGCGGCAACGGTAGCGGCGCTGCCGGCAATGGGCCAGGAAGTGATCCGGCTCTCCACCACCACCAGCACCGAGAATTCCGGCCTGCTGCAATACCTGCTCCCGGCCTTCGAAACCAGGACCGGCAAGCGGGTGCATGTGATCTCGGTTGGCACCGGCAAGGCGCTGGAGATGGCCAAAAACGGCGATGTCGATGTGACGCTGGTCCATGCCCGCCCATCCGAAGACAAGTTCGTCGCCGAAGGCCATGGCGTGAACCGCCGCGACGTGATGTACAACGACTTCATCCTGGTTGGTCCGCCAGCCGACCCGGCCGGCATCAGGGGCAGCAGGGAGGTGCTCAAGGCGATGAGGAAAATCGCCGGCAGCAAGGTAAAGTTCATTTCCCGCGGCGATAACTCCGGCACCGACCAGATGGAGAAAACCTACTGGCAGGAAGCCGGCGCCAGGCCCGAAGGCAGCGCCTATGTTTCAGCCGGGCTGGGCATGGGCGAGGTGCTGACCATGGCGGCGGAGATGCAGGCCTATACCCTGACCGACCGCGCCACCTATGGCGCCTACAAGGCCAAGACCGGCCTGGCCATCGAAGTCGAAGGCGACCCGAAGATGTTCAACCCGTACGGCATCATAGCGGTCAATCCGGCGCGCCATCCTGCGGTGAACTACAAGGGCGCAACGCAGCTGATCGAATGGATCACTTCCGCCGAAGGACAGGCCAGGATCGCCAGCTTCAAGGTGGATGGCCAGCAGCTGTTCTTCCCTTCGGCAAAGAACTGAGGCTTGGACAATACTGCCGGGCCAGGCTATCCACACCGGGCGGCACATGATCTTCCTGCATTATTGACCAGACAACCTTGCAGAGTTTGTGCGAAATTTTGTGCAAAGCGCGCACACAATTTCCCAAAAGAAAAATCATTTGCCATTCGCAACCGGAAGTAGTTACCATGCATCACCCTGTTGTTGACATGGGATTCCGGTTGACTTCTGGCTGCCAAATCAGCTTGCATTCCGTGCAACGGGGACAGGCAAATCCATGCATGCGCCGCATTTCCCGATTCGCAGCAACGGCGGCAACACCGCATCACTAGAAAAGGCAGTGGAAATCGTGTCAGTCCTGAAGAGAAACAATGTGAGCATCATCGGCAACGGACCAAAAACCATGGTCTTCGCCCATGGCTACGGATGCGACCAGAATGTGTGGCGCTTCATCACGCCGGCCTTTTCATCGCAATACCGTATCGTGCTGTTCGACCATGTTGGCGCCGGCAATTCCGACCTGGCGCAGCACAATGCCCAGCGATATGGCTCGCTGCAAGGCTACGCGGAAGACCTGCTCGACATCCTTGACGAACTCGACATCAGGCAGACGATCTATGTCGGGCATTCGGTGAGTGCAATGATCGGCATCCTGGCAGCGATCCGCGCTCCGGAACGATTCGACCGCCTGGTGCTGGTCGGCCCCTCCCCCTGCTACATCAACGACGGCGACTATATTGGCGGCTTCACGCGGGCGGACATCGATGAACTGCTGGAGGTGCTCAGCGCAAATTACCTCGGCTGGTCATCCAGCATGGCGCCGGTGATCATGAACCAGCCCGACCAGCCGGAACTGGCGGACGAGCTCTACAACAGCTTCTGCCGCACCAACCCGGAAATCGCCAGGCAGTTCGCACGTGTCACCTTCCTCGGCGATAACCGGGCCGATCTGCCGCGCCTGACCCGGCCTTCGCTGATACTGCAATGTTCCGACGATGCGATCGCGCCAGTCGTGGTGGGCGATTACATGCACCGCCAGATGCCGAACAGCACCCTGGTCAGGATGCAGGCGGTGGGCCACTGCCCGCATATGTCCGCGCCACAAGAAACCATCGCCGCGATTCGCGCCTTCGTATGACATCCGGCGACGAACCTTCTCAGGCAGGCCACTGCCAGCTCCATTCCACCCTGCTGGAAGAAAGCGTCGAAGAAATCTACGAGCATGCTTCATGCGGCTACCTCTCGACGGGGCCGGATGGCAGGATCATCAAGGTCAACCAGACCTTCCTCGACAGCACCGGCTATGCCCGCAGCGAAATCCTGGGCAAGAAGCGCTTCGAGGACTTCCTGACGCCGGCCGCGCGCATCTTTTTCCAGAGCCAGTCCTGGCCCCTGCTGCATCTGCAGGGCCGCATCGACGAAGTGGCTTACCAAATCATTACCCGCAGTGGCGAGCGGCTGCCGACCCTGGTCAATATCCGGCAAAAGAATGACGAGCAGGGGCGCGCGCTGGTGCGCCGCATCACCGTATTCAACGCCGCCGACCGCTGGCGCTACGAGCAGGAACTGCTCAAGGCGCGCCAGGCCTCCGAGCAGTCCAGCCGGCAGCTCGAGGCGCTGAACCAGCAGCTGATGGACTCCAACGCCGCGCTGCATGCACAGCAGGAGCGGCTGCGGGTCATCCTCAATTCGGTTGCCGACGGCGTGATCGCCACCGACGTGGCTGGCCATGTCACCTATCTGAATCCGGTGGCCGAAGCCATTACCGGCAAACGCCGCAGGGAGGTCAAGGGCAGGCTGCTGGCCGAGGTGCTGCCCATAGGCGAGGCGCAGGCAGCGGCCCTGCTGGCCTCGGCCACCCGGCCGGCGCAAGGCCAGCCGGACCACAGCATGGCCAAGCTGTATCGCCCCGCCGGCGGAACCGCCCATGTGACGCTGTCGGCGCAGTCGATGCACGATGCCGCAGGCGAACTGGTGGGCGCCGTCATCGCGATCCGGGACGTCACGGAAGCCCAGGAAATGCAGGCCCGGCTGCACTTCCAGGCCACCCATGACGCGCTGACCGGCCTGACCAACCGCAGCGAGTTCGAGCGCAGGCTGGCGACGCTGCTGTCAGCGCCCGCCAAGGGCTGCGACATGCTGCTCTATCTGGACCTCGACCAGTTCAAGATCGTCAACGACACCTGCGGCCATGCCGCCGGCGACGAGCTGTTGCGCCAGGTGGCCACCATCATGCTGGGCGACCTGCGCGACAACGACACCCTGGCCCGGCTGGGCGGCGACGAGTTCGGCCTGATCCTGCGCCGCGCCACGCCCGAGCAGGGCCTGACGGTGGCGCAGCGGCTGCGTGAAACCGTGTCCGACTTCCATTTCGTCTGGTCCGACAAGGTGTTTCCGATTGGCGTGAGCATCGGCGCGGTGCTGCTGGCGCCGGGCCGGATGTCCATTACCGATGCGCTGCGGGTGGCCGACGCGGCCTGCTACATCGCCAAGGAACGGGGACGCAACCGGGTCCACCTGTCGTCGGCCGACGACCAGGCGATCCGGCAGCGCGAAGGCGAAATGAACTGGGTCGGTCGCATCCACGAGGCGCTGCGCGAGCAGCGCTTCGTGCTCTATACCCAGCGCCTGCAGGGCCTGGGGCCGGACAATGCCGCGGACCAGCATCATGAAGTGCTGGTGCGCATGCTGGACCGCCATGGCGGCCTGATTGCGCCGGCGGCCTTCATCCCCGCGGCTGAACGCTACGGCCTGATGCCGCAGATCGACCGCTGGATCATCGGCACCGTGCTGGCGCATGCCGCCGCCAATGCAACGACCTATGCCATCAACCTCTCCGGCGCCACTGTCTGCGATGAAACCTTTCTGGCCTTCGTGCAGCAGAGCTTTCGCGAGCACGGCGCCGACCCCGGGCGGATCTGCTTCGAAATCACCGAGACGGCGGCCATTGCCAACCTGCGCCAGGCAACCACGCTGATCCGGGAACTGAAGGTAATGGGCTGCCGGTTTTCCCTGGACGACTTTGGCAGCGGCATGTCGTCCTTCGCCTATCTGAAGCATCTGCCGGTGGACTACCTGAAGATCGACGGCGGCTTCGTCAAGGACATGCTGGACGACCCGGTCGACCGCGCGATGGTGGAGTCGATCAATCACATCGGCCATGTGATGAAGCTGCGCACCGTGGCCGAGTTCGTCGAGAACGACGCCGTGCTCAATGCGCTGCGGGAAATCGGCGTAGATTACGCACAGGGCTACGGCGTGCAGAAGCCGGTGCCGATGGGCACCGGCGGCTGGCAGGCCGTGGCCTGATACCAATCCCGATTGGTATGACGCGGCGGCCGGCTCCCGGCGCCACCATTCCACATCCCCTTCCCGATGAGGAGGCATGCGATGAAACACATGATCGCCAGCATTCTGCTCGTAGCGAGCCACGCGATGGCCGCCGACAGTCCCGCACCGCCGGCGGGCCAGAGCGCCACGGCGATTTTCGCCGGCGGCTGCTTCTGGTGCGTTGAAGCGGATTTTGAAAAACTGCCCGGCGTGATAGCCGCCGAATCCGGTTATACCGGCGGCGCGGAAAAGAACCCTACCTATCAGCAGGTCAGCGCCGGCCGTACCGGCCATGCCGAGGCGGTGCGGGTCCGATACGATCCGTCCCAGGTCGGCTATGCGCAACTGCTGACGCATTTCTGGCGCAATATCGACCCGACCGTGAAGAACAGGCAGTTCTGCGACAGCGGCGCACAGTACCGCACCGCCATCTACTACCAGGACCAGGCGCAGCGCGAAGCGGCGCTTGCCAGCAAGGCGGCGCTGGAAAAGGAAAAACGCTTCGCACGGATCGAGACGGAAGTGACGGCCGCCGGAGCGTTCTATCCGGCCGAGCAATATCACCAGGACTATTACAAGAAGAATCCGGTGCGCTACAAGTTCTACCGGCACAACTGCGGCCGCGATGCACGGCTCAGGGAGTTATGGGGTGAGCCGCATTAAAGCGGTCCTGCCTGGCGCAAGGATGGGGCCGGGTGCTTCCAGCCCATGCCGATGTTGATAACAGGCGCTAGCGCGCCACCCAGCCACCGCATACCGGAAACACCTGCCCCACGAAACACGCCGCCGCGTCGCTGCACAGGAATGCCGCAAACAGCGCATCCTCGCGCGGCGACACCAGCCTGCCCAGCGGTACTTCGCGCCGCAGCCGTTCCTGGAATGCCGGCAACGCCTGCACCTCGGGCGGAAAATAAGTGGGGTTGTCGACGAAGTTCTGGGCGATCGCATTGACCTGCACATTGTGCGGCGCCACTTCCACGCCCACCGCCTGGATGTAGGCCAGCTGCGCGCCACGGGCAGCGCTGTAGCTGGAGGTGCGCTTCATGCCGCGCAAGGCCGAGGCGCTGCCCATCAGCAGGATCTTGCCGGCGCGGCGGGCAATCATCGCAGGCAACGCAACGCGCACCAGCCGCGCCATCGGGTCCACCATGTGGCCGAATACATGCGCCCATTCCTCGTCGGTGGCATCGGTGACGCCGGAGGTCGGCGCCGGCACTGCCAGGTTCAGGAGCAGCACATCGATATCGCCCGCCTCGGCCAGCGCCGCGGCGGGCGCCTCGGGCGGCCATAGCGACCGGGTGTCGGCCACCACCTGCGCGCCGAGTTCGGCGAACACCTCGCACAGCGTCGGCCCCATGAAAGCGTCGGCCTGGGTGATCAGCACCCGCTTGCCGGCCAGGTCGGGCATGGTCATAAGGAATGTCCTTTTTCAGGTCAGCAGAACATCAGCGCCAGCATGGCGGCATCGTCCACCACCATGATAGTCAGCGTGATGGACCAGCACATCAGGTGAGCGCGGAGGTTTGCCAGTGAAAGTGCATGCATGTCGGGCGGTGATCGGTTTTTGCTGTCGCAGTGTAGCAAAACAGGGATTGATACAGAAATACAGAACCGGCTTGAAAAGAACGGACAAAAAAATGCCCGCCAGAATGGGCGGGCTGAAAACAACATTGGAGGAGACTACAAGTCATTCACGGCGGCCAACCGGAAAACTTGATGCACCTGCACAAAATTATTTCCTCATAGAAATTTTAGCAATCGCGCCGCGCACGTCGAATTCCACCTGGTCCAGCACCCGGTTGCCGGCGTCCAGCAGTTCCAGCCGGTGCCGGCCCGGCCACGGCGCCCAGTCATGACGGCCTGGAGAAGCCGGCAGCAGCTTGCCGTCGAGCCGCCAGCGCGGCTGCGCCATGCCCTGCGCCACGAGCCGGATGCGCTGGCGCGCCGGCGGAATGTCCGGATCGAGCGCCACCACCATGCCCGGCGTCGGATAGCGGATCGCAGCCGGCAGCGCATCCGGCTCGACGGCGACGATCAGCGCCTGCTCCGTGCCGGGCAGGAAGTACTCGGTGCGGGCAGCCTCCTCGCCGTGGCCGTAGCGGATCTCGCGCGCCAGCACGCCGGCCGGCCGGGCTGGCGCGGCGGCTGGCGCACCGGCGTGCAGGTAATGCATGACGTCCTGCCAGACCGGCGCCGCGCCGGTGACGCCGGAGACATTCCACATCGATTCGCCCGAGGCATTGCCGACCCAGACGCCCACCGTGTAGCGGGCCGAATAGCCGATGCACCAGTTGTCGCGCATGTCCTTGGAGGTGCCGGTCTTGACCGCGCTCCAGAAGCGGGTTGATAGCGGGCTGTCCAGGCCAAAGGTGCGGGCGCGGGCGCTGCCGTCTGAAAGAATGTCGCCGATGATCCAGGCGGCGTTGCCGTCCATGACCTGCGCGGGCGGCACGGCGGGCGCATTCAGCACGGTGCGCACCGGCTGGCTGCGCCCGCCCGCGGCCAGCGCGCGGTAGGCATTGGTCAGCGCCAGCAGGCTGATGTCGGCGCTGCCCAGCGCCAGGCTGTAGCCGTAGAAGTCGCCCGACGCGGGCAGCTTCACGCCCAGCGCCTGCAAGCGCTGGAACAGGCGCTCGGGCGTGACCATCACCAGCGTGCGCACGGCGGGAATGTTGAGCGACGAGCCCAGCGCGGTGCGCAGGCTGACCGCGCCCTTGTATTGCTGGTCGTAGTTCTGCGGCATGTACAGGCCGGATGCGGTGGCAAGGTTGAGCGGGCTGTCGTCCAGCAGCGAGGCCGCCGTCAGCCGGCGTTCTTCCAGCGCCAGGCCGTACAGGAAGGGCTTGAGGGTGGAGCCGGCCTGGCGGGCGGCCAGCACGGCGTCGACCTCGCGCGCGTCCGACAAGGCGCCGCTGGAACCCACCCAGGCCAGTACATCGCCGCTGGCATTGTCCAGCACCAGCACGGCGCCATCCTCGATGTTGCGGCCGTCGAGCGCGGCCAGGTGCCGCTGCAGCGCGTCGCGCGCATGGCGCTGCAGGCCGGCGTCCAGCGTGCTCGTGACCTGTGCGCCAGCCGCCTTCACCAGGCGCCGGCCGAGATGCGGCGCCAGTTGCGGCGCGCTGGCGACTGCGCGGTCCGGCCCGGCCAGGCGCGCCAGCCGCAGTTGCGTCACGCCTTCCAGCCCCTGGCACAGCGCCGGCGCGCCCTGCTCCGTCAGGATGGCGCAGGCGCGGCGCGCCACCAGCGCGGCGCCGGCATTGGGGCCGCGGATCAGCGCCACCGCCAGCGCCGACTCGACCTGGTCCAGCCCTTCCGGATGCTTGCCGAACATGACCCGTGCCAGCGCATGCACGCCGACCAGCTCGCCCCGGAAATTGACCAGGTTCAGATAGGCTTCCAGGATCTGGTCCTTGCGCCAGCCGCGTTCCAGCGCCTTCGCGGTCAGGGCCTGTTCCAGCTTCTGCGGCCCGCTGCGCGGCGCGGCGCCGCGCCGCAGGCCTTCGTCGAGCAGGCCGGCCAGCTGCATCGTGATGGTGGAGGCGCCCCGGGTCCGGCTGTGCCAGAGGCTGCCCCAGGCCGCCGCGGCCACGGCGTTCCAGTCGACGCCGGCATGCTGGTAGAAGCGCTTGTCCTCCGAAGCGACCAGGGCGTTGCGCATGGCCGGCGAGATGTCGGCCAGGGACACCCAGGCCAGGCGGCGCGCGCTGGCATCGATGCGCACCTGCTGCAGCGGCGCGCCGCGCCGGTCGAGCAGCAGCGCGTCCGACGGCCGGTAGGCGGCGCGCACTGCGTCATAGCCTTGCACCGCCTGGGCGGCGGATGCCGCGCACAGCAGCAGCATGGCCAGACAGCGCCGCATCACTTCACCTCCAGCGCGGCATTCGGCGCCATGCCATGCATTTCCGGCGCATACATCGCCTCGACCCGGGTGGGCGGCAGCTGGAAGCGGCCGGGATTATTGAGGCGCACCGTGTAGCTGATGGTGCTGGTGCCCTTGGGCAGGTAGCTGTAGTAGGCGCGGAAGCTGTCGAAGCTGCGCTCCTCGAAGGCCAGCCAGCCGCCGGACGGCCGGGCATTGCCGGCGCTGGCGATGGCGGAATCGCGCCCCAGGCCCGAGCCCAGGATGGTGGCGCCGGCCGGCACCGGGTCGGCCACCACCACCTGGCTCATGTCGGCCTGGGCATCGACTTCCAGCGTGATGCGTATCACGTCGCCGCGGCTGATTGCGCCCTCTGCCTGCTGCTCCACCATCTCGGTCCTGCGGCTGATGCGGTAACCGCTGGAGAGCGGCGCCTTCAGCGGCACCGCGGCCAGGCTCTGCAGCGTGACCCAGGGCTTGCCCGCCCCCTGCTGGGTCAGGGTGACGGCATCGTCAGGCCGGGGTGCGGCCGCCTTCCACGGCAGCTCGATCCTGCCGGCGCCACTGGTCCAGGCATGGCTGGCCAAGCGTTCCGTCCCGCCCTGGCGCAGCTGCGCGCGCAGTGTGCCGCCCGGCGCTTCGGCTTCGAAGCGGGCGGAGAACTTGCGCAGCGCCACCGTGCCCCAGGCATTGGCGGTGGTGGTGTTCCAGTGGCCGCGCTGCTGGCGGGCGATGGCGCCGGTCAGCAGGCGCGGCAGGTCCTCGCGCCAGGCGGCATCGTCCAGCGACGCCAGCACCATGCGCACGGCATTGGCGTCGGCGCCGGCCATCTGCCACCACCAGTAGTCGCTGGCCTCGGTGGAAAAGCCCATGCGGCTGCCCTGGAAGTTCAGCCGTGCGCGCAGTTCCTGCTCCGCATCCTGCAGCCGGCGCGCATGGTTGGGCAGGCCGGGCGTGCGGCGCAGGATGGCGATCCAGTCCAAGAGCGCCGAGGTGGGCCAGATGCCGGGCTGGATCTGGATCGCGTCCAGCCCGCGCGCCGGCATGCGGCCGTAGCGCGACATCGCTTCCAGCGCCGCCAGCCGGCGCGTGTCGCCATCCTTGCGCGGCGCCCAGTCATGGCTGTCGATGCGGCCTTCGACATAGGCCTGCAGGCCCAGCAGCATGCGCTCCCGGCTCTGTTCCGGCAGGGCCAGGCCGGCCTCGTGGCTGATGGCCAGCAGATAGCTGGTCAGCATGGTGCTGCCATGGGTATCGGCGCTGGAGGACGGGTAGTAGCGGGCCAGGCCGTCGGTATCGAGATACAGCGGCAGCTCGGCCATGAGGCGTTGCCAGGCCGCCTGGTCGTCCAGGCCGATCGCGCGCGAGGTCTTCTGCTCCAGGCAGGAATACGGATACTCGCGGAAGTAGCGCCGCAGGCCGTCGGCCGCGCCGGCCAGGCTAGGCGAGAGCGACAGCGCAATGCCGCCGCGCCCCGGCAGCGCATCGGCCGCCTGGGCCAGCGCAATCGTGCGGCTGCCGTCCAGCTGGAACAGGCTGGCCTGCTGCACCGTGACCGGCACGGCCGGCAGCAGCTTTTGCTCGACTTTCAGCGCATCGGCGGCACGCACGCCGCCGGCTTCCTGGGCCTTCAGTTCCCATGACAGGCGTTCGCCGTCCGCCGGCGCCGTCACCTCCCAGCGCAGTTCCTGGGCCTGGCCGGCCGCCAGCGTCAGCTTGCGCGGCGCGGCGTCCAGCGCCCGGCCGTCGACCAGGGCGCTGACCGCCAGCTCCATGCTGCGCTCGGCGCCGTTGCGCACGGTCGCCATCGCGCTGTAGCGGTCGCTCTGGCGCACCACCGGCGGCAGGCCGGCGATCAGCTGCACGTCCTGGGTGCTGCGTATGCTGGTCTGGCCGTAGCCGAACAGCGCCGCGCCGCTGGTGGCCACCGCGACAATGCGAAACGAGGACAGCGCATCATTGAGCGGCACCTCGACCTGGGCGCTGCCCTGCCCGTCCAGCCGTAGCGCCGGGCGCCACAGCAGCAGCGTGTCGGTCAGTTCGCGGGTGGCGGCGCGGCCGCCGCCGCCGCCGGCCGGCATGGCCTTGCGGCCGAAATGGCGCTTGCCCACCACCTGCATCTGGGCAGTCGCCGTCTGCACGCCGTAGCCGCGCCGCTGCAGCATGGCCGGCAGAAGGTCCCAGCTGGCATTGGACTGCAATTCCAGCAGCGCTTCATCCACCGCCGCCACGGCTATCTCGGCGCCGGCCGCCGGCTTGCCGCCCGGCAGCGTGGCCTTGATGGTAACCAGCGCCTTGCCGCGCACCGGATAGGCCGACTGCGCCGCATCGACCTTCACATCGAGCTTGTAGCCGGCGGTGCCCACGGCGATCTCGGCAATGCCGAAGCGGAAGGCCGGCTTGGCCAGGTCCACCGTCGGCCCGGGCGCCTTCCAGGCGCGGAAGTCGGCCAGCCAGCTGCGCGGCTCGCGCCAGCCCCAGGTGAAGAAGGAATACCATGGCACCTCGCGCAAGCGGCCGCGCACCGCCAGCACCGACACATACACATTCGGCGCATGGGCCGCCGTCACCGGCACCCGGATCACCGGATCGCGGCCGTTCAGCTGCACCACCCGGGTTTCCAGCACGCCCTCGCGCTCGATGGCCACCAGCGCGGTGGCCTGGCGGAACGGCATGCGCGCCTGGAACACGGCGGTCTCGCCGGGCTGGTACTGCTTGCGCTCGGGCAGCAGGTCCATCCGGTCCTGGTTGCCGGCGCCGAACCAGACATCGTCGGCGCCGCTGACCCAGACCGTGGTCGATGCCTGCGAATGCCGGCCCTTGTCATCGCTGGCGCGCGCGGTCAGCTCGACCTCGCCGGCCTCGCCGAGATCGGCCTCGCAGACGAACAGGCCGCGGGCATCCGACTTGCCGCTGCACAGCCGGCCCAGTTCCTTGCTGACCGTCTCGTTTTCATAGGCATAGAAGCCGCCCACCATGCGCTTGCGATGGGCATTGCGACTGTGGCGCACCGCGCTGATTTCCATCGCCACATTGGCGCGCGGCCGGCCTTCCAGGTCCAGCGCCAGCGCGGTCAGCCGGCTGCGCCTGCCGGCCGAGACCCAGTCTTCCATCCTGATGCCGGCCACCACCGCCGCCGGCCACAGCGGCACGACCTGCGACACGGTCTGGATTTCGCCGTTGGGATCGGCAAAGCGCATTTCCGCCAGCAGCTCGGACGCACCGGTCACGGCCGGCAGCTCGCGCACCGCGGTGCTGGCGATGCCGTTGCGGTCGAGCCTGATGGCAAGCTTGTCGGCCACGATCTTCTGCTCTTCCTCGTTCTCGGCGTTCCTGCCGGAGAAGCGAAACTCCTCGTAAGCAGGAAAGGATGGCGTGCGCTTGCGCATCAGCGCCGTCAGCTGCACCGGCAGGCCAGCTGCGGCGCCGCCGTTGAGATAATTCAGTTGCACCGTCAGCGGCACTTCCTTCGGCGCCACCTGCGGCGACTTCGGCGGCGCGATGCGGCCCTCCAGCACCGGCAGCCGGAATTCCTCGACCCGGAAGCTGCCGGTCATGTAGCGGCGGCCGTGCCCGTTATCGCTGCCGCCATTGACGTTGTCGCCGCCAGGCTTGACCTGGCCGTGATCGAGCATCACATCGTAGCGGCCCAGCCTGGCCTGCGCCGGAATGGCGAAACTGGTCTCGGCGCTTCCCTCGGCGCGCCAGGTCAGCGGAAAGCGGAATTCCTGGCCGCTGCCCTGGTGCATGATGCGCACCCGATTGGGCAGATCGCCGGCCGGCGGCAGCGCCAGGCCCTTGCCGGTTTCCACCCGCATCAGATGCTTCATCGACACCGTCTGGCCGGCCCGGAACAGGGTGCGGTCGAACACGGTATGGGCGCGCCGGGTGGCCACCGCATCGGTGTCGACCGGCAGATTGAAGCGGAACGGCTCGATGCCGTCATTCCAGGAAGTCAGGGCAAAGGCCATGTCGGGCTTGCCGCGGGCATCAGGCGCGCGGGCGCTGACGAACAGGCCGTCAACCAGACGATCGTCCCAGCGCACGTTGCTGCATTGCGCATCCATCCGGCGCGGCACCAGCGCCACGCCGTCGGCGCCGGTCCTGCCGCGCCACAGTTCCTTGCCGACGCAGTCGGCAATGCGCACATCGGCATCGGGCACCGGCTTGCCCGCATCCAGCGTGGTGACCCAGACCGCGCCATTCTCGCGGCCCACCTTCACATGCACCGCCAGGTTGGTCACCAGGGCGCTGGTGCGCACATACATCGGCGCCGGCTTGTCCAGCAGCGCCGTTCCCAGCCGGGTCGAGGCCAGTTCCATCACATAAAAGCCCGCGCCCGGCATCGGAATGCCGATGACCTCGAACGGCCGCTGCGCGCCGCCATCGACATGCGGACCCGGCAGCGCGGTCCTGCGCGCGGCCGGCTCCTTGTCCAGCAGGGCCAGGCTGCGCGTCTGCACATCCTTGCCGCCAATTTCGACCACATTTTCATGGTAGCGGTTCAGGCGCTTCATCCAGGCCATGATGGCGGCGTCGCCCTCCACTTTCAGGCTGGCCAGCATGGGCGCGGCGGCAGCCTCGATGCCGCGCACCGTGACCGGCACCGCCGGCGCGTCGTCCAGCTCGATGATGCCGAAGGGTGCGGCTGCGAACTTGGCCAGCGGCGGATAGGCCGCCATCTGCAGATGCATCGGAAACAGGCTGGCATTGGCGAGCGGCCGGCCGGCATCGTCGACCAGCCTGTGCGGCATTTCCAGCACCAGTCTGGTGTTTTCCGGGAAATTCGGCTTGAAGGTCAGCATCGTGACCATGTCGGCGCCTTCATCGCCTTCGATGACCGGCGTGTATTTTTTGCTGCTGCCGCCCAGCACGATCTTCTGCGCCATCTCGCGCCTGATCGGGGCGCTGAAGGACAGGGTCAGCGGCGACAGCGGCATGCAGCCGGCGCGGGCGTTTTCCCGTTCGCAGGAAAAGCTGGCGGTGAATGCGCGGCGCACCTTGTAGTCGAAGTGCTGCGGCTGGGTGGTGGCCATGCCGGTGGGCGTGGCAACGCCCTTGTCCCAGACCAGGCGCACCGCTGAATCGTTGGGCAGGCGCTGCGCGCATTGCAGCGCGGTCACGCGCTCGGGCGGCGTCTTCTCTGCGAACCGCTTGATCAGCGCCTCGCGCACCGGGCCTGTCACCAGTTTCACCGGGATGCGTTCCTGCACACCCTCCGCCTCGCAATGGACATGGGCAAGCACGCTGGCGTCGGTGGCCTGGCCGTTCTGCACGGTCAGGAAGACCTGGTCTTCGTCCGCCCGCATCCATTCTTCCGGAAAGATGCGCTGCACCACCGGGCCGTCGGTGCCGAACTGGAAACTGCCTGCGCCCTGCACCGCCGCGCCGGACAGCAGCCTGAATGTCTTTTTCAGCTGAAAGCGGCAGCTGACGCCGGCCGGCAAGTCGCGCTCGAAGTCATACACCCAGTTGCGCTCATCGGCCCAGCGGCCGCTGCCGGCCTCGCTGCACTGGATGTCGAACGGCGCCGGCGCGCGCGGATCGCCGGCCTTCACCGCCGGTTCGGAAAAGGTGGCCCGCACCTGGCGCACCTTGCTGACCGTGCCCTGCGGCGAAAACTGGCTGATGGTTCCCGCCTGAGCCAGCATGGCCCAGGCCAGCAAGGCCAGGCCACACAGTCGGCTGCGCTTACCCATATGCACTCCCTGTTGTTATTAAAGGCACAAAGCGACCCGTGGAAATTGCACCCGTTCCGGCGGCGCAGCCTCCCCGATTACGATAAACTCCTGATTTTTCATGATTTCGGATCCTGTTCATGGGCGCAAAACGCATCCTTTCGACCCTGGCAATCGGCGCGCTGCTGGCCGCCGGCCTGCCCGCGCATGCGCTGGAACGGCTGTTCCCGCCCAACATCAAGCGCGGCACGATGTCCAATGTCGACTTCCCCAGCGTCAGCGTCAACGGCAGCCAGCGCAAGCTCGCGCCGGGCGCATGGATCAGGAACGAAAACAACATGATTGATATGCCGGTAACGCTGCGCGGCCGCGAGTTCACCGTGAACTACACCGAAAACCCGCAGGGCGACATCGACCGGGTCTGGATCCTGACTCCGGCCGAAGCCAGCGCGCCGCTGCCCAAACAGTCTCAGCAATAACATTCCATGCAAAAGAAAGTATTCATCAAGACCTTCGGCTGCCAGATGAACGAGTACGACTCGGACAAGATGGCCGATGTGCTCAATGCCGCCGACGGCTATGTCAAGACCGACACGCCGGACGATGCCGATATCATCCTCTTCAACACCTGCTCCGTGCGTGAAAAAGCGCAGGAAAAAGTGTTTTCCGACCTCGGCCGGGTGCGCGAGCTCAAGCGGGCCAACCCCAATCTCGTGATCGGCGTGGGCGGCTGCGTGGCCTCGCAGGAAGGCGAGGCCATCATCAAGCGCGCGCCCTATGTCGACCTGGTGTTCGGCCCGCAGACCCTGCACCGCCTGCCCGACATGCTGCACAAGCGGCGCGACAGCGGCCGCTCGCAGGTCGACATCAGCTTCCCGGAAATCGAGAAGTTCGACCACCTGCCGCCGGCGCGGGTGGAAGGCCCGACCGCCTTCGTCTCCATCATGGAAGGCTGCAGCAAGTACTGCAGCTATTGCGTGGTGCCCTATACCCGCGGCGAGGAAGTGTCGCGCCGCTTCGACGACGTGCTGGCCGAAGTGGCCGGCCTGGAAGCCCAGGGCGTGAAGGAAATCACCCTGCTCGGCCAGAACGTCAATGCCTATCGCGGCGAAATGGCCGACGGCGAGATCGCCGATTTTGCGCTCCTGATCGAATACATCGCCGAGCTCGACGGCATCGAGCGCATCCGCTACGTCACCAGCCACCCCAAGGAATTCACCCAGCGCCTGATCGACGCCTATGCCCGCGTGCCCAAGCTGGTCAACCATCTCTACCTGCCGGCCCAGCATGGCGCGGACAAGATCCTGGCGGCAATGAAGCGCGGCTATACCGCGCTGGAATACAAGTCCATCATCCGCCGCCTGCGCGAAGTGCGGCCCGACATTGCGATCTCCTCCGACTTCATCGTCGGCTTTCCGGGCGAGACCGATGCCGACTTCGAGGCCATGATGAAGCTGATCAACGACATCGGCTACGACAACAGCTTTTCCTTCATCTTCAGCCCGCGCCCCGGCACGCCGGCCGCCAACCTGGCCGACGACACGCCGCATGAGGTCAAGCTGGCGCGCCTGCAGCGCCTGCAGGCGGCGATTGCCGACAACACCAGGCGCTACAGCGACCGCATGGCGGGCAGCGTGCAGCGCATCCTGGTCGAGGGCCCTTCCAAGAAGGACCCGCAGCAGCTGCAGGGACGCACGGAAAACAACCGGGTTGTCAATTTTGAAGGCAATGCGGAACTGATCGGCCAGATGATCGATCTTCGTATTACCGAATCCTTTGCCTATTCGCTGCGCGGCGAATTGATCGCAGATTGATACCGACTGAAACCCTTTCTTACAGACAAGAAGCAAGCTCCTGATTTGAAAAACAAACCACTGCAACCCATGCATTTCGAGCCCCAGCCGGTGGACAACAACCGGCTGGCCCACCTGTGCGGCCCGATGGATGAAAACCTGCGGCAGATCTCCGCGGCGCTCGACGTGACGCTGTTCCGGCGCGGCGAGAAATTCATCGTCTCCGGCGCCAATGCCGAACGCGCGGTCGACATCCTGCAAAAATTCTATGCCGTGGCCGACCGGCCGGTGTCGGTCGAAGACGTGCAGCTGGCCCTGGTGGAACAGCGCGCCACGCTGGCCCAGGCCGTGGAAAAGCCCGCGATCCTGGCGAAGAAGGCAGATGTCGAGGAACCCCCGCCGGTGGAAATGCCGGTGCTGAAAACCCGGCGCAACGACCTGCGCGGCCGCACGCCGCACCAGAACCATTACCTGAAGGCCATCCTGGAGCATGACGTCACCTTCGGCATCGGCCCGGCCGGCACCGGCAAGACCTACCTCGCGGTGGCCTGCGCGGTGGATGCGCTGGAGCGCGACGCGGTCAAGCGCATCGTGCTGACGCGCCCGGCGGTGGAAGCAGGCGAGCGCCTGGGCTTCCTGCCCGGCGACCTGGCGCAGAAGGTCGACCCCTACCTGCGCCCGCTGTACGACGCGCTGTACGACCTGATGGGCTTCGACCGGGTGCAGAAGATGTTCGAGAAGCAGGCCATCGAGATCGCGCCGCTGGCCTACATGCGCGGCCGCACGCTGAACCATGCCTTCATCATCCTGGACGAGGCGCAGAACACCACGCCCGAGCAGATGAAGATGTTCCTGACCCGCATCGGCTTTGGCAGCAAGTCGGTGGTGACCGGCGACGTGACCCAGATCGACCTGCAGCGCAACCAGAAATCCGGCCTGATCGACGCGATGAATGTGCTGAAGGACGTGCGCGGCATTGCCTTCACCCACTTCACCAGCGCCGACGTGGTGCGACATCCGCTGGTGGCGCGCATCGTGGATGCCTATGAATCGGCCAGCGAAGTCAGCGCGGCCACTGCCAGCTTCAAAGATGCCCTCAAAAAATAAGCTGACGCTGTCCCTGCAGTTTGCCGATCCGCGCGCCCGCGCGCACCTGAACCGCTCCGACGTGCGGCGCTGGACGCAGGCCGCGCTGTTCGCGCCGGCCGACCTGACCATCCGCTTCGTCGACGCCGAGGAAGGCCGCACCCTGAACCGCGACTACCGCGGCAAGGACTACGCCACCAATGTGCTGACCTTCGCCTATACCGAGGATGAAAGCGCGCCGGTCACCGAGGCCGACATCATTCTCTGCACCGACGTGCTGGAACGGGAAGCGGCCGAACAGGGCCTTGAAATCGGCGCCCATGCGGCCCATCTGATCGTCCACGGCGTGCTGCATGCCCAGGGCTATGACCATGAGGACGACGTGGAAGCGGCCGAAATGGAAGCCCTGGAAACCGAGATCCTCGCCACGCTGGGCATCGCCAACCCCTATGCCGAACGCTGAGCCCTGGCCTGTCATAACGCAAGGCCGGCCCCGGTTTTTGTGACCTTCCTGCCAACTGTTGTATCCTATCTCCCTTTAAAACGACGGCATTACGCCACTATGCAAGACTATCCCAGTAGCGTTAAGAATCCTGACGCCAAGCCCCACCGGTCACTGCTGGAACGCCTGACCGCCCTGATTTCCCCCGAACCGGAAAACCGCGCAGAACTGCTGGAAATTCTGCACGACGCCCACGAGCGCAACCTGATCGACGCCGATGCGCTGTCGATGATCGAAGGCGTGTTCCAGGTGTCCGACCTATCCGCCCGCGACATCATGGTGCCGCGCTCCCAGGTCGACATGGTCGACATCAGCAAGCCGATCGAGGAATGGATGCCGCTGGTGCTGGAAACCGCGCATTCCCGCTTCCCCGCCGTGGATGGCGAGCGCGACAAGGTGATCGGCATCCTGCTGGCCAAGGACCTGCTGCGCTATTACGCGGAAGAATCGTTCGACGTGCGCGGCATGCTGCGGCCGGCGGTGTTCATTCCCGAATCGAAGCGGCTGAACGTGCTGCTGCGCGACTTCCGCGCCAACCGCAACCACATGGCCGTGGTGGTCGATGAATACGGCGGCGTGGCCGGCCTGATCACCATCGAGGACGTGCTGGAGCAGATCGTCGGCGACATCGAGGATGAATACGACTTCGACGAGGAAGAGGACAATATCCTCGCGCTGAAGGACGGCCCCCTGGGCCCGCGCTGGCGGGTCAAGGCGCTGACCGAAATCGAGCAGTTCAATGACGGCATCGGCACCCATTTCAATGACGACGGCGTCGACACCATCGGCGGCCTGGTAGCCGGACACCTGGGCCGCATGCCGCGCAAGGGCGAAACCTTCGACCTGGCCGGGCTGCGCTTCGAGGTATTGCGGGCAGACGCCCGCCAGGTCCATGTGCTGCTGGTGGAAAAGCTTCCGCCCGCCCTGCCTGCCCAGGACGAAGACAATCTCTGAACCGAACCGGCCTGAAGCCGCCTGTCCCGGCGCCCCGCCCTGCAAGGCGCGGCGGGGCCGGGATGCCTGACATCAACCAATAACAAGACGCGGATGCCTTCCGATTCCCTTTCCCCCGCACTCTCACGCTGGGCGCCGCTGTGGGCGCTGCTGGCCGGCGCCCTTGCCGTCTTTTCCTTTGCGCCGCTGTCATGGTGGCCGCTGCAGATCGTCAGCCTGGCGCTGCTGCTGTGGCTGTCGGTCGGCCAGAACCGCCCGCGCCGCAGCGCCCTGATCGGCTGGTGCTTCAGCCTGGGCTGGATGGTGGCCGGCACCTACTGGCTCTACATCAGCATGCATGACTACGGCGGCATGCCGGCGCCAATCGCGGCCGCCGCCGTGCTGCTGCTCTCAGCCGCGATGGCGCTGTATGCGGCCATCGCGATGGCTACCGGCACCTGGCTGCGGCTGCGCTGCGCGCTGTCGCCGGCCACTACCCTGCTGCTGGTCTATCCGCCGCTGTGGGCGCTGGGCGAATGGCTGCGCAACTGGGTTGCCACCGGCTTTCCGTGGATCGTTTCCGGCTATGCCCATGTGAACAGCCCGCTGGCCGGCTATGCGCCGGTGCTGGGCGTCTACGGCCTGGGCTGGCTGGCAGTGCTGCTGGCGGCTTGCCTGGTGCTGGCCTTCGGCCCGCGCCGCAAGCTGGCGCTGGCGCTGGGCGTGGCGGTGATGGCGCTGGGCCTGGCGCTGAACCAGCTGGCCTGGACCGAGAACAATGGCGGGCCGATCTCGGTGCGCCTGCTGCAGGGCAATGTGCCGCAGGAGATGAAGTTCAATCCGGAGCGCACCAATGAGACCCTGGCGCTGTACCACGAGATGCTGACCGAAGCGCGCGCCGACCTGATCGCCACGCCCGAGACCGCGCTGCCGCTGATGGCGCATGCGCTGCCGCCGGATTACCTGGAACTGCTGTCGTCCTTTGCGCGTCAGTCGAAAAGTAATTTGCTGGTCGGCGTCCCGGTGAGCGACCGTCCGGGCGCCTATGCCAACAGCCTGCTGGGCTTCAGTGCCGCCGGCGCGCCGCAGCCCTACCGCTACGACAAGCACCACCTGGTGCCGTTCGGCGAATTCATTCCGCCGGGGTTCCGCTGGTTCGTCGAACTGATGAACATTCCGCTGGGCGATTTCACACGCGGCGCGGCAGTGCAGGCGCCGTTCGAGGCGGCCGGCCAGTGGATCCTGCCCAACATCTGCTATGAAGACCTGTTTGGCGAAGAGATCGCCGACCAGATCGCCGCCAGCTATTTTTCCGGCCGGCCGCAGGCGACGATGATGCTCAATGTGTCCAACATCGCCTGGTTCGGCGACTCGATCGCGCTGCCGCAGCACCTGCAGATCTCGCAGATGCGCGCACTGGAAATGCGCCGGCCGATGCTGCGCGCCACGAACACCGGCGCCACTGCCGTGGTCGATGCGCGCGGCCGGGTGCAGGCGCAACTGGCGCCTTTCACCTTCGGCGTGCTGAGCGCGCAGGTGCAGGGCATGCGCGGCTGGACGCCCTATATCCTGTTCGGCAACACGCTGGTGCTGACCGCGGCGCTTCTGGTGCTGGGCGGTGTCTGGTATGGGGCGAGGCGGCACGCAAGGGAGCCGGTGATGCCGCTTGCGTGAAACTGCGGGCTTCGGAATGGTGCCTCACAGGGCAGCGTGGACCGGTCCGGATGAGACCGGCTCTGTAGGGTGCAATCCCCGAAGGGCATTGCACCGCACTTGGCACGCGAAGAGGCATGCCGGTTGCGCTTGACCAGGCGGCCTTTGCTGCTGGTTTTGAAATTCCGTTTGGTCGCGCCGTGACGGCCAGATCTGCAGCGGATTACTGTCGCGCCTGTTTGCCAAGGATGCGGCGGAATGCCCCTTCGGGGTATTCCGCCCTACGCCTGGCATCACGCGCGGAAGGTGCAATGCCGGCGGCGTGAAAGCGCCGGCTTTTCAATGCAACGAAACCGCAGCGGCCAGGCCGCCACGACGGTTACAGATCAAGAGTTCTCGAACTTGATGTTCTGCTTCTTGACCACCGATTTCGCCTTCTCCAGCTCGTACTTGATCTCGGCGGCATGCTGGGCCGGCGTGTTGGCGGCCGATTCGGCGCCGTTCTGCTTGAGCTTGTCACGCACGTCCGGCAAGGCCAGGACCTTGTTGGCCGCGGCGTTCAGGCGGGTGATGATGGCTTCCGGCGTCTTGGCCGGCGCCACCAGGCCATACCATGCCGGGTCATTGACTTCCTTCAAGCCCAGCTCGGCAAAGGTCGGCACGTTCGGCAAGGCTTCCAGCCGCTTGGGCGCGGCCACCGCGATCGGACGGATCTTGCCGCTCTGGATATGGCCCATCGACGAAGGCAGGTTGTCGAACATCATTTCAACCTGGCCGCCGAGCAGGTCGATCAGCGCCGGACCCGAGCCGCGATACGGCATGTGGGTGATGAAGGTGCCGGTCGAGATCTTGAACTGCTCGCCCATCATGTGCAGGACGCTGCACACGCCGGAAGACGCGTAGTTGAATTTGCCCGGATTCTTTTTTACAAGGTCGATGAACTGCTTGTAGTCCTGCGCCGGAAACTTGTTGGTCACGGTCAGCACGTTGGGCGTACGCGCCAGATTGGATACCGGCGCGAAGCTGGTGACGGGGTCGTATTGCAGGTTCGGATTACAGGCGGCATTGACCGCATGGGTGGAAATCGTGGAGATGCCCAGGGTGTAGCCATCCGGCGCGGCGCGGGCCACTGCGGTGGCGCCCAGCGCGCCGCCGGCACCGGCGCGGTTTTCCACCACCACGGTCTGGCCCAGCTCCCTGGTCAGCTTGTCGGCAACGATGCGGGCCACGATGTCGGTGGTGCCACCCGGAGCGAATGGCACGATCAGGGTCACTGGCTTGTTGGGGTAGGTGCTATCGGCATGGGCGCTGGCAGCGAAAGCGATGGCGCAGGCAAGTACAAGTTTCAAAGGTTTCATGACAGGTCTTTCCGCGAGTGGCAATCATTTAACAAAACGGACGCCATTCTAAGCCAAGCCGGAATAAATCCCTATCCGAAAACCACAAGCGTTTCTCGATTTGCAAGCCGACGCAGGCAAACGACGGCTTGCAATGCTGAAACGGTTCAGCGCCCGTTCCTGGCCGATGCGGTAATGCAATCTACGCCCAGCAAATTGGCAGGAAGGGAGACCCCGCAACCCGCAACCTGCACTGTTGCGCCATCTGTCGAAAGCACACGCTGCGGCCCCGTAGGCTGCATGGGATTGAGCAAGTTATCGCGGGACGTCAGGTCGCGCGGTTGATCGATCTCCAGTGTGCCGCTGGCATAGCTGATCGCATAATTCTGGCTCTGCAGACCCGCCGGCGTAATGCAGTAACTGCCCGGCAGCAGCGCGCCTTGCGCATTGCCGCCGTAGCCAAGCTGACCACCGAGCACTTCGGTAGTCTCGCCGCCTGCGAAGCCGGCAATGACAACGCCGTTGCCGCCCGTGTAAGGCGCGGCGTCGAAGGTCTTGCGATCGCCGTTGGCGGTGACGGTCAGCGGTGCCGGTAAAATGGTGCTGCTCATATTGGGCGAAAATCTGAGCAGATAATTGTTGCCGTCATTGCCGTCATTGACGGTGATGCCGCTGACATTCACCGCCTTGTTGCCAATGCCGGCATTGCGGTTTGCGAAGGCAAATGTGCCGCCGTTGAGGGTGTCGCCGGCATACAGCCTGCCCTCGACAATCGCGGCGGCCGCGCCGGGTGCGTTGACCGTGCCGTCATAGGTCTTGGCTACATTGCCGGTGCTTACCGTGAGTACGGCTGGATTGATCTTGCTGGTGGTGTTGGGCGCATAGCTCACCTGGTAGTTCTTGCCGCCATTGCCGTCATCGACTGTCACGCCGCTCACGGTGACCGTCTTGTTGCCGGTGACGACATTGCGGTCGGTGAAGGCGAACAGCCCGTTGTCCGCAAATTTGTCGCCAAACAGCGCGCCGCTCGACACGATAGGCTTGGCAGCAGCGTCCAGCGTGCCGTCGTAGGTCTTAACGACATTGTCGACACTGATGGTAAGCGGTGCCGGAAGGATCTGGCTTTTCGTGCTTAGCACATAGGAGAGGTTGTAATTCTGGCCGTTATTGCCGTCAGAAATGTCAATGGGACCGATATTGAGTTGCTTGTAGTTCTTGCTGTCGGCGTTCTTGTCGGCAAAGGTAACACGCCCTGTGCTTAGACTGTCCGTTGAAAGAAGCCCTTCGTAAACTACGCTGGCGCCGTCCGCTGAGTTGGTGCCGTCATAGGTTTTGGTGACATCGCTAACCTTGACTGTCAACAGCGCACGATTGATGATGTTGCCGTCCTTTGCCTTATACGTCACGTCATAGTTCTTACCGCCATTGCCATCGTTAATAGTCACACCGCTGACGATGACGGTTCTATCAGCCTGGACCTCGCGACCCCTGATTTCACTAGCGTTCCAGTTGTTGAACGCAAAGGTGCCGCCGCTATAGGTGTCTTCCTGGCCATTGACTTTAAATAGCTGGCCGCTGGAAATCGAGATGACAGGATTCGACTCCGTCGGCACAGCCAGAGTGCCGTCGTACGTTTTGCTCACCGTGTCTCGCAGGGTGAATGTCACCGGGGCGGGAGTGATCGTAAGATTCCCGCCTTTGATGTCATATCCCTGCTGCGTCGAAGACGGAGAATAGGTGCCCGCATTCCTGCCGGTGGCTGCGGTGAAGGGAAGACTGGGCGCATCTAGCCGCAGTCCGAACTGGGTTGCGCCGTTATACGTCACATTAGACGTCAAGTTACCATCTGGCAACGTCAGGTCCAGGTCCTGCATGAAATTGCGCAGCAGAGGCATGCTCACGCCCTCATAGATCCGCCATACCGCGTTGCTGCCGCCAGCCGTGCTGATGGGTCCATCCATTAAACGTCTCGGCCGTCATCAGTTCCTTGCCGGTCCTGCCAACGCCAAAATCAGAATCCCCTTTAGCACTAATACCAGTACCACCATTGGCAATGGCGTCGGTGTTCCAATAGCTGGAGACTATGTTCTCCTTTGCTTCTGCAAAACCGACCAAGCCGCCGATTGCTGAGGGATTGCTGCCAGTGACATTCAACGGTCCGCTTGCATAACTGTTGGCCACCTGTGAGCCTTTCTGCATGAAACCGATCAGACCTCCTACATGTACCGGATTGTTGCCAGGGATGTTTACGGCGCCACGGGCATAACTGTCTATTACCTTTGTCTTTTCCTGCGCGTAACCAATCAAGCCGCCTATTTGAACCGCTTCATCGCCGACTGCATTCACCGAGCCGGTGGCATAACTGTTCTGAATGGTGCCATTCTCCAGCGATAAAATTCCGGTTAAGCCACCTACCGTACTATGGCCTGTTACCTTCCCGACCGCGTAGCTTTTGCTGATCGTGCCGCCATTCTCTCCGACCAAGCCACCGACCCTCACCATTTCGGCCGCATTAACCTCTCCTTCGGCATAGCTGTTACTGACTGTGCTCCTGATATTCACACCCAGCAGTCCGCCGAACCATTGCAGAGGATTGTTTCGCTGTTTGATCGCCGTTACCGTGCCACTAGCGGAGCTGTTGTCTATCAACGCACCATTTTCCATATACCCGACCAAACCACCGACGCCCTGGGTGCCCGTTACATTAGCCGCTGATGAGGAACGATCTATCTTGGCTGTAGGCTGTCCTGAATCCAGATTCAAGTGTTGACCGACCAGACCACCTATGTAGTAACCGTCGCTATCGCCGCTTCCAACCGCGCCCGTAATCTTGCCAGTGGAAGACGCATTACTTATGCTGCCATTGTTCACACCGACCAGAATGTCCGCATTCTGACGTGCTGTAACGTCTGCATCGACCAGTTTGATATTGCGAATATTGGCAGTGGCAGTGGCTGAGCCGAACAATCCGACGCCGCTATCCGAAGGCCGGTTGATGTACAGGTTGGTAATAGCATGTCCGAGACCTTCCAGAGTGCCTGAAAAATTTTGTATCGGCCTGAAACCGTTTGCCTCATCCGCTCCAGAAGCCCTGCTCCAGTTCCGGGTGGCTTCTGCAGGGATGTCTATACCTAATACATAATTACCGGTACTTGAAAGGCCTTGCAGGGTATTGGTATTGCTCGAATCGGTTGCGCGACCAATTGTTGTGATGACCGTATACAACTTTAGCTCACCATTGAGACCCTGCTTTGTAGTGAACGTCGCGGTGTTGGCAAGGTTTATCTTGGCGTTATTGAAGAAATGCGTTCCTACGCCCCCAGAAGTCTGGCCAGTCCACAGACTGATGCCCCCTTCGCCGGAGGCTTCCATATCGGCATTGATATAGATGTCACGGTGAGCCTTAAGCGCAAGCTTGCCTGCTCCACTCCATTTAACTTCGGCATTGACAAAAATATCACCGCCCGCTCCTGAAGATGGCTGGGTTGCGAGTTCCATCGATAGGGCCTGGTCCAGGTTGGCCTTCAATGTCTCATTGCCTATGGATGAGCTTGTTCGTTCAGCACCGCCTTTGGTAATTGTAAAATCCTCGGGATCAATCAGCCAGCTGCCATTGACGCCTTCCCGGGCCCGGGCATGGACCCGCGCACCATCCAGTATCTTCACTCGTGCTGCGCTGGTCTCCACCGCGCCGCCATTGCCCGACACCGGCGCCGACACATCGATCTGGCCATTCATCGTCAGCTGGCCACGCTGCATGTCGCCTATCAGCCTGACTTGGCCGCTGACCGCGTTCAGCGTCTGCGCCTCGATCACGCCGTCATGATTGACCAGTGCCGCACCGATGTTTTCCGCTGCCTTTGCCTCAAGGTTGACCTTGCCGCCGTTGGCGCTGATGCGGCCGGTCTCGCGGTTGTCGACCAGCGCATCCAGGCTGCCATTGTTGATTGTCACGGACATCAGGCCGCTGTCGCCCAGCTGGAGGGTGACCTTGTCGCCGGCTGACATCCATGCATTGCCCTGTTGCGCCGATATGCTGCCCTCGTTGATGACCTGCGGTGCAATCAGCGCGACATAGCCGCCCGGCTTGGCAGTCAGGCTGCCCTGGTTCGTGATGCTGCCGGCGGCGCCGGCATTCTCAAGCAACAGTTGCTGCCCGCCCTGCATGAAGCTGGCATTGTCCATGTTAAGTGTCGATGCCATCAGCCCTTGCGCATTGACGGTGGCGCCTGCGCCGAACAGCACGCCGTTCGGGTTGAGAATAAATACCTGGCCGTTGGCGCTCAAGCTGCCGGACAACTCGCTGACGCCCGTTCCGACGACACGATTAAGCGCAATGGCGGAGGCGCCAGGTTGCTTGAATACAATCGATTCACCAGCCTTGCTTGAAAAGCTGTTCCAGTTGATTGCCAGTCTGGCGTCGTTTTGGGTGATGGTGGTTGTGGCGCCGCTTTGCGTGATGTTGCCGCTGCCGCCGACGATGCTTCCTCCCCCAGGCGCTCCATAGGCGCCGGGCGCTGCAATCAGGCCAAGCAGCGTCAGAGTTCCGGCAAAGCGGTAGCAGCTGCCAGAAGACGCACCATAAGAGGTCTGAACAGCCGTGGCGCCAATTCGGGTGGTCTTGTCCGTGTCAGTAAGCTCAGGCGTGGATTGAAGATGGGAATTTTTCAACTGACTCTCCGTGTAGGTTTGGACTAAACACCAACCGTCAACTCTTATTGGTTATTGGAAATTTGTACGAAAAATCACCATGCAGATTGAACAGCTAGCCTAGTACCAGGAACTGAAAAACGCTTTTTAGACTTGGATATTTATCTATCGAATGCTCAATTGGTGAAAGACCGGAACTAGTAGTTCCATGCAGGAAAAACCAACACAGATTTTTCGTTCGACGCACAACCTGTCGTTAATGGCACGCTGCAGATGGATCGCATCACCCAGCCCCGCGCAGCATTAAGCTGGCGCAAGGCCGCAACCAACCATCGTGGGATAAGACAGAAGGTAGTAGGCGCAGCATCGGCGATGCCACGGCGGCCGTTCCCAAACTGTCGGTAAGCTCCTACACAAGAATCGGAGAAACACGGGTATTGAAAATTTTGCATTTCAGAGATGATGGGATACGCAAAATTTGCAAAACCGATTACGACGGGAGAATCCCATGAACAATGGACTGAACGTATGCGGTGCAGTACTGGGCGTGCCTGACATAGAAAACCAAAACGTCACCCCATTCCAGGCGCAGAACGATGAGCAGGACTGCATGCGCCATGCCGCTGCGTCCGATGCCATGATGCGCTGCGGCGAACTGTACGGCAGTTCCGATTCCATGCAGCATTTGTACAAGTTGATTACCAAGGTCGCGCCCACGCGCGCCAATGTGCTGATCTCCGGGGAAAGCGGCACTGGCAAGGAACTGGTGGCCAGCGAGATCCACCGGCTCAGCAGGGAAAGTGAGAAGCCCTTCGTCGCATTGAACTGCGGCGCCATTTCTCCGCAACTGATAGAGGCCGAACTGTTCGGCCATGAACGCGGCAGCTTTACCGGTGCAGTTCGCATGCATAAGGGCTGTTTCGAGCGTGCCGCCGGCGGCACCCTGTTTCTCGACGAGCTGACGGAAATGTCGATGGAGATGCAGGTCAAGCTGCTGCGGGTGCTGGAAACCGGCCGCTTTTCCCGCGTGGGCGCCGACGATGAAATCCAGGTCAAGGTGAGGGTGATCGCCGCCACCAACCGCGACCCGCAGCAAGCGGTCGACAATGGCATTCTGCGCAGCGACCTGTTCTACCGGCTCTCGGTATTCCCGATTTCGGTGCCGACGCTGCGCGAGCGCGAGCAGGACATCGAGTTGCTGGCCAAGGTGTTTCTGGCAAGGCTTAACGAGGAGGATGGCACCCGCAAGGTGTTCTCCAAGTCGTCGCGCCGTTTCATGAATGAATACCACTGGCCGGGCAATGTGCGCGAACTGAAGAATATGGTGCATCGGGCCTTCATCCTGGCGGACCAGGATGTGGACCTGGCAACGGCCATCGGCGCAACCAAGCCGGTGGTGTCGGGCGTGGAAAGCGATTGCGTCACCTTCCCGCTGGGCAGCCGGCTGGCCGATGCCGAACAGCGCCTGATCTTTGCCACGCTGGGTTATTGCGGCGGCAACAAGACGCAGACGGCGGAGGTGCTGGGCGTGAGCCTGAAGACGCTTTACAACCGGCTCAATGAATACCAGTCCAAGGTGTTTACGGGCGAGCCCGAAGTGCAGGGCCGTGGCATGGGCGTGAATGTGAATTCCGGCGTCTGAAAACTTTTCAAGGCAGCCACTGTATTGTTTTCAAGTTGGCATGGAACATTTACAGAGACATAACAGAATTTACGTAACTCGTTGATTCCTAAAGGAGGTAAGAGCTGGCCCACAGATTGCTAGATCGTTCATGACCAAGGTCGAATGCGGGCTGGACAGTAACTCAAGGAAAGACTTTCCATCCCGGATTTTTAAGTCGTCAAACGCCGCGTCTGGCCGGAGACGTTTTTCTTGATGTACTTTTTGGAGATCAAAATGAACTTTATTATCTGGATAGTGGTAGGCGGCCTTCTGGGCTGGGTAGCAAGCATGATCATGCGTACCGACGCACAACAAGGGATGTTCCTGAACGTTGTTGTTGGCATCATCGGCGCGTTGCTGGGCGGTTGGTTGCTCGCCCCTCTGTTTGGCACTGGCACCATTAACCAGAACGACTTCTCCATTAGCTCGCTGCTGGTTTCGTTGCTTGGCGCCGTGATCCTGCTGGCCATTGTCAACCTGTTCCGCCGCGGCAGCCCACGCTAAATACGGAGGAATCGTTGATCTTCGGAAGAATACCCATCGGCTGGCTGGTCCGCCGATGGGTTATCCCTTCCGAATGCATTGCCACCTCTTTTCCAAGCCTTTCCCCGTTTCTCCCCCTTCCCTTTCGTTTTTCACATCTGACTGTTTTGTTCCAGGCAGCCAAATGACGCCGGTCGGAACGTTGAGCGCGTAGACGCCGCTATGGCCGTTGACGCACAACTCTCCGGCGAGCATGCAGTGGCGACAGTGCAATAAGCATCGAAAGTGCCGCTTTTGTAGGGTGGAATACCCCGCAGGAGCATTGCACGATTGGTCGATCTGCCAAGGCGGCCGACATGGCGATCCGGGAATACGACCGACCGCGCAATGCCCTTCGGGTATTGCGCCCTACAAAGGCGGCAAACGTTGCGATTGCATTTGAAGTACGCGCAGCGACAGTTGCCGTTGCCGTTGCCGTTGCCGTTGCAGTGAAATCCCGTTGAGCGCGCCGTGTCAGCGGTGCCCGGGGCGGATAAGGTGCGGCGTCTGTCTGAGTGGAGCGAGTTTAGCCGCGCCCGCTCCGGGTACCGCTGACACGGGCACCCCGCGCAGCGGGGCGCGATCACCGGGTCGCCTTTTCTTGCCTACTTCTTTTGGCGAAGCAAAAGAAGTAGGTCGCCTGCCGGGGCGAACACCCGGCTTGGTCATGACGACAGTGCAGTGGGCTTGTTTCACCCGGCGTAAAGACGTCACTGCGAAGCAGCAGTTGCTTTTGAAGTTCGCAGTTCGCAGTTCGCAGTTCGCAGTTCGCAGTTCGCAGTTCGCAGTTCGCAGTTCGCAGTTCGCAGTTCGCAGTTCGCAGTTCGCAGTTCGCAGTTCGCAGTTCGCAGTTCGCAGTTCGCAGTTCGCAGTTCGCAGTTCGCAGTTCGCAGCGTAACGGCAAACGTCAAAGACAACGACGACAGTGCTGCCCGCGCCTCGCCGGGTGACGCGATGCGCTTGCACTGCCGTGGAGACAAGCCGGGAGTCCGTCCCGGCGGCCGGCTTACTTTTTTGCTCCGCCAAAAAAGTAAGCAAAAAAGGCGGCCCCGATGATCGCGCCTGCTGACGCAGGGTTCCCGTGTCGGCGGTGCCCCGAGCGGGGCGCGGCTAAACTCGCTACGCTACGCTGCGCTCAAACAGACGCCGCACCTTTTTCCGCTCGGGGCACCGCCGACACGGCGCGCTCAACGGGGATTTGAAAAGCAACTGCAAAGGCAAAGGCAAAGGCAAAGGCAAAGGCAACTGTCGCTGCGCGCAACTGCAACTGCAACTGCAACTGCAACTGCAGCCGCAACTGCGAGCGCTGCAGCCTGCCAGCGCCCAGGCACACCCTACCTCACCCCCGCTTCTGCGCCTCCTCCGCATACAGCTCCTTCTTAGACAACTTCCCTACCGGCGTTTTCGGCAAGGCCTCCCTGATTTCCAGCGCCTGCACCATCTCATGCTTGCCCAGGCGGGACTTGAGGAAAGCCTGCAACGCTTCCAGGCTGAAGCCTTCAGCCCCCTGCTTCAGCGTGACGAAGGCCTTGGGCGACTGGCCGCGGTAGGCGTCGGGCACGCCGATCACGCTCACCTCCGACACCGACGGATGCTCGTAGATGGCCTCCTCCACCACCCGTGGATAAACGTTGTAGCCGCTGCACAAAATCATGTCCTTGGTACGGTCGACGATGTAGACATAGCCGTCCTGGTCCATGTAGCCGACGTCGCCGGTGCGGAAGAAGCCGTCGCTCGTCATCGACTCGGCAGTCGCCTCCGGCTTGTTCCAGTAACCCTTCATCACGTTCGGCCCCTTGATGCACAACTCGCCGCGCTCGCCCTGCGCCACGGTCTGCTCGGGATCGTCGACGCTGATGAACTTCATCGTCACGCCTACCGTCGGCAGGCCGCAGGAACCGGCCCGCTGCGGCGCATGGGCCGGGGTGAAGGTGCCGGTGGGCGAGGTCTCGGTCATGCCCCAGCCTTCCAGCAGGCTGCAGCCGGTGGCCTGCTGGAAGCGCTGGTTGACTTCCACCGGCAGCGGCGCGCCGCCCGAGCCGCAGAACTTCAGCGCGCTCAGGTCATACTTGCCGGCGTCGGGATGGTTGAGGATGGCGGTGTACATGGTCGGCACGCCGGGGAACACGGTGATCTTCTTGGCCGCCAGGTCCTTGAGCACCGCGTCGGCATCGAAGCGGGTGTGCAGCACGATTTCCGCGCCCAGGCGCAGGCCGAACAGCATGTCCACCGTCAGCGCATAGATATGGAACAGCGGCAGCACCGCCAGCACCCTTTCCTTGCCCTCCTCCAGCACGCGCGGCTCGCCGCTGACGATGGCCATGATCTGGGCGACCGCCGAGCTCAGGTTGGCATGGGTCAGCATCGCGCCCTTGGGCAGGCCGGTGGTGCCGCCGGTATACTGCAGCACCGCGACCGCATCATGCAGGTCGGCCGGCATGGCATGGCGCTCAAAGCGGCCGTCATTGTCGAGCAGGGCCGAGAACGGCATCTGCATGTCGTTGGCCTCTACCTCGGCCAGCATGCCGGCGCCCTGC
The DNA here is from genome assembly GCF_019052805.1 of Noviherbaspirillum sp. L7-7A. Lineage (NCBI taxonomy): Bacteria > Pseudomonadati > Pseudomonadota > Betaproteobacteria > Burkholderiales > Oxalobacteraceae > Noviherbaspirillum > Noviherbaspirillum sp. L7-7A. The sequence goes on from NZ_JAHQRJ010000001.1 coordinate 2,471,088, forward strand.
AGATGCGCGCGCACCGCCTGGGGATGGGCGCTCATTTCGTCCAGGCTGCCGACCACCAGCTTCTTCAGGCGGCTCTTGCCCATCAGGCCGCGCATCTGCGGATACAGCGCGGCCAGGTCCAGCGTCACCATAATGTCGCTGCGGCTGTCCTCGACCTTGTGCTCCAGCACCTTGGCCGCGTCCAGCGGCGAGTAGTTGACCACGGTGCCGCCGGCCTTCAATACGCCGAAGAAGGCGATCACGTAGTGCGGCGTGTTGGGCAGGAACAGGCCGACATGCACGCCGGGTTTGACGCCCAGTTTCTGGAAGCCGGCCGCGGCACGGCCGGTCAGTTCCTGCAGCTCGCGGTAGCTGGTCTTCCTGCCCATGAATTCCAGCGCGGTGTGCTCCGGCCAGCGCGCGGCGGCGTCGTCGAGGATCTGCTGCACCGGCATCGCCGGCAACGGCGCATCCCATTGCACGCCGGGGGGATAGGACTTGATCCAGGGGTGTTGATGCATTCTGTTGTCTCCGTGTAGGTATTCCGGGATTGGCGGCATTCTTCGGATGCCTGTTGTGCCAGGGACAAGCTTAACTCAAGCGGCCGAATGCAAAAAGGCGAAATGCCCTGTACGCCAGGCGCTGCCGCGGCAGGCCTGGCGTACAGGGCATCCTCATGCCTTCTGCGTCACCGGCGACAGGCGTCAATGCGCCTTCATCGCGGCCTTGTGCCGGGCCAGTTCCAGCCGGCCGATCTGGTTGCGGTGCACTTCATCCGGGCCGTCGGCAATGCGCAGCGAGCGCGCGCCGGCATAGGCCGGAGCCAGGAAGGGATCGGTCATGCCGCCGCCGCCCTGTGCCTGGATCGCCCAGTCGATCACGCGGCAGGCCATGTTGGGCGCGGCCACCTTGATCATCGCGATCTCCTTGGCGGCGGCCTTGTTGCCCAACGTGTCCATCATCTGCGCCGCGTTCAGCACCAGGAAGCGGGCCTGGTCGATGTCGATGCGGGCCTCGGCGATGCGCTCCAGGGTCACGCCCTGCTCCGCCACCGGACGGCCGAAGGCCACCCGCGACAGGGTGCGCTTGCACATCTGGTCCAGCGCGCGCTCGGCCAGGCCGATCAGGCGCATGCAGTGGTGGATGCGGCCCGGTCCCAGGCGGCCCTGGGCGATCTCGAAGCCGCGCCCCTCGCCCAGCAGGATGTTGGACACCGGCACCCGCACGTTCTCGAACACGGTCTCGGCATGGCCATGCGGCGCATCGTCGAAGCCGAACACCGGCAGATGGCGGGCGATGGTCACGCCCGGCGTGTCGCGCGGCACGATGATCATCGACTGCTGCTTGTGGCGGTCGGGATTGTCGGGGTCGGTCTTGCCCATGAAGATGAAGACCTTGCAGCGCGGGTCGTTGGCGCCGGACGACCACCACTTGCGGCCGTTGATCACATACTCGTCGCCATCGCGCTCGATGCGGGCCTCGATATTGGTGGCGTCCGACGATGCCACCGCCGGCTCGGTCATGGCGAAGCAGGAGCGGATCTCGCCGGCCAGCAGCGGCGCCAGCCATTGCTTCTGGTGTTCCTCGGTGCCGTAGCGGGCCAGCACTTCCATGTTGCCGGTGTCGGGCGCGCTGCAGTTGAAGACTTCGGGCGACCAGATCGCGCGGCCCATGATCTCGCACAGCGGCGCGTATTCCAGGTTGGTCAGGCCGGCGCCATGGCGCGACTCCGGCAGGAACAGGTTCCACAGGCCGGCGTCGCGTGCCTTGTGCTTCAGCTCCTCGATCACGCGGGTCGGCTGCCAGGCATTGCCGTTCCGGCGGTTGGTGTCCACTTCGTCGAAATAGCGCTGCTCATTCGGAAACACATGCTCGTCCATGAAGGCCAACAGACGGGACTGCAGGTCCTTCACCTTGTCGCTGTACTGGAAATCCATCTGGTGCTCCTTGCGTGACTGGGGGTTGTAATGGTTGAACCGGCTTAACTGCAGAGATAGCCGCCGTCGACGTTCAGCGCCGCGCCGGTGGTATAGCTGGCCGCGTCGGAAGCCAGGTACAGCACCGCGCCGGCCATCTCGGAAGGCTCGGCCACGCGCCGCATCGGAATGCGCGACAGCGCCTGTTCCAGGATCACCGGGTTGTGGAACAGGGCCGAGGCGAACTTGGTATCGGTCGCGCCCGGCAGCAGCGCATTGACCCGCACCTTCTGCGGCGCGCATTCGCGCGCAAAGGCTTTGGTCATCGAGATCACGGCCGCCTTGGTGATGGAATAGATGCCCTGCTGCGCGCCGGGCGTGACGCCATTGACCGAGGCCACGTTGACGATGCTGCCGCCGCCATTCCTGGCCATGAGCTTCGCCGCCGCCGACGACATGAAGAAGTAGCCGCGGATGTTGACGTCCACCGTCTTCTGGAAGGCGCCGACATCGGTTTCGGTGATATGGCCGAAATGCGGGTTGGTGGCGGCATTGTTGATCAGGATGTCGATGCGGCCGTGCCTGGCCTCCAGGTCGGCGAACAGCTTGTCGATCTGGGCCATCTCGCCGATATGGCAGGCATAGGCCTCGGCATTGCCGCCCTCTTCGCGGATCGATGCCGCCACCGCCTCGCAGGCATCCTGCTTGCGGCTCGACACGATCACATGCGCGCCCTGCGCCGCCAGCAGCCGGGCAATGCCCTCGCCGATGCCGCGCGATGCGCCGGTGACCAGGGCGATCTTGCCGGTCAGGTCGAATGGATTATTTGGGTTCATGCGTGTCTCCTCGTGGTGTCTGTCTTATCGGTAGGTGATGGACTTCTTCTCGCCCAGCAGCTCCAGGTGGGCATAGCTGTTCATGGTGCTCAGCGTCACATGGCCGGGGCGGTACAGCAGGCGGGTGACGGCGGCATTGACCAGGGTCCAGTTCAGCTTGGCCATGCGCTCGTCGGACAGGCCCAGCAGCTGCTGGCACAGCGTGGCAATGGTGCCGCCGGAGGTGAAGACCACGATGCGCTGCGAGGCGCCGGCGCCGTCCACCAGGCGCTGCAACGCGGCCAGCACCCGCTGGCGGAACATCGGCCAGGTCTCGGCGTATTCATGGTCATGGCTGCCATCCATCCAGCGCGACATCGATTCCTCGAACAGGCGCTGGTAGACCTCCTTGGCATTGTCGGTCTCGAGGAAGAACTGCTTGACCGCGATCGGGTCGACGAAGTCCGGCCGGTGGCGCTGCAGCACCTCGCGGTGGTCGTATTCATTGAAGCCGGCGTCGGTTACCCAAGTCGTGGCGGGATAAGGCTGCGGCAGTTGCGTGAGGCAAGCTTCCGCGGTCTGGCGGTGCCGCTCCATGTCGCCCGTGACCACCTGGTCGAACTGCACGCCGCAGTCGGCAAACCATTTGCCCAGCAGCCTGCCCTGTTCCATGCCGAGTTCGGACAGCTGGTCATAGTTTTCCTTGCCGAAGGAAGCCTGACCGTGCCGCACCAGATAAATCTGTCCCATGACTGCCTCTGCTCATGTTGCGATGCAAACCATGGTACAGAGTCGATTACAATCGATCAAATGAATACGGATAATCAACCTCCATCAATATGATGCATATATCCAGGGTCGACCTGAACCTTTTCATCGTCTTCGACGCCATTTATACCGAAGGCAGCGTGACCCGCGCCAGCGCCAAGCTGAACCTGACCCAGCCGGCCATCAGCCATGCGCTGGGCCGGCTGCGCACCATGTTCGGCGACCCCCTCTTCGTGCGCAAGGGGCACCTGATGGTGTCGACGCCGCTGGCGCGCAGCATCATCGAGCCGGTGCGGCAGTCGCTGCGCGGCTTCGAGGTCACCCTGAACAAGCTCAACCGCTTCGACCCGGCCAGCACCGAGAAGCAGTTCACGCTGGCGCTGCGCGACGTGCTGGAAGCCACCGTGCTGCCGCCGCTGATGACGGCGATGGACCGCGACGCGCCGAAGGCCCGGGTGGCCGCGGTGCAGGTCGACCGGCGCGAACTGGAAGGCGAGCTTCAGGCCGGCACCCTGGACTGCGCGATCGACGTGCTGCTGCCGCTGGGCGACGACATCCGGCATACCCGCATCCTGGCCGACCGCACGCTGGTGGTGGCGCGGCGCGGCCATCCGCGGCTGCAGGGCGGCATCACGCTGGAGCAGTACCTGGCCGAAGACCATGTGCTGGCCAGCTCGCGCCGCAAGGGGCCGGGCATCGAGGACTTCGAACTCAGCCGCCTGGGCATGCAGAGGAACATCCGCCTGCGCTGCCAGCATTATTTCGCCGCCTGCCGCGTGGTCAGCCAGACCGACCTGATCCTGACCATGCCGGAACGCTATGCCCGCGTGGCCAACCAGCAGTTCGACAACCAGCTGCTGCCGCTGCCGATCGGCATGCCGGCATGGGATGTGTATATGTACTGGCATGCGAATGTCGAGGACGATCCGGCCAACCGCTGGCTGCGCGACAAGCTGGTTGCAGCGGTAGCGGGCTGAGAAAAGGTTGCGGGTGCCCTTGGACATGCCAGCAATGGCTGCTTCAACCGCTGCCTGGCATTCCGCCAGCGCGAACTGTCGAGTACTAAATATGAATTTTACATGCAACTTTTACAACGTTGAGGGATTGTCGGGCTGATGCCGTCGGGCATCGGCAGGCACAGCTCTTGCACAAGGAGGTCTCATCAGGTTGTTGTCCATATAACAATAGGTTGACCACCACATGACTCTGAGCAAAACCAGCATCCTGTTTTCCGCCAGCATCCTGGCACTGGCATTGATGCCACCCGGCGTACATGCCGCCGACCCGGCCGTCAATGACGGCAACTGGCCGATGGCGGCCAAGGACCATGCCAACACCCGCTACAGCAGCCTGAACCAGATCACCGCCAGCAATGTGAAGGACCTCAAGCCGGCCTTCACCTTTTCCACCGGCGTGCTGCGCGGCCATGAGGGCGCGCCCCTGGTGGTGGGCGACACAATGTACATCGTCGCGCCCTACCCCAACTACCTGTACGCGCTGGACCTGAAGCAGCCGGGTGCGCCGATGAAATGGCGCTTCGAGCCCAAGCCCAATGCCAGCTCCCAGGGTGTGGCCTGCTGCGACGTGGTCAATCGCGGCGCTGCCTATAGCGACGGCCGCATCTTCTTCAACACGCTCGACAACCAGACCATCGCGGTAGACGCCAAGAGCGGCAAGGAAGTCTGGCGCGCCAAATTGGGCGACATCAATGCCGGCGAAACCATCACGATGGCGCCGCTGGTGGTGAAGGGCCGTGTCCTTGTCGGCAACAGCGGCGGCGAGATGGGCGTGCGTGGCTGGCTGACGGCGCTCGACGCCGCCACCGGCAAGCAGGTCTGGCGCGCCTACAGCACCGGCCCCGACCGCGACGTGCTGATCGGCGAGAGCTACAAGCCGTATTACGCGCAGGACCGCGGCAAGGACCTGGGCGTGTCGAGCTGGCCTGGCGGCGCCTGGAAGATCGGCGGCGGCAATGTCTGGGGCTTCGTCTCCTACGACGCCGAAACCGACCTGGTCTATTACGGCACCGGCAATCCCGGACCGTGGAACCCGGAGCAGCGGCCTGGCGCCAACAAGTTCACCTCCGGCATCTTCGCCCGCAAGCCCGACACCGGCCAGGCTGCCTGGTTCTACCAGATGAGCCCCCATGACCTGCATGACTACGATGGGGTGAACGAGAACGTGCTGGTGGACCTGACCATCGACGGCGCGCAGCGCAAGGTGCTGCTGCATCCGGACCGAAACGGCTATCTCTACATGATGGACCGGCGCAACGGCCAGGTGCTGTCGGCCACGCCCTATGTACACATCACCACCAGCGAAGGCGTGGACCTGCAGACCGGCGCGCTGAAGTACGACACGAAAACCGAGCCGCGTGCCGGCGAGGTGGTGCGCAATATCTGCCCGGCCTCGCCCGGCGGCAAGGACTGGCAGCCATCGGCCTGGTCGCCGCGCACCCAACTGCTGTATCTGCCGCACCAGAACCTGTGCCAGGACGCGGCCACGTCCCAGGCCAGCTATATCGCCGGCACGCCCTATGTCGGCGCGGACATCAAGATGCACCCGGGCCCGGGCGGCCACCGCGGCGAGTTCAGCGCCTGGGACCCGGTGCGCAACACGAAAGCCTGGAGCATCAAGGAAAATTTCCCGGTCTGGAGCGGCGCGCTGGCAACCGCGGGCGATGTGGTGTTCTACGGCACGCTGGAAGGCTGGTTCAAGGCGGTGGACGCGAAGGATGGCAGGCTGCTGTGGCAATTCAAGACCGGCTCGGGCATCATCGGCCAGCCGATCAGCTATCGCGGCCCGGATGGCAAACAGTACATCGCCGTGCTGTCCGGCGTGGGCGGCTGGGCCGGCGCCATCGTCGCCGGCGGCCTGGATGCGCGGGACGGCACGGCGGCCAACGGCATGGTCAATGCGACGGCAGATCTTCCCCAGCAAACCGGCATGGGCGGCATGCTCTATGTCTTCGCGCTTCCTTAACCCGCGGGCGCCTGCCCTGTGCCTGCTGCTGGCCGTGGCCACCGTGCCGAGCGCCGGCGCTACCGATCTGCCCGGCGCGGGGCGCGTGCTGGGCGTATGCGCCGACCCGGACAACCTGCCCTATTCGCATCAGGATGAAAGCGGTTTCGAGAACCGCATTGCGGCCATCGTGGCCTCCGAGCTCGGCGCATCGCTGCAGTACGAGTGGCAGCCAATGCGCAGGGGTTTCGTCCGGAAGACCATGGGCACGGGCCGCTGCGATGTCTTCATCGGCGTGCCGGCAGGCTTCGAGCGGGTGCTGACCACGCAAGCCTATTACCGTTCCTCCTATGTCTTCGTCTGGCGCCGCGGCGAGGATGGGCCGCGCAGTTTCGCGGACCCGCGCATTGCCAGGGAGCGCATCGGCGTGCAACTGGTGGGCAACGACATGGCGGCCACCCCGCCGGGCCATGCGCTGGCCCGCGCCGGCGCGCTGTCGAATGTGGTCGGCTACCCGGTCTATGGCGACGGGCCGGCCGCCCGGCGCATGGTCGATGCGCTGGCCAGCCATGACATCGCCTGCGCCCTGTTGTGGGGGCCGCAGGCGGGCTACTTCGCCAGGCGCGCGGCAGTCCCCATGGAGATTGCGGTGGCCCATGCGCCAGCCGGCCTGGAGGCGCCTTTCGAGTTCTCCATCGCGATGGGCGTGGCTCGCGGCAATGCCGCGCTGCGTGACGAACTCGACGCTGTGCTGCGGCACCGCCGTAACGACATCGACGCGGTGCTGGCGCAGTATGCCGTCCCCCGCACCGACCTCGGCCAGGAGAACCCGCGATGAATCTGCCATTTGTCCAGCGCCTGTGCGCCTGCGTTGTGCTGCTTGCCCTGCTACCGGGCTGCTATCGGGAACAGCGGCCGCTGCCGGGTGCGCCGGCGACCGCCTCGCCGACCGATCCCTTGCGCCTGAGCGGACTGCAGCCGGGCGAGCCCAGGGCCAGCGCCACGGCAAGCAATCCGTTTGAGGAAAACGCCTACGCGGCGTCGCAGGGCAAACGCCTGTTCAAGCAGTACAACTGCGCCGGCTGCCACGGCGGCGGCGGCGGCGGCGGCATGGGTCCGCCCCTGATGGACGACAAGTGGATCTATGGCCAGGACTCGGCCAACATCTATGCCACGATCGTCCAGGGCCGGCCAAACGGCATGCCGTCATTCGGCGGCCACATACCGGAAGAGCAACTATGGCAACTGGTTGCCTACGTGCGCTCGCTGAGCGGGCAGTTGAGTTCAGCCGTTGCCCCTGCGCGCGGCGACAGCCTCAGTCCCGGCAAGGCCGAGCAACGGCGCGAGAAGGAAGAGCCCAAGGAGGGAGGGCAGCCGCAGCAGGCGCAATGACCATGAAAGCCCCCTTCTTCCTGCCCTTCCTGCTGCATGCGGCCACGGCCGCGGCGGCGCCGTCGCAGAACGCGCTGCGGCCGGCCGGCATCCAGGCCGAACGCATCCATGACCTGTGGCTGCTGACGGTGGCCATCTGTTCGCTGGTGTTCGTCGCCGTGCTGGTGGCGCTGCTGCTGGCGCTGTGGCGCTCGGGCCGCAGCGACGCCACCACGGCGCCCGACGTTGCCTCGCTGGCCGCGCCCGAGCCGAAGTTGAAGCGCAGCGTGCTGCTGGCGGTCGGCGCCTCGATTGCGCTGCTGTTCGTGCTGATCGTCGCCGACTTCCAGACCGACCGCCTGCTAGGCCGCATGCCACTGTCCGACGCGGTGCATATCGAGGTCACCGCGCATCAATGGTGGTGGGAAGCCCGCTACAACGACCCCGAGCCCGGCAAGATCTTCAATACCGCCAACGAGCTGCATATCCCGGTTGGTCGCCCGGTGATCATGACCCTGAAAAGCAGCGACGTGATCCACACCTTCTGGCTGCCCAACCTGCACGGCAAGAAGGACATGATCCCGGGCCGCACCTCGCTGATCCGGCTGCGCGCCGACCAGGCCGGCACCTATCGCGGCCAGTGCGCCGAGTTCTGCGGCCTGGAGCACGCGATGATGGCCTTCCTCGTCACAGCCGAGCCGAATGACCGCTATGAAGCCTGGGCCGATGCCCAGCGCCGGGAAGCGTCGAATGTATTGAGCGCGCGGGAAAGCCGCGGCCGGCAGGTCTTCATGGAGCGCAGCTGCGTGATGTGCCACACGGTACAGGGCAGCGGCGCCAATGCCGTGTTCGGGCCTGACCTGACCCATGTGGCCAGCCGCCAGACGCTGGCCTCCGGCGTGCTGCCCAACAACCGCCAGCAGATGGCTGCCTGGGTCACCCAGCCGCAAAAGGTCAAGCCTGGCACCAATATGCCGGCCACCGCATTGTCAGGCGAGGAGCTGGAGGCGCTGCTGGATTACCTGGGCACACTGAAATGACGACCATCACCACACCCACATCCACGCCCGCCGGCCAGCGCGACAGCGCGCGGCGGCTGGAAGAGACATGGCGCGACCCGCCCGGCCTGTACGGCTGGTTCGCCGCCATCAACCACAAGACCATCGCGGTGCGCTTCATGCTCACCACCTTCGGCTTCTTCGTCGCCGGCGGCGTGCTGGCGCTGATCATGCGGCTGCAGCTGGCGCGTCCGGAAAACAACCTCGTCGGCCCCGACTTCTACAACCAGCTCTTCACCATGCACGGCACCACGATGATGTTCCTGTTCGCGGTGCCGGTGATGCAGGCGGTCGGCTCCTATCTGGTGCCGCTGATGCTGGGCGCGCGCAGCCTGGCCTTCCCGCGCATGAATGCCTTCGCCTACTGGATCTTCCTGTTCGGCGGCCTGATGCTGTATGCCGCCTTCCTGCTCGACATCGGCCCCGACGCCGGCTGGTTCGCCTATGTGCCGCTGGCCGGCCCCGATTACTCGCCCGGCAAGCGGGTCGACTTCTGGGCCCAGCTGATTACCTTCACCGAGCTGTCGGGCCTGCTGGAAGCGGTGATCCTGATCACCACCATCTTCAAGATGCGCGCGCCCGGCATGACGCTGAACCGCATGCCGCTGTATGTGTGGACCATGCTGGTGACGTCCTTCATGGTGCTGTTCGCCATGCCTTCGGTGATGCTGGCCAGCACCGCGCTCATCACCGACCGGCTGGTGGGCACCCATTTCTACAATCCGGCCGAGGGCGGCGACGCGCTGCTCTGGCAGCACCTGTTCTGGTTCTTCGGCCATCCGGAGGTTTACCTGATCTTCATTCCGCCGCTGGGATTCATGTCCTCCATCATCGCCACCTTCTCCCGCCGGCCCGTCTACGGCTATCCGGCCATGGTGCTGGCCGTGATCGCCACTGCCTTCCTCGCCTTCGGCCTGTGGGTCCATCACATGTACGCCACCAACATCCCGGAACTGGGCAAGAGCTTCTTCACCGCCTCCAGCGCCATGATCGCGATACCGACCGCGATCCAGATCTTCTGCTGGATCGCCACGCTCTGGACCGGCAGGCTCAACTTCAAGACGCCGCTGCTGTTTGCGCTCGGCTTTTTCTTCATCCTGACCCTGGGCGGCCTGACCGGCGTGATCCTGGCCTCGGTGGCGCTGGACCTGCAGGTGCATGACACCTATTTCGTGGTGGCGCACCTGCATTACGTGCTGATCGGCGGCGCGGTGTTTCCGCTGTTTGGCGCCTTCTATTACTGGTTCCCCAAGTTCACCGGCCGGCTGCTGGGCGAGACGCTGGGCAAATGGAATTTCTGGCTGTTCTTCATCGGCTTCAATGTCAGCTTCTTTCCGATGCACCTGCTGGGGCTGGCCGGCATGCCGCGCCGGGTCTGGACCTATCCGGCCGGCATGGGCTGGGACCAGATGAACCTGGCCGCCACCGTGGGCGGCGTGATGATCGCCGCAAGCGTGCTGCTGTTCATCATCAATGTGCTCAAGAGCCGCCGCCACGGCGTGCCGGCCGGACCCAATCCTTGGGGCGCGGGCACGCTGGAATGGGGCACCGACTCGCCGCCGCCGGCCGGAAACTTCGTTGCGCCGCCCGTGTGCGGCGGCCGCTATCCGCTGTGGGAGCCGGACGGCGTGCCTGCGCATGTCACCGGCCTGGCGGACGACAGGCGCGAGATCCTTGTCACCACGCTGATGGACGCGGTGCCGGACCTGCGGCCGACCATGCCATCGCCCAGCATCTGGCCATTCCTCAGTGCGATCGCGGTGACGATCCTGTTCATCGGCAGCATCTTTACGCCATGGGCCGTGGTCTGGGGCGCAGTGCCGGTCGCCATCGGCCTGACGCTGTGGTTCTGGCCGAGGAAGAAGGAAACCCGGAGAAACGTCGTCAGCGAGGTGCATCCATGAAGCCAGCCATGCATGGGCCGGGCAGGCTGGACGTGAGCGCCCTTCCCACCTTCGGCTTCGGCCATCGCAGCCTGATGTGGTGGGGCACCTTCGGCCTGATGCTGATCGAGGGCATGATCTTCGCGCTCACCATCGCCGCCTATTTCTACCTGCGCAGCCATTCGGTCACCTGGCCGATGAATGCGGCGCCGCCGGACCTGCTGTGGGGCACGGCCAATACCGCGGTGCTGCTGGCAAGCATGCTGCCCAATCATCTTGCCAAGCAGGCCGCCGAGAAACTGGACCTCAAACAGGTGCGCCTCTGGATGTTGGCATGCCTGCTGTTCTCGCTGGTCTTCCTGGGTATCCGCGTGCTGGAATTCGCCAGCCTCAATACCCGCTGGGACAGCCAGGCCTATGGCTCGGTGGTATGGATGCTGATGGCGCTGCACACCACGCATCTGGTTACCGACGCCTACGACAGCGCGGTGCTGACCGTGCTGATGTTCACCGGCCCGCTGGAAGGAAGGCGTTACGTGGATGTCAGCGAAAACGCGATGTACTGGTACTTCGTGGTGCTGAGCTGGCTGCCGATCTATGCGGTGATCTACTGGGCGCCGCGCTTCTGAGCAAAGGTCGAACATGATGCCGAACTGGCCCGCACTGATCCTGTCGCCCCTGCTGGCGCTGGCCAACCTGACCGCGCTATATGCCCTGGTGACGCCGTCCTGCGGCCGCCAGAGCACCGGCGCGATGCAATGGCTGAGCGCGGCATCGCTGCTGCTGTCGCTGCTCTTCACGCTGGTGGCATGGCGCAACCAGCGCCGGCTGGCCGGCTCCCTGGCCAGCGACGCGGCATCGGCGCGGCCGCATTTCCTGGCGCAGGTGGCCGTAATGGTGGGGCTGCTGTCGTCGCTGGTGCTGTTTGCGATGTGGATACCGCAGTGGATCGTCTCGCCATGCGTTTCCTGATTGCCCTGGTTGCTGCCCTGCTGCTGGCCGCGCCCGGCGCGCAGGCGCATCTGGCGCAGGCGCCCGATGCGCTGCCCGGCTGGGGCGCCGAACCCTGGGTGCTGGCGCTGCTGGCCCTGTCCGCGGCGCTTTACCTGGCGGGCGGCGCCCGGCTATGGCTGCGCGCCCGCGCCGGCCGCCCGCAACTGCTGCGCCAGGCCGGCGCTTTCGCCGCGGGCTGGCTGACGCTGGTGGCGGCGCTGGCATCGCCGCTGGACGGGCTGGGCGTGCAGCTGTTCTCGGCCCACATGCTGCAGCATGAATTGCTGATGATCGTCGCCGCGCCCCTGCTGGTGATGGGCCGGCCGCTGGCGGTGTGGATCTGGGCCCTGCCCTGTCGGGATGTCATTGGCGCGGCGCTGCATCATCCGGCGGTACGCCTGCCATGGCAATGGCTGACGCTGCCCCTGGTGTCATGGCTGTTGCATGCGGTGGCGTTGTGGGCCTGGCATGCGCCGCTGCTGTTCGAGGGCGCCCTGGCCGACAGCATCTTGCATGGCTGGCAGCACACCAGCTTCCTCGCCTCCGCTTTGCTGTTCTGGTGGGCTGTCCTCGGCGACGGCCGCGACCGCCCGCAGCGCGGCGGCGCGATGCTGTACCTGTTCACTACCATGCTGCACACCGGCGCGCTGGGCGCGCTGCTGACCTGGTCGGCAATCATCTGGTATCCGAGCTATATCGCCACTGCCGGGCTGTACGGCTTCGACCCGCTGGAAGACCAGCAGCTGGGCGGCCTGATCATGTGGATTCCGGGTGCGCTGGCGTACCTGATTGCCGGGCTGGCGCTGGCGGGGCATTGGCTGAGCGGGCGCAAGCCTGCGCCGCTCGGGGGCCGGTAGGGGCAGGATGCCGGTTGATCCGCTCGGATCGGGTGCAAGCTAGTGCATGGCCGCAATAGCATAGCCGTTGCAGTTACGCGTAGCGATAGTTGCCGTTGCAGTGAAGCCCCGTTGAGCGCGCGGTGCCGGCGGTGCCCCGAGCGGGCGCGCTCAATCGGAAGTTGAAAGACGACGGCAACGGCAACTGTCGCTGCGCGTAACTGCAACCGCCGCTGCGCGTAACTGCAACCGCAACCGCAATTGCACCCTCCCCGCCCCTACCTCCCCCCAAAACCCGCTAGAATCCACGGTTTGTTCCGCGTCACCGCGCCTCTCACCATCGCCTGCTCCCTCAGCAGAAAAACAACATGCTTACATTTCAACAAGTCATCCTCACGCTGCAAGAGTACTGGGACGCGCAAGGCTGCGCGCTGCTGCAACCCTACGACATGGAAGTCGGCGCCGGCACCTCGCATACCGCCACCTTCCTGCGGGCGATCGGCCCGGAGCCGTGGCGCGCCGCGTATGTGCAGCCGTCGCGCCGTCCCAAGGACGGCCGCTATGGCGAGAATCCGAACCGCATGCAGCATTACTACCAGTACCAGGTGGTGTTGAAGCCCGCGCCGGAAAACATTCTCGACCTGTACCTCGGCTCGCTGCAGGCGCTCGGCCTGGACCTGAAGCAGAACGATGTGCGCTTCGTCGAGGACGACTGGGAAAACCCGACGCTGGGCGCCTGGGGACTGGGCTGGGAAGTCTGGCTCAACGGCATGGAAGTGACCCAGTTCACCTATTTCCAGCAGGTCGGCGGCCTCGACTGCAAGCCGGTGCTGGGCGAGATCACCTACGGCATCGAGCGCCTGGCAATGTACCTGCAGGGCGTGGAAAACGTCTATGACCTGGTGTGGACCACCTGGGAAGAGAACGGCGTGACCAAGAAGCTGACCTATGGCGACGTGTTCCACCAGAACGAGGTCGAGCAGTCGACCTACAACTTCGAGCATTCCAATACCGAATTCCTGTTCTCCCTGTTCACCAACTACGAGAGCGAGGCCAAGCGCCTGCTGGCGGTGCCGCTGACGCTGCCGGCCTATGAAATGATCCTCAAGGCAGCCCATACCTTCAACCTGCTCGACGCCCGCGGCGCCATTTCGGTCACGGAGCGCGCCGCCTATATCGGCCGCATCCGCAACCTGTCGCGCGCAGTGGCCCAGGCCTATTACGAATCGCGCCAAAAGCTGGGCTTCCCGATGTGCGGCGACAGCCGCCAGGCCGCCTGAAATCAGCACCGTCCAAGAAATCACAACATGAATCAGACTTTACTCGTCGAACTGCTTACCGAAGAACTGCCGCCGAAAGCACTGGCCAAACTGGGCGCGGCCTTCGCCGCCGGCCTCTTCAACGGACTGAAAACGCGCGCCTTCCTCGAAGCCGATGCCGCCTACACCGCCTACGCCACGCCGCGCCGCCTGGCCGTGACCATCAGCGGCGTGCGCGCCGGCTCGCCGGACAAGTCCATCCGCGAAAAGGTGCTGCCGGTAACAGTGGCGCTGGACGCCGAAGGCAAGCCCAGCGCGCCGCTGGCCAAGAAGCTGGCCGCGCTGGCGCAGACAGCCGGCGTGCCGCAGATCAGCCTGGAGCAGCTCGAACGCGCCCAGGACGGCAAGGCCGACAGCTTTTTCTTCACCTATACCGCGCCCGGCGCGCCGCTGCAGGCCGGTCTCCAGGCCAGCCTGGAGGAAGCGGTCGCCAAGCTGCCGATTCCAAAGGTGATGAGCTACCAGCGCCCGGACGGCGCCACCGTGCAGTTCGTGCGCCCGGTACACCGCCTGACCGCGCTGCTCGGCGCCGACATCGTGCCGGTGTCGCTGCTGGGCCTGCAGGCATCCAACGTGACCCTCGGCCATCGCTTCCTGGCGCCCGGCGAGATCGTCATCGCCAGCGCAGACAGCTATGCCGCCACGCTGCAAGCCCAGGGCCGCGTGGTGCCCGGCATCGAGGCGCGCAAGGAGCGCATCCGCGCCGCCCTGCAGGCTGCCGCCGGGGCAGACCAGATCCTGATGCCCGAGTCGCTGCTCGACGAAGTCAATGCGCTGGTGGAATGGCCGGTGGTCTATGCCTGCAACTTCGAGAGCGAGTTCCTGACGGTGCCGCAGGAATGCCTGATCCTGACCATGCAGACCAACCAGAAATACTTCGCATTGACCGACGCCGCCGGCAAGCTGCGTTCGCGCTTCCTGATCGTCTCCAACCTGGAGACCGACGATCCGCGCCATATCATCGGCGGCAATGAGCGCGTGGTGCGGCCGCGCCTGTCGGACGCCAAGTTCTTCTTCGAGCAGGACAAGAAGAAGAAGCTGGCCGAGCGCGTGCCGGGCCTGGCCAACGTGGTCTATCACAACAAGCTCGGCAGCCAGGGCGAGCGCACCGGCCGGGTCACCGCCCTGGCGGTGGAAATCGCAGGCATGCTGAAAGCCGACGCCAACCTCGCCGCGCGCGCCGCGCAACTGGCCAAGACCGACCTGCTGACCGACATGGTCGGCGAGTTCCCCGAACTGCAGGGCATCATGGGCACCTATTACGCTCGTCATGACGGCGAGCCGGAGGAAGTGGCGCAATCGATTTCCGAGCATTACCAGCCGCGCTATGCCGGCGACGCCCTGCCGGCCACCGTCACCGGCACCGTGGTCGCGCTGGCCGACAAGCTCGAAACCCTGGTCGGCATCTGGGGCATCGGCCTTGCGCCGACCGGCGACAAGGACCCGTTCGCGCTGCGCCGCCATGCGCTGGGCATCCTGCGCATGCTGGTGGAAAAGCAGCTCCCGCTGGCGATCTCGGCGCTGCTGCAGGCAACCGCCGCGCTGTTCGCCGGCAATGCCAGTTTCAAGGACCCGGTGGCCGAGGTCACCGCCTTCCTGTACGACCGCCTCCGCGGCCTGCTGCGCGAGCGTGGCTTCACCCAGAATGAAGTCGAGGCCGTGATCGCCCAGCAGCCGGACGTGCTGGACAACATCGTCGAGCGGCTGGAAGCGGTGCAGGCCTTTGCCGCGCTGCCCGAAGCCGAGGCGCTGGCCGCGGCCAACAAGCGCATCACCAACATCCTGAAGAAGGCCGACACCGCCGGCGCGGCAGTGCAGAGCGGCCTGCTGCAGGAAAGCGCCGAACAGGGCCTGTACGCGGCCATGACCGGCTTGAAGCCCACCGTCGAGCAGGCCTATGCGCAGGGCGATTTCGCCGCCACGCTCAAGGGCCTGGCGCATCTGCGGGCCGATGTCGACGCCTTCTTCAACGATGTGATGGTGATGGCCGAGGATATCGGCCTGCGCAACAACCGCGTCGCGCTGCTGTCGGAGCTGCACGGCATGATGAACCGCGTTGCCGACATCTCCAAGCTGGCCGCCTGACGGGAACTGGCATGAAACTCATCATTCTCGACCGTGACGGCGTCATCAACCACGACTCGGACGAGTTCATCAAGTCGCCGGCCGAGTGGATTCCGATCCCCGGTTCGCTGGAAGCGATCGCCCGGCTCAACCAGGCCGGCTACCGGGTGGTGGTCGCCACCAACCAGTCCGGCGTGGCCCGCGGCCTGTTCGACGTTTCCACCCTGAACGCGATCCACCAGAAGCTGCACACCGCGGCGCAGCAGGTCGGCGCCGATGTCGACGCCATCTTCTACTGCCCGCACGCGGCCGACGAGAATTGCGACTGCCGCAAGCCCAAGCCCGGCATGCTGCACACCATCGCCACCCGCTTCAATACCAGCCTGAAGGGCGTGCCCAATGTCGGCGACTCCCTGCGCGACCTGCAGGCCGGCTATGGCGTGGGCTGCGTGCCGTATCTGGTCATGACCGGCAAGGGCGGCCGCACGCTGGAAAAAGGCGGACTGCCGCCCGGCACGCTGACCTTTCCCGACCTCGCCAGCGTGGTCGACAGCCTGCTCAAGGACAGCGCGCCGGCGCCGCTGGAAGACCTGACCCCGCAAAAGGACGGCAAGCGGCGGCTCGCCTGAGCCGCCGCCACGTCCTGCCGCCACCTGATTGGAGATTGAATGTCACGCACGATCCTGTTTCTGCGTTCGCTGCTGTTTGCGCTGTTGATCACCCTGGCCACGGTGGTCTGGGCGCCGATGTGCTTCCTGTTCGCGCCCATGTCCTACCCCAACCGTTACTACTGGACTTCGCGCTGGAATGTATTCGTGATCTGGGCCGCCAAGGTGGTATGCGGCATCCGCTACGAAATCCGCGGCTATGAAAACCTGCCGGACGGCCCGGCGGTGCTGCTGTCGAAGCACCAGTCAGCCTGGGAAACCATTTTCTACCTGTGCGCGATGCCGCGTCCGCTGGTGTATGTGTTCAAGAAGGAGATCACCTACATTCCCTTCTTCGGCTGGGGCATCGCGCTGCTGCGCATGATTCCGATCGACCGCAGCAAGGGCAAGGATGCAATGGCCAGGGTGATCTCGATTGGCCGCCAGCGCCTGGCGGATGGCCAGTGGATCATCATGTTCCCCGAAGGCACCCGCAGCGCCGTGGGCAGGCAGGGCAAGTACAAGGGCGGCGGCGCCAGGCTGGCGGTGGAGACCAACACGCAGGTGGTGCCGATCGCAATGAACTCCGGCGAATGCTGGCCCCGTAATGCCTTCATCAAGAAGCCCGGCCTGATCACGGTATCGATCGGCAAGCCGATTTCGCCGGAAGGCCTGACGCCGGGCGAGCTGCTGCAAAAGGTCGAAACCTGGATCGAATCGGAAATGCGGGTGATTTCGCCAGCGGTGTATGCAGGCCAGGAACAGCATATTCCGCAAGCTGCGCCGGTAAAGTGAAATAAGCGGAATGAAGCCGGCCACGCCGCAACAGCAGCCCCTGGCATTGGCCCTGGCGTCCAGCCCGGCGGCGCTCCCGCCTGGCGGCAGCCTGCGCCGCCTGCGGCTGGCCGCCGGCATGCTGGACTATGTGCTGCTGCGCTCGAAGCGGCGCACCATCGGTTTCCTGATCAGCGACAGCGGCCTGCGCGTGACAGCGCCGCGCTGGGTGACGCTGCGCGACATCGAGGCGGCCATTATCGGCAAGGAAAGCTGGATCGTCTCCAAGCTGCGGCAGCGCCAGGAACGCGCCAGCCAGCGCCATGCATCCCGCATGGAATGGCGCGACGGCGCCACACTGCCCTATCTGGGCGGCGCGCTGACGCTGCGCCTGCATGCGGCCCCGGTGGCCGCCATCCATCACCATGCCGCCAGCAACGAGCTGGCGGTGCATCTGCCCGGCGATGCGCCGGAAGAAGCATTGAAGGAAATCGTGAAGCACTGGCTGCAGCAGCAGGCGCGCCACCTGTTCGCCGAGCGCCTGCCGCTGTATGCCGAGCGCCTGGGCGTGCAGTACCGTGCCTTCACCCTGACATCGGCCCGCACCCAGTGGGGCTCCTGCACCGCCGCCGGCATGATCAGGCTGAACTGGCGGCTGATGCATTTCGCCCATGAGCAGATCGACTACGTGGTAGCGCACGAGCTGGCGCACCTGCGCGAGATGAACCACAGCCCGCGCTTCTGGGCCATCGTGGCGTCGGTGTTTCCGGAGTATGCGGCGGCCAGGAAGGTGTTGCGGGAACGCGGGCCGGAGATGCTGCCAGTGTTTTAGCAGACTGAAGACGCGGCGTCGGTCAACGCTGCCCGACAGGCATCCTGCGAGAATGAACCACGACTCCTGGAAGCCGCCACACTGCTATCCTCCGTAGCCTTCCGCATATTTCCGGCGTGCCTCGACGTCTGCATCGACGGCAGCAGTAATTCCGAAAGTGATTATGGCGAGAAAGACTTTCAGTGGGCCTGCGCCTGCAGCAAGGACTTCCAGTTGCGCATCGTGTATCACGTTGCTGGCATGGCAGGCATGGTTTACCTGGAAAAGGCCAGCAGCAATCTGATCGATCTTCAAGTCCCCGACCATTGCTCTGCAAAATGTCGGACCGCTTCCATCGCTGAGGGCAGATCATGCGACTCCTGAAGCTTCTGCTGCAACACCGGGTTTTCGTTCACCAGCTTGCGTAATTGCTCCAGCGAGCTTAATTGATTATTTTTCACATGCACCTTTTTATTGGTCAGACTTGGGAACGGGATGAGGATATGAAACGAGCCATAACAATGAGCTCGCAGTTGATTTCCCGTTAAACAGTAGTAACGCAGGGAGGCAAATGGATGCAGGTAGAGATAAGTTTGCATAACGATCCTGCCCGTATCGAACGCAAAACCGCAACGACCGGTCTACAACGTCCATGGCGTGTTTTAACACCTGCCGTTTCTGATGTTGCTGAGAGGGGCCGATGATAGAAAGCCACTGCGACAGCCGACGGTTGTTCCGTTGGGCAGGTGTCGTGGAATCTGGCAGGGCGGTCCCCATGCCTTGGCCTTAGCAGGGCAAGAATGTCGCACGAAGGTTACAATCCGGCTTTCCCTGTTTTATCCAAAGGACAACCATGCGCTTGCTGCATACCATGCTGCGGGTCGGCGACCTGCAGCGCTCCATCGATTTCTATTCCAATGTGCTGGGCATGAAACTGCTGCGCACCAGCGACAACCCCGAATACAAATACAAGCTGGCCTTCATGGGTTACGGCAGCAATCCGGAGCATGCCGAACTGGAACTGACCTACAACTACGGCGTCGGGAGTTACGAGATGGGCACCGCTTACGGCCATATCGCCATCGGCGTGGACGATGCTAAAAAGGCCTGCGACGCAGCCCGCAATGCCGGCGGCAACGTGACCCGCGAGCCGGGCCCGGTCAAAGGCGGCTCCACCGTGATCGCCTTCCTGACCGACCCCGATGGCTACAAGGTGGAACTGATCGAACGGCCGGAGGCGTCGTCGGGGTTGCACAAGAAGTAGGAGTCGGTTGCCTCCAATGCGACTCGGGTATTGGCGGGATGGCCTGACGATAATGCGTCATGCGGCCACGCTGCAATAGATCGAGCCGTTTCTGCAGTTGCCGTGCAGATCCCGTTGAGCGCGCCGTGATAGCGATGCCCGGACCGGATAAGGTGCGGCGCCGATAGGAGGCCGGCAGGGTGTAATACCCCACAGGGGCATTACACCATTGGTCGGTCAAGGAAGTCGGCCGACAATGCCATTCCGGTCGGCGACCGACGTGCAATGCCCTTCGGGTATTGCACCCTACGAAGTGGTTGCAGTACGGGCGGCGACAGTTGCCGTTGAAGTTGCTGTTGCTGTTGAAGTTGCTGTTGCTGTTGCCGTTGAAGTTGCTGTTGCAATGAAGTCCCGTTGAGCGCGCCGTGTCAGCGGTGCCCGGAGCGGGAAAAGGTGCGGCGTCTGTTTGAGCGCAACGAAGTGGAGCGAGTTTAGCCGCGCCCCGCTCCGGGTACCGCTGACACGGGAACCCCGCGCAGCGGGGCGCGATCACCGGGTCGCCTTTTCTTGCCTGCTTCTTTTGGCGAAGCAAAAGAAGCAGGTCGCCTGCCGGGGCGAACACCCGGCCTGGTCATGACGACAGTGCAGTAGCGTTGTTTCACCCGGCGTAAGGACGTCACTGCGAAGCAGCCGTTGCTTTTGACGTTTGACGTTTGGCGCTTGCTTAGGAAAGTCAACAACAATACCGACAGCGCTGCCCGTGCCTCGCCGGGCGACGCAAGGCGGCTGCACTGCCGTGGAGGCAAGCCGGGAGTCCGTCCCGGCGGCCGGGTAACTTTTTTGCTCCGCCAAAAAAGTAAGCAGAAAAGGCGGCACCGACGATCGCGCCCCGCTGCGCGGGGTGCCCGTGCCGGCGATGCCCCGAGCGGGGCGCGGCTAAACTCGCTACGCTACGCTGCGCTCAAACAGACGCCGCACCTTTTCCCGCTCGGGGCATCGCCAACACGGCGCGCTCAACGGAGAGTTGAAAGGCAAGGTCAACCGCAACTGCAACTGCAACTGCAACTGCAACTGCAACTGCACCAAGCCTCTCCCCAATCCTGCTATCGCCGCACGGCCTCCGCCGCCGCCTGCATGCCAACATTGCCGTCCGCCGCTGCGCTACGCTATATTGTTTAAATCCTGACAACTCCCGCACCCCCCATGTCCACGCATGCCGGATTCGACTATGCCGCCCTGACCGACGCCGGCCGGGTGCGCGACCACAATGAAGATGCGGTTGCCGTGATGCCTGCCTGTGGCCTGGTGGTGCTGGCCGATGGCATGGGCGGCTATGCGGCCGGTGAAGTGGCGGGCGATATCGCTGTGTCGGTGATCGCGGATGTGGTCGAGCAGCATTTCCTGCACAAGCCCCTCGTGCCTGACGAGCTGTGGCAAGTGCTGGTTGACGCGGTGCTGGAGGCCAATACCGCCATCATTGCAGCAGCAATCGACGAGCCGGCTTACCGCGGCATGGGCGCCACGCTGGTGACCGGCTTGTTTCATCAGGAAAGGCTGATCGTGGCGCATGCCGGCGATTCGCGTGCCTACCGGTTACGCGATGGATTGCTGGGCCTGATCACGCGGGACCACTCGGTACTGCAGGAGCGCATCGACGGCGGTCTGCTTACGGTGGAAGAGGCGCGGGGATCGTCGATACGCAACCTGGTCACGAGAGCGCTCGGCGTCGAACCCGAACTCGCTGTGGAAGTACATGAACATGCGGTGGAACGCGGCGACGTCTATCTGTTTTGCTCGGACGGCCTGAACGACATGCTGGCCGATGAGGAAATCGCGCGGATATTGTTGCAGACAGGCGGCACGCTGGCCGAGGCCGGGGCGGCGCTGATCGATGCGGCCAATGCGGCCGGCGGCGCTGACAACGTCTCCGTGGCGCTGGTAGGCATCAACGACCTGCTTTCCTGAGCGAACGGCGAGCCATGCGGCGCCTGGCCATGTCGCCGCCAGGGTGTCGCGAACCGCGTGCTGTGGCTTCTGGCGGCCAAAAAAAACGGCACCGCCTGCGCGATGCCGTCCTGTATCCCTCACCGCCGGCCGCTTCAAGCGGGCCGGCAGGACGCAGCAGACCTACTTCGCACCCGTCTCGAACCACTTGGCGATGGTGCCACGTTCCTCGTCGGTGATCTTGGTCGCATTCCCCAGAGGCATTGCCTTCTGGACCACTACCTGCTGATAGATCTGCTGGGCATGACTGCGAACAGATTCCGGGGTGTCGAGCATGATGCCCTTGGCTGGCGTCGGCATCAGGCTTGGCTGCGCCGCATGGCACTGCACGCAGCGCTCCTGCATGATCTTCTGCACCTGGGCCAGCTCCACCACATCCGTGGCCGCCGCGCCGCCGGCGCCGGCCTGAACCGGCGCGGAAGGCAGGGCCGACGGCGACAGCCAGGCCACCACGCCGGCCAGCACCGCCACCGCCACGGATGGGTAAGCGAGATTGAGCTTGCCCTTGTGGCGCAGGATGAAGAACTGGCGGATCAATACGCCGGCCAGCATGATC
The DNA here is from genome assembly GCF_019052805.1 of Noviherbaspirillum sp. L7-7A. Taxonomy (NCBI): domain Bacteria; kingdom Pseudomonadati; phylum Pseudomonadota; class Betaproteobacteria; order Burkholderiales; family Oxalobacteraceae; genus Noviherbaspirillum; species Noviherbaspirillum sp. L7-7A. The sequence continues at coordinate 2,493,086 of NZ_JAHQRJ010000001.1, forward strand.
AGCACCAGCACCAGCCAGTTGTGCTTGTGGCTGTAGGTCATGCTGTAGTGGTTCGACAGCATCGCAAACAGCACCGGCAGCGTGAAATAGGTGTTATGCACGCTGCGCTGCTTGCCGCGCTGGCCGTGAATCGGGTCGACCGGCTCGCCGGCCTTCATCGATGCGATTACCTTGCGCTGGCCGGGAATGATCACGAAAAACACGTTGGCGCTCATGATGGTGGCGATCATGGCGCCGATGATCAGGAAGGCGGCACGGCCCGAGAACAGATGGCAGGCAGCCCAGGCAGCGGCCACCACATACAGCACCACCAGCACCGCCAGCAGTTTTTCCTGCTTCTGCAATGCCTTGCAGGCGATGTCATAGACCAGCCAGCCCAGCACCAGGAAAGCGAGTGCGGCGACCACGGCGACCGTCGGGCTGATGTTGGCCACGTTCGGATCGATCAGAAATACCTTGGGGTTGAACAGGTAGAGCACCGAGAACAGTCCGAAGCCCGACAGCCAGGTGCTGTACGACTCCCAGTAAAACCAGTGCAGATCCTGCGGCAGCGTGGGCGGCGCGCCCAGGTATTTTTGCGGGTTGTAGAAGCCGCCGCCATGCACGGCCCACAATTCGCCGCCGACGCCTTTTTCCTTCAGCGCCGCGTCGATCGGCGCGCGCAGGCTGTTGTCGAGCCAGACGAAATAGAACGACGAACCGATCCACGCGATCGCCACGATCACATGCAGCCAGCGCAGCAGCAGATTGGCCCAGTCCAGCAGATAACCTTCCATGCTCTTGTCTCCTTGTGCCGCCGGCCTTAGCTGCCGCGATAGGTTGAATAGCTCCACGGGCTGGCCACCAGCGGCACGTGGTAATGGCGGCTGGCGTCGGCCACGCCGAAACGCAGCGTCACCACGTCCAGGAAAGGCGGCTGCGGCAGGTCGATGCCGAGGCCGGCGAAATAGGCGCCGAGCCCGAAGTCGAGCTCATAGATGCCGGCCTGAAACGCCGCGCCTTCCAGAAGCGGCGCATCGCAGCGGCCATCATCGTTGGTTTTTGTTGATAACAAATGCTGCCTATGATTGTTGACAATCTTGTACAGCGAAACTTGAATGTTTTGTCCCGGCCTGCCATGGGCGGTATCCAGGACGTGCGTCGTCAAGCGGCTCATTGATGCTCCATCATTGGGGTTTGGACTGATACCTGGGCGGGTATCACGAGTGGGCGGGACGTATCTCTGCTGGAGACTGCATTCACCCGGAGGGGGGTTAGACAAAATCGAAAATAAATTGTTGACAATCCTAGCCTCGGTTGGCATCCTCGTCAACCAGTGAAATCGACATCCTTCTCCCCATCCTGACATGAGCACACGCCCCAGACTGGTTGCCACCAATTCGCCGCCGTCCGAGCCTGCGACGTCCGAGGCCAATATATCGGCCGAGGAGCGCATGTACCTGGAAATCTACGATGCCATCATGGAGCACCGGCTGCCGGCCGGCACCAAGATGGCCGAGCAGACGCTGGGCGAGATCTATGGCCTGGCGCGGCATCATGTGCGCAAGGTGCTGGGCCGGCTGGCCGCTGACGGCTTGGTCGACCTCGAGCCCAACCGCGGCGCCTTCATCGCCAGCCCGGATGCCCAGGAAGCCCATGACATGTTCGACCTGCGCCAGACGCTGGAACAGAGCGTGGTGCAGAAGCTGGCGCAGCAGGCCGGGCCGGAAGACTTTGCCCGGCTGCGCCAGATGATCGCCGACGAGCGCAATGCTTATATGCAGGGCAACCGCCCGCTGTGGGTCAGGCTGTCCGCCGATTTCCATATCGCGCTGGCGCGGCTGTCGGGCAATGCGCTGGTGGTGGACATCCTGCGCCGGCTGGTATCCCGCACTACGCTGCTCATTTCCACTGCCGACGCGCTGGCCGGACAGCAGCCATGCTCCTTCGACGAGCATCTGGCCGTGGTCGACGCGCTGGAGCGCAAGGACTGCACCCGCGCCCAGCAGGAAATGGCGCGTCATCTCGATCAGTGCGCCTGCCGCATGCTGAACCGCCCCGAGCGCCGCTTCGACCTGCGCGCCGCACTGGGCAAGGCCGAACAGGCATGAGCGCCGGCACGCCTTTTCGCTGACGAACCGGCAAAGCCTTCCCATCTGAATCCAATAATAAAAACACCCATCTACCTTCCCGGAAACCGGAGACAAGCATGTCCTTATCCCACGCAACTTCCGCAGCGCGCGCCGACCGCCCCGCTGCCTTATCCGTCGCGCCAGACACTGATGCGGCGCTTGCCGACGCCAGCCTGCCATCCGCCGTCGATGAACGCCTGCCGGCCGGCAAGCTGCTCACGCTCGGCCTGCAGCATGTGCTGGTGATGTATGCCGGCGCCATCGCGGTGCCGCTGATCATCGGCCGCGCGCTCAAGCTGCCGCCGGAACAGGTGGCCGCCCTGATCAGCGCCGACCTGTTCTGCTGCGGCCTGGTCACCGTGATCCAGTCCCTCGGCTTCGGCAAGCTGTTCGGCATCAGGATGCCGGTGATGATGGGCGTGACCTTCGCCTCGGTCAGCCCGATGCTGGCCATGGCCAACAATCCCGCGCTGGGGGTCACCGGCATCTTTGGCTCCGTCATTGGCGCCGGCGTGATCTCGCTGCTGATTGCGCCATTCGTGAGCCGGGTGCTCAAGCTGTTTCCGCCGGTGGTTACCGGCACCGTGATCGCCGTGATCGGCATTACGCTGATGCGGGTGGGCGTGAACTGGGCCGTCGGCGGCCCGCCCAACCTGGCCAGGATTCCCGACCCGGCCTTTGCCGGCCTGGTGGAAGCGGCCAAGGCGGCCGGCGCCGCACTGCCGGCCGGACCGGCGCCCATGATTCCCAACCCGGCCTATGCGGCGCTGGACAACCTGGGCATCGCGCTGTTCGTGCTGCTGGTGATTCTGGGCATGGCAAAGTACGGCAAGGGCTTCCTGGCCAATATCGCTGTGCTGACCGGCATTCTCGCCGGCACCGTGCTGGCCTGGGCCATGGGCAAGGTCAGCTTCGAGAAGGTGGCCGCGGCCAAGGGCTTTGCGCTGGTGACGCCATTCCAGTTCGGCATGCCGACCTTCGATGCGGTCGCCATCCTGACCATGACCATGGTGATGCTGGTGGTGATGATCGAGTCCACCGGCATGTTCCTGGCGCTGGGCGACCTGGTGGGCAAGCGGATCCGCGAGGACGACATCAGCCGCGGCCTGCGCGTCGACGGCCTGGGCACCATCATCGGCGGCATCTTCAACACCTTTCCCTACACCTCGTTCTCGCAGAACGTCGGCCTGGTCGGCGTGACCGGCGTCAAGAGCCGCTGGGTCTGCGTGGCGGCGGGCGTGATCCTGATCGTCATGGGCGTGCTGCCCAAGATTGCCCAGGCCGCCGAAGCGGTGCCGCAGTTCGTGCTCGGCGGCGCCGGCCTGGTGATGTTCGGCATGGTGGCCGCCACCGGCATCCGCATCCTCTCCGGCGTGGATTACAGGACCAACCGCCACAACCAGTTCATCGTCGCGGTGTCGATCGGCTTCGGCATGCTGCCGCTGGTGGCGGAAAACTATGCGCAGCACATGCCGAAGTCGCTGTCCTCGCTGCTGCACAGCGGCATCCTGCTGGCGGCGATCTCGGCGGTGCTGCTGAACCTGTTCTTCAACGGACTGGCGTCGAGCGAGCAGGCGCAGCAGGCTGCGCGCGAGAACACGCACGGCGCCGAATAACCTGACTATCCTGAACCTTATGTCGAGACATGAAGCTTATCCACGCGACCTGATCGGTTATGGCCGCGACGTTCCCCACGCCCGCTGGCCCGACGGCGCCCGCATCGCCGTCCAGTTCGTGCTGAACTACGAGGAAGGCGGCGAGAACAACGTGCTGCATGGCGACCCGGCGTCCGAGCAGTTCCTGTCGGAGATCGTCGGCGCCGCGGCCTATCCGGCGCGCCACATGTCGATGGAATCGATCTATGAATACGGCTCGCGGGCGGGTGTCTGGCGCATCCTGCGCGAATTCGAGCAGCGCAAGCTGCCGCTGACCGTGTTCGGCGTGGCGATGGCGATGCAGCGCCATCCGGAGCTGACCAGCGCCTTCGAGGAACTGGGCCACGAGATCGCCTGCCATGGCCTGCGCTGGATACACTACCAGAGCATGGACGAGGACACCGAGCGGCGCCACATGCGCGAGGCGGTGGCGATCTTCCGCGAGATGACCGGCCTGGCGCCGCAGGGCTGGTACACCGGCCGCGACTCGCCCAATACCCGCAGGCTGGTGGTCGAGCATGGCGGCTTTGCCTATGACTCCGACTACTACGGCGACGACCTGCCGTTCTGGACCGATGTCGAGATCGCCGGCGGCGCCAGCAAGCCGCACCTGGTGGTGCCCTATACCCTGGACAGCAACGACATGCGCTTTGCCACGCCGCAGGGCTTCAACACCGGCGAGCAGTTCTTCCAGTACCTCAAGGACAGCTTCGACGTGCTGTATGCCGAAGGCGATCCGGAAGGTCAGGACCGGCCCAGGATGCTGTCGATCGGCATGCATTGCCGGCTGCTGGGACGCCCCGGCCGCTTCCGCGCGCTGCAGCGGTTCCTTGATTATGTGCAGTCGCACGAGAAGGCATGGATCTGCCGCCGCATCGACATCGCCCGGCACTGGATAGAGAATCATCCCTACGAGGTAAAAGCATGAGCAGCTCCATCAGCCTGAATGCACTGAACGCCATGCCGGCAGCCGACTTCACGGCCCGCCTGGGCGCGATCTTTGAACACTCGCCCTGGGTCGCCGAGCGCGCCGCGGCAAGGCGGCCGTTTGCCAGCGTCGAGGCGCTGCATCAGGCCATGGCCGATGCGGTGCGCAGCGCAAGCCAGGAGGAACGCCTGCGCCTGATCCGCGCCCACCCCGAGCTGGCCGGCAAGGCGGCGGTGCGCGGCGAACTGACCGACGAATCCACCCGCGAGCAGAAGGGCGCCGGCCTGGACCAGTGCAGCCCGGAAGAGTTCGAACGGATGCAGGACCTGAACCGGCGCTACAACGAGAAGTTCGGCTTCCCCTTCGTGATCGCGGTCAAAGGGCATGACCGGCACAGCATCCTGAAGCACTTTGCGCAGCGGCTGGAGAATCCGCGGGACGTCGAGGCAGCGGAGTGCATCGAGCAGATCATCAGGATCGGGGGATTTCGGTTGGGGGATCTGGTAACGGAAGGGGCCTAGGGAAAAGGCTGCGACCGCAGCAGCGCCGCAATTGCCAAAGCGTGAAACGTGCGGCGTTCGTAGGGTGCAATACCCTGGAGGGGCATTGCACCGATGCTCACGCAAGGAAGTTGGCCGAGAATATCTTCCCGGTCTGCGACCATGGTGCAATGCCCTTCGGGTATTGCACCCTACTGGCCGCGCCATCCCATCCGCGTCAGGCAATAAAAAAGGCAGCGTCATCGCTGCCTTTTTTCGTTTGCGACCCGCAAGCAGGCCGCTAAGCCGCCTGCTTACATGATGGACTTCAGCAGACGCGCCATTTCCGACGGGTTGCGGGTGACCTTGATGCCGCAGGCTTCCATGATGGCCAGCTTGGCTTCGGCGGTGTCGGCACCGCCGGAGATCAGCGCCCCGGCATGGCCCATGCGCTTGCCCGGAGGCGCGGTCACGCCGGCGATGAAGCCAACCACCGGCTTCTTCATGTTGTCGCGCACCCACTCGGCCGCATTGGCTTCGTCGGGTCCGCCGATCTCGCCGATCATGATGACGGCGTCGGTGTCCGGGTCGTCGTTGAACATCTTCATCACGTCAATGTGCTTCAGGCCATTGATCGGGTCGCCGCCGATGCCCACGGCCGAGGACTGGCCCAGGCCCAGCGCGGTCAGCTGGCCGACTGCTTCATAGGTCAGGGTGCCGGAACGCGAAACCACGCCGATGCGGCCCTTCTTGTGGATATGGCCCGGCATGATGCCGATCTTGATTTCGTCCGGCGTGATCAGGCCCGGGCAGTTCGGTCCGAGCAGCAGGGTCTTGCTGCCGGACTTGGCCATGCGGTCCTTGATTTCCATCATGTCGCGCACGGGGATGCCTTCGGTGATGCAGATCGCCAGGTCGAGGTCGGCTTCAACGGCTTCCCAGATGGCGGCGGCAGCGCCGGCGGGTGGCACATAGATCACCGACACGGTGGCGCCGGTCTGCGCCTTGGCTTCCTTCACGTTCGCGAAGATGGGAATGCCTTCGAAGTCTTCGCCGGCTTTCTTCGGGTTCACGCCGGCAACGAAGCAGTTCTTGCCATTGGCATATTCACGGCACATCCGGGTGTGGAACTGACCGGTCTTGCCGGTGATGCCCTGGGTGATGACCTTGGTGTCTTTATTGATGAGGATGGACATTGTGTTTCCTTCTGCGCGTATTCGTTATTGACCGTTGGCCGCGGCGACAACCTTCTGCGCGGCTTCTTCCATGGTGTCTGCGGCAATGATGGGCAGACCGGAGTCGGCCAGCATCTTCTTGCCCAGGTCTTCGTTGGTGCCCTTCATGCGCACCACCAGCGGCACCGACAGCGACACGGCCTTGGAAGCGGTGATCACGCCTTCGGCGATCACGTCGCAGCGCATGATGCCGCCGAAGATGTTGACCAGGATGGCTTTCAGGCCGGGGTTCTTCAGCATGATCTTGAAGGCTTCGGTGACCTTCTCCGCCGTTGCACCGCCGCCCACGTCCAGGAAGTTGGCCGGCTCGCCGCCGAACAGCTTGATGGTGTCCATGGTGGCCATGGCCAGGCCGGCGCCGTTGACCAGGCAGCCGATGTTGCCGTCCAGCGAGATGTAGGCGAGGTCGAACTTGGAGGCTTCGACTTCGGCCGGATCTTCTTCGTCCAGGTCGCGGTAGGCGACGATTTCCGGATGACGGAACAGGGCGTTGGAGTCGAAGTTGAACTTGGCGTCGAGCGCGATGACCTTGCCGGAGCCGGTCAGGATCAGCGGGTTGATTTCAGCCAGCGATGCATCGGTTTCCCAGTAAGCCTTGTACAGGCCCTGCAGCTGGGCGCGGGCATCCGCGATCGATTCTGGCGGCACGCCGATCTTGGCGGCGATGTCGTCGGCATCCTTGTCGGTCAGGCCAACCGACGGATCGATTGCCACCTTGTGGATTTTTTCAGGATGGCTCTCGGCCACTTCCTCGATGTCCATGCCGCCTTCGCTGGAGGCCATCAGCACGACGCGCTGCGAGACGCGGTCGGTGACCATCGAGACGTACAGTTCCTTCTTGATGTCGGCGCCTTCCTCGATCAGCAGGCGGCGCACTTTCTGGCCTTCCGGGCCGGTCTGGTGCGTGACCAGCTGCATGCCCATGATGGCGTTGGCGTATTCGCGTACCTGGTCGATCGACTTGGCAACCTTGACGCCGCCGCCCTTGCCGCGGCCGCCGGCATGGATCTGGGCCTTGACGACCCAGACCGGGCCGCCGAGCTCTTCGGCTGCCTTGACGGCTTCCTCGACGCTCATGCACGGGATGCCGCGTGGAACGGTCACTCCGAACTTACGGAGGATTTCTTTACCCTGGTACTCATGGATTTTCATGCGAGCTTCCCTTCAGACGCTGATTGAATAATGACTGGATTTAAGTGGTGGAATCATCCGCATGGGCAACTGCCCAGCGCGGGTAGAACTTGGCGACCGCGCCGCCATCGGTGCGCAGCGCATGGCAATGGTCGAGCTGGAAAGGCTTGACGTCTTCATCGCCCTGCACTGGTATGACTTCGCCGGCATAGGCCTGCACCGCGGCCGTTGGCAGGATCTGCGCCAGTTCGGTCAGGTGGGTGCAGCCGGCAATGCCGCCGAGGCGCTGCTTGAGCTCGTGGCGCAGGCCCTTCATCAGATTCAGGCCTATCATGGCGCGATAGGCCGGACCGATGGTATTGCAGAAGCCCGGATACGGCACATTGTCCGACACCGCCTCGACATCGACGATGTTCATTGCACGGTCTATCGTGACGCGCAGCCAGAGGTCATGCACTGGCACGCCAGCCGGACGGACGCCGGAAGCGGTGCTGATGTCGCGGGTCTTGATATCGGTGATATGGGCGTCGAGATCCCACAGGCCATCCTCCCGCGCATAGGCGTCGATCTGGATGGCGCGGCGGTGCTTGAGCACGCGGCGGGATGTAGGTGATGACAGGGGCATGGAAGAATGCCGGTTGAAGCGGCAACAAAAAAGCCGCATTTGCGTGTCGCTGTCGCAGTTTCTACGACAACAGCCGCTCCTGCGGCGCTGCAAAAAAACCCCGAGAGTGTAGCACAGCTGTTTGTCGCTTCGCCAAATGCTTGGCTGAAACGGGTGGTTTGGGGCCGTGGCTTTCGAAGCCGTCCTTGCAGTTGCAGTTGCAGTTGCAGTTGCAGTTGCAGTTGCAGTTGCAGTTGCAGTTGCAGTTGCAGTTGCAGTTGCAGTTGCAGTTGCAGTTGCAGTTGCAGTTGCAGTTGCAGTTGCAGTTGCAGTTGCAGTTGCAGTTGCAGTTGCAGTTGCAGTTACGCGTAGCGACAGTTGCAGTTGCAGTTACGCGTAGCGACAGTTGCCGCTGCCGCTGCCGCTGCCGCTGCCGCTGCCGTTGGCGTTGCCGTTGCCGTTGCCGTTGCCGTTGCCGTTGCCGTTGCCGTTGCCGTTGCAGTGAAGTCCCATTGAGGGCGCCGTCACGGGAACCCCGCGCAGCGGGGCGCGATCACCGGGTCGCCTTTTTTTGGTTACTTTTTTTGGCGAAGCAAAAAAAGTGACCCGGCCGCCGGGACGGATTCCCGGCTTGTCTCCACGGCAGTGCATCCGCATTGCGTCACCCGGCAAGGCACGGGCAGCACTGTCGGTGTTGATGTTGACGTTCGTATTGAAACTTCAAACTTCAAACTTCAAAAGCAACGGCTGCTTCGCAGTGACGTCTTTACGGCTGGTGAAGCAACCTGACTGCACTGTCGTCATGACCAGGCCGGGTGTTCGCCCCGGCAGGCGACCTACTTCTTTTGCTTCGCCAAAAGAAGTAGGCAAGAAAAGGCGACCCGGTGATCGCGCCCCGCTGCGCGGGGTTCCCGTGCCGTCGACGCCTGAAGCGGGGCGCGGCTAAACTCGCTACGCTGCGCTTCGCTCAGACAGACGCCGCACCTTATCCGCTTCAGGCATCGCCGTCACGGCGCGCTCAACGGGACTTCACTGCAACGGCAACTTCAACTTCAACTTCAACAGCAACTGTCGCTGCGCGTACGTCAAAAACAACGGCAACGGCAACGGCAACGGCAACGGCAACGGCAACGGCAACGGCAGCTTACGCTTTCATCAATCCTCACATCCCCAAGCCATACAAGAATAAAAAAAGCCCACTGTCTCCAGCGGGCTTCCTTATTCCAAAAAAACTGGCTTGCACAGGAAAGCAGCGACCAAAGATCGACACCCTCCCCGCCTTATTCGGCGGCGCCGGCTTCCTTCACTTCACGCGCGGCCTTGCCTGCTTCCATACCCTTAGGCACCGGCAACAGCGGCACGCCCAGCGAAGCACGCACCTTGTTTTCAATTTCCAGCGCCAGTTCCGGACGCTCTTTCAGGAAATTACGCGCATTGTCCTTGCCCTGGCCGATGCGCTCGCCATTGTAGCTATACCAGGCGCCCGACTTTTCAACGATCTTCGCATCTGCGCCCAAGTCCAGGATCTCGCCTTCGCGGGAAGTGCCTTCTCCGTACAGGATGTCGAAGTGCGCTTCCTTGAACGGCGGCGCGATCTTGTTCTTCACGACCTTGACCTTGGTCTCATTGCCGATCACCTCATCGCCCGACTTGATCGAGCCGGTACGGCGAATGTCCAGTCGCACGGATGCATAGAATTTCAGCGCATTGCCACCGGTGGTGGTTTCCGGATTGCCGAACATCACGCCGATCTTCATGCGGATCTGGTTGATGAAGATCACCAGGGTGTTGGTGCGGTTGATGGAGCCGGTCAGCTTGCGCAGCGCTTGCGACATCAGGCGCGCCTGCAGGCCAGGCAGGGAATCACCCATGTCGCCTTCGATTTCGGCGCGCGGCGTCAGTGCCGCCACCGAGTCGACCACGATCAGGTCGACGCCGCCGGAACGCACCAGCGCGTCGCAGATTTCCAATGCCTGCTCGCCGGTGTCCGGTTGGGAAATCAGCAGTTCCTGCAGGTTGATGCCCAGCTTTTGCGCATACACCACGTCCAGCGCATGCTCGGCATCGATAAAGGCGCAGGTACCGCCCATTTTCTGCATCTGCGCAATGGTCTGCAGCGTCAGCGTGGTCTTGCCCGAGGATTCCGGACCGTAGATTTCCACCACCCGGCCGCGCGGCAGGCCGCCTACGCCGAGCGCAATGTCCAGGCCCAGAGAACCGGTGGAGACGGTCTGCACTTCCTCGACCACCGCGCCGTCAGCCATGCGCATGACGGAGCCCTTGCCAAACTGCTTTTCGATCTGGGCCAGCGCGGCAGCAAGTGCCTTGGATTTGTCCGAGCCGGAGATTGCTGCTTTCTTGTCGTCCATAAATTTCTTTCAGCGTGAGATCAACGATGGATAGTCTGATTCAACGAATTTATTTCACAGCCAGTACTGTACAAAAATCCAGTACTTTATGCAAGCTAAACCTGGGTTTTTTATGGACCGAGACAGTACACTAAATGTTCGCTGAAAATCTGCCGATTCATTGATAGTTGTTCGATGTTCGACAGATTTATTGCCGGGTAGATAAAAAGACAATAGACTGGCGCCAACTAGGGCGTGTCATCAATTGAGCCAGACAACAGCGGCAGCGAGATGGATAGCGCCAAGGAAGTTGCGGGCGGTTTTGTCGTAGCGGGTAGCAATGCTGCGATATTGCTTGAGCTTGTTGAAGAATTGCTCAATCAGATGCCGTGCCCGGTACAGGTGCTTGTCGTAGTCGCGCGGCTGCTTGCGGCAGCGCTTGGGCGGAATCACGACGTTTTTGCCAGCGTCGAGCAACCGATCAATGACCCGCTCCTGGGCATCGTACGCTTTGTCGGCAATGACCGTGGCCGCTGGCGTGCCGGGCAATAACGCATCTGCACCGTCCAAATCATGCGCCTGCCCCGGCGTCAGATGAAATCCGGTGGGATTGCCCAGCGCATCGACGGTGGCGTGGATTTTCGTGCTCAGCCCGCCACGGCTGCGCCCGATTGCCTGGACTTCGGCCCCCCTTTTTTCGCGCCTGCGCTGTGTTGATGCGCACGCACGATGGTCGAATCGATCATGGCGTATTCATTGTCGGCATCGGCCGCTAGCGCCTCGAATATGCGTTGCCAGACGCCGCTTTTGCTCCAGCGAGTGTGCCGGGTATGGATGACCCGGAAATCCCCAAACCGCTCCGGCAGATCGCGCCAGGGAATGCCTGCCCGGTAGCGATATAGCACCGCCTCGACAAACAGGCGATTGTCCTTGGCCGTGCGGCCCACATGTCCTTCCCGACCAGGCAGCCATTCCTTGAGCCGCTCCCACTGGTCATCCCTTAATCCATAACGTCTTCTCATCACTTCTCAGCGCTACGCGCCCCAACCATTACTTCAACGTGCTAATGACTGGGCAAATTTCCGAGAGTTCAATTGATGACACGCCCTAGAGGGGACACCGTTTTACCATGCGTATTCTGTTAGCTGAAGATGACGGCGTGCTGGCCGATGGCCTGACCCGTTCCCTGCGCCAGTCGGGCTATGCGACCGACTGCGTCAAGACCGGCCAGGAAGCCGATTCCGCACTCTCCACCCAGGATTTCGACCTGCTGATCCTCGACCTCGGCCTGCCCAAGATGAGCGGGCTGGAAGTGCTGCGCCGGCTGCGGGCGCGCAACTCGCGGCTGCCGGTGCTGATCCTTACCGCCAACGACTCCATTGACCAGCGGGTCAAGGGCCTGGACCTGGGCGCCGACGACTTCATGGCCAAGCCGTTCGCCCTGTCCGAGCTGGAAGCCCGGGTGCGGGCGCTAGTCCGGCGCGGCGTCGGCGGCGGGCCGACCGTGATCCGCCATGGGCCGCTATGCTACGACCAGGTTGGCCGCATCGCCTACATCAACGACCAGATGCTGGACCTGTCGGCGCGCGAACTGGGCTTGCTGGAAGTGCTGCTGCAGCGCACCGGCCGCCTGGTGTCCAAGGAGCAGCTGGTGGACCACATGTGCGAATGGGGCGAGGAAGTCAGCAACAATGCGATCGAGGTCTATGTGCACCGCCTGAGGAAGAAAATCGAGACGGGCGGCGTGCGCATCGCCACCGTGCGCGGGCTGGGCTATTGCCTGGAGAAGTACAGCGAATCGGCGCAACCGCCTGCCTCCGCCAGTTGACAGGCATGAAACCGGCGCCGCCGCCCGCCTCCGCCACGGCAGGGTTCGACCAGGCGGAAGAAACCATGCAGCGCTCGCTGTTTGGGGAAATCCTGGACTGGATGCTGGTGCCGCTGCTGCTGCTGTGGCCCATCAGCATCGCAATTACCTATGTGGTGGCCAAGAACATCGCCAACCAGCCATTCGACCGCGCGCTGGACGACCGGGTGACGGTGCTGGCGCAGCAGGTCAAGGAAATCAAGGGCCAGCTGACGGTGCCGCTGCCGGCGGCAGCGCGCGACCTGCTGCGGGCCGATGACGTCGACAACGTCTATTACCAGGTGCGTTCGCCGGACGGCGCGGTCATCGATGGCGACTTCGAGCTGCCGGCGCCGAAGGAAGAGGAAGACGTGTCGCCGTGGTCGGTCCAGCTGCGGTATGCCAGCCTGCGCAATACCGACATCCGCATTGCCTATGTCTATGTGACCCTACCGCCGAGCGCGCCCGATGCCGAACGCCGGCTGGCGCTGGTGCAGGTCGGCGAAACCCTGGACAAGCGCGCCGAACTGGCCAACCAGATCATCAAGGGCGTGATCCTGCCGGAATTCATCATCCTGCCGATTGCGCTGGCGCTGGTGTGGTTTGCATTGTCGCGCGGCCTGAAGCCGCTGGCCGAGCTGCAGCAGCACATCCGCGCCCGCCGCACCGATGACCTCTCCCCCATCGATTCAAGCCATGTGCCGGAAGAGATCACGCCGCTGGTCGGCTCGCTCAACTACATGCTGGAGCAGCTGTCGCAGAGCCTGCAGATGCAGAAGCGCTTCATCGCCGATGCGGCGCACCAGATGAAGACGCCCCTGGCCGGCATGCGCATGCAGTCCGAGCTGGCGCTGCGCCAGACCAGCGCCGAAGAGATACACCGCTCGCTGGAGCAGCTGGCCAAGAGCTCGGAGTCGGCCACCCGCCTGGTCAACCAGCTGCTGGCGCTGGCGCGGGCCGAGAACCAGTCGCCGCAGGCCTATCCCTTCATGCCGATCGAGCTTTCCGAACTGGCGCGCAACGTGGTGCACGACTGGGTGCAGCTGTCCTTCTCGCGCCGCATCGACCTGGGCTTCGAGCAGCCCGGCTATCCGATCATGGTCAGCGGCAATCCGACTATGCTGCGCGAACTGCTGGGCAACCTGATCGACAATGCGCTGCACTACACGCCGGCCGGCGGCGCCGTCACGGTGCGGGTGCGCGCCGACCGCGAACGAAGCCTGGCGATCATGGAAGTGGAAGATACCGGCCCCGGCATTGCGCCGTCGGAACGGGGCCATGTGTTCGAGCGCTTCTACCGGATACTGGGCAGCCATACCCAGGGCAGCGGCCTGGGCCTGGCCATCGTGCGCGAGATCGCGCAGCAGCACGGCGCCGAAGTCGAGATCTATAACAACCCGCACAGCAATGACAAGGCGCATCCCGGCTCGCTGTTCCGGGTGTCGCTGGCATTGCAGGAAAAACCGGCTGCGGCCGAGGAGCCCGTTTCCCATGGCGCATAGAGATGCCAACCGCCGCGCCGCCTACTGGCGCCATGTCCGCCGCCTGACCGGCATGCTGCTGGCCTTGTGGCTGGGCGTGACCTTCACCGTGATTTTCTTTGCCCGCGAACTGGCCGGCCTGACCCTGTTCGGCTGGTCGGTGTCGTTCTACCTGGCAGCCCAGGGGGCCATCCTGATCTACCTGGCCATTGTCGGCTTCTATGCGCTGCGCATGCGCCGGCTCGATGCGCGCTTCGGCGAGGACAGCCATGGCGGATAAGCCACGCAGCTACGCCCGCCAGCTCAGCCGCTACTACCTGCTCTATACCGTCGGCTTCATCCTGTTCCTGCTGGCCCTGGCCCTGCTTGAGAAGGAGGGCTTTCCGCGCACCTGGATCGGCTACCTGTTCATCTTCTCCACCATCGTGCTGTATGCCGGCATCGGCGTGATCAGCCGCACCTCCGACGTCTCGGAGTACTACGTCGCCGGCCGCCGCGTGCCGGCGGTCTTCAACGGCATGGCCACCGCCGCCGACTGGATCTCGGCGGCCAGCTTCATCAGCCTGGCGGGCGGCCTCTACCTGCAGGGCTTCGACGGCCTGGCCTACATCATGGGCTGGACCGGCGGCTATGTGCTGGTGGCGCTGCTGATCGCGCCCTATCTGCGCCGCTTCAGCCAGTACACCATCCCGGACTTCCTGGCGGCGCGCTATCCGGGCCGCTACAGCGGCAACCTGATCCGCATGCTCGCGGTGCTGGCCACCATCCTGATTTCCTTCACCTATGTGGTGGCGCAGATCTATGGCGTGGGCCTGATCACCTCGCGCTTCACCGGCATCGACTTCTCGATCGGCATCTTCCTCGGCCTGGCCAGCATCCTGGTCTGCTCCTTCCTCGGCGGCATGCGCGCCATCACCTGGACCCAGATCGCGCAGTACATCATCATCCTGGTTGCCTACATGATCCCGGTGGTGTGGCTCTCGGCCAAGCATACTTCGGTGCCGGTGCCGCAGATCGCCTACGGCTCGGCGCTGGCCAAGCTGTCCGAGCGCGAGGCGGTGCTGGCCGCCGACCCGACCGAGGAGGAAGTGCGGGCCGTATTCAGGAAGCGCGCCGACGACTACACGGTCAGGCTGGCCGGCCTGCCGCATTCCTGGGAAGACGGCAGGCTGCAGGCGCAGCGCCGGGTGGAGCAGCTCAAGACCGGCAATGCCTCGCTGCTGGAAATCCGCGCCGCCTCGCGCGCGCTGGCCAACTATCCGAAGGACAGTATCGAGGCGCAGCGCATCTGGACCGAGGAACGGGCCGCCGACCTGGCGCGGGCCGCGCCGGTCATCTCGCATGTGCAGCCGTTTCCCGGCCCGGACCGGGAAAGCTCGGACATCAGGCGCAACAACTTCCTGGCGTTGGTGCTGTGCCTGATGATGGGCACCGCCGCCCTGCCCCATGTGCTGGTGCGCTATTACACGACGCCATCGGTGTCGTCCACGCGCCATTCCGTGTTCTGGACGCTCCTGTTCATCATGCTGATCTATACCGCGGTGCCGGCGCTGGCGGTGCTGGTGAAATACGACATCTACAGCTCGCTGGTCGGTTCCGAATTTTCAAAACTGCCGGCGTGGGTATCGTACTGGGCCAGCATCGACAAGCTGCGGCCGCTGGTGCAGATTGCCGACATCAACGGCGACGGCATCGTGCAGCTGGCCGAGATCGCCCTCGATGGCGACATGGTGGTGCTGGCAACGCCCGAGATCGCCGGCCTGCCCTATGTGATCTCGGGGCTGATCGCCGCCGGCGGCCTGGCCGCCGCGCTGTCCACCGCAGACGGCCTGCTGCTGACCATATCGAATGCGCTGTCGCACGATGTGTACTTCAAGACGCTCGACCCGAAAGCCTCGACCCAGAAGCGGGTCACCATCTCCAAGCTGCTGTTGCTGGTAGTGGCGCTGATCGCCGCCTATGCGGCATCGCTGAAGCCCGGCGACATCCTGTCGCTGGTGGGCGCCGCGTTCTCGCTGGCGGCGTCGACGCTGTTCCCGGCGCTGGTGGCGGGCGTGTTCTGGCGCCGCGCCAACCAGCCGGGTGCGATTGCCGGCATGCTGACCGGCTTTGGCGTCTGTGTTTTTTACATGCTGCACACGAATCCTTCACTCGGCGGTACATCCGCCGCGCAGTGGTTCCATATCGCCCCGATCTCGGCGGGCGTGTTCGGCGTGCCCGCCGGCTGCATCGCACTGGCGCTGGTGAGCCTGCTGACCGATCCGCCAGATCAACGCACCCAGGCATTCATTGAACAGCTGAGAATGCCGTAGCCAGGCGCCTTGCACTTCCTGCTGGCATGTTTCTTGATAGGTTCTACACCAAGCCAGATGGCAAACACAGCGGAGCAATCATGCCAACGTTTTTTGATGAGATGTATGCCGGCGGCTCAGGCGATGTGCGCGCGCACTATCGCGAATTCGCCGCCTGGCTATCCGAGCAGTCGCCCGAGACCCTGGCCCGCAAGCGGGCCGAGGCCGACCTGATCTTTCGCCGCGTCGGCATCACCTTCGCGGTCTATGGCGACGATGCCGGCACCGAGCGGCTGATCCCGTTCGACATCATTTCGCGCATCATCACCGCGCAGGAATGGAAGGGGATGGAAGCCGGCCTGGTGCAGCGGGTGACCGCGCTGAACATGTTCATCCACGATATCTATCACGACCAGAACATCGTCCGCGCCGGCATCATGCCGGCCGAACAGGTGTTCCGCAATGCCCAGTACCGGCCCGAGGTGCAGGGCATTTCCGTGCCTTCCGACATCTACGCCCATATCGCCGGCATCGACCTGGTGCGGGCCGGGGAAGGCGAGTTCTATGTGCTGGAAGACAACCTGCGGGTGCCGTCCGGCGTGTCCTACATGCTGGAAGACCGCAAGATGATGATGCGGCTGTTCCCCGAACTCTTTGCCCGCTACAAGGTGGCGCCGGTCGAGCATTATCCCGATATGCTGCTGGACAATCTGCGCTCGGTGGCGCCGCTGGGCGTGACCGACCCGACCGTGGTGGTCATGACGCCCGGCATGTACAACTCGGCCTATTTCGAGCATGCCTTCCTGGCCCAGCAGATGGGCGTGGTACTGGTGGAAGGCAAGGACCTGTTCGTCAACGATAACGCGGTCTACATGCGCACTACGCGCGGCCCGCGCCGGGTCGACGTGATCTACCGCCGCATCGACGACGACTACCTCGACCCGCTGTCCTTCAAGGCCGACTCCACGCTGGGCGTGCCGGGCCTGCTGTCGGTGTACCGCGCCGGCCGGGTCACGCTGGCCAATGCCATCGGCACCGGCGTGGCCGACGACAAGTCCATCTATCCCTATGTGCCGGACATGATCCGCTTCTACCTGTCGGAAGAGCCGATACTGAACAACGTGCCGACCTGGCAATGCCGCAAGAAGGACGATCTCGCCTATACGCTGGCCAACCTGCAGGAACTGGTGGTCAAGGAAGTGCATGGCGCCGGCGGCTACGGCATGCTGGTCGGCCCGGCCTCGACCAAGGCGGAGATCGAGGCATTCCGCCAGCGCATCATCGCCCGGCCCGACGGCTACATCGCGCAGCCCACGCTGGCGCTGTCGGCCTGCCCGACCTTCGTCGACGCCGGCATCGCGCCGCGCCATATCGACCTGCGTCCCTTCGTGTTGTCCGGCAAGACCGTCTCCATGGTGCCGGGGGGGCTCACGCGGGTGGCGCTGAAGGAAGGCTCGCTGGTGGTGAATTCGTCGCAGGGCGGCGGCACCAAGGACACCTGGATACTGGAGGAATGACATGCTGAGCCGCACCGCTGACCATCTGTTCTGGATGGCGCGCTATACCGAACGCGCCGAGAACACCGCCCGCATGCTGGACGTGAATGTCCAGACCGCCCTGCTGCCGCAGTCGGCCGACGCCACCGAGCGCGGCTGGCGCGCGATGCTCGGCATCTCCGAGCTGGAGGAAGCCTTCCATGCCAAGTACCCCCGCATCAGCGCGCCCGACGTGATCGACTTCATGGCGCGCGACCCGGCCAATCCATCGTCCATTGTTTCCTGCCTTGCCAGCGCCCGCGAAAATGCGCGCGCCGTGCGCGGCACGCTCACCACGGAAGTCTGGGAAACCCACAACACCACCTGGCTGGAACTGCAGAACCAGCTCAGGAGCCGCAGCCTGCGCGACGACCCCAGCCCCTTCTTCGAATGGGTGAAATACCGCTCGCATCTGTCGCGCGGCGTCACCATCGGCACCATGCTGAAGGATGAGGCCTTCTACTTCATCCGGCTCGGCACCCACCTGGAACGGGCCGACAACACCGCCCGCATACTCGACGTGAAGTTCCACGGCGCAAAACATGGCGGCCCGTCCGGTGACGCAGGCGACGAAGCTGATAAAGGTGACGCAGGCCAGGCCGGGGTGCAGGATGCGCAGCGCGATTTCTATTACTGGGCGGCGATCCTGCGCTCGGTGTCGGCATTCGAGATCTACCGCAAGGTCTACCGCGACGTGATCACGCCGGCGCGCGTGGCCGAACTGCTGATGCTGCGCCCGGACATGCCGCGCTCGCTGCTGGGCTGCCTGGAGGAAGTGGTGGCCAACCTGAGGAATGTCGCCAACGACAACTCCGCCCGGACGGAGCGCTTCGCCGGGCGCCTGCATGCACAGCTCAAGTTCGCCAACATCGACGACATTCTCGAGCAGGGCCTGCATGACTACCTCGAACGCTTCCTGGCCGACATCAATGAACTGGGCAACCGGGTCAGCCGCGACTTTCTCCTTCCGTTAAGCGCATGACGCCATGATCCTCTCCATCAAGCACGAGACCACCTACCGGTACACGGCGCCGATGTCCTACACCATCCAGCAGCTGCGCCTGACGCCGCGTTCGGAGCCGCACCAGAAGGTGCGCGACTGGCGGGTCAGCGCGCCGGGCAGCTGCCATGACTACCTCGACGCCTACGGCAACCGGGCGCACATCCTGACCGTTATCGGCATGCACGATGAGATCCGCATCGTCGCCGGCGGCACGCTGGAAGTCGGGGAACTCGACCGCGGCCGGCTGGACGACCAGGACAAGCTGTCGCCGCTGGTCTATACCGTCACCACCAGGCTCACCGAAGCGCCGGAAGGCGTGGCCGAATTCGCCCGCCGCCACCTGCAGGGCAAGGACAGCCGCGCCGCGCTGGAACTGGCGGAGGCCATCAATGGTGCAGTGGCGTACCGCAGCGGTGCAACCGAAGTGACCACCACCGCCGCCGACGCACTGAAACTGGGCAAGGGCGTGTGCCAGGACCATGCCCATCTCTTTCTGGCCTGCTGCCATGTACAAGGCATCCCGGCGCGTTACGTATCAGGGTATATTGACCCCGGCACCAGCGACCATGCGGAAAGCCATGCATGGGTCGACATGTGGGTGGATGACGGCAGTTTCCAGGGATGGGCCAGCGTCGACGTGACGCATGCCTGTTTCCAGAATACCCACTACTGCCGGCTCGCCATCGGCCGCGACTACGATTCGGCGGCGCCGGTGCGGGGCGTCAGACAGGGCGGCGGCATGGAATCGTTGGAGGTACGCGTCAGTGTGGTGCGGCGTTAGGCGCGCATTGGACGAGTCCAAAGGTTGCTGCGGTACAATCTTTTTTTTGGATTTCTTACTGCGATCATGACTTACTGCGTCGCCATGCGTCTCCACGAGGGACTGGTTTTCCTGTCCGACTCGCGCACCAATGCCGGCATCGACAATGTCGGCACCTTCCGCAAGATGTACGCCTTCGAGAACCCGGGCGACCGGGTGATGGTGCTGATGACCTCGGGCAACCTGTCGCTGTCACAGGCGATACGCCAGGTCATCAGCGACCATGTCACGCCGGACGGCAAGTCCATCTGGACCGTGGGCAGCATGTACGAGGCGGCGCAGATCGTTGGCGAGGCCATCCGCATCGTCTATGCCCGCGACGCCAAGGCGCTGGAGCAGTTCGGCATCGACTTCAACGTGCGCATGATCTTCGGCGGCCAGATCGGCAACGAGAACTGCCGGCTGTTCCAGGTCTACTCCGCCGGCAACTTCATCGAGTCCCACGATGAAAACCCGTATTTCCAGATCGGCGAGTCGAAATACGGCAAGCCCATCATCGACCGCGTGATCACGCCGGCCAGCAGCCTGGACGAAGCGGCCAAGTGCGCGCTGATCTCGATGGATTCCACGCTGCGCTCGAATGTCTCGGTCGGCCTGCCGCTGGACCTGCTGGTCTATGAATCCGGCTCGCTGGCGATCCGGCGCTTCGTCAAGATCACCGAGAAGAACAAGTATTTCCAGATGATCCGCGGCATCTGGGGCGAGCAGTTGAAGCACATCTTCGAAGGCATCGAGGACCCGGTCTGGAATGCGCCGGACCCGGCGCAGCCGGTGGCGCTGTCACTGGAGGGCGACCGCAGCTATCCGGTGCGGATACAGCCGCCGGAGGAATTGCGGGTGGCGGGGCAAGAGGATGCGCCGTTGCAGAGCGTGGCGCAGGAGAATGGTGGCGGGCAACATTGATGCGGCAATTATGCGCCGGCTTACTAGTCAGCGCATAATGTATCTTAATCAAGGTGGTGGATTATTTAAAAGAACTAACTCAACGAGCTTTTTCCCATCAATTGAGCAATTTTTTAAAGCTGCCGTTAAATCTCTGGTCACGTCCTCTACAGTTTTATCCTTATCAGGTACGATTATTCCACTGCTAACTAGAATCTGTGCGTAGAAGTCAGCAAAAAATGGATCATATCCACCGGCAATGTCATCCAGTTCACCATCTGGTATAGAAGAGAGCAGGTTCGTCTCATTATTTTCGCTCGTATCTGACATTTCCCCTCCTAAAAATGGGTGTACAGGCTTGCACAATGCAAAGCCCGAACCTTTAAGTAGGATAGGCGGGGGAGAAAGTTCAACGACAATCTGAAAAAGTCACAAACGAAGCGGGGGAGAGGAAGTGGATCGGGTAATACGATCGCGGTGTTTTCATCAATGCACGCAAGCCGGGCACCAAGCCACCTCAATCCCGTCCGCGACTCAATTGCGCCTTTGTCTGAATAGAAGAAACAAGCTGAGCATGTAGGACCGGGACGTTGCACCGGCTCTGCGCTGAGCTATACCTCGCGGGGCGAAACCGCTCAGGCTTTGGGCAGCGACACATACGATCGAGCAAAAGACGCCCCGAAATAGGTATCGGCCTGCGCGCCGTGTACTCGAATTCGCGGCTTTACTTATGCAGATTAATTTTATGAATGCCAATCAAAATCACTTGCAATCGTGGCTGAAGACGATCACTTGCATCGCCTAATACAGGCCGCCAGAAATTACGAGCGGCGTCAATGTCCGCCACGGTCAGCACCACTGACTGGAACGGACGAAGTAGATGCTGCTTACAGCACGATAGTCTGCGCTTCCTCGCCCTGACGCTGGCGGATCTCGCCAATCCGGAACACCGTCTCGCCAGCCGCCTTCAGCTGTGCCATGGCCGCGTCGGCATTGGCCGCCGACACGATAACCGCCATGCCGATGCCGCAGTTGAACACCCGGTGCATTTCGGCGTCGGCCACGCCGCCATGCTGCTGCAGCCAGGAGAACAGCGGCGGCATGGTCCAGCTGTCACGCTGCAGCACGGCGGTGAGGTTGGGTTGCAGCACGCGCGGGATGTTTTCCACCAGGCCGCCGCCGGTGATGTGCACCATGCCGCGCACTTCCATGCTCTGCATCAGCGCCAGCAGCGGCTTGACATAGATGCGAGTCGGCTCCAGCAGCGCGTCGGCCAGCGGGCGGCCGTGGAAGTCGGCGTTCAGGTCGGGCTGGGCCACCGAGATGATCTTGCGCACCAGCGAATAGCCGTTGGAATGGGCGCCGGACGAAGCCAGACCCAGCACCACGTCGCCCGGCGCGATTTTCGTGCCGTCGATGATGGCCGACTTTTCCACCGCGCCGACGGCGAAGCCGGCCAGGTCGTATTCGCCGTCCGGGTACATGCTGGGCATCTCGGCGGTTTCGCCGCCGATCAGTGCGCAGCCGGCCAGTTCGCAGCCGCGGGCAATGCCCTTGACCACGTCGGTGGCGGTCGGCACGTCGAGCTTGCCGCAGGCGAAGTAGTCGAGGAAGAACAGCGGCTCGGCGCCCTGCACCAGGATGTCGTTGACGCTCATCGCTACCAGGTCGATGCCGACCGTGTCATGCCGGTTCAGGTGGAAGGCCAGCTTCAGCTTGGTGCCGACACCGTCGGTGCCGGACACCAGCACCGGCTCCTTGAATTTCTTGCTGATCTCGAACAGCGCGCCAAAACCGCCGATGCCGCCCAGCACGCCTTCCCGCATGGTGCGCTTGGCGAAGGGCTTGATCGCTTCCACCAGGGCATCGCCCGCATCGATATCAACACCGGCGTCGCGGTAGGAAAGGGAAACGTTGGATTGGGAACTCATGATGTGATTGGCGGCAGAGGCGGTAAAATAGACGGTTCAGGCCGGAACTTGCTTCCGGAAAAACGCGTATTTTATCAAATCGAATAATCCAGCCGCCGAATTCATGCCATTTTCTTTGATCACGAAACGATGCCGGCGGCGCATCGGGCAGCCTTGCCTGGGACTTGCCTGCAAGGTCGTGCTCGGCGATGATGCAGGCTGCTCTCTGACAACATTGCTGATTTCACATGACTTTGGGCGCGCGCAGCGCCACCGAACAGCCCCACCACTTCACGCATGAGACAGCTGCTGCTGGATTTGATCGCGGAAAAGCCGCAAACACTGGCCAATTTCGAGGCCGGGAAAAATGCCGAGCTTTATCAGCTGCTGTGCCGGCTGGCCGCGCATCCGGAGGACAGCCGCGAGCGCTTCGTTTATCTCTGGGGCCGCGCCGGCGCCGGCAAGACCCATCTGCTGCGCGCGCTGGCGGTGACGCCGAACGCCCGCTACATCGACGCCGCCAGCGCGGCAGACGCCTGTCGCTACGACCCGGCCATCCGCACCTACCTGCTGGACGACTGCGAACAATTGTCGCCACAGGCGCAGATCGCGGCCTTCAACCTGTTCAATGAAGTGCGCGAGCACGGCGCGCTGATGATTGCCGGCGGCGCCGTGCCGCCGGCGGTGCTGCCGGTGCGGGAAGACCTGCGCACCCGCATGGGCTGGGGCCTGATCTACCAGGTGCATGAACTGAGCGACGAGGAGAAGATCGCCGCGCTGAGCCAGGCCGCGGCCACCCGCGGGCTGGCGGTCTCGCCTGGCGTTTTGCCTTACCTGATCACCCATTTCGAGCGCGACATGCGTTCCCTGTCCGCCATGCTCGACGCGCTTGACCGCTATTCGCTGGAAACCCAGCGGCCCATTACCCTGCCCCTGCTGCGCGACCTGCTGCAACTGGAAGATGAAACGAAGCCATGAACAACCTGACCCTGTTTGACCTTGACCACACGCTGCTGCCGCTCGATTCCGACTATGAATGGGGCCAGTTCATGTCGCGCATCGGCGCGGTGGACCCGGTGGAATTCGCGCGCCGCAACGGCGAGTTCTATGCCCAGTACCAGGCCGGCACGCTGGACCCGGTGGCCTATCTCGAATTCGCCTTCGGCACCCTGGCGCGCTTTCCCCGCAGCCAGCTCGACGCCTGGCACCGGCAGTTCATGGACGAGGTGATCCGCCCGGCCCTCAAGCCCGGCGCGCTGGCGCTGGTGCAGAAGCACCTGGACGCGGGCGACCTGGTGGCCATCATCACCGCCACCAACCGCTTCGTGACCGCGCCGATCGCACAGGAATTCGGCGTCGAGCACCTGATCGCCGCCGAGCCGGAAGTCGATGAAAAGGGCGACATCACCGGCGCCTTCATCGGCACCCCGCCCTACGGCGCCGGCAAGGTAGTCAACATCCGCAACTGGCTGGAAGCGCGCGGCCAGTCGCTGGAAGGCTTTGCCCGCAGCACGTTTTACAGCGATTCACAGAACGACATACCGCTACTGGAAGCCGTCACCCACCCGGTTGCGACCAATCCCAATGCCCTGCTGGGCGCGCATGCGAAAGCGCGCGGCTGGCCCATCCTGAATCTGTTCAATGATTAAAAAGCTCATACGGCGCATCCTCGGCAAGCCGCAACAGGCAGCCGACCCGACCCAGCCCGTGGTCCTCGGACCGCAGGAACATGGCATCAATCCCGAACTGGTATCGAACAATGCGATCCGGGTGACGCAGACGCTGCAGCAGGCCGGCTTCAAGGCCTTCCTGGTCGGCGGCGCGGTGCGCGACCTGCTGCTGGGCGTCAAGCCCAAGGACTTCGACATCGCCACCAATGCCACGCCCGAGCAGGTCAAGGCGCTGTTCCGGCGCGCCTTCATCATCGGCCGGCGCTTCCAGATCGTGCATGTGATGTTCGGCCAGGACCTGCTGGAAGTCACCACCTTCCGCGGCGCGGCCAAGGAAGCCGCGCCCAAGGACGAGCACGGCCGCGTGCTGCGCGACAACACCTTCGGCGAGCAGCATGAGGATGCCCTGCGGCGCGACTTCACCATCAACGCGATGTACTACGATCCCGCCACCCAGGAAGTGCTGGACTACCACGGCGGCATGGCCGACATCCGCAACCGCACGCTGCGCATGATCGGCGTGCCCGAGGAGCGTTACCGGGAAGACCCGGTGCGCATGCTGCGGGTGGTGCGCTTCGCCGCCAAGCTCGGCTTCGAGATCGATCCGTCGGCGCAGGCGCCGATTCCGGTGATGGCGCCGCTGATCAACAACGTGCCGGCGGCGCGGGTATTCGATGAAATGCTCAAGCTCCTGATGAGCGGCCAGGCGATGGCTTGCCTGGAGCGGCTGCGCAGCGAAGGCCTGCACCATGGCCTGCTGCCTCTGCTGGACGTGGTGATGGAGCAGCCGCTGGGCGAGCGCTTCGTGCGCCTGGCATTGGACAATACCGACCTGCGCATCCGTCAGGGCAAGCCGGTGTCGCCGGGCTTCCTGTTCGCCTCGCTGCTGTGGCACCAGGTGCTGGAGAAATGGCGCGCCTACCAGGCCGCCGGCGAATTTCCGATCCCGGCCCTGCACCAGGCGGCCGACGACGTGCTCAACGGCCAGACCGAGAAACTGGCGCTGCAGCGCCGCATCGCCACCGACATGCGCGACATCTGGGCAATGCAGCCGCGCTTCGAGCGCCGCAGCGGCAAGTCGCCCTACAAGCTGCTGGAGCACCCGCGCCTGCGCGCCGGCTACGACTTCCTGCTGCTGCGCTGCGAATCCGGCGAACTCGACGCCGAGGCCGGCGAATGGTGGACCGCCTTCATGGAAGCCGATGGCCCCGGCCGCGAGGAACTGCTGGCCAGGAAACCCAGGGTTGACGGCGAAGCCGCCGCGCCAAAGAAGCGCGTCCGGCGCCGCCGTCCGAAGAAGGAGTCGGGCACCGGCGTGGCTGGCGACAATCCGGCCATGGCGGGAGAGCACGGCGAATGAAGCCGGTGGCCGCCTACATCGGCCTGGGAGCCAACCTGGGCGATGCACGCGGCGCCGTGCAGGCGGCGCTGCAGGCCCTGGGCACGCTGCCCGAGACCAGGCTGCTGGCCCAGTCCAGCCTGTTCAAGACCGCGCCGGTCGATGCCGGCGGCGATGATTACGTCAATGCCGTGGCACGGATCGAAACCCGCCTGCCGCCGCAGCAACTGCTGGAGCGGCTGCTGGAGATCGAGCAGGCGCATGGCCGCACCCGGCCGGGCTACAATGCACCGCGCACGCTGGACCTGGACCTGCTGCTGTATGGCAGCGAACGGATCGCCACGGCGACGCTGACGGTGCCCCATCCGCGCATGACGCAGCGCGCCTTCGTGCTGATCCCGCTGCTGCAGATCGCGCCCCTGATCGAGATTCCCGGCATGGGGCCGGCGCATGGCTTCGTGCCCGATGTGGCCGGTCAGGCGATTTCCGTCATCAGGGAATGAAAGACTGAAGAGCTGAACGCCCGTCCGTAGAACAAGAACAGGCGCCATGCGCGCCGAACCCAGACACTGCAACCGGAGGACATGAAATGGCAGGCTATCTGCAGGAAAACCAGGCTGCGGGACGCAGCAAGGCAGTCACCGCGCCGGCGCTGATGGCAATGCGCGCGGCGGGCGAGAAGATCACCATGCTCACCTGCTACGACGCCAGCTTCGCCGCGCTGATGGACCGCTGCGGCGTCGAGATGCTGCTGGTGGGCGACTCGCTGGGCATGGTGTCGCAGGGACATCAGTCCACCCTGCCGGTCACGCTGGCCGACATGGCTTATCACACCGCCAGCGTGGCCCGTGGCAACCGCACCGCGCTGCTGGTGGCCGACATGCCGTTCGGCACCTATGCCACGCCGGAGGCAGCCTTCAATAATGCCGCCGAACTGATGCGCGCCGGCGCCCACATGGTCAAGCTCGAAGGCGGCGCCTGGCTGGCGTCAACCGTGCGCTTCCTGACCGAGCGCGCAATACCGGTCTGCGCCCATGTCGGCCTGACGCCGCAGTCGGTGCATATCCTGGGCGGCTTCAAGGTGCAGGGCAAGTCGGTGGCCGGCGCCGAGCAGATGAAGGACGACGCGCTGGCGCTGCAGGCGGCCGGTGCGTCGGTGCTGGTGCTGGAAGCGATTCCCGCGGCGCTCGGCCGCGAGGTGACCGAGGCGCTGGCAATTCCCACCATCGGCATCGGCGCCGGCCCCGACTGCTCGGGCCAGGTGCTGGTGATGCATGACATGCTGGGCGTGTTCCCCGGCCACAAGGCGCGCTTCGTGAAGAATTTCATGGACGGCCAGACCAGCATCGACGCGGCGGTCAAGGCCTATGTGGCGGCGGTGAAGGACGGCAGCTTCCCGGCGCCGGAACACTGCTTCTAACCTGCCGCCCCGCCGCGCTGCGCTGCCGACGCATGGCAGCCAGGCGCGCGGCGTCAGACCGGCAGTTGGGTGATCGACGCGGTGGCCAGGCCGGCGTCGATCGACAGAAAGCCAACCGTCACCGGCAGCTTGAAGCGGCGCGGGCCGGCACTGCCGGGATTGACCAGCAGCACGCCCTCTTCCTCGCGCACCATGGGCTTGTGGGAATGGCCGGCAATGACGACCTGCACCGGCGGCAGCGCGCCCTTCAATTCCTTCAGGTCATGCAGCAGGTGAATCGCCACGCCGTCGAAGGTCAGCGTCAGGCTGTGCGGCACCGCCTGCGCCCACGGCCCCCGGTCGTTATTGCCGCGCACCGCATCGACCGGCGCGATCGACGCCAGTGCTTCCAGGATCTGTGCATTGCCGATGTCGCCGGCATGGATGATGCGGTCCACGCCGGCCAGCGCGGCCAGCGCTTCCGGCCGCAGCAGGCCGTGGGTGTCGGAAATGAGGCCGATGCGCATCGTCGCCCGGTCAGCTGCCGTGGCTCAGCGCGTTCGACAGCAGCTTGGCGGTGATGTCGACGATCGGAATCACCCGTTCATAGGCCATGCGCGTCGGGCCGATCACGCCCAGCGTGCCGACCACCTTGCCATTGACGCCATAGGGCGCGGTCACCACGCTCATTTCATCGACCGGCATCAGCTGCGAGTCGCCGCCGATGAAGATCTGCACGCCGGTGGCCTTGCTCGACACATCCAGCAGCTGCATCAGGCTGGTCTTCTGCTCGAACATGTCGAACAGCTTGCGCAGCGAGGTCATGTTGGAAGACAAGTCGCTCACCGACAGCAGGTTGCGCTCGCCGGAAATGACGACCTCGTCATTGTTTTCCGTCATCGCGTCGCTGCCGGCCTCCACCGCCGCCTGCATCAGCCGCGTCATGTCGTCGCGCAGCTGGCGCAGCTCGGCCTGCAGCCGGTTGCGCACATCGTCGAAACTCAGGCCGCCATAGTGCAGGTTGATGTAGTTGGCCGCCTCCACCAGTTGCGAGCGGGTGTAGTCGACATCCGTCAGCAGCAGCCGGTTCTGCACTTCGCCATTGGGCGCGACGATCACCAGCAGGATGCGCTTTTCCGACAGCCGCAGGAATTCCACCTGCTGAAAGACCGACTCCCGGCGCGGCGTCAGCACCACGCCGGCGAACTGCGACAGCGAGGACAGCACCTGGGCGGCGCTGGAAATGATGCGCTGCGGCGAGCCGATCTGGTTTTTCGGCTGCAGCCGGAATTCCACCGCCTTCTCGTCCAGCGGCTGCACCGTCAGCAGGGTGTCGACGAACATCCGGTAGCCGCGTGGCGTCGGAATGCGGCCGGCCGAGGTATGCGGGCTGGCGACCAGCCCCATGTCCTCCAGGTCGGCCATGATGTTGCGGATGGTGGCGGGCGACAGGTCGAGTCCGGATATCTTGGACAGTGCGCGGGAACCGACCGGCTGGCCGTCGGCGATATACCGTTCCACCAGGGCTTTTAGCAGGGTTTGTGCGCGATGATCGAGTTGCATGTCCGTAGTCTAATGTCGTGGCGCATCAGGCGCCATGATTTATATGTGCTTGCAGCCAGGCTTCCAGGTCGTGCAGCGAGGCGCAGACTGCGTCCGGCGCTACATGGTCCGGCATGGTACGCAGCGGCAGGTCCTGCCGCCGCAGCCAGACGCCGCGCAGGCCAGCCTTTTGCGCGCCTTCCACGTCGAGCAGCGGATCGTCGCCGACATAGACCGCCTCGGCCGGCTCGACCTGCAGCGCCTCGCAGGCATGGCGGAAAATCGCCGGGTCCGGCTTGGCGCTGCCGAACTGGTGGGCGGCGATGGACACGTTGAAATAATGATCCATGCCTATCGCGCCCAGGTCGGCCACGCCGTTGGACACCGAGCCCAGGGCGACCTTCTGCCGCAGCGAAGCCAGCACCGGGTGCACATCCGGATACGGCTCGACCTGGTTGCGGGCGGCGTTGAAGATATCCATTGCCGTGTCCACCGCCTCCGCACTTTCCCCGCAGGCCACGAACACCTCGGTCAGCACCGCATGGCGCAGCGCCGACAGGTTGATGAGGTAGCGCGGCTCGGCTTTCATCAGCGCCACCCTTCTCGCCCGCATTTCCTCGATGCTGTAGCCAGCCGCGACGGCGGGCGCATGTTCCCTGATCCAGTCGAACAGCAGGCGCTCGGCGCGCATGATCACGGGCACGATGGGCCACAGGGTATCGTCAAGGTCGAACAGTACGGCTTTGATGGCAGGCATGAGTGCTAAGTTTCCAGAGTTTTAACAGTTTGTCGGCGCATAAACTGGTTTGCACGGGAATTATGGTCTAATCTGCCGCATGCCGTCGTTCATGCCTCCCACACAGATGACTTTTCAGAAAATTGCGATTATCGGCAAGCCGGGCGCCACGGGTATCGCCGAGTCGCTGACGCAGCTCGCCGCCTTCCTGCAGGATGCCGGCATCGAGGTGCTGTTCGAGGCCGAGACGGCGCAGAACATCAACCATCAGGGCACGGGCCTGACCGCCCAGCAGATCGGCGAACAGGCCGACGCCGCCATCGTGGTCGGCGGCGACGGCACCATGCTGGGCATCGCCCGCCAGCTGGCACCCTACAATGTGCCGCTGATCGGCATCAACCAGGGCCGGCTGGGCTTCATGACCGACATTCCGGCCGAAGGCATGCTGCCGATTCTGTCGGACATGCTGGCAGGCGAAATGGAATCGGAACAGCGCAGCCTGCTGGAAGGCGCGGTGCTGCGCGACGGCCAGATCATTTTCCGCGGCCTGGCCTTCAATGACGTGGTAGTGGCGCGCGGCGCCGGCTCCGGCATGGTCGAGCTGCGGGTGACGGTGGACGGCCACTTCATGTACAACCAGCGCTCGGACGGCCTGATCGCCTCCACGCCCACCGGCTCGACCGCCTATGCGCTGTCGGCCGGCGGACCGCTCCTGCATCCCACGCTGGGCGGCATCGTGCTGGTGCCGATCGCGCCGCATGCGCTGTCGAACCGGCCGATCGTGCTGCCCGACTCGTGCGAGATCCGGATCGAGGTCATCGCCGGGCGCGACTGCAGCATCAATTTCGACATGCAGTCGCTGGCCAGCCTGGCCTACCATGACTGCATCCTGATCCGGCGCTCGGCGCATTCGGCCACCTTCCTGCATCCGCGCGGCTGGAGCTACTACGACACGCTGCGCGAGAAGTTGCACTGGAATGAATATCCTTCCGTCGAAGGTCAGTTAAAATAATTTCCCCGCCGCGACGCCGCGGCGCGGAATTCCGCAAATCCAAAAAATTCGCCTGCCTTCGGGCAACATCCGAACTTTCCCTCTCCAGATGCTGCGCACACTCTCCATACACGACTTTGTCATTGTTGATGCGATCGAACTTGAGCTGGGCTCCGGCTTCACTGTCTTCACCGGCGAAACCGGCGCCGGCAAATCCATCCTGATCGATGCCCTGGCGCTGGCCCTGGGCGGCCGCGGCGACGCCAGCGTGGTGCGCGAAGGCGCCAGCAAGGCCGACATCAGCGCCCAGTTCGCCACCGGCAGCGAAGCCGATGCCTGGCTGGCGGTCAATGAATTCGAGCCGGAAGACGGCTGCGTGCTGCTGCGCCGCGTGATCGACAATGCCGGCCGCTCCAAGGCCTATATCAATGGCGTGGCCGCCACCGCAACCCAGTTGCGCGACCTGGGCGAACTGCTGGTCGACATCCACGGCCAGCATGCCCACCAGTCGCTGCTGAAGGCCGACGCCCAGCGCGCGCTGCTCGACAGCCAGGGCGGCCTGGCCGAGGACGCCAAGGCGGTGGGCGTGGCCTATCGCGCCTGGCGCACGATGGCGCGCCAGCGCGAGGAATTCGAAACCAATGCCCGCAACGTGCTGCTGGAGCGCGAGCGCCTGGAATGGCAGGTGGCCGAGCTGGAAAAGCTGGCCGTCAAGCCGGGCGAATGGGACGAGATCAGCAACGAGCACAGCCGGCTGTCGCATGCGGCCAGCCTGATCGAGGGCGCGCAGGAAGCGCTGACGGCGATTTCCGAATCCGACGAGAATCCCATCCTGTCGCTGCTGTCGTCGCTCAACACCAGGATCGGCAAGCTGGTCGATATCGACGACGGCCTGAAACCGGTGATGGAAGCGCTGGAGCCGGCGCAGATCCAGCTGCAGGAAGCGGTCTATGCACTGAACGACTACCTGAGCCGGGTCGAGCTCGATCCGGCCCGGCTGCGGGTGGTGGAAGACAGGCTGGAAGCGATCCATTCCACGGCCCGCAAATTCCATGTCGCCCCGGACGAGCTGCCGCGCGAGCTGGAAACCCTGTCGGCCCAGCTGAAGCAGCTGGCCGATGCGTCCGACGTGGACGCGCTGCGCGCCCAGGAAGAAAAGCTGAAGGCTGCCTACATGGCGCTGGCGCAAAAGCTGTCTCGCGCCCGCGCCGCCGCGGCCGGGCAGCTGGGCCAGGCCGTCACTTCCGCCATGCAGGAACTGAGCATGGCCGGCGGGCGCTTCGCGGTTGGCCTGAATGCCTGCGAGCCGGCCGCCTACGGCCTGGAACAGGTGGAATTCCTGGTGGCGGGACATGCCGGCACCGTGCCGCGTCCGCTGGCCAAGGTGGCGTCCGGTGGCGAACTGGCGCGTATCTCGCTGGCCATTGCCGTCATCACATCCAGCGCCACCGCAACCCCGACGCTGATCTTCGACGAGGTCGACACCGGCATCGGCGGCGGCGTGGCCGAGGTGGTCGGACGCCTGCTCAAGCGCCTGGGGCAGGACCATCAGGTATTGTGCGTGACCCACCTGCCGCAGGTGGCCAGCCAGGCCAACCAGCATTTCCAGGTCAGCAAGGCCGGCGCGCCGGACGGCAAGACCGTCTCGCGCATCGAACCGCTGGACGCCAAGGCGCGCGTGGAGGAAGTGGCGCGCATGCTGGGCGGCATCGAGATCACCGCCACCACCAGGAAGCATGCACGCGAACTGCTGGCGCTGTAAACTCCGGTTTCCCTGAAAAACAAAGAAAGAGTTACCCGCACATGCGCTTCCAGCCGGAACCACCCCATCACCACGGCAGCCTCAGCCGCAGCGCCATCGTACTGGTCAACCTCGGCACGCCGGACGCGCCGACCGCCGCCGCGGTACGACCCTACCTGAAGGAATTCCTGTCCGACCCGCGGGTGGTGGAAATCCCGAAGGCGGTCTGGTGGTTCATCCTCAACGGCATCATCCTGCCCTTCCGTTCCAAGCAGTCCGCGCACAAGTACGCGGCGATCTGGACCAAGGAAGGCTCGCCGCTGCTCACGCATACGGTCAAGCAGGCCATGCTGCTGCGCGGCGCGCTCGGCGAGCGCGGCCATGATGTCGAGGTGGTCGCCGCGATGCGCTACGGGAATCCGTCACTGCCCTCGGTGCTGGAAAAACTCAAGGCCGATGGGTATCAGCGGCTGCTGGTGCTGCCGGCCTATCCGCAGTATTCCGGCACCACCACGGCCTCGATCTACGACGCCGTGTTCGACCATTACAAAAAGGCGCGCAACATCCCCGAACTGCGCCTGGTGCGCAATTACCATGACGACCCCGGCTACATCGAGGCGCTGCGGCAGTCGGTGCAAAAGCACTGGGAAAGCCATGGCCGGCCGGACAAGCTGGTGATGAGCTTCCACGGCGTGCCCAAGCGCACCCTGATGCTGGGCGACCCGTATCACTGCGAATGCCACAAGACCGCGCGGCTCCTGGCCGCCGCGCTGGGCCTGACGCAGGACCAGTACCTGGTCACCTTCCAGTCCCGCTTCGGCAAGGCCGAATGGCTGCAGCCCTATACCGCGCCGACCATGCAGAAGCTGGCCAAGGAAGGCGTCAAGCGGGTCGATGTGCTCTGCCCCGGCTTCACCAGCGACTGCCTGGAAACGCTGGAGGAAATCGACATGGAAGTGCGCACCGACTTCCTCACCGCCGGCGGCACCGCCTACCACTACATCCCCTGCCTGAACGAGGCGCCGGCCTGGGTCGCCGCGATGGCCACCCTTGCCGAGCGCCACATGCAGGGCTGGCCCACGGCGCGCGACGGCGCGCTGCAGGCGGCGCGCCGGCAGGACGCGGCCACCGGCCGCGAACGGGCGCTGGCCCTGGGAGCCGCTGACTGACACGGGCCGGATTTTCCGCCCCGCCCGAAACCCGCCCTTGAAATGCCTGCCGCTATCCCCATTTGCGGCGAGTGGTTAATTCAATAGCAATGCGAACTGGCGCCGGCTTCTCGGCGCCAGTTCGCATAAGTCCTTGATATTGCTGGAGTCTCACGATGCACGACGAAGAAAACAAGAATTCCCAGGAAGCGACGCAGGGCGCGCCGGCTGCTGAAGCCGCGCCCGAAACGGCCCAGCCGGCCGCACCCACCGCCGAGCAGAAGCTGGCCGAGGCCGAAGCGCGCCTGGCCGAACTGCAGGATTCCTTCCTGCGCGCCAAGGCCGAGGCGGAAAACATGCGGCGCCGGGCGCAGGAAGATATCGCCAAGGCCCATAAATTCGCGATCGAAAGCTTTGCCGAGGCGATGGTGCCGGTGAAGGACAGCCTGGAAATGGCGCTGAAGGTGGAAACGCCGTCGGTCGAATCCCTGAAGGAAGGCGTCGACATGACCTTAAAGCAGCTGGTCTCCGCCTTCGAGAAGAACCGCCTGCTGGAAGTCAATCCGCAAGCCGGCGAGAAGCTCGACCCGATGAAGCACCAGGCCATCTCGATGGTGCCGTCGGACCAGGAAGCCAACACCATCGTCAGCGTGCTGCAGAAGGGCTACACCATCGCCGACCGCCTGCTGCGCCCCGCCCTGGTTACCGTCTCGCAACAAAAATAAGCGATTCGACGCATCAGGGTTCTTGAAAGGTCAACCTTTCTCCACATATAGGCAGCAAGCGAAATTCTGTCTCACCGTATATTTAAGGGATAACAATCATGGGCAAAATCATTGGCATTGACCTGGGCACGACCAACTCCTGCGTCGCCGTCATGGAAGGCGGTCAGCCTAAGGTCATCGAAAACTCCGAAGGCGCGCGGACCACGCCTTCCATCGTCGCCTATCAGGAAGACGGCGAAATCCTGGTTGGCGCGCCGGCCAAGCGCCAGGCGGTCACCAACCCGAAGAACACCCTCTACGCAGTCAAGCGCCTGATCGGCCGCCGCTTCGACGAGAAGGAAGTGCAGAAGGACATCAGCCTGATGCCGTACCAGATCGTCAAGGCCGACAATGGCGACGCCTGGGTGCAGGTGCGCGACAAGAAGCTGGCGGCACAGCAGGTGTCGGCCGAAGTGCTGCGCAAGATGAAGAAAACCGCCGAGGACTACCTGGGCGAGGAAGTCACCGAAGCCGTGATCACCGTGCCGGCCTACTTCAACGACTCGCAGCGCCAGGCGACCAAGGACGCCGGCCGCATCGCAGGCCTGGATGTCAAGCGCATCATCAACGAGCCGACCGCGGCGGCGCTGGCCTTTGGCCTGGACAAGTCCGGCAAGGGCGACCGCAAGATCGCGGTCTATGACCTGGGTGGCGGCACCTTCGACATCTCCATCATCGAGATCGCCGACGTCGAAGGCGAAATGCAGTTCGAAGTGCTGTCCACCAATGGCGATACCTTCCTCGGCGGCGAGGACTTCGACCAGCGCATCATCGACTACATCATCGACGAATTCCGCAAGATCAACGGCCTGGACCTGTCCAAGGACGCCATCGCGCTGCAGCGTATCAAGGCATCGGCCGAGCGCGCCAAGATCGAGCTGTCGTCGTCGCAGCAGACCGAGATCAACGAGCCGTACATCGCCATGGCCAATGGCGCGCCGGTCCACCTGAACCTGAAGATCACCCGCGCCAAGCTGGAATCGCTGGTCGAGGAACTGATCGCCCGGACCATCGAGCCATGCCGCATCGCCATCAAGGATGCCGGCGTGAAGATCAGCGACATCAATGACGTGATCCTGGTTGGCGGCATGACCCGCATGCCCAAGGTGCAGGAAAAGGTCAAGGAATTCTTCGGCAAGGAGCCGCGCAAGGACGTCA
Source organism: Noviherbaspirillum sp. L7-7A (assembly GCF_019052805.1). Classification (NCBI taxonomy): domain Bacteria; kingdom Pseudomonadati; phylum Pseudomonadota; class Betaproteobacteria; order Burkholderiales; family Oxalobacteraceae; genus Noviherbaspirillum; species Noviherbaspirillum sp. L7-7A. The sequence goes on from NZ_JAHQRJ010000001.1 coordinate 2,527,833, forward strand.
ACCCGGACGAGGCGGTGGCAGTCGGCGCGGCCATCCAGGGTTCGGTGCTGTCGGGCGACCGCAAGGACCTGCTGCTGCTGGACGTGACCCCGCTGTCGCTGGGCATCGAGACCCTGGGCGGCGTGATGACCAAGATGATCCAGAAGAACACCACGATCCCGACCAAGTTCAGCCAGGTGTTCTCCACCGCGGAAGACAACCAGCCTGCCGTGACCATCAAGGTCTACCAGGGCGAGCGGGAAATGGCAGTGGGCAACAAGGCGCTGGGCGAATTCAACCTGGAAGGCATTCCGCCGGCATCGCGCGGCACGCCGCAGATTGAAGTCACCTTCGACATCGACGCCAACGGCATTCTGCACGTCGGCGCCAAGGACAAGGCCAGCGGCAAGGAAAACAAGATCACCATCAAGGCCAACTCGGGTCTGACCGAGGAGGAAATCCAGAAGATGGTGCGCGATGCCGAAGCCAACGCCGAAGAAGACAAGCGCCTGAAGGAATTGGCCGCAGCCCACAACCAGGGCGACGCGCTGGTGCATTCGACCCGCAAGTCGCTGACGGAATACGGCGACAAGCTCGATGCCGGCGAGAAGGAAAAGATCGAAGCCGCGATCCGCGACCTCGAGACGTCCCTGAAGGGCAGCGACAAGGCCGACATCGACGCCAAGATGACCGCGCTGACCACCGCTGCGCAGAAGCTGGGCGAGAAGATGTATGCCGACATGCAGGCACAGCAGGCTGCGGCCGGCGGCGCCGAGGCTGGCGCGGGTGCCGGCGCCGGCACCGGTCATGCGGGCGCCGAGTCGCGCGCCAAGGAAGACGACGTTGTGGACGCCGACTTCAAGGAAGTCAAAGACAAGTAATAACAATTTTGCGGCCTCGGCCGCAAAGTTTGCCGAGCCAGTGGTCGCGCGACTGCGGCTCGGCTTTTTGCTTACCAGAGAGGTGCCTATAACATGGCGGCAAAGCGCGATTTTTACGAAATACTGGGCGTGGCGAAAAACGCTTCCGATGATGACATCAAGAAGGCGTATCGCAAGCTCGCAATGAAATACCATCCGGACCGCAATCCGGACAGCAAGGGCGCGGAAGAGAAATTCAAGGAGGCCAAGGAAGCCTACGAGATGCTGTCGGACCCGCAGAAGCGGGATGCCTATGACCGCTACGGCCATGCCGGCGTCGACCCCAACATGGGCGGCGGCGGCTTCGGCGGCAACGCGGGCGGCTTCGCCGATGCCTTCGGCGACATCTTCGGCGACATCTTCGGCAACGCCGCCGGCGGCCGCGGGGGCCGTGGCGGCGGCCCCCAGGTCTACCGCGGCGCCGACCTGCGCTACAACCTGGAAATCACGCTGGAGCAGGCGGCCAACGGCTTCGACACCACGATCCGCGTGCCGTCCTGGGACAGCTGCGACACCTGCCACGGCAGCGGCGCCAAGCCGGGCACGTCGCCCACCACCTGCCCGACCTGCGCCGGCCATGGCCAGGTGCGCATGCAGCAGGGCTTCTTCAGCATCCAGCAGACCTGCCCGAAGTGCCACGGCACCGGCAAGATCATTCCGGAACCCTGCCCCACCTGCGCCGGCGCAGGCCGCATCAAGCGCAACAAGACGCTGGAAGTGAAGATCCCGGCCGGCATCGACGACGGCATGCGCATCCGCTCTTCCGGCAATGGCGAACCGGGCATGAACGGCGGCCCTCCGGGCGACCTGTATGTGGAAATCCACATCAAGCCGCATCCGGTGTTCCAGCGCGAAGGCGACGACCTGCACTGCGAGATGCCGATTTCCTACGCCACCGCGGCGCTGGGCGGCGACATCGAAGTGCCGACGCTGGGCGGCAAGGTATCGTTCACGGTGCCCGAAGGCACCCAGAGCGGCAAGGTGTTCCGGCTGCGCGGCAAGGGCGTCAAGGGCGTGCGCTCCGGCCTGTCCGGCGACCTGTTCTGCCACGTCGTGGTGGAAACCCCGGTGCGCCTGACCGATCGCCAGAAGGAGATGCTGCGCGAGTTCGAGCGCTCGATGACCGAGGGCGGCGCCAAGCACAGCCCGCAAAGCAAATCCTGGAAAGACAAGGTCAAGGAGTTCTTCGAGTAAGCAGCATTACCCCGCAACGGCCGCTGGCAGCAATGCCCAGCGGCTTTTTCTTGTCCGCACCGTTTCCGAAAGCCCGCATGCGACCCGCCCTTCCCCTTTCCCTACTCGCCGCCCTGCTGTTCTGTGCCGGCCCCTCTATGGCGGAAACCCTGCGGGTCGGCAGCTTTTCCAGCGGCGACCTGGACGGTTGGGAAGTCAAGTCCTTCAAGGGCGAGACCCGCTACGAACTGGTGCGCGATGGCGGCGTGACCGTGCTGCAGGCAAGCACCGACGGCATGGCCTCGGGGCGCTTTCGCAAGATCCGGATCGACCTGGCCAGGACGCCGGTGCTGCGCTGGCGCTGGAAGATCGAGGCGCCGTATCGTGGCAACGATGAAGATGCCAGGGCAGGTGACGACTTCCCGGTGCGCATCTATGTGGTGGTGGAGCGCGGCCCGCTCGGACTGCGCAGCCGCGCGCTGAACTATGTGTGGGCATCGGGCAAGCCGGTCGGCGCGCGCTGGCCGAATCCCTACACCAGCCAGGCGATGATGCAGGCGGTCGATAGCGGAGAGGCCAGGGCCGGCAGCTGGGTCAGCCATCAGCGCAATGTGCGCGACGACCTGCGCGCCGCCTTTGGCGAGGACTTCACCGAGATCGACGCGGTAGCCGTCATGACCGATGGCGACAACGGCCCCCGCCAGGGCCGCGCCTGGTATGGCGACATCAGCTTTTCCAGCGAGTAGCCGCCGTGACCAGACAGCGTCTGCTCCTGATTGGCGGCGGCCATGCCCACCTGTTCGTGCTGGAAGCGCTGCGCAAGCGCCTGCCCGAATGGCGCGACCGGCTGCAGGTTGCCATGGTCAGCCGCGACCTGCAGACGCCCTATTCCGGCATGCTGCCGGGCCTGATCGCCGGCCATTACCGGCACAATGAAGCGCATGTGCACCTGGCGCCGCTGGCCGCGGCGGCGCAGGTGGAACTGGCGCAGGCCCGCATCGTCTCCTTCGACCCGACGGCGCGCGTGGCGCTGGACGACCAGGGCCGGCAATGGGATTTTGACCTTGCTTCCCTCGACATCGGCTCGACGCCGCCGCTGGACCAGGTGCCCGGCGCGCAGGACCATGCGCTGCCGGTCAAGCCGGTCGACGTCTTCCTGCAGCAATGGCGCGCCTTCCAGGCCCAGGCTGACGGCCTGGCGCGGCCGGTCCACATGGTGGTGGTGGGCGGCGGCGCCGGCGGCGTCGAACTGGTGCTGGCGATGGCGCACCGGATGGCGGCCCGGCGCGACCGCGTGAAATGGTCGCTGGTCACGCGCGGCGAACTGCTCGCCGGCTATCCGCGCGGCGCGGCACGGCGCATGGCGCGGCACCTGGCGCGGCAAGGCATTGCGGTGCTTACCCATACCGACGTCTTGCAGGTGGAACCGGACATGCTGCACTTTGCCGATGGCAGCACGGCAGCGTACGATGCGCTGCTGTGGGCCACAGGCGCCGGCCCGCAGCCCTGGGTGGCGCAATCCGGCCTGGCCTGCCTGGATGGCTTCGTCCATATCGACAGCCATCTGCGCTCGGTCAGCCATGACCATGTATTTGCCGCCGGCGACATCGCCAGCGATCCGCTGCAACCACGCGCCAAGGCTGGCGTCTATGCAGTGCGGCAAGGGCCGGTGCTGGCCGACAACCTGCTGCGCACCGTTGCCGGCGAGCCGCTGGCGGCCTACCTGGCGCAGCGCGGCCACCTGTCCCTGCTCGGCACTGGTCCGCGCCACGCGGTGGGGGTGTGGCAGGGCCTGAGCTGGGAAGGCGATTGGGTATGGCGCTGGAAAGATGCGATCGACCGCAAATTCATGCACCGTTTTTCGGATTGGGATGCACCTAATCAGATCAATAGTTAACAGGAACAGACAACATGCAACGCAAGCAGGCACGCGATATCACTTATCAGCAACTCTTTGAAAACAACCGCCAGTGGGCGGCGGCCATTTCCGCCGAGGACGCGGATTTCTTCAAGAAGCTGGCGGCCCAGCAGTCGCCCGAATACCTGTGGATAGGCTGCTCCGACAGCCGGGTGCCGGCCAACGAACTTCTGGGCCTGTTGCCGGGCGAGCTGTTCGTCCACAGGAATATTGCCAACGTGGTCGTGCATACCGACCTGAACTGCCTGTCGGTATTGCAGTTCGCCGTCGACGTGCTGAAGGTCAAGCATGTGATCGTCTGCGGCCACTACGGCTGTTCCGGCGTGCATGCGGCGCTGGTGGGGCGGCGGGTCGGGCTGGCGGACAACTGGCTGCGCCACGTGCAGGACGTGCACATGAAGCATGAGCGCTACCTGGGCGAGGTGCTGCCCGACAAGCAGCGGCTGGACCGCCTGTGCGAGCTCAACGTGATGGAACAGGTGACCAATCTGTGCCAGACCACCATCGTGCAGGATGCCTGGGAGCGCGGCCAGGAACTGACCGTACACAGCCTGATCTATGGCATCCAGGACGGCCTGCTGCGCGACCTGGGCGTTTCCATCAGCGCGCCGGAGGAAATGGCTGGAATCCTCGCAGAGGCGTTCCAGGCCTACGAATAGGCGTTAACCGTCCGGGAAAGCGGCCTAGCGGCCGCGATGCGGGCAGTCCTGCTTGGTGCAATGGGCATACAGCGCCAGCGCATGCTCGGCGATGGCAAAGCCGCGCTGCTGCGCAATGACCTGCTGGCGGCGCTCGATTTCCTCATCGAAAAACTCTTCCACCCGGCTGCAGTCCAGGCACACCAGATGGTCGTGATGCGAGCCTTCGTTCAGCTCGAACACGGCCTTGCCCGACTCGAAGTGATTCCGGCTCAGCAGGCCGGCCTGTTCGAACTGGGTCAGCACGCGATAGACGGTGGCGAGGCCAACATCCATGTTATCGGCCAGCAGTATCTTGTAGACATCTTCGGCGCTCAGGTGGCGCACGGTGCTGCCCTGAAAGATTTCGAGGATCTTGAGCCGCGGCAGCGTGGCCTTGAGGCCGCTGGCCTTCAGATCGGTGGGGTTGTTAGGCATGGATTTCGTCGGATGGAGATGATCTGCTTTATCATATAGCGTTTGACCACCTAGCTCAATCGACTGAGATCTCCCCTTATGCGTATGCTGTTTTCCCATTCCGGTGCGCTGTGCGTGCTGTTTGCCGCCGCCATAGCCGGTTGCGCGTCGAAGAATCCGCTGATTGACGAGCCTGCGAGCGGGCGCGGCAGCGAGCCGGCAGCGCAGGCGCAGCAGGCCAGCGAGCAGAACGGCAGCGACGTCCAGGTCACGCGCGAAAAGCCGTTTCTCGGCTTCCTGCGTCCGTACCGGGCCGACATTCAGCAGGGTAACTTCGTTTCCCGCGAAATGGTCGCGCAACTGAAGGAAGGCATGACGCAGGACCAGGTGCGCTTCGTGCTCGGCACGCCGCTCCTGACTGATGTATTCCACAACAACCGCTGGGACTATCCATTCCGCATGAAGAAGGGCAACGGCGAAGTCACCACCAGCCGCGTGACCCTGACCTTCGTCGACAACCGCCTGGCGCGCATCGAAGGCGGCGACCTGCCGACCGAGGCTGACTACCTGTCGCGCATCGCCGGCGAAAAGCAGCGCAAGGCCAACACCATGACCCCGGGCCCGCAGCCGGTGCCCTCTTCCGCCGCCGACCCGCAAACTCCGTCCACCAAACCATGACTCAAATGAAAATCGCCGTTGCCGGCGCCTCCGGCCGCATGGGCCGCATGCTGATCGAAGCCATTCGCAATGCATCTGACGCGGCACTCGCCGGCGCGCTCGACGTTGCCGGCGCCCCTGGCCTGGGCGCCGATGCATCGGGCTTTCTCGGCCAGGATTCCGGCGTCCTGATCACCGACAAGCTGGAGCAGGGGCTGGCCGATGCCGACTACCTGATCGACTTCACCCGGCCGGAAGGCACGCTGAAGCACCTGGAATACTGCGCCGCGCATGGCATCAGGATGATCATCGGCACCACCGGCTTCGATGACGCCGGCAAGGCCGCGATCGCCGCCGCCGCCGAAAGGACCGCCGTCGTGTTCGCACCCAACATGAGCGTGGGCGTGAACGTGACGATGAAGCTGCTGGAGCTTGCGGCAAAGAGTTTCGCCGAAGGCTACGACATCGAGATCATCGAGGCGCATCACCGCCACAAGGTCGACGCGCCGTCCGGCACCGCGCTGCAGATGGGCGAAGTGGTGGCGCGCGCGCTGGGCCGCGACCTGAAGGAAGTCGGCGTCTTCGCGCGCGAAGGCGTGACCGGCGAGCGCGACCCGTCCTCGATCGGCTTTGCCACGATACGCGGCGGCGACATCGTCGGCGACCATACCGTGCTGTTCGCCGGCATCGGCGAGCGCATCGAGATCAGCCACAAGTCGTCGAGCCGGGTCACCTATGCCCACGGCAGCCTGCGCGCCGCGCGCTTCCTGGCCGGCCGCGACAGCGGACTGTACGACATGCAGAACGTGCTTGGCCTGCGCTGACACCCAGCCCGCCGTGTGAGGACGCAGTGAGCGCGCCGGCCCGCCGTTCGCTGGCAGCGATTGCCATTTCGGTGGCGATGCATGCCGGCGCGCTTCTTGCCGCACTCTCGGGCGTGACAACCCACATGCATCCATCGCCGGAACCCAAGCCGATCACGGTGGCGCTGTTGCCGACGCCGCCGGTGCCAGCGCCCGTTGCCATGCCGGCGCCGCAACCCCAGCCCGAGCCGCCACCGCCACCGCCACCGCCGCCGCCTGCCCAGCCGTCTGCGCCGCCGAAACCGGCTTCGCCCCGGCCTCTGCCGGCGGCCAGGCCTGCGCCGCGTCCCGTGCCGGCGCCGCGTCGTGCAGCGCCAGCCAGGCCTGAACCCGCGCCGGCAGCGCCGCCCGTCGCGGAAGCGGCAGCCCCGGCGCTGGCGCCGACTGCCCCACCGGCGCCTCCCGCTCCCCCTGCCCCGCCACCCGAGCCCGCGCGCACCGGCGTCTCCATCCCCGCCAGCTACGCCGCCACCAACCGGCCGCCGGTGCAGCCGGCGCGCTCGCTGCGCAATGGCGAGGAGGGACGGGTGATGCTGAGGGTGCTGGTGCAGGCCGATGGCACCGCCGGCGAGGTACAGGTACGCACTTCCAGCGGTTTTCCGATGCTGGACGAGGCGGCGCGCAGCGCGGTCCAGACCTGGCGCTTCAATCCCGCCACCAGCAACGGCAAGCCGGTGGCCGAGTGGTACCTGGTGCCCATCGTTTTTAAACTTTCCAACTAGAACAAGCGCAGATGAACCCGACAATCGCAAATCAAAGCATGGGACTGGCCCACTACTGGGCGCAAGGCGACGCGGTATCGCACGCGGTCGCCTATGTGCTGCTGGCCATGTCCGTCGTCAGCTGGTACTACATCCTGGCCAAGGCCTGGAGTTCATGGCGCATACGGCGCAGCGCCGGCGCGCTGGAAGGCTTCTGGAAGGCGCCGACGCTGGCCGACGCCATCGCCGTGATGAAAACCGCCGACAGCGAGCGGGTCTATACGCCGCTGGCAGCGCAGAGCATGGAAGCGGCCAATCTGCGCGCCCAGGACAACTCGCTGAACGCAGCGGTAGATCCGGGCGAGCTGATCACCCGCACGCTGCGCCAGGAAATCAACCGGGTTTCCTCCCGGCTGGAAAACGGCCTGACCCTCCTGGCATCGGTTGGATCAACCGCGCCCTTCGTCGGCCTGTTCGGCACGGTATGGGGCATCTATCATGCGCTGATCGCGGTCTCGGCCTCGGGCACGGTGCAGATCGACAAGGTGGCCGGGCCGGTCGGCGAGGCGCTGATCATGACCGCGCTGGGCCTGGTAGTGGCCATTCCCGCGGTGCTGGCCTACAACGCCTTCACCCGCGTCAACCGGGTCACGCTGGCGGAACTCGATGCCTTCGCGCACGATCTGCATGCCTACCTGACCACCGGCAGCCGCGTCGGCAAATAAACGGGAGCAAGCATCATGGCATTTGGCGGATTCGACAATAACCGGCAGGGCGCGCCGATGGCGGACATCAACGTCACACCGATGGTGGACGTGATGCTGGTGCTGCTGGTGATCTTCATCATCACCGCGCCGCTCTTCACCCACGCGGTCAAGCTCGACCTGCCAAGCGCGCAGTCGGCGCCGGCGCCGGAAAAACCGGAAACCGTGACGCTGTCGATCAATGCGGCCGGCGAGGTGTTCTGGAACGATGGGCCGGTCGCCCAGGCCGACCTGCCGGCGCGCATGGCGCAAGCGGCGAAGAAGCAGCCGCAGCCGGAGCTGCAGCTGCGCGCCGACAAGTCGACCCGCTATGAAGTGATTGCCCAGGTAATGGCGGCGGCGCAGAACAATGGCCTGAGCAAGCTGGGCTTCGTCACCGCGCCCACGGCCGCTGCCGCTGCTGCGCCGGCGGCGAAATAGCATGACGGCCAGCGCCTGCCTGGACGGCCGCAAGCTGACCGGCATGCCGGCGCTGCACCGCGAATGCCGGCGCGAATTCGGCCTGCCCTACTTCTACGGCAACAACATCAGCGCCCTGATCGACTGCCTTTCCGGCGTGCGCGATCACGACGGCATGAGCCGCTTCGTGCTGGCAGCGAACGAGCTGCTGGACATCACCGTCACCGATGCCGAACTCGTCAGGCAACAGGCGCCCGAAGTGCTGGCGGCGCTGGAGGACGTGGTGGAGGAAGTCAACCTGCGCCATGCCGAGACCGGCGCCCCGCCGGCACTGCGGCTGCTGCTGCGCTGAATCCACCCTGGGTGCAACCGGCGCCGCCGCCACTTGCGGTGGGCAGCCAGTATAATGCTCGGTTCAATTCAACCAGTCCCACCACCGAATCGCCGCCGCCATGCAAGAAAAATACAGTCACGCCGAGGTCGAACAGTCCGCACGCGACCACTGGCAAGCCATCGATGCCTACCGCGCCGTTGAAAACGCGACCGACCGCAACGGCCAGGAAAAGAAGAAGTTCTACGCCTGCTCGATGCTGCCCTACCCGTCCGGCAAGCTGCACATGGGCCATGTGCGCAACTACACCATCAATGACGTGATGTACCGCTATCTGCGCATGAACGGCTACAACGTCCTGATGCCCATGGGCTGGGACGCATTCGGCATGCCGGCGGAAAACGCGGCAATGGCCAACAAGGTGCCGCCTGCGCAATGGACCTATTCCAACATCGCCCACATGAAGCAGCAGATGGAAGCGATGGGCCTGGCGATCGACTGGTCGCGCGAGATGACGGCCTGCAAGCCCGACTATTACAAGTGGAACCAGTGGATGTTCCTGAAGATGCTGGAGAAAGGCATCATCTACAAGAAGACCGGCACCGTGAACTGGGACCCGGTCGACCAGACCGTGCTGGCCAACGAGCAGGTGATCGACGGCCGCGGCTGGCGTTCGGGCGCGCTGATCGAGAAGCGCGAAATCCCGATGTACTACGCCCGCATTACCGACTATGCCGAGGAACTGCTGGAGCAGGTCGAGACCGGCCTGCCGGGCTGGCCGGAGCGGGTGCGCATCATGCAGTCGAACTGGATCGGCAAGTCCACCGGCGTGCGCTTCGCCTTCCCCTATGACCTGACCGAACCCGGCAGCAGCACCCATCCCCTGCCGCAGGACAGCGGCGGCTTCCCGCTGCAGGGCAAGCTGTGGGTATTCACCACCCGCGCCGACACCATCAAGGGCGTGACCTTCTGCGCGATCGCGCCCGAGCATCCGATGGCCACCTTCGCCGCCCGCGGGAACCGCGAACTGGCCGATTTCATCGCCGAGTGCAAGCAGGGCAGCGTGATCGAAGCCGACATGGCGACGATGGAAAAGAAAGGCATGCCGACCGGCCTGTACGTCACCCATCCCCTGACCGGCAAGCTGGTCGAGGTCTGGGTCGGCAACTACGTGCTCGTCACCTATGGCGACGGCGCCGTGATGGGCGTGCCTGCGCATGACGAGCGCGATTTCGCCTTCGCCAAGAAATACGTGCTGCCGATCGAGCAGGTGATCGGCATTGAAGGCAAGACCTTCTCGACCGAGACCTGGCATGACTGGTATGCCGACAAGGAAAACGGCCGCTGCATCCATTCCGGCAAATATGACGGCATGGCCTACCAGGAAGCGGTCGACGCGATCGCCGCCGACCTGGCCGAACGCGGCCTGGGCGAGAAGAAGGTGACCTACCGCCTGCGCGACTGGGGCATCTCCCGCCAGCGCTACTGGGGCACGCCGATTCCCATTATCCACTGCGAAAGCTGCGGCGATGTGCCGGTGCCCGAAAAGGACCTGCCTGTCGTGCTGCCCGAAGACTGCGTGCCGGACGGCAGCGGCAATCCGCTCAACAAGCATGAAGCCTTCCTGCATGTGGACTGCCCGCAGTGCGGCAAGCCGGCGCGGCGCGAGACCGACACCATGGATACCTTCGTCGACTCCTCCTGGTACTACATGCGCTATTGCTCGCCGGGCAGCGACAACGCGATGGTGGATGCGCGCAACGACTACTGGATGCCGATGGACCAGTACATCGGCGGCATCGAGCATGCGGTGCTGCACCTGCTGTATGCCCGCTTCTGGACCAAGGTAATGCGCGACTTCGGCCTGGTGAAGTTCGACGAGCCCTTCACCAAGCTGCTCACGCAGGGCATGGTGCTGAACGAAACCTATTACCGCGAGGACGCGTCCGGCAAGAAGGTCTGGTTCAACCCGGCGGATGTGGCGCTGACGACCGACGACCGCGGCCGGCCGGTATCGGCCGCGCTGAAGTCCGACGGCCAGCCGGTGCAGATCGGCGGCATCGAGAAGATGTCCAAGTCCAAGAACAACGGCATCGATCCGCAGGCCCAGATCGACCAGTATGGCGCCGACACCGCGCGCCTGTTCACCATGTTCGCCTCGCCGCCGGAGCAGACGCTGGAGTGGTCGGGCGCCGGCGTGGAAGGCGCGAACCGCTTCCTGAAGCGGGTCTGGGCCTTTGCCCATGCGCAGGCGCCGCGCCTGTCGGCCACCGCCGCAATCGAGCCGGCCGCGCTGCCGGAAAGCCACAAGTCGCTGCGCCGCGAAGTCCACAAGATCCTGCAGCAGGCCGACCACGACTACCGTCGCACCCAGTACAACACCGTGGTGTCGGCGGCGATGAAGCTGCTCAATACGCTGGAAGGCGCGCGCCTCGACGACTCCGGCGCCAGCAACGCCGTGATGTTCGAATGCCTGTCCATCTTCCTGCGCGTGCTCTACCCGGTTGCGCCGCATATCACCCATGTGCTGTGGCAGGAACTGGGCTATGCGGCCGGCTTCGGCGACATCCTCGATGCGCCCTGGCCACAGGTCGACCCGGCTGCGCTGGAGCAGGCCGACATCGAGCTGATGATCCAGGTCAACGGCAAGCTGCGCGGCAGCGTGCGGGTGCCCAAGGAGGCCGACAAGGCCAGCATCGAGGCGGCCGCGCTGGCCACCGAGAGCGTGCAGAAATTTCTGACCGGCGCGCCGAAGAAGGTGATCGTGGTGCCGGGCAAGCTGGTCAACATCGTCGCCTGAACACGAGAGTGCTTTTCATCCATGCGTAAATTCTCAGGCACTCTCGTCATTGCACTGCTGGCAAGCCTGCTGCTGGCGGCCTGCGGCTTCAAGCTGCGCGGTACCGGGCCGCAGGATCCGCTGCCCTTTTCCACGATTTTCCTGGGCTTTGCCGAGACTTCGCCGGTGGGCGTGCAGTTGCGCCGCTATCTCAATGCAACGGGCAATGTGAGGGTAGCAAAAACGCGCGAGGAAGCCGACGCGATACTGGAAGTGATCCGCGAAGGCCGGGAGAAGCAGATCCTGTCCCTGAACAGCCAGGGCCGGGTGCGGGAATACAACCTGTTCTACCGGCTCAACTTCCGCGTGGTCGACAGGCAGGGCCGGCAGCTGCTGGCGCCAAACGAAGTGCTGATCCGGCGCGTGCAGAGCTATAACGAAGCCCAGGCGCTGGCCAAGGAAGTCGAGGAAGCTCAGATGTACCAGGAAATGCAGGCCGACTTGGTACAGCAGGTGCTGCGCCGCATTTCCGCCATCAAGCCGCCGGAGCCGACGCCGGAAGCTGCGCCGACGCCGGCGCCGGCATCACGATAGGCCAACACCATGCAATTGCGCATCGACGCGCTGGACGCGCATCTGGCCAAGAGCCTGGCGCCGCTGTACGTGATCGCCAGCGACGAGCATCTGCTGGCGCTGGAGGCGGCGGACAAGATACGCAAGTGCGCCCGCGTCCAGGGCTATGCCGAGCGCGAGGTGCTGAGCGTGGAGCGCAGCTTCAAATGGGGCGAGCTGCTGGCAGCCAGCCAGTCCCAGTCCCTGTTCGGCGAACGCAAGCTGATCGAGCTGCGCATACCCACCGGCAAGCCGGGCAAGGACGGCGGCCAGGCGCTGCAGGCCTATGCGGCTGCGCTCAACCCGGACAATGTGACGTTGATCACCCTGCCCAAGCTGGACTGGGCCAGCCAGAAGGCGGCGTGGGTGACCACACTCCAGCAGGCCGGCGTCTTCATCGACATTCCGCTGGTGGACCGGGCACAGTTGCCCAACTGGATTAGCCAGCGCCTGGCGGCGCAGCAGCAGAGCGCCGACCGCGACGGCATTGCCTTCATCGTCGAGCGGGTCGAAGGCAATCTGCTGGCGGCCCACCAGGAACTGCAGAAGCTGGCGCTGCTGCACCCGCCCGGCAAGCTCAGCTTCGAGGCCATCCATGACGCGGTGCTGAATGTGGCGCGCTATGATGTGTTCAAGCTGAGCGAGGCAATGCTGGCCGGCGACGCGGCGCGCCTGGTGCGCATGCTGGAAGGACTGAAGGGCGAAGGCGAGGCGCTGCCGTTGGTGCTGTGGGCGGTGGCCGAGGAAATCCGCACCCTGCTCAAGCTGCAGACCGGGCTGTCGCAGGGCAGGCCGCTGCCGGCGTTGCTCAAGGAATACCGGATCTGGGGTCCGCGCGAACGGCTGGCCGAAGGCGCCCTGCGCCGCCTGCCACTGTCGCTCCTGCGGGAAGCGCTGCAGGACGCGGCGCAGATCGACCGCATGGTGAAGGGCCTGCGCGTCAAGGCGTTTTCCGGCGACCCCTGGGACGCGCTGCTGCAACTGGCGCTGAAACTGGCCCGCGGACGCGCCCACTGAAGCGGCCGCACCGCATTTGAAGAGGAAAGAAATGGACATCCAACAGTACATGAGTGAAGTCGGCCAGCGCGCCCGCGCCGCATCGCGCGCCATGGCGCGCGCCGACACCGCCACCAAGAACCAGGCGCTGTCGCTGATCGCGGCCGCGATCCGGCGCGACGCCGAACAACTGAAGGCAGCCAACCAGCGCGACCTGGAAGCCGCCCGGGCCGCCGGCCTGGCGCCGGCCATGCTGGACCGCCTGACGCTGTCGGACCAGGCGATCGCCACCATGGCCGAGGGCCTGGAGCAGATCGTTGCCCTGCCCGACCCGATCGGCGAGATCTCCAACATGAAATTCCGCCCGACCGGCATCCAGGTCGGCCAGATGCGGGTGCCGCTGGGCGTGATCGGCATCATCTATGAAGCCCGTCCCAACGTGACGGTGGACGCGGCCGGCCTGTGCATCAAGAGCGGCAACGCGACCATCCTGCGCGGCGGCTCGGAAGCCATCCATTGCAACCAGGCGCTGGCCAGGCTGGTGAAGGAAGGCATGGCCGGCGCCGGCCTGCCGGCCGATGGCGTGCAGATCGTCGAGACCACCGACCGTGCCGCGGTCGGCGCGCTGATCACCATGCCGCAGTATGTGGATGTGATCGTGCCGCGCGGCGGCAAGGGCCTGATCGAACGGCTGATGCAGGAATCCACGGTGCCGATGATCAAGCATCTGGACGGAATCTGCCATGTCTATATCGACGACCAGGCCGACATCGAAAAGGCGCTGGCGATTGCCTTCAACGCCAAGTGCCATCGCTACGGCACCTGCAACACCATGGAAACCCTGCTGGTGGCGCGTGAAATCGCGCCCGAGGCCCTGCTGCGCCTGGCCGCGCTGTACCGCACCCGGGAGGTGGAACTGCGCGCCGATGAAACCGCGCATGCGCTGCTGGCCGGCTATCCGCACCTGGCCCATGCCAGCGAGGCCGACTGGCAGACCGAGTACCTGGCGCCCATTCTGGCAGTCAAGGTGGTCGACGACATGGACGAGGCAATCGACCACATCAACACCCATTCCTCAAAGCATACCGACGCCATCGTCACCGAGAACTACAGCCGGGCGATGCGCTTCTTGCGCGAGGTCGATTCCGCCTCGGTGATGGTGAACGCCTCGACCCGCTTCGCCGACGGCTTCGAATATGGCCTGGGCGCGGAAATCGGCATTTCCAACGACAAGCTGCATGCCCGCGGCCCGGTGGGCCTGGAAGGCCTGACCTCGCTGAAGTACGTCGTGTTCGGCCACGGCGAAGTGCGCAAGTAAGCACCCGGATCAACGAAAGGAACACCTACCGCATGCTCTGGGTCAAATCGCTGCACATCGTCTTCGTCGCCTCCTGGTTCGCCGGCCTGTTCTACCTGCCGCGAATTTTCGTCAACCTGGCCATGGTGGCGCCGGAAGACAAGGTCACTACCGATCGCCTGCTGCTGATGGCAAGAAAGCTCTACCGTTTCTCCGGCATCCTGATGGTGGTGGCGCTGGTATTTGGCCTCTGGCTATGGCTGGGCTACGGCATCGGCCGCGGGCCGGGCAATGGCTGGCTGCATGCCAAGCTGGCGCTGGTGGTGCTGCTGATTGGCTACCACCATGCCTGCGGTTCGCTGCTGCGCAAGTTCGAAGGCGGCCGCAATGCGCGCAGCCATACCTGGTACCGCTGGTTCAATGAAGTCCCTGTCATTGGCCTGCTTGCCGTGACCATCCTGGTCGTGGTCAAACCTTTTTGAGAAACCGAGCCTTTCATGACGCAAACCTGCACCTACTATCTCGCTCCGCCCTCGCCTTACGTCTATCTGGGCCACCAGCGCTTTGCCGATCTGGTGCGGCAATACCAGGTGCAGGTGGACGTGCGGCCATTCGACCTGGGACGGGTGTTCGGCCTCTCGGGCGGCCTGCCGCTGGCGAAGCGGGCGCCGCAGCGCCAGGCCTACCGGCTGGTGGAACTGGAACGCTGGAGCCGTTATCTGGGCAAGCCGCTGCATCTGCAACCGCAGTTCTTCCCGGTCGCCGGCGACCCGGCGGCTTTCCTGATCATCGCCGCCAAGCTGGCGCACGGCAATGACGCGGCAATGGACCTGACCGGCCGCATCGGCAGCGCGGTCTGGGCCGAGCAGCGCAACATCGCCGACGACGCCACGCTGGCCGCGATTGCCGGCGAGGCCGGGTTCGACGGCGCGGCCCTGATGAAAGCAGCCGCCACGGCCGCAGTGCAGGCCGAGTACCAGCGCTACACCGATGACGCGATCGCCGCCAATGTATTCGGCGCGCCATGGTATGTCGTCGACGGCGAGCCGTACTGGGGCCAGGACCGTCTCGACTTCGTCGAACGCGCCTTCCGCAGGGACTGACTTCATTTCACTGGGCTGTGAAAGCCGCAACGGCCATCACAGTCATCACAGCAACACCACGGATAAAGGGTACCCCATGAACCATTCCTATTTTTGCCCCTGCCCGCGCGGCATGGAAGCCGCGCTGGCGGAAGAACTCAACGAGATCGCGCAAGGCTATTCGCCCACGCTCAAGGTCCACACGCAAGTGCCGGGCGGCGTGCATTGCTCGGGCACGATGGCTGACGCCATGCGGGTCAACCTGCATTCGCGCATCGCGTCCCGGGTATTGATGCGGGTGGCGCATGCCAGCTATCTCAATGAAAACGATGTCTACGACCTGGCGCTGGCCCAGCCCTGGGAAGACTGGTTCGAGGTGCATCACACGATCCGTATCGACGTCACCGCCATCAAGTCGCCGTTGAAGAGCCTGGAATTCACCACGCTGAAGATCAAGGACGCCGTCTGCGACCGCTTCCGCGACCTCTGCGGCAAGCGGCCTTCGGTCAACACCCGCATGCCCGACATGCGGGTATTTGCCTTCATCGACGCGCGCACCGTGACGCTCTATCTCGACACCTCGGGCGAGGCACTGTTCAAGCGCGGCTGGCGTCTCGACACCGGCGACGCGCCGCTGCGCGAAAACCTGGCCGCCGGCCTGCTGCGGGTATCGGGATGGAAGCCCGGCGAAGTGCTGTTCGATCCGATGTGCGGCTCGGGCACCATCCTCGCCGAAGCTGCGCAAATGCTGGCCGGCATTCCCCCCGGCGCCCGCCGCTCCTTTGCATTCGAGAAGTTCACGCCCTTCAACGCCGATGAATGGCGGCAGGTGAAAGGCAGCGTCAAGCCGCGTCCGCTACCGGCTGTGCCCACGATTTTCGGCAGCGACATTTCGGGCGACATGGTGGCCATGACCCGCGCCAACCTGCAGCGCGCCGGCATTCCGTTCGAGGTGCCGTTGAAGCAGATCGAAGCGCAGGAAGTAAAGCCGCCCAGCGATGCGCCGGGCTATATGGTCACCAACCCGCCCTATGGCGAGCGGATCGGCGTGCGCGGCGACAGCACCATGCCGGAAGACGACATGGCGATTGCCTTCTTC
Organism: Noviherbaspirillum sp. L7-7A; assembly: GCF_019052805.1. Classification (NCBI taxonomy): domain Bacteria; kingdom Pseudomonadati; phylum Pseudomonadota; class Betaproteobacteria; order Burkholderiales; family Oxalobacteraceae; genus Noviherbaspirillum; species Noviherbaspirillum sp. L7-7A. The sequence goes on from NZ_JAHQRJ010000001.1 coordinate 2,544,497, forward strand.
AGCGCCTTCGGCACCACGCTCAAGCAGCGCTTCGCCGGCTGGAAAGTATTCCTGTTCACCGCCGACCTCGGCCTGCCCAAGCTGCTGCGTCTGAAGGAAGCGCGCAAGACGCCGTTCTTCAACGGCGCGATCGAATGCAGGCTGTTCCGTTTCGACATGGTCGCCGGCTTCAACCGGCGCGAGGAAGCCAAGCCCAAGCCCTGACGCCTGTTTGCCTGCCTGCCTGCCTGCCGCCAGACTGCATCGTGGCGGCAGGCAAGCCTGGCATCAGCTCGAGGCAATCCCTACAGCGCCCTCATCCGGCGTCCCCGCCACGCTGTCGCGCATGCGTTGTCCGAAGACGTCGATCATGCGCGCATTGAATGCCGGTATGTCATCCGGCTTGCGGCTGCTGACCCAGCTGCCATCCACCACCACTTCCTGGTCCACCCAGTTGACGCCGGCCTTTTTGAGATCCTGCTCCAGGTCCTGATGGCTGGTCATGGTCTTTCCCTGCACCAGCCCGGCCGACGCCAGCAGCCATGCGCCATGGCAGATCACCGCGATCGGCTTGCCCTGCGCGTTGATGCCTTTGACGATCTTCTGCGCCAGTTCGTTGCTGCGTATCCGTGCCGAATTGACTTCGCCACCAGGCAGCAGCACCGCATCGAAGTCTTGCGAATAGGCTTCGTCGAAGGTCAGGTCCACCGGAAACTGGTCAGCCGGCTTGTCATGGTTCATGCCCTGCACCATGCCGCGCTTGTCGGAAATAATCTTGGTAATCGCCCCCTCGCCTTCCAGCGCGTCCTTGGGTTGCGTCAGTTCAACCTGCTCGAAGCCATCGGTAACGAGGATGGCGATGTGCAGTCCGTTGAGTGCCGGATCCATGTGCTTCTCCTTCTGCTGAAATAGGTGACTACTCCGAGGGAGTCGGCGGGCAAGAAAAAGTTCGGGAGATGGGTGGCGGGCTTGCGCAGACCGCTAAGGAATAGGGGTTTGATTAGGCGCAACAGAGTTGTTGTTGCCGTTGCAGTTGTTGTTGCCGTTGCAGTTGTTGTTGCCGTTGCCGTTGCAGTTGTTGTTGCCGTTGCAGTTGTTGTTGTTGTTGCCGTTGCAGTTGTTGTTGCCGTTGTTGTTGCCGTTGTTGTTGCCGTTGTTGTTGCCGTTGCCGTTGCCGTTGCCGTTGCCGTTGCCGTTGCCGTTGCCGTTGCCGTTGCCGTTGCCGTTGCCGTTGCCGTTGCCGTTGCCGTTGCCGTTGCCGTTGCCGTTGCCGTTGCCGTTGCCGTTGCCGTTGCCGTTGCCGTTGCCGTTGCCGTTGCTTTTGACGTTGCCGTTGCCGTTGCCTTTGACGTGGCCGTGAAGTCCCGTTGAGCGCGCCGTGACGGCGATGCCTGAAGCGGATAAGGTGCGGCGTCTGTCTGAGCGAAACGAAGTGTAGCGAGTTCAGCCGCGCCCCGCTTCAGGCGTCGACGGCACGGGGACCCCGCGGTAGCGGGGCGCGATCATCGGGTCGCCTTTTTTGCCCCTCTTTTTTGGCGAAGCAAAAAAGAGGGTCGCCTGCCGGGGCGAACTCCCGGCCTGGTCATGATGCAAGGACATGCGTATTGGGTCATCAGGCGTAAAGACGTCACTGCGAAGCAGCAGTTGCCTTTGACTTTGCAGTTCGCAGTTCGCAGTTCGCAGTTCGCAGTTCGCAGTTCGCAGTTCGCAGTTCGCAGTTCGCAGCGTAACGACGAACGTCAAAGGCAACGACGACAGTGCTGCCCGTGCCTCGCCGGGTGACGCAACGCCGCTGCACTGCCGTGGAGACAAGCCGGGAGTCCGTCCCGGCGGCCGGATCACTTTTTTGCTCCGCCAAGAAAGTAATCAAAAAAGGCGGCCCCGATGATCGCGCCCTGCTGACGCAGGGTGCCCGTGTCGGCGATGCCCCGAGCGGGGCGCGGCTAAACTCGCTCCGCTGCGCTCCACTCAAACAGACGCCGCACCTTTTCCCGCTCGGGGCACCGCCGCCACGGCGCGCTCAACGGGGACTTGAACGGCCACGTCAAAACCAACTGCAACTGCAACTGCAACTGCTTCCGTCGCCTCATGCAATGCCCACGCAACCCCTTCCCGGTAAATCTTTCAACCAATCTCGACACGGTACCCTGACATCGTCAGCGCCCAACTGCGCACCAAGGCACAAAAAGAAACGCCCCGCATTTCATCAGGCCTGAACCTGAATGAAATACGGGGCATGGCAGAAAAACCGAAGGCCGGTTTCAGGCCTTCACTGCCTGTCTTACTGGCAAGCTTCGCATTCCTCGAAACCATCATCACCAGGACGCAGCATGCAGGCCGGGCCTTCCGGTTCCTGCGCTGCCATCGCCGCCGCTGCTGCCGCATGCGACATCAGGCCGCCGCTCGCGCCGCCGTCGCTGTTGACCGCATTCAGCGCGCCGGTGCGGGTGGTGGACTTCTCGGTATGCGTGGCGCCTATGGTGCGCAGGTAGTAAGTGGTCTTCAGGCCACGCAGCCATGCCAGCTTGTAGGTTTCATCGAGCTTCTTGCCCGAGGCGCCCGCCATGTAGATGTTGAGCGATTGCGCCTGGTCGATCCACTTCTGGCGACGCGACGCCGCTTCCACCAGCCACTTCGGCTCGACTTCGAACGCGGTGGCATACAGCTCGCGCAGGTCCTGCGGGATGCGGTCGATGCGGGCCAGGCTGCCGTCGAAGTATTTCAGGTCGGAGACCATCACTTCATCCCACAGGCCACGCGCCTTCAGGTCGCGCACCAGGTGCTCGTTGATCTCGGTGAACTCGCCGGACAGGTTGGATTTCACATACAGGTTCTGGTAGGTCGGCTCGATGCATGCCGACACGCCGATGATGTTGGAAATCGTCGCCGTCGGCGCGATCGCCACGCAGTTGGAGTTGCGCATGCCGTGCTGGGCGATGCGGCCGCGCAGCGCGCTCCAGTCCATGGTGGAGCTGCCGTCGACTTCCAGGTAGCCGCCGCGCTCTTCGGCCAGCAGCTTCAGCGAGTCCTGCGGCAGGATGCCGCGGTCCCACAGCGAGCCCTGGTAGGTGCTGTAGCGGCCGCGCTCTTCCGCCAGTTCGGTCGATGCATAGTAGGCGTAGTAGCAGACTGCTTCCATCGAACGGTCGGCAAATTCCACTGCCGCGTTGGAGGCATACGGCACCCGCATCATGTGCAGGCAGTCCTGGAAGCCCATGATGCCCAGGCCCACCGGGCGATGGCGCATGTTGGAGTCGCGCGCCTTCTTCACCGCGTAGTAGTTGATGTCGATCACGTTGTCGAGCATGCGCATTGCGGTGCGGACGGTCTGCTGCAGCTTGGCATGGTCGAGCTGGCCATTCTTCATATGCGCCGGCAGGTTGACCGAACCCAGGTTGCAGACTGCGATCTCGGCATCGTTGGTATTAAGGGTAATCTCGGTGCAGAGATTGGAGCTGTGCACCACGCCCACGTGCTGCTGTGGCGAGCGGATGTTGCACGGATCCTTGAAGGTAATCCAGGGATGGCCGGTTTCAAACAGCATCGACAGCATCTTGCGCCACAGGTCCAGCGCCTGGACCTTCCTGAACAGGCGCAGTTCGCCGCTAGCAGCACGGGCTTCATAGCCGAGGTAGGCCTGCTCGAAGGCGCGGCCAACCTTGTCGTGCAGGTCCGGCACGTCGCTCGGCGAGAACAGGGTCCACTCGCCCTTTTCCATCACGCGCTTCATGAACAGGTCGGGAATCCAGTTCGCGGTGTTCATGTCGTGGGTGCGGCGGCGGTCGTCGCCGGTGTTCTTGCGCAGGTCGAGGAATTCCTCGATGTCCATGTGCCAGGTTTCCAGGTAGGCGCAGACTGCGCCCTTGCGCTTGCCGCCCTGATTCACTGCCACGGCGGTGTCGTTGACCACCTTCAGGAACGGCACCACGCCCTGGCTCTTGCCATTGGTGCCCTTGATGTGGGCACCCAGCGCGCGCACCGGGGTCCAGTCATTGCCCAGGCCGCCGGCGAACTTGGCCAGCAGCGCATTGTCCTTGATCGATTCGTAAATGCCTTCTAGATCGTCCGACACCGTGGTCAGGTAGCAGGAAGACAGCTGCGAGCGCAGCGTCCCAGAGTTGAACAGGGTCGGGGTCGAGCTCATGAAGTCGAACGACGACAGCAGGTTGTAGAACTCGATGGCGCGCTCTTCACGCTTGGCTTCGTTCAGCGACAGGCCCATCGCCACGCGCATGTAGAAAGCCTGCGGCATTTCGATGCGGATGTCGCGGATGTGCAGGAAGTAGCGGTCATACAGGGTCTGCAGGCCGATATAGCCGAATTGCAGGTCACGCTCGGGCTTGATGGCCTTGGCCAGGCGGTCGAGGTCGAACTCGGCCAGTTTGGTGTCGAGCAGTTCGGCTTCGATACCCTTCTGGATGAAGCGCGGGAAGTATTGCAGGTAGTGGGCGGCAGCGTCGGCCTGGGCAACTTCCTGGCCAAACACTTCCTTGCGGATGGTGTGCATCAACAGGCGTGCGGTAACCAGGCTGTAGGCCGGGTCCGTTTCCATCAGCGCGCGGGCAGCCAAAATGGCTGACTTGTGCAGTTCTTCCACCGGCACGCCGTCGTACAGGTTCTTTACCGTTTCAGCCAGGATGGCTTCGGCGTCGACATGCTTTTCCAGGCCGATGCAGGCGGCGGTGATCAGGGTGCGGACCTGTTCCATGTCCAGCAGGCGGCGCTGGCCGCTTTCGATCACATGCAGTTGCGGCGCGCCAGGCACGGCGGCACGGGCGGCCTGCTGCTGCGCGCGCTCTTCCATGCGCTTGGCACGGTACAGCACGTAGGCGCGGGCGACGTCATGCTCGCCGGAACGCATCAGCGCCAGTTCCACCTGGTCCTGCACGTCTTCGATATGGAAGGTGCCGCCGGCCGGCTGGCGGCGCATCAGGGCAGCCACCACGCTGTCGGTCAGTTGCTCGACCAGTTCACGCACACGGGCGGAAGCGGCGCCATGGCCGCCATTGACCGCCAGAAACGCCTTGGTCATGGCGATGGAGATCTTGGAGGGCTCGAAACCGACGACCGCACCATTTCGGCGCAGGATACGGTAATCCGCTGAATTATTGCTGGCGGGCATCACGCCGGCAACGGCGGACAGGGACGAATTGACGGCCGGTTCTGCGCCTGTCTTGCTGGAAATTTCCTGGGATGAGTACACGAGGCCTCCTGAATCGATATTGTTGACTGGGCGTTTTGGTGGTCTGTCTGTCGTGCGCGGCATACCTCTGTCGCACGTGTTCCGGAAGATGACGTCGCTGCCGGAAGGGCCGCCGCCGGCTTCGAATGCACGATCTCGCATCGGAATCGGCACCATGGCGGCGCACCATCTGCACCAAAGATGAAACACTATATATAGTGATGGTTGACGCAGTAGGCACTAATTCTAGTGCGTTGGGCGGACACATGCAATAGCGTTTTCCCAACGTTACAGCGCAAAAAAATTTGACTTTCAGGCCAGCATGGCAAATCGCAGCGGCGGCAGGTACGTTGCCGCAGAGCATGACTGCCTGTAGCGCAGCCAATCGAAAAACGGCCCCGGATCGGTCTTGCGACCCGGCGCGATATGCTCATGCCCCGCCACCGCCCGCAGGCTGTAACGACGCCGCAGCGCAAGTGTCAGTGCCGCCAGGCTGTCGTATTGCGCGGCTTCGAACGGCACGAAGTCGCTGCCTTCGAGTTCGATGCCGATCGAAAAATCATTACACTTATCCCGACCCTCGAAGCTGGACAGGCCGGCATGCCAGGCGCGTGCATGTGCCGCGACGAATTGTGTCACCAGCCCGTTTCGATCAATCAGAAAATGAGCGGAGACCCGCAGGGGACGCAGCTGATCGAAATACGGATGGACCGCATGGTCCAGGGTGTTGGTAAACAGGCCATCGATATACGGGCCGCCAAACTGGTCAGGCGGCAAGCTGATGTTATGGATTACCAGCAATTGAGGCACTACGCCCGCCGGCCGGGCGTCGAAGTTCGGCGATGGCAGGCGCCTCGCCTGCGGGCACCAGCCGTCCGGATCAATGGACAGCTGCACCATGCCCCTGGATGACGCGGACTCATTCATCGTCGCCCATCTCCAGTCGTTGCATGCGATACCGCAGCTGGCGCAGCGTCAGCCCGAGCAGGCTGGCGGCCTGTGCCGGATTATTCGCCGTTCGCATCAGCGTTTCCCGGATCAGCGCGCGCTCCACCTTGTCCAGATGATCCGGCAGCGAGCCGGGCAGCGGGGCAGGCGCAGCCGGCGGCCAGGTTTCAGCAGGCGCTGGCTGCGTCGGCGCAGTCGCTTCCTCAGGCACGGGCTCGATTCTCGGCGCAGTGGCAGCGCCGGCAGCCGCAGGCGTCGCCGGCTTCAGCGCCAGGTCCTGCGGCTCTATCGTGTCTCCACTGGCAAAGGCCAGCGCCCGTTCCAGCACATTTTCCAGCTCACGCACATTCCCGGGAAAGCTGTGCGCCAGCAGTGCATCCAGCGCGGCTGGGGACAATCGGGTCTGCGTCGAACCGGTCAGCCGCTGCAGCACAGCCTGTGCCAGCAGGCCGATATCATCCTTGCGCTCGCGCAGCGGCGGCAGGCCGAGTTCAATCACATTGAGCCGGTAGTACAGGTCCTGTCGGAACTTGCCGGCCTCGACGCAGGCAGCCAGGTTCTGATGGGTTGCGCTGATCAATCGCACATCCACCGGCTCCTCCACCGTCGAGCCGACCTTGCGCACCCGGCGTTCCTGGATGGCGCGCAGCAGCTTGACCTGCATCGGCAGCGGCAGATCAGCCACCTCGTCGAGCATCAACGTGCCGCCATTGGCTGCCTGGAAGAAGCCGTCGCGATCCTCGGCGGCGCCGGTGAAGGCGCCCTTGCGGTAGCCAAAGAACTCGGCTTCCATCAGCGCTTCCGGAATGGCGCCGCAATTGACCGCAACAAACGGCTTGTCGGCCCGCGCGCTTTGCGCATGGATATCGCGGGCCGCCAGTTCCTTGCCCGAGCCCGATTCGCCGGTAATGGCCACCGGCGCCATGCTGCGCGCCAGCCGTACGATCTGGGTGCGCACATTGCGCAGCGCCTCCGATTCGCCCAGCAGCCGCAATGCCGGCCCTGCCGCCCCGGAGGGCGCGGCAGCCGGGGTGGCCGCCGCCGGCGCCAGTTTCAGGGCTGACTGCACCATGACGCGCAACTGGTCCAGCGCAACCGGCTTGGACAGGTAATCAAAAGCGCCCGCCTTCAGCGCCGCCACCGCATTGTCGGCGCTGCCAAAGGCGGTGATTACGGCAATCGGCGTGTTGCGGTAGCCGGCTGCGACTTCGCGCACCAGCTCGATGCCCAGGCCGTCGGGCAGGCGCATGTCTGTCAATACCATCGCATAGGCATTGCGCGCCAGGTAATTCCTGGCCTCTGCCAAGGTGGCGGCGCAGTCGCTGTCCAGCCCCATTTTCAGAAAGGTGATGTCGAGCAGTTCGCGCAGGTCTGCTTCATCGTCGACGATTAATATGCGGGGTGGTGGCATGGCGTTCAGGCGTCGGGAGTGGCTAGGGTAATCACAAAGCGGCCGCTGGCTTGGGCCGGCGCCTGATTCCAGGCGTCGCTGCGGTATTCATAGTCGAGCATGGCGCCATTGTTCATGCAGAGTTCGCGCGCCACATACAGGCCCAGGCCGGTGCCCTTGCTCGACGTGGTGTAGAAGGGCTCGAACAGATGCGCCCGCACCTGGGGTGTGATGGCGGCGCCGTCGTCCTGCACATGCAATTCGCGCCGCTGCGCCGATCCGGTGACCATGAACAGCCGGATCGACGCATCCTGGCCGCTGGCGTAGCGCAGCGCATTGGACAGCAGGTTGACGATCACTTCGCGCAGATGCAGCGGATCGAACAGCACCTTGCAGTCATCCAGCATGCCCACATGAATCAGGCCGGGCCGCAGCGCCTGCGCGTCGCGGAATTCCTCCACCATCTGCGGCACCAGCGCCGCCAGCCGCACCGGTTCATTGCCTGGCTGCGCCTTGCGCGAGAGCCGCAGAATGTCCTCGATCATCCGGTTCAGGCGGCTGACGTTGTCATTGATGATGTTGACCAGGCGCAGTTGCACGGGGTCGGTGGCATCCTCGGCGATGAGGGAATTGGCATGGGAGATGGCCGACAGCGGGTTGCGCACTTCATGGGCGATGCTGGCAGTCAGGCGGCCCATGGACGCCAGCTTCAGTTCCTGCGCCCGGTTTTCAATCTCGCCCACATCCTGCAGGAACACCACGATGCGCTCGTTGCCGGTGGCGCCGGTGCTGGCAAAGCGCAGCCGAAGATGCGTCATCCGCTCTTCCGCCGGCTTGAGCATCACGAATGCCAGCGCAGCGGCGCTATTGCCGGCCCAGGCATGGTAGGCATCGGCCACCGGCGCCAGCCACTCGATGTCGACCAGGCGGCCCTGCGCAGCGGAACCGGACAGGCCCAGCATGCGCTCGGCGGCCGGATTGACGATGAAAATCGTCGTATCCGTGCCCATGACCAGCACGCCATCGCCCATGTCGGCAATGACCAGCTGGTTGATCGCCTGCTGCGTCTGCAGCCCCTCGTGGTGCTGCGTCGCCAGCTGCTCCTGCCGTATCAGCCGGCCCGCCAGCCGGTTCAACACATAGACGGCGGAGAAGAATGCGGCGCCATACAGCCCGGCCTGGGAAATCGTTGACTCGGCAGGAAAGTTAAGCAGTTGATAGGCGCTTTCGAGCAGCATGGCCAGCGCCGCCAGCGCCGTGAAAAACAGCGCCAGCACCATCGGTGCCAGAACCGCGCTGCCGGCCAGCGGAAACAGATAGAGGATGGCAAGGCCGCTCCGGGCGCCGCCAGCGGCCACATAAAGCGTGCTGATGAAAATGATATCGGCCAGCACGCCCACGGTAAGCTGCAGCAGCAGGCGCTGGCGGCGCCAGATCGTGACAACACCCAGGCCCACGGCAAGCGCAAGATAGACGCCACAGATCTGCCGGTAGAGAAATCCCTCCACCATCCAGAAACCCTGGCGGGCATTGATGCTGAGATAGGCCAGCAGGACCACGGCGATGGCGATCCGGGTGACGTTAAAGGTTTGCAGCGTGCGCCAGAGGGTTTCCCGATTGCTTGGCCGCAGGCTGCCGGCGACAGCGCTCATCCTTCAGCGCGACGCATGATGACGCCGGTGTTCTTCGCAACAGAACACCTCGCCGGTTGATGCGGGCAGGGCTTCCGAAGACGGGAAGTGCATGCCGCATTCAGCGCATTGCAGCATCGCTTCGGGGGCGTCCACCGCGGCCGGCGGCTTGCGCTGCGGCACCGGCTTTGCCTTTGGCCTGAGCAGCCAGAAGATCACGAGCGCAAGCACCACGCCCCATATCAGGAATTTCATGCCAGTCCCCGGTGCAGCACCACTTCCAGCACGAAACGGCTGCCGACATAGGCCAGCAGCAGCGTGGCAAAGCCAGACAGGGTAAAGCTGAGCGCGGTCTTGCCGCGCCATCCGCGCCAGTGCCGGCCGGCGAGAAGCGAACCGAACAGCAGCCAGGAAAGCAGGGTGAAGATGGTTTTATGGTCCCAGCGCATTGCCTGGCCAAACAATTCCTCGGAAAAGACAATGCCGGACAGCACGGTCAGGGTCAGCAGCGCGAAGCCGAAGCCAATCATCCGGAACAGAAGCCGCTCCATGGTCAGCAGCGCCGGCAGGCGTTCTATCATGGCCGCGAACCAGCCTGGCCGGCCGCCGGGACGGGTATGCAGGCTGGCTTCCTGCACCGCCATCAGCACCGCATGAAAGGCGGCTATCGTCAGCGAGCTGTAGGCCATGATGGCGATGGCGATATGCCAGCCATACAGCACCGGCTTGTCCTGCAGGGCCACCAGGCTGCCCGGGAACAGGGCCGGCAGCACCACGGCCACCGCCGCGCTCGGCAAGACCAGAACCCGCAGGCTGTCGAGCGAGAAGTTGCGGTTTTCCAGCCAGTAGGCCGCAACCGATATCCATAATGTGGCCGACAGGATCACCGCAAAACCCAGCCGCAACGAGCCCGGCACCACCATGTCCGTCCACAGCGCGCCGCCATGGACCAGCCAGGCGAGCAGCGTGCCGGCGGCGATTGCGGTGCGCTGCCGCGCCGGCAGCACGGCGCACACCAGATAGATCAGGGCAGCCAGGAAGAAAAGGGAATTTTGCATCGCGCAAGTTTACACCATGTGCCGCAGCGGCTGCCTGCCGCTTTACTGTTGCCCTGCCTGATTTTCCAGCCGCCGCATCGGGTAAAATGCGACTCTCTTTAGATGTTCGCCCCTCCCCTTTCCTATACAGAATCGTTCCCATGCTTGACAACCTGACTCAACGTCTTGCCAAAGTGGTCAAGACCATGCGCGGCGAAGCCCGCCTGACCGAAGCCAATACCGCCGACATGCTGCGCGAAGTGCGGCTGGCGCTGCTGGAAGCCGACGTCGCGCTGCCGGCGGTGCGTGAATTCATTGCGCGCGTGAAGGAAAAAGCGCTGGGAGAGGAAGTGATCGGATCGCTCACGCCCGGCCAGGCCCTGGTGGGCGTGGTCCAGGACCAGCTGGCCAAGCTGATGGGGGCCGATCTCGGCCCCGAAGCCAGCCAGCTCAATTTCGCCACCCAGCCGCCCGCCATTATCCTGATGGCCGGCCTGCAGGGCGCCGGCAAGACCACCACCGTGGGCAAGCTGGCCAAATACCTGCGCGAGCAAAAGAAGAAAAAGGTCCTGACCGTGTCGACCGACGTCTATCGTCCGGCCGCCATCGGGCAGCTGCAAACCGTCACTGCCCAGGTCGGCGCCGACTTCTTCCCTTCGCAACCCACCGACAAGCCGGTCGACATCGCCCGCGCCGCGCTCGACCATGCAAGACGTCATTTCCATGATGTGCTGATCATCGATACCGCGGGTCGCCTCGGCATCGATGAAGCCATGATGCAGGAAATCAGCGCGCTGCATGCCGCCGTCAAGCCGATCGAAACCCTGTTCGTGGTCGACGCCATGCTGGGCCAGGACGCCATCAATACCGCACGCGCCTTCAACGAAGCACTGCCGCTGACCGGCATCGTGCTGACCAAGCTCGACGGTGATGCCCGCGGCGGCGCGGCGCTGTCGGTGCGGCACATCACCGGCAAGCCGATCAAGTTCGCCGGCGTGGCCGAGAAGCTCGACGGCCTGGAAGCATTCGACGCGCAGCGCATGGCCAACCGCATCCTGGGCATGGGCGACATCCTGGCCCTGGTGGAAGAGGCGCGCAAGGGCGTCGACGTTGCCGCTGCGCAGGGCCTGGCGGACAAGATCAAGGGCGGCGGCAAGTTCGACCTCAACGACTTCAAGGCGCAATTAGGCCAGATGAAGAAAATGGGCGGCCTGTCCAACCTGATGGACAAGCTGCCGGCCCAGTTCCAGCAGGCCGCCAGCGGCGCCAACATGGACCAGGCCGAGAAGCAGGTACGGCGCATGGAAGGCATCATCAACTCGATGACGGCACAGGAACGCAGCAAGCCCGAACTCATCAAGGCCTCGCGCAAGCGCCGCATCGCCGCCGGCGCCGGCGTGCCGGTGCAGGAAGTCAACCGCATGCTGGCGCAGTTCGACCAGATGCAATCGATGATGAAGAAGCTCAAGGGCGGCGGCATGATGAAGATGATGCGCAGCATGAAAGGCATGATGCCCGGCATGCGCTGAAACACCCCGCGAAGCCGGCCGCGAGGCCGGCAAAACGACCTCCCGCAAGCCCCGTTTTCCCTATGAAGAAGCAGCTGTGGCCGCAATGCGATTTTGCGGCCATATAGTTGTAAAAAACACTTGCGTACCTTGCAAAAGGCAACCACTATTAGCGATGCGTGACATGGCGCAATTTTTTTAACGCTATAGTGAGGAGGTTCGAAGATGGCAACAGCCAAAAAATCAGCAGCCACTAAACCGGCCGCCAAGAAGTCAGCTGCAAAAACCGCAGCTTCCAGCAAGAGCCCGGCAGCAAAAGCAGCACCCGCAAAAAAATCTTCCAGCGCTCCGGTAGCGAAAAAAGCCGCCGGCAAGACTGCCGCCAAGGCAGCCAAGTCCGCCAGCCCGCGCACCCCCAATGCCGCATTCATGAAGCCACTGACGCCGTCCGATACGCTGGCCGCCGTTGTTGGCAATGCGCCGTTGCCGCGCACTGAAGTCACCAAGAAGGTCTGGGACTACATCAAGAAGAACAAGCTGCAGGATGAAGCCAACAAGCGCAACATCAACGCAGATGACAAATTGAAGGCAGTCTTTGGCGGCAAGAAGCAGGTATCGATGTTCGAGATGACGAAACTCATTTCCGGCCACCTGAAATAATCTCTCAGGAGCCAAACAAAAACGCCCGCTTGCGCGGGCGTTTTTGTTTATGCATCAATCACTGACCAGCTGAAATCCTTCTAACGCTTTAGTTCCCATTGCTTCCATGCGCTTTGCACCGCATTCGGATACTCCGGCCTGCCGCGGCTGCCGTTATAGCGGCCCAGCGCAAGGAACAGATCGCCGCGCTCCATATCGATATACAGCCGCAGTATCGAGCAGCCGTAACGCAGGTTGGTCTGCATGTGAAAAAGCTTGGCAGGATCGCCGTCGCCGATGACTCTGGTCCAGAAAGGCATTACCTGCATGTAGCCACGGGCGCCGGCATGGGATACCGCATATTTCCGGAATGCCGATTCGACCTGCACCAGGCCCAGCACCAGGTCTGGCGCCAGCCCGGCGCGTGTGGATTCATACCACAGGGTTTCCAGAAACTCGATGCGAACCTGGCGGTCCGGCAGCCGCCGCGCCAGGCGCTCGGACATGTCGGCCAGCCAATTCAAATACTTGATGCGCTGGTCGATATCATCGATACGCACCTTGGGCGGCGCCGAATCGGTGATGGCGCGCGACAGTGCCACCCGGACCGAATCGGCAAGCGCTTCCTCCTTCTGATTGCCGGCATGGCTGTCGGCTGCAAGGCCGAGGCCGGCGCCGCCACCGGAGGCCAGAAGAAGCCGCAACAGCAGTCTCCGGCCTTGCGCCGCCTGGTTCACGCCCGCAGCTTGTCCTGGATGAAGGCAGTCATGTCGGCCAGCGCAATCGGCGTGGCGGCGGTATCGCGCCGTCCCTGGTATTCCAGGCTGCCTTCCTTCAGTCCGCGCTCGCCGATCACGACGCGATGCGGCACGCCGATCAGTTCCCAGTCGGCGAACATCACGCCCGGACGCTCGCCGCGGTCGTCAACGATCACATCGACGCCGGCAGCCTGCAAGGCAGCGTACAGCCGGTCGGTCTCGGCCTTGACCATCTCGCTGCGGTCATAGCCCATCGGGCACAGCACCACTTCAAACGGCGCGATCGATACCGGCCAGATGATGCCCTTGTCGTCGAAGTTCTGTTCGATGGCAGCGCCAAGGATGCGGGTAATGCCGATGCCGTAGCAACCCATCTGCATCAGCGCCGGCTTGCCATTGACGTCAAGAAAGGTAGCTTTCATGTCTTCCGAATAGCGGGTGCCGAGCTGGAACACATGGCCGACCTCAATGCCGCGCTGAATCGCGAGCACGCCTTTGCCGTCTGGCGATGCGTCGCCTTCGACGACATTGCGCAGGTCGCAGACAACGGGTTCTGCGATATCGCGGCCCCAGTTGGCGCCGGTGTAGTGAAATCCTTCCTCGTTGGCGCCGCAGACGAAATCGCTCATATTGGCGACCGTGCGGTCAGCCACGATCCTGACCGGCTTGGCGGTGCCGATCGGGCCAAGGTAGCCAGGCTTGGTGCCAAACCACTCGATGATTTCCGATTCGGAGGCAAAGCGGTAAGCGCCCAGCCCCGGCACCTTGGATGCCTTCACTTCATTCAGTTCATGGTCGCCGCGCAGCAGCAACAGCCATACTTCCTTTTCGCCGCCCTCTTCCTCGGCGTCGCGAGCCAGCACGATCGATTTCACGGTCTGCGCCAAAGGCAGCCCAAGCAGCTCGGCCACGTCTTCGCAACGGGCCTTGCCCGGCGTCGCGGTCTTGGTCAGGGGTTGGGAAGGCGCATTGCGCACAGCCAGCAGCGCCGGCGCTTCCGCCGCCTCGATGTTGGCGGCGTAATCCGAACTCGGGCAATAGACCAGCGCATCTTCTCCGGTGTCGGCGATCACATGGAATTCATGCGAACCGGAGCCGCCAATAGCGCCATTGTCGGCAGCCACCGCGCGGAACTGCAGCCCGAAACGGTTGAAGATGCTGACATACGCGTCATACATCTGCTGATAGGAGCGCTGCATGCCTTCCACGTCGCGGTCGAAGGAATAGGCATCCTTCATCGTGAATTCACGTCCGCGCATCAGGCCGAAGCGTGGGCGGCGCTCGTCACGGAACTTGGTCTGGATATGGTAAAAATTGACGGGCAACTGCCGGTAGGAGCGAATTTCGGTGCGCGCCACGTCGGTGATGACTTCTTCCGAGGTCGGCTGGATCGCATAGTCGCGTCCGTGACGGTCTTTCACCCGCATCAGTTCAGGGCCCATCTTGTCCCAGCGCCCGGTTTCCTGCCACAGCTCCGCGGGTTGCACCACCGGCATCAGCAACTCCACCGCGCCCGCACGGTTCATTTCCTCGCGGACAATGGCTTCCACCTTGCGTATTACCCGCAGGCCCATGGGCATGTAGGTATAGATGCCGGACCCCAGACGCTTGATCATACCGGCGCGCATCATCAGCTTGTGGCTGACGATCTCGGCGTCCGATGGGGCTTCCTTGAGGGTTGATACAAAAAAACGTGAGGCGCGCATAACGGTGAATTCTTTTTAAAAAGAGAGGGTTATAATCAACTCAATTTTAAAGGATTAGCTGGTTGCCTGTGCCTACTCTTTGCCCGATTGCTCGTTGCAGCATCACCCTGTCGCAGCAGAAAGCGACAGCCAGAACGATTGATATGCAAATGCAGAACAGGTAGCCGCAGAAAAATTGAGGTGCAACATGCTGGACCGTGAAGGCTTCCGCCCGAACGTCGGCATCATTCTTCTCAACACACATAACGAAGTGTGGTGGGGAAAGCGAGTGCGCGAACATTCGTGGCAGTTCCCGCAAGGCGGGATTAAATTTGGAGAAACACCCGAGCAGGCAATGTACCGCGAGCTTGAAGAAGAAGTCGGACTGAAAGCGTCGCACGTCAAGATCATCGGCCGTACCCGCGACTGGTTGCGCTATGAAGTGCCCGACCATTTCATCAAGCGCGAAATCCGTGGACACTATCGTGGACAGAAGCAGATCTGGTTTCTGCTGCGCATGACCGGGCGCGACTGTGACGTCAACCTGCGCATGACCGACCATCCCGAGTTCGACGCATGGCGGTGGCACAACTACTGGGTGCCGCTCGATGTGGTGATTGAATTCAAGCGCGAGGTATATCAGCGGGCATTGCAGGAACTGTCACGCTTTTTGCATCGTTCCGGCCATAGTAGCCACCGTCATCCGGCGCGCTATCTGCGCCAGCCGGTTGAGAATGGCATGCAGGCATGCGAACAGCACAAACTGCCTGAACTTTGCGAAACGCGGGAAAAAGTGACGCTGATCGTCACCGAAACCAACAACAAGTGAGTTTTACATGTCCCTGAACCATCGTGGCCCGGCCATTCTGGCCGCGGCTGCGCTGGCGGTTTTTGTGTGTATTCCGCCAGCGTTTTCACAATCCCAGTTTGAAGAGGACTTCGACGACTCGGGAAAGACATGGCAGGAAATCGCCGTGCAACTTCCGTCGTCGCCCGCGTCTGAAAATCTGATTCCCTTCTACGTCAGCGCCACCGCCACCCAGACATTTGCCCTGGATGAGAAATCACTCAGTATTGGCAAGGATGGCGTGATCCGGTTCACGCTGGTGTCGACCAGCCCGAGTGGCGCAAGAAACATCAGCTATGAAGGCATTCGGTGCGCAAGCTTTGAAAAGAAGTCTTACGCCTACGGCCGCGACGACGGCACCTGGTCACGCTCCCGGCACGACCAGTGGGAACGGATTGTTCGCAACGCGGCAAATCGCCAGCACGGCGTTCTGGCAGTCGATTTTTTCTGTGAGAGCCAGGCGGTTGCTGGCGATCGCGAAACCTTGCTCAGAAGGCTACGCAACAACCAACCCATTACGCCGAAGACAGGCGGCTGACCAGACCCCATAAAAGTCGCGGCGCGCCGAACCAGAAAGCATCCTTGGCGTCGGAACGCGCTGATCAGCGCTACAGCAAGACCATGTTGTCGCGATGAATCAGTTCAGGCTCTTCCACAAAACCCAGGATGGATTCGATGTCGGATGATGGCCGGCGCAGGATGCGGCGCGCCTCCGAACTGGAATAATTCGTGATGCCACGCGCCAGCGCCCGGCCCTGCCCATCCAGGCAGGTGATCACGTCGCCACGACCAAAATCGCCGCTGACTTCGACTACGCCGATGGGCAGCAGCGATTTGCCATGCGCGGTCAGCACCTGTACCGCGCCGTCGTCCAGAATCACGCTGCCTGCCGTCTGCAGATGATCCGCCATCCACTGCTTGCGCGCGGTGAGCTGCGCAGTCTGTGCTGTCAGTTGGGTACCGATCATCTCGCCGCTGGCCAGACGTGACAGCACCCGCTCTTCCCTTCCCCAGGCAATCACGGTGTGTGCGCCCGATGTCGCGGCGCGCTTGGCCGCCAAGATCTTGGTCAGCATGCCGCCACGTCCGATGCCGGTGCCGGCGCCGCCCGCCATCGCTTCGAGCGCCGGATCGCCCGCCTTCGCCTCGTCGACGAAGCGGGCCTGCGGATCGCGTCGCGGATCTGCGGTGTAGAGGCCGCGCTGGTCGGTAAGGATGATCAGCGCATCGCCTTCGATCAGGTTGGCAACCAGCGCGCCAAGGGTGTCGTTGTCACCGAACTTGATCTCGTCGGTGACCACCGTATCATTCTCGTTGATGATGGGAATGACGCCAAACTTCAGCAGTGTGAACAGGGTGGAACGCGCATTTAGATAGCGCTCCCGGTCGGCCAGATCGGCATGCGTCAGCAAAACCTGCGCAGTGCCCAGCTGGTGGGCACGAAAACTGGTTTCATAAATCTGCGCCAGGCCCATCTGGCCAACGGCGGCGCAAGCCTGCAGTTCATGAATGCCGGTCGGCCGCTTCTCGAATCCCAGGCGCTGCATGCCTTCCGCGATTGCGCCGGAACTCACCAGCACCACTTCCTTGCCCAGCGCGCGCAGGTGCGCAATCTGCTCCGCCCATTTTGCGATTGCGGCGTGGTCCAGTCCCTTGCCATCATTGGTGACCAGGGAAGAACCCACCTTGATGATCAGGCGCTTTGCATTGTGGATAACGGAAGTCATGGAAGCATGGATGAGTGATAGCCCGGCAATTATAAAGGGCGCCCGAGGCGCCCTGCGAAACAACAAGCTTTACTGCTCAATCCAGAATCTTGAAGCGCGGATCGTCCGGATCAATGGAGTTGATGCCACGCGCCGCCTCTTCCATCTGAGGCGATGCCTCAACGCGCTGCTCCAGCTGCTTTTGTTCGGCCAGGTAGTTGTAGATGTCCTGAACCAGCTCTTCGCAGCCCTCGCGGGTCAGCGCCGAGATTTCATACACCGGCCCCTTCCATCCGAAACGCTTGATGAAGTCCTTGACGCGCTTCCTGCGCTCGTCTTCCGGCACCATGTCGAGCTTGTTCAGTACCAGCCAGCGCGGCTTTTCATAAAGCGACTCGTCATACTTCTGCAGTTCCTTCACGATCGCCTTGGCTTCCTTGACCGGGTCGACATTATCGAACGGCGCCAGGTCGACGATATGCAGCAGCAGCCGCGTGCGCTGAAGATGGCGCAGGAACTGGATGCCCAGACCGGCGCCTTCTGCGGCGCCTTCAATCAGGCCGGGAATGTCGGCAATGACGAAGCTTTTCTCGTGGCTCACCCGCACCATGCCCAGATTCGGATGCAGTGTCGTAAACGGATAGTCGGCAATCTTCGGACGTGCATTCGACACGGCAGTGATGAACGTCGACTTGCCAGCATTGGGCATGCCCAGCAGGCCCACGTCGGCCAGGACCTTCAGTTCCAGCCGCAGCTCGCGCCGCTCGCCTTCCTTGCCTTCGGTCTTCTGGCGCGGCGCGCGATTGGTTGAGGTCTTGAAGTGGATATTGCCCCAGCCGCCCTCGCCACCCTTGGCCAGCAGCACCTGTTGGCCATGCTCGGTCAGGTCGGCCACGATCTCGCCATCGTTCTGGTCAATGATCAGGGTACCCACAGGCATGCGTAGCATGATGTCGTCAGCGCCCTTGCCGTAGCAGTCGGAGCCGCGGCCGTTTTCGCCGTTCTTGGCCTTGTGCAGCTTGGAGAAACGGTAATCCACCAGCGTATTGATGTTCCGGTCGGCCACAGCCCAGATGCTGCCGCCCTTGCCGCCATCGCCGCCGTCGGGGCCGCCAAAGGGGCGGAATTTTTCACGGCAAAAGGAAGCCACGCCGTTGCCGCCGTCGCCCGCAATGACCTCGATCTTTGCTTCGTCTATGAACTTCATGATTTGTGCCGCCCAAAAACTAAAAAGGCCCTACCGGAGGCAGAGCCTTTTCGATGAAGGCTTGCGCCTCATTTGATGCGTATTCTGTCGATTACGCAGGTACTACGGTAACCGTATGACGCTGCAGCGCGCCTTTGGTTGCAAACTGCACCTTGCCGTCGATCAGCGCGAACAGGGTATGATCCTTGCCCATGCCGACGTTTTCACCAGCGTGCACCTTGGTGCCGCGTTGACGGATGATGATGCCGCCGGCGTTGATCGCCTGGCCGCCGTAGACTTTCACGCCCAGTCGTTTTGACTCGGAATCGCGACCATTGCGCGTAGTGCCGCCGCCTTTTTTGTGTGCCATTTCAGACTCCTTGGTATCGGGTTGGTCAGGTCAACGATTAGCCGTTGATCGAGACGATTTGCAGTTCGGTGTAGTTTTGGCGATGGCCCTGATGCTTCTGGTAATGCTTACGACGACGCATCTTGAAAATCTTCACCTTATCGTGGCGACCATGTGCCACAACCGTAGCCAGGACCGTAGCACCTTCGACCAACGGCGCACCAAACTTGATGGTGTCGCCTGCGCCCACTGCGAGGACTTGATCTAACGTGACTTCGGAACCAATGTCTGCCGGTATCTGTTCTACTTTGAATTTTTCGCCAGCGACAACCTTATATTGCTTGCCACCGGTTTTTATGACCGCGTACATGTGAAACCTCATCAATTGATTAAAGGACTTTTCCCTTCAACTGCCAAGCGCCGGGTTTTACCCCTGGCGAAATCAGGAAAACCGCGAATTATACATAAATTTCTTCCGTGCGGCAAAGTCGTAGAAAATTGCGTGACAAGCCGCCGTGGATTGCGGGCATCTTGGCCCGTCATGGCGTGTTCGCCGGCGCATCGTATAATTCGCTCACTCGAAGATTACTAGCAGGTCTACCTTGTCCGCCACGCCAACTACCGTCTCGTCCCGCCTGTTAAGCGATGCCATCGCCGCCGACACCGACGCCGTCAATCGCGTCATACGCCGCGAGTTGCACTCGGAAGTTCCCCTGGTCAACCAGATTGCGGACTACATCATCAGTGCTGGCGGCAAACGTATAAGGCCGACACTGGTATTGCTGTTTGCAAACGCCTGGGGCTATCGCGGCGTGGAGCACCATGCACTGGCGGCCATTGTGGAATTCATCCATACGGCTACCCTGCTGCATGACGATGTCGTCGACGAGTCTTCGATGCGGCGCGGGCGCAAGACCGCCAATGCGCTGTTCGGCAATGCGGCCTCGGTGTTGGTTGGCGACTTCCTGTATTCCCGATCGTTCCAGATGATGGTCGCCATCCGGAATATGCGGGTCATGCAGATTCTGGCGGACGCAACCAATGTGATTGCCGAAGGCGAAGTCCTGCAGTTGCTGAACATGCATGATCCGGATGTATCCGAGGCGCGCTATCTGCAGGTGATCCGCTCCAAGACGGCAAAGCTGTTCGAAGCCGCCGCGCAACTGGGTGCGCTGATTGCCGGTGCTTCCGATGAGCAAGTCGAGGCAGCGGCCGAGTATGGTCGCTCGCTCGGAACTGCCTTTCAGCTGATCGACGATGTCCTGGACTATTCGGGCAATGCCGATGACATCGGCAAGAATGTCGGCGACGACCTGCGCGAAGGCAAGCCGACGCTGCCTTTGATCTATCTGATGCAGCACGGCACGCCTGAGCAAAGAGAGTTGGTTCGCGCCTGCATAGAAACCGGCGATGAGCAGCACTTTGATGCCGTACTGGCGGCAGTGACGGAGTCAGGCGCGCTGCAATATACACGCGAACAGGCGACCATTGCGGCTGATGCAGCGAGAGCAACAATTGTCGGCCTGCCTTCTAGCGATTTCAAAAATTCTTTGCTACACTTATGCGCCTTCGCAGTTGACCGCAATCACTAACAGCGGTCCGGCAGCGAGCATTGCATTGGTCATCGGGGTGTAGCTTAGCCTGGTAGAGCGCTACGTTCGGGACGTAGAGGCCGGAGGTTCGAATCCTCTCACCCCGACCAAAAATTCCAATAATCAGCAGTGAAGTAAACCGCAGTTTCCCATCTGTCACTTTCCCCTCTTTTGTAGCCTGATTCATTTCTGACGCTTTGTATTCAGCGTCCGTTGACTTCAAAAGCTCCATGTCTATTGAATTCGTGGCCCCGTTACGACCATATGACCGGCATGGCATTGACATTCAATACCGGTTAAAGCGCCAAGCTATGCAATCTATCAGGTTTGCTAAAAATTTCACGCAGCCGACCAGCATTAATTCGCTAAAAGTTCTGGCAGGACTCGTGGGAAAGGACTGTCGTAACCTTTGTCATCCATGGCGCAACCCGCGCCAATTGGCACGGGTGTGTACTGCCAATGCGCTGCGACGATCACGTAAAACCAAGCGAAATCAGATTTGAAGATCTTGATCTTGATCTTGATGCGGATTTTTTGTCCTGCCAAGGAAGCATGTTTGGCAAGGAATGGGTGGAATGCAGTACGGCGATTGTTGGCGCGATTGCTTCAGCTAGCAATGTTGGACAGCGCCAGAACTCTCTCACGCTGATAAAGATGGGAAAATAAAATGGCTGCAAACAAAGCGTAGAAGTTGTCGCATACCCCCCACATGAACATCACATCCGTCAGCCCGAAAATCATGTAGCCAACGCACAGCATCATGCCCATCCCGGCCACGGCGCGCAACTCTTTGTCCTTGCTCTGTCGCAGTTTTCTCGTAAAGAAGATCAGCGGAACAATATAAAGTCCCAACAGGCCGATTATCCCGAAACTACCCAGGGTTACCATGTTGTAGAACATCTCGTTGTGAGAATGAATCTGACGCGCAATTACAGGGGAGATTCTTCCTTCCTGTCCCCAGCGCTCCAGGGTCGGTCGGAAATTCTCCCTTCCGACACCAACGAGGGGATGTTCGGCAAACACCATCAGAGAGGCCTTCCAAAGGCCTAAACGCGTTCCGACCGATGTATCGACCGAACTGTCCTTGGAGTAGGTGTCGATTTCCTGCTCCACAGACTGAATACGCGTCTGTACTTTCGGGTGGAGAACAAACATTCCAGTTAACAATGTCACCACGAGCAGTGTGAAAGTGATTTTCTTCTTGAGTTCAAAGCGGTCAAAAAGCACGAGGGCTGCTATAGCGCACAGAAACGGGATTCCCAGCCACGCTCCGCGTGTGCCTGAAATGAACGCTGCGTAAAGTGTGCCGGCTCCTGCCAGAATCTTGACCGCATTGCCGATACGCTGCGCCCGCACCGTCCCGCTTCCATATTTGATTGATAGTATGGAAAAAAATCCGAGCAGCAGCGTCAAGTCTGCAAACTCAATAATGGGCATGAAGTCTACATATTGCGCGCGGGTAGTTCCTCCATCAGTGATGATGTACATCTTAATAATGGACAGAAGGGCGCCGAGCACATAACTCCATTGAAGCCATTGGAACATTCTGGCGTTGCATACCAGGCATGCCCATACAATCAAAACAAACAAGGCCATGCGGGAAGGATAGTCAAAGGATCGTATGGCGAAATCTTGCGCAATCACCTGATGCAGAAGAATGGCGATAAACATTCCAGCCATGGCGAGGTGGAGTTTCCAGAACTTATGAAAAAGTTCGGAAAAATTGGTGCCGCTATGGTTGATGCGAAACACAAGGCAGATTAATGCGACAAGCATCAAGGAATAGAAGCTGAGATTGCCGACCTTACGGCCGATCAGTATCAGACTCGATGTTGTAAAAAGAATGAAAAAGACAATCCAGTCCAAAGGCAAAATTCGATTCTTCATGTATACCTGATGGTCACAAGGAGTTAAACGTATGTTTTCCATCGCTATTTGATGACATGACGGGCTCAGCTTTGGGGAAATTCGCTTTCGTCAGTACGGCCACCACATCATCAACCGTAATTTTGTCTACCCAGTCATCGCGGCTCTTTACCGTGATAACAACACTGCTTGCCTGATCGATCGGCGCCCATTCCGGGTTTTTTTGGCGCATTAGCGCAATGACGGGAACATGTACTGCGTTAGCAAGATGCATGACTGCGGTCTCCACAGAAACAATCAAATTGCAGCGGCTCAATATTGCAGGCAACTGAAAGAAGTTTTCTTCGGCGCTGAAGAGATGAACATCAGCAAGCGTTTGCTGTGCAAACAGCCTTCTGGCGCGCTCCAGTTCCTCCGGAACCACATTGACGATAACGCCAGCCGCTCGCCAGGCATCCTGCATTCGCAGTGCCTTGATCAAATCAATTACGCGTTCAAGCGGCCAGCTGCGTTCGATGGATTTGGAAAAAGCGTTGAGAAACACTACCTTTTGCACATTGTCGCTTTTACCGTCATTTGAAGAAAATCCCCACGCAGCGAACTGCTGCTGTGCATAACAGACCCACTTTTCCGGAATATGCAAAAACGGAAAGCGCGATCCTGGCGGGATTTCAATACCGAACAATGTGGTAAACCATCCGGCATAAATATCGCTGATGTGCTGATCAGCATCTGCCGCCGACGTATAGGCAGGAATGAACGCATCAAGCTTGCGATAAATGAAAAGCTTGGGGAAGTCGTACGGCCGGACACGCTTTTTCTGGCCCACCACAAATCCGCGCGGGCTGATCTTGCGAGCAAGAATTGCGTATTTATGCCTTTCGAGTACGCCTAACGATACGACAATTGGATATGCCTGCGACTGCGCTTCCTGAATGGATTGCCTGAACAACGCCGGACTGTAAGTCTGGTTATAAACCTTCTCGATGTATGGGCATTCCGCCAGCCAGTCGTAGAGTGAGTATTTTTTCAGATGCGCCCATTCAGATGCGCGGCGGGTGCGGCGGCGCTCATCCACCCACAGATGGATTTTGATATGCGGGAAGGCTTGTGCAAAAGCCTGAAAGCAGTTTTGCAAATAGGTGAAATCACCCAGAGCGAGATGTGCGACGAACAGTATCTTGTCCGACTTTTCCAGCAAATTAGAGGGAATCAGTGGAGTGGACATAGAAGCTATTAATTAGGATAGCCAACATTGTAACGGCTTCGAATTACGTTAAAAAACAATAAAAGAGCCGTTGGCTGCGGACGTGACATCGGAAAAGTCAGGGGGCTAACCATGCGATTTGCGAAAAGGCTGAAAAATTGCGGCTTTGCGGAGGCAATCAAATATTGCTGACAAAGAAAGATGCGCAAAGAACGTCGCAAGTGAGAAAGCTGGCTGCACATCATGGCATGCGCCCGTTTCCATCACCCTGTTTCTGTCCTGACAAGCCCGACGCTCTTTCCGACCGTGACAGGCAGCACGCACGCGGCACCTTGCGCTCTTGTGCAGCACCGTCATCTCGCGCAGGCGCCAAACCACACGATTGGTGGCACCGCTCCAGTCTGAACACCTAAAGAGGCGCACCGAGCAGACCTTGCCCTGGCTCGATTGAGAGCCTTCCGGCGATTACGCTTCTGCATGCGACGGCAACTGCTTCAGCACGCTCTCCACAGGGATGGCATCAACCCATTCCCTGCGTTTTACCGTGGTGATCACAGTGCTCCTTTCCTCGTCTATCGGTGCCCACTCGGGATTTTTCTGACGCATCAGGGCCAGTACCGGAACCCCGACTGCATTGGCCAGGTGCATCACCGCCGTTTCAACGGAAATGATGAGATCACATAGCCGCAACATTGCAGGTAGTTGAAAGAAGTTTTCTTCCGCGCTGAACAATTCGGTGCGTGCCAGATGGTGCTTGCCTATCATGCTCCTGGCATGCTCCAGTTCCTGCGGCACCGCATTGACAATGAAACAGGCATCGCGCCACGCTTCCTCTGCCTGCATTGCCTTGATCAGCCCGACCACCTTGTCCAGCGGCCAGCAGCGCTTTTTGGTCTTGGCAAAGGGATTGATGAAGATAATCTTTCCATTGCCTGGGTAAAATCCCCAGAGCGCAAGCTGCCGCTGCGCTGCGTCCTGCCACTGCTGCGGTATGTCTACAAAGGGATGACGCGCTGATGCAGGCATGTCGAGACCGAATAACTGCTGGAACCAGCCTGCATAGGTATCCGTAATGTGCTTCTGCGCTGCGCCTGCCTGGCTAGGCGGGATCGCGGCATCAAGCTTGCGAAAGGCAAGATGATGGTGCAGTTCCAGCAGCTTCAGCGGCGGCTTGATGCCTGCAACGAAGCCATGCGGACTGATCTTCCGGGCAAGCTCCGCGTAGAAATGCGGACGCAATGTGGCAAGCGACACCACAAGCGGATAATGCTCGGACTGGGCTTCGACGGTGGACTCGCGCAGCAGTTGCGGACTATAGGTTCGATTGTAGATTTTCTCAAAGAACGGGCACTGCGCGACCCAGTCGTAGAGCGAGTACTTTTTCAGGTATTTCCACTCTGCGGACTTGCTGGTGCGCCTGACCTCGTCCACCCACAGATCTATCCTGAGATGCGGATAGGCCTGTGAAAAATGCTGGAAAAAGTTCTGCAGGTAGGTAAAGTCGCCGAGCGCAAGATGCGCGATGAAAAGGATCTTGTCGCTCTTTCGTAAGAGGTCTGAGGATATCTTCGGGGATGCTGAAGTCATGCTTGTGTTTTTCCTGGTCCCGCATCGCGGGACCGTCAATGCACCTTGGTCAACGCTTCTGGCTTGTGTGCCGCTTCAGCGCCGGTCTTGTCGCTTTCAACCAGGTATTGCGGCTCTTCCTCCGAGGCTGCCACATGGTGACCCTTGATATCGATTGGCGATGTCAGTTTTTTCTTCACTGTGCCGGTGATCGTGCCCTGCGCCGAATGCCACTGTACCTTGTCGCCCTTCTTGAACGTGGTCGCCATGTCCGCTCCTGTATGCAAGTATGCAAGATGGTTTGCAAAAATGATGGCCATTATAGAGCGCGCAGCGCAGTGCGACGAATGTGCCGGCCTGCGCACTTGCTCAACCCGCACGCTGCCGCGGAAGCAGGTTCAGCAGCATCTTGGCGGCATACACCACCAGCAGGGTTCCGTTCAGGTCACCCGCCGCCATCACCAGAAAACTCTTCAGCAGCGGGCGTGGCGGCTCGTAAATGGCAAACCAGATGTGATGCAACAAAGGGCTTGCCAGCGAGCAGGCGATAATACAGATGAGCAAACGGCCGGGCGTCAGGTTGGCAAGAGAGGAATGCAGGCCATAGGCCCGCTGTGCGACCAGGTACACGCCATAGGGCGCGACAGTCGCCACGATGCCGCCGGCAAATGCCCGCATGAAATCATGTGGAAAAAAATAAAAGAAGGACACCAGCCATGAAACAATCAGCAGGCCGACCGCCCCCGCGCCCCCGAACAGCAATGTCGACAGCAAACGCACGCCAGCAGGAAGGTAAATCCAGTTAATACCGGGAACAAGTTCGCCATAACTGAACAGCCATTCATTAATGCAAAGCATCAGGATGAAGAAAAAAATGGTGGCAAGCACCATCATGAATTGCAGGCGAAATTGTGACATCAGCGAAGCGAAATGTTGAGTAGGATAGAATCTGGTCCGGCAATCATGCCCATGATAAACGGCCTGCCCCCCATCCGCGAATCCACGTCCATAAACGCCAATGAAAAGACAGACCCGCCCAGCCGACATTTATCTGCGTTTTCTACAACTGGCCGAGGCAATCCGAGGGCTGCCGTCGTTGCCATCGCTGGATCCGCTGGAGGAGCGCATTCTGGCGCTGGTTGCCCGTGCTGGCAAGGAACAGCAGCGGCTCTGTGTGCGCGACATGATGGCAAAGGAAGAACTGGGCTCCCCCGCAACCGTTCACAACCGCCTCAAATCCATGCGCGAGAAGGGCTGGATCATGCTGACCGACACGGAAGACAGCCGTCGCAAGCAGATTGAACTGACCCAAGCCGCGCTGCTGCATTTCGACAAGCTGTCAAAATGCCTGGTCGAAGCCGCCAAGGGCAGTTGAGCATGCGGCCATGCTGCAAGCCCTTGTACCACCGAACCACCCTGCATTACATTGTGGGCGCCGACGTTCCTTTTCATGACCGCCGCGCCGCGCAACAAACGGCATGCGCAGCTGCGGCCTGACTTCCAGGACCACTGATTGGACGCCGTTCCCCTGTGGGCGCAAATTCTTGCGCTGACTGTACTGATCTGCATTTCCGCATTCTTTGCGATGACCGAGACGGCCCTGATGGCGGCCAACCGGCATCGCCTGCGCCATCTCGCGCAGAGTGGCAACAAGGGCGCGGCGTCGGCGCTATGGCTGCTGGAACGCACCGACCGCATGCTGACCGTGGTGCTGATTGCCAGCACCTTGATCAATGCCCTCGCCACTGCGCTGGTCACGCTGATTGCCGTGACCATGTTCGGCAATCAGGAAACCGTGCTTGTCATTGCCATCGTGCTGGTATCGCTGCTGCTGATCATTTTTGCGCAGATCCTGCCGAAGATCCTCGGGGCCAGCCATCCGGAACGGATTGCAGTGGCTGCCAGCCGCGTGCTGCGCCCGCTGCTGACGTTGGCCAAGCCCATGATCTGGCTGGTGCACCTGCTCGTCAGCGGGCTGTTGCGGCTCATGCGGATTCGCATCGGGGCCGGCGCCAGCGAGCAGCCACTATCGGCGGACGAGTTGCGCGCCATGGTCATGGAAGGCGGCAATGTGATGCCGAAAAAGCACCGCGCCATCCTGCTCAACCTGTTCGACCTGGAAAAGATTTCGGTGGAAGACGTGATGACGCCGCGTGCCCAGATCGAGTCGCTGGACCTGTCGGCGCCGGTTGAGGAAATCAGGAAGCAACTCACCACCTGCTATCACAACAAGCTGCCGGTGCATCAGGGCGGCATCAATCAGGTGCTGGGCATTCTGCACGTGCGCAAGGCAGTCGCCCTGCTCAGCCAGCAGGAAGCACTGACGGCGGACGATTTCCGCCGCCTTCTGACGCTGCCCTATTTCATTCCGCAAGACACCGATGTCTTTACCCAGATGCAGTATTTCCAGGAAAACCACGAGCGGCTGGGGCTCATCGTGGATGAATACGGCGAGGTGCAGGGTCTGGTGACGCTGGATGACCTGATGGAAGAAATCGTCGGCGAATTCACGACGTCCGCGCCGGGCGGATCGCGGGCGGACAACCATGGCTGGGATGCGCGCGGCGAGTGCCTGATCGAAGGCTCCGCCACCCTGCGTGAAATTAACAAGCGACTGGGCCTTCATTTCCCGCTCGACGGGCCGAAAACCATGAATGGACTTCTGCTGGAATGGCTGCAGGATATCCCCGAACCGCATGTGGCATTGAAGCTGGCGGGATGCGTGATTGAAATCGTGCAGGTGCAAAACCAGGCAATCAAAGTGGTAAAACTGGTACAACCGGGAAACAAATAAGTTTCTTCTGGTAAAGTAATGTGCGTATATCGATATGCTGTCGAACGTTGCGAACAGTACGACAAGAAAAGACTAAATTTCTTTACAGATCAATACCCTATAGGCATCATCTGAGCGTTTTTACCCTGCCGACGTAACTTCCCACAGATCAAAACATGGCGGCAAATCCTCCGAATACCGTGTCCAGCATGCCCCTGTCCGGCCTTGCCCGCTCACTGTCGCAGGCCGGGCGCCTGAGCATGGCGCAGGCGGAAACCTGCAGCAGGAAGGCAGCAAGCGAAAAGATATCGCTGATCGACGCGCTGCTCGAGGAAAAGGCGATCGATTCCAGGTCGCTGGCCATTTTTTGCGCCGAGACATTTGGCTATCCCCTGCTGGAGCTGTCGGCGTTCAACCTGGGCAACCTGCCGGAAAAGGCCATCGACCCCAAGCTGATGCAAAGCCAGCGGGTCATGGCGCTGGCCAAGCGTGGCAACCGGCTGTCGGTGGCGCTTTCGGACCCCACCAACACCCAGGCGCTGGAACAGATCAAGTTCCAGACCGAGATGACCGTGGAACCGGTCATCGTCGATCACCAGCAGCTGGTGCGGGCAATCGAAAAGCTGAGCCAGAGTGCCGAGCAAAACCTCAATGAACTGATAGGCGACGACCTCGACAATATCGATTTCGCCGACGACGACGCCGCTCCCAATACCGCTGCCGACGGCCTGTCGACCGATATCGACGATGCGCCGGTGGTGCGCTTCCTGCAGAAGATCCTGATCGACGCCATCAACATGGGCGCATCGGACCTGCATTTCGAGCCGTTTGAAAAGTACTACCAGATCCGCTTCCGGGTGGACGGCGTGCTGCGCGAGGTGGCCCAGCCGCCGCTGGCGATCAAGGAAAAGCTCGCTTCCCGCATCAAGGTGATTTCCAAGCTCGACATTTCCGAAAAGCGGGTGCCGCAGGACGGGCGGATGAAGCTGGTGCTGTCAAAGACGCGCGCAATCGACTTCCGCGTCAGCACCCTGCCGACGCTGTTCGGCGAAAAAATCGTGATGCGTATCCTGGACGCGACGCAGGCGCAGATGGGCATCGAGTCGCTGGGCTATGAACCGTACCAGAAGGACCTGCTGATGGATGCGATCCAGCGTCCCTATGGCATGGTCCTGGTGACCGGCCCGACCGGCTCCGGCAAGACCGTTTCGCTCTACACCTGCCTCAACATCCTGAACAAGCCGGGCATCAACATCTCGACTGCGGAAGACCCGGCCGAGATCAACCTGCCCGGCGTCAATCAGGTCAATGTCAACGACCGCGCCGGCCTGACCTTTCCGGTGGCGCTGAAGGCGTTTCTGCGGCAGGACCCGGACATCATCATGGTCGGCGAGATTCGCGATCTGGAAACCGCCGACATTGCGATCAAGGCGGCCCAAACCGGCCACATGGTGTTTTCGACGCTGCATACCAATGACGCGCCGTCGACGCTGACACGGCTGATGAACATGGGCGTGGCGCCGTTCAACATCGCTTCCTCGGTAATCATGATCACCGCGCAGCGACTGGCGCGCCGGCTCTGCACCTGCAAGCAGCCCACCGTGATTCCCGATGAATCCCTGCTCGAAGCCGGTTACACCGAAGACGAGCTGGACGGCACCTGGACGCCCTACAAGGCGGTCGGCTGCGAACGCTGCAACGGCAGCGGCTACAAGGGACGGGTCGGCATCTACCAGATCATGCCGATTTCGGAAGCCATCGAAAAAATCATCCTGGCGCATGGCACCGCGCTCGAGATTGAAGCACAAGCCAGGCTGGACGGCGTCAAGACGCTGCGCGAGGCCGGACTGGCCAAGGTCAGAAGCGGCCTGACCAGCCTCGAAGAAGTGCTGGGCTGCACCAACATCTAAAGGAAAACCCATGGCCAGTGGCGCAAGCGTTCACAACATCAAGGAATCGATCTATGCCTGGGAAGGCCGCGACCGCAGCGGCAAGCAGGTGCGGGGCGAACTGCGCGCCAGCGGCGAGAACGTGGTCAGCGCCACGCTGCGGCGCCAGGGCATCCTGGTGCACAAGGTCAAGAAGCGCACGCTGCGCAGCGGCCGCAAGGTTACCGAGAAGGACATCACGCTCTTCACCCGGCAACTGGCGACCATGATGAAGGCCGGCGTGCCTCTGCTGCAGTCGTTCGACATCGTCGCCAAGGGCCATTCCAATCCTTCGGTGTCCAAGCTGGTTCAGGACATTCGCGGCGACGTGGAAACCGGTACCAGCCTGAACCAGGCATTCCGCAAGTTCCCGCTGTATTTCGATCCGCTGTTCTGCAACCTGGTGGCCGCCGGCGAACAGGCAGGCATCCTGGAAGACCTGCTGACCAGGCTGGCGATCTACAAGGAAAAGACCCTGGCCATCAAGGGCAAGATCAAGTCGGCGATGTTCTACCCGGTATCCATCCTGGCGGTGGCCTTCATCGTCACCGCCGTGATCATGATCTGGGTGGTGCCCGCCTTCAAGGAAGTCTTCACCAGCTTTGGCGCGGACCTGCCGGCGCCGACGCTGATCGTCATGTCCATGTCCGACTTCTTCGTGGCCAACTGGTACTTCATCTTCGGCGGCCTGTTCGGCAGCCTCTACCTGTTCTTTCAGGCCTGGCGCCGATCGCCGGCCATGCAGCGCAAGATGGATGCGCTGCTGCTGAAGGCGCCCATCTTCGGTCCGGTGGTGCGCAAGGCCACCATCGCGCGCTGGACACGCACCCTGGCCACGATGTTCGCCGCCGGCGTGCCGCTGGTGGAGTCGCTGGACTCGGTCGGCGGCGCGTCCGGCAATGCTGTCTACCAGGATGCCACCCGCAAGATACAGACCGAAGTCAGCACCGGCACCAGCCTGACGATTGCGATGCAGAATGCCGATGTGTTCCCGAACATGGTCACGCAGATGGTTGCCATCGGCGAGGAATCGGGCGCGCTGGACCAGATGCTGGGCAAGGTTGCCGACTTTTATGAAGATGAAGTCGACCAGGCGGTGGAATCCCTGTCCAGCCTGATGGAACCGCTGATCATGGTGATCCTGGGCGTGCTGATCGGCGGCCTGGTGGTGGCCATGTATCTGCCTATCTTCAAGCTGGGCTCGGTGGTCTGATAACGTCGCTCGCTCCCGATTGCCTCAGACTACTGACAGCATCTGGCGCATTGCGGCCATGCGACAGATGCGCACCGTTCATGCAGGCCGGAAAAAGATCTGATTCCGTCGGCCTATGTCCGGAATCCTGGCCCGGTCGTCCGGGCCTTTCACTTCGCGATCGACATCCCGGAAGAAGGCCTCGGCGTGGGCTGGCGCATCCATGATGAGCATGCGCGCCGGATCGTCGGAATTACCCTGAAAACCATGCAGCGTACCGCCCGGCGCATAAAGGAATTCGCCTGCCCTGATGACCCGCTCCTGTCCTTCCAGCAGGAAGCGCACTTGCCCGTGCGTGACGTAATACGCTTCATCCCAGGCATGAT
Organism: Noviherbaspirillum sp. L7-7A; assembly: GCF_019052805.1. Classification (NCBI taxonomy): domain Bacteria; kingdom Pseudomonadati; phylum Pseudomonadota; class Betaproteobacteria; order Burkholderiales; family Oxalobacteraceae; genus Noviherbaspirillum; species Noviherbaspirillum sp. L7-7A. The sequence goes on from NZ_JAHQRJ010000001.1 coordinate 2,575,852, forward strand.
CGTGCGGCGGCGGGCCTGCATGCTTTGGAAGCACGACTTCCATCATGGACCATGCATGATCGGTCTGGTCGCCGGTGCAGAGGAACCTGACCTTTGCCCCGAGCACACTCAAGGTTTCGCCCTCTTCCTGTTTCACCACAACGGATTGCTTGCTCATGACATCCTCCTTTCAAGGCCAGCACTACAAGTCATGTCAGATCACAGGGGACGAGATGTCAATGAAAAATGCGACTGCCTTTGCTGTAGGCCATCAGGAACCAATGCACCGTGCCCGGCAAGCCGGCTTCGACACGTTGAACGACAGCGTGATCAAGTCGGGTTGCAAAACGTGAGTTGAAGCTACAGCGCTGCCTTGCCCTACTCCTCGTTCTTTTCTGCAATCTTGACGGCAAGCGCCGCTGCCTTGTCCGCCGGCAGGCCCTCGGCGCGGCGCGCATACTCCTGTGCGGTTCTCTCGTCCTCTTCCTTTTGCTCTTCCCGTTCCGTATCCAGCCCGTCACCAGGAAGCTCGATGCGTAACTCCTCGATCAGCATGAATAGCGTGGCCGCGACCGGCAGGGCCAGCAGCGCGCCGACGACGCCATAAAGCGTGCCGCCCGCCAGCAAGGCAAAGAACACGACCGACGATGGCATGCGCAACGCGCGACCGTAGACCAGCGGAATCAGCAGCCGGCTTTCAAACTCTTCATAGGCAAACATCAGGACGAACACGATGACTGCCGTGGTCTGGCTCTGCGCCAGGGCCGCCAGCGTGGTTGGGATGATGGTCAGGAAGAAATTGATGAAGGGCAGCACATCCGCCACGGCGCCAAAGGCTGCGATCGCCAGGGCGTTGGGCACGCCGCACAGGGTCAGCAGGACGAAGATGAACACGCCCATGCACAGGCTGGTAATGGCCTGGCCGCGCAGATAGCCGCCGACGATCGTCTGCAGATTCAGCAGGATGCGCGACAGAGGGATGTGCTGCGTCCGCGGCACCACCGCAAACAGCGCGCCACGCAGCCGCTCGCCATCGATGGCGATATACAGCGCCAGAAACACCGCGGCGACGCCATAGGCGACAACCTCAAGAACGTTTTTGGAAAATGCCAGCATCTCGGCGCGGGATGCCTTCAGCAATGGCCCGTACTGAAGCGTGCGCAGCCCTTCGGCCAGCGGCTCGGCATAGCGATAGCGCGCAAGAAAGGCTGCCAGTTTTTCCCGCAGTTCCGGTTCCTGGCTCAGCAGGCTGGCGACCTGCTTGGCCAGCGCCGGCAGCGTCACGGTCAGCAAGGCCGCCAGCAGCAGCAACAGGCTGGCGAACACGATGGCAATGGCCATGCCGCGTCGTAATCCGTGCCGCTCCAGCCAGCTGATCATTGGATAGAGGGTTGCCACGATCATGAGCGCCGTGACCAGCACAAGGATGACGGGCGCCAGCCGTGCCAGCATCCACACCATGCCGGCGAGCAGCAGCGCGACGACCATGCTCAACGGGGTAATCTCGACCTGCAGCGTTGGCTTGCGCACGGCAACCAGCGGCTCGTCGAGCGGTTGCGGCTTGTGCAGGTGGGGCGGCTCGGGCGGTTTCATCGCGACAGTGTCCGGATGACAGCGAACATGGCCATGGTGATCCTGCCATGAATATTGTCAAGCCATCATGCTGCCAATCAATTGAGCGCATGCTCAACCGGCTGTATCACGATCCCGGCGCCAGGAAAAACTCGAAGCGACAGTCCGGAGCGGGTGCTTCTCACTGCACTGCGTAACGGGAAACCGCATCCTCATTCCAGGCGATGCCGAGTCCGTCTCCCCTCGCGCAGACAGTGCCATTTCTTACCTCATAAGGGCTTTCAAGGATCGCTCCGGCAAAATCGAGGTACTCCAGCCAATCGCAGGTGGGCGTTACCGGCAGCGCATGGGCGCTGGCCTCGACAAAGATGTGGCTCGACAGCGGCAGGGATGCGGCATCGGCCTGCGCGGCGGCCGCCATCCAGCCGGTGATGCCGCCGATCTTCATCATGTCGACCATCACGACGTCGGAGGCGCCGGCGCTGACGGCGCGTTGCATGTCACGCGGGAACCACCAGTTCTCGCCGGTCTGGATGGGTACGCGTGTCGATGCCCTTACCCTGGCATGTCCCTGAAGATCCTGCGCCGATACCGGTTCTTCAATCCAGTAGGGATCGAAGTCGGCAAGGCTTCCGATGCGGTGGCAGGCTTCGGTCGGGCCGAGGCTCTGGTTGAAGTCGAGCATCAGGGCAATGTCGGGCCCGATCATGCGCCGCACTGCGCCCACCGACGCGATATCCTGCGCCAGCGTATCGGCGCCCACCTTGATCTTGATGCCCCGGAAGCCCTGGTCCAGGGAGCGCTGTATCTGCGCGGCATCGGCAACCGGATCGACGAATCCATAGCTGTCGTATGCCCGTATCGGTTTGGGCTCGCCGCCCAGCAGCGCCACGACCGGCTTTCCCGCCGCCTTGCCCAGGATGTCCCAGAAAGCCATGTCCAGCCCGGACAGCACCATGCCAAGCAGGCCCTGTGTCCCCAGCAGCCGGAAATGCAGGTCGAGTTCCTTGATTCTTTCGAAGGGCACGACCCTCTTGCCCTTCAGCAGTTCGCCCAGGTTTTCAGCCAGCTTCACGAGCGGACCCAGCGTGACCGGCGTGTAGGCAAACAGGTAGGCGCTTCCGGTGACGCCCTGCTCGGTATGGACGTCCAGCAGCACGAGCGGCGCGGCGGGTATGGTGCCCATTGCGGTGCGCACCGGGCGGCTGATCGGCGCAACCACGGCACGTGCCACGACATTGCGGATGATGAGCGGTGCATCGTGCATTGTTGTGTCTCCTTCTGCGTTGAAGAGACCACATTAAGGCAGCGATCGGCAGGCAATGCAACAGGCGCATGCCAAGCGGGGGCCAGCAGTGCCTATGGACGGCGCTGCCGCGGCTGGCCATGTGGACGCCGCGGCAGCAGGCAAATCGGGCCGCTGGCTGCAAGCAGCCATGCGGTCAGGCGATTCTGATGGAAGGCCTAGTCGACCTTCGCGCCGGAATCCCTGACGACCTTGCCCCACTTCACGACATCGGTCCTGATCAGGTTGCCGAAGGCTTCCGGCGTGCCGCCCAGGATGTCGCCGCCCTCGGCGCGTATCTTTTCGCGCACGTCGGGCATCTGCAGCACGCGGGTGACTTCGCTGTTCAAGCGCGCGATGACGCTGGCTGGCGTTCCGGCAGGCGCGGCCAGGCCAAACCATGTATTGGCGTCGAAGCCCTTGTAGCCGGCGTCATTGATGGAGGGCACATCGGGAAGGCTCACCGACCGCTTGGCGGAAGTCACCGCCAGCGCGCGCATCTTGCCGCTCTTGATATGCGAAATGGCAGTCGGCACGGACGCCATGAAAACGTCCACGGTGCCGCCCATCAGGTCCGTGATGGCCTGCGACGATCCCTTGTAGGGAATGTGCTGCAGCTTGATGCCGGCTGCACGCTGGAACAGCTCGCCGGTCAGATGGGCCACGGTGCCGTTACCGGGCGTGGCAAAGGTCACATCGCCCGGCTTTGCCTTTGCCGCGGCAACCACATCGGCCAGCGTCTTGAATTTGGAGCTGGAAGCCACCACCAGCACCAGCGGCGCATCGGCCACGGTGGTAATGGGCGCCAGGTCCTTGACCGGGTCATACGGCAGCTTGGCATACAGCGTGGGATTGACCGCCAGGTTGCTGGTCTGGCCCATCACGATGGTGTAGCCGTCAGCCGGCGACTTGGCCGCCATGTCCACGCCGATGTTGCCGCCGGCTCCAGGCCGGTTGTCCACGACGATGGTCCACTTCAATGTTTCAGTCAGCTTGTTGGCAACGACGCGTGAAATCGTGTCGGTGCCGCCGCCGGGCGGGAACGGCACGACAAGCCGAATCGGCCTGGAGGGATAACTGTCCTGTGCCGATGCCGTCATTCCGTGCAAGGCCATGGTGGTCAGCGCGATGCCGGCAATCATGCGGCTCAATGAATACATGGTGTTCTCCTGATTATTTAATTTTTTCCCGGCAAACGCTCGCGTGAGGCACTGGCTCTGACATGAAAGGCGCGTTGATGAATGTGCGCCAGATACTGCCTGATGATGCAGGCGGCGGCTTCATATAATCATGGCTGGCGTACGGAGGCAAAGAACAAGCAAGCGTAAAGCCTCTTCAGGCAACTAATGTCAGCCCGAAACCATTGCCTTCGATATCTCTTCAGCATGTCGGGTATGGGTTGGGTTCCTGGGGCACAAGTATTGCAGCTAAAGTTTTACAGTCCAATTGATAATTTTTGACGATTCATAAATGCAGCTTTAGCCATGCCCGCTTTCCGCTGCATTGAAACTCGATTGAAACTGCATAAGCGGCATTTATGAATCGCTGCGAAGTATCAATTGGACGTCTCCATTATCTGCTTCGATACTCCCGATCCAAGACTCACAGAGGTGCCCGTGAATCATCGCGTTATACGGAAAACTCGCGTGGGCATCCATTCATCAGGAGACAAGTCATGAACCGACGTACCTTGCTCATGCGCTGCGCAGCGCTCATTGGCGCATGCGCCTTCACCGCTACTTACGCGCATGCCGCCTATCCGGAAAAACCCATCACCTTCGTCGTGCCCTACACCCCAGGCGGCGCGGCTGACACGCTGGCGCGGGTCCTGGCCCAGCGCATGAGCGTGAAGCTGGGCACGCCCATCATCGTCGACAACCGCGCCGGCGCCAGCGGCACCATAGGCGCCAGTTATGTCGCCCGGGCGGCGGCCGACGGCTACACCGTGCTGTATGACGCCACGCCCTATTCGATCAACCCGCACCTCTTTGCGCGCATGCCCTATGCCGCCGGCGCCCTGAAGCCGCTGTCGCTGGTGGCGCTGACGCCCAACGTGCTGATTGTCAAAGCCGACGCGCCATTCAAGGATGTGAAGGACCTGATTGCGAAGGCCAAGGCGGCGCCGGGCAAGATCAATTTCGCCTCGGGCGGCAGCGGCACGGTGCAGCGGCTGGCAGCCGAGCTGTTCCGGCAAAAGCTCGACCTCGACATGGTCCATGTGCCCTATAAGAGCGGCGGTCCGGCCATCATGGATGTGATGGGAGGCCAGGTCGACTTCATGTTCGGCACTGTTGCGGCAACCTACCCGATGGTCTCTTCGGGCAAGCTGCGGGCGCTGGCGGTGTCGTCGCCCGAGCGGTCCAAGCGCCTGCCCGACGTGCCCACCGTGGCCGAAACAGCGGTGCCAGGCTATGAGGCTTACGAGTGGAACGGCATGCTGCTGCCTGCCGCCACGCCGGAGCCCGTGGTGGCGAAACTGCGCGCAGCCCTGGCCGACGCGCTCAGGGAAGACGAGGTCAAGCAGCGCTTCAATGAACTGGGCGCGCAGCCGATAGGCTCGACGCCGGAGGAGTTTGCGGCTTTCCTGAAGAAGGAAGATGCCAAGTGGGCTGAAGTGATCCGCAAGGGCAATATCAAGCTCGACTGACAGGCAATGGGCCGTGCATGCCCTCGCATGCTGCCCCTTCTCGCTTATCCACTCATCCGCTCATTCATTCACCACCGCAGCCGATGCGAGCAGCTCGATCAGGCGCCGGCTGGCCGGCGAAAGATAGCCGCCTTCGCGATAGGTAACGACCATGCGCCGCTGCATCACGGTTTCCGGCACGTTCACTTCCTTGAGCGCGAAGCTGGGCTGGCCGGGCAGCAGATGCCGGCGTGATATGAAGCTCAGCAAGCCGGTCTCGGCAATCAGCGTGGGCAGCATCAGCAAGGTGTTGGACTCGACCTGCACCCGCGGACGCGGCAGATGATGCCGCTCGAAGGTCTGGTCGAGCCAGTCCCTGGTCGGCGCCCCCTCTGACTGCAGCACCCAGCGATAGGCTCCCAGGTCCTTGATGGTCGGCGCGCCCTGGAAGATCTCATGGCTGGCATTGGCGACCACGACGATCGGGTCTTCCGCAAGGAACTCCGACGTGAAGCCTGGCTCGGCCATGCCTTCGGTGCCTATCGTCATATCCACTTCACCTGAATGCAGCAGCGACCTGAGCACGTCGATCAGGCCGACCACGGTGTGCAGGTTGACCTCGGGCGCTTCCCGGATGAGCTGGCGCATGGCCGGCGGCAGCAGGAACTGCGCCGCGGTCGGCACGATGCCGACCCGCACCGTGCCCGCCAGGCCATGGGCGAGATGGTTGATTTCCTGCTGCGCATCATGCACGTCCAGCCGGGTGCGCCGCGCCCACTTCAGCAGCACCTGGCCCGCTTCGGTCAGGCGTATGCCACGTCCCGATTTCTCGAACAGCCGCACGCCGCAGTCCTGCTCCAGCCGCCTGATCGAGCTGGTCAGCGCCGGCTGGGTGCGATGCAGGCGCTCCGAGGCCCGTCCCATATGCTCGAGTTCAGCGATGACTTCAAAGTAATGCAGATCCCGCAGGTCCATTGCAAAAGTCCAGATTATGAATCTCAAAAAACAATCGATTGGACTATAGGCCTTCAGGCATCAATACTCAAGGCCGAGAACCACAAGCCGCGCCGGGCGATGCATTGTCGCCGGCGCTTGCAGTGGTCGCTTTTCAGCACGCCGCAAGCCCGGATACATCGATCGCGCATCTGGGTTTTCCCATCGGTCCCGGACTTGCAGGCCTGCTGCGCTCTTCCCTCTTCGACTACATATCGCCGGCATTGCCGGCACACCAAAGGAGACTTTCATGAGTCAAGCTGCCGTACTGCCCGACGTCATTCGCGACATCGACCGCGTCGCCCCGGAAATCGTTGCCGCCGCGGCCGAATATCCGTCTTCCATCCTGGCCGACGTGGCGGGACGCCGTGGCGGCCTCTCCGGCCGCATCGCGCCGCTGGCGCCGTCGATGAAATTCGCCGGCCCGGCCATCACTGTGGAAGTGCGGCCCGGCGACAACCTGATGATCCATGCCGCGATGGCCATTGCCAAGCCCGGCGACGTGATCCTGGTCGATGGCAAGGGCGATCTCAACAGCGCGCTGATGGGTGAAATCATGTCGCAGCAATGCGTGGCGCTGGGCGTGGCGGCCGTGGTGATCGACGGCGCCGTGCGCGACGCAGAAGCGATTCGCGAACTGGGCTTCCCGATGTATGCGGCCGGCACCAATCCAAGCGGCCCGACCAAATTCGTGCCCGGCCGGCTCAACCATCCGATTTCCATCGGTGGCGTGACGGTCAATCCAGGCGACCTGGTGGTGGGCGATGGCGATGGCGTCACCGTCATCGAGCGCGACAAGGCAGCCGCCATGCTGCCGCTGGCCGCCGAAAAGGTGGCCATGGAAACCAGGCGCATTGCCGACATCAAGAGCCGCAAGGCGCTGCGCCCGGGCTGGCTCGATGCCGCGTTGCTGGCGGCCGGCGTGATCAAGGAAGGAGAAACCCTGTGAACCAGGGCAAGCCCACCATACTGGTCACGGGAGCCGACCTTGCCGCGCCGGCGCTGCAGCTGCTGCGGGACTACGAGATCGTCTTCGCCGGCAAGACGCCGAGCGAGGAGGACATCGTCGCGCTGTGCAGGCAGCATGATCCGGTGGCCATCATCGTCCGCTACAGCAAGGTCGGCGAACGTGCAATGGCGGCCGCGCCTTCGCTGAGGGTCATTTCGAAACACGGCAGCGGCACCGACACGATCGACAAGGTAGCGGCCCGCGCGCGCGGCATCGAAGTCGTTGCCGCCGCCGGCGCCAATGCTGCCGCGGTTGCCGAGCAGGCGCTGGCATTGATGCTGGCCTGCGCCAAGTCCGTCACCACGCTCAATGCGCGCATGCATGCCGGCCACTGGGACAAGTCGACCCACAAGAGCCTGGAACTGGAGGGCCGCACCGTTGGCCTGATTGGCCTGGGCGCGATCGGCCAGCGCTTTGCGAAGATGGCCGATGCGGTCGGCATGCGCGTGATCGGCTTCGATCCCTACGCAAAGGCAGTGCCGGACTTCGTGCGTCTGGCGGACCTGGAGACGATCTGGCGCGAGTCCGACGTCATTTCGCTGCACTGCCCGCTGACCGATGACAACCGCAACCTGATCAATGCCGGCACGCTGGCAGCCTGCAAGCCGGGCGTGATCATCATCAACACCGCGCGCGGCGGATTGATCGATGAAGCCGCCCTGCTTGACGCACTGAAGTCGGGCCAGGTCGCCAGCGCCGGGCTGGACAGCTTCCAGGTCGAGCCCATGGTTGCCGGGCATCCGTTCCTCGGCACGGACAACCTGGTGCTGAGCCCGCACATCGGTGGCGTGACCGGCGATGCCTATGTGAAGATGGGCGTAGGCGCGGCAAGCAACGCGCTGGCGGTGCTTGCCCGCTAGTCGAGTCACATCGGCTGCGCGTCTCATGTTGCCGGCTCAGCCATGCCGGCAACATGAAGTCGCTGCCGGGCCCGGAACGCGATGCCTCGTGTCGATGGCATCCAGCCGCGGTACCGGGCTAGCCTGCCAGCTTCGCTACGCCTGTGCCGGACCAAACCATCCATCCGTTTCGTCCGGCAGGCATGAATCAGGATGGGCATAACAGGAAAGCCAGCATGGTCCTTCTTCAACCGCCGGTGCTTCGTGACACCGAGGTCTTCACCAGCATGCCGGCGCATTACCGCCGCACCGGCATGCGCTCGCTGTGGGCCGACGCCAATCGCGGCGGCGCGCCAACCGACTCCTTTCTCGAAGGCCCGGTCTTCGACGACCTCGGCAATCTCTACGTCACCGACATCCCCTTTGGCCGGATCTTCCGCATCAGCCCCATGGGCGAATGGGAACTGATCGCCGAATACGATGGCGAACCGAACGGCATGAAGTTCCTCAATCCGGGCGAACTGCTGATTGCCGACTACAGGAATGGCCTGATGCTGTGCGAGATTGAAAGCGGCGCGGTGCGGCCGTACCTGACCCGCCGCAACAGCGAGTCCTTCAAGGGCATCAACGACCTCGTCTTCGATTCCCGGGGCAATCTGTACTTCACCGACCAGGGCCAGACCGGCATGCACGATCCGACCGGAAGGCTCTACCGGCTGCGTTCGAACGGGCAGCTCGACCTGCTGCTGGCCAATGCGCCCAGCCCGAACGGACTGGCGCTGTCGCCGGACGAGAAAGTGCTTTACCTTGCGGTCACGCGGGGCAATGCGGTGTGGCGGCTTCCCCTGCTCGACGATGGCAGCGTGGCCAAGGTCGGACAGTTCTTTACCTCCTATGGACCGAGCGGACCGGATGGCCTGGCTGTCGATCGGCAGGGCCGGGTCATCGTCGCCAATCCCGGGCTGGGTTATGCCTGGGTGCTCAACCATCGCGCCGAGCCGGTGATGGTGGTGCGCAGCACCGAAGGCATGTCGCTGACCAACATCGCCTTTGGCGGCGCCGGACGCACGACGCTCTACTGCACGGAGTCGGTCAGTGGCAGCATCCTGCGCGCCGAACTCGATGTGGCGGGGCTGGCCGTGCATCGGGGCCAGGCCTGATGCACGGCCGGATGGCTGCTGCGCACGCGGCTTGAACTGCGCGCCAGCCATCCCGTCGCTTTCACTTCTGCTTCAGGCGTTCTTGCGGTGCTCCAGGAAAAAGCGCAGCATCTCGCGCGATGCATCCGGCCCCTGCGGGTCGGTGTAGGAGCCGCGCCGGCTGCCGCCTGACCAGGCATGGCCGCTGCCATGCACTGTCCAGTGCTCGGCCAGCAGCTTGCCGCTACCGTCGCGGTGTATCGCCCTGGTGTAGCCGCGGCCGTTTGCCGCCTTCCCCTTCTCCACCGTGGCCGCGCTGGCACGTCCCGCGGTGCGTTGCGCCAGCACCGCCTGCCCGTTGCGCGGATGGACGGTCTTGTCGGCGTCGCCATGAAACACGATCAGCGGGATGCCGGCGGCGCGCGCCGCCTTGATCGAGCCTTTCTGCATCGCGGCAAAGGCCGAGGGCACATCGTGCGCGGCGCCGGTCGGCAGCCCGGAATGGATGCCGGCGGCGGCGAACAGGTCGGGATATTCGCTTGCCAGGATGGCCGCCATCGCCCCGCCCGCCGACAGCCCGGCGACATAGACCCGCGCCGGGTCGGCCTTGTAGTCGCGCAGGACATCGCGGGCAATGGCCGCGATGATGGCGGGTTCGCCGCGCTCGCGCCGCTGGTCGCCGGCCTGGAACCAGTTCCAGCAGTTGGAACCGTTGGCATTCTTCGACTGCGCCGGATAGGCAACCAGGCAGCCATGCTCCTCGGCCAGCGCATTCATGCCGGTGCCGGCGGCGAAGTCGTCCGGATGCTGCTTGCAGCCATGCAGCATGACCACCAGCGCGCCGCCCGGCGCATAGCTGGTCGGTATGTACAGCTTGTAGGTGCGGCTGCCCGCCGGCGTGCTGGCGGTCAGGCTCAGGAACTGGCCCTTGAGCGGCGCCTGATTCCCGCCGCCATCAGGCTGCGCATCCTGCACATCCTGCACCGCACCCCTGGCCATCCTGGCGCGCAGGCGCTGCGCCAGGCCCGAGAGGCCGGCGCGCGGCGGCTGGGGCGCCTCGTCTGCGGCGCTGACCGGATTGATGTCGATCAGGCCATCAGGCTGCGCCTTGCCCGATGGCGTGGCATGCGGAGCGGCAGGCGTTGCGCCGCCGTTTAGGGCGCGCTGGATGGCGGCGGTGGCCGCCATCGGGCCTTCGGTTTGCAGCAGTTGCGCCGCTTCCTGCATTTGCGCCAGGAATTGCTGGTTGATGTTCATGTTGTGCTTTCTTGGGTTCGTTTAATGTATCCGCCCGGCCAATGCGGCCTTGACGGCTGGACTGGCATGCAGCGCACCCAGTACGGAAATATCGGTGATGGTGGCCAGCGCCAGTTCCGGCGCCACGTCATGCGCGATCGTGGCCAGCCCCAGTACCTGAATGCGCAGGGTCTGACCGGCGGCCTGCAGGGCTTCCAGGTCGGCACGGGAGAAATGCTGCAGACCCAGCACCAGGCTCTTGCGGGTAACGGTCTGGCGTATCACGTCGGCATGGGCCACGAGCTGGTTGCGTATCGCTGTGCGTATCAGGTCGGTGCGGTTGGTATAAAAACCTTCCTGGACCAGCAGATCGATCTGCCCGAGATCGACCAGGCCCAGGTTGATGGTCACTTTTTCAGTGTCGTTTGCCTTCACCGGCAAGGGCGGCTGTACGGTCGGCTGTGTCATTTACGTTCGCATCTCCATTTCTGAGGATTCCAGTTGGACTCCTCTTGGAATCCACTCACCATCCAACCGGAGTATATAGAGTGTAATGACCGTGTCAAACCTTTTTTAACATTGCAGAAATGCATGATGTTGCGCCTGCCTGCCTGGTGGCTGCCTTGCATTGGAGCGGTAAGCAGCGATGGCACGGCATACCGTGCGAATCCCTTTGACCTGAATGCAGGACGCGGGTTGGGAAAACGGAAGCGGAAATTGAATCCGGACTGGATCGGGCGAAACGTGGCTGTCGCCGGACAGGGAAAGAATTGCAGTTGAGTCTGAGAAGCCGGCGCAGTTCAATGCCCAACGATTGCGTTGGGCAGCACACGGTTTTCATGCCGGCGATGCCAGGCATCGTCCGCTACTGCCGGATGCTCTGGCCCGCCGCTATCGTTGCAGCATTGGCGGGCATGCAGGACCATGCCCTGCTCTTTCACGGAAGGAGAATTGCAGCCCAGACGCCGCCGCAGCGGCAACGTCACAGCCTTACCGGATTACTTCAGCCATCCGCGCTTCCTGAAATACCAGAACGGCGTAATCGCGCTGGCCACCATCAGCACCAACGCAAACGGATAGCCGAAATCCCAGTTCAGTTCAGGCAGCAGCCGGAAGTTCATGCCGTAGATGCTGGCGATCAGCGTCGGCGGCAGGAAGGCGACCGAAGCCACGGAGAAGATCTTGATGATCTTGTTCTGGTTGATGTTGATGAAGCCGACGGTGGCGTCCATCAGGAAGTTGATCTTGTCGAACAGGAAGGCGGTGTGGCCATCGAGCGACTCGATGTCGCGCAGGATCTGGCGCGCTTCCTCGAACTGGTCGGCATTGAGCAGGCGGCCGCGCATCAGGAAGCTGACCGCGCGCCGGGTGTCCATCATGTTGCGGCGGATGCGGCCGTTCAGGTCTTCCTCCTGGGCGATCGCATTGAGCGACTCGGCCGCGTCCTGGTCGGTGAAGTCCTTCTGCAGCACGCTGCGGCTGACTTCCTCCAGGCTCTGGTAGATGCCTTCCAGCGCATCGGCCGAATACTCGGCGTCGGTGGCATACAGGTCCAGCAGCACATCCTTGTAGTCGTCGATGGAGCCCGGCCGGGAACGGGCGCGCATGCGCACCAGGCGAAACACCGGCAGGTCGTCGGTATGCACCGAGAACAGCATGTTGCGCGCCAGGATGAACGCCACCGTCACCACCCGCGCCGGGCCGTCGTCGTCTTCCAGCAGGAAGTCGGTGCGCAGATGCAGGTCGCCATTCTCGGCTTCGTAGTAGCGGGCCGATGCCTCGATGTCCTTGACTTCATCCTCGCCCGGCAGCGTCACGCCATAGATGCTGCGGACCCAGTTGCGCTCTTCATCGTTGGGATCGGTCAGGTCCACCCATACCGGCACGGCCTGCACCAGGTCGTCGCGGCTGTTGATATTGACCTGGTTCAGCCGGCCGTTTTGCAGCACAAATACATTGATCATCTGACCTCCCGCCCGCAGCGCTCGCGCAAGCGCAGCGCCCCCTGGCATGCGCCAGGGGTGTGTAACAAATCAGGGAACGCGGCCGATACGGCCTTTTGGATGCGCCCGCCCACCAAAACTGGCGAGAGGCGACTGGGGAATGCAGCGCGCTATCTCGCCAACCGGCCATGCAATGATGGCCGCATGTCTGAATAAGGACTACCCAAGTCGGGTCTCCAGGAACAAAAACAGCGCAAGTGTACTGACAAGGCCATGCCTAGGCAAGTCATAACCGGAAGCCAATGCAGACCCGCGCAAGGCCTGTTGCGTGTGCCGCCAAAACCGGGTTTCAGGGCAGTTCGGCCGAGCCCATGCGACGCAGGATCAGGCCGCTGCGACGGGCCAGATAGCTCGAATCGCGGTGCAGGTCGTAGTAGCGCGGATTGGGCAGCATCACCGCCAGCCGCGCCGCCTGGCTGGCAGACAGCCTTGCCGCCGACGTGCCGTAATAATGCCGCGCCGCGGCTTCGGCGCCGAACACGCCATTGCCCCACTCCACCACGTTCAGATAGATTTCGAAGATGCGTTCCTTGTCCATCCAGTATTCGATCATGTAGGCAATCACCACTTCCTGGCCCTTGCGCAGGTAGCTGCGCTCGCCCGACAGGAACAGGTTCTTGGCCAGCTGCTGGGTGATGGTGGACCCGCCCGAGACGACCTTGCCGCGCTTGCTGTTCTTTTCATAAGCCTTCTGCAGCGCATCCCAGTCTATCCCTTCATGGCCTGAGAAATTGGCATCCTCGGAGGCGATGATGGCGCGCTTCAGGTTGCCCGAGATGCGCTCATAGTCCACCCACTGGAACTGCAGCCTGGCGTCCGGATTCTTTTGCTGCAGCACCGACAGCTGCTGGCGCATGAAGCTGGTGGATGTCGGATTGTGCTCCACCCACCACCAGATCTGCGCGAAGAAATACAGCTGCAGCGCCAGCACCAGGATGACCGGCACCAGCACCAGCCAGAACAGCAGCTTCCTCAGCATGAACTACAGCAGGGCGCGCAGCGCCTGGTGCACCGGCGCGGTGTCGGGGCGCACGCCGCGCCAGACGAAAAAGGATTCGGCGGCCTGCTCGACCAGCATGCCCAGGCCATCGCGCGCGGTGGCGCCGTGGCTTTCGGCCAGGCGCATGAACGGCGTGGCGTCGCGGCCGTACATCATGTCGTAGGCCAGCGTGGCGGGGCCGAAGCAGGCGGCGGGCACCGGCGGCAGCGCCTGTTCCAGGCTGGCCGAGGTGGCATTGATGACCACGTCGAACATGGCGTCGAGCGCATCGAAGGCGCTGGCGCGCAGCACGCCATGCGGCGCCGAGAATTCCTGCACCAGCAGGTGCGCCTTCTCCGGCGTGCGGTTGGCTATCACGATCTCCGCCGGCTGCTGGTCCAGGAGCGGCAGCAGCACGCCGCGCGCGGCGCCGCCGGCGCCCAGCAGCAGCAGCCGCCTGCCCTGCAGCGCCACGCCGGCATTGCGGACGATGTCGGTCACCAGACCGACGCCATCGGTGTTGTCGCCATAGATCACGTCGCCGGAAAAGCGCAGCGTGTTGACCGCGCCGGCCGCCTGCGCCCGCACGCTCAGCTCGGTGGCCAGCGCATAGGCTTCCAGCTTGAACGGCACGGTGACGTTGGCCCCCAGCCCGCCGGCCTGCATGAAGGCGGCCACGGTCTGCGCGAAGCCGTCCAGCGGCGCCAGCAGCCGCTCGTAGCGGATATCCTCGCCGGTCTGCTGCGCGAAGCGCGCATGGATCTCGGGCGACTTGCTGTGGGCGATCGGGTTGCCGATCACGGCATAGTTGTCAGTCATCAGCTGCTTCCTCCACGCAGTTCGGTCTGCACCGCATCGTCGCGGGTGAACTTGAAGCGCGTGATGATTTCCCACACGTCGTCCTTGCCGCTGGTGCGCATGTTGTCGGGGAAGCGGCCGAAGGGCGCGGCGCGGCGCACGATGCGCAAGGCCGCCTCGTCCAGCGCCGGGTTGCCCGACGAGCGCTCCACGCGCGGGCCGCCTTCCTTGTCATAGATGGTGCCGTCCTGGAACACCGGTATGTACACCACCAGCTCGCCGTACAGCTTCTTCCCGTTCTGCTGCGGGAAGTTCAGGGTGCCGATATTCTCGATGCGCTTTTGCAGCTGGCTGTAATACATCGCATAGCCGACCTCGCGGGTGCTCGGCGTGATCTGGGTCTTGCGCGGCCGCTTGTTGTAGTCCTCGATCTGGCGGTTGATCTCGGCTTCGGCCCGCGCCAATGCGCGGGCGTTCTCATTGTCGTCGGGCGCGGCCGGCGTCGGCGGCGTGGCGCTCGGCGTGTCCTGCGGCGTGGTCCTGGGCGCCTTGTTGCGGGTCTGCTTGGCGTTCTGCGCCAGGATCTTCTGCTGTTCTTCCAGCTCGGCCACGCGCCGCCGCGCCGCCTTGATATTGTCGCCGTCCTCGCTCTTCTTCAGGTTGGGCAGCGGCGACTTGGCGCGGCCGGCGTCGGCATTGCCGCCGCCGTCGAGGTTGGCCTGGGCCAGCGCCTCGGCCTTGACCGGCTTCTTCTCGTGCCGGGCATTGACCAGGATGACTTCCAGGCCGGGGTCGACCGGCTTGAAGCGCACCGGCTCGGGCGCGGCGAAGCGCACGGCGAGCAGCACGGCATGCACCAGCAGGGAAATGACGACCGCGATCACCAGGGTGCGGTCTTGTAGGAAATGCTTCACGCGCAGCTTAGTCAGATTTCATCGGGACGTCGATTTTACGCCAAAGGGCAAAACGGGCGGCCGGGATTTGCCGGCCGGCCACGTTGCCGGCGGTTTCACGCAACAGGCGGCGCGGCATCGGCACGGGCGTCGGCGCCCGCTTCCACCGACTCGGCGGCCTCGGTCTGCTGCGCCGGATCGGCTTCCAGCGGCGGCATGCCGGCCGCCAGTTCGGCCTCGTCGGCCAGCGCATCGTCGGCCTCGGCCAGTGTGTCGTCGCCCGGACCGGCTTCCACTTCCAGCAGGCGCGCCTCGACCGACAGGTCGACCTCGTCCCAGCGCAGCAGGTCCAGCCTGACCTGGGTGCCGCGCGCCAGCTGCGCCATGCCGGACAGCTTCAGCACCAGCGGAATGTCGACCAGGCGCACGATCTCGTCCTTCAGCACCACGGCCTCGACCTGGCGCGCCTGCTCCTGCGCCAGCCAGCGCAGGCACCAGTAGCGTTCCATCGAGGACTGGAACTCGGCATAGGCGGCATAGGCGGCGTCGAAGGCGGACACGATGGCGAACAGGTCGGCATCCTTGGGCTTGAACGGCGCGGCCAGCGGGGCGGTCACGCCATGCTGCACGCAGGCCATGATCTGCCACTGGTTGACCAAGTCGGTGTAGCGGCGCAGCGGCGAGGTGCTCCATGCATACTGGTCCACCCCCAGGCCCTGGTGCGGCGCCGCGTGGGTGACCATGCGCACCTGCATGCGCGTGGCCCAGCCGCCACTGCCGCCGCCCTGCGCCCGATAGATGCCGGGAACGCCATGGTCGTGCATCAGCTTGCCCCAGGTGCTGTTGGCCAGGATCATCAGCTCGGCGACGATCTTGTCCAGCGGCGCGCCGCGCTTCCTGCGGCTGATGGTGACGACGTCGTCCTCGACATAGAAATTGAAGTCGACCCGGTTGTTCTGCTCCGGTTTCAGGCCGAACGACTCGCGCTTGACCTGACGGCCCTGTTCCAGCACCTGCGCCCACTGCCACAGCAATCCGATCTCTTCCTTGTACGGATAGTCGCCGGCGCCCTGGGCCAGGTTGTCTTCGGTGACCAGTTCATCGAGGTCGTTGTGGCGCAGGTTGGCCGCGATCGGCACCGCCTCGCTGCGGGTTTCGCTGGCGATCACGCTCCAGTCCGTGGTGTCGAGCGTCAGGTAGAGCGACAGCGCCGGGCAGGTGTGTCCTTCAGCCAGCGTGAATGCCGCCACCAGCTCATCCGGCAGCATGGTGATCTTGTCGCCGGGCATATAGACAGTGGACATGCGCTGGCGGGCGATGGCATCGATGGCGTCGTTGCGGGCAATGCCCAGGCCGGGGGCGGCGATATGGATGCCGATGCGGACCTTGCCGTCGTCCAGGCGGGTGACGGAGAAGGCGTCGTCGATTTCAGTAGTGGTGACATCGTCGATCGAAAACGCCTGCACGTCGGCCACCGGCAGCGACGGCCGCGGCGGAATGGCCACGGGCGGAAAGCCGGTGCCCCTGGGGAAGTTCTCCAGCAGGAAGCGGGTGAAATGCAGTTCCTTGGGCGAGGCGATCGCGCCGACCGACAGCATCAGCCGCTGCGGCGTGGTCTGCAGCTCCGAGGCGGCCGCGTCCAGCGCCTTGTACTCGATGCTGTTCTTGTCCGGCTTGAACAGGAGCTGGGTGGTGATCGGCTTCATCGCCTCCGGCAAGCGGCCGGCCTTCAGTTCCTCGACATAGCCGGCCTGCACCAGCTGCTGCTGCCGCTTCTTTTCCAGGCCGGCCAGCGCCGCCTTCAGGGTCGCCTCGGGCGCCGCCTTGTAGCGGCCGCGTCCCTTGCGATGAAAATAGATGGGCGCCGAATGCAGCTTCAGCACCAGGCCGGCCGCCTCATGGGCCTGCGGCGCATGGCCGAAATATTCCGTGCCCAGCTCGGCAAAGCCGAACTCTTCCTGGCCCGCCACTTCCCACAGGAAGTCGAGGTCGACTTCATCGGCGATACGCTGCGCATCGGCCAGCATCTCGGCCGGTGTCGGCGCGGCGAACTGCAGCAGCACGTCGCGCGCCCTGACCTTGGCCCGCTTGCCCGTCGGCAGTTCGACCTGGTAGGCCTCGCCCTGCTGGGATAACACCGCGCCGGCCTTGAAATCGCCGGACTCTTCAAAAAATAGATTCATCAGTCACTGCCTGTTTTGTATCGGGTAAGGGAATCAGCGCCGCGGCGCCAGTCGTGCCAGTGTCGGCAGAAATAATTCAGTCACGAGCAACAGCCCGCGGTGCCGTCGGTAGAGACAGCGGCGGGCATGGAGCACCCGCTCGTTGCCGCACGCGGGCGCCGCGGCCGCGGCACGGCGCGCCAGTGCATGGCGCGCATGGAGGCGCGCATGCTGCAGGCAGCCGCGCGCGATCAGGGGGTCGGAAAACAGCGCCGTGCCAAGCGAGCGCTGGCCCAGGCGATGGAAGAAGGGCCAGTCGGCGGCGCTGGACAATGCCGTCACGGTATGGGCATACACCACCGCTTCGCCATCGCAGCACAAAAGCACCTCACGCTCGCGCACCCGGGCCGCGCGCGAAAGGCCAATCACGGCGGCCTGGTCCGGCTGGCATACGCCATGCGACTGCCGTAGCAGCCTGACTTCAAAGTGCCGGCTGTGCGCCTGCAGCCTGGCGGTCAGGGAGCCGGGCTCGATCAGCCAGGGCCGCAGCAATGGCGGCGCACTGCCCGGCGGCAGATGGGCGAGCCAGCGATTCACGCCAGCGGCTCCGCGCCGTCGCAGAATGCCAGCACCGCGTCGATCTGGTCGGCAAAGCCGGACAGGCCGTGGTCGCTGCCCTGTATCACCAGTTGCCGCGCGCCGGCATAGTGGCGGGTCATGTCGCACCAGTCCAGCACCTCGTCGCCGGTGGCCGCGACCAGGAAATAACGCTCCGGCTGGCTGATATGCTGCACCGCCAGCGCCTGCAGCTCGGCGATGTATTCCCGCTTGAATTCGAAAGGCTGGCCGTCATGCCAGCCGGTGGTGATGCCGACATATTTTTCCAAGTCGCCCGGCGGCGACACCGCCGGGTTCAGCAGCACCGCGCGGCAGCCGGTTTGCTCGGCCAGCCAGGTCGCATAGTAGCCACCCAGGGACGAGCCGATCAGCGTCAGTTGCTGCGGCGACTGGCCGGCGATCAGCGACTGCACCAGGGCGATGGCCCCCGCCGGCGAGGCAGGCAACTGCGGGCACAGATAGTCCGCGCCACGGCCAAGCGCGTGCAGCCGCTGGTTTAGCAGGCGCGCCTTGAAGGACTGCGGCGAGGAGCGGAATCCGTGCAGATAGACGATCATGGATTGGTGTTGTCTTCAGCGCCGCGCCAGCGCGTCGAGCAGCTTCTGGTGCACGCCGCCGAAGCCGCCATTGCTCATGGCGAGCACCTGGTCGCCGGGACGGGCGTCGCGGGCGACCGCTGCCACCAGCGCGTCGATGTCATTGAACGCCTGCGCCCGCGCGCCCAGCGGCGCCAGCGCATCGGCCAGGCTCCAGCCCAGCGCATCCTTGCCGCTAGCCGCGCCATAGCCATACACCAGGTCAGCTTCGGCCAGGCTGTCGGGCAGCGCATCCTTCATCGCGCCGAGCTTCATGGTGTTGGAACGCGGCTCCAGCACCGCCAGGATGCGGGCATTGCCGCCGGCCTGCTTGCGCAAGCCGGCCACGGTGGTGGCGATCGCGGTCGGATGATGGGCGAAGTCGTCATAGACCGTGATCTCATTGACCACGCCGCGCACTTCCATGCGCCGCCGCACGCTCTCGAAATTTCCAAGCGCGGCAATCGCCTGCGCAGGCGGCACACCGACATGGCGCGCCGCGGCAATCGCCGCCAGGGCGTTCAGGCGGTTGTGCTCGCCCGACAGCTTCCATTGCACCGTGCCCTGCTGCTCGCCGTCGAGGAAGACATCGAAGCTGCCGTCGTGATGCTCATGCAGGCTCCAGCCGGACGCGTCACGCGCGCCGAACAGTTCCTTCTCGCTCCAGCAGCCGCGCGCCAGCACCCGCTCCAGCGCCGGTTCGCGGGCATTGACCACCAGCCGGCCCACGCCCGGCACGGTGCGCACCAGGTGATGGAACTGGGTCTCGATGGCGGCCAGATCGGGGAAGATGTCGGCGTGATCGTATTCCAGATTGTTCAGGATCGCGGTGCGCGCGTGGTAGTGCACGAACTTGCTGCGCTTGTCGAAGAAGGCGGTGTCGTATTCATCGGCTTCGATGACGAAGAAGGCGGACTCCCTGTCCCTGCCCTCGCCGCCCAGCCGCGCCGAGATGCCGAAGTTCATCGGCACGCCGCCGATCAGGAAGCCCGGCGCATAGCCGGCGTCTTCCAGTATCCAGGCCAGCATCGAGGACGTGGTGGTCTTGCCGTGGGTACCAGCCACTGCCAAGACCCAGCGATGACGCAGGATGTGCTCGCCTATCCACTGCGGGCCGGAGGTATAGGGCAGGCCGCGGTTGAGGATTTCTTCCATCAGCGGATTGCCGCGCGACACCACGTTGCCGATCACGTACAGGTCGGGCTGCAGCGCGATCTGCTCGGCGCCAAAGCCCTCGATCAGCGCAATGCCCTGCTCTTCCAGCTGGGTGCTCATCGGCGGATAGACATTGGCGTCGCAACCGGTGACCTTGTGGCCCGCCTGGCGTGCCAGCACGGCCAGGCCGCCCATGAACGTGCCGCAAATGCCAAGGATATGTATATGCATTGTACAATTTCGGATTGAATTAACCGGGATTCTACCCGACCCGCCGGACCAGGCCCGCCTTGCCACTTACCGAAAACCATGAGTAGCCACCCCACGGAAACCGAATTATTGCGCGCCGAAATTGCCGCAGCGGCAGCCCGCATGATCGCGGAAGACGGCGCTGACTATGGCACCGCCAAGCGGCGCGCCGCCCGGCAGATCCTGGGCGACGTCAAGGTCAGGGGCGATATTCTGCCCGACAATGCACAAATAGAGGATGAAGTGCGGGTTTATAACGACTTGTTTTTTTCAGCCACCCAGCCGGCGCGGCTGCTGCACCTGCGCAAGCTGGCCTTGCAATTGATGACCGAACTTGCCGACTTTTCGCCCTACCTGACCGGCGCCGTGCTCAACGGCACCGCCGGCGACCAGTCGGATATCCATCTCCAGCTGTTCGTGGAAAACACCAAGGATGTCGCCGTGTTCCTGATGAACCGGAACATCCAGTTCGAAGTATCGGAATCGCCGCATTTCCACAAGCGCGGGGACCCGGTCGAAACCCTGTCCTTTTTGCGCGGCAACGACGGCGTCCACCTGGCGCTGTATGACTACAACGACCTGCGTGCCGCCCGCAAGCCGGCCGACCCGGATCGCCCGGAACGGGCCAATATCGACGCCGTTCGCGCGCTGATCGAGAAAGAAGCCAAATGAGGCGGGGCATGCTGCCGCTTCTCGCCGTTGCCGTCGTCTTCGGCCTGGCCGGCGCCTGGTTCGGCAGCAAGCGCTTCGCCACCCAGCCCGCGCAACCCGAGGCCAGCGCCGGCTTCTACAACCGCACCCTGCCCGACGCCAAGGGCGAAAACATCGCAATGACCAAATGGAAGGGCCAGGCGCTGGTGCTGAATTTTTGGGCGACCTGGTGCGCGCCCTGTGTCGAGGAAATGCCGGAACTGACCGCGCTGCAAAAGGAGATTCAGCCCAGGAACATCCAGATCCTCGGCATCGGGATCGATAATCCGGCCAGCATCAGCGCGTTTGCCGAGAAATACCAGATCGGCTATCCGCTCTACGTGGCCGGCATCGACGGCTCCGAACTGTCGCGCCAGATGGGCAACCAGGCCGGCGGCTTGCCGTTTACCGTACTGCTGGATGCGTCGGGCAAGGTCAGGAAGACCTATCTCGGGCGGCTGAAAATGGACGAGCTGCGGCGCGATCTGAACGCCTTGTAAGCAGGTTTGGCGCATTTTCCTTGCCAATCTTCAGGATTTACCGGCAAAATGCCGCCAACTTCGTCAATTGGAATCCACCTCGATGGCAAAAAATCTACTCTTGCTCAATGGTCCCAACCTGAATCTGCTGGGAACCCGTGAGCCGGAAGTGTATGGATCGACCACCTTGGCGGACGTTGAGCAGGCAGCACAGGCACAGGCAAGCGCCGCCGATGCTGTCATCGCGACATTCCAGAGCAATCACGAAGGCGCATTGATCGACCGGATTCAGGCAGCACGTCTTGAAAAGGTCGACGCCATCATCATCAATCCCGGTGGACTGACGCATACCAGCGTTGCCTTGCGCGATGCGCTGGCTGGCGTCGCCATTCCGTTTGTGGAAATCCATATTTCCAACATCCACAAGCGCGAACCCTTCCGCCACAAATCGTTTCTCTCCGATATCGCTGTCGGCGTGATCTGCGGCCTGGGGGTCGAAGGTTACCGTGCCGCGATCGATTTCGCGCTCAAAAAGCTTTAAATCACAATAATTGCAATCGATCGGCAAGTTTCTGCCGATTACTACTACGAATATTTTGAGGGGTTCCCATGGATTTACGTAAACTGAAGACCTTGATCGACCTGGTCGCAGAATCAGATATCGCCGAGCTTGAAGTGACTGAAGGCGAAAGCAAGGTCCGCATCGTCAAATCCTCGGCTACTCCGCATAACCAGCTGGTGATGATGCAGCCGCAGGCCATGGCGCAGCAACCGGCCCAGAGCGCCGCGCCGGCGCCGGCCGCTCCGGCTGCCGCCGCCATCGAAGCCGTACCCACGGGCCATGTGGTGAAGTCGCCGATGGTCGGCACCTTCTATCGCGCCGCATCGCCTGGCTCGGCGCCGTTCGTCGACATCGGCGCCACCGTCAAGGAAGGCGACACCCTGTGCATCATCGAGGCAATGAAGCTGTTGAATGAGATCGATGCCGATGCTTCCGGCGTGATCCAGCAAATCCTGGTCGAGAACGGCCAGCCAGTCGAGTTCGGTCAGCCGCTGTTCATCATCGGATGACAGGGAGCGGCCTGCGGCGGCTCCTCCGCCGCGGCCATGCCTGTCCCTGTTTGTCCCCCTTAACGCCGACACCCTGACTGACACTCCCCAACCATGTTTGAAAAAATCCTCATTGCCAACCGCGGCGAAATTGCGCTGCGCATACAGCGCGCCTGCCGCGAGATGGGCATCAAGACCGTGGTCGTCCACTCGGAAGCCGACCGCGAAGCCAAGTATGTGAAGCTGGCCGATGAATCGGTCTGCATTGGCCCGGCTGCCTCGTCCCTGAGCTACCTGAGCATGCCGGCCATTATCAGCGCAGCCGAAGTCACCGATGCCGAAGCCATCCATCCCGGCTACGGATTCCTGTCCGAGAACGCCGACTTCGCCGAGCGGGTGGAGCAGTCCGGCTTCGTCTTCATCGGCCCGCGCTCGGACGCGATCCGCCTGATGGGCGACAAGGTGTCCGCCAAGCAGGCCATGATCAAGGCCGGCGTGCCCTGCGTGCCCGGCTCGGACGGCGCGCTGCCGGAAGACCCGAAGGAAATCATCCGTATTGCCCGCAAGGTCGGCTATCCGGTCATCATCAAGGCCGCCGGCGGCGGCGGCGGACGCGGCATGCGCGTGGTGCATACCGAGGCGGCGCTGCTGTCGGCGGTGACGATGACCCGCACCGAGGCTGGCACCGCCTTCGGCAACCCGGAAGTCTATATGGAGAAGTACCTGGAAAATCCGCGCCACGTGGAAATCCAGGTGCTGGCCGATGAATTCAAGAACGCCGTCTGGCTGGGCGAGCGCGACTGCTCGATGCAGCGCCGCCACCAGAAGGTGATCGAGGAAGCGCCGGCAGTCGGCATTGCGCGCAAGCTGATCGAGAAGATCGGCGACCGCTGCGCCGAAGCCTGCCGCCGCATCGGCTACCGCGGCGCCGGCACCTTCGAGTTCCTGTATGAGAACGGCGAGTTCTACTTCATCGAGATGAATACCCGCATCCAGGTCGAGCATCCGGTAACCGAGATGATCACCGGCATCGACCTGGTGCAGGAACAGATCCGCATCGCCGCCGGCGAGAAGCTGCGCTTCCGCCAGCGCGATGTCGAGCTGAAGGGCCATGCGATCGAATGCCGCATCAATGCCGAAGACCCGTTCAAGTTCACGCCCTCGCCGGGACGCATCACCTCCTGGCATCCGCCCGGCGGCCCCGGCATCCGGGTCGACTCCCATGCCTATGCCGGCTACTACGTGCCGCCGCATTACGACTCCATGGTGGGCAAGGTGATCGCCTATGGCGCCACCCGTGAGCAGGCCATCCGCCGCATGCAGATCGCGCTGTCGGAAATGGTGGTCGAAGGCATCCTGACCAACATCCCGCTGCACCGCGAACTGATGGTGGATGCGCGCTTCATCGAAGGCGGCACCAATATCCATTACCTGGAGCACAAGCTGGCGACCAAGCCGGACTTGCCCAAGGAAGCGGCTTAATCCGGGGTGATGCAGGGCCCGGCAGGCGCCGGCCACTGTGCTTTTGCAAGCGGGCGGCATGCCGCCCGCTTGCATTCGTGATTGCCCATTGCCCATTGCCGATTGCGCGCTACGATTGCGCTTCCCATCCTGAACAAAGCTGTTATATATAGCGGCCAGGCCGGACACCCTCCATCCAAACCGACGGAATTCTCATGAGCTGGACCGAAATCGTGATCGAAGTACCCCTGCACCAGGCCGAACTGCTGTCGGACGCGCTGATGGAAGCCGGCGCGCTGTCGGTGTCGGTGGAAGATGCCGATGCCGGCACCGATGCCGAGCAGCCGGTGTTTGGCGAACCCGGCATGGAGCCGACCCAGCCGGGCTGGGAACGCAGCCGCGTGGTGGCGCTGGCCGATGCCGATGCCGACCACAACGCCATCATCGGCGACGCGCTGGCGGCGCTGGGCCTGTCCGCCGGCGAGGTACGGCATGAGCTGCGCACGGTGGCGGACCAGGATTGGGTGCGGCTGACGCAATCGCAGTTCGAGCCCATCCATATCGGCAGGAACATCTGGGTGGTGCCGAGCTGGCATGACGCGCCCGATCCGGATGCGCTGGTGCTGGAACTGGACCCTGGCCTGGCCTTCGGCACCGGCAGCCATCCCACTACCCGGCTATGCATGGAATGGCTGGAATCCCATCCGCCGCGCGGCCTGTCTGTGCTCGACTATGGCTGCGGCTCCGGCATCCTGGCCATGGTGGCCGCGAAACTTGGCGCAACGCCAGTGGCCGGTGTGGACATTGACCCGCAGGCGATCGAATCGGCCAACTTCAATGCGCAGCGCAACCACTGCGACATTGCCTATTACCTGCCCGACCAGTTCGGCGCCACCGAAGCGCAGACACGCTACGACGTGGTAGTGGCCAACATCCTGTCAAGCCCGCTGAAGCTGATGGCGCCGATGCTGGCCGGCCGGGTCAGGCCAGGCGGCGCCCTGGTATTGTCGGGCGTGCTGGCGCGCCAGGCGCAGGAAGTCATCGATGCCTATGCGCCCTATATTGCGCTGAGCGTCTGGGCCGAACGTGAAGGCTGGGTGGCGCTTGCAGGTGCCGCCAAGGCCGACGGCGGCCGGTAATGGCAATGGTGCTGGCAACACGCTGCCCGCACTGCCGGACCACGTTCCGGGTCGTCCAGGACCAGCTCAAGCTGCGTGGCGGCCTGGTGCGCTGCGGCGCCTGCAAGGAAATCTTCAACGGCACCGAACACCTGCTGCGGCCGATGGAGCCGTCGGCACCTGCCACTGCGCCGCAGGCGGAAGCAGGTTCGCCGGCCGCGCCGGCTGCCTCGACTACTGCCGCCGCTACTTCGGCTGCGACGGCGCAACCGCCGCTCAACACGCCAGCGACGCCCGCCGCGCCCGCCATGCCGCCCGCAGCCGATACTCCGGCCACCGAGCAGCCATCGCCCGATCCGCTGCTGCGCATGACGCTGATGGACTTCTCCCATTTCGATGAAGAGACCGGGAGGCCCGACACGACGCCGCCGCCCGGCGCGCCACAGCCCCCTGCCCAGCCCGCGTTTTCATTGCCGCGCATGGCTGCCGCGCCGGCTGCGGAGCCGGCCGAGGCAGGCACAGGCACAAGTACACGCGCCGCCGACAGCGGCGACGACCTTGGACGCGTGATCGACGACCTGAAGAGCAAGCCGTGGCGCGGCATGAGCGGCAAGCGTGCCCGCCCCGATGAAGATGCAATCGACGCGCTCGACTCGGCGGAGCCGGACTTCGTGATGCGCGCCCGTCGCCAGCAACGCCTGGCACGCAGTACCCGGCTGGGCCTGCTGGCCGGATCGGTCTTTCTGGCGCTGCTGCTGCTCTTTCAGATCGTGTACCACTTCCGGGTGCAGCTGGCAGCCGCGTCGCCCGCGGCCTCCACCATGCTGGCCGGCCTGTGCCGCCTTGCCGGCTGCACGGTCGGCCTGCCAGCGCATATCGAGATGGTGACCATCGAATCGAGCGAGCTGCAGGCCCTGCCCGGCAACACCGACACCTTCACCCTGCTGGCCCTCTTGCGCAACCGCAGCGCTACCCGCCAGCAATGGCCGCACATCGAGCTGACCCTGAACGACGCCAACGAGGCCGCGGTGGCGCGCCGGGTAATCGCACCGCGCGACTACCTGCCCGCCGGCCAGGATCCCGCAGAAGGCTTTGCACCCAATTCCGAGCAGCCGGCACGGCTGGTATTCAATCTCACGCAGGTCAAGGCCGCCGGTTTTCGCGTCTACCTGTTCTATCCCTGATCCTCACCCTTTATCCAAAACGGACTCTCCATGACTGCCCTCATCTGCGGCTCGCTTGCCTTCGATACCATCATGGCCTTCGGCGGCCGCTTTTCCGAAGCCCTGCTGGCCGATCAGCTGCACAAGATCAATGTGGCCTTCCTAGTGCCCAGCATGCGCCGCGAGTTTGGCGGCTGCGCCGGCAACATTGCCTATAACCTGAAGCTTCTGGGCGGCGATCCGCTGATCATGGCCACCATAGGCCAGGACGGCGGCGCCTATCATGAACGGCTGGACCAGCTGGATATCTCGCGTCGCTGCATCCGCACGATAGACGATGCCTATACCGCGCAGGCCTTCATCACCACCGATGCCGGCAGCAACCAGATCACCGCCTTCCATCCGGGCGCGATGTCAGTGTCCTTCGAGAACAAGGTTGCCGACGCCGGCGCCGTCAAGCTCGCCATCATTGCGCCCGATGGCCGCGACGGCATGCTGCAGCATGCGCAGCAGTGCGCCGACCTGAACGTGCCCTTCATCTTCGATCCGGGCCAGGGCCTGCCGATGTTCGACGGCGCCGAACTCACCCGCTTCATTGAACTTGCCACCTGGGTTGCAGTCAACGACTACGAGGCCGAGCTGCTGATGGAACGCACCGGCCTGTCCCTTGCCGACATCGCCGGCAAGGTGGACGCGCTGGTCGTGACCCGCGGCGAGCGCGGCTCTGAAATCCACACCGGCGGCAAGCGCATCGACATACCCTGTGTGCCGGTCGAGAAGGTGGTCGACCCTACCGGCTGCGGCGACGCCTTCCGCGCCGGCATGATGCATGGCCTGTCGCGTGGTTTTGACTGGGAAACCACGGGCCGCATCGCCAGCCTGATGGGCGCGATCAAGATCACCCATCAGGGCGGCCAGAATCATGCGCCGTCGCTGGCCGAAATCGAAGAGCGCTTCGAGCAGGCTTTCGGTTACCGTTTCTGAGAACGCACAGACAGGGAGAACAGCATGCGCAAGATACTGGGCATCAGCCTGGCCCTCGCCGCGATGTCGGGTTGCGCCGGCGACCCCGGCCTGCCTTCCACATCATCGACGCAGGGAACCACGGTTGTGCGCAACGCCATGGTGATCGGCGTGGAGATGCCGCCATCGGCGGACGCCATCGCCCGCCTGCAGCTGCGCTATGACAATGGCAGCGTTGCCACGGAAGAAGTGATGACGACGGAAGTGTTCAAGGTGGGCGACAAGGTCAGGGTCACCCACAGCCGGGGCACGGCGCGCATCGAGCGGCTGGATTAAGCCAGCCGCCCTATAAGCTCAGAAAGCCAGCGGCAGCAGCAGCGCGCTGCTGACCGACAGCCCAATGCGCAGCAGCAGGAAGGCCACGATGGGGCTGAGGTCGATGCCGCCCATCAGCGGTATCACCCGGCGCAGCGGCCGCATCATGGGCTCGTTCATGGCCCTGACCAGCGGCGCCAGCGGCGCATGCGGATTGACCCAGCTGAAGATCACTTCAATCAGCAGGAGGCCCATCAGGCCATACAGCATCCACTGCACCAGCCGCAGCAGCGACAGCACGATCAGGGCCTGCGGCGTGACGCTGGCGGCGATCAGCAGGTCCAGCGCGACCGACACCATGATCATCAGGAAGGCGCCGATCAGCGAGGCCCAGTCATAGCCGCCCACGCCCGGCAGCAGCCGGCGCAGCGGCTTGACCAGCCAGTCGGTTGCCTGGAACATGAAATGCGCAAAGGCCATGGGCGGGCGCACCCGCACTGCCTGCATCCAGAAACGCACCAGGAAAAGCGCACCCAGGATGCCGGTGACGGTATCGACGATCAAACCAAAAATGCTGTACAGCACGGCGTTGTACCCCCTGATAAAAAACCCGCTGCATGACGCGCGGTCATGCAGCGGGCATTGTGCCCGAACTTAAGCGGGCGACCAAGCAGCCAGCGTCTTAAGGACGGTTGGTGCCGGTCGGGAACGGCCAGGCTGCAGCCGGGTTGATCACGGTCTTCACAGCGGGCGTTGCCGGTGCGGCGGGCGCTGCTGCTGGTGCTGCTGGTGCAGCGGTCTTGGCTGCCGTGGTGGCTGCGCTTTTACGGGCTGCCGCTTTCTTAGGCGCTGCGGTCTTGGCCGGTGCTGCAGCCTTCTTCGCTGGCGCCGCCTGCGGTGCCTTCTTCGCTACTGCCGTCTTGGCTGGCGCTTTCTTGGCGACGGCCTTTTTGGCAGCCGGGGCCTTCTTGGCGACGGCTTTCTTGGCGACGGCCTTCTTGGCTGCCGGGGCCTTCTTGGCGACGGCCTTTTTAGCGACCGCCTTCTTGGCGACTGCCTTCTTGGCGACTGCCTTCTTGGCGACGGCCTTCTTCGCTGCCGGTGCTTTCTTGGCTACAGCCTTCTTAGCGACCGCTTTCTTGGCTACGGCCTTCTTCGCCACGGCTTTCTTGGCGACGGCCTTCTTTGCTGCCGGGGCCTTCTTGGCGACTGCCTTCTTGGCTACGGCCTTCTTGGCGACCGCCTTCTTTGCTGCCGGGGCCTTCTTGGCTACGGCCTTCTTGGCTACGGCCTTCTTGGCGACCGCTTTGCTGGCCGGAGCGGCTGCCTTCTTTGCTACCGGCTTGCCGGTAGCAGCTTTTTTCGCAGCGCTTTTCTTCGCTGCGGTTTTCTTTGCTGCTGTTGCCATTTGTTTCTCCTTCACGTGATAGGAAATCAAGCTAAAGATCGAACCCGCACGTGGCATCGCGCTGCCCCGGGCGGGTTATTCATCGGCACAAGCAGGCTGCGCTTGCGCTAATGAATTCGGCACCAGCTGAACTGCTGCATCTCCTCGTTCATGCAGCACTTCAGCCATCATTGGCGGTTGCGGCGCGCAAGCGCGCGGCGACCGCCAAAAAAAACGCCGGCCACAAAGCCGGCGTCGGAATACTGTTTCAAAAAGGACAAACCGTTTTTCGAAGAAAACGCCGCCTTGCCCGACAGGATCGGGCGCAGCGGCGTTTGCAGGTCAGAGCGTTCAGATCTTCTACTGTCCATTCAATTCGGTTTTACCCTTTCTTGGCCCACCGTCTTTCTGGTTCCAGTTCATCTTGGGCAGCGGTTCACGCTTTCATGCATCCCACCGATATCACTACCCGGGGACGGACCCACTGCCATGCCGTCCTGATGCTGATGCCGATGAAGCCAACCGCTGTCGTTTGTCGCTTTAACTTAATCCCAGTTAAGCGCTCCACCCGTCTGGTATTCGATGACCCTTGTTTCGAAAAAGTTTCGCTCTTTCTTCAGGTCGATCATCTCGCTCATCCAGGGGAACGGATTTTCTTCTTGCGCGAACATCGCTTCCAGACCAATTTGCTGTGCGCGACGATTTGCGATGAAGCGGAGGTAGCCTTTGAACATGGGTGCATTCAGCCCTAGCACACCACGCGGCATTGTATCCTCTGCGTAGCGATATTCCAACTCTACGGCTTGCAAAAACAACGCTTTGATCTCGTCCTTGAACTCGGGTGTCCAGAGGTGAGGATTCTCCATCTTGATGGTGTTGATCAGGTCGATGCCGAAGTTGCAGTGCATGGACTCATCGCGCAGGATGTACTGGTACTGCTCGGCCGCGCCCATCATCTTGTTCTGACGGCCCAGCGCAAGGATCTGCGTGAAGCCGACATAGAAGAACAGGCCTTCCATCAGGCAGGCAAACACGATCAGCGACTTGAGCAGCTTCTGGTCCGCCTCGGTGGTGCCGGTCGTGAATGCGGGATCGGTCAGCACGTCGATGAAGGGGATCAGGAACTCGTCCTTGTCGCGGATCGAAGCGACTTCATGATAGGCGTTGAAGATCTCGCCCTCGTCCAGGCCCAGCGACTCCACGATGTACTGGTAGGCATGGGTATGGATCGCTTCCTCGAATGCCTGGCGCAGCAGGTACTGGCGGCATTCAGGGGCGGTGATGTGGCGGTAGGTGCCCAGCACGATGTTGTTGGCGGCCAGCGAATCGGCGGTGACGAAGAAGCCGAGGTTGCGCTTGACCAGGCGACGCTCGTCGTCGGTCAGGCCGTTCGGATTCTTCCACAGCTCGATGTCGCGCTGCATGTTGATTTCCTGCGGCATCCAGTGATTGGCGCAGCCGGCAAGGTACTTGTCCCAGGCCCATTTGTACTTGAACGGCACCAGCTGGTTGACATCGGTCTGGCCGTTGATGATGCGCTTGTCGGCAGCATTGACGCGGCGCTCGGCGTTGGGCGCTGCCTCCGCGGGCTGCGCCATCACCGCGGGGTTGTATGCCACGTCCTGATTCAACGGGGCGGCGGGCACCGCGGCCTGCAGGCGTGCCTGCGGCTCGGCTGCGCGCGGCGCTGGCGCGGTGGTAGAGGTGGAGGTAACTTCATCGTCCCAGGAAAGCATGGTCATGTCCTTTACGTGTCTTTTGATTTGCAGCCGCCGTGCTGCATCGGGCGGCACTCTTTGGGGCCTCGTGAAGCGCTGGCAACCGCCTCGGGGACCGTCATCCGGCGGCGCTTCCCACACCATGCCGCAGTGCTGGAAAGGGCGCGATCGCGACCCCGAAATGGTGGACGTATTTTACACCAGTCGGCAAAAATGACCACTACAGATAGGGCCCGAAGCGTAAAAAACGCCATATCTAGTGTTTGCAAAAACGGACACCTGCTCTGATCGGGTGGCTTTCCGGCCCTACCGGAGCGGCTTGCCGGCATCTGCCTGGCAGCGGGCGCCCGTCTTTATGGCCTCTGTTTGAGGCATTCGTTATACAGGCCAGAAATCCGGCCTGCCCATGGAACCCGAACGGCCGAGCGACTTCTATCCAACAGGTGCCGGCGCGCCCGCGCGCCGGCGTAGTCAATCATCACAGTTATTGGAAACAGTCATGTGCGGCATAGCAGGAGAACTGCGGTTCGATCAACAATTTGCGGACGTCGCAGCGGTGGTCCGGATGGCGGAGTCGCAGGCGCGACGCGGCCCCGACGGCGAAGGCATCTTCAGCCTCGGCAGCCGCTGCTTCGGCCACCGGCGCCTGTCCATCATGGATCTGAGCCAGCGTGCTCACCAGCCCTTCATCGACAATCTGCTCGGCCTGGGCATCGTCTTCAACGGTGCCATCTACAACCATCACGAGCTGCGCGCCGAACTGCAGGCGCAAGGCTACCAGTTCGCCTCCACCGGCGACACGGAAGTCATCATCAAGGCCTGGCATGCATGGGGTCCGGCGGCGCTGGACCGGCTCTACGGCATGTTTGCGTTTGCCCTGTGGGAACGCGATAGCGGCAAGACCTACCTGGCGCGCGACCGGCTCGGCATCAAGCCGCTCTACTACACGCAGGACCAGAACCGGTTGCGCTTTGCCTCCACGCTGCCGGCGCTGCTCAAGGGCGGCGGCATCGATACCAGGCTGGATACGCAGGCGCTGCATCATTACCTGAGCTGGCATGCGGTGGTGCCGGCGCCGCTGACCATGCTGCGCGGCGTGAGAAAGCTCGCGCCCGCAACCTACATGACGGTGCATCCGGACGGCAGCAGCGAGACCACCGCATGGTGGCGGCTGGACTTTCCCGGCAAGGCCGAGGATGAACAGCGCAGCTTCGGGGAATGGCGCGACATGGTGCTGGAATCGCTGCGCCTGTCGGTCAGGCGCCGGCTGGTAGCCGACGTGCCGGTCGGCGTGCTGCTCTCGGGCGGCCTGGACTCCAGCCTGATTACCGGCCTGCTGGCAGAAGCCGGCACCAAGGACCTGCGCACCTACTCGATCGGCTTCGAGGCGGTGGACCAGGAGGCCGGCGACGAGTACTACTACTCCGACCTGATTGCGAAGCACTACGGCACCGTGCATGAAAAGCTGCACATTCCCGCCGACCATCTGCTGGCCTCGCTGCCGGATGCCATCGCCGCAATGGCCGAGCCCATGGTCAGCCACGACTGCGTGGCTTTCTACCTGCTGTCGCAGGCGGTATCCAAACACAGCCGCGTGGTGCAGAGCGGCCAGGGCGCCGACGAGGTGTTCGGCGGCTATCACTGGTATCCGCCGCTGGCCGACATCCATGACGATGAAGCCGGCGTGGCGGCCTACCGCAAGGTGTTCTTCGACCGCACCCATCAGGACCTGCTGGGACTGCTCCAGCCCGGTACCGACATGCCAGACTGGAGCGGCGACTTCCTGCGCGACCATTTCGCCATGGCCGGCGCGAACAGCGCGATCGATCGCGCGTTGCGGCTCGACACCACGGTGATGCTGGTCGACGACCCGGTCAAGCGGGTCGACAACATGACCATGGCCTTTGGCCTGGAAGCGCGCGTGCCCTTCCTCGACCATGAACTGGTGGAACTGGCCGCGCGCATCCCGGCGCGCCACAAGATCGCCGAAGGCGGCAAGCATGTGCTGAAGGAAGCGGCGCGCCGCGTGATCCCGGCCGCGGTGATCGACCGGCCCAAGGGCTATTTCCCGGTGCCTGCACTGAAGTATCTGCGCGGCGACTTCCTGGAGTATGTGCGCGGCCTGCTCGACTCGCCCCGCGCGCGCGAACGCGGCCTGTTCCGGCGCGATGCGGTGGAACGCATGCTGGCCGCGCCCGACAGCGCCATCACGCCGCTGCGCGGTTCCACACTATGGCAGCTGGCGCTGCTGGAAGCCTGGCTGCAGACCAATGGCCTGTAACCGAGCTGCCCATCAATGAATACGGAAAGAAGCAAATGAACACTCCGCAGCAACAAGGCGCCGCCGGCATCACCTTGCCGCCGTCGCTGGCCACCGATGCCGAAACCAGCATCGCGCCGCATGCCAATGTGATCCTCGATTGCGGCTGGGGCCGCCTGATGTATGCGCCCTCCTTCGAATCCACCAAGCTGCTGGCCTCGGAACTGATGCAGGAAGAAGCCGGCAAGCGCGACATTGCGCTGTATGTGCAGGCGCCGCAATTGCTGCTGGCCGAAGCGCCGGCCAGCCTGTTCCTCGATCCGTCGCTGATGTTCCGGCGACCGCTGGCCGCCGATGCGCCCGCGGCCGGAACGGCGCCGGGCGTGGTGATACGGCGCCTCACCACCCGTGCCGACATTGCCGCAATGAACCGGCTCTACAGCATGCGCGGCATGGTGCCGCTGGAGCCGCGCACGGTGTGGCGGCAGCGCGAATCGGATGCGCTGATCTACCTGATCGCCGAGGATGAGCGCACCGGCGAAGTGATCGGCTCGGTGATGGGCGTGGACCATGTGCTAGCCTTCGGCGACGAGGAAGGCGGCAGCAGCTTCTGGTGCCTGGTGGTCGACCCGCAAACCACCATGGCCGGCGTCGGCACGTCGCTGGTGAACCAGCTGATCGATCTCTTCACCAGCCGCGGCCGCGCCTTCCTCGACCTGTCGGTGCTGCATACCAACCAGAATGCCATCGGCCTGTACCAGAAGCTGGGCTTTGCGCAGACCACCGGCTTTGCGGTCAAGCACAAGAACTCCATCAACGAGCGGCTGTTCATCGATACCGCAGAGGTGTCGGCGCTCAATCCCTATGCCCGCATCATCGTCGACGAAGCGCGCCGGCGCGGCATTGGCGTGGAAATCGTCGATGCCCAGGCCGGCATCTTCAAGCTGCGGCATGTGGGCCATGAAATGCTGTGCCGGGAATCCCTGACCGAGCTGACCGGGGGCGTTGCGATGACCTGGTGCCAGGACAAGGTGCTGACGCTGCGGCGCCTGGCGTCGGTCGGCCTCAAGGTGCCGCAGCAGCGGGTGGCCGGGGACGCCGAGGCCGACGCCGCCTTCCTGCGCGAGCATGGCGAGATCGTGGTCAAGCCGGCGATGGGCGAACAGGGCAAGGGCATCAGCATGGGCGTGCGGACCGAAGAGGACCTGGCCAATGCGATGCAGCGGGCGCAGAAGGAAGGCGGCCATGTGGTGCTGGAGCAATTCTGCAGCGGGCAGGACCTGCGCATCGTCGTGATCGGCTACAAGGTCGTGGCCGCGGCCATACGCCGGCCGGCCGAAGTCACCGGCGACGGCCAGTCCACGCTGGCGCAGCTGATCGAGCGCCACAGCGCGCGGCGCGCGGCCGCCACGGGCGGTGAAAGCCGCATCCCGATGGATGCGGAGACCGGGCGCTGCCTGGCCGAACAGGGCCTGACGATGGACTCGGTGCCGGAAGACGGCCAGCGGGTGCAGGTACGCAAGACTGCCAACCTGCACACCGGCGGCACCATCCACGATGTCACCGCCGCGCTGCATCCGACGCTGCGCGCCGCCGCCGAGAGCGCCGCGCGGGCGTTGCGCATCCCGGTAGTTGGCCTGGACTTCCTGGTGCCTGCGCCGGACCAGGAAGAGTACGTGATCATCGAGGCCAACGAGCGTCCCGGCCTTGCCAACCACGAACCGCAACCGACCGCGCAGCGCTTCGTCGACCTCCTGTTTCCCTATACCGCCTGAGCCCTTATGCAGAAACTCCCGATCGATGCCGACTACCTGAAGACCACGCTGCTGGAACTGCTGGCCATTCCCAGCCCGACCGGGCTGACCGATGAAATCGTGCACTACACCGGCGCCAAGCTCGATGCGCTCGGCGTGGCTTATGAACTGACCCGGCGCGGCACCATCCGCGCCATCCTGCGCCGCAACCTGCCGGAACGGCGGCGCACCAACCCGGCCTGCGCCATCGTCGCCCATCTCGACACGCTGGGCGCGATGGTGCGCGAGATCAAGCCCAGCGGCCGGCTGTCGCTGATGCCGGTGGGCACCTGGTCCAGCCGCTGGGCCGAGGGCGGCCGCGTCACGCTGTTTACCGATGCCGGCCGCGAGCGCGGCTCGGTGCTGCCGCTGATGGCCTCGGGCCATGTGTACAACGAAGCCATCGACAGCCAGCCGGTCAACTGGGACCAGCTCGAACTGCGCATCGACGCGCCGATTGCCTCGGCCGGGGAGGCAAAGGCGCGCGGCATCCAGGTCGGCGACTTCGTTGCCTTCGACGCCGCGCCGGAAGTGCTGGAGAACGGCTACATCGTCTCGCGCCACCTGGACGACAAGGCCGGCGTGGCCGCGGTGCTGGCCGCGCTGAAGGCCGTGGTCGACAGCAAGGCCACGGTGCCGATGAACTGCCACCTGGTGTTTACGCTGACCGAGGAAGTCGGCTCCGGCGCGCGCGCCGTGATCGAGAGCGACGTCAGCGAAGTCATCGGCGTGGACATCGGCCCGGTGGCCACCGGCCAGGGCGCGCATGAAATGGGCGTGACCATCCCGCTGATGGATTCGGCCGGGCCGCATGACTACCACCTGACGCGGCGCCTGCTGAAGCTGTGCGAGGACCATGACATCCCCAGCCACCGCGATGTGTTCCGCTTCTACCATTCCGACGCCAGCGCGGCGGTGAATGCCGGCCATGATGTGCGCACTGCCCTGCTGTGCTTCGGCGCCGATGCCTCGCACGGCTACGAGCGCACCCATCTGTCGGGCCTGGTGAATCTGGCCGAACTGCTGGTGCTGTACATCCAGAGCGGTCCCACCATTGCCAGCGACCGCGAGCGCTGGGTGGATTCGGTGGAGGGCTTTTCCCATCAGCTCGATGCCGAACAGCTGGCGCGCGCCGACACGCCGCTGCCGGATGCGAACGAACTGGTGCGCCCTGGCGAGACGGCCGCGGCGGACGAGGAAAAAGGCGGCGCCTAGGCCGGTTCAGGCGCCGGCGATGACGGCCCTCATCCCGGCTGCCGCGCTGCCTGCTACTGCGGTTTCTGCGTTTGCAGCTGCGGCTGCAGCGGCAGGCGCAATACCGCCACGCCATCGCCTACCGCCGGATGGACCTCGAAGCCCAGCTTCCTGACCATGTCCAGCAGCGGGCGATTGTCCAGCAGCGCCTCGCCGACCATTTCCCGGGTGCCGCGGCTCTTGCAGTAGGCGATCAGCTTGTGCATCAGCATCATGCCCAGGCCGTGTCCCTTCATGTCGGAGCGCACGATGATGGCGAACTCGGCCTTGATGTTGTCGGGGTCGGCAATGGCGCGCGCCACGCCCAGGGTTTCCTGGCTGCCGTCGGCACGCCAGCGCACGGCGACAAAGGCCATCTCGCGGTCATAGTCGATCTGGGTCAGGCGGGCAAGCTGAGAAGACCGCAGTTCGCGCATGCGGGAGAAAATCCGAAAGCGCACATCCTCGGGGTCCAGCGCATTGAAGAAGCGCAGGTGTTCCTCGCCGTCCTCGGGCCGGATCGGCCGCAGCAGCAGCGTTTCGCCCTGCCATGGCAGGGTTTCCTCCAGTTCATTCGGATAAGGCCGGATCGCCAGCCTGGCCCGGCCATCGCCGACCGGACGCGGCGCCAGCTTGACGCGGGCATCCAGTGCAATCACGCCGTTGGCATCGGCCAGCAGCGGATTGATGTCGAGCTCGACGATTTCCGGGATATCGGTCACCAGATGCGATAGCTTCACCAGCGTCAGGCAGATGGCGTCGATGTCGGCCGGCGCCTGGTTGCGATAGCCGCGCAGCAGTTTGGCAACCCGGGTGCGCGCCACCATCGCCTGCGCCAGCGGCATGTTCAAGGGCGGCAGCTCCATTGCATGGTCGGCAGTCACTTCCACGGCAATGCCGCCCTGGCCGAACAGCAGCACCGGGCCAAACACGGGATCGGTGGCAACGCCGACGATCAGTTCGTGCGCGCGCGGCCGGCGCGCCATGGCCTGGACGGTGAAGCCCGACAGCGTGGCATCGGGCAGCAGCTCGCGCAGGCGCCGCTGCATCGCGGTGGCGGCGGCCAGCACCGCCGGCGCGTCCTCCAGGTCCAGTACCACGCCGCCCACATCCGACTTGTGGCTGATCTGCGGCGACAGGATCTTCAGCGCCACGGGAAAGCCGATCTCGCTGGCCGCCGCCGCCGCTTCCTCTGCGCTGGCTGCAGTGCGGGTGGCCACCACCGGGATGCCATAGGCGGCCAGCAGGCGATGCGATTCGGGCTCGGTCAGCATGCTGCGGCAGCTGGCGAGCACGTCGCGCACCAGTTCGCGGGCGGCGGCGCGGTCGGCGCCGAAGTCCTGCGGCAGCGACGGCGGCACCTGCATCAGCAGTTCCTGGTTGCGCCGGTACTGCACGATCTGCATGAAGCCGCGCACCGCTTCCTCGGGCGTGTCGTAGGTCGGTATGCCCTGGTCGGCAAAGACCTGGCGCGCCGCCGCGAGAGCGTCGCCGCCCAGCCAGCAGGCCAGCACATTGCGCGCGCTCTTTGCCAGCAGGGGCGCCACTGTCTGAGCCACGTCGAGGCTGGGCACGATGGCGGTCGGCGCATGGATGAACAGCAGCGCATCCGAGCCCGGATCGGACAGCAGGATCTCGGCTGCCTGCCGGTAGCGTTCGGCAGGCGCGTCGCCGATGATGTCGACCGGATTGCCATGCGACCAGGTCAGCGGCAGCACCGCGTCCAGCGCTTCCAGGGTCTGCGGCGCCAGCGTGGCCAGCTTGCCGCCATCGGCGATCAGGGCATCGGTCGCCATCACGCCCGGGCCGCCGCCATTGGTCAGGATGCACAGCCGTTCGCCCACCAGCGGCCGCGCCCGCCCCAGCGTTTCCACCGCCGAGAACAGGTCTTCGGTGGAATACACCCGCAGCATGCCGGCCCGGCGTATCGCGGCATCGTAGACATCGTCCGATCCCGCCATGGCGCCGGTATGCGAGGCCGCCGCCCGCGCGCCTTCGGCGGCGCGGCCGGCCTTGATCACCAGCACCGGCTTGCTGCGCGCGGCCGCCCGCGCCGCCGACATGAATTTGCGGGCATCGCGGATGTCTTCTATATAGAGCAGGATGGCGCGGGTGGCGCTGTCGCCGGCCAGGTAGTCGAGCAGGTCGCCGAAGTCGATGTCGGCCGCTTCGCCCAGCGACACGAAGCGCGAGAAGCCGATGCCGCGGCTGCCGGCCCAGTCCAGCACGCCCGTCACCAATGCGCCCGACTGCGACACGAAGGCCAGCTTGCCGGGGCGCGCGCCGATATGCGCAAAGCTGGCGTTAAGGCCGATGCCAGGCACCAGCATGCCCACGCAATTGGGGCCGAGGATGCGCAGCAGCGAGGTGCGCGCCGCATCCAGCATGCGCTGCTTCAATGTCACGCCATGCCGGTCCACGGCGCTGCCGAGGCCGGCGGTCAGCACGATGGCGGCGCGGGTGCCGCGCGCGCCCAGCTGCGCGATCAGGTCCGGCACCGTATGCGGCGGCGTGCAGATCACTGCCAGGTCGGGGGCAGCCGGCAGCGCGGCCACGTCGCGGTACACCGGCCTGCCGGCAAGTTCATCGTATTTCGGATTGACTGCATACAGCTCGCCGCGGAAGCCACCAGCCAGCAGATTGGCCAGCACGGTGGCGCCCACGCTGTGGGGCCGGGCCGACGCGCCGATCACCGCGACCGACTTCGGTTCGAACAGGTATTGCAGGTTGCGTGTGCTCATGAAACGCTCCACAAGAGGGGTATCGGAACATTTTGACCTGGGTCAAAC
The DNA here is from genome assembly GCF_019052805.1 of Noviherbaspirillum sp. L7-7A. Lineage (NCBI taxonomy): Bacteria > Pseudomonadati > Pseudomonadota > Betaproteobacteria > Burkholderiales > Oxalobacteraceae > Noviherbaspirillum > Noviherbaspirillum sp. L7-7A. The sequence continues at coordinate 2,614,381 of NZ_JAHQRJ010000001.1, forward strand.
GCCGCGGAAACATGGCGCGGCACAGCCTCAGGATAGTGGACTGTCGGGCCGGGCAATCTTAGGCTAGACATGCAAACCTTTCCAAAATTCCAACAAGGAGATTGTGATGAGCTACAAGACCATCGTAGTGCATGTCGACCGGTCCAGGCATGCGCCGCAGCGACTCCGCATCGCCGCCGAGCTCGCACTGCGCGACAATGCCCACCTGACCGGCGTGGCCATGACCGGCATCTCGCGCTATCTGCTGGAAGGCGACGCGGTCAATCAGCATGAGCCGGTCCTGGTCACCCATCTCGACTATCTTCGCAAAGAGGCCGAGCAGGCGCTGGCACAGTTCGAGGAGACGGTGCGCAGCATGGGCGTGCTGTCCTGGGAAAAACGCCTGGTCGACGACGAGCCGGCCGGCGGCCTCAGCCTGGAAGCGCGCTATGCCGACCTGGTGGTGATGAGTCAGACCGACAGCGGCGAATCGCTGCCGGGCATCATGAGCGACTTCCCCGAATATGTGGTGATGAACGCCGGCCGTCCGGTGCTGCTGGTGCCCTACGCCGGCGAGTTCCCGCATGTCGGCCGCAAGGTGCTGCTGGCCTGGGATGGCAGCATGGAAGCCGGCCGCGCCATCAACGGCGCCATGCCGATGCTGCGCCAGGCGCAGGAGGTCAAGGTGGTGGTGTTCAATGCCGAGCGCCAGGTCAATGTGCATGGCGAGCAGCCGGGCGCCGACCTGGCGCTTTATCTGGCGCGCCACGGCGTGAAGGTGGATGTGCTGCAGGAAACCACCGAGCAGGACAGCGGCAATGCGCTGCTGTCGCTGGCGGCCGATGCGAATGCCGACCTGCTGGTGATGGGCTGCTATGTGCATTCGCGTTTTCGCGAAGTGCTGCTGGGCGGCGCCACGCGCACGGTGCTGGAATCGATGACGCTGCCGGTACTGATGTCGCACTGATACTGCAACCACAGCGCTGCGTCCGCCAAGGCGGCGCGGCGCATTCGCTTCATTCATCCATCACAGCGCCGGGCCCAATCCCCACGGGGCCGGCGTGATGGTGACGATGATGGTGTAGAGCCGTTCGAAGTCCTGTTTCAGGTCGATGCCGGCCAGCGGATCGCGGTTGCTGGCAAATACCTCGCCCGCCTCCAGCCATTCCCGTTCGGTCAGGTGCTCGCGCAGCGCCGGAAAGATCACCTCCTCTTCCAGCCGCATATGGCGGGAATAGAAATCGGCATAGCGCTTTACCTGCTGCACGAAGTACGCCAGTTCCGCCGGCCCGCCGAATTCATGCCGGGCCAGCGCATGCGCCAGCCTGCGCACCATGGCCTCGCCCTGCGCATGCTGCACTTCCAGTTCCACCAGCATCGCGTCATGCAGATGGGTATGTTCGCGCAGCGGCCCGAACAGGAAGCGGTCTTCCTTGGGATGATGCAGGCGTTCGGGGTATTCGCTGATATACAGCAGCATGGCGCGCAGCACCTTCAGGTCCGGCCGCAGGCCCTGTTCCTCCATGGCCCGCGCCAGATGGCGCATGCCATGGACCACGGCTGCCAGCCGCTCATGCTCTTCCCGAACGATGCGCAGCGCCAGCGGCTGCTTGCCCGTCGGGGCCGGCGCAGCGGCAGGGCCATGCTGGTCGATGTGCGCGGTGGTGTCAGTCATTGTCATGGCGCGCTCCTTACCGGTAAACCATCACGGGGATGTTGGTGTGGGCCAGCACGCGCTGGGTCTCGCTGCCCAGCAGCAGCCGGTCAAGGCCGCGCCGGCCGTGCGAGGCCATCCAGATGCAGTCGCAGCCGCGCTCCTCGGCCAGCGCGATGATTTCCCGCCAGGGGTCGGGTGCATAACGCACCACCAGTTCACAGCGCACATTCCCTTGCGCCGCGGCTGCCGCAACCGGCTCGATCAGCGCCTGTGCCTCCGCCCGCGCCGCTTCCTCGAAAGCATTGAGGTCGACCATGGCGCCGGCCTCGGGCAGCAGGGGATACATCACCGCCACCGACAGCACGATCAGTTGCGCGCCCGACTCGCGCGCGAACGCAATCGCCGCGTCAGCCGCCTTCGCCGACAGCGGCGAGCCGTCGCTGGCCACCAGTATCTTCGAAAACATCATCGTTCTCCCCCGCCGGCTTCTCGCCAGTCAACAGATAGTGGACCAACTGGTGCACCGGCCTGATTGCCGCGCCGAATGGCAGGCTTTCCGATCCACGGAAGAACAGCCCGCGCTGCACATCGCCTTTCAATGCATAGGCCAGCCGCGTATCGATGCAGAACTGGCCCGCCTTGGGATTGCCGTCGCGCAGCCCGCACTGGTGCAGGCAATCGAAGGCGGCGATGCAGTCGCGCGCATGGGCGCGGCGCTGCAGCTTTTCCTCCTTCATCAGATAGCCTTCCAGCCAAGGCGTTTTGACCGCGCGCGCCGGCAGTCCGGCCGCGCTCATGAAGGTGACGATATCTTCCGGCCTGGCCTCGGCCAGCACGCGCTTGAATTCGGGATGGGCATCGCCCTCTTCGCTCACGGCAAATGGCGTGCCGAGTTGCACGCCATTGGCGCCCATTGCCATCAGCGCGCGTACCTGCTCGTGGCTGTGGATGCCGCCGGCGACGATCAGCGGAATGCGCTCCGATTCCAGGCCCAGTTCGCGCAGCAGCGCCAGGGTGCCTTCCAGCACCGTGGGGAAGGCGAATTGCGGCGCGTCGATGTCGGCAATGCGCGGCGCGCCGAGGTGGCCGGCGGCAAAGCGCGGGTTCTCGATCACGATCGCATCCGGCAGGCGCTGGCGGCGCATCCATTTCTTCAGCAACAGCGCAATGCCGCGCGCATCCGACAGGATCGGGATCAGCGCGACATCGGGAAAGTCGGTGGTCAGTTCCGGCAGGTCCAGCGGCAGGCCTGCGCCCACCACGATGGCCTGGGTGCCGCTCTCGCAGGCCTGGCGCACATAGGACGCATACTCGGCCACGGCCCGCATCACGTTCACCGCGATCATGCCGCGACCGCCGGCCAGCGCCAGCGCCGCGCGGATCTCGCGGTCCAATGCCACCAGATTGGCGGCATCGATCGCCGCCTTGTCGCGCGAGCGGCCGGTCTGCGCCATCAGGTCGGCATGATGGCGGCGCAGGTCGACGCTGGAGATGGTGCCCAGCCCGCCCAGCCCCGCCACCGTGCCAGCCAGGCGATGCGCGGAAATACCCACGCCCATGCCGCCCTGCACCACGGGCAGCAGGGTCTTGTTTCGGATGACGAGGGAAGGCAGATCGGTGTGCGACACGGCGGGATTCCTGGAACATTGAAGACCGGCCGACTGTAGCAAACGGTGCAGTTTAGAAAATTGACATGGGTCAAAATTGCCCGGACGGTGCGGCGTGCCAGGACCGTGCCTATCGTCCATTGGCACCTTGCTTCAACGGTCTGGCAGTCAGGCCATGCCTTCGCCTTCGTTGAAATGCGCGATCAGGAAATCGATGAACACCCGCACCTTGGCCGGCAGCTGGCGCCGGCTCGGATAGAACACATACAGGTCCGCCGGCGCCGGCGCATGGTCCGGCAGCACCAAGCGCAGCCGGCCCGAAGCCAGGTATTTCGCCAGGTCCCATTCCGAGCGCAGCAAGATGCCATGGCCGTCGAGCGCCCAGCCCAGCACCACGTCGCCGTCATTGCTCGACAGCGCGCCGCGCACCTTCACCAGCTGCTCGCGCCTGCCGCGGCCAAGCCGCCAGAGGTTGCCGGGATCGTTGTTCTGGCGGTGCAGGATGCAGCTGTGCCGGGCCAGGTCCTCAGGCGTTTCTGGCGTGCCGGCACGCTTCAGGTAGCTGGGCGACGCGCACAGGAAACGCTTGTTGGCAAGGATGCGGCGGGCCGACAGCCGGGTGTCGGGCAGCGCGCCGAAGCGGATGCCGAGATCGAAGGCCTCTTCCACCAGGTCGATCGGGCGGTCGGTCAGTTGCAGCTGCAACTCGATGTCCGGATAGCTGCGGGCAAACGCCGATACCAGCGGCGCGATGGTGGTGCGCCCGAACCCCAGCGTGGCATTGACCCGCAGCAGGCCGCGCGGCTCGGCCCGGTGGCTGCTGACGGCATCTTCCATGTCGCGGATGTCGGCCAGGATGCGCTGCGCCTGCTCGAGATAGAGCTCGCCCTCGCTGGTCAGGCTGAAGCGCCGGGTGGTGCGGTTGAGCAGCCGCACGCCGAGCCGCTGTTCCATCTGGGCCAGCCGCTTGGTGGCGGCCGGCGGCGTGATGTCGAGTTCGCGCGCGGCTGCCGACAGGCTACCCTTTCTGGCCAGCGCGGCGAAGAAGGCCATTTCCGAGATGGCGTCGGTTTTGATCATGGAGGCGAATCATAAACCCTGCGCCAGGCCTTGTGCAGCAGGCGTCGACGGCGATGCCATCTTTCACCCACGGTGAATAATGGAATGAATGATGGTAAATAATGAGATAGCTGCCGCAGGCTATGCTGCGGCCACGTTCAACCCTGCCGGAAACCATCATGAGAATCGTAGAAATCCGCGAGAAAACCCTGCCGATCAGCTCGCCCATCCGCAATGCCTATATCGACTTTTCCAAAATGACGCTGTCGCTGGTGGCCGTGATCACCGATGTCATCCGCGACGGCAAGCCGGTGGTCGGCTATGGCTTCAACTCCAACGGCCGCTATGGCCAGGGCATGCTGATGCGCGAGCGCTTCATCCCGCGCATCATGGAAGCCGACCCGGCCTCGCTGATCAACGACGAGGGCGACAATCTCGATCCGCACAGGATCTGGAACTGCATGTACACCAATGAAAAGCCGGGCGGCCATGGCGAGCGCTCGGTGGCGATCGGCACCATGGACATGGCGATCTGGGACGCGGTCGCCAAGATCGCCAACAAGCCGCTGTTCCAGTTGCTGGCCGACCGTTATGGCGATGGCAAGCCCAACCGTGACGTATTCGTCTATGCCGCCGGTGGCTATTACTATCCGGGCAAGGGCCTGGAGGCGCTGCAGAATGAGATGCGCAGCTATATCGACCGCGGCTACAGCGTGGTGAAGATGAAGATCGGCGGCGACAGCCTGGCCGAGGACCAGCGCCGCATCGAGGCGGTGCTGTCGGTACTGAAGGATGGCCAGCGGCTGTGCGTCGACGCCAACGGCCGCTTCGACATGGACACCGCCATCGCCTATGCCAAGGCGCTTGGCCAGTACAACCTGTTCTGGTACGAGGAAGCCGGCGACCCGCTGGACTATGAACTGCAGTCCATCCTGCGCAGCTACTACAAGAATCCGATGGCCACCGGCGAGAACCTGTTCTCGATGCAGGATGCGCGCAACCTGATTCGCTACGGCGGCATGCGCGCCGACCGCGACTGGCTGCAGTTCGACTGTGCCTTGTCCTACGGACTGGTGGAATACCTGCGCACGCTGGACATGCTGCGCGAGCACGGCTGGTCGCCCAGCCGCTGCATCCCGCACGGCGGCCACCAGATGTCGCTCAACATCGCAGCCGGCCTGGGCCTGGGCGGCAATGAATCCTACCCGGACCTGTTCCAGCCCTTCGGCGGTTTCCCGGACGGCGTCGAGGTGAAGGACAGCCGCATTGTCATGCCTGACCTGCCTGGCATCGGCTTTGAGGGGAAGTCCAACCTGATCAGCGTGATGCGGGAACTGAGCGCCTGAAGCAGGCTGGCGTAGCAGCCAGGCTCCCGAAAGCCTGGCTGTGGCATTCGTGGATGCACCGATGCCCCTTCAAGCGAGGCTGGATTGAATTGTAGAGGGAATACCCCGAAGGGGCATTCCACGGCATCGTCATGACGGCAGCAAGCGTAGCCTGGGTGAAGCGCAGCGTAACCCGGGATTGCACCCGTTATGCAACAGATGCCTCCCGGGCTTTCCAGGCCGATTCCCAAACCCTGCATTTTCCGTCTCGCTAGCACAGCTGCCGGCTTCATCGATGGATGGGCCGGATTGCGCTGCGCTTCACCCAGGATACGGAGTACATTTTGCTGCGTTCAACCTCGTATGCGCTTACTTGGGCATAAATTTTCCCGAATAATAATCCTTGATAACTTGCCCAAAAGAACCGGGCTTGAAAATTTCAGAAAATGTCGCATGCAAAGGCGCAGCTGCCACGCCGATAAATCCATAGCCAAACGCTACCAAATCACTGATTGCACCCGCTGCGTTGACAGTTTCCAAATTCATGTCATCTATCTTAAAGCCATCATTAGGATGATTCATGGCCCCTCCCTTTTCAAAGAAATGATCGATAATCGATCATATGTTCTTTAAGTGAATATATAGCGGGAAAGTTCAGTCTTATCAAGACAAGCTGTTGCAACAGCAATATTCACCTCACTCCTTAAGCCATCCGCCACCGCACTCTCACAGTGCGCAGTCCGCATCAGACAATTGTAAATATCCCCCCATCTTTTTCCGAAAAACAACAACCCACTTCGAACGGCTATTCCAATTTCATACCCGCAAGCAATTTATGGCACCATAAGTCAGTTGCCACCAGGAATTGCTATGACCAATCTCCTCTTCCGCCTGGAACGACGCGCCCGTTTTCTGATGGGTGGCGTTGCCTGTCTGACCCTGCTTGCACTGGTGCTGTTCAACAGCCACCTGATCGAGTCCCAGCCATCCTACGACGCCTACAGCTGGTACACCGTCAACCCGATGCGTCAGGGCATGCTGATTGCGCGCCGCATGGACAGCGAATCGGCCTGCCGGGAGTCGGCAGTGGCTCACGCCATCAACTGCATGCAGGGCAAGTCCCTCAATGCAGCCTTGGTCGGCTCGCCAAAAGCGCATTAATAAAATTGCATCACAGAATTTTTTTCCTGAAATTGTCATTGCGGTATTGAGTTGCGGAAACTTGATTTCTAGAATGGATTCTTGCTTCCAGTAACCGTTCAGGAGTGCTGCAATGCTTGCCCGCCTTGTCCGTTTCGCGTTGTCCGCATGTCTTGCCGTCGGCGCGTTCATGCATGCCCATGCGACCGCGCTCGACGTCCGGCTGAACGAACAGGTGGTGATGGTGCCCACAGCCAATGGCACGACGCTGGAAACCACGGTCTTCCGCCCGCCTGGCGCCGGCCCCTTCCCGCTGCTGGTGATGAACCATGGCAAGCAGCCGGGCGACCCGCGGCTGCAGCCGCGCGACCGCTTCTATTACATGAGCCGCGAATTCGTCCGGCGCGGCTATGCAGTGATGGTGCCGATGCGCACCGGCTTTTCCCGCTCCAGCGGCGACTACATGGATTACGGCTGCAACATGACCGGCAATGGCTACCTGCAGGCGATGGATCTGCGCGCCGCCATCGCCTATGCGCGCAGCCAGGACTGGATCGATGGCAATCGCATCCTGGTGGCGGGCCAGTCCTATGGCGGCCTGGCAACCCTGGCGGCCGGCGCCGGCAGCCTGCCCGGCGTGCGCGGCCTGATCAATTTCGCCGGCGGCCTGCGGGCCGATGGCGGCGACTGCCAGTGGAAAACGGCGCTGGTCGAGGCCTTTGCCGCCTACGGCAGCCGCAGCACCCTGCCCAGCCTGTGGTTCTATGGCGCCAATGACAGCTACTTCAATCATGAACTGGCCGGCCGGCTGCATCAGGCCTATGTCGCCGGCGGCGGCCAGGCGCAGCTGGTTGCCTACGGCGCCTTCAAGAACGACGCCCACAGCATGGTCGGCAGCCGCGACGGCTTCGCGGTGTGGTGGCCGCAGGCGCGCGGCTTTTTGCAGCGGCTGGGCATGCCGACCGAGGAAGTGGTGGCGATCGCCGAAGATGCGCCGATTCCGCGCACCGACTTCGCCGCCGTGGGCGACATCGATTCCGTTCCCTTCCTGCGCGAGCGCGGCCGTGAAGCCTATCGCGCCTTCCTGGCCAAGGCGACGCCGCGCGCCTTCGCCGTCTCGGCCAGCGGCGCATGGAGCTGGGCCGAGGAAGGCGAAGATCCGGCCGGCCGGGTGCTCAAGGCATGCCAGGCCAACAGCCAGCAGCCATGCAGGCTGTATGCGGTGGATGATTATGTGGTCTGGAATAACGATGCAGCGGTGCCGGCCAATGTGGCTGGCGGCGAGCGTCGGGAAACGGTGGATCCGGGGCTGACCGCGTCGCTGCGCGGTCGCTGATGTCAGGCGGCGCGTTGCCAGGCCAGCAGGTCATTGTTGGCCGGCAGCGCCAGGTCGGCTACCCGCGTGAGGCCCTGCGCGCGCGCTAGGTCGTCGACGTCTTCCAGGTTGCGCAGGCCCATGTGCGGCGCCTGCGCACGCAGGCTGGCATCGAACTGGGCATTGCTGGGCGTGGTGAACCGGCCGTCCCGCTTGAACGGGCCGTAGATGCAGAGCATGCCGCCAGGCGCCAGCACCCGGCCGATGCCGCGGAACATGCCTTGGACCTCGGGCCACGACATGATGTGGCAGGTGTTGGCGGTATAGACCGCGTCGAACGGGCCGGCTGGCCAGTCGTCCGATGCGGCGTCGAGCAGCAGCGGCAGCAGCACATTGGGCAGCGCCGCACCGTCCAGCCAGGCCCGGATGGCGGCATGGTTGGCTGCGAGGTCGCTGGTCTGCCACAGCAGATGCGGCATGGCGGCGCCGAAATGCACCGCATGCTGGCCGGTGCCGCTGCCGATTTCCAGCACGGTATGGCAGCCGCGCAGCAGATCGCGCAATGCAGCAAGAATCGGTTCGCGGTTGCGGGCGCTGGCAGGGGAAAATGGCTTGCTGATCATCTGGACAAGGTGTTAAGAGCGGTTCCCGCAGCGTTTGTCATCCAATGCGATGCAACATACGCGGGTGCTTCCTACATGAATTGCCGGTGTTTTCCTACGTGCGGCCGGCGCTATAAATGCTTTAATTATTTCGTCTGGACATGCATTGCCCATATTGCCGCCAGGCGGCAGATCACCGACCAAGCCGAGGAAGCCCATGAACAGCACTGACGAAGCCATCCTGACCTTTGCCGAAGCCTTTTCCCGGCTTGGCGACCGCAAGTACCGCGACCTGTATGTGGAGGCGCTCGCCTCCATCGTGCGCATGGCCAAGGCGGAGGAGCGCTATGCGGCCCAGGCCGGCCAGGATGCGGACGAGCCGTCGTGCTGGCCGGCGGCGCCGGTCGAGGGCGCACTGACGCTGCATTGATGCTGCGCTACTAATGCAGCGCCAGGCACGGCACTAAGCCGCGCCGCCTCAGGCGCGGCCCGGCTTACGCTCCCGGACGCTTCATCTGGCAGGAACTCGGCTGCGCTGCCACATAGGTATCGATCTTCTGGTCGGTGCGCCAGCCGTAGCCAGTGTTCTCCTGGTCGTACTTGACGTCCTTGCCATTGGTCTTCACCCAGGTGGCCACGATCAGCGGCTGCTGCACCTGATGGTCGGTCTTGCGCATCTCGACCTCGCCATTCAGGCTCTTGACCTTCATGCCTTCCATCGCGAAGGCCACCTTCACCGGGTCGGTCGACTTGCCGTCCTTGATCGCCTTCGACAGCATCGACACCACGGTATAGGTATCCATCACATAGAAGTCATCGTTGAACTTCTGCTTGAAGGCGTCGGCGATATCGGCGCCCATGAAGCCGTCATTGTTGACGTTCCAGTACGAAACCTGCTTGACGCGGTCGGCGCCGGCAGCGCCCATGGCCGTCGGCACGCCGCTGGTGGCGGCGTAGTAGGTATAGAAATTCGCCTTCAGGTCGGCGTCCTTGGCCGCCTTGATCAGGAGCGCTAGATCCGCACCCCAGTTGCCGGTCACGACGGTGTCGGCGCCGGACGCCTTGATCTTGGCGATATAGGGCGAGAAGTCCTTGACCTGGGCGATCGGATGCAGGTCGTCGCCGACGATCTGGATATCCGGACGCTTGCGCTTCAGGTAATCCTTCGCGGCGCGGGTGACCTGGTGGCCGAAGGAATAGTTCTGGCCAATGATGTAGACCTTCTTGATGCTCTGGTCCTTGGCCATGTAGCTGGTCAGGCCTTCCATCTTCATGTCGGAATTGGCGTCGAAGCGGAAGTGCCAGAAGCTGCACTTGCTGTTGGTCAGGTCGGGGTCGATCGCGGAATAGTTCAGGAACACGACTTCCTTGCCCGGGTTGCGCTCATTGTGCTTGTTGACCGCATCCACCAGCGCCAGCGCCACCGCCGAGCCATTGCCCTGCGCGATATAGCGATAACCCTGATCGATCGCGCTCTTCAATTGCGACAGCGATTCCTGCGGGCTCAGCTTGTTGTCGAAGGCAGTGAACTGCAGGGTATGCTCGCCAGCCCATTTTTCCTTGTTGGCCTTGTCGGCGATGAGCTGGAAGCTGTTCAGGATATTGCTGGAAATGGGCGACATCGGGCCGGAAAAGGCATCGATGACGGCGACCTTGACGGTCTCGGCGCTGGCGGTCTGGACGGCGAAGGGTGCGGTAAAGGCAGCGGCGACGGAAAGCGCGCACGCAAGCGGGCGGGTGGGAAATGCCATTGTTCTTGTCTCCTGAGATGAAGCGTGATGCGGCTGCATACGCTCTTATGATCGAGCGCCGGGCAAGCCCGGCGCGCATTCATCTTCTCCGCCCAGGTAACGAAAGTCAAGAAGCCGCGGGTTCGGCGTTTTCCGCCGCGGCCGCGTCGGTGAAGAAACGCTCGCCCAGTTCTTCCAGGCCCAGCGACTGCAGCACCGCCTGCAGCCGCTCCGACGGCCGGCGGCGCGGCAGGTTCTGGTAGCTGGCCACGATCAGCTCATTCTTCATCGAATGCTCCCAGCCCACCAACTCGGTCACGGTGACCTGGTAGCCATGGGCTTCCAGCTGCAGGCAGCGCAGCACATTGGTGAGCTGGCTGCCGAACTCCCGGGTATGCACCGGGTGGCGCCAGATCTCGGTCAGCGCATCGCGCGCCAGCGAGCGCGCCTTGTTCTTCTTCAGCACCGATGCCACCTCGGCCTGGCAGCAAGGCACCAGAACGATTAAGCGGGCCTTCCTCTTCAGCGCGAAATGGATGGCGTCGTCGGTGGCGGTGTTGCACGCATGCAGCGCGGTGACCACGTCCACCTGCGGCGGCAGCCGGTCGGACGTGATCGACTCGGCCACCGACAGGTTCAGGAAGGACATGCCGGCAAACCCCAGGCGTGCCGCAAGCGCTTCGGATTTCCGCACCAGTTCGTCGCGAGTCTCGATGCCGTAGATATGCGAGCCGGGCGCCTGGTCCTTGAAGAACAGGTCGTACAGGATGAAGCCAAGGTAGGACTTGCCGGCGCCGTGGTCCACCAGACGGATTTCGGGCTGGTCCGCCAGCACCTGCCTCAGCAGCGGCTCGATGAACTGCACCAGGTGATAGACCTGCTTGAGCTTGCGGCGGCTGTCCTGGTTGAGCTTGCCGTCGCGGGTGAGGATGTGCAGTTCCTTGAGCAGTTCCAGCGACTGGCCGGGACGGATCTCGGCGGCCAGCGGATGCGGCTGGTCCTGCTTGTCCTGCTGAGCCGGTTGCTGCGGCGCTTGCGGCGCGCCGGCTTTCCGATGTTTCTTCACGCGTGCAGATTCCAGTGGTCAGGCCCGCCTTCGCCATGGTGCTCCTCGAACTGCAGCAGCAGGTCGAAGCGCACATGGTCGGGCAGGCTGGGGTATTTCTCGCCGCTGAAAATGGCCTGGTATTCGGCCGCGGCGGAGCGGATGTCGGCCGGCACCGGGTAGTCGTCGAGATAGTCTTCCAGCCAGGCGTCGCTCAGCTCGTTCTTCAACTGCTCGCGCTGCTCGTCGGACAGCGACGCCAGGTCGCCGTCGCCGGTATCGATGTGCCGCATGAGGGCGTCCAGCTGGTCGGCGGATGTTGGCGGATCGAAAGTGTGCTTGTGCTTGGTCATAAAGGTATGGACTCCGCGGTTTCCTGTGGTGATCCAGGTGCGCCGGCAGCGCGGCAAGGGCGCCGGCCCCGAGGTCGCCATTCTACACAAGGGCCCCGCCCGGCATGGTGATGCGGCGCACAGGCCCGTTCTGTGACCGCATCGATCGGCAGTGGCCTGAACCGAAGCAGAGCCGCTGCCACTTAAAGCCGCCTCTTCGCCTGTCATCCATGCCGCACGACAGGCGAGAGCGCCGATGCGGCCATGTCGCACCGATCCCGGCACCAGGCCTGTCTCTCACAAGGCGAGTGCCACGCCATCCCGCCGGCACCGGCGCCAGCCCGGCGCAGGCACCATCCCATCCAAGGAAAATTCCATGAAATGCACGATCATTACCGCCATGCTGGGCATGGCCGTCCTTTCCGGCTGCGAATCGATGCCGGTCAACATGGGCGCACCGGCCGCCAAGACGGCTGCCACCGGTTCGGCCGGCGGCGCCAATGCACAGGGCGCCAACAGCCAGCTGGAACGCTGCGACAAGTCGCTGGGCACCATCACATTTGTCGAGGACGCCAGCCAGCCATGGATTGCGCAGCTGACCCAGCAGTACAACATCCAGTCCACCGTTCCGCTGCTGCGCCTGATGGCGCAGCAGTCCAACTGCTTTGTGGTCGTCGAACGCGGCCGCGCCTTCCACAACATGAACATGGAGCGCGACCTGGCCGCCAGCGGCGAGCTGCGTTCCACCAGCAAGATGCAGAAGGGGCAGATGGTTGCCGCCGACTACACCGCCACGCCCAGCATCAGCTTCAGCGCGCGCGGCACCGGCGGCATCGGCGCCGCGGTCGGCGGCTTCCTTGGGCCGATCGGCGTACTGGCCGGGTCGGTGCGCTCCAACGAAGCATCCACCATGCTGCTGCTGACTGACAACCGGTCCGGCGTGCAGCTGGCCGCCTCCGAAGGCAGCGCCAAGAACTGGGACCTGGGGATCGCCGGCGGCCTGTTCGGCGGCGGCGCCTGGGGCGGCGCCGGCGGATTCACCAATACGCCGCAAGGCAAGGTGCTTGCCGCGGCCTTCATGGATTCCTATAACGGCCTGGTCAAGGCCGTACGCAACTACAAGGCGCAGGACGTCGAGGGCGGGCTGGGCAATGGCGGCGCGCTGAAGGCCAACTGACGGGTCGTGCCACAAACTACCCTGCCGCCTTCGGCGAAGGCGGCAGGCGCAGCGCAGGATTTTCTGGCAAGAGTCTGGAGAGGGTCAGATACTGCCGGCTTTGGAGGACAGATACGCCTTGGCCTGCGCGATCAGCAACATCAGCATCACATCGCTCATCGGGTTTTGCGCACTGCCGGTCTTCGGATGCAGCTTTTCATCGGCAGCCTGGCGCAGTCTTTGCGCCATTTCCACGGCACTGCTTGTATGGGGCCCATAGAGACCCAGCTCGTCGGCGGAAGTCTGCCGGGTCGAAGCCGAGGTCGACAGGCTGACGATGCTGGAAGAGGTGGTCAGCACATTGCCGGCTGTACTGCCGGCATATGCGGTCTCGACGCCGGGACTGGCCGCACGCATTGCGCTACCATTCCCGCCAGTCGCTCCACTGGTCAAGCCAATCATCATCGCTACCACTCCTCAAGGCATGCAAGGAAAGCGGTGTTTGCGTTACGGAATCCATCGCAATTGCCGCCAATCAACGATAAAATTATGACTGCCTGATCAGTCAGCAAGCTGACCATTACGCTTTTTTGCTGACATCCAGTCAGCCTGGCGGCAAATGCGCCGTAACGCGTTCGATCCCGGCAGCGCCTGCATTCCCAACCATGAGGTAAGCCGTGATCCGTATTATCGTGGTCGAAGACAACCTGCTGTTTCGCGAACTGCTCGTATCCCTGCTGACCAGGGCAGGCCATCATGCGACCGGTGTGAGCGACAGTGCCGGGCTCTATCGTGAATTGCTGCGCGCCGATGCCGACATCGTGGTACTGGACGTGGGACTGCCTGACCAGAACGGTTTCGACATCGCCCGGGAACTGCGCGCGATGCGCAGCACCAGGCGCATCGGCATCATCATGGTGACGGCGCATGACAGCCCGGAGGAACGGGTGGCCGGCATCAGCAGCGGCGCCGACATCTACATGGCCAAGCCGGTGCACCCCGGGGAACTCGAAGCCTATGTGCAGCGCCTGTACCGCCGGCTGCATGACGGCGCGGAGGAATCCGGCACGCGGCGCTGGCATTACAGGAAGCAGGCCGGCCAGTTGCTGGCGCCATCCGGCACGGCGCTGGAGCTGACGCACACCGAAGCCGCCTTCGTCGACATCCTGGCCCGGCATGCGGGCAAGCCGGTGGAGCGGCGCGACATCATCGCACTGGCATTGAATAAAAACCCGGTTGACTACGACACGCGCCGCCTTGAGGCCATGGTCAGCCGCCTGCGCAAGAAGCTCCGCGCCGCCTATCCGCTGTCACAGCCGATCAAGGTCGCCCATGCAGTCGGCTATATCTTCACGGAAGACATCACGGTTCAGTGATTGCCAGGCGCGTTGGCGCCGGACAAATGCGTCAGCGCCTCCTGGATTTCCTCGATCAGGGCATCGAGGCCAAGCGCCGCCTGCCCCACTCTGGCCACCATGTCCGCCACGTTTCCCTTGATGCCGGAGCGTTCCGCCTCATGCAGCAACTGGACCAGTTCCAATGCACCGACCACGAGACAGGATCCGCGCAGGCTGTGCGCCTGCCTGCGTACCGCCTCCGTGTCGTGCCGGCTCGCTGCGTCGCATAGCGTTCTCCTGAGTTCCGGCACGGTACGCAGAAACAGGTGGCACATCTCCAGGTAGATCTGCTGGTCGCCACTTACTGCATGCATCAGTGCGGCTGGGCGGAAGTGGCGTTGCTTTGATGTATCCATGGTTGGTATGGAAAGGAGCGATGGCCACTGTGGTCAAGGCATCGTGATGAATGATGTTGGCATCCACGGCAGGCAATAGCCCGCTGGTCAGGATGGCGCACTGCCGCATGCTGTTTGCCAGGATCAATATAACTGAATATATATCCCAGTGGAAACTTAAAGTTACACCCAACAGCTATTGATGCCGCCGCAAGGAAAAAATCCGGCCGCCAAATGGCGGATTTGCAGCGGCGGAACCAGCTGCCAAAGCGACTGCCGGCCCGGGCAGGCAGGCGACTTTCCGGATTGCAGAGGTTGGACTCCTCCGTTTCAGGTATCGCCCGACGCAGTGCGCCACTGATAGCCATCCAGTGCCGACATCAACTCCACAATGGCGGCAAGCAGTTCCTGCTCCATCCTTTCCAGCCCGGATGGCGACTGGCCGGCGCATTGCTCCAGCGCCAGTGCCGCTTCCTGTACCCGCGGTGAGGAGAACACGCTGACCATGCCATGCAGCGCATGCGCGCCACGCCGCACAGCCGCGGCATCGCCCTCTTCGATGCCGGCGCGAATTGCGTGCAATTGCCTTGGCGTGTCCCGCAGCAGCAACGCCTTCATTTCCTCGAACAGCGCCTGGCTATGGTCGACATTGCTGCGCAGGCGATCGACATCGATGACGCGCATGCTGCCGGATGGCACCGTGCCGGCACGGCGATTACCCACGGTTTCCAGCTCGCCCCACAATGCCTGCAGGTTGATCGGTTTGGTCAGGTAGCTGTCCATGCCGTGCGCCAGACAGGCCTCACGGGTGCCCTGCATGGCATGCGCAGTCATGGCAATGATGGGAATGCGGGCCGGGCCGGCCGGCTCCTCGCGGCGTATGCAGCGGGTCGCTTCGGCGCCGTCCATCTGCGGCATGTCCATGTCCATCAGGATGGCGTCGAAGCCGCCACGACGCCATTGTTCCACGGCTTCCAGGCCATTGGCGGCAAGGGTGACACGGTGTCCCTGCTTTTCGAGCAGCCGCCGCGCCAGCGCCTGGTTGACCGGATTGTCTTCCGCCACCAGCAAGGTCAGCGGGTGCCGGCTGGGCTGTGCCGCGGGCGGCGCAGCCCGCCTGGCCGGTGCGGGCCGCATGCCGTCGAGTGCCTGCATCAGGGCAGTCAGCAGGGAGCCTCGTATCACCGGCTTGATCAGGTGGCTGCTGGCGCCTGCCTGACGGCAGCGCCTGGCATTGTCGCGACGGTTCGCGCCGGCGACGAGCATGACGGTTGCACCGGCCAGGCCGGGCCTTGCCGCTATCGCAGAGGCGAGCGCAAAGCCATCCATGCCGGGCATGTCTGCATCCAGCAGCGCACAGGGATACGGCGCGCCAGCCGCGGCGGCCCGCTCCAGCTCGATCAGCGCTTCCATCCCGTTGGCGGCCAGCGCAGGCGCCATGCCAAAGTCCTGCAGCAAGGCGGCCACCTGCCGGCGCGCGCCGGCATGGTCATCCACCAGCAGTACCGGCAATCCGGCCAGACGCGCATGCGGCGGCAGCAGCGGCGCCGTATGCGCAACGACCGGCAGCCAGAGCGTGAAATGAAAATCGCTGCCCTGGCCCGGCACGCTGTCGAGTTCCAGCCGGCCGCCCATCAGCCTGACCAGTTGCGCCGAGATCGACAGTCCCAGGCCGGTGCCGCCATACTGGCGCGTGGTCGAGGTGTCGGCCTGGGAAAATGCGTCGAAGATCGCGTCGCGCTTCTCGTCGGGAATGCCGATGCCGCTATCGCGCACGCTGATGCGCAGGGCCGCAAGCGTATCGCCCGGATCGTTGGTCCGCTCGATCGCCACTTCCACCTCGCCGGCATGGGTGAACTTGATGGCATTGCCCAGCAGATTGAGCACCACCTGGCGCAGCCGGCCGGGATCGGCAATGACCCTGTCCGGCACGTCCGGCCCCACCCGCAGCAACAGCTCCAGTTTCTTGGCATGCGCATGGATGGCTTGCTCGCAGACCAGGTCCTGCACCACTTTTTCGGGCGAGCAGTCGATGGTTTCAATATCCACCCGGCCCGCCTCCAGCTTGGAAAAGTCGAGGATGTCGTTGATGATCTGCAGCAGCGCGTCGGCCGAGCCTTTCACCATGCCGAGGTATTCCGCCTGCTCGGCGCTGAGTTCCGTGTCCAGCGCCAGTTCGGTCATGCCGATGATGCCGTTCATCGGAGTCCGTATTTCATGGCTCATGTTGGCCAGGAAGTTGCTCTTGATCCGGTTGGCCTGCTCGGCCGCTTCCTTGGCGCGCAGGATCGCGCTTTCGGCTTCCTTCTGGCTGGTCAGGTCGGTGCGGATGGCAATGTACTGCCGTGGCTTGCCCTGCTCGTCCAGCAGGGGCACGATGGTGGCGCTGACCCAGTACAGCGCGCCGCTGCGCTTGCGGTTGCAGATTTCGCCGCGCCAGACCTGGCCGGCAGTGATGGTGTCCCACATGTTCCTGAAGAATTCCGGCGGCATCAGGCCAGAGCCGATGATGCGATGATTGCGGCCGATCAGTTCTTCCAGGCTGTATTCGCTGATTTCGCAGAACAGCGCATTGGCATAGGTAATATTGCCGTCGGCATCGGCAATGCTGACGATCGCATGCTGGTCCAGCGCGAATTTCTGTTCATCCAGAGCACGCAGCATGGCCTGGCGCTCCTGCACCAGCAAGGCGGTTTCATTGAACATGTCGACCAGACGCCTGATCTCGGTGGGCTCATTGCTGGCGTCGAAGGTCTCCACCGCGAGCGTGCCGCGCCCCAGTGCCTGCAGCAGGCTGCGCAGGCGGTCCAGGCCGCCCAGCCAGTGCGACAGCAGCAGCCGGATGCCGAGCAGGCCGCCGATCAGGCTCAGCACCGCCACGCTCAGCGCGGATTTGGCCATCGCCCAGAAACTCGCGGCCACCAGGTCGGTGTCGAAGCGCAGCCTGAGCAGGCCGTAATCGAGGCCGCCCACCGACACCGTGCGGTTGACGTCGTACAGCGCGCTCTCCACGGCCTGCGCCAGCCAGGCGGGCGCGCCTGCATGGACACCCCTGGACTCGACTTCCACCCGGCCGCCCTGCAGATCGATGAAGGAAGCCGACCGGAACAGCGAGCCGTGTACGGCGCGTTCCAGCGTGCGGCGCACCGTGTCGTAGTCGCCGATGACGGCACTGTCCTGGACCGCCTGCGCCACCACTTCGATCAGCATCACCGAGGCGGTCTGGGTGTTCTCGATTTCACTCTCGTACTGGAACTTCAGCGACACGGCAAGGCCGCCGGCGACGAACAGCAGCAGGCTCATGCCGTAGAGCAGGAACACGCGATTGACCAGCGATGAGGGCAGCAGCCATGCCAGCCATGCCAGCCTTGCCAGATCTTTTCTCATCGTCCTTTCCTGCCTCTAGCGCAAGCTGGCCGGCGCATTCTGATAAAAGCTCCGGTAGGTGCCATATTCGCTGCCATCGGAAGCGATGAACGCGGTGTCGGGCGGCAGTTTCACCAGTTCGGCCGCGCTGGCCAGCAGCCTGCGGCCTTCGGGATCCCTGGCCATGTCAAGGAAGGCCCGTTCGACGGCACGCAGGTCCGCCTGCGGCACATGCTTCGATACCATCAGCGCCAGGTCATGCAGCGGCTGCGACTGCCACAGCACGCGCAGGGCCTTGCCTTCGCGCCGGGTCCATCCTTCAGTCAGCTGGGAATTGGCGCCCACTGCCTGCGCCCTGCCACTGGAGAGCTGGGCGAAGGCGCCGTCCATGTTCCCGCTGAACACGACCTGCACCGGCACCGACCGGTGTATCAGCTCGGCATAGGAAAACTTGTAAGCCACCAGCGCTTCAGGGCCGGGGAAGGCAACGGTCTGGCCTGACAGCTGTTCCAGCGTGCGCAGCGGCGAGTCGGCCAGCACCACGATCTGGCTATGGATCGGCGGCGTGTTGCGCCGTCCGAATGTTTTCCATCCCAGCCTGTCGCGCTCCGGGCTGAACAGGTGATTGGTAAAGACAAAGTCGACTTCATGCGCCAGTACGTAGGCGGTGGTGTCGGCGGACGTGCGGCCCAGCTTGAGCTGCAGGCGCACGCCGGCGCGCTCGGAGACGTAGCGGATCAGCGGATTCCAGTAGCGTGCGGTGAGTTCGATGCCGTACTGGTTCACCGGCGAAAAGTAATAGGTCCGTGGCTCCTGCGGCAGCGCCGGGGTGGCCAGCAGCGTCGTCAAGGCCAGGACGCAGGTTCGTAGCAGGTGCCGGCCCGGCCGCAGCAGAAACCGGATTGCCTTGCCCTGAACGACGCTGCGCGCTGCGCGACGCGCCAGAACGATGACATGCATGGCGGATGGCATCATGCGGCCTTTCCCTTGCGCGGATACGCTCCTTCTTCGTCGCTGAACTGCTGCCTGATGTCCATCACCTCGTCCCATCCTTCCAGAAAGGCCCGCACGCATGCGGGATCGAAATGGCTGCCGCTTCCCTCGACCAGATAGTCGGTGGCCGCGTCGGGCGTCCATGCTTCCTTGTAGGGCCGGCGGGATGTCAACGCATCGTAGACATCGGCGACGGCGGCAATACGCCCCACCAGAGGAATCTGCTCGCCTTGCAGGCCACGCGGGTAGCCCGTGCCGTCGTACTTTTCGTGATGGGTATAGGCAATCTGGGCCGCCATGTCGAGCAGGGGCGACCTGGTCCTGCTCAGGATGGCATGGCCGATCCCGGCATGCTGCTGCATGACCAGGAACTCGGACGGGTCCAGCTTTGCCGGCTTGAGCAGGATCGCATCGGGCACGCCGACCTTGCCGACATCATGCATCGGCGCGGCATCGAGCAGCAGATCCTGCTGGTCCTGGGGCAGACCGAGATTGCGGGCGATATGGCGGCAGTAGTGGGCCATGCGCTGGATGTGTGCACCGGTTTCGGGGTCGCGGTAGCGGGCCGCGCGTGACAGGCAGACCAGCGCCGTGCGCTGATGATTGATGAGTTCAATGGCACTCTGCTGGATCTCTCCAGCCAGCGCGTCGGCACGGGAAGACATGGTCTTGTGCTGCGCGTGCATCGACAGCAGATTGGCGGCCCGCGCCACGAATTCCACATTGTCGAGCGGCTTGGTCAGGAAATCGCTGGTACCCAGATGCAGCACGCGATATCGCAGTTCCGCAACGGGACTGGACGTGATCATCAGCACCGGCACATCCGGATGGCGCAGGCGCACTGTCTCGAGAAGCGCCGCGCCATCCATGCGCGGCATGTCGAAGTCGGCGACGATCAGGTCGGGCTCATTCTTCATGCACCATTCCACCGCCTCCAGCGGGTCGCTGAAACAGCATGGTTCGCAATCGGGTAATTTGCTCACAAGGTGCCGCAACAGCGTCAGCACCAACGGCACATCGTCAACGATTACGACCTTCATGGTTTCTCCGGCAAAGAGGCAGTGCAAACTGGCACGCCAAGACGGGCCAAGAAATGGGTAGTGCAACAGGAAGCGGTGCAGCTTGTTCCGTCAGCGCCGCAGGCACGTCTTTCGGAAACAATAATCAGGCCGGCCGCAATCTAAGATTTCCACCAAGCAAGGGCGAGAATATAATCAAATTCAACGAAATAAACAAATTTTTATTAACTTCATCAATTTTTTTGTTTTTTTGCAACTCTGAGAAATGCTGGCATGACAAGGGTGCCAGCGCGCTCCGCGCTCATGAGGGTCCTTACGCCCGGCAGGGAGAAATCCATCGGAGAGAAAGCCCGTCATCCGTAGTAATCAGGCTGGGGCCGCTCTCAACAATAAAAATGTTCTGGACACGGATTGCACCAGAGCGCCACCAGCGCGACGATGGGCCGGCTGCCCGGCCTTGGCGCGCTGAACCTTCAATGGAAGAAGATGCGGCGGAAATAGCCTACGCGGGCTGCGCGCGGTCGAAGCCGCAGGTGCAGAACCGAATAGCGGCATTGCACCGCTACGCCAACTCCTGCCGTCGGCAACAATCCCTCCTGAGCGGCCTCCGGAGCTCAGCCTGCCGGCCGGATCATGTCTTCCGGCCTGACCCACTGCTCGAACTGCTCCGCCGTCACGTATCCCAGCGCCAGCGCCGTATCCTTGAGCGTGCCGCCCTGCTTGTGCGCCTGCTTGGCGATCTGCGCCGCCTTGTCATAGCCAATGTGCGGCGCCAGCGCCGTCACCAGCATCAGCGAGCGCTCCATCAGGTCGGCGATGCGCTCCCGGTTGGCTTCGATGCCGTGCGCGCAGTGTTCGTCGAAGCTGTGCATGCCGTCGGCCAGCAGCCGCACGCTCTGCAGGAAGTTGTGCGCCAGCAGCGGCTTGAACACATTGAGCTCGAAATTGCCGGATGCGCCGCCGATGTTGATCGCGACATCATTGCCAAACACCTGGCAGCACAGCATGGTCATCGCTTCGCACTGGGTCGGGTTGACCTTGCCGGGCATGATGGAGCTGCCCGGCTCGTTCTCCGGAATCGTGATCTCGCCCAGGCCGGAGCGCGGGCCCGATGCCAGCCAGCGCACGTCATTGGCAATCTTCATCAGCGCCGCCGCCAGGGTCTTCAGGGCGCCATGCGCCGACACCAGTTCGTCATGCGCGGCCAGCGCGGCGAACTTGTTGGGCGCGCTGATGAATTCCAGCCCGGTACGCTGGCGCAGCTGCGCCGCCAGCCGGTCGCCAAACTCGGCATGGGTGTTCAAGCCGGTTCCCACCGCCGTCCCGCCGGCGGCCAGGCGCAACAGCGGCGCAAGCGTGGCGCGCACCATCTGGCCCGCATGGTCGAGCTGGGCCACATAGCCGGAAAACTCCTGGCCCAGCGACAGCGGCGTGGCATCCTGCAGATGGGTGCGGCCGATCTTGATGATGTCGGCGAAGGCGTCCGCCTTCTGCTGCAGCGTGGCGCGCAGTTGCTCCAGCGCCGGCAGCAGGTGCCCGGACACGGCCCGCGCCGCAGCCACGTGCATGGCCGTCGGGAAAATGTCGTTGGACGACTGGCCCATGTTGACATCGTCATTCGGATGCACCAGCCGCGCCTGGCCGCGCTCGCCGCCCAGCAGCTCGGAAGCGCGGTTGGCCAGCACTTCATTCATGTTCATGTTGCTCTGGGTGCCGGAACCCGTCTGCCAGACCGACAGCGGAAATTCCTGCCCATGCATGCCGGCGATGACTTCATCGGCGGCGCGCACCAGTGCATCCGCGCGGTCGGCTGGCAATAGCGACAGGTCGCGATTGACCACCGCCGCCGCCCGCTTGACCTCGGCCAGCGCATCGATCAGTTCCGCCGGCATGCGTTCGGAGGAAATGCGGAAGTGCTCGCGCGAACGCTGGGTCTGCGCGCCCCACAGCCGCTCGGCGGGGACGTCGATCGGGCCAAAGGTGTCGCGTTCGGTTCTGGTGCTCATGCGCCGCTCCTGTTGAAAGATAGACATTGGACTTCGAACGCGGCGCAAGTTCCCGGATGCCCTGCCCTGCCCCGCGCCATCGACCGGGGCCGGTGACAAACGCCGACAGCGTCCGCAGTCTGCCAGTCAAAAATTCCTAGTCGCCCACCTCCCGCCAGCCCATCCTCCTGGCCCGGCGCGATGAAGCCGGCCCGCCCTCGTCGAGCTTGCCGCTGACTACGCCTGCACTATCGGACGTCAGTGTGCTGCTGATTCCACTGGTCAGGCGCAAGGTCCGGATACCGGTCAGCAAGGCATTGGCCGCGAACAGGGAACTTACCGAACCTGAGCGCGGCAAGGCCAGGCCGCTGCCAAGGTCCATCACATACAGCCAGGCCGAACCGCCCTGCCCGCAGGCATCATTCGACGGCACATTGCCCACGGCCTTCAACATGCCCAACTGCAGGTCCATGTCGACATTGACGCGCTCCCCGGCCGACGCATTGGCGGGATTAAGGTCGACATACCAGCCCTTGCCACTACCCCAGTCCAGCACTTCGCCGGCAATGCTCCTGCTGTTGCCACCGGCGGACGCAGTCAGGGTGCGCGGCTTGAGCACGCCCTCCGTGCGCACCTTGCCCAGGCCGGTGCTGGTCAGTTCATCCTTGATGACATAAATGCTTTGCTGCGACACGTCCGCAATGTCGCTCAGGCCGAGATAGCGGCCGGTGCCGACCGCGACCACCGCGTGGCGCTGGCCGCCGCTGCGCACGATGGCCAGTTCCGGCCGGGTGGTCACTGGCTGCGTGCCGACATTGCCGACATTGCCCAGTTCAGCCAGCTTCAGCGCACTGCCGGCCTTGATATCGAAGCGCCACAGATTGCCCAGCAGACCGCCGCCGTAAACATAGCGGGCGGTATTGTCCAGCGGGCTTTCGACCCAGGCATTGATGCGGGCCAGGCCGGAAGGCGTGTCGGCGCTGCCTTCGCCCGTGCCGATCTTCCTGAGCAGACTGCCGTCGGCGGCCTTGAGCACATAGAGATAACCCTTCCCATCGCCCGGATTGGCATTGTTGTATCCGGAAGCGAAGATCACCACCCAGGTGCCATCAGGGTCCTTGGTGATGACGGGGTTGCCAAAGCTCAGGCCGAGATTGCCGTCATTGGCTGCGGCGTACTGCCACAGCGCCCTGGGCGCGGCCGGATCGGTAATATCCAGCGCATAGTAGCCGCGTCCACCCGCCCCGTAACCGCCGACCAGAATGGTGCGCCAGTCACCGGCCGCGCAGGCCATGGGCGCGTTGGGACAGACATCCCCGGCCACCGGCGAAGCATCGACATAGGGGCGGTGCATGGCCGCATAGTTGCGGTCGGCCAGCAGATAAAGCCACGGCATCATCGGGGCGGGCACATAGGCCCAGGCTTCCTTGCCGGCATCGGGCCCGGTTGCATGGAAGGCGTGCAGCATGCCGTCGTTGGCGCCGACATAGACCCTGGGCGCGCGGCTTGCGCTGGCGGCCCGGAACGCGGCGTGGCCGGCATCGGCATAGTTGAACGAAGGCGCGCCGACATACAGCGGCTGGGCATTGACGATGTCGCCCAGCACCCGGTCGCGTGGCCGGAACAGCGCGGCGCTGCCGGTGGCGGCGCTGCCGTCGCCACGCAGGTAGTCCACCAGCCGTTCGCCTGTCACGGAAGCCAGTTGCGTGGCGCTGAAGTCGCTGCACTGCGTGAGTTTGCTTGCCGGCGCGCAGAGAAAATTGAAATGGGCTTTTTCCGCATCGTTCAGGTTCAGCCAGGTGAAGGGCTTGAGCCGCGTGTTCGTGGATGCCGGCGCGTCGGTGTGGATGGTCCGGCTACCGTCCTGCGCCTGGCGCCCGAGTTGCGCCTGGGCCGACCAGAGGACCTGTTCCGACACCACGCCGCTGGCGGGGCTCACCGTACGTGCTTCCAGTTCGCCGTCCCATTGTACATTGCGGTAACTGGCCGCGAACACCAGGTTATCGCCCGGCACCGGCTCCAGATTGCTGCTGGCGGCGGCCGCTGCGCTGCCCAGGCGGGCGCGCAGGGCCGCCAGCGTGGACGACAATGTCGAGGCCAGTGCGGCTGAATCGGCGGCACTGAAGTAAAGGCCGCGGCCATTCACCGCCGCATGCCACAGGTCGTCGATCCGCGATGGACCGAAATCATTGGGCGGCGGCCAGTTTCTTACCCCGCTGACGATGTCGGCGAAGTCGCCCGAGGTGGCCGTTGGATAGTCGCTACGGTAAGCCAGCGTGCCACTCACGCCCAGCCCGAGCGTGAAGGTGGTCATGTGCTGGTGGGTCGCCGGGTCGGCGCTGGTGGCCGGCACCTGGTTGGCGCAGACATCCAGCCCCAGCGCACCCCTGCAGTTGTTCAGCGCCGGGGTGCGCAGGTCGGTCTCATAGTAGTAGGCGGCGACATCGGACAACGTGTCGGAAGCGCCGCCGGCCACGCCTGTCGCATTCGGGGCCGGCGTGCCGTCATGGAGCGGGCGCGGCAGCGAGCCGTCACGGTTGCCCACCGGCGCGCCGGACAGATCCAGCGGCCCGTAGGTCGCGCCTTCATTCACGCCACGGCTGACATTGCTGTTCCAGTAACCGTCGGTGGAAAGAATGGCGAAGTTCTGCTGGCAGGCATGCTGCACCGGATCGCTGGCGCCTTCGATCCTGGCGCCATACAGCCTTCCAGCCTTGGACAGGGCGCCACGCAAGGGCGTACCCGACTCGGGCAGCACAAGGGCGGCCAGCTTGGCGTGCAACGCATTCTTCTGCGCGGCATCGAAGTCGCCGATCGGAAGGAAGGCGTTGTTGCCCGTGTCGGTACCCGCATAGCCTATGGTGCTGTAGCCGATGCGGTAATTGCTGTCCAGATCGCGCACCGCGCGGGTCAGCGCCGTCTTGATCGCCAGTATCCTGGTCCGGTAATAGCTGTACCAGTTGGCGAAATTGCGGCGCTCGTCGGTTCCGCCCGGGCCGGAAGTCGCGCTCACGGTGACCTTCAGCCAGTTCCCATTGCCGCCGGGCGTGCTGGTGAAGGCGGTGTCCTTGCAGTCGTCCGATGCGGAGTTGTCGCCCAGGCTGGACAGCCGCGTCCCCTTGTAGACGAAGTAATAGGCCGCTTCGGGCGTGTTTGGAATGATGCCGGTGCCGGTCGCCTGGCACTGCGACGTGGCGTCCCAGCAGTCCCATGGCCGCTGTTCGGGATTGGACAGGGAGGAACGCCAGGCCCGAAACGATGTGGCGAGATTGACCTTCGGGCTGGTGGCATCGCGCTGGTAGCCGTCCAGCCAGGCGGCGTCGAATGCGGCGTCCGGCAATGCCGCGCCGTTTGCGCCCACCGGCGGCGCGTACACGGAGTCGGGGTTGTAATAGAGCTTGTTGCACAAGGCGCTGCGGTAACCGACTGTGTTCTGATAACCCTTGGTCTTGACGCTGTCATCCAGAAAGCTCCACTGCATGGATCCGGAATCATCGAGGATCAGCATCACGTTGGGCTTGGCGCCGGCCGTCTTCAGCGGCGCGTTGGCAATATCAGTCAGCGCCGCCTGCGCCACGGCGCAGGCAAGGCTCAAGAGGAACGGCAGCAACAGGCGCAGCAGGCTGCATGGCACGGCGTGGGACATGGAGAACTCCTGTCTGAAAGGGGACATCAGGGTGAGCCCGCCAGGCATGCCAGCCGGCCGCGTTCGTGCGGATTCACCAGCGCACCAGCACCTGCACCAGGCCGACGGTGTCGCGCGGGCCAAGCGCGCGGGCGGTGATCCGATAGAACGCCCATGGCTGACCAGTCAGGCGCTTCTCGCTGCCGTAGCCAATCGCGCCACGGCTGGTGCTTTCCGCTCCGGTCTCCAGATACAGCGCACATTCGCCGGTGGCAGCCAGGCTGCCGCTGCCGCTGCACAGCCGCTGTATCAGGTAACGCACGCTGTGGCCGGCGCTGTCAACGCCAGGCAGCGCCATGGTTTTCAGGCAGGCCGAACGGGCCAGGCCGTCGCATTCATTATTTTTCCAATCGATTGCCGCGGTGCCGCTGGTGCCGCTGGTGGCGTTGCCGCTGGCGTCGACCGCCACGTTCGCCGAGGCATAGTAGCCGGAGGCGGCGGCATCGCTTGCCAGCGTGGCGCCGCCTTGCTGCTCGAGCCAGTCGATTGCCGCCTCGACGCCGTTTTCCGCCGCCAGTGTGGCGGCACGCTTGAAAGCCAGGTTGCCAGCCAGCTGGTTGCTGCTCTCGACCATGCGCATCAGCGAAGCCGCGCCCAGCATCAGTGCCACCAGCATGACCAGTGCCGTGAGCAGGACCGCGCCCTGCTCACGAGGCGGTCCGACCGGCTTCAAGGACGGCCCCAGATCACATTACGCAGCGGCACCACGGTCTCATAACTGCGATAACGGTAGCAGCGCCAGTCGGGAACATGGGTCAGGCTGATATCGGTGCGCACCAGCGTGCCGGCGCTGTCCGGCGCCTGCCAGCCCGGCAGGTTCGCCGCTGTCGCGTCACAGGCGCTGGCCTCCCGGTTGGGGCTGCGCGCCACCACCGCAATGCGTATCCCGGCGATGCGTTGCCAGTCACCGCTGTCGCCCGCGGTACCGCTGCCGTCGGCATCGACCATCGACGCGCTCCACAGAGTCACCAGCGGCACCGACGCGATCATGGTGCGCGTATCAAAGCCGTATTGCGCCTTCAGACTGACGATATTGCCCGCCAGCGTCTGCACCAGCGGATTGTTTCCGGCATGGTCGCCGCTGCTGCGGCGCAACTCGCCGCTGACGATGGCATAGGACACCTGGCTCAGGCGGCCCAGGTTGAAGGCGGTAGCCAGGGTGCTGTAGTCGGAAGCCAGGCCCGCCTGCGGTGCAAGGATGGTGTGGCTGACCCGCAGGGCGCTGTCCACGCTGATGATTCGCGCCAGGGTGCAAGGCTTGCCGGCCTCGCGCAAGCCCAGAATGTCGCCACGACGCATGCCTTGGGTGCTGGACAGGCCGATGTCGCTGCTGCTTGCCGTCAGTGCGGCGCCCAGGCGGGCCGGCGGCGCGAGCAGGTCGCCGGCATACACCACCAATTTGTCGGGCGCGCCAGCCTGGCCAGACTCGATGCGCACCGGCGCCAGGACGACGGGCTGGCCGGCATCGATCGCCACGCCACAGCCGAGCAGCCTGGCGTCGCCCAGGCCAGGCCCGGCATGCTGCAGGTCGCGCTCGATGGCGAACAGCGCACCCATCGCGGCGGTTTGTGCATCCGCCGTGCCGGCCGTGGTGCGGCGGCTGCCGTGAAAGGCGAGGTAGGCCTGCGACAGCGCCAGCAGCGTCAGCAGGCCCAGGGCCAGGCCCACCATCAGTTCGGCCAGGCTGAAGCCGGCGCGACTATTCCGTGATGCGGGTAAGCGCAACATACTGGTGAACCGATGTGTCGCCAGGCTGTTGCCAGCGTACGGTAATGACGAACCGGCCGGCGCTGTCCACCGTGACCAGCGGCGGATACGCCGTTGTCCCGGGCAAGATCCTGGCCGCCGCCTCGCGGAAGGCATCGTAGCCAGTGCTTGTGGCGATGGCGGCAAGCGTGGCGGAATCGCGCGGGCCAAGCCGGATCTGCGACGCCATCTGTACCGCAAGCACGCTGGCGGCAGTGCGGTAATGCGCTTCGGCAGCCTGGCGCATCGCATTGACCGACAGCATCAGCACCGTCAGCGCCCCAACCGAGAAGAGCGCCAGCGCCACCAGGCTTTGCAGCAGCAGCATGCCGCGCTGGCGCGCCTTGATCCGACGGCGTGGGATGTTCATGCGCACCCTTGGGGCGATCCGGTCCGGGCCAGCGCCGGATTGCACAGGCGGATCAGGCCGCCACTGCCGATCAGCAACACCAGCCGCCGCGTGCTGCCCAGCGCCGCATGGCTGATCTCGATGCGGCCAGGCGCAGTGCCAATGACAGCGCCAAGCCCGTTGAAGTCAAGGCTGGCGGGCAAGCCGCTTCCGGCCGCAAGCGGGCTGGCCAGGCTGGCGGCGTTCACCATTGCGCCAGCCGCCATGCGCGCATTGCGGCCGCCTTCATTGCGGCTGCGCCTGGCAATGCTGGCCGGACAGTCCGTGGCGACGCTGACGCAGCCAACTTCCCATTCGACCAGGCCATCGGCGTCGTTCAACTGCAGCCTCACCGGCCGGTTGCGGCGTATTGCCTCGCTGCGCGCCAGCAGCAGCGCCGACTGCACCGACTCGGCCGCGCCGCGGATCTGCAGATCCTGTATCCAGCTGCTGAAGGACGGCATGCCAACCAGCAGCAGGCAGGAAATGACGGCCAGGCCGACCATCATTTCGACCAGCGTCATGCCATGCGCGGCCGGCTTCAGCATATGCCGCCCCTGCTGACTACCCAGCAATCCTGCGGCACCGTGCCCCAGCCCGGCGGCAGGGCGGTAGTGCGGCGCAGGCCGGCCTGGTCGATCTGGTAGCGCAGTCCCGCCGCGTTGGTGCCGCTTCTGCCGCTGGCGACGATGACGAAACCTTGTGCGCTGTTCCTGGTTTCGCAGGCATAGGAAAACTGCCCGGCGGCCGGCATCGCAATGCCGCAGGCCGCGGCATTGCCGTAGTTGCGGTAGTCCTGGTAATACTGTTCCATTGCGACCCCCAATGTGGCCAGCTGCCCGGTGGCCTCGGCGATCCGGCCGCGCCTGAGATGGTCGACATAGGAAGGCCAGGCAAAGCTGCTGAGGATGCCGACGATGGCAACAGTGATAAGCAATTCGATCAGCGTGAATCCGGCTGGAATGACACGATCCATGGTGGTTTTCCGCTAGGGTGGCAGGTATGCGGCACGGCCCTGCTTGCGTTACGACGCAAGAATCCGTACAGCGAACGTGACTGGGAAAACCGGCTGGCAGCAGGCTCGCAGCGGGTTTTTTCCCGAAGGCGGAGAGTGCATAATTGCGCCGTATGACGCATGCATTGTTAGTGCATGTTTAATTGTTCTGGGTGGAGGGTCGGGTTTTAATCCGCTGGTCGGCTGATCCTCTGATCAGCGGATCAGCCGACCAGCGCGCAACGCGGTTGCTGCTCGCGGCCAACCTGCAGGGTGCTGTGCTTGATGCCGAAGCGATGCGACAGCTCGTCGGCGATGTCGGCGAAGAAGGCATCGTCCGGATGGCCGGACGGCATGCGCAAATGGGCGGTCAGTGCGGTTTCCGTTGTGCTCATCGCCCAGATATGCAGATCCTGCACCGAGGCCACGCCGGGACGCGATGCCAGGAAGGCCTCTACCTCGTCCAGCGCAATGTGCGCCGGTACCGCATTGAGCGACAAGCGCAGCGCTTCGCGCAACAGGCCGAAACTGCTCAACAGGATGACTGCAACGATGCCCAGCGACAGCACCGGGTCGACCCAGTACCAGCCGGTGTAGAACATCGCCACGCCGCCGGCCACCACGGCCAGCGACACCACCGCATCGGCCGCCATGTGCAGATAGGCGCCGCGCAGGTTGATGTCGCCCTTGCTGCCGGCCATGAACAGCCAGGCCGAGAAGGCATTGATCGCAATGCCCACGCCAGCCACCACCGACACCGTGATGCCGCCCACCGGCGCCGGCGCCAGCAGGCGGTGCAGCGCTTCCCATGCGATGCCGCCGCATGCCACCAGCAGCAGCATGGCATTGCCCAGCGCGGCCAGGATGGAACTGCCGCGCAGGCCATAGGTATAGCGTCCGGCTGGACGCTTCCTGGTCAGCACCGCCGCGCCCCATGCCAGCATCAGGCCCAGCACATCGGACAGGTTATGGCCGGCGTCGGCCATCAGCGCGGTGGAATGGGCGATGAAGCCGTAGGCGAATTCGACGGCGACAAAGCCGATATTGAGAACGATGGCAATCAGGAAGGCGCGGCTGTGGTCGCCCGGCTCCGGATGATGGTGGCCATGGCCATGGTGGTGATGCCCATGGTGATGATCGTGATGGTGGTCGGTATGCGCATGCGCCATGGCTGTGGTTCCCGGGCCGAGGATCAGCCGCCCTTGCTGGCCGGCTCCGGCAGCAGGCAGGCCTCGATCACCTGCAGGTCGTTGTCCTTGGCGAAATTGAGCACGAAATGATAGGCCAGCGGTTCGATCTTGCGCAATTCCTCGTTGACCACCACCGACTTGACGCCATTGAGCAGCGTCGGCCGGACATAGGGAGAATACTTCAGATGGGCGTTGCGTCCGCCCGAGCCTTCCGGCCGGAAGTGCGACATCACGCCGCACAGCCGCTCGGCCCAGTCGCTGGGACGGAATACCCGCCCGTTGCTGGTAATGCCCTGGATGAAAAATTCATTGGCGGGCGCGTTGCTTGTCGAATGGGGATCGGCCATGGCGGATGCGGTTTCTGTGGAAAGGCAATCTGGAAGGGGCAAGGCGCCATTGCGCGGCGGACTGACTTGCGGCTCTCTTAGGTATTATATCTTATAGAAGACTTGCCCCGAAACAGCTATCCACATTATGAAATTTCCAGGGAAGCCCTTGCTGGCAGTGGCTTTCCCGCGACATTATCGATCACCGCCATCCGTCAACCAAGCCAGACGGCAAGCGAGATCAGCAGCAACAGCATCATCCACAGCAGCAGCGCCCGCCACACCAGGCCCACCGTGCTCTGCAGCGCGCGCACGCCCGGCTCCTCGCCCGGCAAGGTTTCCGTTTCCGCCGCAGCGGCTTCCACGCCGGCGGCATCGATGGTGGCCGCATCGATGGTGGCCGCATCCACGGTCAGCAGCAGGCTGGTGGCGTTTTCCTGGGGCGTGCCGAGTCGCACGCCCATCGCGCCGCCGCCGGCTGACAGGATGATGCCGTTCGTCTCGTTCTGCCAGCGCCGGGCAAAGTTGCGCCAGGCATAGACCGCATCCTCGAAATTGCCGACGATGGCAAACGCCGAGGCGGTCAGGCGCGCCGGCACCCAGTCCATCAGGTAATAGGCGCGGATCGCGAAACGGCCGAATGCCTCGCTGCGCATGTGCTCAGGCTCGCTCCAGGCACGCGCCAGGTATTCCGCCACCCGGTACATCACCGCGCCAGCCGGTCCCAACGGCATCAGAAACCAGAAAAACACGCCAAACACATGGCGATGCGTGGTCAGCAGCGCCTTTTCCACCGCCAGCCGGGAAATTTCCGGCACTTCCATGCCTGTGGTGTCCTGCCGCAGCCATTGCGCCAGCAACTGGCGCGCCGTTTCGGTGTCGCCGGCGTTGAGCGCGTACTGGATTGCAGTGAAGTAATGGCTGTAATGCCGAAAGCCCAGGGTCAGGTAGATGATGACGATATTCCATCCCAGCGTCAGCAGCGGGCTCACCTGCGCGCACAGCCAGTGGATCAGCAGGGTGGGCAGCACCAGCGTGAGCATCACGGCAAGCCAGCCCAGGCGACCATGGTCGGCATGGCCGGCATTGAACCAGCGCTCGACCCGGACCGCATACGCCTTGATGCCGCCGTACACCGGATTGTCGGCGCGCAGCGGCTTCAACTGCTCGATCAGAAGCGCGAAAAGAATGGAAAGAAAGGTCATCGGTCGCCC
Organism: Noviherbaspirillum sp. L7-7A; assembly: GCF_019052805.1. Taxonomy (NCBI): domain Bacteria; kingdom Pseudomonadati; phylum Pseudomonadota; class Betaproteobacteria; order Burkholderiales; family Oxalobacteraceae; genus Noviherbaspirillum; species Noviherbaspirillum sp. L7-7A. Next base: position 2,645,966 of record NZ_JAHQRJ010000001.1, read on the forward strand.
TGGATGTCAGTCAGGCGCTACGATAATGTAGTGCCCTGGAGTAATCAAACGGCGGCCGCCGCGGCCACCCGTATCGCAGCTCAGGCGCGCATGAAGTGAAACAGGTTGCGCAGCATCGCAGCGGTGGCGCCCCAGATGAAGAAGCGGCCATACGGCATGGTGTAGAAGCTGCGCCGCTCGCCTGTGCCCGGTAGGTCGATGCTTCTGACCTGATGGTTCATGCCATCCATCAGAAAAGCCAGCGGCACCTCGAAGATTTCCTCCACTTCGAACGGATCGGCCTGCAGGTCAAACGGCGGATGCACCAGTCCTACCACCGGCGTGACCCGGTAGCCGGTGCCGGTGAAATGGTCGGGCAAGGTTCCCAGCACTTCGATATGGCGGCGCGCCAGGCCGATTTCCTCTTCGGTTTCACGCAAGGCGGTGTCGATCGCCGATGCATCCTCGGGCTCGGCACGGCCGCCGGGCAAGCTGACCTGGCCGGCATGGTCCGTCAGATGGGCGGTACGTTCGGTGAGCAGCATGGTTAGGCCATTTTCGCGCTGCACCAGCGGCATCAGCACCGAGGCCGGCGTCGGATTGCCGTCGCGCACGCGCAGCAGCCGCTCCTCAATGGTTTCCGCCGCCCATTTTGGCGGGGTGGCGAACCGTTCGCGCAGGCGCTGGGCGCTCAGTTCCTCGGCCAGCACCGCGGCCTCGCCGGCCAGGGATTCGATCGGCAGAATTTTGGGGTCGAAATGCAGTTTGCTCAAAGCAGGATTCCCGGCCTGTTACGCCATTGCAAGCCTGTGGCTGGCGCAAGGCTGGCTGTCAGTTGTTGAGATCCCATACAAATGGGTGCGATCGGCCATGAAAAAAGGGCACCAACGGTGCCCTCGCATGATACGTCGCAGCCGATTATGCTGCTGGCGCTGCTTTTGCCGCGACACGGCGTTGCGGCAGCTTTTCCTTGATACGTGCCGACTTGCCCGAACGCTCGCGCAGGTAGTACAGCTTGGCGCGACGGACATCGCCGCGACGCTTGACTTCGATCGATGCGATCAGCGGGGAATACAGCTGAAAGGTACGCTCGACGCCTTCGCCCGACGACATCTTGCGAACGATGAAGTTGGAATTCAGGCCACGGTTGCGACGGGAAATCACGACGCCTTCATAAGCCTGGGCGCGCTTGCGGGTGCCTTCAACCACGTTGACGTTGACGACCACGGTATCGCCCGGTGCGAAGTCGGGGATGTTCTTGCCGAGACGGGAAATCTCTTCTTGCTCGAGTTGCTGGATCAGATCCATTTATTGCTCCTGTAGCCATCTTGCCGGCGCATCGATAGTGAATCAGCCCGGTAGAGGATGGGGTTCAACATTATCGCCCGACCAACATGGCCAGGCGCTCCATTCAGCTGCCTGCAGGTTTTTCAGCCTGCAGGCTGCCTAAAAACTTTTCGTCGGCCGGGCTCAGAAGACCGGCGGCGCGGGCGCTTTCCAGCAGCGCCGGCCGCTTGGCCATCGTCGCCTTCAGCGCCTGCTGGCGCCGCCATTTGACGATTTCGGCATGGTGGCCGCCCATCAGCACCGGCGGCACCGGCACGCCTTCGTACACTTCCGGCCGGGTGTAGTGCGGATAATCCAGCAAGCCGTTGACAAAGCTGTCTTCCACCGCCGAGGCATCGTCATGCAGCACGCCCGGCAGTTGCCGGATCACCGCATCCATCAGCGCCATCGCCGGCAGTTCGCCGCCCGAAAGCACGAAGTCGCCGATGCTGATTTCCTCGTCGACGCAGCGGTCCAGCAGGCGCTGGTCCACCGCTTCATAACGTCCGCACAGCAGCACCAGGCCCGGCTCGGTCGCCAGCTGCATCACGCGCTGGTGGTCCAGCACACGGCCCTGCGGCGACAGGTAAACCACGCGCGGCCTGGGCAAGCCCAGCTGCTGCTGTCGCGCGGCAGCTGCCGTCAGCGCCGACTCCAGCGGCCTGCCCAGCATCACCATGCCGGGTCCGCCGCCATAGGGCCGGTCATCCACGGTGCGGTAATTGTCGCTGGTGAAATCGCGCGGATTCCACAGGCCCAGGCCACAGCGTCCCTGCTCGAAAGCGCGCCGCGTGATGCCGGACTGGGTAATGGCCGCGAACATTTCCGGGAACAGGCTTACGACATCAAACTGCATACCGCCGCCCTTCCCGCAGCCAGGCTGCCTGCATCACGAATAATCCGCTTCCCAGTCCACCGTGATCAGGCGTGCAGCCTGGTCCACGGTCTTGACGAACTGGTCGACGAAGGGAATCAGCAGTTCCGGCGCAGGCTTTTCGCCCTCCGCCACCGGCTGTTCCACCCGCAGGATCGGATGCGCGCCATTGTCCATCAGGTCGCCGACCACGCCGAGATGCTCGCCGCGCTCATTGACCACTGCCAGGCCGATCAGGTCGACCCAGTAGAATTCATCGTTGTCCAGCGCCGGGAAGTGGCTGCGGCGTATCTGCACCGTCGCGCCCTTCAGCGCTTCGGCCGCTTCACGGCCGGACACGCCCATCAGGCGCGCCACCACTTCATCGTTGTGCAGCTTGGACTGCAGCATTTCGACATCGTGCAGTTCCGGCTTGTCCACCCACCAGGTCTTGGCAGACAGCAATGCATCGCCGTCCGACGAGTAAGGCCTGATGCGCACCCAGCCTTGTATGCCATATGCGCCTGTCACATGCCCGACCAGCACCAGGTCGTCAGGAATCGGCATTCCCGATGCGGTCATCTGTAAAACCTTGTATCAGTGATCAGGCAGCGGCCTTCTTGCCGGCCTGCTCGACCAGACGGGCAGCGGTCGGCGACAGTTGCGCGCCTACGCCTTGCCAGTAGGTCAGACGGTCCTGGGCGATGCGAACCGACTCTTCAGCGCCGGAAGCCATCGGATTGAAGAAGCCGATGCGCTCGATGAAACGGCCGTCGCGACGATTGCGGGAATCGGTCACAACCAGGTTGAAGAACGGACGCTTCTTTGCGCCACCACGGGATAAACGAATCACGACCATAATATTTCCAAAAAGTGTACGGAGACGGAAAAAACCAGAGATTATAGCGGGTTTCTTCCGGCTACGGCTAAGTTAATCGGTGTTTTTGGGAAAGCGCAGCGCTGAAAATGCGGCGAGGCGACAGTATAAGGCGGTTTTCCGGGCCTGCGGAGATTGCCTTGCGTGCATCGCTGATGCACACTACGCCCGCAATCCCGCCTGCTACCGCCCATTCCATGCCCCGCCACAAGAACAAGACTCTGGCCACCCTGCTCGCACTGCTGTTCGGCGCTGCCGGACTGCATCGCTTCTACCTATACGGACGCCGGGATTTCTGGGGCTGGCTGCATTTTGCGACGCTGCCGCTGTCGGCGCTGCTGTTGCTGGGCAATCCGGATGCGCCGGCGATCTTCACCGCGGGGCCGCTGGTGCTGTCGGTGCTGGCGGGTTTCCTGGAAACCCTGGTGATCGGCGTCATCCCGGATGAGAAATGGGATGCGCGCCACAATGCCGGCTCGGGCCGGCAGTCCAATACCCGCTGGCCGGTACCGCTGATGCTGGTGGTGGCGCTGGCATGCGGGTCGACGGCGCTGATTGCCGCCATCGCCCGCACCTTCGACATCCTGCTGACCGGCGGCTCTTACGGCTGATGTTGAAGCTAAAGCGGCGATGCGCCCGCGCATCGCCGCGCTTTCCCTACTGTTTCTTACCTCAGAACTGGTCTTCCGCCAGCGCCAGCACGCCGGCGCTGCCGCCGACAATCGCCGCCCGGCAGCCGGGAGCCTGGGATAGCAGATAGTCGGCAAAGAAGCGCGCCGTGGCGATCTTGGCCTGGTAGAAGCGCGCATCGCCCTCACCCGCATCCAGCTTCTTCTGCGCAATCAACGCCGCGCGCGCCATCTGCCAGCCGCACAGCACGATGCCGGCCATCTTCAGGTAGGGCACGCTGCCCGCGAACACCGCCTTGATGTCGGACTTCATGTTGGCGACGATGTAATCCACTACCTCTTCCAGCGCCTTCGATCCAGCCGCCAGCTGGTTGCGGATCGCCGCCAGGTCGCCGCCGCCGGCCGATTCCAGCTCGGCTTCGGTGCGACGCACCTGCGCCAGGATGGCGCGGGCGGTGGCGCCGCCGTCGCGCACGGTCTTGCGGCCGACCAGGTCGTTGGCCTGGATCGCGGTGGTGCCTTCATAAATGGTCAGGATGCGGGCGTCGCGGTAGAACTGCGCCGCGCCGGTTTCCTCGATGAAGCCCATGCCGCCATGCACCTGCACGCCGGTGGAAGCGACGTCGATCGACATCTCGGTCGACCAGCCCTTGACGATGGGCACCATGAATTCATAGAAGGCCTGGTTCTCGCGGCGCACCGCGGCATCGGCATGATGATGGGCCGCGTCATAGGCGGCGGCCGTGACATAGGACAGCGCGCGGGCGCCCTCGGTCTGGGCGCGCATCGACATCAGCATGCGCCGCACGTCGGGATGGTGGATGATCGCCACCGGGCCGGCCGAACCGGCCAGGTCGCGCGACTGCACCCGGTCGCGGGCATAGGCCACCGCCTTCTGGTAAGCCGTCTCGGCCACCGCCACGCCCTGCATGCCGACCGCGAAGCGGGCCGCGTTCATCATGATGAACATGTATTCCAGGCCGCGGTTTTCCTCGCCGACCAGGGTGCCGATCGCGCCGCCGTGGTCGCCGAACTGCAGCACGGCCGTCGGGCTGGCCTTGATGCCCAGCTTGTGCTCGATCGACACGCAATGCACGTCGTTGCGCGCACCCGGGCTGCCGTCGGCATTGACCAGGAACTTCGGCACCACGAACAGGGAAATGCCCTTCACCCCTTCCGGCGCGTCCGGCGTCCTTGCCAGCACCAGGTGGATGATGTTCTCGGCCATGTCATGCTCGCCGTAGGTGATGTAGATCTTGGTGCCGGAAATCTTGTAGGTGCCGTCGCCCTGCGGCACTGCGCGGGTGCGCACCAGGGCCAGGTCGGAGCCGGCCTGCGGCTCGGTCAGGTTCATGGTACCGGTCCACTTGCCCGAGATCAGGTTGGCCAGGTAAGTATTCTTCTGCTCGTCGCTGCCGGCGGTGAGCAGCGCCTCGATCGCGCCGTCGGTCAGCAGCGGGCACAGCGCGAACGACAGGTTGGCCGAGTTCAGCATTTCGATGCAGGGCGTGGCCACCAGCTTGGGCAAGCCCTGTCCGCCGAATTCGACCGGATGCTGCACGCCCTGCCAGCCGGCCTGGCCAAAGGCATGGAAAGCCTCCTTGAAGCCGGGCGTGGTGGCGACGTCGCCATTTTTCCAGGCGCTGGGATCGCGGTCGCCGGCCACGTTCAGCGGCGCGACGACCTCGCCGCAGAATTTCGCATTCTCCTCCAGCACCGCTTCCACGGTTTCGGGCGTGGCATCCTCGCAGCCGGGCAGGGACTGGACGGCCGGCAGGTTGGCCAGTTCATTGACCACGAACAGCATGTCCTTCAGGGGGGCGACATAGCTCATCTGATTACTCCCAAAAAAATGGGCAGGTCACGCAATTGGCGCGCCCTGCCCGGTTGGATTCAAGCCGTTTTGATTAACCCAGTTCCTTGACCAGTTCCGGCACCAGTTCGAACAGGTCGCCGGTGATGCCATAGTCGGCTACCGAGAAGATAGGCGCTTCCGGGTCCTTGTTGATGGCGACGATGGTCTTGGAGTCCTTCATGCCGGCCAGATGCTGGATTGCGCCGGAGATGCCGACGGCGATATAGAGCTGCGGCGCCACGATCTTGCCGGTCTGGCCAACCTGCCAGTCGTTGGGCACGTAGCCCGCATCCACCGCGGCGCGCGATGCGCCCATGGCGGCGCCGAGCTTGTCGGCCAGCGGCTCGAGGATCTTGAAGGCTTCGCCCGAACCCATGCCGCGGCCACCGGAAACGATCACCTTGGCGGCAGTCAGTTCCGGACGGTCAGACTTGGCCAGTTCGCGCGAGACGAAGGACGACTTGCCGGCGTCGCCAGCGGCCTCCACGTTCTCCACCGCTGCCGAGCCATCCTGCGCCGGCGCATCGAAGCCGGTGGTACGCACGGTGATCACCTTGACCGGGTCGGCCGACTGCACGGTGGCAATGGCGTTGCCGGCGTAGATCGGACGCTCGAAGGTGTCGGGCGAGACCACCCTGGTGATTTCCGAGATCTGCGCCACGTCGAGAACGGCTGCCACGCGCGGCAGGATGTTCTTGCCGTAGGCGGTGGCCGGCGCCAGGATGTGGCTGTAGTTCGACGCCAGCGCCAGCACCTGCGCGGCGACGTTCTCGGCCAGGCCGTCGGCGAACTGGGCGCCGTCGGCGACCAGCACCTTGGACACGCCGGCGATCTTCGCGGCGGCTTCGGCGGCGGCGCCGCAATTGGCGCCGGCGACCAGCACATGGACGTCGCCGTCGCACTGGGCGGCGGCGGCAACGGTGTTGAGGGTGCTGCCCTTGAGGCTAGCGTTATCGTGTTCTGCAATGACGAGTGCGGCCATGATGTCTCTTTATCGTGAAATTAGATGACTTTCGCTTCGTTGCGCAGCTTGGCAACCAGCGTCGGGATATCCGGCACCATGATGCCGGCGGAGCGCTTGGGCGGCTCGGACACTTTCAGGGTCTTCAGGCGCGGCGTGACATCGACGCCCAGGTCGGCCGGCTTGACGTTTTCCAGCGGCTTCTTCTTGGCCTTCATGATGTTGGGCAGCGTCACATAGCGCGGCTCGTTCAGCCGCAGGTCGGTGGTGACGATGGCCGGCAGCGGCAGCGCCACGGTTTCCAGGCCGCCGTCGACCTCGCGGGTCACGGTCGCCTTGCCGTCTTCCAGCACGACCTTGGAGGCGAACGTCGCCTGGCCCCAGCCCAGGAGCGCGGCCAGCATCTGGCCGGTCTGGTTGCTGTCGTCATCGATGGCCTGCTTGCCCAGGATGATCAGCTGGGGCTGCTCCTTGTCGGCCAGGGCCTTCAACAGCTTGGCCACGGCCAGCGGCTGCAGCTCTTCGGCGGTTTCGACCAAAATGCCGCGGTCGGCGCCGATGGCCATTGCAGTGCGCAGGGTTTCCTGGCACTGGGTCACGCCGCAGGACACGGCGACAACTTCGGTGACCTTGCCGGCTTCCTTCAGGCGCATCGCTTCTTCCACAGCGATTTCGTCGAAGGGGTTCATGGACATCTTCACGTTGGCAATGTCGACGCCAGAGCCGTCGGATTTGACCCGCACCTTGACGTTGTAGTCCACCACGCGCTTGACTGGAACCAGTACTTTCATAGCTCTGCCTTTGAAAAATCGAATTGACGTTAACGTAAACCGAATCGGGATTATAAGAGTAAATCAGCTAACCTGCCGAAATTTAGCACGCTCGTGCTATTAGTGGGTAGAGTGCGGCCACTAAATAGTGAAAAAAACTATTTCCGCTGCATGTAGAAGGTGAACTCGGCGCCGTTCTGGGACTGCTCCAGCAAGTGGTTGCCGGTCTGGCGGGCAAATGCCTGAAAATCCCGCACCGAACCGGAATCGGTTGCGACAACACGCAGCACTTCACCGCTGGCCATCTCGGCCAGGGCTTTTTTCGCTTTCAGGATGGGCAACGGGCAGTTCAGGCCGCGCGCGTCGAGATCCTTGTGGAATTCCATTGTTGCTAGCCTTAAAAAAATGTTGCCGAATTCTAGCCCAAATCGATGGCATTGATGCAATGCATCAATGCCATTCAGGCTGAAGAATGCATTTGACGCGCTTATTGCTGCAGATAAGGCAAAAACCTTGCTTATCAAGGGAAGAGCTTGCCTCGTATTGATTTCGCGCGTTAAACCCGCACTAAATTCGCGCTAGGTCCGCGTCAAGTCGCACGCCGGTCCAGCATGGCACGGGCAATGGTGCCGGCATCGACATATTCCAGTTCGCCACCGACCGGAACTCCACGCGCCAGGCGGCTGACTTTCAGGCCGCGTGCTTTCAGGGTTTCGCTGATGTAATGGGCGGTCGCTTCGCCTTCATTGGTGAAATTGGTGGCCAGCACGACTTCCTGCACCACGCCATCGCTGGCGCGCTGCATCAGCCGCTCCAGGTGGATGTCGCGCGGACCAATACCGTCCAGCGGCGACAGGCGGCCCATCAGCACGAAATACAGGCCCTTGTAGGTCAGGGTCTGCTCGATCATCAACTGGTCGGCCGGCGTTTCGACGACGCACAGGAGGGCCGGGTCGCGCTCCGGGCCCAGGCAGGTCTCGCAGACGTCGTTCTCGGTGAAGGTATTGCACATCCTGCAGTGGTGAATCCGCTCCACCGCCTGGGTCAATGCCCGGCCCAGCATGGCCGCGCCTTCACGGTCATGCTGCATCAGGTGATACGAGATGCGCTGCGCGGACTTGGGGCCGATGCCGGGCAGGCGGCGCAGCGCTTCGGTCAGGAAGTCAAGACTGGACGGGGTCTTCACAAGCTGTCAGCCCGTTCAGAACGGCATCTTGAAGCCGGGAGGCAGCGGCAGTCCCGCCGAAATGCCGGCCATCTTTTCCTGGGTCGTGGCTTCGGCCTTGCGCACCGCGTCATTGAAGGCGGCGGCGACCAGGTCCTCCAGCATGTCGCGGTCGTCGCCCAGCAGCGACGGGTCGATCGATACCCGCTTGACGTCGTTCTTGCAGGTCATCACCACCTTGACCATGCCGGCGCCGGACTGGCCTTCCACCTCGATGGTGGCGAGCTGGTCCTGCATCTTCTTCATGTTGTCCTGCATTGCCTGGGCTTGCTTCATCAGGCCTGCCAACTGGTTTTTCATCATGTTCCGCTCCTGGTAGGGTCAAACTGGTTTGATAGATCCCGGCACGATGATCGCACCGAATTCGCGCTTCAGCGTCTGTATGAATGGGTCGCTATGCATGGTTTGTTCCGCCTGCAACTGCCGTGCCTCCCGGTCCGCGACCGCCTTCGCATTGGCGGTCTGGCGCGCCGCGCCGATTTCCGTGGTCACCCGGGCGGGTTTGCCGAAGCGCTCTTCCAGCGCGGCGGTGAGCTTGTCCACCGTGGCGCTGGAGCACAGGGTCTCGATCGGCACCCGCAGCTTGAACAGGAAAGTATTGCCTTCCTGTACGCATTCCAGCAATTCGCTCTGCTGCGCCAGCTGGTGCACCACGCCGCGCACCGGCAGACCGGCTGCCAGCACCGGCCAGTCGCCGTCCCATTCCAGCGCCGGTACCGGTACAGGTGGGGGCGCGGGCGGCAATTCCAAAGCCGGCGGCGCGGCAGTGATGGGTGCGGCGGGCTCGGCTACGGCAATTTCAGTTTTTTTTTGAGCCGGTTCCATGTAGTCGTCGTCGAACACCGGGATGTCGTCCCATGGCGGCGGCATGTCCGACGCAGCCGGCCTGGACTGCGGCACCGGCATCGGCGCGACGGCGGCAAGAGCGGCGACTGGCTGGGATGGCACTGTCTGGGGCGAAGCCGGCGCCGCAGCCGGCGCGCCGCCACGCTTCATGTTGCGCGCCGCTTCCAGCGCGGCGCGGGCCGGGCTGATGGCACCACGCGGCGGCGGTGCCTTCGCTGCCGGTTCGGCCGGTGCGACTGCTGTGCGTGCCGGCGGCTCTGCCGCTACAGCGGCGGCGGCGCGTACCGGCGATGGCGCAGGTGCGGCGGGTATGGCTGGCGCCGCTGGCCGGACGGGCGCCGCGGCACGCGCAGGCGCTTCCTCCTGCGGCAGATTGCCCGGCCGGAAGGCCAGCATGCGCAGCAGCGTCATCGTGAAGCCGGCGTACTCGTCCGGCGCCAGGCCCAGCTCGTTTCTGCCATGCACGGCAATCTGGTAGTACAGCTGCACCTCTTCGGCATCGAACAGCTGCGCCAGGCGCAGGATATGTTCACGCTCCGGCACGTCCTCAGGCAGGGCGGCCGGCACCGACTGTGCCAGCGCCACCCGGTGCAGGAGGGAACCGAGATCCTGCAGAGCGGCGTTGTAGGACAGGCTGCGCGCGGCCATGTCGTCGGCCACCGCCAGCAGCGCGGCGCCGTCGTCGGTCGCCAGCGCATCGAGCAGGCGCACCAGGAAGGACTGGTCGAGCGTGCCCAGCATGCCTTGCACCGCGTCCAGCGTGACCCTGCCGGCCGCATAGGCGATGGCCTGGTCGGTCAGGGAAAGCGCGTCGCGCATCGAGCCATGGGCGCCCTGCGCCAGGAGGCGCAGCGCCGGCAGTTCGAATTCGATCTGCTCCTGGCCGAGAATGTTTTCCAGGTGGCCGACGATATGGCCCGGCGGCATCTGCTTGAGATTGAACTGCAGGCAGCGCGACAGCACCGTGACCGGTATCTTCTGCGGATCGGTGGTCGCCAGGATGAATTTCACATGCTCGGGCGGCTCTTCCAGGGTTTTCAGCATCGCGTTGAATGCCTGGTTGGTCAGCATGTGGACTTCGTCGATCATGTAGACCTTGAAGCGGGCATTCGACGGCGCATAGACCGCCTGTTCCAGCAGCTGCGCCATGTCGTCGACGCCGCGGTTGGATGCCGCGTCCATCTCGATATAGTCGACGAAGCGGCCGGCGTCGATCGCCACGCAGGCTTCGCAGACGCCGCAGGGATGGGCGGTGATGTCGCCCTGCCCGTCGGGGCCGGTGCAGTTGAAGCACTTGGCCAGGATGCGCGACAGCGTGGTCTTGCCCACGCCGCGGGTGCCGGTGAACAGGTAGGCATGGTGCAGGCGCTTCTGTTCCAGCGCATGGCTCAGCGCCCGCACCACGTGCTCCTGCCCGACGAGCGTTTCGAAGCTTTTCGGTCGATATTTGCGGGCGAGGACTTGATAGGACATGGCGTTGCGGAAATTGACTGAAGCAGCATTTTACCCGACTGCCGATCAGCGCCTGAAGCCGCTTGAACCGGAATGGCGCCGGGCCCAGAATTGACGGAACGGAAAATCGGAGGAGACGACATCATGCCATGGCCTACCCATACGGTCACCAACCAGGTGCCGGAATTGCTGGATTACAACCTTTTCACCACGGATGCCGCATTGGCCGACGGCCTGCAACAGGCTGGCGGCGGCTGGCATGCCGAACAACTGGCACGGCTGGGCGGCGAACTGGGCAGCGCCGACATCCTGCAACTGGGCGCACTGGCGAACCGGCATCCGCCCGAATTGCACACCCATGACCGGGTCGGCAACCGCATCGACAGCGTGGAATTCCATCCAAGCTGGCACCGTCTGCTGGGCCTGCTGCGCCGGGAAGGACTGCATGTCCTGCCCTTCAGTTCGCCCCGCCCCGGCGCCCAGGTGGCGCGCGCCGCCGGTTATTTCCTGCATGCCCAGGTGGAATCCGGCTCGCTGTGCCCGACCACCATGACCTTCGCCTCGATTCCGGTGCTGGCGAACGAGCCGGCCCTGTTCGCCCGCCTGCGCGACAAGCTCTTCTCGCTGGAGCATGACCCGCGCGACCTGCCGCTGTCGCAAAAGAAATCGATCCTGATCGGCATGGGCATGACCGAGAAACAGGGCGGCTCGGATGTGCGCAGCAATGCCACGGCGGCGGTGCCGGTGCGCGGCGAGGGCCGCGGCGCCGAGTATGCCCTGACCGGCCATAAATGGTTCTTCTCGGCGCCGATGTGCGATGCCCACCTGGTGCTGGCGCGTACCGACCGCGGCCTGTCCTGCTTTTTCGTGCCGCGCTGGCGCGACGACGGCACCAAGAATTCCATCCTGATCCAGCGCCTGAAGGACAAGCTGGGCAACCAGTCCAACTCCAGCAGCGAGGTCGAATTCCAGGAGGCGCTGGGCGTGATGGTGGGCGAGGAAGGCCGCGGCATTCCGACCATCATCGAAATGGCCAATTTCACCCGGCTCGACTGCGTGATCGGCAGCGCCGGCCTGATGCGCCAGGCCTTCGTCCAGGCCGCCCACCATGCGCGCCACCGCAGCGCCTTCGGCCGCCTGCTGGCCGGGCAGCCGCTGATGCGCAATGTGCTGGCCGACCTGGCGCTGGAAAGCGAGGCGGCCACGCTGCTGATGCTGAAACTGGCCAGCGCCTTCGATGCACCCGACGAGCCCTTGCTGCGCGCCTGGCGCCGCATCGTCACGCCGGCCGCCAAGTTCTGGATCTGCAAGCGGGCCGTTGCCTTCGCCGGCGAATGCATGGAAGTCTGGGGCGGCAACGGCTATGTGGAAACCGGGCCGATGGCGCGCATGTACCGGGAAGCGCCGGTCAATTCGATCTGGGAAGGCTCGGGCAATGTGATGTGCCTGGATGTGCTGCGGGCGCTGGAGCGCGACCCCGAAGGCGCGCTGCTGCTGCTGGCCGACCTGCGGGAAGCGGCGGCCGGGCACCCTGCCCTGCTGGCGCTGCTTGATGGGCTGCGGCGCGACATGCAGGCCGCTGCGGAAGAACGGGAAGCATTGGCCCGGCGCTTCGTGCAGCGGCTGGTGCTGGCGGCGCAGGCGGCGCTGATGCTGCGCCATGCGCCGCGTGCCATCGCCGAAGCCTTCGTGGCCAGCCGGCTGGATGCCGATGGCGGCCGGGTGTACGGGACGATGGGAACGCCGGCGCTGCAGGAGCGGATACTGGACCGCGCCTGGCCGCGGTAGTGCCCGGCACTCAGCCGTGCTGCGGCTGAGGTTGCGGCTCCAGTTCCGCCGTCACCGGCCCCTTGCCGCTGTAGCGGTCCAGGAACAGGTAGATCACCGGCGTAATGAACAGCGTGATCACCTGAGACACCAGCAGGCCGCCGACGATAGCCACGCCCAGGGGCTGGCGCAGTTCGGCGCCGGCGCCCAGGCCCAGCGCGATCGGCAGCGCGCCCATGAGGGCGGCCAGCGTGGTCATCATGATCGGGCGGAAGCGCAGCAGGCAGGCCGAGCGTATCGCCTCGGCCGGCGCCATGCCCTGGTTGCGCTGCGCTTCCAGCGCGAAGTCGATCATCATGATGGCGTTCTTCTTCACGATGCCGATCAGCATCAGGATGCCGATGGTGGCGATCAGGGTCAGCTCGAAATTGAACAGCCGCAGCGCCAGCAGCGCGCCCACCACCGCCGACGGCAGCCCCGCCAGGATGGTGATCGGGTGGATATAGCTTTCATACAGCACGCCGAGCAGGATGTAGATCACCACCACCGCCAGCACCAGCAGCACCACCTGGCTGCCTTGCGAGGATTGAAACACCGCGGCGTCGCCGGCATAGCTGGTGATGATGTTGGCCGGCAGTTGCAGCTCGGCCTTGAACTGGTCGATCTTCGCAGTGGCATCGCCCAGCGGCACGTCCGGCGCCAGGTTGAAGGAGATCGTGACCGCCTGCAGCTGGCCCTGATGGTTCACCGAGATGGCGCCGGCGGCCCGCTCCACGCTGGCCACGCTGAGCAGCGGCACCAGCGTGCCGGTCTTGCTGCGCACGAAGATGTTGTTCAGGTCGCCTTCATCCTGGCCGCCCCAGTTGGCGTCCTGCAGGATCACCTGATAGCTGTTGCTGCTGGTGAAGATGGTCGATACCTGGCGGTCGCCGAAGGCGCTGTAGAGCGCGGTGCGGATGTCCTGCACCTGCACGCCTGCGGCATTGGCGCGGTCGCGGTTGATATTGACCATGGCCTGCAGGCCCTTGAGCTGCGAGTCGCTGGTGACATCGCGGAACACCGGATCGGCGCGCAGCCTGGCCTGCATCTTCTCCGCCCAGGCATTGAGTTCATCGGCCTTCACGCTCTGCAGCACATACTGGAAGCGGCTCTTGCTGATGCGCCCGCCCAGACGCAAGTTCTGCACCGGCGTCAGGTATACCGACAGGCCGGGCACGTCGCGCACCTTGCGCCGCAGCTGCTCCACCACCGCGTCCATCGCCACCCGCTCATTGCGCGGCTTCAAGCCAATGAACATGCGGGCGCTGGTGCCGTCCGACAGGCGCGAGGTCACGCTGTCGACATTCGGGTCGTTGCCGATGATGTCGGCCGCGGTCTGCGTCAGTGCCGACATCGCCTGATAGGACGCATCCTGCGGGCCTTCCAGCGTCACGCTGATCTGGCCGATGTCTTCATTCGGGAAGAAGCCCTTGGGCATGCTGACGAACATCAGCACGGTCAGGGCGAAGGTTGCCAGCGCCACCGCCAGCACGAGCAGGTTGTGCCTGAGGCACCAGTCCAGGCTGGCGCGGTAGGCATCAAGCACCGCATTGAAGCCGCGCTCGAAGCCGCGGCTCAGCCAGTTGTCGCGCCCATGGCCTTCATGCTTCAGGTAGCGGCTGCACAGCATGGGCACCAGGGTCAGCGATACCAGCGCCGAGACGATGATGGCCAGCGACACCACCGCCGCGAACTCATGGAACATCAGGCCGATCACGCCCGGCATGAAGAAGATCGGGATGAACACCGCAATCAGCGAGATGGAAATCGACAGGATGGTGAAGCCGACCTCGCGCGAACCGACCAGCGCCGCCTGCATCGGCGCCATGCCATCCTCGATATGGCGCACGATGTTTTCCAGCATCACGATCGCATCGTCCACCACCAGGCCGACGGCGATGGTGATGCCCAGGAGCGAGATATTGTCCAGGCTGTAGCCCAGCCAGTACATCAGGCCGCAGCAGCCGATCAGCGAGATCGGCAATGACACCACCGGAATCGCGGTGGCCGACAGGCGCTTCAGGAAAAGGAAGATCACCATCACTACCAGCACCACCGTCAGCGCCAGCGTGAAGTTCACGTCGTGGATGGCCTCGCGTATCGACAGCGAGCGGTCGTTCAGCTCCATGACCTCGATCGAGGCCGGCATCTGCGCGCGAAACTGCGGCAGCGTCGCCTTGACCGCGTCCACCACGGCCACCGTGTTTGCATTCGGCTGGCGCTGCACTGCCAGCACGATGGACGGCTCCTTGTTGACCCAGCTGCCGCTGCGGGTGGACTCGACGCTGTCTTCCACCGTCGCCACGTCCTTCAGGCGTGTGGCGACGCCGTCGCGGCTGCTGATCACCAGTTCGCTGAAGGCGGCGGCATTGGGCAGCTGGCGGTTGGCCTGCAGCGTCAGGCTCTGGCGCGGGCCGTCCAGCACGCCGACCGGGCTGTTGGCATTGGCCGAGCGCACCGCGGCGGCCAGCTCGTCCATGGTCATGTTGCGGGCGGCGAGCTGCTCGGGCCGCGCCTTGATCCGCACCGCATAGCGGCGCTGGCCGTAGACATTGACCTGGGCCACGCCGTCGATGGTCGACAGCGACGGCGAGATCAGGTTTTCGGCGAAGTCGTTCAGGTCGGCCAGCGAGATCGATGGCGAGGTCAGGGCTACCAGCAGCACCGCCGCGTCGGCGGGATTGACCTTGCGGTAGGCTGGCAGGGCCGTCATTTCCACCGGCAGGCTGCGCTGGGCGCGCAGCAGCGCAGCCTGCACGTCCACCGCGGCGGCGTCGATGTCGCGGTTGGGCGCGAATTCCAGCGTGATCGAGGTATTGCCCAGGGTGTTGGTGGAGCTGATGGTGGCCAGGCCGGCGATGGTGGAGAACTGCTTTTCCAGCGGCGTGGCAACCGAGGCCGCCATGATTTCGGGACTGGCCCCGGGCAGCACGCCGGTGACGTTGATCACCGGGGTGTCATAGCTGGGCAGCGCGGCGATCGGCAGACGGGTGTAGGCAAAGGCGCCGGCCACCACGATGGCGATGGCCAGGAGCACGGTCATGACCGGGCGGCGTATGCAGAGTTCGGAGATATTCACGGGGTGCCTGGTGGAAGGTTGCGATCGGCCTTGCCGGTCATGCGTCGGCGGCGGTGCGCGGCGTCTGGCCCTTCCCGCTCTGCGCTTCCTTCACCCGCGCGCCGGGCCGCAGGTTCTGCGCGCCCTCGACCACGATGCGCGTGCCCGGCTGCAGGCCGTTGACCGCGGCCTGTCCGCCGTCGATATGCAGGACCGTGACCTTTTGCACCGCCACCGTGTTGTCCGGCTTGATCAGGTAGACGAATTTCTCGGCTGGTCCGGTGACGATGGCCTGCGCCGGCACCACCACCGCCTGCGGCAGCGTGCGCGACACCATGCTGACATTGACGAAAGTGCCCGGCCACATCATGCGCTGCTGGTTGGAAAACAATGCCTTCATCTTGATGGTGCCGCTTTGCGGGTCGGACGCGCTGTCGATGAAGACCAGCTTGCCCTCCACGCGCCGCTCGCCGGCCAGTTCCGCCGTAACCGGCGCTTCGCCATTCGGATAGCTGGCCAGCAGGTTGGACAGTTCCCGTTCCGGCAGCGCGAAGGTGACGGTGATCGGGTCGAGCTGGGCAATCGTCAGCATCGGCGCGCCGGCGGGCTGGGCCAGGCTGCCGGGATGGACGCTGATGGCGCCGATGCGGCCATCCATGCTGGCGACGATGCGGTTGTTGCCCAGCGCAATGGCATTGCTGCGGATGGCGGCCTCGTCGGCCTGCAGCGTGCCGCGCAGCGCGTCGACCTTGCTGCGGGCGGTATCGACCACCGCCTGCGACACGAAATTCTTCGCCGCCAGTTCCTGATTGCGGCGCAGCGCGCTTTCCGCCTCCACCAGATCGGCGCGGTCGCGCGCCACCTGGGCGCGGGCGCGCTCGACGTTGGAAGTGTCGCTGCGCTGGTCCAATGTGAACAGCAGCTGTCCGGCGCGTACATCCTGCCCTTCCTGCACATGCACCTCGCGCACGATGTTCTGGGTCTGCGGACGCACATCCACCACCTTGAGGGCACTGACATAGCCATTGGCGCGCACCGTGATCGCCACCGGCTTCTGCTGCGCTGTGGCGCTGCGTATGCTTTGCGCCGGCGCCGCCCTGGCAACGGCTGGCGCCGGGCGGTTCTGGTAATAGTAATAGCCGGTGCCGGCGGCCAGCAGCACGGCGGCGGTCAACAGCAGGGAACGGGCAGGACGCATGATGAACGGAAGAGTAATTGGGGCAGCCAGGCAGGCCGACACGAAAAACGTATCGTAGAAGAAATATGGTAGTAATGCTATCGAATAGCATAGCATACGGCCTGTTCGTTGTTTGAAAGTGTGGTTGGCAATGCGAAAAGACCTCGAAAACATGCCGGATGCGGAAATGTATCCGAAGCTGCTGGCGCGGCTGATCGGCGAAGTGTCGCGCGCCTGGCGTTATGAGATGAACCGCGCGCTGCGGCCGCTAGGCCTGAACCTGTCGATGCGGCAGGTGCTGGTGCAGTTGCAGCGCAATCCGGCCGGCCTGATGCAGGCGGAACTGGCGCGCAATCTCGGCATAGAAGGCCCGACGCTGGTGCGGCTGCTGGACAAGCTTGAGGAAAAGGGCTGGATCGCACGTGTTGCCTCGACCGACGACCGGCGACGCAAATACTCGGTGCTCACGCCCAAGGCGGCGGAACAGGTGCGGCTGCTTGAATCGCTCTCCGAGGAACTGCGCAGCAGCATGATGGCCGGCCTGACGACCCAGCAGCTGGACCAGTGCTCGCAAGTCATGACGCGCATCCGTGACAATCTCTACGGCTTGCAGGATGCCCGAACGAAAAACCAGGAGTGACTTGCGGGGGAGAGACGATGAAGGAAGGAGGCGAGCCTTGTCTGCGGCACTCATGGTGAACGGCTGTGGCTGCTTCGTTCCCGACCTGACCAGGTTGGCCGTGCCACAATGCGCAGGGGCCCGCCAGCCGGCATTCTAGCAGCAAAGCCGGCACCGTGTGCCTGATTCTTGGTACTCAGGCGCACACGCCAGCCACCCAGCGAACTGATTTTTGCTTTCCCTGCCGTTCAAATCCCCAGTTGCTGCCAGAGCGCATCGACCCGGCGCTTGACTTCCTCGCTCATTTCGATCGGCACGCCCCATTCACGGCTGGTCTCTCCCGGCCATTTATTGGTGGCGTCGATACCCATCTTGCTGCCCAGGCCGCTGACCGGCGAGGCGAAGTCCAGGTAATCGATCGGCGTGTTGTCCACCAGCGTGGTGTCGCGCGTCGGGTCGACGCGGGTAGTGATGGCCCAGATCACTTCCTTCCAGTCGCGAATGTTCACGTCCTCGTCGACCACCACGATGAACTTGGTATACATGAACTGGCGCAGAAAGCTCCAGACGCCAAACATCACCCGCTTCGCATGCCCGGCATAGGCCTTCTTCATCTGCACCACCGCCATCCGGTAGCTGCAGCCTTCCGGCGGCAGGTAGAAGTCGGTGATTTCGGAGAACTGCTTCTGCAGCAGCGGAATGAACACCTCGTTCAGCGCCACGCCCAGGATCGCCGGCTCGTCCGGCGGCTTGCCGGTGTAGGTGGAGTGATAGATCGGGTCGCGCCGCATCGTGATGCGGTCGATGGTGAATACCGGGAACATGTCCTGCTCGTTGTAATAGCCGGTGTGGTCGCCATACGGACCTTCCAGCGCATGCTCATAGCCGCTGGGATGGCTCTCGTCGGGATAGATATGCCCTTCCAGAACGATCTCCGCCGAAGCCGGCACCCGCAGCTCGCTGCCGATGGCCTTGGTCAGCTCGGTGCGGCTGCCACGCAGCAAGCCGGCGAACTGGTATTCGGACAGGCTGTCCGGTACCGGCGTCACCGCGCCCAGAATCGTGGCAGGATCAGCGCCCAGCGCCACCGCCACCGGATACGGCTTGCCGCGGTTGACGATGCCATGCTCGCGAAAATCCAGGGCGCCGCCGCGATGGGCCAGCCAGCGCATGATGACCTTGTTGCGGCCCAGCACCTGCTGGCGGTAGATGCCGAGATTCTGCCGCTTCTTGTTCGGCCCCTTCGTGATTACCAGGCCCCAGGTGATCAGCGGCGCCACATCGCCCGGCCAGCAATGCTGGATTGGCAGACGGCCAAGATCGACGTCATTGCCTTCCCATACTATTTCCTGACAGCGGGCGCCGCGTACTTCCCTGGGCGCCATGTCCCATACCGCCTTTACCAGCGAGCCCAGGCCCATCATGTCGCGCAGGCCCTTGGGCGGCTCGGGCTCCTTCAGGGTGGCCAGCACATGGCCGATCTTGCGCAGTTCGCCGACATTGTCAGCGCCCATGCCCAGCGCCACCCGGCGGGGCGTGCCGAACAAATTACCGAGAACCGGAACGTCATGGCCGGTCGGATGGTCAAAAAGTAAAGCCGGGCCACCCGCGCGCAGTACCCGATCGCAGATTTCCGTCATCTCCAGGTGTGGAGAAACCGGGGTCGTTACATGGCGAAGTTCGCCAATTGCATGCAATTGGGCAATAAAGTCGCGCAAATCAGCATATTTCATGTTTATTGATATTTTTCAAAGGTGGGTTTTTGCATGGATAACATGATTTTAAGTGACTGATTTTATTCATGTTTACGGAAACACGCAGTCAATCTATATATCCATAAGTTATAGAAATAAGTATTTATATTATTGACTCGATATATTCGGGTTTATACAATGCGGCCAACGCAGTCGAAATTGTTAACAAAGAAACACTATCTTTCGGTTGCATTCAGCTTACGGGGTTCGGGGCCCCAACGACATTTTAAGGAGTGTTTTCGCAAGGCGTCAGCCTTATCCCCCGACAACGTTATCGGACACCGACCCGCCACGGCCTGGCCGCGGTCTGTGAAAGATGACTCCGCCGCTTGCCCGTGCGCTCCCAGCGACGGCAGGCGATCGTTCTGATACGCGGCAAGCCAAGCAAACGGATTACCTGTGTGCGTCACCCGCAGGGATGTGCTTTGCCGCGCTGATAGAGGAGTACAAATGTTGACGAGTTCAATAGGGCCAGCGCAGCCAGAGGAGAAAGCGCCCGGGGCGAACGCCCGGACCCGATTGCGGGAATTGCTGACTGCCCCCGGCACAATGCAACGTGTTCGCGTGGCAGCACATCGCACCGTACTGGTGGCAGGTGTGGGCGCGATCGGTGCAATCGGTGTCATGTTCGTCAAACCCGAACTGACCGACCATATCAAGGCGATGTCGCCGTTTGCCGCGTCCAGCATGCAGCAGGCAGCGGCCTCGCCAGTCGCCAGCCCGGATGTGCTGGTGGCGGCACCGGCTGCAGCCATGCCGGCCGCACAAGCCGCAGCAGCGCCTGCGCAAACTATTCAGGCAACCTTGTCGGCAACGCCGGTGGCTATCGCACCAGCGGCCGCAAGCGCAGCCGCAGCGGCACCGGAGCAAGTCAATGCCGTCGAGCATGCCGCCAGCATCCCGGCAAGCGAAGGCAAGGAAGTTGCAACCAAGGAACAGAAGTGGGTCACCAACTGGCTGGCCAAGCGTTACCGCGTGGCGGGAGATGCCGCCAACATGCTGGTCGGCGCAACCTACCGCACGGCCAGGGAAGTCAAGATCGACCCGCTGCTGGTGCTGGCGGTGATGGCCATCGAGTCCGGCTTCAATCCCTTTGCCGAAAGCCCGGTGGGCGCGCAGGGGCTGATGCAGGTGATGTCCAAGGTGCACCATGACAAGTTCCAGCCGCTTGGCGGCGTCAAGGCGGCGCTGAACCCGGTGGCCAACATCAAGGTCGGCGCCACCATCCTGAAGGAATACGTCAGCCGTGGCGGCTCGGTGGAGTCGGGGCTGAAGATGTACGTGGGCGCAGCCGCATTCGAAAATGATGCCGGCTATGGCTACAAGGTGCTGGCCGAATACAAGCGTCTCAAGGAAGTGGCCAGCGGCAAGTCCGTTCCCTGGACCACGGCGACCACGGCAACCGTGGCAGCGAAGACGCCGCCCAAGCCGGCAACACCGCCGGCCGATGACAAGGTGGATGCGCTGACCCAGGCCGAAACGCCGTCGCGGCATGAAAAGACGCAGGACCAGGACGGCATCGTCGCCGCCCTCTGATCGTCTGATACCCTGGCAAGCCGATAGCCTCACAACCTGAAAGCCGCCGGCAGCCCGGCGGTTTTTTATACCCTGAAAAAGCCGCGCAGCCGGCTTACCGCTTCCTGCAGGTTTTCCATCGATGTTGCATAGGAAACCCGTATGTACTGGTGTGCGGTGTACGGCCCGAAATCCAGGCCCGGCACCATTACTACACCCGCCTCGTTGAGCATCTGCAGCGTCAGCCGGTCGGCGTCGTCCGACAACGCGCTGCAATCGGCATAGACATAGAACGCGCCGTCGGGCGTCACCGGCACCTTCAATCCCAGTTCCCGCAAGGCCGGCACGATATAGTCGCGCCGGCGCCTGAACTCGGCCTTGCGCTCCTCATAGATGGCAATGGCTTCCGGCGTGAAGCAGGCCACGCCCGCATGCTGGGCAATGCTGGACGCGCAGATGAACAGGTTCTGCGCCAGTTTCTCGATGGCCCGCACCATGTTTTCCGGCACCACCAGCCAGCCCAGGCGCCATCCCGTCATATTGAAATACTTGGAAAAGCTGTTGATGACGATGATGTCCTCGCCCAGCGACAACGCCGAGAACGGCGCCTCGTCATAGGTCAGGCCCTGGTATATCTCGTCGACGATGGTGAAGCCGCCCTTTTCCCGCACCACGCCGGCGATGCGGCGCAGTTCATCATGCGCGATCGACGTGCCGGTCGGATTGGATGGCGAAGCCAGCAGCACGCCGCGGGTGGCATCGCTCCAATGTTCCCGCACCATCGCCTCGGACAGCTGAAAACGCTGTTCCGGACCGCTGGGCACCATGCGCGCCCGGCCTTCGAAAGCAGCGACGAAATGCCGGTTGCAGGGATAGGAAGGATCGGGCATCAGCACTTCGCTGCCCGGCTCCACCAGCGCGGCGCAGGCCAAGAGCAGCGCCGCCGAGGCGCCGGCGGTGATGATGATGCGGCCGGGCGCGATGTCCAGGCCGTACACCTGGCGGTAATGATCGGAAATAGCATCGCGCAGCGCCGGCAAGCCGGTTGCGGCAGTGTATTGCAGCTGCCCGTCGGCCATTGCCCGGGTGGCCGCGGCCACTACCGGTGGCGGCGCTGTGAAGTCCGGCTCTCCGATGCCCATGTGGATGATGCTGCGCCCTTCCCGCTCCAGCCGGGTCGCCATCTTGGCCAGCTCCATGACATGAAACGGTGCGATATGGTCGAGGCGGGAGGCGAGATGGTTCAGATCCATGAACAGCAATCCTTGGCGGTCGGGGTTGGAACAGGAAAATGATGCGGCCGGAGCAGGCTCCGGCCGGAAATGTGATGCTTGCTGCGCGCTTGCCGAACGCCGCTCAGGCGCCGCGGGCGGCGCCGGTTTCCACCGTGCGCACCCTGGCGGCCAGCTTGTCGAGCACGCCGTTGACGTACTTGTGGCCGTCGATGCCGCCAAAGGACTTGGTCAGCTCCACCGCCTCGTTGATCACCACCTTGTAGGGAATTTCCAGGTGGTGTTCCAACTCATAGGCGCCGATCAGCAATGCCGCATGCTCGATCGGCGACAGCTGGTCCAGCGGCCTGTCGATCAGCGGCGCGATCTGCGCGCGCAGCTTGACGACATCGCGGATGGCGCCATGCAGCACGGTGTCGAAATGGGCGGCATCGGCCTTGTCGAAGCCGTGCGCCTGGCGGATATGGGCATCGATCACGCCAGAGTCTTCATTGTTGAGCAGCCACTGGTAGAGGCCCTGGAGCGCGAACTCGCGCGCGCGGTGGCGCGGGGTGCGGTTCTTGCTGGGATTGGCATGCTGGGATTTCTGGTTCATAACGGCCTTGGTCCGCGCCTGGCGGACATACATTCAGATTGATTCAGATTGAGTAAGGAAAAGCGCCCTTGCGGATCACTCTTCTTCGCTGACTTCGGCCAGTTCTTCCAGCGCCATCGCCAGATTGGCCATCTCGACCGCGACGCGGCCGGCATCCGCGCCCTTCTCGGCCATGCGCACTTCCGCCTGCTCGTCGTTCTCGGTAGTCAGCACGGCATTGGCGATCGGAATGCCGTAGTCGAGGCCGACGCGGGTGATGCCGGCGCCGGACTCGTTGGATACCAGTTCGAAGTGATAGGTCTCGCCGCGGATCACCGCGCCGAGCGCGACCAGCGCGTCGAACTGGTGGGTTTCCGCCATTTTCTGCAGCGCCAGCGGGATTTCCAGCGCGCCGGGAACGGTGACATGCAGCACGTCTTCATCAGCCACGCCCAGGCGCTTGAGTTCGGCCAGGCAGGCGGAGAGCAGGCCATGGCAGACATCCTCGTTGAAACGGGCCTGGACAATACCGATACGCAGGCCCTGGCCGTCCAGGTTGCTTTCATAGATGCCAACTGTCATTTTCTTCCTTCGTGCGCCTAAGCGTCATTCGTTGATCAGCGGAGACGGCAGCCTGCAGGCTCGCCGTCTCCCAAGTAGTCTGTTTAATTTTCCGGGCAGGCCCGAAAGCCCATCACTTCCAAGTCGAAGCCTGTCATGGACGGCATTTTCCGCGGACTCGCCAGCAGCGTCATCTTGCCCACGCCCAGGTCTTTCAGGATCTGGGCGCCGATGCCGTAGGTGCGCAAGTCCATGCGCGCGCTGCGCGACGGCGAGCGCTCCTGCTGCGGCGCGGCCAGCGCCTCGAACTGGGCAAACATCTGGTCGGCCGATTCCTCGCAATTGAGCAGCACCACCACGCCGCGCTCGGCGGCCTTGATGGCTTCCAGCGCCGAGGCCATGGTCCAGGAATGGGTGGTCGCCTGGCTTTCCAGCAGATCGAGGATGGAGACCGGCTGGTGCACCCGCACCAGGCTTTCCTGTTGCGGCGACAGCTCGCCATGCACCAGCGCCAGGTGCGCGCCGCGGCTGGGCTTGTCGCGATAGGCGATGGCGCGGAAGGTGCCGTGCACGGTCTGCATGGTGCGCTCCGCCACCCGTTCGACGATGCTCTCGTGCTGGCTGCGGTAATGGATCAGGTCGGCGATGGTGCCGATCTTCAGGTTATGCTCGCGGCCGAATTCGATCAGGTCGGGCAGGCGCGCCATGCTGCCGTCGTCCTTCATGATCTCGCAGATCACCGCGGCCGGCGTCAGGCCGGCCAGTTCGGCGAAGTCGCAGCCGGCTTCGGTATGGCCTGCGCGCATCAGCACGCCGCCCTTGACCGCCTTCAGGGGGAAGATATGGCCGGGCTGGACGATGTCCGACGGTTTCGCATGGCGCGCCACCGCGGTCTTGATGGTGGTGGCGCGGTCGGCGGCGGAAATGCCCGTGGTGACGCCTTCGGCGGCCTCGATCGATACGGTGAAGTTGGTGCCGTAGGACGTGCCGTTACGGGAAGTCATCATCGCCAGGTTGAGCTGTTCGCAGCGCTCCTCGGTCAGCGTCAGGCAGATCAGGCCGCGGCCGTACTTGGCCATGAAATTGATGGCTTCGGGAGTGACGAACTCGGCGGCGAGCACCAGGTCGCCCTCGTTTTCGCGGTCTTCCTCGTCGACCAGGATGACCATGCGGCCGGCGCGCAGCTCGGCAACGATTTCTTGCGTAGTTGAAAGAGACATAAGACAGTTCCAGGGACAGACCGCTATTTTAATGGATTTGCCTTGCGGCCCGGCGCTTATTGCCTCCGTATCATTCCGGGCAATTGCTGCGCGCGTCGGCCTGCGACACATTGCTGCCGGGCGCCACGTCATGCGTCAGCCAGACATTGCCGCCGATGGTGGAGCCGCGGCCGATGGTGATGCGGCCGAGTATGGTGGCGCCGGCATAGATCACCACATCGTCCTCGACGATCGGGTGACGGGCATTGCCCTTGATCAGCGCGCCGGTGGCGTCGGCCGGGAAACGGCGCGCGCCCAGGGTGACGGCCTGGTACAGCCGCACATGCTGGCCGATCACCGCGGTTTCACCGATGACTACGCCAGTGCCGTGGTCGATGAAGAAGCTGCCGCCGATCTGCGCCGCCGGATGGATGTCGATGCCGGTGTCGGAATGGGCGATATCGGAAATGAGGCGCGCCACCAGTTTGGCGTCGAGCCGGTACAGCGCATGCGCGAGGCGGTAGTAGATGACAGCCACGGTACCGGGATAGCAAAGCAAAATTTCGGAAATGCTGGTGGCCGCCGGGTCGCCCTGATAGGCGGCCTGCAGGTCGCTGACCAGCAGCGCCCGGATCGCCGGCAACTGGCTGGCGAATTCCCGGGTGATCTGCTGCGCCCGCTCGGTGAGCTGGGCGCCGGTGAGCTTGCCGGCATCGGTGCTGAACACCAGCCCGCGGCGGACCTGCTCCGACAGCAGCGACAGCGTGGTGTTCAGGGTATCGCCGACGAAGTAGTCGATGCTTTCGTCAGTCAGCCCCGCACGGCCGTAATGCGTTGGAAACAGCGCAGCGCACAGCCCCTGCAGTATGCCCACCAGCGCCGTCTTGGAAGGCAGTTCGCGGATATTGCCCTGGTACCGGATCTTGTGCGTGACTTCACGCGAATCGCGCAGTTGCGCAACCACGGTGTCGAGGTTCCAGTGTGCCGGGGCGGAGGCGCCGGGAAGGGTGTCAGCCATAGTGTGTCCTGTTGGTCTGGGGCTAGTCGATGCATATCGACGGCCTTGGATTGCAATGTTTCCGGATTATAGAAGCGCATTGCAAAACGCACAGGAAGCGCCGGGGCAGCAAGGCTGGGCCGAGGCCGCAAGTAATGACGGGGCGCCGGCCCGGACTCAGTTCAGGCCGCGCCCTTGGCGCTCAGCATCCGCTCGACATAACGCGCAATCAGGTCGATCTCCAGGTTCACCCTGCTGCCGGCCTGCAGGTGCTTCAGGGTGGTGACCTGTATCGTGTGCGGAATCAGGTTGATCGAGAACTCGCTGCCGGCGGCGGTATCTTCCACCCGGTTCACGGTCAGCGACACGCCGTTGACCACGATCGAGCCCTTGTAGGCCAGGTATTTGCCCAGTTCGCGCGGCGCTTGCACCACCAGTTCCCAGGACTCGCCCACCGGCTCGAAACGGCGCACCGTGCCCAGGCCGTCGACATGGCCCGACACCAGGTGGCCGCCCAGGCGGTCGGCCAGGGTCAGCGCCTTTTCCAGGTTGACTTCGCCCGGCTGGTCCAGCCCGGCGGTGCGGTTCAGGCTCTCGCGCGAGACATCGACGTCGAACTGGCTGTCGGTCTTGGCGACCACGGTCATGCAGGCGCCGTTGATGGCGATCGAGTCGCCGATGGCGACATCGGCCAGCGGCAGGCCGCCGGCGGCTATCGTCAGGCGCACGCCGGCATCGGCGGCGCTGCCCAGGGGCGTCAGGGTCTGTATGCTGCCGACGGCAGCGACGATTCCGGTAAACATAAGCAGATTCAGGTCAGGGGAAACGGGCAAGGATACGCAAATCCGGACCGAGTTGCTTGACTTCATGAAAAGCCAGGCGCGGCTGGCCGCCCAGTTCCTGCAGCGCCGGCAGGTCGAACATGCCCTGCGCATCGCCCAGCAGCGTCGGCGCCAGGTACAGCAGCAGTTCGTCGACACAGCCTTCGCGCAGCAGCGAGCCGTTGAGCTTGAAGCCGGCCTCGACATGCAGCTCGTTGAGCTGGCGCCGGCCGAGTTCCTTCATCAGTTCCGGCAGGTCGACCTTGCCGTGCGCATTCGGCAGCAGCAGCACGTCGGCGCCGCGCTCGCGCAGCCGGGCCTCTTTGTCGGCATCCGGCTGCGCGGCCACGATCCAGGTGCCGCCGCCTTCCAGGATGCGGGCGTCGGGGCTGATCTGCAGGCGGCTGTCGATCACGATGCGCTGCGGCTGGCGTGGCGTGTCGATCGCGCGCACCGTCATCTGCGGGTCGTCCTCGAGCACGGTGCCGATGCCGGTGAGCACGGCGCAGGCGCGCGCCCGCCACCAGTGGCCATCGTCGCGCGCCTCTTGCGAGGTGATCCACTGGCTCACGCCGTTATGCAGCGCGGTGCGGCCGTCCAGGCTGGCCGCCGCCTTCATCCGCACCCAGGGACTGCCGCGCTCCATCCGCGAAAAGAAACCGATGTTCAGCTCCCGCGCCTGCTGCGCCAGCAGGCCGCTTTCGGTGGCGATGCCGGCGGCGCGAAGCTTTGCCATGCCCTGCCCCGCCACCAGGGGATTGGGGTCCTGCATTGCCGCCACCACGCGTGCCAGGCCGGCCGCCACCAGCGCGTCGGCGCAGGGCGGCGTGCGGCCATGGTGGCTGCACGGCTCCAGCGTCACGTAGGCGGTGGCGCCGCGCACATCGTGGCCTCTGGCGGCGGCGTCGCGCAGCGCCTGGACTTCGGCATGGGCCTGGCCGGCGGCCTGGGTATGGCCGGCGCCAAGCAGCATGCCGTCGCGCACGATGACACAGCCCACGCGCGGATTCGGGGCGGTGATGAACATGCCTTTTTCGGCCCAGTCCAGGGCCAGCTGCATGGCTTGCAGGTCGGAATTGATATGCACGACGGTGTGTTTTGCAGGGGGAGAGGCGGCTATTCTAGCAAGCCGACTTGTCGCGTTCCGGGTTGCAGGCGCGCGGCCGGCCGAGCAGGTTGACGATGACCTTGCGCCTGAGGTCGCCGGCCCTGAATTCCCATGAACCCGCCTGCGCGCTGCCGCTGCCGGTGCGGCTGCGGCCATTGGCGCCATAGGCAATATGCGGCACGCGGTTGTCGTTGAAATTGCCGGTGATGGCAATGCCGGCAGGCGGCGGCCCATGGCTGGCCACGATGTCCTCGCCGGCATCCGGCCGCAGGTTGCCATTGCGGTCGACCAGCACCATCCAGCCGCTGTCCCAGCCGGCGCCGCTTGCCAGCAGCACCACCGGCGTGCCGCGGCGCAGGGCTTCGGAGCGGGTAAGGGTTACGGCGGCGAAGAAGTCGTTGGCGGTGGTGGTGAGCCTTTGCCGCTGCAGCAGCGCCTGCAGCGATGGCGCCGCCATGCCCATCAACAGGGCGGCGACCGCCAGCACAGACAGCATTTCCAGCAGCGTATGGCCAGCGCGCCGGTTCATGGCCAGCAGGCGGCAAGTTTGCCGTCGGCCCGCCGCTGGCCGCGGCTGTCCAGCCGCAACACGCCGCAGTCGGGGTCGGCATGGTTGGCCCGCGCGCCAGGGCCGCCGGGATGGGCGACGACGCTGACGCAGCGCGCCAGGCTTTCGCCGTCGCAGGCGGTGGCGCTGAGAAGATAGGCGCTGTCGGCCGGGCTGGCGCCGGAATGCCATTTGAAGGGACCTGGCGCCGCGGCGTCGAAGGCATGATAGCGACCGTGTCGTGAAAAATGGCGCTCCTGCTGCTGCATCAGCATCAGCAATGCCGACCTGGCCTCGGCCCGGCGCTGGCTGCGCGCCAGGCTCTGCCAGCTTGCCGCGCCAACAGCCGCCAGCGCCGCGCAGAGCGCCAGCGCCATCAGCAATTCCGGCAGTGTATGGCCGCCAGCCTTATCGTTGCGATGCCGCATTGCGCATGGCCTCCCAGTCTACGACTTCGCGCCATCCCAGGCGGCCGGCGCGCGACCTGCGCACCATGGAGGCCACTGGCTGCCCGCCGGCACTGCCTCCCAGGACGGTGTGGCGTGTTCCGACAATTCCCGCGCCGGCGCCGCCAGCCGGCCATGGCTGTGCCGGCTGGCGCTCCGCAATGACGTTGAGCGTCCGTGCAGGCTACATCGGCACTGCCAGCCACGGCGCCGTGACACCAAGCGGCGACAGTCCGTTCTGCGCATTCAGCAGATACAGGCTGCCGTTGGCGGCGCAGGAGGCGGCGCCAGGCAGCATGGTGACGATGCTTGCAATGCCATCCTCGACCAGCGGACTGGCCAGCAGGCGCTCGCCGGGCACCGGGAAATCGAGCACCCAGCCGGCGGATGAATTAGTCCCGCCATCGAGCCGGTAAGCGCCCGCCTTGTCCGCGACCAGCTTGCGTACAGCGAGGTCAGCGCGCGCCAGCGTGGCGGCGGCCTGCCCGTCCGCAACGGCATACAGCGACTGGACCGACTTGTCCTGCGCATCGCCTCCTTCCAGCAGCCGGCCGGTGCCAAACAGCAGCAGAAGGCCGCCATCCGGACGGTAAAGCGCGCGCGGCGCACTGGTGATGGGCTGACGTCGGCCGCTTGCATCGGCGGCGACAAACAGCGGCTGGCCGGAACCGGTGGCCTGCGGCCAGGGCGGCTGGCCGGCGCTGAAATCGAGCCGCCAAAGCCGGCCCTGCAGATCGCCGGCATAGGCCAGCCGCACGCTGCCATCGGTGTGCGCGATCAGCGCCGGCTGCCCCAGGCCATTGGGCAGCGCGGCGCTGCCGGCGGGCAGCAGGAACTTGAAGTAATTGCGGTTCTGCTGCCATGGCGCGGCCGGGTCCTTGTCGAGCGAGAGCAGGAACAGCGCGCCCGGCCCGGCCGGATTCGAGCGCCCCTCGCCGTCGGCATGGTGACTGTTGTAGCCCGAAGCAACCACGATGAAATCACCATACTGCCCGGCACCGGTACGAAAGCGCGCCAGTGCAGGCGGATGAAAGAGATTGCCCATGTCGGGATCGTCGCCGTCGGTGAACTCGAACAGCACGCCGTCGCCGCTGGCAAAGCGCGCCGGATTGCTGATATCGAGCGCGAACACGCCCTGGGCGCCACTGCCGAGCGCGCCGGCCAGCACGGTTTTCCAGGCGCCGCGCACCAGCGCATTGCCGGCGGCCAGGCCGCCTTCGGCATACGGGCTGGCGGCATAAGCTGCCGTGGGCAGCCGTGGCCATCGCGGCCGCAGCGCCAGCGGCAGATAGGCAAACAGTTCGCCGCCGCTGGCTGCGTCGAAGCCGTGCACCATGCTGTCATTGGCCTGCAGATAGACCGCGGCTGGCCGATTGGCATGCGTTGACTGGAATGCCTGATAGCGCGGATCAGCCCCTGCCGGCGCCGGCGGACCCACGAACAGGGGCGCGCCGACCACGCTTGCGCCCAGCAGGCTGGCGCGGTGCCGGAACCGGCCTTGCCGGAAGCCGGTTTCCATTGCCCGCGCGCCGCGCAGATAGGCCAACCGGCTGGCGCCTTCGCCGTCGGCCACGCCGCCGGCGCCGGTCGACAGCAGCGACTGGCCGGCCCGATCCAACGCGGTCCAGTCCAGGGGGACGGTGCGCCAGCGTTCGCCCTCACGCTGGCCGGTATAGAGCGCGCGCAGCGCCGGATCATGGCTTTCCAGCAGAACAGCGGCATCCCAGGCAGGCGCGCCAGCGGGGACGGGGCGGCCGGCCTGATCACGTGTCAGCGCGTATTTCTTCAGGTTGCCATCTACGCCCGAGGCGCTGGCTGCGGACTGGTACAGCGCTGTTGCCGCCGGATCGATGGCGCTGGCAATGCAGGCGCCCGCCCGCGCCAGCTGCGCGGCATTGGCCAGGTCGAGCGACGGCATGGCAGCAGCCAGTCCGGACAGCAGCCATGCGACAAGCAGCAGCGCGCATCGCATCTCAGCCTCCCCCCGCCCGGCGGTACCAGGCCTGCAACAGCACCCGGGTCTCTTCCTGTACGCCAAAGCCAACGGCGCTGATGCAGTAAAGCGCGCCGGCGCCGGCGAGGTCGGCGCTGCTGCCGGCGCGGCGGTCGGGATAGGCTTCAATCAGGTAGCGCGGCCGCCGCGCCGGGAAGCCGCCGCCAGCGACCGGCATGGACTGCCCGGTGAAGCGTCCATAGGGAACGCTGCGCATGCTGGCCTCGCCCTCATCCAGGAAGTCGACGGCAAGCCAGGCTGGCGCAGTGCCCTGCCCGGCGCACAGGCCCAGCAGCGGATTGCCGACGCCGGCGCCGCAGCCGGCCGGGAACGCTGGCGACACGGAAGCCAGCAACGCGGAACGCGGGCTGGCGCCGGCCGGTTGCTCAATGTCGCGCTGGGCGTCGAGCAAGGCGGCTTCGGCCGCCTGGAAAGCCGTCTTGCGGTCACGGTCGTTGCGCGCCGCCCGCTCCTCCTGCAATGCAATGCGTGCGCCTGACAGGCCCAGCATCAGCGCCACCGCCATGACCAGCAGGCACAGCAGCAAGGCACTGCCGCCGGGACGGCTCATGGCGCCACCGGATCAGGATTGCGCAGGTAGACGGTAGCGCCGTAGATCCGGCGCGACAGCCTGCGACTGGCAGTGGGAAGCTGGGATGCCTGGATCACCGAGCCAGGATCGGCGCTGCCGTCGTAAGCCGGGCCAAACAGCGCGTAGCTGCCGGCATTGGCGGCGTCGGTCTGCGTGCCGCGCGCCAGCAGCGCGACCCTGACCGCGCCAACTGCCTGCCAGGCGCCGGCCTGCGCCTGCACCCCGGTGGCGTTGACAAAGCGTCCCGGCGTGACGCCGGGCTGGGCCCGGATGCCGTACAGCACCTGGAAGCCCTCGATGCCACGCACCAGCGCATCGGATTTCCAGCCGTTCGGGCCGCGGTATTTGCAGCGCAGCTCAGGTTCGCCGCCGGCGTCATTGGCGATATAGAAGATGCTCCAGCCGCCTTGCCCGCCATCGGCGCTAACGGCCGCGCCGGCGCAGTTCTGGATTGCGCCATCGCCGTCGCCCTGCCCGCTGCCATCGAATCGCAATGCCAGCACGTCGCTGCCATTGACCGCGCTGCCATACGGCCCGTCGATGCCATCGGCGGCATCCTTGAGCGACCTTGCGTCCAGCCCGCTGACAGGCTGCAGCGTCGCCGCACCGCTGCCGGCCGCGCTCCAGTCGCGGTAGCCGGCCTGCCGCACTGCGCGGCTGATCAGTTCCAGTGCGAAGCGACCGCTCTCTTCCATTCGCGCCCGGTCGTCATGCAGCAGGTAGGCGCTGCGCACGGCCAATAGCAGGGAGATCGAGGCCAGCACCAGCATCATGCCAATGGCCAGCGCCGCCATCAGTTCGGGCAGGGACAAACCGGCCGCATGCCGGCGCGGCGCGGGCTTCATGGCTGCGCCGGCGCGACGACGATCACCACGTCCGGATGCGGTACAGCGCCGTCGGCCGCGCTGCCCCAGCCCAGCTTCACCACCTGCGGGCCGGATGCCTCGCCGCTGCATGCCCATCGATAGGCGCCGGCCGCTTCGTCCCAGGGCGCGGCATCCTGGCAGATCAGGGCCCGGCCGGCGGGCAGCGCCGCGGCAACCCGGGCCTGCCAGGCCGCCTGTTCGGCCGCATCGGGCGCTGCGCCTGCGCGCAGGCGCTCGGCCATGTCGACCGCCAGCTGCATTGCCACGCCATGCAGCGCCGACTGCCGGGCAGCGTGCAGCGAACGCCACTGCAATTCGAGCAGGCTCAATGCGGCCAGCGACAGCAGGCACAGCACGATCAGCACTTCGATCAGGGTAAAGCCGCGCGCAGTATTTCCCATGGTCGCAAACTCCGGCAATAGCCCGCCAGCCGCAGGCGCGGCGGGACAGGACATGCGAGACGAAAGGGGTGGGCAGTGTTCTTACGACCGGCCGGCACAGGCCGAACAGGTCAGGCGAACACCGTTCCAGACTGCGACCCGATGGGCACGCGCAGCGAGACAGACGGATGAACAGCGACTTCCGAGAATTGATTTCTGAAACTACGGATTACTTCTGGGGCTTCTTGCGGTCGGGATCGATTTCCGCAATCACATCGCGGAATTCGGCGACGTCCTGGAAACTGCGGTACACCGAAGCGAAGCGTATGTAGGCAATCTTGTCCAAACGCTGCAATTCGGCCATCACGAGTTCACCGACCTGGCCGGACGGAATTTCACGCTGGCCGCTGGAACGCAGCTTTTCCTCGATGTGCTGGATGGCCGTATCCACCGCGTCAGCCGGCACAGGCCGCTTGCGCAGGGCCAGCATCATGGAAGCGCGCAGCTTGGCTGGCTCGAAATCAGTGCGGCTGCCGTTTTTCTTGACGATGACCGGCATCGCCAGTTCCACCCGCTCATAGGTGGTGAAACGCTTTTCGCAATAATTGCAGCGACGCCTGCGGCGGATGCTGTCGCCTTCCTCGGACACCCGGGTATCAAGGACTTGCGTGTCTTCGTGCTGGCAGAAAGGACATTTCATGAGCGGGCACCGGAAGCGACAGCCGTTGGGGAATTGGCAACGAGTATAAGGGCCGCCTGTCGGCTCGTGCAACCGGCAGGCGGGATGCGCCGCGATGGCGCCCGGCGATTACGCCGCGTAGACCGGGAAGGCGTCGGTCAGTTTCTTCACCTCGGCCTTGACGCGGTCGATGGTGGCGGCGTCATGCGGATTGTCGAGCACGTCGGCGATCAGGTTGCCGACCTTGACTGCCTCGGCCTCGCCGAAACCGCGGGTGGTCATCGCCGGGCTGCCCAGGCGGATGCCCGAGGTGACGAATGGCTTTTCCGGGTCGTTCGGGATCGCGTTCTTGTTGCAGGTGATATGGGCCGAACCGAGGATGGCTTCGGCTTCCTTGCCGGTGATCTTCTTGGCGCGCAGGTCGACCAGCATCACGTGCGACTCGGTGCGCCCGGAGACGATGCGCAGGCCGCGCTCGATCAGGGTGTTGGCCAGGGCCACGGCATTCTTCACCACCTGCTGCTGGTAAGCCTTGAATTCCGGGCTCAGCGCTTCCTTGAACGCCACTGCCTTGCCGGCGATCACATGCATCAGCGGGCCGCCCTGGATGCCGGGGAAGATCGCCGAGTTGATGGCTTTCTCGTGCTCGGCCTTCATCAGGATCACGCCGCCGCGCGGGCCGCGCAGCGATTTGTGGGTGGTGGAGGTCACGAAGTCGGCATGCGGCACCGGGTTCGGGTACACGCCGGCGGCGATCAGGCCGGCATAGTGGGCCATGTCGACCATGAAGTAGGCGCCGACTTCCCTGGCAACCTTGGCGAAGCGCTCGAAATCGATGCGCAGCGCGTAGGCCGAAGCGCCGGCGATGATCATCTTCGGCTTGTGCTCGCGGGCCAGCCGCTCCATCGCCTCGTAGTCGATCTCTTCCTTCTCGTTCAGGCCGTAGGACACGACATTGAACCATTTGCCCGACATGTTCAGCGCCATGCCGTGGGTCAGGTGGCCGCCTTCGGCCAGCGACATGCCCATGATGGTGTCGCCCGGCTTCAACATCGCGAAGAACACGCCCTGGTTGGCCTGGGAACCGGAATTGGGCTGGACGTTGGCGGCTTCGGCGCCGAACAGCTCCTTCAGGCGGTTGATGGCCAGGGTCTCGGCCACGTCCACGTACTCGCAGCCGCCGTAGTAGCGCTTGCCGGGATAGCCTTCCGCATACTTGTTGGTGAGCTGGCTGCCCTGGGCTTGCATCACTGCGGGCGAAGTATAGTTTTCGGACGCGATCAGCTCGATGTGTTCCTGCTGGCGGGTATTTTCAAGCTCGATGGCGGACCAGAGTTCAGGGTCGACTTTGGCAATGGTGTGGTCTTTGGCAAACATGGAGTACTCCAATCGATGGGACGGACAGCAACGATGCGAGGGAATGAGGGCCGGCCGGAATGCAGGGGGGATGACGGCAGCCTCAATCTACTTACCATCTTGGCTGCCCAGGCGCACGGCTATTGAAATCTCACGCTTCCCGGTGGATGCCCACCTTGCGCCGGAAAGCAAGTTCCGGCTTTTCGCCAGTCACGTGAGACGAAATGGTCTGCGCATTGTAGATTAATGGCAGTTTTTGAGCAAGATTGGTGCGCCGCCGCACCTGCGTGCCCATATCCTTTCAGCTACAATTTCCGCTTTTCGTCTCTTCCATCCACCGTTTAGGGATTTCCATGATTGTTCTGGTTACGGGCGCAACCGCCGGCTTTGGCGCGGAAATGGCGCGCAAATTCGTGG
Source organism: Noviherbaspirillum sp. L7-7A (assembly GCF_019052805.1). Lineage (NCBI taxonomy): Bacteria > Pseudomonadati > Pseudomonadota > Betaproteobacteria > Burkholderiales > Oxalobacteraceae > Noviherbaspirillum > Noviherbaspirillum sp. L7-7A. The sequence goes on from NZ_JAHQRJ010000001.1 coordinate 2,680,436, forward strand.
CACATGGCCACAAGGTCATCGCGGCCGGCCGCCGCAGGGAACGCCTGGACGCGCTGGCCGGCGAGCTGGGCGCGGCGCTGCTGCCGGTTGAAATGGACGTCACCAGCAAGGACTCGATCGACGCCGCGCTGGCCGCGCTGCCGGCGGACTGGAAGGAAATCGATGTGCTGGTCAACAACGCCGGCCTGGCGCTGGGCGTGGAGCCGGCGCAGAACGCGTCGCTGGACGAGTGGGAAACCATGATAGACACCAACTGCAAGGGCCTGGTGACGATGACGCGCCGCGTGCTGCCGCAGATGGTGGCGCGCGGCAGCGGCCTGATCATCAATATCGGCTCGGTGGCCGGCGGCTATCCCTACCCCGGCGGCAACGTCTACGGCGCCACCAAGGCCTTCGTCGACCAGTTCACCCTGAACCTGCGCGCCGACCTGGTCGGCACCGGCGTGCGCGCCACCAACATCGCGCCCGGCCTGTGCGGCGGCACCGAGTTTTCCAATGTGCGCTTCCGCGGCGACGACGCCGCCGCTGCCAAGGTCTATGAAGGCACCGAGCCGCTGACGGCCGCCGACATCGCCGAAACCGCCTACTGGATCGCGACATTGCCCGGGCACGTCAATATCAACATCATCGAGATGATGCCCACCTGCCAGGGCTTTTCGGCATTTACCGTCAAACGCAAGCAGTAGTAGAATGTTTGCGCCGCAACATAGGCGCATTTCACAAGGGAAAGTTCCGAAAGTCGTTCGATGACCGCAGCACAGTTCACCTGGACGATACGCGTCTATTACGAGGATACCGACACGGGTGGCATCGTTTTCTATGCCAACTACCTGAAGTTCTTCGAGCGGGCGCGCACCGAGTGGCTGCGCGCGGCCGGTGTGGAACAGCAACAACTGGCGCAGGCCCATGGCGTGATGTTTGTTGTGCGCAGCACCGCAGTGGACTACCATGCGCCGGCGCGGCTGGACGATGAATTGACGATCAGCGTGAAGGTGGAACGGCTGGGCCGGGCGTCGGTGCAGTTTTTCCAGGAAGCCTGGCGCGCCACGCCAGCCGGGCCCCAACTGCTCAGCACCGGCCGGATCAAGGTTGGCTGCGTTGACACCAATACCCTGCGCCCCGGCGCGATACCGGCCCAGGTACTTGACCGCATCACGGGCGACGCCGCATGACCGACTCCGCCAGTGCCGCCTTCAACGCCATGTGCAGTGCTGAACACCGCCGCCGCGCCTAACCAGACTGAATTCGTTTTACCGACAAGCCGATTCCATGACCCCCACCGCAGACCTGTCTTTCCTCCACCTGATTTCCAACGCATCGATCCTGGTGCAGCTTGTGATGGCATTGCTGCTGGCCGTCTCGGCGATGAGCTGGACCTACATCTTCCGCAAGATGTTTGCCATCCGCAATGCCCGCGCCCAGACCGATGAATTCGAGCGGCTGTTCTGGTCGGGCGGCAATCTGGACGCGCTGTACCAGGACGCCACCTCGTCGCGCCGGCAGTACAAGAACGACAGCGGCGCGCTGGAGCGCATCTTCGAATCCGGCATGAGCGAGTTCAACAAGGCGCGCGCGATCGGCTCGCGCGCCGATGCCCAGGGCGCAGGCCCGCTGGAAGGCGCCCGCCGCGCCATGCGCGCAGCCTACCAGCGCGAGATGGATGCGCTGGAATCGCATCTGGCCTTCCTGGCCTCGGTCGGCTCGGTCTCGCCTTACGTCGGCCTGTTCGGCACGGTATGGGGCATCATGAATGCCTTCCGCGGCCTGGGCAATGTGCAGCAGGCCACGCTGGCGACCGTGGCGCCGGGCATCGCCGAAGCGCTGATTGCCACCGCCATCGGCCTGTTCGCGGCGATTCCGGCAGTGGTGGCCTACAACCGCTATTCCCATGACATCGACCGGCTGGCGATCCGCTTCGAAACCTTCATCGAAGAGTTTTCCAACATACTGCAAAGGCAGGCGCGCTGATGGCCAACTCAAGCATGCGCGGCGGCCGGTCGCGCAAGTTCAAGTCCGAGATCAATGTCGTGCCGTATATCGACGTGATGCTGGTGCTGCTGGTGATCTTCATGGCCGCGGCGCCCATGGTGAACCCGAGCGTCATCAACCTGCCCACGGCCGGCAAGTCGGCGCTGCCGCCGCCGGAGTACATCCAGATTTCGCTCAAGCCCGATGAAGCGGCCAGCATCGGCATTACCGGCGGCAAGAGCGCGGGCCCGCAGCAGACGGTGTCGAGCCGGGCCGAGCTGGTAAAGCGCCTCAAGGCCATGCATGCCGAGAACGACCAGATGGCGATCATGATCGCCGCCGACAAGAACATCAAATACGATGAAGTGATCCAGATGGTGTCCGAGGCCAAGAAGATCGGTTTCGAGCGCGTCGGCCTGGCCACCCGCTAGCACTGTCAAGACGTCCATGAACGACAACGCAACACCCTACTCCATCCCCAAGGAACCCGGCGGCGGGCGCGCATTCGCGCTCGCTGTGCTGGTGCATCTGGCGCTGGTCGCGCTGTTGTGGATAGGCGTGCGCTGGCAAAACGAGACGCCGGTGGCGGTCGAGGCGGAAATCTGGAGCCCGCAGGCGCAACAGGCAGCGCCCAAGCCGCAACCGGCGCCCGAACCCGAGCAGCCGCCACCGCCGCCGCCGCAACCGGCGCCGCGCGTGGTCGAGGCGCCCAAGCCGCCGCCGGCGCCGGCAGTGGAAAAGCCCGTGGAGAAACCGGTGCCCAATCCGGACATCGCGCTGGAACAGGAAAGGAAGAAGCGCCTGGAGAAAGAGCGCCGCCTGGAAGAGGAGCGCGAGGAACGCGAACGCGAGGAACAGAAGAAGCTGGCGCTGAAGAAGGAAAAGGAACAGGAACAGGCCCGCAAGAAGGAACTGGCCAAGGCCGAAGCCGAAAAGGAAAAACGCCTGGAAGCGGAGAAGGAACGCCGCGCCGAAGCCGAGCGCGAGCGCAAGCTGCAGGCCGAAGCCGAGAAGAAGCGCGCCGCCGAGGAAGACAAGAAGCGCGAACTGGCCGAGGCCGAGAAGAAACGCAAGCTGGCTGAAGCCGCCGAGAAGAAGAAGCGTGCCGAAGCCGCCGCGGAAGCGGCCGCGGCGGAGCAGCGCCGGCTGGAAGACCTGTCGCGCATGACCGCGCAGGCAACCGGCTCCGGCGGCAGCGGCCAGGCAGCCAAATCGCAGGGCGCGTCGCGGGCCGACGCCGGCTATGCGGCCAAGGTGGGCGGCAAGATCCGCTCCAACACCGTGTTCAATGTGCCGGACGAACTGGCCAACAACCCGGCTGTCGAGTATTCGGTCGACCTGCTGCCGGACGGCTCGGTGCGCAGCATCCGCAAGCTCAAGAGTTCGGGCATGCCCGGCTTCGACGATGCGGTCAGGCGCGCCATCGAGAAGTCGCAGCCCTTCCCGCCCGACAGTTCCGGACGCGCGCCGTCGGGCTTTACCGTCTCCCACAAACCGAAGGACCAGTAAGCCATGATCAAGAAATTACTCGTACGCGCGGTCGCTGTGGCTGCCCTGCTCACCGGCGCGATGACCCAGGTGCATGCCCAGTTGCGGGTGGAAATCGCCGGCGTCGGCGCCCAGCAGATCCCGATCGCCGTGGCCGGCTTTGCGGACGAAGGCATCGCACCGCAGCAGGTCAGCGCCATCATCAAGGCCGACCTCGAACGCAGCGGCATGTTCAAGGTGATGGATGCCGGCGTGATGTCGGACGCCGCCCAGATCAACTACGGCGAATGGAAGTCGCGCGGCGCCGAGGCGCTGGTGGTGGGCAGCGTGCAGCGCCTGGCCGACGGCCGCTTCGACGTGCGCTACCGCCTGCTCGACACCCTCAAGTCCAGCCAGCTGTCCGCGCTGGCCCTGGCCGCGCAGCCGCAGTTCACCCGCGTGACCGGCCACAAGATCGCCGACGACATCTATGAAAAGCTGGTCGGCGTGCGCGGCGCCTTCGCCACCCGGGTCGCCTATGTGACCAAGGTAGGCAATGAATACCGGCTGGAAGTGGCCGACGCCGACGGCGAAGGCGTGAACGTGGCGCTGCGCTCGAACGAGCCCATCATCTCGCCGGCCTGGTCGCCCGACGGCACCCGGGTTGCCTATGTATCGTTCGAGAACAAGAAGCCGGTGGTCTATGTGCAGAACCTGGTAACCCGCCAGCGCACCGTGGTGGCCAACTTCAAGGGCAGCAACTCGGCGCCTTCCTGGTCGCCGGACGGCAGCAGGATCGCGATCGCGCTGGCGCGCAATGGCCTCACCCAGGTCTATACGGTCAACGCCGACGGCAGCAACCTGCAGCGCCTGACCAATACCGATGGCATCGACACCGAGCCGCAGTTCTCGGCCGACGGCAAGTCGATCTACTTCACCAGCGACCGCAGCGGCGGACCGCAGATCTACCGCATGCCCGCCAGTGGCGGCAATGCGCAGCGTGTGACCTTCAACGGCAGTTACAACATCAGTCCGCGCATTTCGCCGGACGGCAAGTCGCTGGCCTATATCTCGCGCCGCGACGGCCGCTTCCAGCTCTATGTGCTGGACCTGTCCAACAACCAGGAACTGCGCCTGTCAGACACCACCAAGGATGAATCGCCCAGCTTCTCGCCCAACGGCAAGTACATCATGTATGCCACCGAATCGGGCGGACGTCGCGGCACGCTGGCGGTGGTTTCGGTCGACGGCCGAATCAAGCAACGCGTCACCACCCAGGCAGGCGATATCCGGGAGCCCAACTGGGGCCCCTTCATGAATTAATCCGATCACTCAAACAGGAGAACTACCCATGCGCAGCCCAAAAATCCTCGCCCTCATGCTGACCAGCGCCATGCTGGTCGCAGCCTGCTCGTCGCCCGTCAAGCTCGACGACAAGGCCGCCGTTGAAGACCGCACCGGCAGCACCACCGGCCAGGGCGCCGACCCGCGCAGCGTCGGCACCGTCAACGCCACCCGTTCCGGCATGGACCCGCTGAACGACCCGCAAGGCGTGCTGGCCAAGCGCAGCATCTACTTCGACCTCGACAGCTACAGCGTCAAGGACGAGTTCAAGCCGGTGCTGGACGCCCACGCCCGCTACCTCAACGCCAACAAGTCGCGCCAGATCGTCATCCAGGGCAACACCGACGAGCGCGGTGGCCGCGAGTACAACCTGGCGCTGGGCCAGAAGCGCGCCGAAGCCGTGCGTCGCGCACTGTCATTGCTGGGCGTGCAGGAAAGCCAGATGGAAGCCGTTTCCTTCGGCAAGGAAAAGCCGAAGGCCCTGGGCAGCGACGAAGCCGCATGGGCTGAGAACCGCCGCGCCGACATCGCCTACTGATCGCCATGCGCACCCTGATCAGATCCGCACTGGCGCTGGCTGTTACCGCGGCTGCGCTGGCCGCGCCGCTGCAGGCGCATGCCGGCCTGTTTGACGACGATGAAGCACGCCGCGCCATTCTCGACATTCGCGCCCGCATCGACGCGGTCAATGCCCGCGTCGATGGCAAGGCCGACAAGACCACCAGTCTTGACCTGGCAAGCCAGAACGAGCAGCTGCGCGGCGAAATCGCGCGGCTGCGCGGACAGATCGAGGTGCTCAACAACGAGCTGGCCAACGAACAGCGGCGGCAGAAGGACTTCTACGCCGACCTCGATGGCCGGCTGCGCAAGCTCGAGCCGCAGCGCATGACGGTGGATGGCCGCGAGGTCGATGTGCAGCAGTCCGAGCAGCAGTCCTATGACGCCGCGCTGGCCCAGTTCAAGGGCGGCGACTACAAGGGCGCCGGCCAGTCCTTCTCTTCCTTCCTGCGCAGCTATCCGCAGTCCGGTTATGCGGCTTCGGCCCAGTACTGGCTGGGCAATGCGCTGTATGCCGAGCGTGACTACCGTGGCGCGATTGCGGCGCAGCAGGTGGTGGTAAGCCGTTATGCCGACAACCCGAAAGCGCCTGACGCGATGCTCAACATCGCCAGCTGCTATACCGAGCTGAAGGACAAGGCGGCCGCGAAGAAGACGCTGGAAACCCTGATTGCGCAGTACCCGGACTCGAACGCGGCGCAAACCGCGCGTCAGCGTCTGGTCGCATTGAAATAAATGTTGTGGGAGTCTGACCGGCCAGCTGTTAAATCAGTGCAACGATTTGACAGCCCAGGGTGGGCTCCCTATAATGGCGGTCTTTCGGGTCGTTAGCTCAGCTGGTAGAGCAGCGGACTTTTAATCCGTTGGTCGCAGGTTCGAATCCCGCACGGCCTACCACGAATACCGCAACATGTTGTATTCAAGGACTACCGCGAGGCAGTCCTTTTTTCATGCGGTGGTTCAGCATGGATGCAGCAGCGTTGCATGCAGGTTTGAAGTTGCAATAAAAAGTTTTTGGGTCGTTAGCTCAGCTGGTAGAGCAGCGGACTTTTAATCCGTTGGTCGCAGGTTCGAATCCCGCACGGCCTACCAAACACCTTGGTGTTTTTCAAAGGACTTCTCCGGAAGTCCTTTTTCTTTTTGTGCTCGCGCAAATCCTTCTTCCGCAACGCAGCGCAGCGCGCAAACACTTTGCCTTTCCTCCACTGCCGCCCCGGCATGCCTGCTGCGGCAGCCCGAAATGGCGACTGTTGCATCAGTCGACCAAATGCGTGCGCCTCCTTCCAATGTCTGATGCAGGTCATGGCTGTTTGCCTTACGCCTGAAATAGTCATCCTTGCATCAGCACGAAAACAGCATTCTGTTCATCAGTTGCCTCTGGAGGAGTCATGCGTAGAATTTCGAAACACCCCCTGTCCGCCCTTACCGCCTCCGCCCTGTTCGGCCTGGCCTCGCATGCAGCCAGCGCCGCGCCGTCGTACACCGTCACCGATCTCGGCACGACAGGCGGACCGGTCAGCGCAGCCACGTCGCTCAATGAAGCCGGCGTCGTCGCCGGTTACAGCTATACCAGCACGGGCCAGTCCCATGCAGTCGTCTGGCGCAATGGCGGCGTGCGCGACCTTGGCACGCTAGGCGGCAGCTACAGCGGCGTCGCCGGCATCAATGAAGCCGGGGTCATGGCAGGCTATGCCTATACCAGCGGTGACAGCGCAAGCCGCGCAACAATATGGCGCAACAATAGCGTCATGGACCTCGGCACACTGGGCGGCACTTACAGTTCGGCCAATGCCATCAATGACTACAACCAGGTGGTAGGCGCAAGCAACCTGCCCGGCAACGCCAGTGTGCACGCAACCTACTGGACCAATGGCAGGAAGATCGACCTGGGTACGCTGGGCGGCAGCTACAGCACCGCGCAGGCCATCAACAACCAGGGCTGGGCAGTGGGCTACAGCCATACCAGCGGCGATGGCGCCAGCCATGCGGCGCTGTGGAGCGGCCAGGGCGCAATCGACCTGGGCACGCTGGGCGGCACCAACAGCAATGCGCAGGGCATCAACGACGCCGGCCTCATTGCAGGCACCAGTGAACTGAAGGGTGACTTGTTGAGCCGGGCGACTCTGTGGCGCAATGGCGTCCCGTCCAACCTCGGTGCGCTGCAGGCGGACCATACCAGCGGCGCCTACGGCATCAACAACGCCGGCCAGGTGGTCGGCTATAGCCTCGCGCCGCTCAGCGGCGCCGGGCGCGCCACCCTGTGGGCCAATGGCTGCATATATGACCTCAATGGCATGGTCGACTTGAGCGGGCGCGACCTTACGCTGGTGCAGGCTAGCGCCATCAACCACCGCGGGCAAATCGTCGGCTTTGGCATGACCAGCAGTCGCGAAACCCGTGCCGTGCTGCTCACGCCGATTAACAGCAGCACGCAGGCATACGGCGACACGCGCCGTACAACGCCGCCCTGCACGCGGCCGGCGATGTAGCAAGCGCTCGTCCCTCAGTCCGGCGTGGACTTCACTCCGGCGCCGGCGACCTGCGCCTCGCCGCAGGGAGAGCCGGCCATATCCGGCCCGCAGGCAGACGGCTCGGCGGCCTGGCCATGGCTGGCAATGACGCAGGCAAGCAGCAGCAAGGTAATCGGAAGGATCCGGCGAAGGCGTGCAGGCATGGCAGAGCGGTCGGCAAACAATCAAGGCCATCGACGTAGCGGGAGTCAACACGGCATGGTGCGCTTATGGGCGCTCAGGCTTGTCCCGCTACCCGGCTTCCTGCAGCCTGCATGGCAGAAGGCTTTGATGCGAAACGTGCGATGACGGCCTTATCGTTTCGCCAAAACCGAAGGCGATTTGGTAGCAGCGGCAAGCTTGGGGAGATATCAAACCGCACTTTTCCCGCGCGTTGCAGTCGCCATGCTTCTGCTGCGGCAGCCCTAGTGATACCCCTCCCCCGGCTTCACCTTCCCACGAAACAGCCAGAACACCAGCACCGTATAAACCAGAATCATCGGCATCAAAATGGATGCGCCAATCAGGTAGAACACCTGCGATGACGGATGCGACGCCGCTTCCCAGATCGTCATCGACGGCGGCACGATGTAGGGCGCGTTCGATGCCACCAGGCCGAGATAAGCCAGCAGGAACAAGCCCACCGATGTGGCGAACGGCAGGATGGGACGGCCTTTACGGATGCTGTAATAGCAGAGCCAGGCCACCAGCAACGTGGCCACCGGGATCTGGCTCAGGAAGAAAATGTTGGGCATGCTGAACCAGCGCTCGGCGATGCGGCCAATCTGCAGCGGCGTCCAGACGCTGACGATGGCGATGAATGCCATCAGCGCTGCCAGGAGCGGCAATGCCAACTGACGCGAGCGCTGCTCGACGCCATCGACCGTCTTCATCATCAGCCAGGTGGCGCCCAGCAACGCATAGCCAACCACCACGGCCACGCCGCACATCAGGCTGAATGGCGTGAGCCAGTCCAGCGGGCCGCCGGCGAACTGGTTGCCGCTGATGCGGATTTCCTGCAGCATCGCGCCCAGTATCAGGCCCTGGGCAAACGCGGCGACGATGGAGCCGACCGCGAACGAGACATCCCACTTGCGGTGATGCGGCTTGGCCACCCAGCGGAATTCAAAGGCCACGCCGCGGAAGATCAGCGCCAGCAGCAGGAACATCACCGGCATGTAGACCGCCGGCAGGATCACCGCGAATGCCTTGGGAAAGCCGGCCCACAGGCTCACGCCGCCCAGGACCAGCCAGGTCTCGTTGCCGTCCCAGAACGGCGCCACCGAATTCATGATCTGGTCGCGCTCCTCTTCCCTGCTGAAGAAGGGAAAGAGGATGCCGATGCCAAGATCAAAGCCGTCCAGCACCACATACATCGCCACGGTGAAACCCAGCAGCAGCGCCAGGATGACGGGAATGGTTTCGGATACCTCGCTCATGTGCTTGCCTCCCGGGTGGTTTCCTGTGCGGCCGACAGCGGCCGGTTGGGCAGCGCTTCCGGGTCGGCCGGAATCTGCTGCGGCCCCTTGCCGATCAGCCGGCTGATGTACCAGATGCCGATCGAGAACACCACGCAGTAGACCAGCACGAACAGCGCCAGAGAAATCAGCACCGAGCCGAAGGTCACCGGCGACACCGCGTCGGCGGTGCGCAGGACGCCGTAGGCAATCCAGGACTGGCGGCCGATTTCGGTGACCATCCATCCGGCCAGCAGGGCCATGAAGCCGACAGGCCAGGCATGCGACAGCGGTCGCAGGAACCAGGTCGCGCGATGAAGCCTGCCACGCCACCAGAGGAAGACGCCGGTGAAGCCGATGGCCATCATCAGCAGCCCCAGCCCGACCATCAGCCGGAACATGAAGAATACCGGCGCCACCGGCGGCCTGTCTTCCCGCTTGAAGTCACGCAGGCCCTTGAAGCGGCCATTCCAGTCATGAGTGATGATCAGGCTGCCCAGATTGGGGATCGCGATCTCGGCGTGATTGCGCTCGGCCTCCTTGTCGGGCCAGGCGAACAGCACCAGGGCGGCTGGCTCGCTGCCGTCCCAGTGCGCCTCGATGGCGGCGATCTTGGCCGGCTGGTGCTCCAGGGTGTTCAGGCCATGGAAGTCGCCCACCACCGCCTGCAACGGCGCCAGGATGGCCAGCATGCCCAGCCCCATGTGGACCATGGTGCGCGCCTCGGCCTCGAAGCGGCCCTGCACCATATAGCGTGCGCCGGCCGCCAGCACCACCAGCGAGGTGGTAAGGTAGGTCGCGATCATCATGTGGGTGAAGCGGTAGGGAAAGCTGGGATTGAAGATGATGTCGGACCAGTCGACCGGATAGGTAATGCCGTTTTCAATGGCGAAGCCGGCCGGCGTGTGCATCCAGCTGTTGGCCGACAGGATCCAGAAACCCGACAGCATGGTGCCAAAGGCCACGATCACCGATGCCAGCGTATGCAGCCAGGGCGGGAAGCGGTTCCAGCCGAACAGCATGATGCCGAGGAAGCTGGCCTCCAGGAAGAACGCGGTCAGCACTTCGTAGCTGAACAGCGGACCCAGCGTGTTGCCGATGATTTCCGCAAAGCGGCTCCAGTTGGTGCCGATCTGGTATTCCATCACGATGCCCGACACCACCCCCATGGCGAATGAGACCGCGAAGATCTTGGTCCAGAACCGGGCCAGCGTGTGGAAATGCTGCTTGCCGCTGTAAAACCAGCGCAGCTCCAGCGTGGCGATGAAGGCGGAGAGGCCGATGGTAAAGGACGGGAAGATGATGTGGAACGCAATCGTGAAGGCGAACTGCACCCGTGCAAGCAAGGTTGTATCGACACCAGCCAGTGTTTCCATCGGGGACTCCGGATCCAGGCGCATGGTTTTGGGAAAGCCGCTCGCGGCGGAAAGGGCAGCGCTGTCACGCCTGCCATCCACCTGCGCTCGCTGTGTGCTGTGGCCGAAATCCGGGGATGAAGTTCCAGCCACCAGATCGATCATTTAGGCCGATCAACACAGAGCGCGGCCGGCTGTGCCGCGGCGCTGCCCGGTGCTGCGTCCAAGCCGCCATGGAGGGCGTGGATGGCCGGACCTCTGATCTAGCTCATGGTTGCCCGCGGTCTGGCTGAAATAGTCATCCATGCAATCGCCTCCCACCAGCGCAACACGGTAACCGCAACACGGGGGAGTCATGCCCGTTATCAAGCAACATATGCTGTCCGCCCTTGCTTTCCTTGCCCTGGGAATGGCAAGCCACACCGCGACCGCAGCCGGTCCCTATGCGCTGACCGATCTCGGCAGCCTGGGTGGCTGGGGCAGCACAAGTTATGGGCTCAACAATGCCGGGACGGTCGTCGGCAGCAGCGACACCGCCAGCGGCACCTCGCATGCGGCCGCCTGGCGCGGCGGCACGCCGCGCGACCTCGGCACATTGGGCGGCAGCTACAGCGTCGCCCATGACATCAACAATGCCGGCGTGATTGCCGGCTGGGCCGGCCTGGCGGGCGGGCGGCACGACCAGCCGCGCCACCCTGTGGCAGGGCGGCACGCCGACGCCGCTCGGCACGCTGGGCGGCAGCTATGCCGCGGCCTATGCCATCAACAACCGCAACCAGGCGGTCGGCATGAGCAGTACCGCCGGCAACGCCGCCAGCCGCGCCACGCTATGGAATGGCCAGCGCGCCCAGGACCTCGGCACCCCGGGCGGCACCTATGCAGCGCCCACGATATCAATGACCGAGGCAGGGTCGTCGGCTACAGCAGCACCGCCGGCGATGCCGCCAACCATGCAACGCTGTGGGAAGGCGGCCGCGCGATCGACCTCGGCACGCTGGGCGGTAGCGGCAGCAGCGCGCAAGCGGTCAACAGCGTGGGCCTGATCGCCGGCAGCAGCGACCTCGCTGGCGACCGCACGCAGCATGCGACGCTATGGCGCAATGGCGCCATCGTTGACCTCGGGGCACTGTCGAGCGATGGCATGAGCGGCGCGCTGGGCATCAATGCCCGCGGCCAGGTCGCGGGCTACAGCGGCTCGCCGTTTGGCGGCAGGCCGAATGCCACCCTGTGGGAAGATGGCCGGATCATCGATCTCAACGCCCTGGTGCAAAGCAGCGACCCGAACTTCCTGCTCTACCAGGCCAGTGACATCAATGACCCCGGACAGATCGCCGCCATCGGCATGAACAGCGACTTCCAGGCGCATGCCTATCGCCTGACACCGACGTTTACCACCCGCGGCGCCGACGAACTGCTGAATGCCACGACGCTGGTCAAGGTTGTGGCCGGCGACGCTGCCGGCATGCCGCTGGACCAGGTTTTCGCGGTCGATGTCTGCGCCGTTCCGGAACCGGCCAGCGCGACACTGCTGGCCATGGGCCTGCTGGCCCTGCTGGCCGGCCGGGGGCAGGTGCTGCGGCGTTAGGCGCCAGCCGAAGACAGGCAGCGCAGGCGTTCGCCGCATCGGCCCGGCGCCGCCTGCAGAGGAAGTGATGGCCGGGGATGATGATGCCCGGAGGCAGCGCTGCAGTGCAGTGCAGTCAGTGGCGCACATGGCAGTATCGCGCATGGCTTGCGCAGCCCTTGACCCTGCCATTGCGGGAAGGTTTAGAGTAGCTGCCTCGACATCACTGAAAGCGAAAGGAAGCACCATGCTGCAATACACCGTCAACGACATGAGCTGCCAGCATTGCGTCAAGGCCATCACCGAGGCGGTGACGCAGGCCGCGCCGGGCGCCAGGGTGGAAGTGGACCTGGAGCGCCATCTGGTGCGGGTAGACCAGACCAGCGACGATGCCGCCGTGACCGACGCGATCCGCGAAGCGGGCTATACGCCGGTCGCCCAGCAATAACGCTGCCGGCCGGGCCCAAACAAAAAGCCGGTCAGCTCGCGCCGACCGGCTTCTTGCATTGCGCCCTCAGGACAGGACGCTACAGCATCAGGACTTGACCGATGGCTCGGCGTTGCGCAGGCGGATGTGCAACTCGCGCAATTGTTTCTCGTCGACTTCGGACGGCGCCTGGGTCAGCAGGCACTGGGCGCGCTGGGTCTTGGGGAAGGCAATCACGTCGCGGATCGATTCGGCGCCGGTCATCATGGTGACGATGCGGTCCAGGCCGAACGCCAGGCCGCCATGCGGCGGCGCGCCGTATTGCAGCGCGTCCAGCAGGAAGCCGAACTTCAGCTGCGCTTCCTCGGCATTGATCTTCAGCGCGCGGAACACCTTGCTCTGCACGTCGGCGCGATGGATACGCACCGAGCCGCCGCCCAGTTCCCAGCCGTTCAGCACCATGTCGTAGGCCTGCGCGATGGCGCGGCCCGGATCGGTCTCGATGAAGTCCTCGTGGCCTTCCTTGGGCGCGGTGAACGGGTGATGCAGCGCCACCCAGCGGTCGCCCTCCTCGTCATGCTCGAACATCGGGAAGTCAACCACCCACAGCGGACGCCAGGCGTCTTCGAACAGGCCGGCCTTGCGGCCGAAGTCGCTGTGGCCGATCTTCACGCGCAGCGCGCCGATGGCGTCATTGACCACCTTGGCCTTGTCTGCGCCGAAGAAGATCAGGTCGCCGTCCTCGGCGCCGGTCTGCTCGATGATCTGGGCCAGCGCCGCGTCATGCAGGTTTTTCACGATCGGCGACTGCAGGCCATCGCGGCCGCGGGCCTTCTCGTTGACCTTGATGTAGGCCAGTCCCTTGGCGCCATAGATGCCGACGAACTGGGTGTAGGCGTCGATCTCGGAACGCGGCATCGCGCCGCCGCCCGGCACGCGCAGGCCGACCACGCGGCCGCCTTCCATGTTGGCCGCGCCCGAGAACACCTTGAAGTCCACGTCCTTCATCACCGCGGTCAGGTCGGTGAACTGCAGCCTGACGCGCATGTCGGGCTTGTCGGAGCCGTACAGCGCCATCGCGGTGGCGAAGTCCATCACCGGGAACGGGTTGGGCAGGTCGACATCCAGCGCATTCTTGAACACCAGGCGGATCATGTTCTCGAACAGGTCACGGATGTCCTGTTCCTTCATGAACGAGGTTTCGCAGTCGATCTGGGTGAATTCCGGCTGGCGGTCGGCGCGCAGGTCCTCGTCGCGGAAGCACTTGGTGATCTGGTAGTAGCGGTCGAAGTTGGCCACCATCAGCAGCTGCTTGAACAGCTGCGGCGACTGCGGCAGCGCGAAGAAGTGGCCCGGATTGACGCGCGACGGCACCAGGTAGTCGCGCGCGCCTTCCGGCGTGGACTTGGTCAGCATCGGCGTCTCGATGTCGATGAAGCCGTTGGCATCGAGGAATTTGCGCACTTCCATCGTCACCTTGTAGCGCAGGCGCAGGTTGTTCTGCATCTGCGGACGGCGCAGGTCCAGCACGCGGTGTGTCAGGCGGGTGGTTTCCGAGAGGTTGTCGTCGTCGAGCTGGAACGGCGGCGTCACCGATGCGTTCAGCACTTCGAGTTCATGGCACAGCACCTCGATCGCGCCCGACTTCAGGTTGGCGTTGCCGGTGCCCTCGGGACGGCTGCGCACGATGCCGGTGATGCGCAGGCAGTACTCATTACGCACCGATTCGGCGGCCTTGAAGACCTCGGCGCGGTCCGGGTCGCACACCACCTGAACCAGGCCCTCGCGGTCGCGCAGGTCGATGAAGATCACGCCGCCGTGGTCGCGCCGGCGATGCACCCAGCCGCACAGGCTGACGGTTTGGCCCAGCAACGCCTCGGTGGTGAGGCCGCAGTAATGAGTTCGCATAGAAGACATAGTCAGTTTCCAGTTTCAGTTTGCTTTGCTTGATGCCGGTCGGTCGCGTCGACCTTGGCCGGATCGATGATCAGTTTCTTTTCAAAGTGCTCGGGCGATACCACGCCCATGGACACGATGTATTTCAGCGCCTCGTCGACATTCATGTCGAGCTCGATGGTGTCGGCCCGCGGCACCATCAGGAAAAACCCGGAGGTCGGGTTGGGCGTGGTCGGTATGTAGATGCTGACATAGTCGCCCTGGAGATGATTGCGCACGTCGCCGCCCGGCACGCCGGTCAGGAAGGCGATGGTCCAGCTGCCCTGGCGCGGATACTGCACCAGAAGCGCCTTGCGGAAGGCGTTGCCCGACGACGAGAACAGCGTGTCGGACACCTGCTTGACGCTGGAATAGATCGAGCGCACCACGGGAATGCGGGTCAGCATCCCTTCCCAGAGCCAGACGATGCGCTTGCCGATGAAGTTGCGGGTGGCAAGGCCGGTCAGGAAGATGAACAGCAGCGTCAGGATGGTGCCGAGGCCGGGAATGTGGAACCCGACCACCGCTTCCGGCCGCCAGCGCTCCGGCAGCAGCAGCAGCGACTGGTCCATGGTGCTGATGATCAGGTTGAGCACCCAGATCGTGATGGCCAGGGGCACCAGGATCAGCAGGCCGGTGACGAAATATTTGCGCATGGAGGGCGGCTCAGCGGGCGATTGCGCAGGCGGCGCGCATCATTCCGACGAGCCGCTGCCGGCGGCCGGCGCCGGCGCGGCCGGGGCCGCCTCGGACTTGGCTTCGCTCTTTGCCGCGCCGGACGTGGCGGGCGCGGCGGTGCCGCCCGAGCCGCCGCGGAAATCGGTCACATACCAGCCGGAGCCCTTGAGCTGGAAACCGGCGGCGGTCACCTGCTTCCTGAACTCGGCCTTGCCGCATGACGGGCATTGGGTCAGCGGGGCATCGGACATTTTCTGAAGAACATCCTTGGCAAAACCACACGCTTCGCAGCGATATGCATAAATCGGCATGAAAATTCCCTGCAAAAATCATCCAAAACCCTGAATTATAGAGGGTTTCACAGTGCCACCGCAGGTTTATCGCGGAACCGTCGCCCCGGTCGTGGCGCGGGTGTATTGCGGCAGCAGCGAGCCCAGCAGCATGCCGGCAAAACTGGCCAGGAGGCCCGCCAGTTGCGGCGGCCAGATCGAGTCGCCGCCGAAGCGCTCCATCAGCAGCCAGGTCGCCAGTCCGCCGATGACGGCGCACAGCGCGCCCTGGTTGCTTGCGCCCTTCCAGTACAGGCCCATCACCAGCGGCACGAAGGCGGTTACCAGCGTGACCTTGTAGGCGTTGCCCACCATGTCGTAGATAGGGGTGCCCTGCGACACCAGCGCGAAGATCGTCACGACAACCGCAAAGCAGACCACCACCAGCCGGGTCGCCAGCAGCATCTGCCTGTCATTCATCGGAAAGATTTCGCGCAGCACGTTCTCGGTCAGGGTGATGCTGGGCGCCAGCAGCATCTGCCTGTCATTCATCGGAAAGATTTCGCGCAGCACGTTCTCGGTCAGGGTGATGCTGGGCGCCAGCAGCGTGCCGCTGGCGGTCGACATGATGGCCGACAGCAGCGCGCCGAAGAACATCACCTGGGCAAATACCGGCGTGTTGTTCAGGATCAGCGTCGGCAGGATCATCTGGGCATCGCTCTCGATCAGCGCGTCCACCATCTTCGGGTCGATCACATAGGCGGAATAGGCCAGGAACATGGGCACGAAGGCGAACAGGAAATACAGCGCGCCGCCGGACAGCGAGCCGGCCGCGCCCACGCCTTCCGAGCGGGCCGACATCACCCGCTGGAATACGTCCTGCTGCGGGATCGAGCCAAACATCATGGTCACCAGCGCGCCGGCGAAGGCCAGCAACTCCCTGGCGGTGAGTGCCGGCGCGATATGGAACTTGCCGGCCGCGGCCGCATGCGCCACCACCTGCTGCGCGCCGCCGGCCATGCCCGAGACCAGGTAGGCGATGTACAGCAGGCCGATCACGATGATGGTCATCTGGAAGAAGTCGGTCAGCGCGACCGACCACATGCCGCCAAACAGGGTGTACAGCAGCACGATGGCCGAGCCGATGCACATGCCGACCGGCATGGAAACGGCGCCCTGCGACAGCACGTTGAACACCAGGCCGAGCGCGGTGATCTGGGCCGACACCCAGCCCAGATAGGATGCCACGATGCACAGCGACACCAGCACCTCGACGGTACGGCTGTAGCGCTGGCGGTAGTAGTCGCCGATGGTCAGCAGATTCATCCGGTACAGCTTGCGTGCAAAGAACAGGCCGACCAGCACCAGGCACATCGATGCGCCGAACGGGTCTTCGATCACGCCGCGCAGGCCGTCCTTGACGAACTTGGCCGGAATGCCGAGCACGGTTTCCGAGCCGAACCAGGTCGCGAACACGGTCGCGATCACGATATACAGCGGCAGCGAGCGGCCAGCCACCGCATAGTCGCCGGATGTCTTGACCCGGCGCGCCGCGAACAGGCCGATGGCAACCGAGACGGCCAGGTAAAGGATGACGAAAACAGTCAGCGTGGTCATGGCATGAACGCTTTGAATGAAAAGTCCGGAATTATAGCCTCATGGCAACGCCATGGATTCCAGTGCATGGCGAAACCGATTGCGGCAAACCGCCGCCTACTCGATCAGGTAATACCAGCGCATCAGGAACTGCACAAGCACCACGCCCGCTGCCAGGCCGCCGCCGAAATACACGGCCACGCCCAGCAGCATATTGGTGCGCTTCTGCTCGGCCAGGACCCGCTTCAGCAAATCCGCATTTTCCTGCAGCGCATGGCCCTTGGCTTCCTGCAGTGCCTGCACCGCCAGACGCGGCAGCTGCGGCAGCAGCTGGCTATAGCGCGGCGCTTCCTCGCGCAGCTTTTCCAGCAGGCCGCGCCAGCCTATCTGCTCGCTCATCCAGCGCTCCAGGTAAGGACGCGCGGTTTTCCAGAGGTCGAGATCGGGGTCGAGCTGGCGGCCCAGGCCCTCGATGTTGAGCAGGGTTTTCTGCAGCAGCACCAGTTGCGGCTGCACTTCCACGTTGAAGCGGCGCGAGGTCTGGAACAGGCGCAGCAGCACCTGGCCGAAGGAAATGTCGCGCAGCGGCCGGTCGAAGATGGGCTCGCAGCAGGCGCGCACCGCGGCCTCCAGCTCGTCCACCCGGGTTTCCTTCGGCGCCCAGCCGGATTCGATATGGGCCTCGGCCACCCGCTTGTAGTCGCGCCGGAAGAAGGCGAGGAAGTTCTGCGACAGGTAATCCTTGTCGAAATCGGTCAGGGTGCCGACGATGCCGAAGTCCAGCGCGATATAGCTGCCGAAGGTTTCCGGCGCGACCGACACCAGGATGTTGCCGGGATGCATGTCGGCATGGAAGAAGCCGTCGCGAAACACCTGGGTGAAGAAGATTTCCACGCCGTCGCTGGAGAGCTTCTTCAAGTCCACGCCCTCGGCCAGCAGGCGGTCGATCTGGGAAATCGGGATGCCGTGCATGCGCTCCATCGTGATCACCGATTCCGAGCAGAAGTCCCAGTACATTTCCGGCACCAGCAGCATCTTCGATTCGGCGAAATTGCGCCGCAGCTGGCTGCCGTTGGCGGCCTCGCGCATCAGGTCCAGCTCGTCGTGCAGATACTTGTCGAACTCCGCCACCACCTGGCGCGGCTTGAGGCGGCGGCCATCGGCCCAGAAGCGCTCGACCCAGCCGGCCACGATATGCATCAGGGCCACGTCCTCGTCGATAGTCTTCTTCATGTTCGGGCGCAGCACCTTGACCGCGACCTCGGTGCCGTTGCGCAGCCTGGCGAAATGCACCTGGGCGATCGAGGCCGAGGCCACCGGCTTGCGGTCGAACCAGGCAAACAGCTGGTCGGGATGGGCGCCCAGCGAGCGCACGATCTGGGCGATGGCCAGGTCGGAATCGAATGGCGGCACCCGGTCCTGCAGCAGCGCCAGCTCGTTGGCGATGTCGGGCGGCATCAGGTCGCGCCGGGTCGACAGCACCTGGCCGAACTTCACGAAGATCGGGCCCAGCTCTTCCAGCGCGCGCCGCAGCCGTTCGCCGCGCGGCGCGCTGATGTCGCGCCAGAACAGCAGCCGGTTGGTCAGCAATGCAATGCGCGGCGTCACGCCCGACATCGCGA
Organism: Noviherbaspirillum sp. L7-7A; assembly: GCF_019052805.1. Lineage (NCBI taxonomy): Bacteria > Pseudomonadati > Pseudomonadota > Betaproteobacteria > Burkholderiales > Oxalobacteraceae > Noviherbaspirillum > Noviherbaspirillum sp. L7-7A. The sequence goes on from NZ_JAHQRJ010000001.1 coordinate 2,699,186, forward strand.
TATTGTCCAGGCCATAGCGCAGCGCGACCGACAGAATCTTGAAAACCCGCAGCAGCCTCCGGATCATGCCAGCCCTCCGCGCAGGCGCTCGATGCGCTTGGCCAGGCGCTCGACATCGTCGCGCAGTTCGGCCACGTCGGCGCTGAAGCCGGTCACGGCTTCCGGCCGCACCAGCAGCGGCTGCTCTTCCAGGAAGTACTCGGCGACGTTTTCCTCGATGCGGCGGCGGGTGGACTGGGCGGCGCCGAACACGGCGCGGCCACCGGCGACGATGCGGCGGGCGGCGATGTCGCCCACCAGCCGCGCCAGGTCGTCCTCGGCTTCCCAGCGCACGCCCTGGGCGACCTGCGACACCACGTTGGCGAACTCGGCGTCGCCTTCCACCTGCACATAGGAAAAGGCGCGCTCGCGGTTTTGCATCATCAGCGGCAGGTCGGAAAGCTTCATGCGGATGGTGACATTGGCCGATGCATCGGGCGCGTCTTCCACCAGGCCGTCAGCGGCAATGCGCAGCTGCACGGCCACCAGGCCGGTGTCGATGCGCGCGACCTTGCCGGCATGCAGGGCCAGCTTCCGGCCGGCCCAGGCTTCCTGCACGAGCAGATGATTGATGATGGCGGGAAATGGAGAGGGAATCATGAACGGTCAAAAAGAAACCGCCCGTGAGGTTTCACGGGCGGTTTGGAGTTTAGCAGTTGCTATAAAAGACGTGTTTGCTCACGACAAGGAGAGTTGCTGAATGCCGGCCAGCACCCAGCCGCCCTGCCCCGACTTCGGCTTGGACAGGTTCCAGACTTCGGCGAACTCGGCGGCCGACGCATCCGGCGCTTCCTTGATCAGGCCGGAAAACTTCACGCTGGCCAGGTAGTCATGGTTGCCGCTCTCGATGCCCAGCAGTTCGGCATTGAGCTGCACCACGTCGGTGACATTGAGCGCCGCGCCGCGTTCCTCGATCTGCATGCGCAGTTCGGCGAACATTTCCGGGTTGGTGAATTCGCGAATGTCATTCACGTCGCCCTTGTCCCAGGCATCCTGCAGGCGCAGGAAGTAGCTCTTGGCATGGCGCAGGAAGGCCGGCACGTCGAAGTCGGCCGGCACGCCCCAGGGCGCGGCTGCGGTTGCAGCAGTGGCAGTGGCGGCAGCCGCGCCGGCCGCCGGCACCGACTGCGGAGTGGACTGCACGCCGGAACCGATCTCGGGCGTGGTGTTGCGGGCATAGCCGCCTGCCATCGCCGGACTGACGCTGTCCTTGCGGCGGAACAGGCGCAGGATGAACATCAGCGCCATGGCCAGCAGCGCCACCGTCAGCACGGTGCCGATCACGCTGGCCAGCGCGCCGCCGATGCCGAGATGCGACAGCAGCGCGCCCAGACCCAGGCCCAGCAGGGCGCCGCCCAGCATGCCGCGCCACGGGCTGGCAGGGCGGGTGGCCGGCGCGGCTGCCGGCGGCGTGGCCGGACGCGGCGCGGCCTGCTGCATCGGCGCGCTCTGCGGCGAGGAAGGAACGGAACGGCTTACGCCCTGCGACTGCCGACCGAAGGAACCGCCGCCGCCAAGGCGCTTGGCATCGGCCTCGACCGCCACCATCGACAGCGTGCTGGCGACCAGCATCATCATGACCAGATACTTTTTCATTTCAGGCTCCTAGAGTTTGATGCCGGTATGCAGCGCAGCCACGCCGGCAGTCAGGTTGTAGTACTCGACACGTTCCAAACCTGCGTCCTGCATCATCTTTTTCAAGGTGTCCTGGTCCGGATGCATGCGGATCGACTCGGCCAGGTAGCGGTAGCTTTCGGCATCGTTGGCGATGCGCTTGCCCAGCCAGGGCAGGACGGAAAACGAATAGACATCATACGGCTTCTTCAGCGGCTCCCAGACCTTGGAAAATTCCAGCACCAGCAGCTTGCCGCCGGGCTTGAGCACGCGCCGCATCTCGGCCAGCGCCGCGTCCTTGTGGGTCATGTTGCGCAGGCCGAAGGCGACGCTGACGCGGTCGAAGTAATTGTCGGGAAACGGCAGGCGCTCGGCGTCGCACAGCAGCACCGGGTTGGTCAGGCCGTTGTTGATCAGCCGGTCGCGGCCCACGCGCAGCATCGATTCATTGATGTCGGTCAGCCAGACTTCGCCGGTCGGGCCGGCCTGCCGGGCAAAGGCCTTGGCCAGGTCGCCGGTGCCGCCGGCGATGTCGAGCACCTTGAAGCCCGGCCGCACGCCCGCCTGGGCGATGGTGAACGCCTTCCAGATGCGATGCAGGCCGGCCGACATCAGGTCATTCATCACGTCGTACTTGGCGGCGACCGAGTGGAAGACCTCGGCGACCTTGTGCACCTTGTCTTCTTCCTGGACGGTCTGATAGCCGAAATGGGTCTGGGTCATGGCGGGGAAGGCTTGATTGAACGATTGCGCATTATACAAGTGAGCAGACCGGCCGGCGCCGGCGCTGGTTCCCGCCAGCCTTGGCGCAGACGCAAGGCTTTGCGCTGTCGGCGCCCGCTATCGGCGCCCGGACAGTCCGAAGCGCCGGCTCAGCCGTCGACCGGCTGCAGCGGCGTGTCCAGCGTCAGCTGGTAAAAGCCCAGGTCGAGCCAGCGCCCGAACTTGAAGCCGGCCTGCCGGATGGTGCCGGCATGCACGAAACCCAGGCGGGTGTGCAGGGCGATGCTGGCCTGGTTTTCCATGTCGATGCCGCCGATCAGCACATGGTATTGCTGCTCGCGGGCGGCGGCGATGAGCTGCTGCATCAGCGCCAGCCCGATGCCGCGTCCGCGCTGCGACGGGTGCACATAGACCGAATGCTCGACCGTGTACTTGTAGGCAGGCCAGGCGCGGAATGTGCCGTAGCTGCCGAAACCGGCCAGGCTGCCGTCCTCGTTTTCCAGGCCCAGCACCGGGAAATTGCCGCGTGCCTTGGCGGCAAACCAGTCGGCCATGTTCTGCGCGGTGCGCGGCTTGTAGTCGTAGAGCGCGGTGGAATGCAGGATGGCGTCGTTGAAGATGTCCAGGATGGCGTCGCCGTGGCGCTCGCGGGTGCATTGCACTGCTTGCATGTCATTGTCCCGAAAAGAATCAGGCTGGCATTGTAGCGGCCGAAAAAAAACCCGGCGCAAGGCCGGGGAAAGTCGTCGCTTTGGCAACCACTGGAGGTATATGCTGCAGAGCAATTGCCGTGCCAGGTTTCGGGCCGAATGCCGCACCGTCGAGGTGCGGGGAAAAGATGGAAAGCCGGGGCAAAAAAAACCCGCTGACCTTGCGGTAGCGGGTTAATCCATCCTTGGGAGGGTGGAGGAGACGGTTCAACTATAGTCCGGTAAATTGTGCAGTGCAATAGAAAAATGGCATCCCGCATGATTTTTCTTGATGCTTTCATCTCTCCCCGGTGGTTTTGCAGCGCAAAAACCACACGGCTCCTTGCCGGCCGCATCCCTTTACTGCGGCCCGTGCTTGCCCATCACCAGCGCCCGCAGTTCATTCAATGCGGCGATTTCGCCCTGTTCAAGGGCTACCGGCAGGGCGTCGTCCCAATCGCCATAAATGAAGCCGACCGGATGGCGATTGACCGTCAGCGGCAGCACGATAAAGCTGCGCACCGTCGGGAAGGCGTCTTTCCACCAGCGCGGCAGCTTGGCGCGGAATGCCGGGTCGCAGGCATCCTTGACGCAGACCATCTTGTCGTTGGCCAGCGCGGCATGAAACACGTCGGGCTGATAGGCGTCATTGAAGACCAGCCGCGGCGCCAGGTGCTCGATGTCTTCGCCAAAGCACATGCCGGCCAGGTACTTGCCTTCCTTGCGGTTGCGCAGGAAGGCCACCGCGCGCTTCAGGTGCAGCCCCTTGTAGATGGTTTCCAGCGCCATCGTCATCAGCTGGCTGGTGTTGATGGTGCTGATCACATCGCGCATGTCGGCCACGCCGCGCACCAGCGCCGGCGTCGCGTCGCGGCGCCGCTCGTCGCTTTCGGGTGCTTCGGCCACTGCCTGCACCGTGGCGGCGCGCGCCAGCGCCGGGTCGTCGCGCGCAGCCTCGCGGGCGGCGCTGACGGCGGCCAGCACGGTGTCGGTTTCCATGCCCAGCATGTCGGCATAGCCATCGACGATGGCAGCCAGCGCCTCGTCGTCGCCGGCCTTGTCGCACAGCACCCGCGCACAGGACGAGGACATGGTCGACAGTGCAGCCAGCCAGCCGGCATGGTCGAGCGGCTCGCCGGTTTGCGGCATCACGTCATGCAGGCTTTCGATCAGGTCGCGCGGCAGGCCCCAGCGGCGGGCGATCAGCCGCCCGATGTCCACCATGGTCATGCCCAGCACCTTGACCACCGCCACCGACTCGTCATTGCCTTGCGCCGTCAGCGTCTGGATCGCTTCCCAGTACAGCGGCAGGTAGAACGCCACCACCATGCGACCCAGTCCGTGCAGCAGGGAGCACACCACCGCTTCCTCGGCGTCGCGGGTACTGGCCTGGGCGGTGACCTGGCGCGCGATATGGCCGGCCAGCACCGCCTTTTCCATCTCGGTGCGCACGCCGACCGAGGTGCTGGACACCGTGGCCAGGCTGTCGACCAGCTTCAAGCCCAGCGCCAGATGGCCGATGGACTCGGTGCCAAGCACCATCACGGCGCGCGACACGGTATTGATCTCGCCAAACATCGCATACATGGCGCTATTGGCCAGGCGCAGCACCCGGTGCGTCAGCGCTGGGTCCGACAGCACCGTGCGCGTCATGCTGAATTCGCGCTCGTTCTCGCTCTGCATGGCACCGACAATCTGCTGGACGACATTGGAGAACCCGGGCAGGTGGCCCTGCTCCTTGATCTGCTTCCACAGCAGTTCCTGGGTCTTGCGCGAGTCGCCCAGTTCAGGTGGCATGGTGGTCATGGTCTGCATTCCTCGTTGATTGTCATGGCAGCGCCAGTTCGGCCGCGCCTGCGCCCAGCACATCCATGGCGTCGTCGAACATCATCGGGCGGCCGGTATGGTAGCCCTGTATCAGGCTGCAGCCCTGGTGGGACAGGAACTGCAGCTGCTCTTCGTTTTCGACGCCTTCGGCCACCGTGGTCAGGTTCAGGTGCTGGGCCAGGCTCAGCACCACGTTGCAGATGGCCGCGTCCTTGACCGATTGCGGCAGGTCCTTGATGAAGGCGCGGTCGATCTTCAGGGTGCTGATCGGGAAGCGCTTCAGATAGGCCAGCGAGGAATAGCCGGTGCCGAAATCGTCGATGGCGATCCGAACGTCGCGCGCGGCGATCTGCAGGAGCAGCGCTTCCGCATGCGCCGGGTCCGACATCAGGATGCCCTCGGTGATCTCCAGCAGCAGCTGACGGCCATGCAGTCCCGACAGCTTCAGCGCGTCTTCCATCAGGCCCAGGAACTGGTCATTGCGGAACTGGCGCGGGCTGACGTTGACCGACACGTACAGTTCGCGCCCGGCGACTTCCTGCAGGCGCTTCAACTGGACACAGGCGGCCTTGAGCACCCAGGCGCCCAGCAGGTTGATCAGGCCATTGCTTTCGGCCATCTGGATGAACTGGCTGGGCGAGATCAGCCCCAGTTCCGGGTGCATCCACCGCATCAGCGCCTCGAAACCCACGATCTCCCGGGTGACGGCATTGACGATGGGCTGGTAGTGCAGGAAGAACTCGCCGTTTCGCACGGCCTCGAACAGCGCCGCTTCCATCGACACGTCATGGTCGGGCGCGCTGAAGGTGGCGCGGCTGTAAATGACGCAGCGGGCGCGGCCGGTTTCCTTGGCGCGCGCCATCGCGGTGTCGGCATGGGCCAGGAGCCGTACTTCATTGTCGCCGTGCTCCGGATAGATGGCGGCGCCGACCGAGGTGGACAGATACAGCGACTGGCCTTCGATCTCGAACGGCAGCTGTATCGCGCTGATCATGCGGCGCGCTATCGGGTTGATTTCATCGGCGTGGGACGCGCCCGGCAGCACCACCATGAATTCGTCGCCGCCGATGCGGGCCAGGGTGTCGTTGTCGCGCAGCGCCTTCTGCAGGCGGCCGGCGGCCTCGCGCAGCAGCGCGTCGCCGGCGGCATAGCCGAGCGCATCATTGACTTTCTTGAAACCGTCGAGGTCGAGCGCCAGCACGGTGAAGCCGCGGCCGGTGCGCCGGGCATGGGAAATCGCCATGCGCAGCCGGTCCGACAGCAGCGCGCGGTTGGGCAGGCCGGTCAGTGCGTCGTGGGTGGCCAAATGCAGCAGACGCTCCTTGGTTTCCTGCTGCCCCGAAATATTGCGCCCCACCACCAGCACTTCGGTGCGCCCATCCAGATCGGGATGGGCGGACAGTTCCAGTTCAAACCAGTGCAGGCCGGTGCTCGTATGGACCCGCACATTGACCCTGTCATGCAGACCGCTTGCGATCACCTGGGCCATGACCGATACCAGGCCTGCCCGGTCCGGCGTATCCACCCGCTCGATCAGCATGCTGCCGCACAGGACGGCGCCCGGCGCGATGATGCCAATGGCGCGCTGGCTGGCGTGCAGAATCTCGCCATTCTCGGTGAGCGTGAAAACCAGATCCCCGGCCGACTCCGTCAGCCGCGTCAGCTGGCCTTTCAGGTGTTCTATCAAAACGTCATTTGGCATCGAAAACATGTTCGGTGATGGTTATTGGCTGAATTTCCAAACGCTCGTTCCTGAAGCCGCCAGGGCAAAGTTCGTACGGTCCGCCGTGCAAAAAAGCAATGATCCGCTTTGCCCGGCGCTGACGTCTTTCCCCGGGGACGCCTGAGCGCATCCACGGTACCGAAAGCCTATCTTCGGGTGAGACCCCAAACTTATTTACGGCAGGAAATAATCTAACTTTAACCGAGAGCTTGCCCGGAAGGAAGTCCTGTCAGGCCGAATGCCTGTGCCAGGAGGGTGTAGGAGTGACGCCGCGCGGCCGGATCGTGGGTCCAGGTATTGACCACGATTTCATCCAGGTTCAGCTGGGCCGCCAGTGCATGCAGCCTTGCAGCCACCTGCCCGGCCGTTCCGACGATGGCGCGGCGGCGCAGTGCGGCGATACGGGCCTGGTCCGCCTCGTCATAGGCGGTCGCCGCCGCTTCCTCCGGAGAGACCAGAGGCAGGCGCAGGCCGCGCTCGAAGCCGATGCGCCAATGCTCGCGGGTCCTGAGCAGATGGCGCGCCTGTTCCTCGGTATCGGCCGCCAGCGCCCAGACGCAGATCGTGGCCTGTGGCATGGGATGACGTTCGCTGGGCTGGTACAGCCTGCGGTACAGGTCCAGCGCTTCTTCCACGCCCTCCCCTTCGCTGAAGAAATAGGCATAGGCATAGGGCAAGCCAAAATGCGCCGCCAGCTGGGCGCCATAGTTCGAGCTTCCCAGTATCCACATCTCCGGCGAAGTCGGCCCTTGCGGATGGGCGCGGCTGGCGCCAAACGGATGGCCGGGCGCCAGCGGCATGCCGCTGACCCAGGCCTGCAGATCCTGCACCTGCTGTGGAAAGCGTTCCGCAGCCTGGCCGGCGTCCGGATTCAATGCATAGGCGGTGAGACGGTCCGAACCGGGCGCCCGGCCGATGCCGAGGTCGATGCGGCCGGGCGCAATGCCTTCCAGCACCCGGAACTGTTCCGCCACTTTCAGGGCCGAGTAATGCGGCAGCATCACGCCGGCGCTGCCGACCCGGATGCGTGAGGTGGTGGCAGCGATGGCCGCCATCAGCACCTCCGGCGCACTGCCGACGATGCTGCCGCTGTGATGGTGCTCGGATACCCAGTAGCGATGGTAGCCGAGCCCGTCGCAATGCCGGGCCAGCGCCAGCGACTCGGCGATGGCATCGGTCTGGGGCCGGCCGCTGACAGCGGTGGATTGGTCAAGAACGGAAAGCTTCATGGTGTGGCCGCAAGCTGCCAGTGAAAAACCGATACTGTAATGCAACACGGCGCGTCATGCGCGCCGTGCCATTTCTGCAAACCGTGCCGGGAAAGTCCCGGCAACGACCTGAATTACTTGCCTGGAGCCGGGTTGCCGCCGCCAGCGCCGCCATCGGCCGGCATGATACGGGTGCCTTCGCTGCCAGCCGGCCTTGCGGTGGCGTCAGCGCTACGCTTGGCGCGCCGTTCGGCGGTGCGCTGCTTGCGTGCCTCGCGGCGGGCGGCGCGCTCTTCCGGCGTCAGCGCCTTCGGATTGCGCAGATTCGGCTGCGACGAAGTGCCGGGCGTTGGCACTTCGGTATTGGCGCGCAGCTGGCCGGCGCCGGCGTTGCGCTCGGCCTTGACTTCCGCGCGGCTGCGGCTTGCTCCGGAGTTACGAGCAGGCTTGTCCTCGAACTGGTTGACCTTGTCGATATCGGCGGCGCTGGCGCCGGACTTGACCTCGGCGCGGCTGGTGCCGCTGCCCTTCACCGCAGCGCCCGGACGGTCACTGAATTCATTGACCCGGTTCGTATTCGCCGCGCTGGCGCCTGACTTGACTTCGGCGCGGGATTGGCTGGCCGATGGGTCGGTGGAAGTGGCGGCAGGCGCTTGCGCGAAAGCCGAAACCATCGCGGCCTGAGCCAGGGGAAGTGCCAACAGCGTGAACATTTTTTTCATTTTGCGCATCCAGTCGTTGAGAGTGAAGAAAGGGAGTAGCACCAGCACAGCCACATCGTGCAAAAAAGATACCGATTTTTCCGCAGACCGACTGTGCGCTGGCGAACACAAGCGTCATTCCACTTAACTATTTGATAAACAGCTAATATCTGTTGTATCCGCGTTACGATGTGTTTGCTACACTTCGCCGTACCAACCGTTCTAATCCGCAGATCAGTACTGCGACACGTTTCATACCGTAGCGTTTCGTGTTTCCAACGGCTTGAGATATATCATTGGCGACCATGATCCAGTCCATTCCAGTCAGCAGCCAGCCAGCACCCATCAACGTCAATGCCCTGAAGGCAAGCTGCGCGGCCTGCAGCATGCACCAGCTTTGCCTGCCTATGGGGCTTGACGATGCCGACATGTCGCGCCTCGACGCCATCATCGGACGCCGGCGCAAGGTGCCGCGCGACACCCATCTCTACCGCATGGGCGACCCGTTCACCAACCTGTACGCGATCCGGCTCGGGCATTTCAAGACCTTCCAGATCAACGTCAGCGGCGAGCAGCAGATCACCGGCTTCCAGATGGCGGGCGAGCTTCTCGGCATGGACGCCATTGGCACCGAGCGCCATCACTGCTCGGCGGTGGCGCTGGAAGACAGCGAAGTCTGCGACATTCCGTTCGCCCGCCTGGAAGAACTGTTTAGCCACATTCCCACGCTGCTGCACCATTTCCACCGGATGATGAGCCAGGAAATCACGCGCGAGCAGAGCGTCATGCTCCTGCTGGGCAATATGCGCGCCGGCCAGCGCTTTGCCGCCTTCCTGGTCAATCTGACGTCGCGCTATGCCGCCCGCGGCTATTCCTCCACCGCCTTCCAGCTGCGCATGTCGCGCGAGGAAATCGGCAATTATCTCGGCCTGACCATCGAGAGCATCAGCCGCCTGCTGTCGCGCTTCAAGAAGCTGGGCGTGCTGCAGGTAAGCAACCGCGAGATCGTGGTCCTCGATCCGGCCCGCCTGAAGGCGATGGCAGCCGGCACCGAGAAATGCGACTAGCGTGATGCCGCCAATGTCGCTGTCATAGCGGCGGCTGGCGGTCGGCCGGCACATTGGCCAGGTAATAGCTGAGCATTGCAGCCAGCGAGCAGAACAGCCAGAACAGGAAAAATCCCACCGTGTAGGCTGCCAGCGGCGACAGCGTGAACTCCACGCCGCCCAGGTGCAGGTCCTGCGGATCGAGCAGGGAAAAGAAAAAGCCTTCCGCCATCGCCGCCACCAGGAAGGACGGCCACAGGATCACCATTGCCAGACGCCGCATCTGTGCCTCCTTCAGGGTTGGTCGGCCGACAGCGCCACGGAGGCCTGCTGCGGCCAGGGCCACACGCCGTTGATGCGCCAGCTGCGGCCCTGGTCTTCCAGCATCACCTGCCAGCGCGCCATTTCCAGCATCGGCAGGCTCACGCCGAAATTGCCTTCTGCATCCGCCACCACCGGCAGCACGATGTCCTTTTCCGGACGGGTCGAATGGACCAGGCGCAGCGTCATCGCGCCCCGCGGAATGCCCTGCGCGCCGCGCATCGTGCCTGTCAGCCGGCCAGCGGCGGCATCGTAGCGCAGTGCCAGCGACAGCCCCAGCCGGCTGGCAGCCTGGTCGCGCCGCAGGTCCTGGTTGATGGCCTTGCCCTGCCGGTAATAGTCGCCCACCACCAGCGCATCCTGCTGCGAGTAGGAAAGCCAGATCGTGTAACTGCCCGCCAGCACCACCAGGAACGGACCCAGCATGATCAGCCAGGGCCAGCGGTGCTTGTACCACGGTGTGGCGGGACGTTCGAGGGTATTCATGGATGGCATTTGCATTCTCCTTCAGCGCGGCACATAAAAGACCGCTTCTTCCCTGACCTGCAGGCCGGATTCATCCAGCGCCTGCAGGCCGATATGTATCTTGTTGGATCCCTTGCCGGCCTGCCCGCCATCGATGCGCAGCCGCACCGGCACGGAACGGGTCTCGGTGCCATTGAGGGTTACCTCATCGGCGCCGGCAAGCCGCAGCGATGGCAGGCCGTCCACCACGATCCGGTAGCGATGCGGGCTCTCGGACGTGTTCATGATCTGCAGGCGGTAGACATTCTCTATCATGCCGTCCTCGATCTCGCGCCCCATCGCGCCGCGGTCGCGCAGCACGTCCATCTTCAGCGGCGTGCGCATTGCCAGCGACAGGCCGAAAGCAACGACGATGGCCAGCAGGATGGCCAGATAGATCAGCACCCTGGGCCGCAGCGCCCGGCGCCGGATGTCGGCGCCGGACAGGCCCTGCTTCATTGCATGGTCGGTGCTGTAGCGGATCAGGCCGCGCGGCGAGCCGACCTTGTCCATCACGCCGTTGCAGGCATCGACGCAGGCGGCGCAGCCTATGCATTCATATTGCAGGCCCTGACGGATGTCGATGCCGGTCGGGCATACCTGCACGCACATGCTGCAGTCGATGCAGTCGCCCAGCTTCGCCTTCAGCGCACCGCCATCCGCCCTGGCGCTCTTGGCCCGCGCGCCGCGCGGCTCGCCACGCTTTTCATCGTAGGTGATGATCAGCGTGTCCTTGTCGAACATCGAGCTCTGGAAGCGTGCATACGGGCACATGTACTTGCAGACCTGCTCGCGCATCCAGCCGGCATTGCCGTAGGTGGCAAAGGAGTAGAACAGCACCCAGAACCACTCCCACGGGCCCAGCCCGAGGGTGACGACCTCGCGCGCCAGCGTATGGATGGGCGTGAAATAGCCGACGAAGGTGAAGCCGGTCCACAGCGCCACCGCGCCCCAGGCGGCATGCTTGCCGAACTTGCGGGCAAACTTTTCCAGCGAGGCCGGCTGGCGGTCCAGGCGCATGCGGGCGCTGCGGCTGCCTTCGATCTTGCGCTCTATCCACATGAAGATTTCGGTATAGACCGTTTGCGGACAGGCGAAGCCGCACCAGACCCGGCCGGCAATGGCCGTGGCCAGGAACAGCAGATAGGCCGAGATGATGAGCAGCGCGGCCAGGTAGATGAAGTCCTGCGGCCACAGCACGATGCCGAAGATGTAGAACTTGCGCGCCAGCAGGTCGAACAGCACTGCCTGGCGGCCGTTCCAGTTGATCCACGGCAGGCCGTAGAACAGGATCTGCGTCAGCCACACACAGATCCAGCGCAGGCTGGCGTAGCGCCCCTGCACCTCGCGCGCATAGATTTCCTCGCGCGCCGCATACATCTTCACAACCGCCACTTCGGGCGTGGTATTGCTGCTCATTTCAATGCTCTTTAACTTTGGCTGGCCGTTTCCGGCCAGCGCGGCTCAGTGCGGCCTTTACTGCGGAGCCGCTCCCTTGACATTGGACAGGCCCCAGACATAAGCGGCCAGCACATGCACCTTCGCCTCGCCGAGGAAATCCTTAAACGCGGGCATGGTGTTGGTGCGGCCCTTGCGGATGGTTTCCATGATGGTGTCGGCGCTACCGCCATACAGCCAGGTCTTGTCCGACAGGTTGGGCGCGCCCAGCATCTGGTTGCCATGGCCATCGGCGCCATGGCAGGCGGCGCAGGCAGCGGAGAACTTGGGCTTGCCCAGCACCGACTTGATCGGGTCGGAGGTCGAACCCGACAGGCTCAGCACATAGTGCGCGACATTCTCCACATCCTTTTCCGAGCCGACCGCGGCTGCCATGGGCGGCATCATGCCGTTGCGGCCGTTCATGATGGTGGTCTTGACCACGTCGGGCTCGCCGCCATGCAGCCAATCATTGTCAGCCAGGTTGGGAAAGCCCTTGCTGCCGCGGGCATCGGATCCATGGCACTGCGCGCAATAGGTCAGGAACAGCCGCTCGCCGATGGCGCGGGCCTGCGGGTCGGCGGCCACCGCCTTCAGGTCCTGCTGCTGGTACTTCGCAAACAGCGGGCCATAGTCGGCCTCGGCCTGCTTGAGTTCCTGCTGGTAGGCGCCAGCCGACTTCCAGCCCAGCTTGCCCGCATACTCGCCCAGGCCCGGATACAGCACCAGGTAGGCCAGGCTGAACACGATGGTGATATAGAACAGCCACATCCACCAGCGCGGCATCGGCGTATTCAGCTCGGTCAGGTCCTCATCCCACATGTGGCCGGTGGTCTGGGTCTGCACCCTGGAGCCGGGCGGCAGCGTGATCTTGTGCTTGGACTGCGACCACAGCAGCAGGCCGCAGCCGAGGATGCCGATCAGTGTCAGCACCACGATATAGATGTTCCAGAAACCGCTGGTGAAGTCAGACATGGCCCTGCTCCTGCTGTGCTTGGTCGGATACGCCTTCGTCAGCGAAGGGCAGCTGCGCCGCGGCGTGGAAATCCTGGTCCTTGTGACGAATGAAGGTCCACCACAGGATGCCGAGGAAGGTGAGGAAACTCACCACGGTCATGGCGCTGCTGGCCTGGTCGAATAATGTTTGGATATTCATGATGACAGTGTCGATTGATTAAGCGGGCCTAGTTGCGGGCCTTGATCTGCGTGCCCAGGCCCTGCAGGTAAGCGACCAGCGCGTCCTGCTCGGTCTTGCCGGCCAGCTCGGCAGGCGCGGCGGCGATTTCCTCGTCGCTGTAAGGCACCGACAGGCGGCGCAGCGCGCGCATCTTGGGCTGCACTTCCTGCGGGTCCAGCCTGGTCTTGGCCAGCCACGGATAGCCGGGCATGTTGGACTCGGGCACCAGGTCGCGCGGGTTGTCCAGGTGGGCGCGGTGCCATTCGTCGCTGTAGCGGCCGCCAACGCGTGCCAGGTCCGGACCGGTGCGCTTGGAACCCCACTGGAAGGGCCGGTCGTACACGAATTCACCGGCCACGGAATAGTGGCCATAGCGCTCGGTCTCGGCGCGGAACGGGCGGATCATCTGCGAATGGCAGCCATAGCAGCCTTCACGCACATAGATATCGCGTCCCACCAGGCGCAGCGGCGAGTACGGCTTCAGCCCGGCAACCGGCTCGGTGGTGGACTTCTGGAAGAACAGCGGAATGATCTCCACTGCGCCGCCAATGCTGATCACCAGAACCACCAGCACGATCAGCAGCCAGGGATTCTTTTCTATCGACTCATGCGAAAACTTCATGTCTTGCTCCGTCTTTCTTAATCAAGCGTGCGCGGCATTAAGTGCCGGGATACGCGCGGCAACCGGCTTGGCGTCACGCACCGTCATATAGGTGTTGTAGGCCATCAGCAGCATGCCGGTCAGGTAGAGCGTGCCGCCGGTGAAGCGGATCACGTAGTACGGGTAGGTTGCCTTGACGCCTTCCACGAAGCTGTAGGTCAGGGTGCCGTCGGCATTGACCGCGCGCCACATCAGGCCCTGCATCACGCCGGCGATCCACATCGATGCGATGTAGAGCACGATGCCGATGGTGGCGACCCAGAAGTGCAGGTCGATCAGGCGGGTGCTCCACATGGCCTGCTTGCCCGACAGGCGCGGCAGCAGGTAGTACAGCGAACCCATGGTGATGAAGCCGACCCAGCCCAGCGCGCCGGCATGGACGTGGGCGATGCCCCAGTCGGTGTAGTGCGACAGCGAGTTCACGGTCTTGATCGACATCATCGGGCCTTCGAAGGTGGCCATGCCGTAGAACGACAGCGACACGATCAGGAACTTCAAGATCGGGTCGGAGCGCAGCTTGTGCCAGGCGCCCGACAGGGTCATCACGCCGTTGATCATGCCGCCCCACGAAGGCGCCAGCAGGATCAGCGAGAACACCATGCCGATCGACTGGGTCCAGTCGGGCAATGCCGTGTAGTGCAGGTGATGCGGGCCGGCCCACATGTAGGTGAAGATCAGCGCCCAGAAGTGGACGATGGAGAGGCGGTAGGAATACACAGGGCGCTCGGCCTGCTTGGGAATGAAGTAATAGACCATGCCCAGGTAGCCGGCGGTCAGGATGAAGCCCACCGCGTTATGGCCGTACCACCACTGGATCATTGCATCCTGCACGCCCGAATAGGCCGAATACGACTTGGTCAGAGAGGCCGGCATGCTCATGCCGTTGACCACATGCAGCAGGGTCACGGCCAGGATGAAGGCGCCGAAGAACCAGTTGGCCACATAGATATGCGCCACCTTGCGCTTGATGACGGTGCCGAAGAACACCACGGCATAGGCGATCCACACCACCGCGATCAGCAGGGTGATCGGCCATTCCAGTTCGGCGTATTCCTTGCCGCGGGTCAGGCCCATGGGCAGCGTGATGGCCGCGGACACCAGCACCAGTTGCCAACCCCAGAACGTGAAGGCCGCCAGCTTGTCCGAGAACAGCCTTACCTGGCAGGTGCGCTGCACGACGTAGTAGGACGTGGCGAACAGGCCGCAGATGCCGAATGCAAAGATCACCGCATTGGTATGCAGCGGGCGCAGCCGACCATAGGTTAGCCAGGGGATATCAAAGTTCAGGGCCGGCCATGCCAGCTGGGCAGCGATGAATACGCCAGCCAGCATGCCAATGACGCCCCACACCACAGTCGCGATCGCAAACTGCTTCACGATCCGATAGTTATAGTTCAGTGCAGTGTCCACGCAAACGCTCCAGAAGAAACAAGTAATGTCATGGCTGGAGCGTACGTTTCGGGTGTTCGAAAATCCTTGATATGAGTCAAAAATGACCGGGTTGTGGAGAAGCGGTGCGGGGACGCTGAATATGCGGTCCGAAAAGCATGACAATGCGCCATGCTTGTGGATGAAATACGTCAGCCATGGTGGGAGATGGCATTTTGGCCTTTATTTAAAGGGCTTTTTCAACTTGTGGGTTTTTGATGCGTGAAGGGCTTTGGTTTATAGCCTGAATGGCAAAGGTTATGGTGCTTGTTAAGCAAGGCTTTAATTCTGTAGCGCTTGCTGTAACTCTTCAAGTCCCGTTGAGCGCATCCTGTCAGCGATGTCTGGAGCAGATAAGGCGTGGTGTTCGTAGGGTGCAATACCCCGAAGGGGCATTGCACCTTTGGTCGATCAGGGAAGTCGGCCCACAATGCGAGCCCGGTTTGCGAACGGCGGTGCAATGCCCTTTGGGTATTGCACCCTACAACTGCAATCGCAGTTACGCGCAGCGACAGTTGCAGTTGCAGTTGCAGTTGCTTTTGAAGTTGCAGTTGCAGTGAAATCCCGTTGAGCGCGCCGTGTCAGCGGTGCCCGGAGCGGGAAAAGGTGCGGCGTCTGTCTGAGCGCAACGCAGTGGAGCGAGTTTAGCCGCGCCCCGCTCCGGGTACCGCTGACACGGGAACCCTGCGTCAGCAGGGCGCGATCACCGGGTCGCCTTTTTTTGGTTACTTTTTTTGGCGAAGCAAAAAAAGTAACCCGGCCGCCGGGACGGACTCCCGGCTTGTGTCCACGGCAGTGCAGCCGCATTGCGTCACCCGGCAAGGCACGGGCAGCACTGTCGGTGTTGACGTTCGATGTGTTCGTTGAACAAGACCCTTAACTTCAAAAGCAACTGCTGCTTCGCAGTGACGTCTTTATCCCTGATAAAACAAGCTTACTGCACTGTCGTCATGACCAGGCCGGGTGTTCGCCCCGGCAGGCGACTTACTTCTTTTGCTTCGCCAAAAGAAGCAGGCAAGAAAAGGCGACCCGGTGATCGCGCCCCGCTGCGCGGGGTCCCCGTGCCGTCGATGGCTGAAGCGGGGCGCGGCTAAACTCGCTGCGCTGCGCTCAAACAGACGCCGCACCTTTTCCCGCTTCAGCCATCGACGGCACGGCGCGCTCAACGGGACTTAAAAGCAACGGCCACTGCAACGGCCACTTCAAAAGCAACGGCCACTGCAACGGCCACTGCTTCCGCTGCCCCGGCTTAACCCTCCCCCTTATCATCATCCTGCAGCACCCGCAGCGCCGGCCCCACCATGTCATCAAACTGTCCACTATCAGACATCCGAAAAAACACCCAGATCGCCGCGAACACAATCACGATACTCAGCGGCACCAGCAGATATAAGGCATCCATTGCTTAACTTCCTTTCCGTCCGCCGCGCAAACGAAGCGCGTTGGCAATCACCAGCATGGAACTGACCGACATGCCGATGCCCGACATCCATGGGGTGATCAGTCCCGCCGCCGCCGCGGGGATGGCGATCATGTTGTAGACCATCGCCCACGCCAGGTTCTGCCGCACCACCGCCATCGCGGCATCGGCGCTTTCAGCGGCATCGGCAAGCGCTTCCAGTTTGCCTGTCAGGAGCACTGCATCCGCATGGCTCTGGGCCAGCGCAGCGCCGCTGCCCATGGCGAAGGAGACATCGGCAGCGCCCAGCACCGCGCAGTCGTTGATGCCATCTCCCACCATCGCCACCACCGCGCCTTCACGCTGCAGGCGCTGCACATAGGCCAGTTTCTGTTCCGGCAACTGGTTGCCCAGCGCTTCGGCTATGCCCAACTTCTGCGCCACTTCCTGCGCCATCGCCTGCTGGTCGCCGCTCAGGAGGATGACCTGCTTGCCTGCCTTCCTGAATCTCTCCACCACGTCATGCGCATCGTCACGCAAGCCATCCGCCAGGTCGAAGCGGGCCAGCAGGCTGCCTTCCCTGCCCAGCCAGACTGCGCTGACACCAGGCATGTCGGCCGGCGCCAGGAAACGGCCACTGAGCTGCGCGACGAAGTCAGCCCGGCCCAGCCGGTATGGGATGCCGTCGATCGAGCCGGCGACGCCCTGCCCGGGAAACTGCATCAGGTCGCTGGCGCAGAGCCGATGCCCGCCAGCGGCGCTTGTGAGCGCCTGCGCCAGCGGATGGGCGCTGCAGGCTTCCAGCGCGGCGGCAATGTCGAGGCAGGCTTCACGCTCGACGCCGCCATACAGGCCGACATCGCGCACGACCGGCTTGCCCACCGTCAGCGTGCCGGTCTTGTCGAAGACCACATGGGTGGCGCGGTGCAGGGTTTCCAGGACATGCGGCCTCAGGATCAGCACGCCGCGGCGCAGCAGGCTGTCGGTGGCGGCGGCCAGTGCGCTGGGCGTGGCCAATGACAGCGCGCACGGACAGGACACCACCAGCACCGCGATCGCCACCGACCAGGCGCGGGCGGCATCATGCCATTGCCAGAACAGGAACACGGCGGCAGCCAGCAGCAGCAGGCCCGCAACGAACCATGCCGCAACCCGGTCAGCCCATTGCGACAGGGCCGGCTTGCCCTGGCCGGCGCTTTCCGCCATGCGCACCAGGGAGGCCAGCGTGCTGGCGCCGGCACGGCGGCTGACCTGCAGCAGCGCCGCCTGGCCGGCATTGACCGCGCCGCCGGGAATGGCGTCGCCCGCAACCTTCTGCTGCGGCGCGCTTTCGCCGGTCAGCAATGAGACGTCGATGCTCGTCTGGCCTTCCAGCAGCACCGCGTCGGCCGCGACCGGCTCGCCGGGCCGCACCAGAATCACGTCGCCCGGCTCGAGGTCGCCTGCCGCCACCGTCACCGTATCGCGGCTGGCCGGATAGGCCGGCAGGCGTTGCGCGGCATCGGGCAGGCCATGCTGCAGCCGCTCCAGCGCATGGGCGGCGCGACGACGCGCGGTCAGCTCCAGCAGCCGGCTGCACAGCAGCAGGAAGATGAACATCGTCACCGAGTCGTAGTAGACCTCGCCGCTGCCGCGCAGGGTGGCAGCCACGCTGGCGATGAAGGCGGCGCCGATGCCGAGCGCCACCGGCACATCCATGGTCAGCGCGCGCTGGCGCAATGCGGCCCAGGCGCCGCGGAAGAAAGGCTGCGCGGAATAGACGACAACCGGCAGCGTCAGCAGCAGGCTGGCCCATTGCATCAACGCGGCCATGTCCGCTTCCAGCGTGCCGTCGGTGGCGAGATAGGCCGGCACCGCATACATCATCACCTGCATCATCGACAGGCCGGCGATGAACAGTTGTCGGCCCAGCGTCTTGCCGCTTCGGCGCAGTTGCGCCTCATGCCGGGCCGGATCGAAGGGATAGGCGGGATAACCGATTTCCCGCATCGCGCCCAGGATGCCGCTGAGCTTGCATTGCGCCGGATCCCAGCGCACGAACAGGCGCCCGGTCGCGACATTCATGTTGGCCGCCACGACGCCGGGCAACTGGCCGAGACGCCGCTCGATCAGCCAGACACAGGCGGCGCAGCGCAAGCCGTCGACCGACAGCGTGGCTTCAAGCATGCCGTCGGGATTGCGCGACACATCGTTCGATGTTGACTGGTCATACAGCCGCAGCTGCGCCGGCAGTGCAGCGCCCTGCTCCGCCGTGACCGCAAAGTCGGTGCGATTGCGATAGTAATCCGTCATGCCGTTCTGCACGATGGCCTGCGCCACCGCTTCGCATCCCGGGCAGCACATGCTGCGCGCAAGGCCGTCGATCTCCACCGCCCAATGGCTGTTGGCCGGGACCGGCAGGCCGCAATGGAAGCAGCCGTCGGCAGCCTTGATTTCCCTTGGCAGCGCGCTCACAGTCCGGCTCCCATCATCGAGGGCGTCAGGCACAGCGCATCCAGCCAGCCGGCGCTGATGCCGTGGCCGGCGCGCGCCAGGCCAAGCAGGCCGAAGGCCAGCACCAGCAGTCCGGCGCCCAGGCGCACGTCACGCCGGCGGGTCCATGCCTGCAGGCGGTTGCCAAGCAGGCCTATGGTCACCAGCGCGGGCATGGTGCCCAGGCCGAAGGCCAGCATCACCGCCGCGCCGCCGGAGGCCGAGCCGGTCAGCATCGCTGTCAGCAGCATGCTGTAGACCATGCCGCATGGCAGCCAGCCCCACAGCGCGCCCAATGCCAGCGCCTGGCCGGGATGCCTGATCGGCAGCAGGTGCCGGGTCAGCGGCTGCAGCCGTTGCCACAGGAAGCGGCCGCCGGCTTCCAGCCTGGCCAGGCCGCGCCAGGCATCCATCAGGTACAGGCCCAGCGCCACCAGCATCAGATTGGCCATCCAGTAGGCAGCCATCTGCAGGGGCGCGACGCCCGCCAGGTGGCGCACGCCGCCCAGCATGCCGCCGGCCAGCGCGCCCGCAGCCATATAGCTGCCAAGCCGGCCGGCATTGTAGGCCAGCACGCGCAGGCCGCCGTCCAGCGCGGCCGTGGCAGGAAAGGCGGGAACGGTGGTGACAAGCACGGGAAACGCCGGCCGCGGCGCGGCCATCGAAAAGGCGCTGACGATGCCGCCGCACATGCCCACGCAATGGACGCTGCCCACCAGTCCGGCGACAAAGAAGGGAAACAGGGACAGCGCGTTCATGAGCTTCAGATGGTGCGTGAGTAGCGCGGCGTGTCAGCCTGGCGCGATTGCAGGTAACGATCGAACACCATGCAGATATTGCGTATCAGCAGGCGGCCGCGCGGACTCACCGAGATCCATTCGGCATCGATGGTCAGCAGGCCATCCTGTTCCAGCGTCTTCAGCTGGGCCAGCTCGGACTCGAAGTAGGCGGCGAAGGTGATCGGATAAGCCTGCTCGACCGATGCGATGGACAGTTCGAAATTACACATCAGCATCTGGATGATGAGCCGGCGCAGCACGTCATCCATGGACAGCCGGATGCCGCGCGCGATCGGCAGCTCGTTGCGGTCGAGATGGCTGTAGTAGGCATCGAGCGTCTTGACGTTCTGGCTGTAGGTCAGGCCAACCGCGCTGATGGCAGACACGCCGCAGGACACCAGGTCGGCGTCGGCATGCGTTGAATAACCCTGGAAGTTGCGATGCAGGCGGCCCTGGCGCTGCGCCACGGCGAGCTCATCGTCCGGCTTGGCGAAATGGTCCATGCCGATGTACACATAGCCGGCGGCGCGCAGCTTGTCGATGCACAGCTGCAGCATGCGCAGCTTCTCGTCGGGCGCCGGCAGTTCGGCATCGAGGATGCGGCGCTGCGGCTTGAACAGATGCGGCAGGTGGGCATAGTTGTAAATTGACAGCCGGTCCGGGCTGGCGGCGATCACGCGCTCCAGCGTGTCTTCCATGGTGTCGCGCGATTGCCGCGGCAAGCCGTAGATCAGGTCGATGCTGACCGAGCGGAAGCCGGCGTCGCGCGCGGCCTGGATGATGGCGCGGGTTTCCTGCTCGGGCTGGATGCGGTTGACCGCCTTCTGCACATCGGCATTGAAATCCTGCACGCCCAGGCTGATGCGGTTGAAACCCTGCTGCCGCAGCGCATGCACGCGCTCGACGCTGACCGTGCGCGGGTCCACTTCGATCGAATATTCGCCTACGGCGTCGGGCGCGAACTGGAAGCAGCGGCGCAGGTGCGCCATCAGGTCGGCCATCTGCTCATTGGACAGATAGGTTGGCGTGCCGCCGCCCAGATGCAATTGCTCGACGTGGTTGAATCCGGCGAACAGCTGCCCCTGCAATTCGATCTCGCGCTTCAGGTAGCTGAGGTAGGTCGCCGCCTTCTCGCGGTTCCTGGTCACGATCTTGTTGCAGGCGCAGTAGTAGCACACCGTGTCGCAGAACGGGATGTGCAGGTACAGCGACAGGGGATGCAGGCCGCCGCGGTTGCGCACATTGGCGACCGCCTGCAGGTAATCACCGTAATCGAATGCTTCGGAAAACCGGTCGGCGGTGGGATACGAGGTATAGCGCGGACCGAGCTGGCTTTGTCGCTTGATCAATGCCGCATCGAACTCTACAACCGGAGCAGCGCACACGGCTGCATGAGGGGCCAACATAATCTTTCTCCTGCGGCCTGACGGGTACGGACTGCACCATCGATTCAGGCGAGTGCAGTGTAAGAACGGGGAGGGCCGATTTCCTTGATGTAAGTCAAAATGGTCCGAGCCCCTTGTTTTAACAGTGTTTTTGGCGTTGGCTAATCTGCAAGCCATGTGCATTTAGGCTATCCTTGTCGCCTTTAGCAGATCGCCATCCTCTCGCCTTGCCCATCCGGAGCGACGCCCTTGTTCCACGCCTTCGGGCCTGGGCTGCATCGTGCCTCGCGCTGCGCCGGCATCGCAAAAAAAACAATGCATAAACCCGATCAGACTGACCAGGCCACTCCGCCAACCCCAGGCCCGGCGCTTCATCCCGGCATTACTTCCTCGGCGCTGGCCATCATGCTGGCCGCGCTGGCCATGCTGGGACCCTTCGCGGTCGACACCTACCTGCCTGCCTTTCCCGACATCCAGGCCACGCTCAATGCCAGCGCCATCCAGGTGCAGCAGACGCTGACGGCCTACATGCTTTCGTTCGGCATCATGACCTTGTGGCATGGCGCCTTGTCCGATGCCTATGGCAGGCGCAACATCATCCTGATCTCGCTGGCCGCGTTCGCGGTTGCCACGCTGGCCTGCGCGTCGGTGCACAGCGTCGAGTACCTGTGGATCTTCCGCGTGATGCAGGGCATGTCGGCCGGCGCCGGCGTGGTCATTGGCCGCGCCATCATCCGCGACCTGTATGCCGGCGCGCCGGCGGCGCGGCTGCTGTCGCTGGTGACGATGATCTTCTCGGTGGCGCCGGCGATCGCGCCCATCATCGGCGGCTGGATCGTCAAGCTGGCCAACTGGCGCGCCATCTTCATCGCGCTGTTCTTCTACACGGCGCTGCTGTTGTGGTACTGCTACCGGCGGCTGCCGGAAAGCCTGCCGCCGGAAAGGCGCCAGCCCTTCAACCCGCATCACCTGTGGCAAAGCTACCGTTCGGTATTCCGCTCGCAGCTGTTCCATCTGGAGGCCGGCACCATCGCCTTCAACTTCGCCGGCCTGTTCCTGTATGTGTCAGCGGCGCCGGTATTCATTACCCAGCACCTGAAGCTGGGCGCGGACCAGTTCGCCTGGCAGTTCGTGCCCTCGGTGGCCGGCATCTTCTTCGGCGCGCTGGCGGTCAACCGCCTGGCCGGGCGCTACTCCATCCAGCGCCAGGCGCGCATCGGCTTCACGCTGCTGCTCGGCGCGGCCAGTGCCAACCTGCTCTATCATCTGCTGCTGCCGCCGGCGCTGCCATGGTCGGTGCTGCCGCTGTTCTTCTACACCTTTGGCATGTCGATGGTGGCGCCCGGCGCCACGCTGCTGGTGCTCGACCTGTTCCCCGATATCCGCGGCATCGTGGCTTCCTGCCAGTCCTGCGCGATGACGGTGCTGGCATCGGCGGTGTCGGGCCTGGTGGCGCCGCTGCTGTGGGACTCGGTGCCCAAGCTGGCCGCGGGCCAGCTGGCGCTGACCGGCATCGCGCTGGCATTGTGGCTGCGCGCCGGACGCCTGCGGCAGCGCATCGGGTAGGGTTTTGCCGATCTATCCTTGCTGCCAGGCGATCGGATGGCCGTGGGGATATTGCCAACACATCCCCCTTTTTGATTGCACGCAACCGGCCGCATTGACTCGCTCGTGAGGCCTGCTGCGCCTGCCTACACTGTCTGTTTGACATGCAGCGGAGCGGATGATGGCCACAGGCAAGGACGGCGACGTCGAACAGGTAGCGGCGCAGCAGCGCAAGATACAGCAGGAAACCGACCGGCGCGACGCCAGCAAGCCCGCCGAGCCGGAGCAGGAAGGCGCGGTGCAGGCGGGCGAGCGCAAGCAGCCGGAGCCGCCCTTGCCGCAACAGCATCTGGTCAAGCCCGGCCTGGAATCGGACCTGAAGCCGCGGCCGCAGTTCGAGGCGCCCGGCTACAAGGGCAGCGGCAAGCTGGCCGACATGGCGGCCATCATCACCGGCGGCGATTCCGGCATCGGCCGCGCAGTGGCGGTGCTGTTTGCGCGCGAAGGCGCGGACGTGGCCATCGTCTACCTGAATGAACACAGCGATGCCGAGGAAACCCGCCAGCATGTGGAGCGCGAAGGCCGGCGCTGCCTGCTGATCCCGGGCGACGTGAAGGACGCCGCCTTCTGCCGCGACGCGGTGGAACGCACGGTGCGCGAATTCGGCAAGCTCGATGTGCTGGTCAACAATGCCGCCTTCCAGGAACATGCGGATGGCCTGGCCGACCTGACCGAAGAGCATTTCGACCAGACCCTGCGCACCAATGTCTATGGCTACTTCCACATGGCCAAGGCCGCCCTGCCGCACCTGAACAATGGCGCTTCCATCATCAACACCGGCTCCGAGACGGGTCTGTTCGGCAGCGCCAAGCTGCTCGACTATTCGGCCACCAAGGGCGCGATCCATGCCTTCACCAAGGCGCTGGCAAGCAACCTGGTGTCACGCGGCATCCGGGTCAATGCGGTTGCGCCGGGGCCGGTCTGGACGCCGTTGAATCCCGCCGACCGTCCGGCTGATGAAGTGGCCCAGTTCGGCGCCAGCACCGACATGAAGCGCCCGGCGCAGCCCGAGGAGATATCGCCGGCCTATGTGTTCCTGGCCTCGCCTGTGTGCTCCAGCTTCATTACCGGCGTGGTGCTGCCGGTAATGGGCGGCGTGACCGGCGGCCAGTAAGCAATAGGCAACGCGGAAAGGAAAACCCATCATGAGCAAACTGGACCAGGAAGACCGCGACGACCTGCCGAAGCGGGAATTCGCCTTTCCCAAACAGCGCAAGGAGCCACTGGAAGATGCGGGCCACGTACGTAATGCAATAGCCCGCTTCAATCAGGTCAGGGATGTCAGCGACGATGAGCGCGACGAGGCATGGCGGCGCATCATTGCCGCAGCCCGCAAGTTTGGCGTCGAGGTTGCCGAAGGCAGCTGGCGCGAACTCAAGGTTAGCGGCAAGAGCAAGTAAGCCGAATCAATCCTTGAACTGGGCGCGGATGATCTTCAGCAGCAGTTTCTGCATCGGGTTGGCATTTCCGCCCGGCCGCCAGGTGAAGCGCAGCTTCTGCTCGTAGGCATCGAACTGCATGCTCCACGGCGCCGGCCTGACCTTGCCGCGGCCCAGCAGGATCTTCAGCACCTGGGTGCCGGTAAAGCCCGCGCACAGCTCGCAGGACATGATGGTCGACGGCCCACGCTCCTCGGCGAAATGCACTGCCTCTGGCGCCACCAGGTAGTGCCGGTGCAGCGCCTTGGGCGCCAGGCCTGCCATGAAGCGCAGCAGTTGCTCGCGGCGGGTCTGGCCTTCCAGCAGGAAGTAATCCTCGAAGCTCATCCTGCCCGGCTTGAAGTACAGGAAGCCCACACCCATGCCCAGCGGCGCGGCTGTGACTGCCGGAATATTGCGCTTGTAGCATTCGGCAAACAGCAGGCGGCGCGACTCCACCGAGAAGTAATCGATGCTGTCGATGTAGATGTCGACATCCTTCAGGAAGGCATCCACGTTCTCGGGCGTGACGCCTTCATTGAAGACCCGGATGTCCGCCGTGGGATTGATATCCCTTGCCATGCGCGCCAGCGTGTCCGACTTGGGCTGCCCCACCGTGGACATCATCGCGCCTGCCTGGCGGTTGAAGTTGTGCACTTCGAAATGATCGAAGTCGGCGATGGTGAAGTTGCCTATGCCCAGCCGGGCCAGCGTCAGCAGATGTCCGCCGCCTACGCCGCCCAGCCCTGCGATCGCGGCACGCGCGTTGCGCAGCCGGCTTTGCTCATCGACGGTGACCCAGCCGATATTGCGCGAGAAGGCCTGCGAATAATTGAATTCAGTTTGCATGATGAACGACTGCGGTACTGCAAGGCAGTGGTCGGCTCAAGGCCTTGCCGCATGCGTCGAAAACGTGAAAGGAGGAAACTGTACCAGAAAAAAAGCGTCTATCAGTCAGGGCTTTGACTTAGTCCCACACTAACCCGACGGTTCTCGACGATGATTCTTGATAGTTGTCAAATGTCATCTTATAGTCGGGCTCCGATTCCCGGCATCCAACCCTGCAACAGCAAGAACAGGAAGGCTTAATGAGCACAGGCAAAACCCGCGACGAAATCGCAGAAGCATATTCCTCCGAGCCATGGTGGTATGACCTGCGCGGCTTCTTCATTCTCACATTCGCCTACAACAGCACCATCAATACCCAATTGCGTTTCTTCGGTCCGCATTTCGGGCCGAACCATCTGGAGGTGGCATGCGGTACGGGCACGCTGCTGGAGCTGGTGCTCAAATGGCGGCGCTGGAAGAGGATGAAGCCGGTGAAGGTCACCGGCATCGACTACGCTCCCTCGATGCTGGCTGGCGCGAAGAAGCGTTTCGCCAAGGACCCGAATGTGACGATCCAGCATGCCGATGCCGCCGACCTGCCCTTTCCGGATGCATCGTTCGACACCGCCAATATCGCCAACTCCATCCACTGCTTTCCGACCGTGGACGGCGCGCTGCGCGACATTCACCGGGTACTGAAGCCGGGCGGCACGCTGGCGGCCAATGTGCTGCTCTATCCCGATGGCTTGCCGCCGCTGCGCTGGGCGGCCCAG
Organism: Noviherbaspirillum sp. L7-7A; assembly: GCF_019052805.1. Taxonomy (NCBI): domain Bacteria; kingdom Pseudomonadati; phylum Pseudomonadota; class Betaproteobacteria; order Burkholderiales; family Oxalobacteraceae; genus Noviherbaspirillum; species Noviherbaspirillum sp. L7-7A. Next base: position 2,724,943 of record NZ_JAHQRJ010000001.1, read on the forward strand.
CGCATCAACGACTGGGGCATCAGGAAAGGGATCCTGTATAGCCCCTTCGAGGAACATGACATCCGCCAGCGCCTGATTGCCGCCGGCTATGAAATCTCGCGCGAGTTCAAGTCCGGCAATACCTGGAATGTGGTGGCGCGCAAGCCGGTGAAGCCGGCATAGAGGGTTGCCATGGATCCCGGGAGAGATCCATGGCACGCCTGAACGTTCAGCCCAGCGACACCAGGCGGCCGTGGATGCCGGCCTCTTCGCGGGGCGAGAAGAAATAGGGGTAGAGCGAGCGGGTGGTGTCGGGGTTGTCGCTGGTGCCGCCGTACTTGTGGATCTGCTCCTCCACATAGCCGATGTCCACCCACAGCAGCACCGCCGGCGCATTCACGCGCGGATTGGTGCGGATCTCGCATTGCCGCCTGAAGCCCAGCATGGTTTCGTAGAAGCGGCGGTGGCGCGGATTGACTTCGATGAAGACGTCGGTGCAGTTATGCATGCGCCGGCCGTAGATGAAGACGATGTGGAACAGCGAGGCCAGCGCGAATTTGGAGCGGATATCCGGATCGAACGCCAGCTTGGTCAGCTCGCACACCTTGCCGCCCGCGTTGCGTCGCTTGTCGATCTCGGGCTTGAAGATCTCGTCGGCCAGCAGGCCTTCCTCGGAATCGATGCCAAGGGTCACCGTGCCGATGACCTTTTCCTTGTCGGAAGCGGTCAGCGTGATGCGGGACGGGCTGGCCTTGACCTGATGCGCGCTGCCATAGCCGCGCCACGCATACATCTTGTTGATCAGCATCGAGGCTGAGTTGCGGCCGCTCTCGGTGTCGGCCAGGCGGATGCGGAAGTTCTTCTGCTCGATGACGAGGTCGTCGGCATCATCGGGAATCGCGGTACTGTCCAGGCCAAGGGCATGCACATCGCCGATCAGTCCATTGCCGTCGGGAGCATCCAGCGATTTGTTCGGTCCGATCTTGCCGGACATCAGATGGGGAATCTATTAGATGATCGCCGGAGTTCCATGTTTCCCTAATGCGATAGTGTCAAACTTTCCACCGAAGTGGCGCCTCTGCTTGCCTGATAAATTGCCGCCAGCGCATTGACTGCGTTGGCATTGCCCTGGTCAGTATGCAGCACTGCCAGTTGCCTTTCAATTGCTGCCTTGTTCTGCTTCTCGCTGATCGGGCAGAAGAAGTAGGGGTACAACGATTTTTCAGCATTGTCATGGCTGCTGGTGCCACCCATCTTCTGGATCTGCTCCTCGACATAATCGGTTTCAACGCACAGCAGGTAAGCGGGCGCATTGACCCGTGGATTCATCTTCTTGGGGCCATGCTTCTTGAAGCCCAGCATGCGCTCGTAGAAACGACGATGCCGCGGATTGACTTCAATGAAGATGTCGGTGCATTTTTGCACGCGCCGCAAGTAAATGAAAATAATATGGAATAGCGATGCTAAAGCAGTTTTGGAACGTGTCGTAGGATCAAACGCAAGCTTCGTTAATTCACATACCTTGCGGCCACGCGCGCGGTAGGCATCGACCTCGTCCTTGAAGATTTCATCCGCCAGCAGGCCGGAGGGGGAGTCGATACCGAGGGTGATCGTGCCGATGACCTTGTCCTCTTCGGAGATCGTCATGGTGACGCGGTGAGGATTTTCCTGCAGGGGATTGTTTACTGTATAGCCACGCGATGCATACATCCTGTGTATCAGGGAGCTGGCATGACTACGCACCGTTTCGGTGTTGGCAAGACGGATCTGGAATGTTCTTTCGTCAACATCAAGTTCATGAGCATCTGTCTCGTCGGGCTGTTCGGCGCGTACTTGCCTGATCGTTACTTCGGGCTGTGCATCCTGGCCATTCAGCTCGTGCTCCAGATAGGTCTTGCTTTCTTGATAGTCAAACACTGTACAGGCTCCTCGTCACAAATATTACTCGATAGAAAATAGTTGCTGAATTAAAAAATTACCCTGCGAACAAGGTTTTGACTAAATGCAACACGCGAGATTAGAAGGGGGTGCCGCCAATAGGTTCGCGAAGTGCAAAATTAGGCGACGAACGGCATGTTTTTCCCTGAATAAACTATTTAAATGACATCAAACACGGGTAAAAAGGTGATTTCGGCATGCATAGGCTGGTATGCGCGACAAGATGAAATGCACGTCAAGTCCGCATAGCTGACAGATTTACAATGTCGTTTCAGGCTGATTTTGTTAAACCGTAGTCAACAAGACTTGCCGAAATCGCTACTTATGCAGAAGAACATTTAAGAAAACCATGCCTCCATAATGAGGCAAGTCGAAAAGCCAGACTGTCTGGCGTTTGCCAAACGTGCAAGTCAGAACTATTTACTATGCCGGATCAGGCCGTCGGCAGACGCCTGTGCAAGACAATCGCGGCACTAGTCCTTATAAGATGTCGGTTATTTTTTTCGTACTTGTTGCCTAACCGGTTTTCCTCTCCCCACCGCTTCCCTGGCTCGGCCAGACCCCTCTCCCGTAGATACAACCTTTTAGTTTCAAGCCCCTCTGGTACAGCAATTATTAATCCAGTGCCGGACGAATTCGGGCGTTGAGAATAATCAATTCCCAAGTTGATTTCTTTGCGCTTAAACAATAATTAAGTTTCACGCGAAATTTAATGAAATTTATCAACTATTTCATTAAAGAAAGCTTTTACCAAAAGAAACCATTTAATTTTGTAATTCTTACAAGAAACGATTATTCTTGGAAATATTAATTGTTTGAACTTTGTCGATTATTTTTACACAGCTCAATTTCATTTAGGAAAATAACTTATTAACTCTTTGAAAATAAAGGATTATATTTAGTTGGCACACTAAATGCTATGTGTTGAAAGTCGGACAATAAGTTAAAAATATAAAACGAAAACACCACGACTTTAGGGGCTAATCCAATGCAGGGGAGGCTCGGAAAGTTGATTACATTTAACACTCTCGGAGAAACAAAATGAAAAAAATGGTTAGCAAGACTCTGGTAGCAGCTGCAGTCACCGCAGCTCTGGGCGTTTTCAGTTCCGGCGCAATGGCGCAAACAAACTTCCCTGATTTCGTCGTGAATGAAACGATCGCCGGAGGCACCTTGACCGGCATTACCGCAGACAAGATCACCGGCAACTACACCGAAGTAATCACCTTCTCCGGCAACACCTTCCAGGCTTCGCTGCTGTGGAACGCCGGCCAGTTCGTCGCCAACAACGGCACCACGCCGGTTGCATCGAATCTCAGCCCCACCGGCGGTACCGCTGCCCAGTACGGCATGTATGCGCTGTACCAGGCTACCGGCACTTTCACCCAGTCCGGCGGCGTGACCACGTTCAACTTTGCGCCTAGCGCCGGCAGCAGCCTGCGCCTGTTCCTCGATCCGAACTCGAACACCACCTTCGGTGCACCGGGATCTGGCTCGGTGGCATGGACCACGGGCGCCTCCGGCGACGATATCCTGATCGCCAACGGCACCCCGACGACCGGCCAGGGTACGCTGGACCCGAACCTGCCGACATGCGGCACTGGCATCAACTGCGGCAGCTTCGGCGCGACGTCGACCTTCGCGCTGACCGCTTCCGGCAGCCAGTACTTCACCTCGCCGAACCCGTTCTACAACGTGTCGTTCCAGTCCGGCCAGCTGAACAACTTCACACCAGCCGGCACCCAGACGATCAACGGTTCCCTGGACGTGGTGTTCAACAACGCCGTGCCTGAGCCAGCAAGCGTTGCTCTGATCGGTCTGGGCCTGATGGGCCTGGGTCTGAGCCGTCGTCGCAGCAAGAAGGCTTAAGAAGCAACAGAAGGACACTTGCCAGCGCAGCGCGGTGGCAAGCCGGTAACAGGAATCCATGACTGGCAACAGTCATGGATTTTTTTTTGGAGAAGACGTTGATGGCAAGCCGGTTTGCCTGCCGTTTCGGAAATTGCGTAAAATGCACGTTCCCGCGGGTGTAGTTCAATGGTAGAACGAAAGCTTCCCAAGCTCTAGACGAGGGTTCGATCCCCTTCACCCGCTCCAGTTGCCTGGCATTCCTCGCCGCTCCGGCGGCAATATCCCGGCCACGCAGGCCGGCGAGCCGGGGCCAGATCAGGACAGCGTTATCAGGGTGAACAGAAGCTGCCTTGCCGGCAATCCTTTTCCGCGCTTTGGTCCTGTGACATAATCGCGCCGGCCCGCAGGCGCTTGTACAAGCCAGCGCATCAGCTGCCCTCCTGGGCAACCTGCTCCACTGTCCTCGTCCCCGATGTGCCATTGTCCGGCGCACTTTCCCTTACCCATACGACTCCCGCATGTCCGATCACCTCCCTGCCAACGAAGCCGGCAAACCCCTGTTCTACGACCCGACCGAGCGCCGCATCCGAAGCTTCGTGACCCGCGCCGGCCGCCTTTCCCCGGCGCAGGCGCGCGCGCTCGATACCCTGGGGCCGCGCTTCTGCCTGCCTTATCAGAAAACGCCGCTGGATCTCGATGCCGCCTTCGGCCGGGCTGCGCCCACCGTGCTGGAAATCGGTTTCGGCATGGGCGGCACCACGGCGACGATCGCCGCCGGCATGCCGGACAAGAATTTTCTGGGCGTCGAGGTCCATACGCCGGGCGTGGGCAGCCTGCTCAAGCTGATCGGCGAGGAGCAACTGGAGAATTTGCGCCTGATCCAGCATGACGCCGTCGAAGTGGTGAATCACATGCTGGCGCCGCAGTCGCTGGCCGGCGTGCATGTCTTCTTCCCCGACCCCTGGCACAAGGCGCGCCATAACAAGCGCCGCCTGGTGCAGCCGGACTTCGTCGCGCTGCTGGCATCCCGGCTGGCGCCGGGCGCCTACCTGCATTGCGCCACCGACTGGGAAGACTATGCGCAGCAGATGCTGGAGGTGCTGGGCGCCGAGCCCTTGCTGCAGAACACGGCGCCAGGCTTTGCGCCGCGGCCGGACTACCGGCCCGTGACCAAGTTCGAGAACCGCGGCCTGAAGCTGGGCCACGGCGTCTGGGATCTGGTATTCGTCAAGCGCGGATAGGAGCCTGCGCGCCGGAAGTTTCAGCCTCAGCCAGGATGGTGGAATACCTGGCGCAGATAGGCCAGGAAGGTCTCGTCGGTGCACATCGTGCCCTTGCCTGGCGAGTCCGACAGCTTGGCCACCGGCTGGCCATTGCACGACGTGAGCTTCATCACGATGTTCAGCGGCTGGATGCCGAGATCGTTGGTCAGGTTGGTGCCGATGCCAAAGCCGGTCTGGGTGCGTCCGGCGAAATGGCGGTACAGCTGGAATGCCTTCGGAATGTCCAGGCCGTCGGAGAACACAAGGCGCTTGGTATTGGCATCGACCCGCAGCTTCGCATAATGAGCCAGCGCCTTCTCGCCCCATACGATGGGGTCGCCGGAGTCATGCCGCAGGCCATCGAACAGCTTGGAAAAGTACAGGTCGAAGTCGTTCAGGAAGGCATCCATGCCGACCACGTCGGTCAGCGCGGTGCCCAGGTCGCCCCGGAATTCCTGCACCCAGCCTTCCAGCGCCGCCTTCTGAAAGTCGCGCAGGCGCACGCCGAATGACTGATAGGACTGCAGGTATTCATGGGCCATGGTGCCGATCGGCACCAGGTTGTGCTTGCGCGCCAGGTAGACATTGGACGTGCCCTTGAAGTACATCGGCACTTCGCGCGCCAGGGTGGCCAGCACTTCGTCATGCCACTCGCCGGAAAAGCGACGGCGGGTGCCGAAGTCGAAGAAGGAAAAGCTGTGCTTTTCCGGCAGCTCCTTGCTGAAGCGGCGCAGCAGCTCGATCTTCTCCGCCAGGCGGCGGCGCCCTTCCTCGATGGCCGGCTCCCTGGCGAAACGCCGAAAATAGAGCTCGTTGACGATATACAGCACGAAAATTTCAAAGCCCATCACATGCACCTGCGGGCCGACGGCGCGGATGTGCAATGCGTCGCCTTCGGTGGTGACCTCGATGAACTTGCGCTGGAAGCGGAATACGGTCAGGAAATCGACGAAGTCGCTTTTCATGAAGCGCAGGCTGCGCAGATAGGCCAGTTCCTCGTCGCGGAAAGTGAGCCGGCACAGATGGTCCAGTTCCCGGTCGACTTCTTCCTTCAGCTCAGACAGCGGGAACGCTGGCGTATTGCGCAGCGCAAAGGTGTATTCGGTCTGGGCGCCGGGATGGCTGTGCAGCAGCGCCTGCCACATCGTGAATTTATAGAGATCAGTCTCCAGAAGACTGCGTACTACTGCCGTCATTGCTTGTCCTTGGCTGTGATGAATGCGCGTTGCGAAACAGGATATTAAAGGAACAAACAAATTGGCACCCTGCTTTTGCGCGGGCCAAGTTCCAGCGTTAATTAAACGACATCAAAAAAATAGCCATTCATGAATCACATGTCTGATATGCGCACAATCAATTGGCCATATTTTCCCTTAGCCAACATAATTCGTTCTGTCTCCTCTATCTCCTTCAGGAAATAGATTCAAGCCCGCTTTTTACAGCGGGCTTTTTTTCCATTCCGGCACGGTTTGCAATCTCGCGCGACGTGCCGTCAAGCATGTTTGACAACAGGACCGTTGACCTTGAACCTGCCGACCTGCCACGTCCATTCCTTTACCCACGACAGCAAGGCGGTCATTCACGGCCAGTGCATGGTCTTTCGCACCGTTGCCGGTTACGCCCGCGGCAACGATGAGGCGATGAAGGCATTGATGGAATTTTTCCGCTGCTCCGCCTCGCATGCCTTCCTGCTGCCGGCCTCGAGCGTGTACGGCGAAGAAGGCTTGGACCTGAAGGCATGGCGCCAGGCGCCGGTGCTGAACGTCGGCGATCAGGTCTGCGACGAGCTCGGCCGCCTGTATGAAATCGAGCTGTCGTCCGAGCGCAACCTCAACCTGAGGCAAATCACATACTTACACTGAATATGGATGCATTTGCTGACGCAGCATGCCTGAAGGTCTATCATGCGGGTCGACTACGGAACCTGCCGGTTGAATTCCTACCTAACGACCTTACCTGCTACCCCTTACCGCATGACCCGCATGTGTTCAAGCGCAATGCCGGGCGCTGATGCAATTACGTAAAACGCAAGTCTTGTCCGACCTGATATCGACGCAATGAAAAATACCCCGAAAACACTTACTCTGTCCGCCAAAACCGTCAAGCCGGCCGCGAGCGCCGCGGCCCAACCCAAAGCCATGCTGGTAGAACCGCTCGATCCCGCGCAGACCGCGGCGCCAGTGACGGTGGTCAGGAAGCGTTCGCGTCTGGTATCCCAGGCGGAAGCCACGACATCCGCGCCGGTCGCGCAGGGTGATGAAGCACCGGCACCCGCAGCCGCGGCTGGCCCAGCACGTCCGGCCACCGTGAAGAAGGTGGCGGCCAAGGCGGTGTCGAAGGCGGAAGCGGCCAAGCCGCAGCCGGCCGCCGAGCCGCGCGGGACCGCGCCCGCGGTCAGCCAGACGACCGACGCCGCCGCGCTGGCCGCGATCGATACCTCCGGCTATGTGCTGCCCTCGGTGAAGGTGCCGGGCCGGCGCGGCCGCAAGCCGTCCGAATTCACGCCGGAAAACGATGAAGTCGCGGCGTTGAACGCGGTCGAGCGTGCCGAACTGAAGGCGGCCAGCAAGGCCAAGGACCGCAAGAAGGCAGGCAAGGACGACGAAGGCGCGACCGAAGAGGAAATCCAGCACCGCCTGCAGCAGATCCGCACCCTGATCAACCTGGGCAAGGAACGCGGCTTCCTGACCTATGCCGAGATCAACGACCATCTGCCGACCAACGTCGGCGACGCTGAAGCGATCGAAACCATGATCGGCACCTTCAACGACATGGGCATTGCGATCTACGAGCAGGCGCCGGATGCGGAAACCCTGCTGCTGTCGGATAACGTCGCCACCGTGGCCAGCGACGATGAAGCCGAGGCGGCCGCCGCCACCGCGCTGTCGACTGTCGATTCCGACTTCGGCCGCACCACCGACCCGGTGCGCATGTACATGCGCGAGATGGGCGCGGTGCCGCTGCTCACGCGCGACGGCGAGATCGAGATCGCCAAGCGCATCGAAGGCGGCCTGCGCGACATGATCCAGGCCATCTCCGCCTGCCCGACCACGATTTCGGAAATCATTGCCGCCGCCGAGCGCCTGGAAAAGGATGAGATCAAGGTCGACGATATCGTCGACGACCTGGTCGACCTGTCCACCGGCGCGGATGCGGCGCCTGCCGTAGCCGCCAGCGACGACGAGTCGGACGACGAGGACGACGAGCTGGAAGACGAGGAAGAAGAGGAAAGCGGCAGCGCTGCCAGCGCCGGCGGCGCCTCGACCTTCTCCGGCGAACAGCTGGTCCAGTTGCGCAAGAGCGTGCTGGAGAAATTCGCCACCATCCGTACCCAGTTCGACAAGTTGAACCGCGCAGCCGCCAAGGAAGGCTACGGCTCGCCGGCCTATGCCAAGGCGCAGGAAGTGATCTCGCATGAACTGCTGGGCATGCGCTTCACCGCCAAGACCGTGGAAGCGCTGTGCGACACGCTGCGCGCCCAGGTCGATGAAGTGCGCCATATCGAGAAGCAGATCCTGGCCCTGGCCGTGGACCGCTGCAACATGCCGCGCACCCACTTCATCAAGGTGTTCCCTGGCAATGAGACCAACCTGGAATGGGTGGACGGCGAAGTCGCCGGCAACCATCCGTACAGCGTGGTCCTGGCCCGCAACGTGCCGGCCATCAAGGAACTGCAGACCAAGCTGGTGGCGCTGCAGGAACGCGTCGCGCTGCCGCTGCCCGAACTGCGCCGCATCAACAAGCAGATGGCTGCCGGGGAAATGCGCACCCGTCAGGCCAAGCGTGAAATGACGGTGGCCAACCTGCGCCTGGTGATCTCGATTGCGAAGAAGTATGTGAATCGCGGCTTGCAGTTCCTGGACCTGATCCAGGAAGGCAATATCGGCCTGCTGAAGGCGGTGGACAAGTTTGAATACCGTCGCGGCTTCAAGTTCTCGACCTATGCGACCTGGTGGATCCGCCAGGCCATCACCCGCGCCATCGCCGACCAGGCGCGCACGATCCGGGTGCCGGTGCACATGATCGAGACCATCAACAAGATGAACCGCATCTCGCGCCAGATCATGCAGGAGACCGGCAGCGAGCCGGACCTGGCGACGCTGGCCGAGAAGATGGACATGCCCGAGCACAAGATCCGCGAAGTGATGAAGATCGCCAAGGAGCCGATCTCGATGGAAACCCCGATGGGCGAGGATGGCGACACCCAGCTCGGCGACTTCATCGAGGACAACAACACCCTGGCCCCGGTGGACGCGGCGCTGCATGCCTCGATGCGCAATGCGGTCAAGGAAGTGCTGGACTCGCTCACGCCGCGCGAAGCCAAGGTGCTGCGCATGCGCTACGGCGTGGAAATGTCGACCGACTACACGCTCGAAGAGGTGGGCAAGCAGTTCGACGTGACCCGCGAGCGCATCCGCCAGATCGAAGCCAAGGCCATGAACAAGCTGCGCCATCCGTCGCGTTCGGACACGCTGAAGACCTTCCTGGAAAACATCTGACCGGGATTCCTGTTCGAACAGAAAAGCCGCCGAGAGGCGGCTTTTTTTTATCGTGTTTCATGGCGCGGCTGGCAACCGTTCTTGCGGCGGAGGATGGCGTGGCATGCGCCTTTTTGCCGTATTGATGCGCCCTGCCCTACTTCGTCAGCCGCAATATCTCCGCGCCAAGGATGGCGAAACAGGGCTTGAGCCCGGCCGCGTCGCGTGCATGGCAATGCACGCCAGCCGGCTGCGACGGCTGCCTGCAGCGCGGCGGCGCATCGGCGCTGTTGGCCATGCACTTGAGCATGTCGCTGCCGCTTTCCGCGTCGGCGCCGGCATACTGCAGCAGTTCAGGCCCGAGGCCGATGGTATAGACATGGACGCCGTCGGCCCGCGCCCGCGCGGCCATCGCTTCGGCCAGGTTGCGCGCTGCGCGGTTGACATTGGTCCAGTCTGGCGTCGCGCCAACGCTGCGCGGCGTGCCGCCCACCACCGGCAGGTCGGTGTGCTCGCCATGGGCGTTGTAGTACCGTGGCAGCGCCTGCGGTGAAAGACTCACCGTAGCGCAGCCAGGGACCGGCTCTTCCTGGCGGTCCATGCGCCACAGGCCGCGCACGCTGCTGCCGTCGATGTCACTGATCAGCACGCCGGCAAGGTCGCAGCCCGCAGGCGCGGCCACGCCGAAGCGGGAAGCCAGCGCAGTCGGCACGCCGTCCGAGAAGAACACCATCACGCGCAGGCTGGAGCGCTGCGCGGCAGGCACGCTGTTCAACTGCGCATGGCCTTGCCACAAGCCTTCCGCCGAATTGGTATAGCCCGAGAACTGCGTCGCTGCCAGTTGCCGGCGCATGGCGGGCCGGTCGAAGCCGCGCTGCCCGGCGCGGATCGGCATGTCCACCACCGCGCCGTAGGCGAAGCGGACCAGCGCCACGCGATCGGTATCGGGACTGAAGCGTTCCAGGAACAATACGGCGGCATCCCTTACCTGCTGCGCCACCGGCGCCAGCGAGCTCGAGACATCCAGCACCAGCGCCAGGTCGAGGTCGCGCCGCACCGCCTGCGCACTGGCCACGACATCCATGTTGGTAAACCCCATGACCGTGGTCAGGCCGAGCGGCAGGGATGCGCTGGCGCTGGCGTCCACCAGCACCCTGCCCTGCTCGAAGGACAGTTGCGGCGCGCCCAGCAGCGGCACGGAGCCGAGATAGTTCTCGGGATAGTTGGCCCGGAATGCGCGCCCTGCCGCCGCTACCGCGCTGGCCTTGCGGCTGTCGGCATCCTCGCCGCGTGTGACGGCGCGCGCCGCGGCCAGGCCAGCCGCATCGACCGCCGCCGCCAGCCGCACGCGCACCAGGTAGGCCCGGCCGGAATCGAGCGCCATGCCGGCCACGGCCACCAGCAGCACCAGCAACAGGGCGGTCAAGGGCAGCACCTGGGCTGACTGGCGGATGAAGTGGCGCATGGGGTCGGGATCAGAACAGGGTCAGCGCATGCATCTCGGTTTCCAGGCCCGGCAGCAGCGGGAACCATGGCCGGAAGCGGTAACGCGCTTCGAACGCATGGACCACCTCGCCATCGTCCGGCGTGCCGCCTTCGGGCAATATCGCCATGCCCATCGGCACCGTGCAGCCACCCCCGTCATCCCAGGCGGCGCAGCGGGCAACCTCGGCACGCGCATCCAGTCCGCCGGCCAGCCAGCGGTACTGCTCCAGGGCCAAGGGCACGCTGGCGCTTCCCATCACCCGGGTGACGAACAGCATGCCGTCACGCCGCATGTCCAGCGGCGGCGCGCTCGCGGCCAGAGTGTCCATCATGGCTTGGCTGCTCGCTCCCAGCGGCCCGAAACCGCGCGCTGCCATGCTGGCGCCCTCGCGGCTGATCGCCACCAGTACCAGATGGGTCTGCAGTGCGCGTGCCAGGTCGGCGACCGGGAGCGCCAGCAGCACCAGGAACGGCAGCAGCAATGCCGCCTCGATGGCGGCGGCGCCGCGCTGCAGGCAGACCGGCCGGCGCCTCATTCGAAAGCCTCTTTGCGCATGCTGGCAGCCACGCTGAATTGAAATGCCTCGCCCAGCATGGGCCTGAGCAGCGGCGTGGCGACCGGCCAGCGGCAGTCCAGGCGCAACAGCAGCATGCTGCCGCCCGCACCGAAGAGGCCGGCCGGCGGACTGGCGCCATCAGACGGCACCGTGATGCCATTGACATGCAGCACCGGGTGAACAAGGCCATACAGTCCCATCGATTGTTCGGCAATGCGGCCCATGACCAGGGCCTCGCGCATGGCGCCGCCCGCGCCGGTAACCGCCAGGCGCGCGCCTTCGCGCACGGCATGCTGCATGGTCAGGCTGACCCAGAACAGGATCGCCAGTTCCAGTATCGCGAAGAACAACAGCAGCACCACGGGCGCCACCAGCGCGAACTCCACCAGCGTGCCGCCGCGGCGGCGTTGCGGCCGGCGTGCAGCCAATGCAAGGGCAGCGCGGCTCATGATGCCGCCCCCGACAGCAGTGCCTGCCGCACCTGGATAGAGGCCGGGCCAAGCAGTACCAGCAGCAGCGACGGAAAGATGCAGAAGATCAGCGGGAACAGCAGCTTCAGGGCCAGCCTGGCCGCCCTTTCCTCGGCAAGCAGGCGGCGGCGCAGCCGCAACTCGGCCGCATGCTGGCGCAATGCGGCGGCCACGCCGGTGCCGAAGCGCTCGGCCTGCGCCAGCACCGCCGCCAGCGCCTGCAGTTCATGCAGGCCGGTGCGCTGCGCCATGGCACGCAAGGCCGCCTGCCGACCGGCGCCGGCCCGCAGTTCGAGCGAGACCTGCTCCAGTTCCGCCGCCAGCTCGGGCGCATGGAGCGCCATGTCGGCGCTGACCCGGGCAATTGCCGCGTCGATGCCCAGGCCCGCTTCCAGGCACACCACCAGCAGGTCCAGCAGGTCCGGAAAGGCATGCGCCAGTGCCCGCCGGCGCCGCCGGTCGCGCAGGCGCCGCAATAGGCCCGGGCCCGGGCCCGGCTCCCTGCGGCGGACCAGCGCCGCGCCGCCGGGCGCGGCTGTTTTCATCTTCCGCAAGCGGTAAGCAGCTGGACCGGGCAGCATGCGCCGGGCCAGCAGCAGGATGATGCCGAACACGGCGGCAAAGAGCGCCAGCATGGCGCCCGCGTGACCGGCGCCGCTCATGATGCGCTCCGCACCAGGACCCGCATCCACCCTACGCCCGCCACCAGCAGGGCCAGCGCCGTCAGCAGCAGGCTGCGGCCGGTTTCATCGGTCCAGAGCAGGCTCATGAACTGCGGATGCGCCAAGTGCAGGCCGGCCGCCAGCACGAAAGGCAGCAGCCCCAGTATCCATGCCGACAATCTGGCCTCGGCCGTATGCACGCGGATCTGGCCGCGCAGCTTCTGGCGTTCCCGCACCAGCGCGGCAATGCCGGCCAGCAGTTCGGTCAGGTTGCCGCCGGTGTCGCGCTGTATCAGCACCGCCACCACGAAGCAGCCGATATCGCCGCCGGGATTGCGCAGCGCCATCCGGCGCAGCGCGTCGGCCAGAGAGGCGCCGTATCCCACTTCATCGACCAGGATGCGAAACTCGTCCGCCAGCGGCGCCTCGGTATCGTCGGCCACCAGCCGCAGGGCGGAAGGCAGCGCATGGCCGGCGCGCAGCGCGCCGCACAGCAGGTCCAGCGCATCGGGCAGCTGCGCCTCCATGCGCGCCAGGCGCCGGCGCCGGCGGTGCAGCGCAAACAGCGAAGGCAGGCCGGCCAGGCCCAGCGTCAGCAGCAGGAAGGGCGCAACCTTGATGCGCATGCCAGCCTGCGCCAGCAGCTTCTCGACCGCGCCGGCAAAGGCAAAGCGCGACAGCCACTGGCGCAGCAGGCGGGCATCCGCCAGCCTGCCCTGCTTGATGATGGAGCCGCCCGGCTGCCGGCCTGGCGGGCCGGCATCGCGCAACCGCTCGCGCAGGCGGGTCGATGGCGGCATGGTGTCGTCCAGCATCGCCAGGCTGATGCGCAGCCCTTCAATGAGCATCAGCACTACCAGGAAGACCGTAAGGCCGAGGATCAGGGCGTCATTGCTCATGCCATCCCCCGCGGCGCCGCGGCAAACAGCGCGGCCGGCAAGGCCACGCCGCGGGCCTGCAGGCGTTCACAGAAGCGCGGATAGATTCCGGCGACCGCAAAGCTGCCTTCGACCGTGCCGCAGGCGGCCACGCCGGTCTGCCGGAATGCAAACACTTCCTGCATGGTCACCATATCGCCTTCCATGCCGGTGATTTCCTGGACGCTGGTTACGCGCCTGCGGCCATCCGACAGCCGTGCGACCTGTACCACCACGGTGAGTGCCGACGCGATCTGCTGCCGCGCCGCCCGCGGCGACAACTGCATGCCCGCCATGCCCAGCATGTTCTCCAGGCGCGTCAATGCATCGCGCGGGCTGTTGGCATGAATGGTGGCCATGGAGCCGTCATGCCCGGTGTTCATCGCCTGCAGCATGTCCACCGCTTCGGCGCCGCGCGCTTCGCCCATGATGATGCGGTCCGGCCGCATGCGCAGCGCATTGCGCATCAGCGCGCGCGGCGTGACCTCGCCGCAGCCTTCCACGCTGGGCGGGCGGGTTTCCAGCCGGACCACATGCGGCTGCCGCAGCTGCAGCTCGGCGGCGTCCTCGATGGTGACGATGCGCTCACCCTCATCGATGAAGCCGGACAGGATGTTGAGCAGCGTGGTCTTGCCGCTGCCGGTGCCGCCCGACACCAGCAGATTGATGCGCGCCCTGGCCAGGCCTTCCAGCACCTGCGCCATCGGCTCCGTCAGGCTGCCGCTGCGGCACAGCTCGGCCATGGTCAGCGGCATGACCGCAAAGCGCCGTATCGACAGGCAGGGGCCATCGATGGCCAGCGGCGGAATCACCACATTGACCCGCGAGCCGTCGGCCATGCGGGCATCGACCATCGGACTGGCCTCGTCGACCCGGCGGCCCACCCGCGACACGATCTTGTCGATGATCTTCATCAGGTGCGCATCATCCCGGAAATGCGCGGCGGTGCGTTCCAGCCGGCCATGGCGCTCGACATAGATGCGGCCGCTGCCATTGACCAGGATGTCCGACACCGCCGGGTCGGCCATCAGCGGCTCCAGCGGTCCCAGGCCGAACATCTCATGCTGGATGTCGCGCAGCAGCAGCCGCCGCTCGGCCTCGTTCAGGCCGGCATGGCCGGCTGTCAGCATGTCGTCGAGCAGTGCCCGCAACTGCGCCGATACCTCGGCCTGCGGCAGCGCTTCGAGCGCCCGCAGGTCTATCTGCTCCAGCAACTGGCGATGCAGGCGGGCCCGGAGCTCGTCATTGATGAGCGATACGCTGGCGGGCCCCTGAGCGAGCGGCAGGCCTGATTCGAGACGGTGACGCAATGACATCATGGGTCTCCTTTGCCTTCGTTGATTTCATCTGCTGCATGAAGCTGATCACCAGGCCGGCAATGCAGCCGGCCGCGGCACGGACTACACACCGCCACGCAACGCCTTGCTCAGCCCAAGCTGCGTTTCCATGTCGGCATCCAGCTTCTGCGCGCCACCGGCGCCTCCACGAACCCGGCGCTCCATTGCCTGAGCGCCCGGCTGACCGGGCTTCTGCCCGCCAGCCTGATGATGGGCACGCCCTGGTTCACCGACGCGGCGGCAGCCGCATAGTGATTCGGTATTGTCCGTGCCACCGCCATGCCCAGCGTCTGCTCGACTTCGGCGATGCTGATGTCGCCGCGTCTTTCATGGCGGTTCACGACCGGGCTGATCCGCCCGGCGCCGTAGCCAAGGCCGCCGAATACTTCCAGCAGGCGCCGGCCATCGCGAATGAAGGGCAAGGTGATCTGCAGCACCGGATAGATCAGGTCGGCCTGGTCGAGCGCCCGCAGGCTGCGCGCATCCAGGTTGCGGCCCACGTCCACCACCACATGGTCATAGCGGCTGCGCGCCAGCGCCAGCACCGATGCGAGATGGTCGGGCAGGATGTCGGCGGACTGCGCCGGGTCCTGCGCCGCCGCCAGCACCGAGAGCGGCCCCACCTCGGTCATGCTGGCCGCCAGGAAGGTTGCATCCAGCCGCTCATGCGAGCGCGCCAGGTCGGCCAGCGTGCGCACCGGTGCGCGGTCGGACAGGAACAGCAGGGCGTCGCCAAACTGCAGGTTGAAATCCAGCAGCGCCGTGCGGCTGCCCTGCGCCGCCAGCGCATAGGCCAGATTGGCGGCGAGGAAGGTGGCGCCGCTGCCGCCCTTGCAGGAAACGAAGGCCAGCAGCTTGCCCTGTGCGGCGCGCTGGCTGCTGCGCAGGCCGGCAATCCGCTCCAGCGCGGCGCGCAAATGCTGGCCATCCGGCGACAGCGGCAGCACCTCGCGCACGCCGGCACGCATGGCGGCCAGCAGGAACTCGGCATCCTGCCGCGCTGACAGCGCCAGTACCGGCAGGCCGGCGCAGGCCTGCAGCGGCAGCAGCACGTCCGAAGCAGCCCCGTCGCCCAGATCCGCCACGAGCACATCGGGCGCCGCCAGCGCCGCATGGGCTGCCTGGCTGGCCAGCGTGCCGGGATAGGCGCTGGCCTGGCTGCCAGCCGGCAGCAGCCCAAGCAGGCTTTCTATCTGCCGCGCGCCGGGCGCGATGACGGCGATCCGCAATCCGGTCATGGCGCCCTCACCTGCCATTGCCGCCACCGACGGCATTGAAGAACACGGTTGGCGCAGGCGCAGGCGCGGTGCTCTGGAATGACTGCCGGTAGCGTGACAGCGCGCCGCGCGCCGCCGCGCCGTCCATGCCGGCATCGCCGTCCGCATTGGCCGGCATGGAGGGCAGCGCCTGCTGTGCCATCAGATTGCGCACGCTGCTGCCGAAGCGGCTGTCAAGCTGCGGCGCCACTGGCGCGCAGGCGGCGCAGCACAGCAGCAGGGGAATCAGAAGACGCTTGTGCATGATCACTCCCTGGCGGGCTGGGCAGCCGGTGCGGCTTCCATCTTCCCGCCCAAAAAGAACTCGGCCCGGCTTGGCATGCGCAGGCCATCGGTAGGCAGCGGCGCATCGGCCTGCAGCGGCTGCACCAGCCGCGGCGTGACGATGAATACCAGCTCGCTGCGGTCGTTCTGGAAGTCGCTGCTGCGAAACAGCGCGCCGAGCACCGGCACCTCTCCCAGCATGGGCAAGGCCCGGATGTTCTGCGCCAGGCTGTCGCGGATCAGGCCGCCAATGGCAAGGCTTTGCCCGTCCTGGAGCTGCACCGTGGTGCTGGCGCGGCGGGTGGTCAACAGCGGCAGCACCGCATTGCCGCCGGTGCCGCGGGCCGACAGGCCAACGCCTTCGCGCGAGAGTTTGGACACCTCGGGCGACACCCGGATGTTGATGCGGCCGCCGCCCAGCACCGTGGGCGTGAAGCGCAGTCCCACGCCGAATTCCTTTTCTTCCAGCGTGACGGTGCCGCCATTGACGCTGTTCTGCGCCACAGGGATGAAGATGCGGCCGCCGGCCAGGAAGCTGCCTTCCTGGCCGCTCACGGCCATGATGGTGGGCTCGGCCAGGATGCGCACCAGGCCATCGCCCTTCTCCGCATCGAGGCTGATGAATTCGCCGCTGTTCTTCACCAGGCCCAGCGTGCCATTGGCCCCGGCGACGAACTGCGCCGCCAGCCTGGCCGACCAGTTGCCGCGGCTGCGTCCCAGCGCCGCATCGATGCCCAGCTTCTCCAGCATGCTGCGCGAGATCTCGGCGACCTTCACTTCCAGCATGACCTGCTGCGGCGATGCGATCGACAGCAGGTTGATCACGCGTGCATTGCCTGTGGCGCCTGGCAGCTGCGACGCCGCATTGCCGCGCTGCGCATAGGCTTCCGCTACCAGCAATGCCTGCTCTGCTGCTGCGGCATCGCTGGCAACGCCCGACAGGACCAGGGAATCGGCAGCCGCGCCGACACGGATGCCGGCTTCCTGCGGCAGCAACTGGCGCAACCTGGCTTCCACTGCGCCGGCATCGATGCCAACGGCCACTTCAACCCAGCCGCACCGGCCGTCCCTGTTCTGGAACAGCAGGTTGGTGGCGCCCACTTTTTTACCGAACAGGAAGAACATGCCGCGTGGCGCGGCCGATGCAGTCGGCTCCAGTTGCAGCACGTCGGTATCGCCGACGGCGCGCAGCCAGGCGGGCGATGGCAAGCCACGATGCTGCAGGTCGAGCATCAGCGACTTGCCCTGGGCCACGCCGAGCGGGGCCGCCGTGTCGATGTCGCCGATGCAGGGCGGTGGCGCCTGCATGCGCGGCGCGGGCTGCTGTGTCTGCACCGACGTGGCCTGCAGTGGCTGCACCGGGGCCGCCAGCGCCCAGGGCTGTGCCAGCAGCAAGGCCATGACAGGCAGGCGATAACATGGCGATCGACGTTGCATCAATATCCTTTCATCAGGCTGGAAGACAACGCACTTGAATGACGGCAGGCGCCAGTGTGTGCATACGCCATGGCGTGGGCTTGATAAAGAACAAGGCGTTTCCGGCGCTTGATGTGGCGCTAAGTCAAGTGATCGATCAGCAGTAAAGCCAGCCTGTCAGCGATGTAAAAAGCGCTTTCATCGCTGCTAAAGGATGTCCAAAAGACGATGGCATGCGACATGCGTTATCGCGATTGCTTCCCTCTGCCTGGCGCAAGGCGGGCAACCGGTCTGCACCCGCAGGAAAGGATCAAACACCACATCAGGGAAGGCGACATGCGGCAGCAGATTCGCTTGCAGGACGGTGGAAGGATGGCAGCCTCCTGGCTTTCATCCATGCCAGGCAACGCAATACGGACTACGCGTCATCAGGGCGAAGGGATGGAAGCGTCCTGCTGCAAAAGAGATATGCCGGCAAGGTAATGCGGCGCCGAGCGCCTGTTCACACGGGGTGCATGGCAAAGCAAAGGAGGTAGAGCAACGCCGGTCAGGCTTGCAAGCCTGACTGCTACGCCTGGCTGGCGTGCCGATCCACGGCAACCGCTGCTTGCCCGCCTGATGGGACAGGCAAGCAGTCAGATCAGCATGCTCTACACCGCCTCAGCCTTTAGTCCGCCGGTTAGTCCATGCATTAAAAACACTGCACCAGCGGCCCTGCCCCTGTAAACACCTGCTGGCATTGCTGTGGCGGCGCTGACCGCTCCGGCCTTGGCAGTACTGGGGAGGCCTTGACCACCGGCGCGGGCGCCGCTGTTTTCAGCAGCGTCTGCTTGGTAGCGCCGATCGTGCGCGCCGGCGCCAGATCCACCTGGTTGCGCAGCACCAGCGACAGCTGCCCCACGCTGCGCGCCAGGTCCAGCTGCTCGGCCTCTGCCGGCGTGACTTCCAGCGTGACTGCATTGACCACCTTGGGCCGGGTGTCGCCCTGTCCCGCTTCCTGCGCCACTGCCAGCACCAGGATGCGCTCCAGCACCAGCTTGGAAATCGCCAGCTCACGCTCGCCCGGCGTGCGTCGTTCATCCTGCGTACTGACCAGGATATCGACGAAATTGCCCGGCAGGGCGAAGCCGGCCACACCCACCACGTCATTGACCCTGACCGTCATCGCGCGCTTGCCATGCGCCACCAGTGCCGACAGGCCGCCGGTGGCGCCCGGCTGGGCCAGCCTGGCGTCCTGCACCGGTTCGCCGCGCGCCAGCGCAACACGGGTCACGCGTCCGTTCAGCAAGGACAGCTCCGTGTAAATGCCCTGAGGCAGGCTGCTGGCCGGCCATGGCAGCAGTTGCAGCATGTCAGGACGCAGCCGGGTGCCAGGCTGGATCTCGGCTGCCGCCACCGCGATATGGCGCATGTCGATCGTGGACCGCGCGCTCCAGCGCGCCGCCAGCAGCACTGCGGCCAGTGCGGCAAGCAAGGCAATGCCAATGGAAAGCAGGCTGCGTAAGGTCTTGCTCATGATGCTGCTCCTTCAAATCGGCTCGCGCCGCGCTGCTTCGGTACAAGGCCAACTCAATACAGGGCCAGCCGGGCCGCCAGGCTGCTGTCGGCCAGCATCCACTGCAGCCATGCGCCGCTGGCGATGGCAAATGCATAAGGCATCCTGCCGGCGGAGGCGGGTGCCGGATCTATCCTGGGCAACTGGCGGCATGCCAGCCGCCACCACGCACTGCACAGCATGTCGCGCACGTTATGCAGCATCTGCCTTGTCGTGCCCTGGCATAGCGTTACTGCCAGCGTCAGCGCGCCACCTGCAAGCAGGGTGGCAAGCAGTGTCAGCGGCATGCACTGTGGGCCAATGAAGGCGCCGACCATGGCCATGAGCTTGACGTCGCCGGCACCCAGCCCGCCAAGCACATACAGGGGCAGTAGCGAGAACAGCCCTATGGCCATGCCGGCCAGCGCCAGCCGCAGGCCGATGCCATCGGCTGCGCCGGCACAGGCCATTGCCGCGAGCATGCCGGCGGCGACCAGGCTGTTTGGGATGCGACGATGCCGGAAGTCGTGGCCAACCGCCAGCAGCAGGAACAGGCTGGCAAGCAGCATGGAAGCGGTCATGTCTGTGTTCATTGTGCGTACCGGGCCCGGCATGCCGGGCCCGTGATTACTCAGGTGCAGGCGCCTGATCCGCCGGTCAGTGCATTACACACTGTGGTGAAGCCGGCCTTGACCCGCGTGCCCAGGGTCGCCACCACCGTCACGATCACGGCGGCGATCAGGGCCACCAGCAAGCCGTACTCGACAGCGGCGGCGCCGTCCTCTTCCTTCAGAAACTGCATGATTGCGTTCATCGAATTGCTCCTGATGTAGTTGATGTGGAATGCGACTTCCTGCGGCTTGTGAGGCCCGTCGCAGGCGCTAGTGTCGCGGCGTGGGCAAGCCGGTGTTTGACAGATCGCAACCGGTTCAGGCCGTTTGATCTGGCGCTATGTCGACTAAGCGATCAGCAGTTTTGATGGACGATCAGCGAGGAAATGAGAACCCAATGTTGCGCATGGGCGGTGATGGCCTTGCAGAATTTCAGGTAATCGTTCGTGATGGATGGGGCGGCAGAAGGCCAGGCGATCAAAAATGGGAAGCAATGACAGCCATTGCAGCGCGATGAAGCGAATGGCGTTGTCGTTGCAGTTGGAAGAGCAGCCGCATTTGCAGGGTGCAATACCTGAGGGCATTGCAGGGCGTTCGCAAACCGCGACGGCATTGTCTGCCAACCCCTTGATCGACCCATGGTGGAATGCCCCTTCGGGGTATTCCACCCTACGGAGCGCTGATTCTTTGCGCGGGTGACGCTGGAATGAGCAGGTAAAGCATCATGGAAGACGTAGGGCGTAATACCCCGAAGGGGCATTACGCGATACCGCCACGGCAGCAAGCGTAGCCTGGGTGAAGCGCAGCGTAGCCTGGGTGAAGCGCAGCGCAATTCGGATTGCCCCGTGACGCAATAGATGCCTCCCGGGCTTTCCTGGCGCATTCTCAAACCCGGCCTTTTCGCCTCTCTGGCAATGCGACTGGCTTCATCAATGGATGGCCCGGGTTGCGCTGCGCTTCACCCAGGCTACGGACTGCATGCCTGCCGTGGTGGCCTTGCACGGAACCGCCTGCGGCGGCGTGTTCCGCCAGCGACTGGCCGCGGCTGGAAAGCCAACCAGGCCCATCCATGCTGCCTTTGGCGTACTGAGGTTACGGCAGGCCTTCGATCCAACATGACATGGGCTTGACTGGCATGACAGTATCTACGACAGACGCCGCACCTTGTCCGCTTCAGGCATCGACGCCGCCCTGCGTTCAACGGGCAGTAAAGGCAACTGCTTTGGCAGGGTGCAACGACCTTGGCCAAAGCTGCCCGACTCAGTACTCCACCGCCGCGCTGCGCGCGCCCAGCCGGTCAAACAGCGACTGCTTCAGGGCATCGGCCGGCGCCACCCGCCACTCATCCGGCCACTGCACCTCGCAATCGATGCCGTGCCGGGTATAGCGCATCGCCAGCGGCAGGCCCTGCTCCGAGCGGAACTGCGACAGGATGGCCTTGATCTGCGCCGGGTCGGTGCTGTCGGTCATGGAGAACGCAAACTTCTTGCCGAACTGGATGCGCGCGGTGGCGATGTCCATCGCCTTTTCCGCGGTGATGCGCAGGCCGCCGGAGAAGCGGTCTTCCGATACCTTGCCCTGCACCGCCAGGAACTCGTCTTCCTTGAAGAGGTGCCGGTTGGCGTCGAACACTTCGTTGTAGACCGTGACCTCCACCGCCGCGCTGCCATCGTCAAGCAGCACGATGACCATCTTGCCACGCTGCGTCATCTGCACCCGCAGGCCGGCGATGATGCCGGCCATCAGCCGCGGCTCGCGCGATGGCGACAGGTCGGACAGCCGGGTGCGGGCAAACTTGCGCGCCTCCTCGGCATAGGCATTGAACAGGTGGCCCGACAGGTAAAAGCCGAGCGCGGTCTTTTCCTCGGTCAGCTTCTGCTTCTCGCTCCAGGGCGGCGCCTTCACATACTCGGGCGGGGCTACCATGTCGCTGTGGTCGCCGCCAAACAGGCTGACCTGGTTGGCCGAGGCTTCGGCCTGTTCCGCGCATTCCATGGCAAAGCCGACCGAGGCCAACAGGATGCCGCGATCGACCTCGAAGCTGTCGAAGGCGCCGGCGCGGATCAGCGACTCAATGGTGCGGCGGTTGATCTGCTTCTTGTCAACCCGCTTGCAGAAGTCGAACAGGTCGGCGAAGGGGCCGTCGCGGCGGGCCGCGAGGATGGCCTCGATCGCGCCCTGGCCCGAGCCCTTGACCGCGCCCAAGCCATAGCGAATCTCCCTGACCTTCTTCTTGCTCACGCTGGGCGGCTCGCCAACCGGCATGAAGCGGTAGTCAGACTGGTTGATATCGGGCGGCAGCAGCGTCAGGCCGCAGATGTCCACCGCGTCTTCCACCAGGATCTTGATCTTGTCGGTGTCATCCATGGCCAGCGACAAGTTGGCGGCCATGAAGGCGGCCGGATGATGGGCCTTTAAATAGGCGGTGTAGTACGACAGCAGCGCGTAGGCGGCTGCGTGGGACTTGTTGAAGCCGTAGCCGGCGAACTTCTCCATCAGGTCGAAGATCTCGTCGGCCTTTTCCTGGGACAGGCCGTTCCTGGCCGCGCCCTCGCGGAAGATCTGGCGATGCTGCGCCATTTCCTCGGCCTTCTTCTTGCCCATCGCGCGACGCAGCAAGTCCGCGCCGCCGAGCGAATACCCGCCGATCACCTGGGCCATCTGCATTACCTGCTCCTGATACACCATGATGCCGTAGGTCTCGGACAGGATGCCTTCGGTACGCGGGTCGGGATAGTCGAAGCGCTCGCCGTGCTTCCTCTTGCAGAAGTCCGGGATCAGGTCCATCGGGCCGGGCCGGTACAGCGCCACCAGCGCGATGATGTCCTCGAAGCGGTCGGGCCTTGCATCCTTCAGCATGCCCTGCATGCCGCGGCTTTCAAGCTGGAACACGGCCACCGTTTTGGCCTTGGTCAGCAGCTCGTAGGAAGCGCGGTCGTTCAGCGGCAGCTTGTCCAGGCTGAACTCGGCCATCGCCGGGTCCAGCTGGCGGATGTAGCGCACCGCGCGGTCGAGGATGGTCAGCGTGGTCAGGCCCAGGAAGTCGAACTTCACCAGGCCCACGGCTTCCACGTCGTCCTTGTCGTACTGCGACACCACGCCGGCGTCGCCTCCCTGGGTGTAGAGCGGGCAGAAATCGGTCAGCTTGCCGGGCGCGATCAGCACGCCGCCGGCATGCATGCCGATGTTGCGGGCGATGCCTTCCACCTGCTGCGCCAGGTCCAGCAGCTGCTTGACCTCCTCTTCCTTCTCCATCCGCTCCTTCAGGAGCGGCTCTTCCTCGATGGCGTCGGCGATGGTGACGAGCTTGCCGGGCTTGAACGGGATCAGCTTGGAGATGCCATCGCAGAAGTTGTAGCCCATGTCGAGCACGCGGCCGACGTCGCGCACGGCGCCCTTGGCGGCCATGGTGCCGAAGGTGGCGATCTGCGACACCGCCTCGCGGCCGTAGCGATCCTTCACGTACTGGATCACGCGGTCGCGGCCTTCCTGGCAGAAGTCGATATCGAAGTCGGGCATCGATACCCGTTCCGGATTCAGGAAGCGCTCGAACAGCAGGTTGTAGGCCAGCGGGTCGAGGTCGGTAATGGATAGCGCATAAGCCACCAGCGAACCGGCGCCCGAACCACGGCCCGGCCCCACCGGCACGCCATTGTTCTTGGCCCACTGGATGAAGTCGGCCACGATCAGGAAGTAGCCGGGAAAGCCCATCTTGATGATGGTGTCGGTCTCGAACTTCAGGCGCTCTTCATAACGCGGCCGCTTCTGCTCGCGCACCGCCTCGTCGGGGAACAGATGCAGCAGGCGCTCTTCCAATCCGCGCCTGGCCTCGGCCACCAGGAAGTCGTCGATGGTCATGCCGTCCGGCGTCGGGAAGTTGGGCAGCTTGGGCTTGCCCAGTTCCAGCACCAGGTTGCAGCGGCGCGCGATCTCGACACTGTTGGCCAGTGCGCCCGGCAGGTCGGCGAACAGCTCTGCCATCTCGGCCTGGGTCTTGAAGGCCTGCTGCTCGTTGAAGCGCTTGGGGCGACGCGGATTGGCCAGGATCTCGCCTTCGGCGATGCAGGTGCGCGCTTCATGCGCGACGAATTCCTCGGCCGACAGGAACTGCACCGGATGGGTGGCAACCACCGGCAGTTGCAGCCTGGCCGCCAATGCCACCGACTGCCGGACCTGCTGCTCCATGTTGGGCTGGCCGGCGCGCTGTATCTCGATATAGAAATGGCCGGGGAAAGCGGCTGCCCAGCGCTGTGCGCAACGCTCGGCCAGTTGCGGATTGCCGCGCTCGAAGGCGCAGCCGATGTCGCCGAAGTGGGCGCCCGACAGCGCGATCAGTCCACCTGGCGCCAGCGCCTCCAGCCATTCGCCGCGGATCTCGGCGCGGCCGCGGTAGAGGTTGGTCAGCCAGGCCTTGGACAGCAGCTCGCACAGCTGCAGGTAGCCGTCCCGGTTCTTGACCAGCAGCAGCAGGCGCGACGGCTTTTCGCGGTCGTCATTGTTGGTGATCCACACATCGCAACCGGCAATGGGCTTGATGCCCTTGCCGCGCGCGGCCTTGTAGAACTTGACCATGCCAAACAGGTTGGCGAGGTCGGTGATGGCAAGTGCGGGTTGCGCGTCTTTCGCTGCCGCCTTCACCACGTCGTCGATGCGGACAAGGCCGTCGGCGATGGAGAATTCGGAATGGAGGCGAAGATGGATGAATTGCGGGGAGGTCATCCGGCTATTTTACCCGCAGCCCTGTCCGCGCCAAACCGGGTTTTTGGCGCGCACGCCACACCGCGGTTTATAATGCCGACGAATCAATGACTTACCTTATCTGGCATGCAACCCTCCTCACCATTCGTCAACATCGCCGCCTACAAATTCATCACCTTCGACGACACCGTTGAAAAACGGCCCGCGTTCCAGGCCGTCTGCGCCGAGCTGGGCCTGATGGGCACCATCCTGCTGAGCCCGGAAGGCATCAACCTGTTCCTGGCCGGCAGCCGCGACGGCATCGACCGCTTCCTGCAATGGCTGCGCGCCGACGCCCGCTTCGCCGACCTAGAAGTCAAGGAAAGCTATTCCGACGAGCAGCCGTTCAAGCGCATGCTGGTCAAGTTGAAGCGCGAAATCATCACGATGAAGCACCCGCTGATCAAGCCCGAGCTGGGCCGCGCGCCGGCCGTGACGGCGCCGGACCTCAAGCGCTGGCTGGACCAGGGCCATGACGATGAAGGCCGGCCGGTGGTAATGATGGACACCCGCAATGCCTTCGAAGTCGATGTCGGCACCTTCAACGACACCCTGGATTACCGCATCGAGAAGTTCAGCGAGTTTCCAGACGTGGTGGCGCGGCATCGCGATGAACTGGCCGGCAAGACCGTGGTGACCTTCTGCACCGGCGGCATACGCTGCGAGAAGGCGGCGATCCACATGCAGAACATCGGCTACGACCATGTCTACCAATTGGAGGGCGGCATCCTGAAGTATTTCGAGGAAGTGGGCGGCGACCACTACACCGGCGACTGCTTCGTCTTCGACCGCCGCACCGCGTTGAACCCGAAGCTGGAAGCCACGCCTACCGTGCAGTGCTATGCCTGCCGCGCCGTGGTCACGCCGCGCGAGCAGTTGTCGCCGCTGTATGTGTATGGCGACTCCTGCCCGCATTGCGCGAAGCGGGAAAGCAAGGCCGAGACCGCCGCGGCAGGCGGCTTGGCACCCTGAAACCGCATGCCGCGCGGCACAGCGGTCAATGCGCAGCGCCGGACAGCAAGCCGGCGCCATAGCCTTTCACCGGTTTGCTCATGCGCTTGCACCGTGAAGTCGAAGCTTGCAGTAAATCAGGGGCGGCGCCCGGAGCCCCTAGGGTGGAATACCCCGAAGGGGCATTCCACCGAATCGTTACAACGATAGTGCAGTCGTCTTGGCGCATTTGACATCGAAAGCAATTGCTGTCTCGCAGTGACGCCTGCCACTAGCAGTTCAACACCTTTGCACGACGCCGTTGATTAGCCAGGCGGTTCGCTACGCCAGGCGGCCCTGGCGATTGCGACCTGCTGCCTTGATCGACCGCCTCGTCGAATGCCCCTTCGGGGTGTTCCACCCTACGACAGGCGCTGCGCCCGATTTGCTTTAAGCATCGCCGGCATGGCGGACCAGGGACGGGCGTAGTGCTAGTGCTAGTGCTAGTGCTAGTGCTAGTGCTAGTGCGACGGGCTGTCGCCTTCAAAGGTCAAAGGCTGTCAGTGCCCGCCGCAGCCATGCCCATGGCCGCCCGCCTTGGCCGGCGCCATCGCCACATCGCGACCCGCCTCGCGTCCATGCCCGGCCGCATCCAGCCGCGCCAGGTAGTCTTCCCACAGCTCGGCCTGGTTGTTGCCCAGCCAGTACAGGTATTCCCAGGAATACATGCCGGTGTTATGACCGTCATCGAAATGCGGCTGCACCGCGTAATTGCCGACCGGCTCCAGCGCGGTCAGGTCGACATTGCGCTTGCCGGTCTGCAGGGTTTCCTGGCCGGGGCCGTGGCCACGCACCTCGGCCGAAGGGGAATACACCCGCAGCAGTTCGAAGGGCAGCGAAAATCTGGCGCCGTCGTCAAAGGCAATATCGAGCAGACGCGACTGCCTGCGCACTGCGATTTCGGTCGGCGTCGGCGCCGGGGGTGTCTGTTGCGAGCCAGCCATGTTGTCAGTCTCCAGTTTATTGCGCGGTCTGCCGCGCCAGCGCGGCGCGCAGTGCGTCCAGTTGCGCCTTGCGCGATGCCAGCGTGGCGGCGTCGGCGGCGCGCTGCGCATTGGCCCATACCGGCGAGGGGAAATGCACATCGTCGGCAAAGCGCGGTATCACATGCCAGTGCAGGTGCGGCGTCATGTTGCCCAGGCTGGCCAGGTTGATCTTGTCCGGGTTCATCGCCTCGCGCAGCGCGGTCTCGACCTTCATCACCATCTGCATCATCGCGCTGCGCTCGGTCGGCGCGAGATCGGTCATTTCCTTCACATGCGTCTGCCAGATCACCCGGCAGAAGCCGGGATACTGCGCATCGTCGACCAGCACCACCCGCAGCTGGTGGTCGCGGTACAGCTCCTCGCCGCCGCTGCCCTCGCACAGCTCGCAGGCCGCCGTCATACCAGCACCCGCTCGATGCCGCCGCTGTTGGCCCGGCCGACATAGTCTTCCAGCCAGGACGGCCCCAGCAGGTGGCGCGCCATCTCGACCACGATGTAGTCAGCGGTGGTGCCGGCATCCTCGTTGTAGCGCGACAGGCCCTGCAGGCAGGACGGGCAGGACGTCAGCACCTTGACGTCGCCGGCGAAACCGTCAGCCCGCACCTTGGCCACGCCCTTCTCCATCTCGGTCTCCTTGCGGAAGCGGATCTGGGTCGAGATATCCGGCCGCGACACGGCCAGCGTGCCGGACTCGCCGCAGCAGCGATCGTTCTTCTCGATCTTCTGCGCATCCGCCGTGGTGATCAGGGAATTGACGGTCTTGAGCGGGTCCTGCAGCTTCATCGGCGTATGGCAGGGGTCGTGATACATGTAGCGCACGCCATTGACGCCTTCGAGCTTGACGCCCTTTTCCATCAGGTATTCATGGATGTCGACGATGCGGCAGCCGGGGAAGATCTTCTCGAATTCATAGCCCTGCAGCTGGTCGTAGCAGGTGCCGCAGGACACGATCACGGTCTTGATGTCGAGGTAGTTCAGCGTGTTGGCCATGCGGTGGAACAGCACCCGGTTGTCGGTGATGATCTTTTCCGCCTTGTCGTAATCGCCCGAGCCGCGCTGCGGATAGCCGCAGCACAAATAGCCCGGCGGCAGCACGGTCTGCACGCCGACATTCCACAGCATCGCCTGGGTTGCCAGCCCCACCTGCGAGAACAGCCGCTCCGAGCCGCAGCCGGGGAAGTAGAACACGGCCTCGGTATCGGCGCTGGTGGTCTTGGGGTCGCGGATGATGGGAACGATCTTGTCGTCCTCGATATCGAGCAGCGCCCGCGCGGTTTTCTTGGGCAGGTTGCCCGGCATCTTCTTGTTGATGAAGTGGATCACCTGCTCGCGCACCGGCGGCTTGCCATGCGTGGCCGGCGGCGCCTTGGTCTGCTTCTTCGCCAGCTTCTTGAGCACTTCATTGCCCAGGCGCTGCGCCTTGTAGCCCCAGCCCATCATCACCTGCCGGGTGGCGTTGATGGTGGCCGAATCGGTGGCGTTGAGGAAGAACATCGAGGCCGCGGTGCCCGGGTTGAAAGACTTCTTGTCCATCTTGCGCAGGAGGTTGCGCATGTTCATCGACACGTCGCCGAAGTCGATATTGACCGGGCAAGGCGTGACGCACTTGTGGCATACCGTGCAGTGGTCGGCCACGTCCTCGAACTCTTCCCAGTGCTTGATCGACACGCCGCGCCGCGTCTGCTCTTCATACAGGAAGGCTTCCACCAGCAGCGATGTGGCGAGGATCTTGTTGCGCGGCGAGTACAGCAGGTTGGCGCGCGGCACATGGGTGGCGCATACCGGCTTGCACTTGCCGCAGCGCAGGCAGTCCTTGACGCTGTTGGCGATGGCGCCGATGTCGCTCTGCTGCATGATCAGCGACTCATGGCCCATCAGGCCGAACGACGGCGTATAGGCATTGCGCAGGTCCGAATGCATGTTCGGGTCGTTCAGCAGCTTGCCCTTGTTGAAGCGGCCTTCCGGATCGACCCGGCGCTTGTATTCGCGGAACTCGACGATCTCGTCCTCGGTCAGGAATTCCAGCTTGGTGATGCCGATGCCATGCTCGCCGGAGATCACGCCGTTGAGCGAGCGCGCCAGCGTCATGATGCGCGCCACCGCCGCATGGGCGTCCTGCAGCATCTCGTAGTGGTCGGAATTGACCGGCAGGTTGGTATGCACATTGCCGTCGCCGGCATGCATGTGCAGCGCGACGAACACGCGGCCGCGCAGCACCTTCTTGTGGATCGCGGTGCATTCATCGAGGATGGGCTTGAAGGCGCCGCCGTTGAAGATCTGGCGCAGGCCGGCGCGCACTTCGCTCTTCCACGACACCCGCACCGTGCGGTCCTGGGTGACATCGAAGACGGTCGCCTCCGGCTGCTGCGCCAGGCGCTCGTCGAAGGCGGCCGACAGCTTGTCCAGGCCCAGCACCGCAAGGTCGGCCTTGGCCGCGGCCAGCGGCTTGTCCATGTTGGCCAGCAGGTAGGTCCAGCGCGCATGCACGCCGGCCAGCAGCTGCTCGGCCTGGCTGACCCGGTCTTCCAGCAGCTCGGCCGGCGGAATGCCGCTGCCTTCGGCGTCGTCGCTCTTGCCCAGCGGCAGATTGCCCTTGGCAAAGAAGGCGCGCAGTTCGTCGACCAGCTGCAGCTTGTTCTTGATCGACAGCTCGATGTTGATGCGCTCGATGCCGTCGGTGTACTCGCCCATGCGGTTCAGCGGGATCACCACGTCCTCGTTGATCTTGAAGGCGTTGGTGTGCTTGGCGATCGCCGCGGTGCGGGCGCGGTCCAGCCAGAATTTCTTCCGTGTTTCCGGGCTGACCGCGACAAAGCCTTCGCCGACGCGGGTATTGGCGATGCGCACCACTTCCGAGGCCGCGCGGGCTACCGCGTCCTCATCGTCGCCGACGATGTCGCCAAACAGCGCCATCTTGGGCAGCACGCCGCGCTTGGACTTGGTGGCATAGCCGACCGCGCGCAGGTAGCGCTCGTCCAGGTGCTCCAGGCCGGCCAGGATGGCGCCGCCCTTGGCGGTTTCGCTGTCGAGGTAGTCCTTGATCTCGACGATCGAAGGAATCGCGTCGCGCGCCTGGCCGAAGAATTCCAGGCAGACGGTGCGGGCATGTTTCGGCATGCGGTGCAGGATCCAGCGCGCCGACGTGATCAGGCCGTCGCAGCCTTCCTTCTGGATGCCGGGCAGGCCGGAGAGGAACTTGTCGGTCACGTCCTTGCCCAGGCCTTCCTTCCTGAACACCTTGCCCGCCACCTCGATCACTTCCGAGCGGAACGGCTGGTTGCTGCGGCCGCGCGCGGCCGGCTTGGTCCATTCCAGCCTGAACTTGACCACCGGCGCGTCGTGGATCTTGCCGAGGTTGTGCTCCAGGCGGGTGACTTCCAGCCAGTCGCCGTTCGGGTCGACCATGCGCCAGCTCGCCAGGTTGTCCAGCGCGGTGCCCCACAGCACGGCCTTCTTGCCGCCGGCATTCATCGCGATATTGCCGCCGATGCAGGATGCCTCGGCCGAGGTCGGGTCGACCGCGAACACCAGGCCGGCCTTGTCGGCCGCGTCGGACACCCGCTTGGTGACCACGCCGGCGCCGGTGTAGATGGTGGCGTACTCGCGGTCCACGCCAGGCAGTATCATCATTTCGACTTCGCCCAGCTGCTCCAGCTTCTCGGTATTGATCACGGCCGACATGGGCGTCAGCGGAATCGCGCCGCCGGTATAGCCGGTGCCGCCTCCGCGCGGGATGATGGTCAGCCCGAGTTCGATGCAGCCCTTGACCAGGCCGGCCATTTCCTCTTCGCTGTCGGGCGTGAGCACCAGGAAGGGGTATTCCACGCGCCAGTCGGTGGCGTCGGTGACATGCGACACCCGCGACAGGCCGTCGAACTTGATGTTGTCCTTTTCGGTGTAGCGGCCCAGCACCTTCACCGCACGCTTGCGCAGGTCGTAAGTCTGGCGGAATTCCTCGCCGAAGTCGGCCACGGCCTTCCTGGCTGCCCTGAGCAGGGTTTCCACGCTGTCGCTGCGCTGCTGCGCATCCATGTCCGCGCCGTCGCCGCCGTCGGCAGCGAGACGGCGCTTGTCGACTTCGCCCAGCCTGTGGTTCAGGGCGTCGATCAGGGCCTGGCGCCGCTTCGGGTTGTCCAGCAGGTCGTCCTGGAGATAGGGATTGCGCCGCACTACCCAGATGTCGCCCAGCACTTCGTAGAGCATGCGCGCCGAGCGGCCGGTCTGGCGCGCGCCGCGCAGCGCGTCCAGCAGGCGCCAGGACTCTTCTCCCAGCAGGCGGATCACGATTTCGCGGTCGGAAAACGAAGTGTAGTTATAGGGAATTTCGCGCAGCCGGGTCGGGGCCGGCACGTCGGACAGTAAAGCCTGGATTTGAGCTGGAGCGTTCATCAGAGGGGAATTGGGGAGGGACTGACGCTAAACGAGCATTCTAGCGTATTGCGCCGCATCAGGCAGGCGGCATCGCCATTCGGAAATCGCCCGATCAGCTGCTTCAGCCGGGCGCCGCCGCAGCGGAAAGACCCGTCAGAACAGTTCCGCGATGCGCCGCCAGACGCCGTCCGGCACATACAGCAGCGCGACCGTCATCATGAGATAGCGCAGGAACTTGCCGATGGCCATATAGCCCACGCTGGGCCAGAACGGCAGGCGTAGCCAGCCGGCCACGGTGCAGATCGGGTCGCCCACGCCGGGCAGCCAGGACAGCAGCAGGGTCTTGGCGCCATAGCGCTCCAGCCAGTGAAACCAGCGGGTCTTGCGCTCATGGGCGAATACCTGCTTGGCGCCATAGCCGAGCGCGTAATTGAGGATGCCGCCCAGCGTGTTGCCGACGGTGCCAACCAGGATCGCCGGCCAGAACATCGCGGCATTGGCCTTGACCACCGCAAACACCGCCGGCTCCGAGCCCATCGGCACCAGCGTCGCCGACACCAGGCTGATGAAGAACACCGAGGTCAGGCCCACGGCCGGCGCAGCCAGCACGTTGAGCAGCCATTCGATTGCGGAAAGTATCATGCGAAGTCGGACCCGCCTTTTTTGGTTGAACTTGTCATCGATGCGGCGCCGGCCGGTGCCGGGGAACGGGTTCCGCCGAGGGGCGTCCATTATAATGTGTTGCCAAGCCGCATGCGCATGCCTGCCCCGCCCACGCGCCGCCACGGCGCACAGCAATCGCCTCATCAGCCAGAAAGCCATGACCATCGATTACCTGAAGAAAGTGTTGACCGCCCGCGTCTATGACGTTGCCATCGAATCGCCGCTGGAATTCGCGCCCGGCCTGTCCGAGCGCACCGGCAACCGCATTTACTACAAGCGCGAAGACATGCAGAGCGTGTTCAGCTTCAAGCTGCGCGGCGCCTACAACAAGATGGCCAACCTGAGCCCGGCGCAGCTGAAGCGCGGCGTGATCTGCGCCTCGGCCGGCAACCATGCCCAGGGCGTGGCCCTGTCGGCATCGCGCCTGGGCTGCAAGGCCCTGATCGTGATGCCGACCACCACGCCGCAGGTGAAGATCGACGCGGTGCGCGCCCGTGGCGGCGAAGTGGTGCTGTACGGCGACTCCTACAGCGATGCCTACGGCCATGCGCTGACGCTGGAAAAGAAGCAGAAGCTGACCTTCGTCCATCCCTTCGACGATCCGGACGTGATCGCCGGCCAGGGCACCATCGCGATGGAAATCCTGCACCAGCATTCCGGCCCGATCCACGCGATCTTCGTGGCCATCGGCGGCGGCGGCCTGATTGCCGGCATCGCCGCCTACGTCAAGGCGGTGCGGCCCGACATCAAGGTGATCGGGGTGCAGACCACCGATTCCGACGCGATGGCGCAAAGTCTCGCAGCCGGGCGCCGGGTCGCGCTACCCGATGTCGGCCTGTTTTCCGACGGCACCGCGGTCAAGCTGGTCGGCGAGGAAACCTTCCGGCTGGCAAAGATGTATGTCGACGACATCATCGTGGTCGACACCGACGCCGTCTGCGCGGCGATCAAGGATGTGTTCCAGGACACCCGCAGCATCCTGGAGCCGGCCGGCGCGCTGTCGGTCGCCGGCGCCAAGGCCTATATCGAGCGCGAGCGCCTGGCCAAGCGGCCGCTGAAGAACGAGACGCTGGTGACGATTGCCTGCGGCGCCAACATGAACTTCGACCGCCTGCGCCTGGTGGCGGAACGGGCCGAGGTCGGCGAATCGCGCGAAGCGGTGTTCGCCGTCACCATTCCCGAGGAACGCGGCAGCTTCCGGCGCTTCTGCGAACTGGTCGGCGGGCGCAGCGTCACCGAATTCAATTACCGCATCAGCGACGAACGCGAGGCCCATGTATTCGTCGGCCTGCAGATCGCCAACCGCGACGAGCCGGGCAAGATCGCCAGGAGCTTCGAGAAGCATGGCTACCGCACGCTGGACCTGACGCACGACGAGCTGGCCAAGATGCATATCCGTCACATGGTCGGCGGCAGGAGCGCACTGGCGCAGGACGAGCTGCTGTACCGCTTCGAATTCCCGGAGCGCCCCGGCGCTTTGCTGCGCTTTCTGGCCAGCATGGCGCCGAACTGGAACATCAGCCTGTTCCACTACCGCAACCAGGGCGGCGACGTCGGCCGCATCCTGGTCGGCCTGCAGGTGCCGAAAAAGGAAATGAAGGCCTTCCGCGCCTCGCTGGCCAGCCTGGGCTACCGCTACTGGGACGAGAACGACAATCCGGCCTACAAGCTCTTCCTCTGAATCGTCCGCCGGGCGCTTCGAAACCCCGCCCGGCGGAATCTGGCAAAATGCCGGTTTCCGCCGGATTCCGTAGCCATGACCACGCCTGACACGCCGCAAGATTCCCCGCTCGGCAAGCCCGCCACCTACAAGAGCGACTACGATGCCTCCCTGCTGTTCCCGATTGCCCGCCAGGGCAAGCGCAGTGAACTGGGGCTGTCGTCGGGCACGCTGCCCTTCTTCGGCATCGATATCTGGAATGCCTATGAAGTGTCGTGGCTGAACCTGCGCGGCAAGCCGCAGATCGCGGTGGTCAGCTTCATGATCCCGGCCGACTCGCCCAACATCGTCGAGTCGAAGTCCTTCAAGCTCTATCTCAATTCCTTCAACCAGACCCGGCTGGCCGGCGCAGACGCGCTGCTGGAGCTGCTGCGCGCCGACCTGTCCGCCGCCACCGGCGCGCCGGTGCAGGTGGCGCTGACGGCGCCCGAGGATTTCAGCAAGCTGAAAATGGGCGACCTCGAAGGCCTGCTGCTGGACCGGCTCGATATCGAGGTCGACAATTACAGCCCCGATACCGCGCTGCTCAGGAGCGCCCGCGAGGAAGCGCCGGTCGAGGAAGTGCTGGTGTCGCATCTGCTCAAGTCCAACTGCCTGGTCACCGGGCAGCCCGACTGGGGCAGCGTGCAGATCCGTTATGTCGGCCCCGCCATCAATCAGGAAGGCCTGCTGAAGTACCTGATTGGCTACCGAAATCACAATGAATTCCATGAACAATGCGTGGAACGCATATTCATGGACCTGTTGCGCCATTGCCAGCCACAGAAGCTGGCGGTCTACGCCCGCTTTACACGCCGCGGCGGGTTGGACATCAATCCATGGCGGAGCAATTTCACGACTGGCCAGCGTCCTTCGAACCTGCGATTGCCACGTCAATAATTGTCATTCCTTTTTTGAGGAAATGTTTCTTAAATACATTGCCCCGCTGGGATATCGCGTATAAAGTGCGACTGGAAACAGGGACAGCCGCACCCATATACAGCATCAGCGGCCCCAACACGGCCGCCACGGCATAGGCAACCAGGAGCTTCCATCCTGCAATGCGCCTATAATCCGCAGCGACAAGCCACTTTTATTGTGCATCGCATCATGACCCACTTCAGCCAGATCCTTCCCATAGAGAATGTCGTGCTCGACCTAGACGTATCGAGCAAGAAGCGCGCGTTCGAACAGGCGGGATTGATCTTCGAGAACAATTTTGGCATCGCCCGGTCAACGGTCTCGGATAACCTGTTTGCCCGTGAGCGACTGGGTTCCACCGGCTTGGGCCACGCTGTTGCCGTGCCGCATGGCCGCATCAAGGGCCTGAAGGCGCCGATCGCCGCCTTCGTGCGCCTTGCCGCGCCGATTCCGTTCGAGTCGCCGGATGGTCAGCCGGTGAGTCTGCTGATCTTTCTGCTGATTCCCGACAACGTCACCCAGCAGCATCTGGAAATCTTGTCCGAAATCGCCGAAATGTTTTCCGACGATGCATTCCGTAGCGGCCTGGCACAGGATCCCGATGCCAAGGCGGTGCATGATCGCATCATCGGCTGGCAGTCCAGCATGCAGAACGTTGCCTGAGTTTTACCGGTTAGCCTTGTCCTCTTTTTTCCAGGTGTAAGCACCCGATGCCGCTTTCCACTCCGCTGTCGATACAGCAGCTCTACGACGATAACCGCGAAGCGCTGCAATTGGGCTGGTTCGCCGGTTTTCCCGGCGGCGAGCGCCTGATTTCCGGCGACGCCGCGTCGGCGGCGGACCAGGTGGGCCATCTGAACCTGATCCATCCGGGACGCATCCAGGTATTCGGGCACCAGGAAACCGAGTACTACAAGCGGCTGTCGCCGCTGTCGCGGCAGCACCAGACCGAAGAACTGGTGGCCGGCGCGCCGCCGGCATTCATCATCGCCCAGGGACTGGAAACCCCGGCCTACATCTTGGCGATCTGCGACGAGAAGAATATCCCGCTGTTTTCCACGCCCTTGCCTGCGGCCCAGGTGATCGACTATCTGCGGGTCTATCTCTCCAAGAAGCTGGCGCAGCGCATCACCATGCATGGCGTGTTCATGGATGTGCTGGGGGTGGGCGTGCTCATTACCGGCGAGTCGGGGCTGGGCAAGAGCGAACTGGGTCTGGAACTGATTTCGCGCAACCATGGCCTTGTGGCTGACGACGTGGTGGAATTCGCCCGCATCGCGCCGCACATGATCGAAGGCCGCTGTCCGACGCTGCTGCAGAACCTGCTGGAAGTGCGCGGCCTGGGCCTGCTGGACATCCGCACCATCTTTGGCGAAACCGCGGTCCGGCGGAAAATGCGCCTGAAGCTGATCGTGCATCTGGTCAGGCGCAGCACGCTGGAAGAAAACTACGAGCGGCTGCCGCTGCACTCCCAAAGCGAGGAAGTGCTCGGCCTGCCGATCCGCAAGGTGGTGATCCCGGTCGAAGCCGGCCGCAACCTGGCAGTGCTGCTGGAAGCCGCGGTGCGCAATACCATTCTTCAACTGCGCGGCATCGATACTCTGAAGGACTTCATGGAACGCCAGCAAAAGGCGATGGACGACGAAGCCTGAGACAGTGCTCCGGCTGGCTGGCTTGGCCTTTAAATCGGTGCGGTTTGCGGTATGATCGGGCGATGCGCATCATACTCATTACCGGCATATCCGGATCCGGCAAATCGATCGGCCTCGCAGCCCTTGAAGATGCCGGTTACTTCTGTGTAGACAACCTTCCGCCCACGCTGCTGCGCGCGCTGGTGGAAACCCGGCAAAAGGATGGCGCCACGGCGCTGGCGGTTGCGGTCGATGCCCGAAGCGCGCTGTCACTGGCGGAATTGCCCGCCGACATACGCTGGCTCAAGCAGCAGGGGCATGACGTCAAGGTGCTGTTCCTCACCGCCAAGACCGAGTCGCTAATCACCCGTTTTTCCGAAACCCGCCGCAGCCATCCGCTGTCGCACCGCGAATCCATCGGCGATGACGACAAGAGCCCGACCCATCGCCCCACCCTGGTCGAATGCATCCGCCGCGAGCGTGAAATGCTGGCCGACGTCGAAGGCCTGGGCCAGGTGATCGACACTTCCGGCCTGTCGGCCAACAAGCTGCGCGCCTGGATCAAGGATCTGGTCGGAAGCGACCACTCACCGCTGACGCTGCTGTTCGAATCGTTTGCCTTCAAGTACGGCGTGCCGCTCGACGCCGATCTGGTGTTCGACGTGCGCATCCTGCCCAATCCGTATTACGATCTGGCGCTGCGGCCACTGACCGGGCGCGATCAGCCAGTGATCAATTTTCTCGATGCGCTGCCGGAAGTGGAAAACCTGATGGGCGACATCCGCAATTTCGTCGAGAAATGGCTGCCGTCATTCAAGAACGACAACCGCAGCTATCTGACCGTGGCCATCGGCTGCACCGGCGGCCAGCATCGTTCGGTGTATTTCGTCGAGCATCTTGCCGCCTATTTCCAGGACGCCGCGCGGGTGCTGAAGCGCCATCGCGAGCTTGACTGACGCCCTTTCCCCTTGCGGATTCCCACTATGTCCGATCACGCCTGGCTGCCGCTGTTTCCGCTCAATACCGTGCTGTTCCCCGGCGGCGCGCTGCCGCTGCGGGTCTTCGAGACGCGCTATATCGACATGGTCCGCGACTGCATGAAGCGCGATGCGCCGTTTGGCGTGGTGCGCATCAAGTCAGGCAAGGAAGTCGGCGTCGCGGCCCAGCCCGACAGCGTGGGCTGCCTGGCGCATATCGTGGAGTGGGACATGCCGGAACTGGGCCTGCTGATGCTGCAGACCAGCGGCGGCCAGCGCTTCCGGGTGCTGGAAACCCGGACCCTGCCGGACCAGCGCATCGAAGCCAGGACGGAACTGATTGCCGACGATGCCGACGCGCCGCCCAGCGCCGAACTGGTGGCCTGCGCCACTGCGCTGAATACCGTCATCAAGGACATCAATGAAGCCGCCCGCGCCAGCGGCGAAGGCGGCTTCAGCCCCTTTCCGGCGGAATTGAAACTGGACAGCACCTGCTGGGTCGCCAATCGCTGGTGCGAGATCCTGCCGATTTCCACGCTGGCGCGGCAGAAGCTGCTGGAACTGACGGATGCACAAAGCCGGCTGGCGATCGTGCATCAGTATCTGGTGCAGCATGGGATTGTGGCGGGCGACAAGTCGCATTGATGCGTCAACAACCGGGCATTGGAAAATCAGCCATGGCGGCAGCTTGCCAATCCCATTGATGCCTTTACATGACTGCCAACTACAATCTCACGACGATTTGGGTTGCAGAAGGACGGCATGAACACCGTTTTCCTTATCGTTCCGCAATTCATATTCCAGGTTGACCTGAGCTTCCAAAGCACTGAGTTCTCTCTGGAGGCTGGCACGGATGGTGTCATCGAGCCCTGACTCTTCACGTTCAGCAAGATACTTGAGTGGGCTTAACATATCCCGTGCCGTTTCCCGGCTGTCGCGCGCCAAGCCGCTCCCCATTACGGATGCCTTATGCGTATAGATATCCACCCGGTTCTTCAATAGGTCCAATAGGGTATGGGTTGCAGATGGCTTATCGCTTTCCTGCATTAATACAATGCAGGCGGAAGCGTGTCTGAAATAATCTTGAGGAGCTAATCCATTGCTTGCTTCAGAGGAAGTAAGCATTCTTAAAACCAAATTGCCGAAATAATGTTTAAAGGCGACTTTTTCTTGATTCTGGCCCAGCAGTGGTTCCGAATTCGTTTTTCTTTCGGAAAGAACAGGCGCTGTCTGATTCGATGTCGGGGAAGTGCTGTCAGTAACGGCATCCGGCGAATTCAACTCATGCAGATTCGCCGATGAAATGCCCAGTTTAGGAGTGGAATCCATTTCACGCTCGCGTAGGGGTCAAAAAATTTGAGTACGCTGCGCTAAATAAAAGATCCGCATGGACAAACGTTTTTAAATGGAACGCCGTTATGCACGCCTTTACGGGCCAGGCAAGTCAACTGCCGAATAAATCCCGCGTTCCCAGCAAATCCAGCAGCATTTTCTTCACTGGCGCCGGCAGCGGCGCCTGCGCCAGCTTGGCCACCGGATACCATACATGGCCGGCCTCGGCCGCCATCGCATGCCGCTGCGACAAATGGACGCGGTAAGGCGCCACATGCAGCTTGAAATGCGTAAAGCCATGGCTGAAGGGCTGCAGCTTGTCATGCGCCTGCATCACGCCGAAAGGCGCGACCGCGGCCGCCATGCGCCTGTCCCAGTCGTCCAGGGCGACCTCGGGCAATGAAAGCAAACCACCCCAGATGCCGCTGCCCGGCCGCTGCTCCAGCAAGACCTGCCCATCGTCGACGATCACCAGCATGCCGACATGCCGTTCCGGCACCGCCTTCTTCGGCTTCCTGACCGGCAGTTCGGCAGTGCGGCCGGTTTCAAAAGCCACGCAGCGATGCGCCAGCGGGCAGCGCTGGCAATCCGGCCGGCTGCGCGTGCATAGCGTGGCGCCCAGGTCCATCAGGCCCTGGGTATAGGCCTGCATATCCTCATGCGGCAGCAGGGCTTCGGCCCGTTGCCAAAGCTTGTCCTCGACCGGCTTGGCGCCGGGGAAACCCTTGATGCCGAAGACCCGGCAGAACACCCGCTTCACATTGCCGTCCAGGATGGCGGCGCGGGTGCCGTAGGCAAAGGCGGAAATAGCGGCGGCGGTGGAGCGGCCTATGCCAGGCAGGTCGGCCAGCAGCGCCGGGTCGGCCGGAAAGACGCCGCCGTATTCGGCCACCACGCGCTGCGCGCAGCGATGCAGATTGCGGGCGCGCGAGTAGTAGCCCAGGCCGCTCCAGTGGGCCATCACGTCCTCGGCCGGCGCTTCGGCCAGCGACGTCACATCGGGAAAGCGCACCAGGAAGCGCTGGTAATACGGAATGACCGCGGCGACCTGGGTCTGCTGCAGCATGATCTCGGACAGCCAGATGCGATAGGCGTCGCGTGTGTTCTGCCAGGGCAGCGCATGCCGGCCGTGCTGCTTCTGCCACCGCACCACGTCGGCGGAAAAGGACGGGTCCTGCAGCGGAATATCGTGATCGACGATGCGTTTCATCCGGCCGCCATGGATGGCGCCGGCACCGGCGCATCGGCCACCAGCGCCGCCTTCAGTCCGGACTCGCACTCTGCCAGCGCCTGCCTGTGGTTTTCCAGGTCGGCCTGCATGCGTTCCAGCGCGGTGACGCGCACATCCAGGTCGTCGGCCGCGAGATGGATGCGCTCGATCGAATTGCGGCGCTGCTTCAGCTGGTTCTTGTGCTCGCGGATCTGGGCTTCCAGCGGCGCCATCACTACCTTCAGCCAGGCTTCGACATCGCGGTTGGCCAGCAGCAGGCTCTGCCTGACGCGCGAGGCAATCGAGTCGAAGAACTTCTGCATCAGTGCCAGCTGCGGCGTGGTCAGCAGCGCGCCCGCGCCGAACTGCCTGTGATAGGCCGACTCGACCGCCGCGATCTCGTCGGCATAGCGCTTGAGCGAAAACGGCATCGGCGTGGAAAGCGCAAAGCCGTGCTCGGCGGAGAAGCGGCGGTACATCACCGCCATCATGTCGCTGATCTCGCCGATCTTGCGGCCCGACAGGATCAGGTTGCCTTCGACCTCGGTGAAGAAGCGCTTGACCGCATCGCGCATGCCGACCGAGAACAGGCTGGACTGCATCGCTTCCCGGGTATCGCGGATGTTGTTCTTCAATACATCAGTGCCAAGATGGGCGAACAGCTCCGCCGACAGGTTGCCGAACACAGTGCGGGTGCCCTGCAGCTTGACCAGGCTGGCATCGAAATCGGCCTTTTCCATGTCGATGCGCTTCATCATGTGCGCCACGATATTCTGATTCTTGCCACGCAAGCTTTTCAGCTCGACCAACTGCTCGACCACATTGCGCAGCCGCGACGACAGCAGCGACTGGCGCGAGGCGATCAGCTCCGCCGCCTCGGCATGCAACTGCGCCTGCATCAGCTCGCGCCGCGCCGGTATCAGCTTTTGCGACAGCGCCGATTCCAGCGCCGGCAGCCGGCTCTTTTCCAGCAGTGCGGCGTCGCCATTGATCTTGGCGACCAGGCCCTTCTGGGCCGACACCGGGTAGACCTGGGACGCATCCAGTTCCAGCGTCTGGGCGGCGCCGGCGACCTGGCGTGCGATCTGCGCTTCCACCTCGGCGGGGCCGCGCAGCTCGTCCCACATGCTGTCGATCTTGTTCAACACCACCATGCGGCCGGCGCTGGCGCCGATATGCTCACGCCAGACATCGATATCGGAGCGGGTCACGCCGGTGTCGGCGGCCAGGATGTAGAGCACCGCGTGGGCGTTCGGTATCAGGTTAAGGGTCAGTTCTGGCTCGGTGCCGATCGCATTCAGGCCGGGCGTGTCGATGATCACCAGGCCCTGCTGCAGCAGCGGATGCGGGAAATTCACAATCGCATGCCGCCAGCGCGAAATTTCCACCAGGCCGTCGGCGCCAACCGTC
Organism: Noviherbaspirillum sp. L7-7A; assembly: GCF_019052805.1. NCBI lineage: Bacteria > Pseudomonadati > Pseudomonadota > Betaproteobacteria > Burkholderiales > Oxalobacteraceae > Noviherbaspirillum > Noviherbaspirillum sp. L7-7A. The sequence goes on from NZ_JAHQRJ010000001.1 coordinate 2,765,908, forward strand.
ATGCCGCTGTCGGCAGCGTCCGGATCGTAAAGGCCATAAGCCTGGGCCTGTTCGACCGGCACCCGGCGCGACAGGCTGACCTGGCGGAAGGCTTCCAGCATGCCGTCAGTCGAGGCCACATCCAGCGGCATTACCGTCCAAGCATCCGGCTGCGCGCGCAGGTCGGTAGTGGACTGACTGGTGGCGCGGGTCTCGATCGGCAGCAGGCGGATCGAGGGCGGCAGGCTGGCGTCATACATCAACTCGGTCGGGCACATCGTGGTGCGGCCCACCGACGACGGCAGGATGCGCTGGCCATAGCCGGCAAAGAAGATCGCATTGATCAGCTCCGACTTGCCCCGCGAGAACTCGGCGACGAAAGCTACCGTCATCCTGTCCTCGGCCAGGCGGGCCAGGGTGCGCGTGATGCGCTGCTGGCTGCCTTCATCGGCCAGGCCGGCGGCCTGGATCGCGTCGCGATAGCGTTCCAACGCGCGCACCACGCCACTGCGCCAGTGGCTGTACTCACCGAATTTTTCAACCAGATTGCTCACGATATGCCTTATTGCTCTACGGAACTATCCACAGCCTAGCATCGGGCGTCATTTTTGACAATTTACACAGTAAAAGGTGGAACGCTGACCCTGGCGGATCTGGCGCACCGCGCTGCCGCACTGCCGGCATGGCTCGCCGCCGCGATCATAGACGAAATAGCTCTGCTGGAAATAGCCCGACTGGCCATCGGCGCCGACGAAATCGCGCAGCGTGCTGCCGCCCCGCTCTATGGAAGCGGCCAGAACTCGGCGTATTGCCTGCGCCAGCTTCTCGTAGCGGGCGAGGCTGATCCGGTGCGCCGGCGTTTTCGGATTGATGCCGGCCTCGAACAGGCTTTCCGACGCATAAATATTACCGACGCCGACCACGATGTCTCCGGCAAGCAACACCTGCTTGATCGGTGCGCTGCGGTTGCGGGTGGCCTTGTACAGCGTTTGCCCGGAAAAGAGGGTTTCCAGCGGCTCCACGCCCAGACCGCGCAGCAGCAGATGGTTGTCGACGCTGCCCTCCTCGTGCGGATGCCACAGCACGGCGCCGAAGCGGCGCGGGTCGGTCAGGCGCATCACCTGGTCTTCCAGCATCAGGTCGAAGTGATCGTGCTTCTGCGGCGGCGTCGCCAGCGGCAGTATCCGCAGATGGCCGGACATGCCAAGGTGGATGATCAGGGTGCCATGGTCGAAAGCGATCAGCAGGTATTTGCCGCGCCGGCTGGTTGCGCGCACGGTGCGGTTGAGCAGGCGCTGTTCGAGGTCGATCGGAAACGGCCAGCGCAGGCCGGTATGGCGCAGTGTAACGCCGCGCACCGTGCGGCCCTCGATATGCGGCGCAATGCCGCGCCGCGTCACTTCCACTTCAGGTAGTTCAGGCATGGGAACGTGCTTGGAAATTTGAACGAGCCCGATAGTTGGGGATGAATTTCGCAATTTCGCCGCTTATTTTTGCGCGGCTCGTCTTGTGGCTACAATGGCAACCCGGACCCGATTTGACCACGCCGCATCCGCGTGGGCGCACGCCGCACGCGCGTAGCATGTTGGGCGTAGAATCGAAATTTGCCTATCAGCCAGGATAAGCTCTTGAAAAACCTTCCAGCCATTGCCCTTTTCTGCGCGGCCCTGTCCGCCTGTGCGGGACTGCCTGAGCGGGCACCTTCCGAGTCAGCCTCTTCCGCCGGAACACTCGCGCAGAAGGCGCCGGAGCAGCAAGCTGCCACCTCCGCACCACGCCGGCCCCGCCTGCGCAGCGCCAGCACCACGGCCTCGCCGGGCGAGCGCCTGCCGGCGGCGGAACTGAGCGAGGAAGTGCTGTTCCGCTACCTGAGCGCGGAAATCGCCGACCAGCGCGGCGACTGGGAATATGCCTTCGTCAACATGCTGCAGATTGCGCAACTGTCGCGCGATCCGCGCCTGGCCCGGCGTGCGGCGGAGATCGCCATCAATGCCAAGGAAACCGATGAAGCGCTGGCCGCGGTGCGGCTGTGGCGCGAGATTTCACCGGAATCGGAAGAAGCCGCCCAGTTCTACCTGAGCTTCACCCTGATCGGCGACAACCTCGAGGAAGCCCGCCCCATCCTGGAGCAGCGCCTGAAGGCCGCCAGCAAGCCGACGCTGGGCGCCACCATCCTGCAAACGCAGCGGCTGCTGTCGAGGGCGCGCGACAAGGCCGCCGCATTCCGTCTGCTGGAAGACGTGCTGGCCGACTACAGGGCGCTGCCTGAAATGCACCTGGCCCTGGCGCAGGCTGCGCATGCCGCCGGCGACGCGCCGCGCGCTGCCGCCGAAGCGCGGGAAGCGCTGGCGATTTCCCCATCCTCCGACCTGGCCGCGCTGACCCTGGCGCAGGTGCTGCCGGACAAGGACGCCGCGCTGAAGTCGCTGGCGGACTATCTGAAAGCCAATCCCAAATCACGCGATGTGCGGCTGGCCTATGCCCGTTTCCTGGTCGAGCAGAAGCAGTACGATGCGGCCCGTGCCGAGTTCAATGTGCTGCTCAAGGAGCAGCCCAGGGATCTGACCGTACTGTACGCCCTCGGCCTGCTGAGCGCGCAGCGCAACGACCTGCAGGGCGCGGAGAAATATCTTTCAACCTATCTGGAGGAGCTGAGCGCCAAGCCCGACGACGAGCGCGACCCCACGCAGGCGCTGCTGATCCTGGCGCAGATTGCCGAGCAGCGCAACGATATCCCCGCCGCGCTTAAATGGCTGGACCAGGTGCCGGAAGGCACGCCCCAGGCCTATGTCAGCGCGCAGATCAAGCGCGCCCAGCTGGTAGGCAGGAATGGCGATCTCGACAGCGCGCGCAAGGTGCTGCATGACACCAGGGCGAGCGGCCAGGAAGAGGAATTGCAACTCATCGTGGCGGAAGCGCAGATGCTGCGCACGGCCGAGCGCGGCGAGGAAGGCCTGGCGGTGCTGGAAGAGGCATTGAAACGCTATCCGGACAACACCGACCTGCTCTACGACCATGCGATGCTGGCTGAAAAGCTGAACCGGCTTGATGTGATGGAAACCTCGCTGCGCAAGATCATCGCGATCGCGCCCAGGAACCAGAATGCCTACAATGCGCTCGGCTATTCGCTGGCCGAACGCAACATCCGGCTGGAGGAAGCCTACCAGCTCATTTCCAGAGCGCTCGACCTGGCGCCGGAAGACCCGTTCATCATGGATAGCATGGGCTGGGTGCAGTTCCGGCTGGGCCGCCTGAAGGAAGCCGAGGAACTGCTGCGGCGCGCCTACAGCCTGCGGCCGGACCCGGAAATCGCCGTCCATCTGGGCGAAGTGCTGTGGGCGCTCGGCCAGCGCGACGACGCCCGCAAGCTGTGGCGCGAAGCCAGCTTGAAGGACCCAAAGAACGACACCCTGAAAAACACGCTGGGCCGGCTGCGCGTGCGGCTGTAGGCCCAGGCTCTTCGCGCGTGCGCCGCGCAATGCGGCGCCGCCTCATTTCCTCGCTTCCCTTTACCGATGACCTTTCCCTACCGCGCCGCCCTGCTGGCGTTGCCTGTCTTTCTCGCCGCCTGCGCCGGCGTTCCGCCCGCCACACCAGCCCTGCCGGAGTCCGGCGTCACGCGCGCCTATCAACAATCGGTCGATATCAATGGCCGCATGTCGGTGCGCTATCAGCTCAATGGGCGTGATGAAGCGCTGCATGGCAGCTTCGAATGGAAACAGCGCCCGGACAATACGCAACTGACCCTGCTGTCGCCGCTGGGCCAGACCCTGGCGCAGATCATGGTGACGCCGGCCGGCGCCACGCTGACCCAGGCCGGGCAGGCGCCGTTGTCGGCCGCCGATGCCGACGCCCTGGCCAGCCAGGCGCTGGGCTGGCCCCTGCCGGTGGCCGGCCTGCGCGACTGGCTGCAGGGCATGGTGACCGTGCCCGGCGGCAAACGGATCGCCCTCGCACCGCGGGATGACGGCGGCGAGATCGTCAGCGCCGATGGCTGGCGCCTGCGTTTCACGACCTGGGAAGCCAGCGCCCCGGCGCGGCCGCGCCGCATCGACCTTGCGCGCGGCACCGAACAGGCCGGCGACGTGGCGCTGCGGCTGGTGATCGACAGTTTTCAGCCACGCTGAGGGCCTGCCATGCGATCACTCCACGACTGCCCGGCCCCGGCCAAGCTCAACCTGTTCCTGCATGTCATCGGCAGGCGGGCCGATGGCTACCATCTGCTGCAAACGGTTTTCCAGTTGCTGGACCGCGGCGACCTGCTGCACTTCGATCTGCGCGACGACGGCGTCATCCGCCGCGTCAACGACGTGCCCGGCGTGCCTGAAGACAGCGACCTGGTGGTGCGCGCCGCCCGCCTGCTCCAGGCCACTGCGACCAATCAGCCGTTGCCCGGCGCCGACATCCGCATCGACAAGCGGCTGCCGATGGGCGGCGGCCTGGGCGGCGGCTCGTCCGATGCGGCCACCACGCTGATGGCGTTGAATCGCCTCTGGCGGCTGGGCAAGAGCCGCGAGGAACTGATGGCGCTGGGACTGCAACTGGGTGCCGACGTGCCGTTTTTCCTGTTCGGCCGCAACGCGTTCGCCGAGGGCGTCGGCGAGCAGTTGACCCCGGTCGATGGCCTGGATTGCTGGTTCGTGGTGATCGAACCAGGCGTGGCTGTACCGACACCCACAATTTTTTGCTCGCCGGAATTGACAAGAGATTCGAAGCCCGTCAGAATAGCGGACTTTTCAAGGGCACTTCAAAACGCCTTCGGAAAAAACGATTTGCAGGCAGTGGCAGTCCGGCTGTTTCCCGAAGTTGCAGAAGCCGTTTCATGGCTGGGCAATTACGGCGCAGCAAGGATGACCGGATCGGGCGCATGTGTATTCATGCCCTGCACGTCCGAAGCCCAGGCGGATCGGGTGCTGCAAGCAGCATCGGGTCGATGGAAAGCCTGGAAGGCAAAGGGCGTGAAACAGCATCCGTTAGCCAGCTTGTTGGATCGTTAGAAAAGAATTCGTTTGACGTTGCAATCATCGCCCAGTTCGGCGACAATGCCGCGGCAAACAGCAGGTTGTGTAGGGGAATCGCCAAGTCGGTTAAGGCACTGGATTTTGATTCCAGCATTCCAAGGTTCGAATCCTTGTTCCCCTGCCATTAAATATCGAAGCTAGAAGACAAGCCGCCAATGTTGAGACGCCCCGTCCACCACATTGCGGCTTTTTAAACTTTTAACGACTGCATTTAGGGATCCCATGGCGCTCGAGAACCTGATGGTTTTTACCGGCAACGCTAATCCGGAGCTGGCGTTGGGAGTGGCCAAACATTTGGGCATCCCTCTCGGCAAGGCTGTTGTCTCCAAATTCTCCGACGGCGAGATCGTCGTCGAGATCAATGAAAACGTCCGCGGCAAGGATGTGTTCGTACTCCAGTCGACCTGCGCGCCAACCAACGATCACCTGATGGAAATCATGCTGATGGTCGATGCCCTCAAGCGCGCATCGGCCGGCCGCATCACCGCCGCCATTCCCTACTACGGCTATGCCCGCCAGGACCGCCGCCCGCGCTCGGCGCGCGTTGCGATCTCGGCCAAGGTGGTTGCCAACATGCTGCAGGAAGCCGGCGTCGAGCGGGTCCTGATCATGGACCTGCATGCGGACCAGATCCAGGGCTTCTTCGATATCCCGGTCGACAACATCTACGCGTCCCCCATCCTGCTCGGCGACCTGGTCGCCAAGAACTATGACGACCTGCTGGTCGTGTCGCCGGACGTTGGCGGCGTGGTGCGCGCCCGTGCGCTGGCCAAGCGCCTGAACTGCGACCTGGCCATCATCGACAAGCGTCGCCCGAAGGCGAACGTGTCGGAAGTGATGAACATCATCGGAGAAGTCGAAGGCCGCAACTGCGTGATCATGGACGACATGGTCGACACCGCCGGCACGCTGACCAAGGCCGCCGAAGTGCTGAAGGAACGCGGCGCCAAGAAGGTCATTGCCTACTGTACCCACCCGGTGCTGTCCGGCCCGGCGATCGAGCGCATTTCCAGCTCGCCGCTGGACGAACTGGTGGTGGTCGACACCATTCCGCTGTCCGAAGCCGCGCGCGCCTGCAGCAAGATCCGGCAGCTGAGCTGCGCCGAACTGCTGGCCGAGACCTTCAAGCGCATCAGCAAGGGCGACTCGGTGATGTCGCTGTTCATCGACTGATCCTGCGCTATACAGAATCCCGAATGCGGCCGCAAAGCCGCATTCTTTTTTGCAGTCCCTGGTCGCGGGGATTGCGCAACGCGGGGCATAGCCCCCGCATACATTGGAGTTCATCATGAAAGTAGTCGCTTTTGTACGCACTGAGCAGGGGTCCGGAGCGAGCCGCCGCCTGCGCAATGCCGGCATGACGCCTGGCATCATCTACGGCGGTTCCGAAGCACCGGTCGCCATTTCGCTCGACCACAATGCGCTGTACCACGCGCTGAAGAAGGAAACCTTCCACTCGTCCATCCTGGACATGGAAATCGACGGCAAGGTGCAGCAGGTCCTGCTGCGCGACTTCCAGGTTCACGCTTACAAGCAACTGGTGATGCATGCCGACTTCCAGCGCGTGAGCTCCTCGGAAAAGATCCACGTGAAGGTGCCGCTGCACTTCATCAACGCCGAGACCTCGCCTGCAGTCAAGCTGTCGGCCGGCATCATCAGCCATGTGATGACCGAGCTGGACGTGAGCTGCCTGCCGAAGGACCTGCCCGAGTTCATCGAGATCGACCTGGCCAACATGGAAGTCGGCGCCTCGCTGCACCTGTCCAACGTGACGCTGCCGGCTGGCGTGACCGCGATCGTCCACGGTGACGACCCGACCATCGCTACCGCATCGATCCCGGCAGGCAAGGTCGAAGCCGCTGGCGAAGCCGCCGCTGCTGGCGAAGGCGAAGAGAAGAAGTAATGCAATGGCGATGCCGGGCAACCGGCGTCGATGCTGCAAACCCGCCGCGCCCGGCGGGTTTTTTTTCGCCTGCGCTTCCTGTCCCGTCGATTGGACGGCATCCCATGCTTCCCGGATAATCCCGGTTTCCCTCTTTCCAGCACAAGCACCATGCCCATCCGCCTCATCGTTGGCCTCGGCAATCCCGGCGCCGAGTATGAACAAACCCGTCACAATGCCGGCTTCTGGCTGGTGGACAACCTGGCGCAGGCAGAAGGCTGCAGCCTATCCCGCGAGACCCGCTTCCAGGCACTGGCCGGCAGGACCCGCATCGCCGGCCAGGAAGTGTGGCTGCTGGAGCCGCAGACCTTCATGAACCGTTCCGGCCAGTCGGTCGGCGCGCTGGCGCGCTTCTACAAGATCGCCGCGGAGGAAGTGCTGGTGGTGCATGATGAACTGGACCTGGCGCCCGGCGTGGCCAGGCTGAAGAAAGGCGGCTCGTCCGGCGGGCACAATGGCTTGAAGGACATCACCGCCGCGCTCGGCACGCCGGATTACTGGCGGCTGCGCATCGGCATCGGCCACCCGCGCCAGCTCAACCTGCAGCAGGCGGTGGTGGACTTCGTGCTGCATCGTCCAAGGCGCGAGGAACAGTTGCTGATCGACGAGGCCATTGCCCACAGCCTGGACGTGGTGCCTACGCTGTGCGAAGGCAAGTTCGAAGCGGCGATGCTGAAGCTGCATACCACCAAATAAAAGCGGGCACGCATGCCCGCTCATTCATCGCTCATCAAACGCAACAGGCACGATTCAGGATTCCTCCCAGTCGCCATCGCGCGACGCGGGTCGCGACAGCGCAGCGCCGACCGGCTCGCGCCTGGGCGCAGCCGGCACCTGCAGCCGGCCTCGTGCCGCAGCCGGCGCGCCGGATGCCACCGATGCAACTGATGCAGGCGCAGCCTGCTGCGTGCCCTCCAGCTTGAACACGCTGACTTCCTGCGCCAGCGTGCGCGCCTGGTCCTGCAGGCTGCCGGCAGCGGCGGCGGCCTGTTCCACCAGCGCCGCATTCTGCTGGGTGACCTGGTCCATCTGGATAATGGCCTGGTTCACATTGCCAATGCCGGCGCTCTGCTCGTTGCTGGCCGAGCTGATGTCGGCCACGATGCCGGCGACCTGCTGCACGCTGGCCACCACCTGCGCCATCGTGCTGCCGGCCTGCGCCACCAGCTTGCCGCCAGCCTCGACCTTTTCCACCGAGTCGTCGATCAGGCCCTTGATCTCGCGCGCCGCCGCCGCCGACCGCTGCGCCAGGCTGCGCACTTCGGTCGCCACCACCGCAAAGCCCCTTCCCTGCTCGCCGGCGCGCGCCGCCTCCACCGCCGCGTTCAGCGCCAGGATATTGGTCTGAAACGCAATGCCGTCGATCACGCCGATGATGTCCACGATCTTCCTGGACGCGCTGTCGATCGCGCTCATGGTTTCGACCACCTGTCCCACCACCTGCCCGCCCTGCGCCGCGACGCCGAAAGCGGCGGTGGCGAGCTGCTTGGCCTGCTGCGCATTGTCGGCGTTCTGGCGCACGGTCGCGGTAAGCTGCTCCATGGCCGATGCGGTTTCCTCCAGCGAGCCCGCCTGCTGCTCGGTGCGCGCCGACAGGTCCATGTTGCCGTTGGCGATTTCACCGGATGCCGTGGCAATCGTGTCGCTGGACCGGCGTATGTTGCCGACGGTTCCGGCCAGCATCTGCTGCATGGCCTTCATTGCATGCAGCAAGCTGCCCTGGTCGCCGGGACGGGTGGCGACCATCACGCCGAGGTCGCCGGCGGCGATCGCGGCCACCACCCGCGCCGCATAGGCCGGCTCGCCGCCGAGCTGGCGGTACACCGCGCGCACCAGCAACACCCCGGCCACCGTTGCTGCCGCCAGGCCAAGCAGGATGGCCGCAATCATCACGTTGCGCAGCGTGGCGAAACGCTGCATGGCTTCCTCGTATTCGCGGCGCGCATTCTCCACCTGCAGCTTGCGCAGCGCAGCCACCGACTGGGTCACGGTGGGCGCCAGCGTGGCGATCTCGCCGGCCACCAGTTGCCGGACTGCGTCCAGCCGGCCCTCGCGCAGCGCCTCGATCGCCGGGCGCATGCCCTGCGCATACAGCCGGCGCTGGGCCTCGACGAACTGGCCGGCCAGCCTGCTTTCCTCCGGGTCGAGATGGCCGGCCTGGTACTGCGCCATGGTGTCGGCGATGAGATTGTCGTTACGGGCGATCAGGTCAAGCTCGGCCTGCACCTTGTCGGGCGCCGGGTTGGCATAGGCATCGGCCAGCGCCAGGCGGCTGCGCACGATGTTGCGGTCGATGTTGGTGATGCGGTCCAGGGACACGGTGCGGGCCTCATAGACGGTGCGCAGGCCTTCATTGGACTTGCGCATGCCAAACAGGCCCAGCAAGCCGATGGCCACCAGCAGCACGGACAGCAGTCCGAGCACCGAAATCAGGCGCAATTTAAGTGACATGTCGATCTTTCCATGAGAAACAATTTGCAAAAGACCATTAACGTCCGGCGCCGCATGCGTCTTGAGGAATTCTTGGTCAGGATCGCGGGTACAGTTGGTTGCCGAAGGCCGTCGTTCTACGGCAAGAGTTTTTGATGCCGGCAGCGGCCAGGGTTACAATTGAGCCCTTTTTACAGCGGCGCTCGCGGCATGGCGTGTTGCACCAGTCCTGCCGGACCCGGCCGTGCCGCCGCACCCATCGCCCATGCCCGTCTGGCGCCTGCGCATCGATCACAAAGGAATTCCATGAGTCTCAAATGCGGCATCGTTGGCCTGCCCAATGTCGGCAAGTCCACCCTCTTCAATGCCCTGACCAAGGCCGGCATCCCGGCCGAGAACTATCCGTTCTGCACCATCGAGCCCAATGTCGGCGTGGTGGAAGTGCCGGATGCGCGTCTTGATGCGCTGGCTGCCATCGTCAAGCCAGAGCGCGTGCTGCATGCCACGGTCGAGTTCGTCGACATCGCCGGCCTGGTGGCGGGCGCGTCCAAGGGCGAAGGCCTGGGGAACCAGTTCCTGGCCCATATCCGCGAGACCGACGCCATCGTCAACGTGGTGCGCTGCTTCGAGGACGAGAACGTGATCCACGTGGCCGGCCGCATCAGCCCGCTGGACGACATCGAAGTCATCCAGACCGAACTGGCGCTGGCCGACATGGGCACGGTGGAGAAAGCCATCCACCGCGAAAACAAGAAAGCCCGTTCCGGCGACAAGGACGCGGCCAAGCTGGTGGCGGTACTGGAACGCATCATGCCCGAGCTGGACAATGCCCGGCCGGTGCGCGCGCTGGGCCTGGACGCCGAGGAAATGGCGCTGATCTACCCGCTCCACCTGATCACGGCCAAGCCGGCAATGTATGTCGCCAACGTGGCAGAGAACGGCTTCACCAACAATCCGCTGCTGGACCAGTTGACCGAATATGCCGCCAAGCAGAATGCGCCCATCGTTGCCATCTGCGCCGCCATCGAGTCCGAGATCGCCGACCTCGACGACGCCGACAAGCAGGAATTCCTGACCGACCTCGGCATGGAAGAGCCCGGCCTGAACCGCCTGATCCGCGCCGCCTTCAAGCTGCTGGGCCTGCAGACCTACTTCACCGCCGGCGTCAAGGAAGTGCGCGCCTGGACCATCCACATCGGCGACACCGCGCCGCAGGCGGCCGGCGTGATCCACACCGACTTTGAGCGCGGCTTCATCCGCGCCCAGACCATCGCCTATGACGACTACATCGCCTGCAAGGGCGAACAGGGCGCCAAGGAAGCCGGCAAGATGCGCGCCGAGGGCAAGGAGTACGTGGTCAAGGATGGGGATGTGCTGAATTTCCTGTTCAACGTTTGATGCATGCAGGCATACTGAATGCAGCCGATAAGTCTCGGCTGCATTCACTGCATTGAAAAAACAAAAAGCCCTGACGACTCAGGGCTTTTTGTTTTTTCGTTCAATTACAAGCTGCGCACAAGCCACGCCGGTTTACAAAATTCGGATGTGCTATCCAGTGTGCTGAAAACTGCCGATACCCTCGTCTTCCCGATGAAATCTCAGCGATCAGGCCACATTCGCAGCTACACGTTGCAACTACTTTCCATGCGCGTTACTGAATAAAGGCGGCTGAGAGATTTAGATAACCGCTTCTGAACGGCACGACATCCGATCGCAGTTTTATTAACGCGATGAGGTGCGTATGGAATGCCACCGTTGATGGCTTAGCGTATTTGCAGGGGTTGCCGCAAAAAGAACAAGCGAGAACAAACTCGCCTGAATAAAGGCCGCATCACTGCAATGGCCGTGATATCCGTATCGTTCTCTCTATCGGCAATCACTTTAACGCTCCTGCTTATACGGGCATTTCCAGAACTCATATGAAGGATTAGTCATGCGCACTTATTCAAAGGACAGACCCGCAGCTTTTCGCAGGGTGGTAGCGTGTACATTCATTGCCCTGCTTACTGCTTGCGGAGACGGCAAAGACAACTCACCGAGTTCCATTAATACGCCAGGCAGCCCCGCTGCCCTTGCTGCCACGACAACGGCAGTCGCTATGGTTACTCCTGCCAGCTATACAGTCGCTAACTTAGGGGCGGATTTTGAAATTGAAAAAGAAGACGGTGGAGTTCTAAATGATCGTGGGCAGGTTGCAGGGTCTATCACCCAAAATGGGGACTGGACTATGGCTCGAGCATACCGTTATGAAAACGGGACATTAAAGAACATGGACACTTTGGCAATTGCAAACAGTTCTTCCCGGGGATGGGGAATCAATGCCAACGGAACGATGGCAGGAGATTTGCGCATTGGAGATTACTCTCAAGGCGTTACACATGCATTCCGATCCGACGGCACTACCATGACAGACTTGGGAGCCTTAGGAAGTGTAAACAATAATTCCTATACGACCGCCATCAACGACAGCGGAATGGTGATAGGCGACTCGCGGTACGGCAATGGTTACATTGTTCACGCCTTCAGGTCCAATGGTACGACCATGACGGACTTGGGGGCCTTGGCAAGCACAAACAATCAGTCCCGTGCAGTCGCCATCAATGCCAGCGGACTGGTGGTAGGCAACTCACAGTACGGCAATGGCAATAGCGTTCACGCCTTTCGCTCTGAGGGCACGACTATGACGGACCTGGGCGCTTTAGGAAATGCAAATAATACGTCCAATGCTACGGCCATCAATGCCAGCGGGCTGGTAGTAGGCAGCTCGTATAACGGCACTAACTATCACGCCTTCCTCTCCGACGGCACGACCATGACTGACTTGGGGGCCTTGGGAAATGCAAATAACATGTCCGGTGCAGTCGCGATCAATGCCAGCGGGCTGGTAGTAGGCAGCTCACAGTACGGCACTACCTATCATGCCTTCCTCTTCGATGGCACAACCATGACTGACCTGGGGGCATTGGAAAATGTCTATAGTCAGTCCGACGCCCGCGCCATTAATTCCAGCGGTCAGGTAGTAGGCAAGTCACGAATAGCCCAAGCTGTTGAACACGCCTTCATCAAGTCGCCTGGCGACAGCCAGATAACTGATTTGAACACCCGTCTGGCAAATGCGCCCGGGGTGGAGCTTTTTGAAGCAATAGCAATTTCCGACAGCGGATATATTCTTGCACGGGCCAATACAGGCTGGGTACTGCTCAAGCCCGCTGCCGCTGTGCCTGCGCCTGCCGCTGCGACACTGGGCGCGATCACGGCAAATGATCCGATCGCAGTTGGCATGCCGGTCAACGTCAGCGTGACATTTTCCGATGTCAATACCGCCGACGTCCACACCGCGCTTTGGACCTGGGAAGGCAACGGCACCAGCGCCGGTGTCGTGACTGAAGCAACCGGCACCGCTCCCGGCACAGTCACCGGCTCCGCCACCTTCTTAGCTGCCGGCCTTTACAACGTCACCGTAACTGTGACAGACAGCGGCGGCTTGAGCAGCAGCGTCAGCCGCCAGATCGTCGTCTACGATCCCTCCGCCGGCTTCGTGACCGGTGGCGGATGGATCATGTCGCCAGAGGGCGCCTGCAAGGCGGATGAGCGAATGACCGGCCGCGCGACCTTTGGCTTCGTCTCGAAGTACCTCAAGGGCGCCAACAAGCCCACTGGCGAAACCGAATTCCGGTTCCAGGCCGGCGGGTTGAACTTCTACAGCAACAACTACGACTGGCTGGTGGTCGGCGGCGCGCGCGCGCAGTACAAGGGCACTGGCACCATCAATGGCAGAGGCAGTTACCAGTTCATGCTCACTGCCGTGGATGGCGACCTGATCGCCAAGGGCACGCCGGACCGGTTCCGCATCAAGATCTGGCATCATGATGACAGCAGCAATACCGATGTGACCGATTACGACAACCAGATTGACTCCTCTGCTGCAGGAAGCAACCTGGAAGGCACTGTCCTCGGCGGCGGCAGCATCAACGTCAAGATCAGGTAAGCGTTTCCAGGCTGTGAACACGGGCGTCCGCTAGGGGCGCCCGTTTCTTTTTCTCATGTCGTCTGCCAAAAGTGATCTCAAGCCAGGATTGAATCAGTGCCTCTTCTTCAGCGTCGGACGCTTCGGTATTGAAGCTGGCAACACGTTCAGGCTGACAACAGCCGGCTTCCAGCACAAAAGAGGAATCGGATCAACACGTCCATGCCGTAATCAGCAAATATGCGGCAATGACCATGAACATCATCCGTATTCATGCAGCGATGCCTGCCAATGCCAGGCTTGCTGTATTCCTGCCCCATGCGATTCGGCTTTCCATGACCATCGAGACCTCAAAGCTGCACCCGACCAGCGCAAATGCAACCACGCGTAGCGACGCATCAATGCAAGCCCGGCATCGCGGCCCGCATGCAACCCGGGCGCTGATGCACTGCGCCGCCCGCTGCCTGGCAGCCACGCCCATCCTGCTCGCGCTGCACGCCACCAGCGCAGCCGCCGAGCCATCGCTGCCACCCGATTCCTCTTTCAAGGGCGACCTGATTGGCGATGGCCGAGGCGGCGTGGTCGTCAAGCCCTACACCCCGCCCGACGAGGTGCGCGATGGCGGCCGGCTGGAGCCGCGCAGCCTGTCCACCGCCGAGGAAGCCGCCTCCGCCGCGCTGCGCAAGTCCTTCCCGCCCGGGCCGATGACGCTGGAAGTCGGCCCCGGCCGCAAGATACGCACCATTGCCGAGGCCGCCAGGCTGGCCAGGGACGGCGACACCATCCTGATCGACCCCGGCGTCTATGGCCGCGATGTCGCCATTTTTACCCAGGACCGGCTGACCATACGCGCCGTCGGCGGTCGCGCCCGGCTCGATGCCGGCGGCGCCAGCGCCGAGGACAAGGCGACCTGGGTGGTGCGCGGCGGCCATATCCAGGTGGAGAATATCGAATTCATCGGCGCGCGCTCGTCGGCGCAGAATGGCGCCGGCATCCGCTTCGAAGCGGGCAGGCTGGTGCTGCGCAACTGCCTCTTCAGGGACAACGAGAACGGCATCCTCACCAGCAGCAACAGCAAGGCCGAACTGGAGATCGAGAATTCCGAGTTCGACCATAACGGCACGGTGGAAGGCTATGCCCACCAGATTTACGCCGGCAACATTGCGCGTCTGCGGGTCAGCGGCAGCTACTTCCACCGCACGGTCGGCGGCCATTTGCTCAAGAGCCGCGCCGCCTATAACACCATCATCTACAACCGCCTGACCGATGAAGCCGGCGGCGAAGCCAGCTACGAGCTCGAGTTTCCGAATGGCGGCCTGGCCTATGTTGTGGGCAACCTGATCCAGCAGAGTGCTACGTCGCCCAATCCGGCCATCGTTGCAATGGGCCTGGAAGGCTATCGCTGGCCCAAGAACGCGCTTTACCTGGCCAACAACACCATCGTCGACGACCGCGCCGCGGACGGCGTGTTCCTGCGCGCCGCGCCCGGACTGCAAGCCATCAAGGCCGTCAACAACCTGCTGGTCGGCGAGGGGAAGCGCGATGCCACCATCTTCGCCGGCAAGCAGGTCGCGCAGCGGCAGGCAGCCGACGGCGCCAGGATTGAATCCGGCAACAACTTCAGCGTCGGCCGCGACGCCTTCAATGCCCCCGAACGTATGGATTACCGCGTCAGGCAAGACCATGCGCTGCCCCGCGCTTACCAGCCGCCAGGCATGGCCAACGGCATCGACCTGACGCCACGCGCCGAATATGCCCATCCAGCCAGCACCAGACGCCTGAACGGCGCGCCTACGCTGCCGGGCGCTTTTCAGACCACCGGACGCTGAGGCGCGCAGGCCGTCATCAACAACCTCAGCTTCCCTTGCGGCCGCTGCCGGACTTCCTGCCGCCGCCGGACAGCTTGTTCTCCGTTGCCCAGGCGCGCCGCTCGGCTTCCTTTTCAGGCACGCCCTTCTTCTCGTAGCCTTCCGCAATATGCTCGGCCTGGCGCTTCTGCTTGTCGGTGTAGGCGGACTTGTCTCCGGTAGGCATGGCTCTCTCCGTTCATGAATTGATCGTTGATCCAGATGGAAATTTGGAGAAGTGCTTCACGGCTTTGGTTCCCATGGTGAACCACTTGACTGCTTTGATACCTAATTGGCATTACCTCAGGCACCAACCAGACAAGGGCAGACCATGACAAGCATTCCCGACAACCAGCCGGAACAAGACATTCCACCTGTCCCGGAGGTTGAGCCAGCCGACGCAGCCAGCGTAACGGCTTCCGCGACGCCGGAGGCCGACAGCACTGCCGTGCCCGGCGAAACCAGCCTGGCCGACGATGCGATGACGCTGCTGTCCGAGCACAAGGGCAAGCTCGCCATCGGCGTGGCTGCGACGCTGGGGATGATGGTGTACTACGGCTGGCGGGAAAAGCGGCTGGCCAAGACCGATCCGGAGGAATATGCGCGGCTGCAGCGACTCAAGGCCGTGGTGCGGCATACCGACGACGTACCCAAGGCCCGAACCGCGCGCAAGGCCGCAGCCCGGCCCGCCGAGGCCACGCAGGCCGGTGATTCAGGCGAGCCCGGCACCGGGCGCAATGACGCCGCCAGCACGCCGCCCGAAAGCGATACGGCTCCCGATAAGGCGTGATCAGGCGTGCTGCTCGTTGAGGCCGTAATTGATGCTGGCGAAGTGGTTGCGCATCCACTTGTGTGAAGGGTTGCGGGTATCGCGCTCATGCCACAGCATGTCCACATGCACGATGGGCAGCGCAAACGGCAGCTCCTTGGCCACCAGAGACTCGATCACGCCGGTCGACGCCACCAGATGGCGCGGCACTACCGAGATCAGGTCGGTGCCGGCAACCACCCGGCCCACGGTGTAGAACTGGTTGACCGTTAGCGCGATGCGGCGCTGCCGTCCCATCGCGGCCAGCGCCTCATCGGCCGGCCCGTGCGCGCGGCCTGAAAAGCTCACCAGGGCATGATGGGCTGCGCAATAGCTGTCGATCGTCAGTTCGCCCGAGGCCAGCGGATGGTCCTTGCGCATGATGCAAACCGACTCGCTGCTGTACAGGCGCTGATGGCGGATGGCCGACACCGAACTCTGGCCGCCGCTCAACTGCGCCACCACGCCCGGAAAATTCCCGATCGCCATGTCGATATCGCTTTGCAGCAGCATGGCGCGCGGGTCGCGCGTGGTGAGGGGCAGCATCCGGATGTCCACGCCGGGCGCCTCTTCCTTGATGGCCCGCATCAGCCGTGGCAGCAGCAGCGAGGCGGTGGAATCCGCCATCGCCAGGCGGAAGGTGGCATGCGTTTCCGAGACATCGAAGTTTTCCGGCGCGATCGCCGCTTCCAGCGATGACAGCGCGCTGCGCACCGCGGGCCACAGTTCCTCGGCGCGGGCGGTCGGCTTCATGCCATGCGCGGTGCGCACCAGCAGTTCATCGTCCAGCGTTTCGCGCAGGCGCTTCAGGGCGTTCGACACGGCTGGCTGGGTCGTGGCCAGGCGCTCGGCGGCCCGGGTCAGGTTTTGCTCCGTCATCACGGCGTCGAAGATGCGCAGCAGATTCAGGTCGAAGGTGCGAAAGCTCATGGCGGAGTTGAGTGATTCGGTTGTTCAGCGATTTGATGATTCATCGATTCCGTGGTCAGGCGGCGGGTTTGCAGGCGCAAGGATGATCAGAACGCGGGTGCCCTGCCCGGCGGCGCTGTCGAGCTGCATCGCGCCGCCAAGAAAGGCGGCGCGCTCGGTGATGCGGCGCAGGCCATGGCTGCGCTGGAGGTCACAGGCAGCCGTATCGAAGCCGACGCCATTGTCGGCCACGCTCAGGGTGACGGTGCCTGCCTGGGAATCCACTGCGAGGCTTGCCTGCACCTGGCTGGCATTGGCATGCAGGCGCACGTTCCTGAGCAATTCCTGAAACATGCGAAACAGCGCGACCGCCAGGGCCGGCCCGAGCGCGGGCTCGTCATCAGGCAGTGCAAGCGTCACTGAGATTCCATGACGCTCGCCAAAATCGACAAGGTATTCTTCCAGCGCCATTTTCAGCCCGACCACATCCAGCGCGCCCGGCCGCAGATCGCTCTGCACCTGGCGCGCGGTCCGGGTCAGCGCGGCCAGTATGGCATTGGCCTTTGCCCATTGCTCGGCGGCGCCGGGCGCATCGGCGGGCTGGCGCGCCAGCAGCGCCATGCGCATTGCCAGGGCCGTCAGGGCCGAGCCGAACTCATTATGCAGCGTGCGTGCCAGTTGCAGCTTTTCGATTTCGTTCACTTCCTCGGCATGGGCAAGCATCGTCCGCAGGCGGGCATTCTCCGTATCGGGCGTTTCAGGCCTGTCGGATGAAGTCATGACATTTCGCCGCACAGGGAGAGGCGCTGCTCGTCGATAAACCTGAGCAGCGCTTCGGCGGCCAGCGGCTTGACCAGATGATGATCAAAGCCGGCGCGCATGGCGCGTTCGCGATCGCTGGACTGGCCATAGCCTGTCACGGCCGCCATCACCATGCGCCTGTCGCCCGCAAGCCGGCGCAGCGCGGGCGCGAGCGCATAGCCATCCATGCCGGGCAGCCCGATATCGGACAGCACCAGCTGGGGCTGGAACTGCTCAGCGATGTCCAGCGCCGACGTACCGTTGGCAGCGGTACGAACCTGGTGGCCGTACAGGCTCAGCAGGTCCGACATCGACGCGCTGGCGTCGTCATTGTCGTCGACCAGCAGAATGCGCATTGCGGGCTCGTTGTTGGCACGGGTATTGATTTCAGCTCCTGAACGTCGGTAAGGGATACGCCGTCACACGCGGCGAACGCCAGACATTATAGGCTTACCGGATCGACCTGATTGTTTGTCAATGGCAACTGCACTGACACCACGGTGCCGCCATTGCGGCCCTGGGAGAAGGAGACGGTGCCGCCGAGAAAAGCGGCGCGTTCCTGAAGGCCGCGCAAGCCATAGGCGTTGGGACGGTCGCGGCTTTCCGGCGACAGGCCGATGCCATTGTCGCGCACGGTCAGGGCCACGCGGTCCTCGTCGACATCCAGAATGATGTCCACGTGGGTGGCCTGCGCATGCTTGACCACATTGTTGAGTATTTCCTGCAGCATGCGGTAGACGGTAATTTCCAGCTTGTGGCCGATGGTGATGTCCTCGTCCGGCAGGCTGAGGTCATACTCGATGTTGCCGCGCTGCCTGAAGTCATCGATCAGCTCATGGATCGCGGCCTTGATGCCGAACAGGTCCAGCATGGTGGGCCGCAATTCGGTCTGCATGCGCCGCGTCGTCGTGACCAGCGAGCGCAGCAGGTTCTGGATCTTGGCCTTGCGCTCGGTCCATTGGGTGTCGCTGGGAAGCAGCGGATAAGCGCCTTCCATATGCATGGACAACGATGTCAGCGATGCGCCCATGTCGTCATGCAGCTCGCGCGCGATGGCGCGCTTTTCTTCCTCGCGCACCGTTTCAAGATGGTCGGCAAGGCGGCGCAGCGTGGCCGTGCGCCGCGCAATGATCTCTTCCAGGCGCGACTCGCGGGCACGCAGCGTATCTTCGGCCTCCTTGCGGGCACTGATGTCGGTGCTGATGCAGACCGCGCCAAGCGTCTCGCCCTCCTGACCCAGCCACGGCGACATGGTTGTCGCAAGGGTGCGCCTCGACTCCGGCGGCCCCACACTATGCTCCACCGTGAGCGAGACCCTTTCCTGCAGCACACGCATGTCATCCAGCGCTTCATGGCCCAGGCCGCCGGCGCCCGCCAGCAAGGCGCCCAGCGGCTGATGCAGCGCCTGTTCATGGCTCTTGCCCAGCATGCGCAGGCCCGCCGGGTTGGCAAAGACCAGCAGGCCATCACGGTTTCTGACGAAGATGGGGTCGGCGGTGCTGTCGCTGACAGCTGCCAGAAGGGACATGGTTTCCGACAGG
This sequence comes from Noviherbaspirillum sp. L7-7A, assembly GCF_019052805.1. Taxonomy (NCBI): domain Bacteria; kingdom Pseudomonadati; phylum Pseudomonadota; class Betaproteobacteria; order Burkholderiales; family Oxalobacteraceae; genus Noviherbaspirillum; species Noviherbaspirillum sp. L7-7A. Next base: position 2,785,153 of record NZ_JAHQRJ010000001.1, read on the forward strand.
CCGTTGCTTGCGTGGCGAAGGTTCTCATGCGCGCGGTCGGCAAGGCGGGCGGCGTGCCAGAAAACCAGGAGAACGATGGCGCAGTTGGCCAGCGTCAGCAGGATCACCAGCATGGGCAGGGAATACAGGCTGCGAAGCGCGCCCTGATAAAGCAGCCAGTTGACGCCAGCCATGGCCAGCAAGGCCACGGGCAAGGCGCGGCGCGGCATGCGGGCGCCGGGACGGTGCTCGCCTTCCATTCCCGACATCTGGCCGGACAAGCCGGCGCCCTTCCTGTCGCGAGCGGATTGATCAGTCACCACGGAAGCATGCGCCTCTCATCTCAACTATCGATGCCGGTCTGCGACAGGCGCGACAGCAGCATCTGCAGCTGTGGAAATTCGCTGGTCTTGTCGAAGAAAAACTGCACGCCATACTGTTCGCAGATGCGGCGATAGGTGCCGCTGACATGGTTGCTCAACACGATCTTGAGGGTTTTCGCGTAAGCCGGATCCGCCGAAAGAACGCGCAGCAGATTGATGCCATTGCCCTGGCGTAGCTGGATATCCAGGATCAGCACGTCGCATGGCTGCGCCTGCAGCATGGACAGGGCCTCGGTTTCAGTTTCCGCGATCCCCAGCAGTCTGAGCTTGGGAATGCGCGCCAGGTTTTCACTGATGAGATCGCTGATGATGTGCGAGTCCTCGACCAGCATCACCTGCAACGCTTCCTGCTTCTGTTCAAGCAACGATGCATCGCGCTGGACGGGCATCATGTGCCGGCCTGCGTCGCGTTGAAGCGCTCTCGTTGTGTGTTCATGGTCGAGAAGTCTCATCCCGTTCTTGTGTCCAGATTTGATTGAGTCAGTTGCGCGGTAATTCATCGCATATCCTCCGCGCATTCAAGTTGAATATTTATAACATTATTTACCGATTGCCTATTACCTGTATTGAGCAGGTCGCACTCCCGGACGAGCTAGCCTGCCGTAAAGGCCTTGCTTACCGAAGAGTCAGCCCAGAACCCGCAGCAGCGAGGCCAGCAGTGAAGCTTCGCCGAGTTCGGCAATGCTGGCGGTAGCGGTCGTGGCCCATGCGCCTGCCACCACGCCGGCGCTGGCGAGAATGCCTCTTGCAAGGCTAGCTTGAGGCTTGCTTGAAAAGATGGCGATAGCGACCAGCCACGACAGGACAATACCGATTGCAGAGAAAAGAACCAGTTCCATGATGCACTCCCAGAGAGGACCACATCGGTTTTTCGCATTTGCGAATACCATTGGCCCTTGGAAAGAATCGTAGCATCGGGATAACAGCGCATATATAGGACACCTCCCCGACACTTTGTAGGAAAAACGGAAATTCCGGTGTCCTTAACCGCTGAGCGATGGAATTTTTCCATCGAACTCCAGTCGAATACATAAAGCCGTGTCGTTTGTTGTAACCACAAGTAACAATGTCTACTTTAGGTTTAAAGCATTGAGCTTCGTTGAACTATGGCAGCGATGCTGTACGGTTGCATCGAATAGCATGCAAAAAGATAGTTCGGGACGGGACGAAAACGCTACAATCTTTGCCAGAAACTGATGGCTTCTCATTGCGCGCTTAAGGCGCAGTGATCACAAACACTTCGATGCAAACCTGATTTAAAGTCGCAATACCTATGATAAAAATCCTTGTAGTTGACGACCATGCAGTTGTGCGCGCCGGGGTCCACTATTTCATTTCAGAGATTCCCGGCATGGAGATCGCCGCTGAAGCGGGAACAGCGCAGGAAGCCATACGCTTGATCCGGTCCCAGGACTTCGATATCGTCCTGCTCGACATCGCAATGCCGGACAAGAGCGGCGTGGAAGTGCTGAAGCAGATCAAGCGCGAAAAGCCCGAGTTGCCTGTGCTGATGCTGAGCATGCATCCGGAAAGCCGCTATGCCGTCCAGATCCTGCGCAGCGGCGCTTCGGGTTATGTGCAGAAGGAAGCACTGGCAACGGAACTGGTCAACGCGATCAACACCATCGTTCGCGGCCACAAGTACATCAGCCCGGCGGTAGCGGAGCTGCTGACGGCGGACCCGGCCAGCGCGGACACCGAAAAGCCCTTGCATGAAATGCTGTCGGCGCGTGAATACCAGATCTTTTACAAGCTGGGCCAGGGCGAAGGCGTGACCAAGATCGCCGATGAGCTATGCCTGAGCGTGAAGACCGTCAGCACCTACCGTTCGCGTGTGCTGGAAAAGATGAACATGACCAACAATGCAGACATCATCTACTACGCAATCAAGCAGAACCTGATCGATTAAGTTTCTCCGGCGAGCGCCTGCCATCCATCATGCGCTCGCCCGCATGGCTGCATCCGCCCAGCCTCAATTTACCCCTGCTGTAGAGTCCTACGACTACCCCTTCCAGCCTTACAGAGATGTCAGTGTAATCCCACAGACAAATGGGATTTACACCGATGCTGCGTTCGCTGACGCTATGCAATGATGCCTCCATGGAAACGTCGAACAAGATCACGGGGGAATCAATCATGGCAAACGTAATGAATGCTTTCGGCACTGCTGCAGAACAGGCAGTTGCGAAGCCGGCCTTGGCGCCGGTCGCCAGAAAGAAGGCCGAAGGCAAGCCTGCGCAGCCACGCCATCCCGCCGTTGCGCCAGTGCGCATCAGCGCACTGTATGGCCACAACCCGAAACAGAACCAGTTGTTGAATGCGCTTCCGGAAGAGGACTTCGAACGACTGCTGCCGCATCTGGAATTCATCTCAATGCCGTTCGACATGACGGTATGCGAAGCCGAAACCCAGATGAACCATGTGTACTTCCTGACCAGCAGCGTCGTGTCGCTGCTGTATGAAACCCGCGATGGCGCATCGGCCGAGATTGCCGTGATCGGCAATGAAGGCATCGTCGGCGTGACGCTTTTCATGGGCGGCGGCGCCAGCCCGAACCGGGCAGTGGTCAAGAGCGCCGGCTATGGCTTCCGTCTGAAGGCCAGCGTGTTCATGGAAGAATTCCGCCGTGGCGGCGCATTGCAGCAGTCGCTGCTGCGCTATACCAATGCGCTGATAGCGCAGATGTCGCATACCGCCGTCTGCAACCGCCACCACAACGTGATGCAGCAGCTGTGCCGCTGGCTGCTGCTGACGCTGGACCGCCTGCCGTCCAATGAAATGGCGGTGTCCCAAGGACTGATCGCCACCATGCTGGGCGTGCGCCGCGAGAGCGTGACCGAAGCCGCGGGCAAGCTGCAGGACGAAGGCATGATCCAGTATCGCCGCGGACACATCACGGTGATGGACCGCGTGGGCCTGGAAAGCCGGGCATGCGAATGCTATGCCGGCGTGAAGAAGGAATACGACCGGCTCAAGTGCAGCCACGCCAAGCAGAAGTAACGACGCTGCGGCAACCGCATCTGGCGCTGAAGCCCCCTCAGGGGCTCAGCGCCATTTTTCTGATCTGCGCATTTTCCAGCAGCCGTACGCCAATATCCGGCAGACGGGATGCCTGCACCAGCGCCGCCGCGACCTGTTCAGCTTCAATGGGGCGCCACCGCGGCGGCAGCAGCACGCCCAGCCGCTTCCCCACTTCTTCACCCCAGCGCCATTCGGCACGCTCGCCAAGCAGCAGCGAGGGCCTGGCAATGGTCAATGAGGCATAGCCCAGCGCCTTCAGGTCGTCTTCCACCTCGCCCTTGACGCGGTAATAGAAATTGGCTGACTGGGCGTCCGCGCCCATTGAACTGACTACCAGGAAATGGCTTGCGCCCTGCGCCAGGGCAATGCTAGCCACGTTCAGCACATAGTCATGATCGACCTTTCGGAACGCGGCACCGGACCCGGCCTGGCGCATCGTCGTGCCGAGCGCGCAGATGACCTGGGTGCAGGCCAGCCATTCCGGATGCGCTTCCAGTTCCCCGAAGTCCGCCACCTGCTGCGCCAGCTTGCCGTCCCGAGTCCAGGCTGCCGGCAGGTGCGCAAGCGGCCGCCGGGTCAGTGTCCTCACCCGGCCCACGGTCGGGTCCGCCATCAGCAGGCGCAGGCATGCACTGCCAACCAGACCGGTGGCACCGATCAGCAACACGGTCCTGCCCTCGGCCGCCCCTGATCCGCTGATGGCTGCGTCATTCATGGGCTGCAACCATACAGACCTTTGCAGATGGGCGATGAGAGCCGACGCAAAGGAAAGCATGCTTAAGTGGGTTAGCAGACAGAGCGGCGCTGGCGGCCCTGCTATAGATGGGCCGTAGCACACGCCACGGAGAATCGAGTATGACCCCGAAACAGCCTATGCCCATCGCCGAGCTGAGCGCGGACGCCTACCGCAAATGCATCCTGCGCATCGATGTCGGCATGACCGACACGCAGGGGATGACGCCGGAAGAGGAAATGCATCAGGCCATACGCTATGCGGTGGCGAGCGCGCGGTGCCTGGAAGCGCGGGTAGTGCTGGAACGCGCACTTGATGACCTCTCCTTCAACTGATCGTCAGGCAAGCGCGGACTTGCCTCCTGCGGGCCGGGATTAGCCACCTGCCCTTTCAACCCATGCATGCAGGAATCGGAGACGGCATGCGCCGGTGATAGAATCCGGCCTTTGCGCCTCCCGGGAATCGCAAGCATGCCTCGACTCAGCCAACTGGTTTTCTATCCGATCAAGTCCTGCGCAGGCATCAGCCTGTCCAGCGCCACGCTGACCGGCGCCGGCCTGATGCATGAACATATTTACGACAGGGAATGGATGCTGGTGGACGATGCCGGCCATTTCCTCACTCAACGCGAGTATCCGAAGATGGCCCTGATCGAGCCGCGCCTTCGCAGCGACACCATGGAGTTGCGCGCGCCCGGCATGCTGCGGCTGGAAATTCCGCTGGACCTGCCCGACCCGGAACTGGCGCCGACGCGCCAGGTAAGGCTGTGGCAGCACATCCTGAAAGCCTATGACTGCGACGACCTGACCCGCACCTGGTTCTCCCGACTGCTGGGCGTGCCATGCCACCTGGTGCGCTTTCATCCGGACGCCCGTCACACGGTCAATCCGCAGCGCACCGGGGGCATGGAGATCGGCACCCTGTTTTCCGACGGTTATCCGCTGCTGCTGATCGGCAAGGCATCGCTGGACGAACTCAACGAGCGGCTGGTCGCGCAAGGCCGCGCAGCACTGCCCATGGACAGGTTCCGTCCCAACATCGTGATCGCCGATGCGCCGGCCCATGAGGAAGACCATGCGGCCCGGCTCGTGATGGGGAACAGCGAGATCCGCCCGGTCAAGCCCTGCCCGCGCTGCCCGATCCCGTCGATCAACCAGCAGACCGGCGAGCCCGGCCCGGACCCGCTCGACATCCTGCGCACCTACCGGACGGGGGTCGGCGGCATCGATGGCATTGCATTCGGGATGAACTGCATCGTCACCCGCGGCGAAGGGGAAGTGCTGCGCGTGGGACAGGAAGTGGATCTGGAACTGGCGTTCTGAGAAAAGGCGCAGGCTGTCTGGTTCCTTGCTGCAGGCGCAAGTACCTGCGTCTGCAGCAATGCGTTGTTACTTCCCGGCCTTTTCCGCCTGCAGCCGTTCGTACTTGGCCTGCAATTCCTCGCGGCTCTCGCGCCAGGCGGGATTGAATGGAATGCAGCTGACCGGGCAGACCTGCTGGCACTGCGGCTCGCTGAAATGCCCGACGCACTCGGTGCATTTATGGGGATCGATCTCGTAGATTTCCTCGCCGAGATAGATCGCCTCATTCGGGCATTCCGGCTCGCATACGTCGCAGTTGATGCATTCGTCGGTAATCAGCAAGGCCATGACTGGCGACTCCTCATGCCTGACTCAGGCAGCCTGTTCGGCAATTTTCTGCTTCAACCATTTTTCCACGGATGGGAAAACGAACTTGGACACGTCGCCGCCCAGCACCGCGATCTCGCGCACGATGGTGCCCGAGATGAACTGGTACTGGTCGGACGGCGTCAGGAACAGGGTTTCCACATCCGGCAGCAGGTAACGGTTCATGCCCGCCATCTGGAATTCATATTCGAAGTCCGATACCGCGCGCAGGCCGCGGACAATCACGCGGGCATCATGGGTGCGCACGAAGTCCTTGAGCAGGCCGGAGAAGCTTTCCACCTTTACATTCGGGTAGTGGCCCAGCACCTCGTTGGCAATGGTCAGGCGCTCTTCCAGCGAAAAGAACGGCCGCTTGGCCTTGCTGTCGGCAACCCCGACCACCAGCTTGTCAAACAGACCCGACGCGCGGCGCACCAGATCTTCATGTCCACGTGTCAGCGGATCGAACGTTCCCGGATAAATGGCTGTGACCATGATGGCTCCCTAAATTGAACGCGCATTATGCCTGATTAAGCAGCAGGTTGAAGAGTGAAAAGATGGTAATAGACCATGCCTGCGCGATCCGCCCGCAGTAACTGCCAGCCCTGCAGCCATTCGGGAAGCGGCTCGGCGTCGAGCGCCATCTCGGCTTCGACATACACCAGCCCGCCTGGCGTGAGCAGACGTTCGCATAGCGGCAGCATACGCTGCAGCCAATCCTGATGGTAGGGGGGGTCCAGGAAAATCAGGCCGAACCGGGCATCGGAGCGCGCCAGCGCGGCAGCGGTGGCCAGCGCATCGCCGCGCCGCACTTCCACGCCCGCGGCCTTGAGCTTGTCGCAAATGGCCTGCAACTGGCGCACCGCCGCCGGCTGCGACTCCACCATCAGCACCCGCGCTGCACCGCGGCTGGCCGCTTCCAGGCCAAGCCCGCCGCTGCCGGCAAACAGGTCCAGGCATTGCAGGGCGGGCCAGTCGCGGTCGAGCAGGTGGTCGAGCCAGTTGAACAGGGTTTCGCGCACGCGGTCGGGCGTGGGACGCAGGCCTTCGGCATCCAGCACCGGCAACGGCGTGCGTTTCCACTTGCCGCCGATGATGCGCACCTGCCGCGGCGCGTGGCGCGGCGCGGCAGGCGCAGGGCGCGATGCGCCGGTGCGATGCTGCTTCATGGCTTCTGCATGCCGACCACCACGGTGACCAGGCGATCGTCCGCGATCTTGCGGGCGAAGGCGGCGCGGATGTCGGCAATGGTGACCTTTTCCACATTGGCGGTCCAGGTGTCGAGATAATCCAGCGGCAATCCGTAGAAGCCGATGACGGCCAGGTTGTCCAGGATCTTGCGGTTGCTGTCGATGCGCAGCGCGAAGCCGCCGACCAGGTTGTCCTTGGCCGCCTTCAGTTCGGCTGCCGTGGGTCCGCTGCGCAGGTAGTCGCCCAGCGTGTCGCGCGCCACCTTGAGCGCGGTGGCTGTTTCCGCCTTCTGGGTCTGCAGGCCGATCTGGAACGGGCCGGGCTGGGCCAGCGGGCTGAAGTAGCTGTAGACGCTGTAGGCCAGGCCGCGTTTCTCGCGCACTTCGCGCGTCAGGCGGGAAACGAAGCCGCCGCCGCCCAGAATGTAATTGCCCACGGTCAGCGCAAAGAAATCCGGGTCGCCACGCTGCAGCGAAGGCGCGCCGATCAGCACATGCGACTGCGAGGCCGGATGCGCAATCCATTCTTCCCTGGCCTGGGCCGGCGGCGTCGCCGGCAGGGGCGGCAAGGCGCTGCCCTGGGGCAGGCGGCGCGTCAGCTGCTGCGCGATCGCATCGGCCTGCGCACGCGACACATCGCCCATCAGCGCCACCACCGCATGGTTGGCCACGTAGTGGGCGGCATGGAATGCCACCAGGTCTTCACGGTTGATCGATTCGATCGATTCCACCGTTTCCTCGCGGCCGTAGGGATGCTCGCCGTAGGCGGTCCGGGAAAAGGTGCGCTGGGCGATCACTTCCGGCCGGGTCAGGCCTTCGCGTATCGACGCCGCCACGCGCGCCTTGTCGCGCTCCAGCAGGTCGGCCGGATAGCTGGGCTGGGCCAGCAGGCGCCCGAGCAGCTGCACCGCCTCGTCGCGCTCTGCCCTGGAGGACAGGGTGCGCAGCGAGGCGCCGGCACGGTCGCTGCCGCCGCCACCGCCACGCTGCGCGGCGATGTTGGCAAAGGCTTCCGATATCTGCGCCTCGCTCAGCGCCGGCTCGACCGTGCCGTCATCGAGCTTGGCCTCGCGCAGGCCGCGCGCCAGCATCGCATTGGCCAGGCCCGACACGCCGGTCTTGGCCTGGGGGTCGCGGCGTGAGCCGGCGTCGAATTCCACGCTCATGTCCACCACCGGAATTGCATGGCTTTCGACGAAGTAGACGCGAGCGCCATTGGCCAGCGTCCAGTGCTCGATCTTCAGGGCGGCATGGGCGGCGCCGACGGCCAGGGTCAGCAGCAACGCGAGGAAAAACCTGTGCATGAAAGGGATCTTGTTTGGCATGAAGTCATGTCCTCAGTGGCGCAGGCCGGCGGGCGGCGCTGCGGGCTTCTTGTCAGCCAGGGGCAATGGCACCAGGGTGGCCACGGTCAGCTGGTCGTCGTTGAAATACCTGGCCGCCACCGCCTGCACCTGTTGCGCCGTGACCTGGCCCAGCTTTTCGATGATGCGGTCGATCTGCCGGTGGGAAATGCCGGTCATTTCCATCACGCCGATCTCCATCGCCTGGCCGAAAATGGAGTCGCGCTTGTAGATCTGGCTGGCGATCAGCTGGTTCTTCACCCGCCGCAGTTCATCTTCGGTGACGCCTTCCCGGGCAATGCGCTGCACCTCGGCGCGCAACAGCTTTTCCAGCTGCTCGGTACTGGTGCCAGCGGCGGGAACGCCATCGAGCACGAACAGCACCGGGCCGCGCGCATTGGCCGAATAGCTGGCGCCGACCGAGTTGGCGACCCGCTCGGTACGCACCAGGCGCGCCGGCAGCCGGGCATTGTCGAAGCCGTCCAGCACCGCCGACAGCACGTCGAGCGCATGGACGTCGTCATCCTTTTCCACATCGCGCAGGGTCGGAACCTTGAATGCCAGCGCCACATAGGGATTTTCCGCGGGGGCCTTGACCGTGACCCGCCGGATGCCTTCCTGCACCGGCTCTTCCTGCGGCTTGGTGACCGGGATGCGCTTGGGGGAGATCTTGCCGAAATGCTTTTCCGCCAGCGCCTTCACCTGCTGCGCATCGACGTCGCCGGTAACGACCATGGTCGCGTTATTGGGCGCATACCAGCGATCATGCCAGGCGCGGGCGTCGTCCACGCTCATGTTGCGCAGGTCGTCCATCCAGCCGACGATGGGATTGTGATAGGGGTGGGCAATGAAGGCGGCGGCATTCAGGGCTTCGTTGAGCTTGCCCTGAGGCTGGTCCTCGGTGCGCAGGCGCCGCTCTTCCATCACTACCCGGATCTCACGCGAGAACTCTTCCTTGTCGAACGCCAGGTTGGCCATGCGATCCGCTTCCAGCGCCATCACCGCTTCCAGCCGCGACTTCTCGATCTGCTGGTAATAGCCGGTGTAATCCTTGCTGGTGAATGCATTCTCGCGTCCGCCCAGCGCGGCCACCCGCGCGCTGAACTCGCCGGGCTTCAAGCTCTTGGTGCCCTTGAACATCATGTGCTCCAGCGCATGGGCCACGCCGGTGGTGCCGTTCAGTTCGTCCATGGAGCCGATGCGGTACCAGATCATGTGGGCCGCGGTCGGGGCGCGATGATCCTCCTTGACGATGATCTTCATGCCATTGCCCAGCATGAATTCCTGCGCCGGCTCTGCCGCGGCCAGCGAGCAGATGGCCAGCATGCAGGCCGCGGCGATTGCCTTGATACGAAATTTCATAGTCTCGCTCTGCTAGAATAGGGGACCCGATTTTCCACGCCGCATGCGGCTCTGGCGTTCCGAAAAACAAGGCATTGATTGTATCCGCTTGCAGCCATCCCGGTTGCCTGGCGCCATTGACCGCAACGACTCCCGATCCGATGTTCAGTTTCTTCAAGCGCAAACCCAAAGACACGCCCACCGATACCGAGACTGCGCCGCCAGCGGCCGCCCCCGCCCCGGCGCCCGCAGCCCCCGTTGCGGCAGCTGCGCCGGCCGCGGCCCCGCAGGCCATGCCCGAGCCCGCAGCGACTGCGCCTCAGGCCATTGTGGTGCCGGTGGAAACGCCTGCCGAAACGCGGCAGTCGTGGATGAAGCGCCTGAAAGCCGGCCTGTCCAAGACCTCGACCAACCTGACCACCCTGTTCGTCGGCGCCCGCATCGACGACGAGCTTTATGAAGAGCTGGAAGCGGCGCTGCTGATGGCCGATACCGGCGTGGAAGCGACCCAGTTCCTGCTCAATGGCTTGAAGCGCCGGGTCAAGGAACAGAAGCTGACCGACGCCTCCCAGGTCAAGACCGCGCTGCGGGCATTGATGGTGGAACTGCTGACGCCGCTGCAAAAGCCGCTGGTGCTGGGCCGCGAGCAGCCGCTGGTGCTGATGATCGCCGGCGTCAACGGCGCCGGCAAGACCACCACCATCGGCAAGCTGGCCAAGCACATGCAGGCGCATGGCCAGTCGGTGCTGCTGGCCGCCGGCGACACCTTCCGCGCGGCTGCGCGCGAACAGCTTACGGTCTGGGGCGAGCGCAACAATGTCACCGTCATCTCCCAGCAATCGGGCGACCCGGCCGCAGTCGCCTTCGACGCGGTGCATTCGGCCCAGGCCAGAAAGACCGACATAGTGATGGTCGACACCGCGGGCCGCCTGCCAACCCAGCTGCACCTGATGGATGAGCTGAAGAAGATCAAGCGCGTGATCGGCAAGGGCATGGCTTCGGCCCCGCATGAAGTGCTGCTGGTCATCGATGGCAACACCGGCCAGAACGCGCTGGCCCAGGTGCAGGCGTTCGACGACGCGCTCGGCCTGACTGGGCTGGTCATCACCAAGCTCGACGGCACCGCCAAGGGCGGCGTGCTCGCGGCGATCGCCAAGGTGCGGCCGGTGCCGGTGTATTTCATCGGCGTGGGCGAGAAGATCGAGGACTTGCAGCCGTTTAATGCCGAAGACTTTGTCGACGCGCTGCTGAGCTGACGCGCATCCGGGGAAGCAAACACATGGCCATGATCGAATTCCACGATGTCTCCAAGCTGTATCCGGGCGGATCGGCCGCCCTGTCGGAGGTGTCGCTGTCCATTGCCAGCGGTGAACTGGTGTTTCTGGCCGGCCCGTCCGGCGCCGGCAAGTCGACTCTCCTGAAAATGATCGCCGCCATCGAGCGTCCCAGCGCTGGCCGGGTGCTCGTCAATGGCCAGGAAGTCAGCAGCATCAGGCAGCGCGGCCTGCCCTATCTGCGCCGCAAGCTCGGCCTGATCCTGCAGGAGCAGCGCCTGCTGATGGATCGCAATGTGCTGGCCAATGTGATGCTGCCGCTGGTGGTTGCCGGCATCGCCGGCGAGGATGCGGAAAAGCGCGCCCGCGCAGCGCTGGGCAAGGTCGGGCTGCCGTCCAAGGCGGCCAGCATGCCGCAAAGCCTGTCGGGCGGGGAGCAGCAGCGGGTGGCGATCGCGCGCGCCATCGTGCACCGGCCGCAGGTCATCATCGCCGACGAGCCCACCGCCAACCTCGACCGCGACAGCGCCAACCTGGTGCTGTCGACCCTGAAAGCATTCCATGGCGCCGGCGTGACTTGCGTGATATCGACCCACGACGACTATTTTCTCGATCGCGCCGACCGCGTGATCTATCTGAGCCAGGGCCGGGTCACCGAAGCCTGGCGCCGTAACCCGGTGGAAGAGGATGTGGCATGAAGGTGTGGTTGCGACAGCATGTGTTTGCCTTGAAGGGCGCGATTCCCCGTCCCGGACGCGGCTTCGGCAGCTTTGCCTTCAATGTGCTGGTGGTGGCGATTGCGCTGGCCCTGCCCTTCGCCGGCCTGACGGTGCTGGAAAACATGCGGCCGGTCTCGGCCCAGCTGGCGGTCGAACCGGAAATCAGTGTCTTCCTGTCAATGGACACGCCGCGCCAGCGGGCCTCGGCCCTGGCGCCCGAAATCCAGCGGGTGCTGCAGGCCAGCCAGACCGGCGGCACCATCGAATTCATCCCGCGGGAAAATGCATTGAGCGCGCTGAAGGAACGCAGCGCCATTGCCGACGCAGTCACTACCCTGGGCAACAATCCGCTGCCGGATGGCTATGTGCTCAAGCTGGCCGGCTTCGAGAATGCGCAGGATGCCCGCCGCGTGGATGAGATCGCGGTGCAGCTCAAGGCATTGCCTGGCGTTGAATATGTGCAGGTCGATTCCGCCTGGGTACAGCGGCTGTCGGCATTGCTCAATGTGCTGAGGATGGCGCTGCTGTTCCTGGCCGCGACGCTGGGCGTGGTCGTGGTGGCGGTGGTATTCAATACGATACGGCTGCAGGTCATGACGCAACGCGAGGAAATCGAGGTCTCGCGGCTGGTAGGCGCCACCGACGGCTTCATCTGCCGGCCCTTCTATTACAGCGGCGCCCTACTTGGCCTGGCCGCCGGCGCACTGGCGCTGGGCGTGGTTGCCTTGGGCATGCGTCCGTTGAATGCCGCCATTGCGGAATTTGCCCGGCTTTATGCGTCCGAATTTCAATTGCTGCCGCTGGGCTGGCTGCTGACTACAGCCTTGCTGCTGGTGAGCGCATTTTTGGGCCTGTGCGGTGCAATGCTGTCCGTCCGACGTCATCTCGGGCGGGCGAACTGAACGTTGGCGGGAACAATTGCCGAGCGAACGGGTCATAGTAACGCAATCCTTCATTAGCATTTTTCAGCCCACCAAAGTCTATTCCGCGTATCCCGTGTAAAACATTTGCTACCCGATCAACCTTGTGCGTTGATCGATTCGTCATATCCCCCTAGACAGAAGCCGGGCCGGCAAACTTTCGGCTTGGTCTGGGTTCTAAAAAAAAGTCTGTGTATCTTATTCAGGTTCCCGATAGTGTTTTCCCTATCTTGTCGGTTGGGATAGCCGATTAGCACTCCGGTTGAGGGAGTGCTAATATAGAACCTGCAAAAGATTTCGTTTAGTCAAGATAAATTTACGTCTAGTTAGCAAGGAGAAAGCATGAAAGCATCGACCTCGTCGGATGCGATAGTAGCTGCAGGCCAAAATGCACTGGCCCTGGGTTTCTCTGGCAATCTGGGCAATATCGACGCGTATATTTCCGCGGTCAACCGCCTGCCGATGTTGACGCAGGAAGAGGAAGTGTCGCTGGCCCGTCGCTGGCGCGACAGCAATGACCTCGCTGCCGCCCAGGGCCTGGTGCTGTCGCATCTGCGGCTGGTGGTATCGATTGCGCGCGGCTACCTGGGCTACGGCCTGCCGCATGCCGACCTGATCCAGGAAGGCAATATCGGCCTGATGAAGGCAGTCAAGCGTTTCGATCCGGACCAGGGCGTTCGCCTGGTGTCGTATGCGATGCACTGGATCAAGGCGGAGATGCATGAGTACATCCTGAAGAACTGGCGGCTGGTCAAGGTGGCCACCACCAAGGCGCAGCGCAAGCTGTTCTTCAATCTGCGCAGCCACAAGGAAGGCCTGGACTCGATGACGCCGGCGCAGGTGGATGCGCTGGCCAAGACGCTGAATGTGAAGCGCGAGGAAGTGATCGAGATGGAAACCAGGCTGTCCGGCCGTGACATCGCGCTGGAAGCGCCGACGGACGACGAGGACGACAAGTTCTCGCCGATCGCCTACCTGTCTTCCGACAATTCCGAGCCCAGCAAGGTGCTGGAAGCGCAGGCATTCGATCGGCTGCAGTCCGAGGGCCTGGCCAGCGCGCTGGAAAAGCTGGACCCGCGTTCGCGTCGCATCGTCGAGGCGCGCTGGCTGGCCAATGACGATGGCTCGGGCGCAACCCTGCATGAGCTGGCGGATGAGTTCGGCGTGTCGGCCGAGCGCATCAGGCAGATTGAAGCGGTGGCGCTGAAGAAGATGAAAGGCAGCCTCGCCAGCTACGTCTGACGTCACGTCAAGCCAGACCGCAATGAAAAAACGCCATGTGCCGCAAGGCCATGGCGTTTTTTCTTGTCGGCTTACTTGCCCGCGAGCAGCGCCTTCAAGTCATGCACGATGGGCTCGGGCCCCTGCCCATGCCTGACGAACAGCCTGACCCTCCCTTGCGGATCGAAGACATAGCTGGCCGCGGTATGGTCCATGGTGTAGCTGTCGGCCGACTTCCCGGGTACTTTCTGGTAGAACACCTTGAATTCCTTGGCTACCCTGGCAGTGGCTTCCTGGTCGCCCGAGAGGGCAATGAAGCGCGGATCGAAGGAGGGCACATACGACTTGAGCAGTTCGGGCTTGTCCCGCTCCGGATCGAGGGTGACGAAGATCACCTGGACACGAGCGGCATCCGGCCCCAGTTCCTTCATCGCCGCCGCCATTTCGGAAAGCGTGGTGGGGCACACATCCGGGCAATGGGTATAGCCGAAGAACACCACCACCGCCTTGCCCTTGAAGTCGGCCAGGGTGCGCGGCTTGCCGTTCTGGTCATTGAGGGCGAAGTCGCGGGCATAGCCGAGGCCGGTTACGTCGCTGTTCATGAAGGTCTTGCTGGCTGGCGTCAGGCTCATCTGCCCGCCTTCGCTGCCGGGCTTGTCGGAACAGCCGGCCAGCGCCGACAGCAGAAGCAGTGCAGGAAGTATCGGTCGCATCTCAGAACGGCAGGTAGTGGTCAGCCAGCAGCGCGGCAAACAGCAGCGACAGATAGATGATGGAATAGGCAAAGGTCTTGCGGGCAACCAGGTCGCTGTAGTGGCGGTAGATGCGCCACGCATGCCACAGGAAGATCGCGCCCAGTATGGCCGCGCTGGCGAGGTAGAGCAGCCCGCTCATGCGCACCGCATAAGGCAGCATGGTGGTGGCGACCAGCGCGATGGTATAGAGCCAGATATGGAACTGCGTGAGCTTCATGCCGTGGGTCACGGGCAGCATCGGCAAGCCGGATTTCGCATAGTCGTCGCGCCGGTAAAGGGCCAGCGCCCAGAAATGCGGCGGCGTCCAGATGAAGATGATCAGCACCAGGATCCAGGCCTGCATCGGCACATCGTTGGCAATGGCAGCCCAGCCGAGCGCCGGCGGCATTGCGCCCGACAGGCCGCCAATCACGATGTTCTGCGGCGTGGCCGGTTTCAGGATGATGGTGTAGATCACCGCATAGCCGACGAAGGTGGCGAAGGTCAGCCACATGGTCAGAGGATTGACCAGGGTGTAGAGCACCCACATGCCGGCGCCGCCGATGATGCCCGAAAACAGCAGGGTTTGCGGCACCGTGATTTCGCCGCGGGCCATCGGCCTGCGGGCAGTGCGGGCCATGCGGGAATCGATTTCACGTTCGACCAGGCAGTTCACCGCAAATGCGGCGCCGGCCAGCAGCCAGATGCCCACCGTCGCCGCAACGACCACGCGCCAGTCGGGCAGGCCCGGCGTGGCGAGGAACATGCCGATCACGGCGCAGAACACGGCAAGTTGCGTCACGCGCGGCTTGGTCAGCGCCCAGTACTGGGCGACGCGGTTGGGAGTTGCGGTCAGCGTAGTCATCCTTGGAATTGGTCCGTGGAATGGGAATCGGGCGGCTTGTTGACAATCAGGCAGGATAGGCGCTGCTGACAGTGCTGGCAGACCTGACTCCGGCGGAAAGAGCAGCCTTGTAGTTTAACATGACCGTCAAAACGACGAGCGTGGCCGCGCCGCCATTGTGCAACACCGCGATTGCCAGCGGCCATTTCAGAAAGACCGTGGCAATGCCGATGCAGAATTGCGCCACCACGCCAAGCAGCAGCCAGCGTCCGGCGCGTTGCAGGCCGTCGATGCGCATGGCCTTGTGGCCCAGCCAGCCGAGATAGGCCACGACGACGAAGGCAAAGCTGCGGTGGGTCCAGTGAATCGCGGTGAGCGCATCGAACGGCAGGTAATCGCCGCCGGCGGTCATGCCGAGTTCGCGCCACAGCGTGAAACCATGCTCGAAGTCCATGCGCGGCAGCAGCGCGCCGTGACACAGCGGAAAATCGGTGCAGGCCAGCGCCGCGTAGTTGGTGCTGACCCAGCCGCCAAGGCCGATCTGCAGCGCCAGCACTGCCAGGCCAATGGCCGCCGCGGAGCGCAAGCCAGGAGTTGTTGCAACCGGCGCATGCATGCTTTGCCGCGCCGCCAGCCAGGTCAACAGGCCCAGCAGGGTCATGCCCAGCAGCAGGTGCATGGTCACGATGCTGGGTTGCAGTTTCATCGTGACGGTCCAGGCGCCGAAGGCGCCCTGCAGGCAGACGAAGCCGAACAGCAGTGTCGGCAGCAGCGGCGCATATGTTGCGTCCGTGCGCCGCGATTTCAGCCAGCGCAGCCAGGCCACCACCATCATCGCCACGATCAGAACGCCCACGCCCATGGCCAGGTAGCGGTGAATCATCTCGATCCAGGCCTTGACTACCGTGACCGGGCCATGCGGCATCGCGGCTTCGGCGGCGCTGATGCTGGAATGGGCCTGCACCGGATTGGCATGGCCATAGCAACCGGGCCAGTCCGGGCAGCCCAGGCCGGAATCGGTCAGGCGGGTGAAGGCGCCGAACATGATCAGGTCGAAGGTCAGGAACAGCGTGACCCAGGCCAGCTTGCGGAACTTGTTGGCGTCTTTGGAGGCCCAGACCACCGCCAGCGGCAGCATGGCGGCCAGGAGGCCAAGGATGGCGAGTTGGATCAGCATGTGGCTACCCTATGCTGGAAGCGCGCAGCAGTTTGGAAATATCCTTCTTCATCTTGTTCGGATCGGGATTTTTCGGAAAGCGCATCATCAGGTTCCCCAGGGGATCGATCATGTAGACATGGTCGGCAATGCCGGCGCCCTCTTCCACCGGCAGCCATTGCCTGAGCTTTGCCGGGTCGACGCGCAATACCCGCGTGCCGTCGTATTCGCGCAGCAGCGTAGTGTCGACCGGCTTGTCGTCCGTTACCAGCCACACGCGCTCGATGCGCTCCATTTCCTTGCCGGTGGTAAGGCGCAGCTGGCGCTGCTGGAACAGCTTGGTGCGGCATTTTTCCGCGCAGTCACTGCTATCGGCCTGCAACATGATCCATTTGCCCTTGTAGGCTTCAAGTTCCGTCGGCTTGCCGTCGAGGGAAGTCGAACCCAGGCTGGGCATCGGATGGCTGCGCGGATCGATCAGCTCGCCATAATTGGTGCGGCTCTGCGGCTTGATCACGAAATAGGTGAGGTAAGACGCGATCATGGGCGAGGCGCAGATCAGCACCACCAGAAACAGCTTCCAGCGACCGGCGGCTTTCGATTTATTGGCTTCCACGTTTGAATCCTGTAACGACAAAAAAAATGAAGGCGGTACCGGCCAGGGCAAACCACTGGAAGGCATAGCCCCAGTGCTTGTCCACGCCCTGCGACGGCTTGGGCCAGGCCCGGACCAGGCCATCGCCGGTGCCGCTGGTCTGCTCGACGATGAATGGCGCAAATTCCAGGCCGCTGGCCCTGGCCATGTCGGCAACATCAAGGTTCTGCACGATGGCGCCAGGCCGGATGGCAGCCGCCTGGCCCAGTTGCAGCAGCCGCCCGGCATGCTGGCGCACGACGCCGGTCAGTTCCACTACGCCGGCCGGCGTGGCAATGTCGGGAAGACGGCTGCGGTCGGCCAGATTGCGCTCCACCCAGCCGCGCGCAACCATGATATGGCGGCCGGACCCGGCAATTTTCAATGGCGTCATCACATAAAAGCCGGCCTTGCCTTCGTGAGGACGATTATCGAGGTAGATGGTCCAGCCTGGCTGGAACTCGCCCTTGATCGCGACCTGGCTGAACTCCAGCGCATCCACATCGGCCTGCTGCAATGCCCTGTCACCCAGTTGCAGGGCCGGCGCAGATTCGCGTTCGCTGATCCTGCGCTCGATCGATTCCTTTTCATGGGCGCGGCGGACCTGCCACTGTCCCAGAGAGATACCGATGGCGACGACGACCAGCATCGCGATGAAAGGCAGCAGCCGGAAGCGAAAACTGAATGGCATTACAATGAGTCCTGTTTGACTTTCCCCACCAGGCGCATGGGTTCCATGTGCCGCACTGCCAGCTCCATCATGAAAATCATCGTTGCCATCGGCTTCATCCTCATCATTGGCAGCCTGGGCTCCGCTCTCTTCTTTCTGATGCGGGACAAGGGCTCGACCAATCGTACAGTGCGCGCACTGGCCTTCCGGGTCGGTTTTTCAATCACGCTGTTTATCCTGCTGCTGGTAGCCCACTACCTGGGCTATATCCAGCCTACCGGCATCGGCCTGCGTTAAAGCCTTCGTGGAGCGCGCGGCCTGCAATTTGCCATGACCGCAGCCCTCAGTAAAAAAGCCGCACCGAGGTGCGGCTTTTTTTGGCAGGACGGTCTTCAGAGCCAGTACACCACCACATACAGCCCCAGCCATACCACGTCGACGAAGTGCCAGTACCAGGCAGCGCCTTCGAACGCGAAGTGGTGTTCAGGCGTGAAGTGGCCCTTCATCACACGGTACAGCACGACTGCCAGCATGATGGCGCCCATGGTCACATGGAAACCGTGGAAGCCGGTCAGCATGAAGAAGGTCGAGCCATAGATGCCCGAGGTCAGCTTCAGGTTCAGTTCGCTGTAGGCGTGCATGTATTCATAGACCTGGAAGCCCATGAAGACGGCGCCGAGCAGGATTGTGGCAGCCAGCCAGAAAGCGGTCTTGCCGCGATGGCCTGCGCGCAGCGCATGGTGGGAAATCGTCAGGGTGACGCCGGAAGTCAGCAGCAGCGCGGTATTGATGGTCGGAATCGGGAACGGGCCCATGGTGCGGAAGCTCTCGACCGTGCCGCCAGGCCCGGCATTGCCCCACTGCGCGGAGAAATCAGGCCACAGCACCTTGTGGTCGAGGTCGGCCAGCCAGGGCATGGTGATGCTGCGGGCATAGAACAGCGCGCCGAAGAAGGCGCCGAAGAACATGACTTCGGAGAAGATGAACCAGCTCATGCTCCAGCGATAGGAAACGTCGATGCGCTTGCTGTAGAGCCCGCCTTCGGACTCGGCGATCGCGTCGCCGAACCAGCCATACAGCACGGCCAGGAAGCCCAGGATGCCGGCGATGTTCACATAGGGCGCCCAGCTTGCGCCGTTGACCCAGCCGGACGCGCCTATCATGGTGACGAGAAGCGATATGCCTGCCAGCATGGGCCATCGGGATGGTCCTGGCACAAAATAATATGGTGCGCTACCGCCGTGTTGATGAGTACTCATATCCCCCTCCAATATGCAAATTCAATTCTGCTTAGATCGTTATTCAACGCTTACGCCACGACCATCCTGACGATGATGATCAGGATGGCAATGAACAGTGCCGCTCCGATCAGTCCGGCAATGATCACATGCACCGGATTGAGCTGCGCCGCGTCCTCTTCATAGTCCCGCTTCTTCCGCACGCCGAAGAAAGACCAGAAAACGGCTTTCATCGTGGCTGCAAACGATGCCTTGCGCCGCGTTACTTGTTGTTCTTCATTCATGTCGTCACTGTCTCGTCAGCCGGCTGTCTTGGCGCTGCCGCCGATCTCGAAGAAAGTGTAGGACAAGGTAATCGTTTTTACATCCCTGGGCAGTGCCGGATCGATGTAGAACAGCACCGGCATCTGCTTTGCCTCATTCGCCTTCAGCGTCTGCTGCTGGAAGCAGAAGCATTCAACCTTCTTGAAATGCGCGCTGGCCTGCTGCGGCGCATAACTGGGAATCGCCTGCGCATCGATGCTGCGCGACTGGGTGTTGACGACTTCATACACGACCTGCGCCATTTCACCCGGATGCACCTGCATGCTCGACACGGTGGGCCGGAAGCGCCACGGTCCCTGCGCGTTGGCATCGAATTCGATGGTGATGGTGCGGGTCTTGTCGACCTGGGTGTTGGTCGGCCGCTCGACGGTGACATCCTTGGGCGTGAGCAGGTTCACGCCGGTGAGCTCGCAGATCTGCTTGTACACCGGAATCAGCGCATATCCGAAGCCGAACATCATGACGGCCATCACCACCAGCTTGCTCAGCGTGCTGGCATTGAGCTTTTTGGTGTAGCTGTCGTTGGTGGGCTGAGTCATGAGACGAACCAGGCGCGCTTGACGAACACGGCGATAAAGAATCCCAGCGCGATCAGGGCGAGGATCAGTGCCGTCCTGATGTTGTTCTGCTTGTTGGGATTGGACATGAGCTGAGAAAGGCGGGCTTGCGCCCGCCCTGTTCCTTACTTGACCAGCGGTGGTGTTTCGAAGGTGTGGAACGGCGCCGGGCTGGGCACGGTCCACTCCAGGCCTTCCGCGCCGTCCCATGGCTTGGCCGGCGCCTTTTCGCCGCCACGGATGGACGGCAGCACAACGAACAGCAGGAAATACACCTGGGCCAGGCCAAAACCGAAGGCGCCGATCGACGCGATCATGTTGAAGTCGGTGAACTGGGCCGGGTAGTCGGCATAACGACGCGGCATGCCGGCCAGTCCCAGGAAGTGCATCGGGAAGAAGGTGACGTTGAACGTTACCAGCGACACCCAGAAATGGATCTTGCCGCGGGTTTCGTTGTACATGTAGCCAGTCCACTTCGGACCCCAGTAGTAGAAACCGGCAAATAGCGCGAACAGCGAGCCGGCCACCAGCACGTAGTGGAAGTGGGCAACCACGTAGTAGGTGTCATGCACCATGATGTCGATCGGGGTGACAGCCAGGATCAGGCCGGTGAAGCCGCCCATGGTGAACACGAAGATGAAGCCGATGGCGAACAGCATCGGGGTCTCGAAGGTCATCGAACCGCGCCACATGGTGGCAACCCAGTTGAATATCTTCACGCCGGTCGGGACCGCGATCAGCATCGTGGCGTACATGAAGAACAGCTGCGCCGTCACCGGCATGCCGGTGGTGAACATGTGGTGCGCCCAGACGATGAAGGAAAGGATCGCGATCGATGCGGTTGCGTACACCATCGATGCGTAGCCGAACAGGGTCTTGCGGGCAAATGCCGGGATGATGTGCGAGATGATGCCGAAGGCCGGCAGAATCATGATGTACACCTCGGGGTGACCGAAGAACCAGAAGATGTGCTGGTACATCACCGGGTCACCGCCGCCAGCGGCGTTGAAGAAGGAGGTGCCGAAGTGACGGTCGGTCAGGGTCATGGTGATGGCGCCTGCCAGAACCGGCATCACAGCAATCAGCAGGTAGGCGGTGATCAGCCAGGTCCAGCAGAACATCGGCATCTTCATCAGGGTCATGCCGGGAGCGCGCATGTTCAGGATGGTGACGATGATGTTGATCGAGCCCATGATGGACGATGCGCCCATGATGTGCATCGCGAAGATGCCCATGTCCATGCCGACGCCCATCTGGGTCGACAGCGGCGCATACAGCGTCCAGCCGGCGGCGGTGGCGCCGCCCGGCATCAGAAAGGACGTTGCCAGCAGGATTGCGGCCGGCGGCAGCAGCCAGAACGAGAAATTGTTCATCCGGGCGAAGGCCATGTCGGATGCGCCGATCTGCAGCGGCACCATCCAGTTCGCGAAGCCCACGAAGGCCGGCATGATCGCGCCGAACACCATGATCAGGCCGTGCATCGTGGTCAGCTGGTTGAAGAACTGCGGCTCGAAGAATTGCAGGCCGGGCTGGAACAGCTCGGTGCGGATGCCCAGCGCCAGCACGCCGCCGGACAGCAGCATGATGAACGAGAACCACAGGTACAGCGTGCCGATATCCTTGTGGTTGGTTGCGAACAACCAGCGGCGCCAGCCATGCGGATGATCGTGCGCGTGGTCGTGTGAGTGATCGTGTACGTGATCAACAACGGTTGTGCTCATCTCAGACTCCTAGATTTCGATTACTTGCGCGCAGCCACGACTTCGGCCGGTTGTACGATGTTTTCAGACGGCTTGTTGGACCAGCTGTTACGGGTATAGGTGATCACGGCGGCGATGTCCGTATCCGACAGCACAGACTTCCATGCCGGCATTGCGTTCTTGCCGTTGAGCAGGATGTCGATCTGCGGACCCTTGGGGCCGTTCACGACCGCAGAACCGTCCAGTGCCGGGAAGGCGCCCGGCACGCCCTTGCCGTTGGCCTGGTGGCAGGCAACGCAGTTGGCTGCATAGATCTTTTCGCCACGGGTTTTCATCTCATCCACGGTCCAGGTCTTGCTCGGATCGTCGGCCAGCGCGGCCATTTCCTTTTTCTTGGTCTCGACCCACTTGGTGTAGTCGGCATCGCTCACGACATTGACCACGATGGGCATGAAGGCATGGTCCTTGCCGCACAGCTCGTAGCACTGGCCGCGGTAGACGCCGACCTTCTCGGCGCGGAACCAGGTGTCGCGCACGAAGCCGGGGATCGCGTCCTGCTTGACGCCGAACGACGGAATGCCCCAGGCATGGATCACGTCGTTGGCGGTCGTGACAATGCGCACCTTCTTGTTGACCGGCACGACAACGGGATTGTCGACTTCGATCAGGTAGTTGTCATTGGTGATGGAGGCGGGCTTGACGGTGTCTTCGCGCGGGGTGGCCAGGTTGGACAGGAAGGAAATGCCCTCGCCTTCGCCTTTCAGGTAGTCATAGCCCCATTTCCACTGCATGCCGGTGGCCTTGATGGTTACGTCGGCGTTGGAGGTGTCCTTCATGGCGACCACGGTGCGGGTTGCCGGCAGGGCCATCAGGATGATGATGACGAAAGGCACCACCGTCCAGCCGATCTCGACTGCCGTGCTCTCATGGAAACTGGCCGACTTGTGGCCGAGCGACTTGCGATGCTTCATGATGGAATACAGCATCACGCCAAACACGGCAATGAAGATTGCCAGGCAGATTCCCAGCATCCAGTTGTGCAGCGTGTGGATTTCCGCAGCGATCTGGGTGTTGGCTGGCTGGAACGACATCTGCCGTACCGCCGGTCCGCCCTGGCTGTCGTTCACGGCCCATGCCGG
Organism: Noviherbaspirillum sp. L7-7A; assembly: GCF_019052805.1. Lineage (NCBI taxonomy): Bacteria > Pseudomonadati > Pseudomonadota > Betaproteobacteria > Burkholderiales > Oxalobacteraceae > Noviherbaspirillum > Noviherbaspirillum sp. L7-7A. The sequence goes on from NZ_JAHQRJ010000001.1 coordinate 2,807,940, forward strand.
CATACCAGCCGCCATGAACAATGCACCGAGCATCAATGATTGAAGGCGCTTCGCTTGTTTCATGATTTCCTCAAATGCCCTTTAATTAGAATTCTGTACTGCCAGGCCCGCCAGCCTCGTCTCCCGTATCGCAAGCGCCAGCTCCCGCGCAAATTCGCGCCGATGCAAACTGGTCAGATAGCGTCCGATTTCCACCCTGGTTCCAGGCATTTCCACGGCGATCAGGCCACGGTGCCTGTCCGGCGGACTGACTCTGACCGTCCGCAGGCTCAACCGGTGCTGGCTGGCTTGCTCGGCCTGGATCAGTTCTATCAGGAGGGTGTCTTCACTCAATGCGATACGTTCGCGATCCGTTGCATGGCGACCGTAATGCAGGAAAGCCAGACCTACCGCCGCCAGTTCGAGAACCGCAAAACCGAGGATGTACCAGGCGCCGTGCAGTGTAAATATCCCGGCGACCGTCAGCGAAACCAGGCACAGGGCTGCGTAGACCATCATCAATTGTCGCGGCGTGATCGAACAATTGCGTTTCAGGACCCATTCCCGGCTGCTCATTGCTGGCTACCCGCTCTTTCGTCGCACCCAACCCGCACTATGCAAAACCAGCGAAGTATAAGTGGAACATACAATAGCATCAAGCGAAATAACGGGCGATGAGCGGCCATGGAATTTGGCTTAATCGTGCGCATTCTGCCTTGTGCAAAATGCCCTTCCGTTGCTGCGAAACAAATATCGGCTTGCATTTCGCCACCTATCGTTTCGGCCGGTCGAAACGGATGATGGACTCGCCCCCAGCGGTTTTGCGCGGCGCCGGGCGGAACGCATGCCCGTAGACCACTTCGAAGGTCAGCGGTAGCGTGCCATCGGCACGGCGGCCGGCTTCCAGCGCGTCCAGCATGCGCCGGTAGGCGGTACGGCCCAGCAGTGCGCGGCGGCGGGTGGCAAGCGGATTGCCGCCCCAGGCCCGCACGTCCTCCAGCAGCCTGAGCGGGTCGGCATAGGTCACCGTAACGGTTTCCATGTCCATGACCGGCGTGGCGAAGCCGGCGTCGACCAGCATGTCTCCGAAATCGTGCATGTCGACAAAGGGCAGCGCATGCGGCGCCGCGTCCGCCTGCTGCCAGGCCGCGCGCAACTCGCGGAACGTGTCCGGCCCGAAGCAGGAAAACATCAGCAGGCCATCGACGCGCAGCACCCTGTGCCACTCGGCGAAAACCCGGTGCGGCTGCGGATGCCAGTGCAGCGCCAGGTTGGACCAGATCAGGTCGGCGCTTTCGGCCGCGAGCGGCAGTTCGGCAAAGTCGGCGCAGGCCAGTTCGGCGGTAATGCCGCTGGCCGCCGCAGTCCTGGGCAGCCAGCGCTGCAGCAGCCGGTTAACCGATGACTGGGCCGCCTGCTGGCTGGCGTGGGCGGCCAGCAGCATGGCGTCCGAGGCGTCGATACCCAGCAAGCGGGCGGCGCCGAAGCGCTGGCGCAGGACCGGCAGGTCCGCACCCTCGCCGCAGCCGGCGTCGACGACCATCGTTGGCGCCAGCTTGATCAGTTCCAGGCGTTCAAACATGCGGCCGGCCACTTCGCGCCGCAGGAAGCCGGATTCAGCCACCGCGGCCGGACGGGAAAACAGGGTACGCACGCGGCGCAGGTCGATCGGGGCGCTGGCGCGCTCGGCTGGCGGAGAAGGCTGGGACACGGCGGTTGGCAGTCAAATGAGATAATCCCGGCAATCTTACCCTTTCGTCGCACTTGGCGCTCCATGCTACGACTTGCCCTGATCCGTTTGCGCAACCAGGCTGCCAGGATGCTGGCCTCAGCGCCATGCTGCTGTGCCTTGTGCGGCCGCGTTGGCCGGACCGTTCTATGTACGCCTTGCCGGGCGCGGTACCTGGCCAGCGCCCCTGCCCGTTGCGCGCAGTGCGCGATCGAGTTGCCGGCAGCGGCTGGCGTGCTACGGTGCGGCAGCTGCCTGCGGCGGCCGCCGTCGTTCGATGCCACCGTGGTCGCCGGCGATTATGCGGCGCCGCTCGACCAGTTGGTGCTGGCCCTGAAATTCGGCGGCCAGCTGGCAATGGCCCCGCTGTTCGGCCAGTTGCTGGCCGATGCGCTGCGCCGGCTGCCGCAACAGGAATGGCCTGAACTGATTACGCCGGTGCCGCTGGGACAGCGCCGGCTGGCCGAACGCGGCTTCAACCAGGCGCTGGAAATTGCGCGGCCATTGGCCCGCGGCCTGGGCCTGCCGCTGGCGGCGCGCCTCCTGGCTCGCGAGCGCGAGACGGCGCCACAAAGCCTGCTGACGCCGGGCGAGCGGCGCGCCAACCTGCGCCGCGCATTCAGCCTGCCGCAGGCCGGACCGGGCCAGGTGCGCGGGCGCCATGTCGGCGTGGTGGACGATGTACTCACCACAGGCGCGACGCTGGAAGAAATTGCCGCCACGCTCAAGCGCTGCGGCGCCGTGCGGGTGACCTGCCTGGCATTTGCCCGCACCGGGCGGCGCTAGGCAACCAGCCTGCCCCGCTCATTCGTTTCATCAAAGGAGAGTTGCTTGTTTCATGTCGTTCTTGTCGAGCCGGAAATCCCCCCCAATACCGGCAATATCATCCGGCTGTGCGCCAATACCGGGGCCCAGCTGCACCTGATCGAGCCGCTGGGTTTTCCGCTGGACGATGCGCGCATGCGCCGCGCGGGGCTGGACTATCACGAATATGCAGCGATGAAAGTGCATGCCAGCTGGGATGCCTGGCTGGCCAGCGAGCAGCCGGATCCGGCGCGCATGTTCGCGCTGACCACCCATGGCGCCACGCCGTTTGCCAGCGTGGCCTTCCAGCCCGGCGACGTATTCGTGTTCGGCTCGGAAACCCGCGGGCTGGCGCCGGAACGGCGCGACAGCTTTCCGGCCAGCCAGCGCATCCGGCTGCCGATGCGGCCCGGCAACCGCAGCGTGAACCTGTCCAATACGGTGGCGGTAGTGGTATACGAAGCCTGGCGCCAGCATGGCTATGCCGGCGGCGCCTGAAGCATTGCCATGGTTATAATCCGGCTTCACGGCCCTCAAGCGGCTAGAGCGGATTCGGCCTGACTGGCTCAGTCGAGGCCGAATCCGCTCCAAGAGTTGCTAACAGTGTTGTCCTCACCAGCAGATAAAGAGAAATTCATGACCTTGCGTTTCGCTTCCGCCCTATCCGTCTTTTCCGCCGCGCTGCTCCTGGCCGGCGCCGCTCATGGCCACAGTTATGAACTGGGCACGATCCGCATCGGTTATCCGCATGCCCGTCCCACCGTGGCACAGCAGCCCAGCGGCGGCGCCTACATGACGCTGGAAAACCGCGGCAGCGCCGGCGACCGCCTGCTCGAGGTGTCCTCGCCAGTGGCGGCATCGGCACAGATTCACACCATGAGCATGGAAGGCGATGTAATGCGGATGCGGGAAGTGGGTGCGCTGGACCTCGCACCGGCGGCCAAGGTGGAAATGAAGCCGGGGGCCGGCTATCACATCATGCTGGTCGGCCTGAAGCAGCCGCTCCAGGCTGGCGACAAGTTCCCGATGACGCTCAGTTTTGAGAAGGCCGGCAAGGTCGAGGTGTCGGTCACGGTGGACAGCAAGGAAGCCAAGCCGTCCGGCCACGGGCATTGATGCGCCGGCAGCGTTTGCCGCATCCGGCCGCCGGTTTTGCCGGCCACCGGATGCGGTGACTGCCCTCCTCCACTTACTCCACCTTCTCCAGCTTGGCGATCGTCAGGTCGAGCAGCTTCATGCCGTTGCGGCCGAAGTTGATGCTGGCGCGGGCATTGTCCCCGCCGCCTTCGATATTGACGATCACGCCCTCGCCGAACTTCTGGTGCATCACGCTTTGCCCGATCCGCCAGCCGCAATCCTTTTGCGCACCGCCTGACCGCAACGGGGTCTCGACCCAGGCAGCCTTCTGCTGCTGGTTGGCGAACCAGTGATGCTGCACCTTGGGCGACAGCCATTTCAGCGATTCTTCCGGCAGTTCATCGAAGAAGCGTGACTTCAGGTTGAAGCGGGTCTGGCCATGCAGCATCCGGGTCTGGGAAAAGCTCATGTAGAGCCGGCGCCGGGCGCGGGTGATGGCGACATACATCAGCCGCCGTTCTTCCTCGATGCCGCCCTCCTCCTTCTCGCTGTTGTCATGCGGGAACAGTCCTTCTTCCAGGCCGGTGATGAACACCGCGTCGAATTCCAGCCCCTTGGCCGAATGCACCGTCATCAGCTGCAGCGCATCCTGGCCGGCCAGCGCCTGGTTGTCGCCGGCCTCGAGCGAGGCATGCGACAGGAAGGCCGAGAGCGGCGACATCACCGCCGCCAGCGGCGCGTCGGCGTCCAGGATCTCGATGCCGTCCTCGTTGACGATGGCCTGGCCGACCATGGCCTGCGCGCTGGGTCCCAGCAGTGCCGGGGACGTCTTGCCGAAGCCTTCCTCCGAGACGAACAGCGTCGCCGCACTGACCAGCTGCTCCAGGTTTTCGATCCGGTCGGCGCCTTCCTTTTCGCTCTGGTAATGGGTGATCAGCCCGCTCATGTCCAGGACCACCTGCACCAGTTCCGGCAATGGCAGCAGGCTGGTGTCCTGGCGCGTCTTCTCGATCATGCGCACGAAGCCGGAGAGCAGCGTGCCGGCCTTGCCGGGCACATGGGCGGCGGCGTCATGCAGGGACGTGTCGCGCTGCTTGGCTGCATCCTGCAGCTGCTCCAGGCTGCGCGCGCCGATGCCGCGGGTCGGGAAATTGACCACGCGCAGGAAGGCCGAGTCGTTGTGGGGATTGTCGATCAGCTGCAGGTAGGCGATCGCATGCTTGATCTCGGCGCGCTCGAAGAAGCGCTGGCCGCCGTACACCCGGTATGGAATGCCGGCGGTGAACAGGGCATGCTCGATCACCCGCGACTGCGCATTGGAGCGGTACAGCACCGCAATCTCGCTGCGCAGCGAGCCATCGGCGATCAGGCTCTTGCTTTCCTCGATGATCCAGTTGGCTTCCTGCAGGTCGCTGCTGGCTTCATAGATGCGGATCGGCTCGCCATGGCCGGCATCGGTGCGCAGGTTCTTGCCCAGGCGCTTGGCGTTGTGGGCGATCAGCGTATTGGCTGCATCGAGGATATGGCCGTGGGAGCGGTAGTTCTGCTCCAGCTTGATCAGGTTCTGCACCTGGAACTCGCGCTCGAAGGCCGCCATGTTGCCGACGTTGGCGCCGCGGAAGGCATAGATGCTCTGGTCATCGTCGCCGACGGCGAACACGGCGTTGTCGCGCCCGGCCAGCAGCTTGAGCCAGTTGTACTGCAGGTTGTTGGTGTCCTGGAACTCGTCGACCAGGATATGGCGGAAGCGCGCCTGGTAATGCTCGCGAAGCGCCTGGTTGCGCGACAGCAGTTCATAGGTGCGCAGCAGCAGTTCGGCAAAGTCGACCACGCCCTCGCGCTGGCACTGCTGGTCGTAGAAGTCGTAGAGTTCGACGAACTTGCGGTGGTAGTCGTCATGCACTTCCACGTCCTTGGCGCGCAGGCCCTCGTCCTTGGCGCCGTTGATGAAGTACATCAGGCTGCGCGCCGGATATTTCTCGTCGTCGATGTTGAGCGCCTTGAGCATGCGCTTGATCATCGACAGCTGGTCCTGGGTATCGAGGATCTGGAAGCTCTGCGGCAGCGCGGCGTCGCGGTAATGGGTGCGCAGCAGCCGGTTGCACAGGCCATGGAAGGTGCCTATCCACATGCCGCGGGTATTGATCGGCAGCATCGCCGACAGCCGCGTCATCATTTCCTTGGCAGCCTTGTTGGTGAAGGTGACGGCCAGCAGGCCGGCAGGCGAAATCTGCCCGGTCTGGATCAGCCAGGCGATGCGGGTGGTCAGCACGCGCGTCTTGCCGGAACCGGCGCCGGCCAGGATCAGGGCCGATTGCGCCGGCAGTGTCACCGCGGCAAGTTGTTCTGGATTGAGGTTGTGAAGTAGGTTTTGCATCCGCAGGATTATAAGCCGGTGTGTCGCCGGTCCGTAACAATCCGGCGGCGCCCGGAAGTCAGGGTAGCGACGGTTGCGGTTGCGGGGAAGCGAAAGCGGGGTGGGCGGTGCGTCGGTCGGGGAATGCGTGGGGGTTTTGAAGCTTGGAAGAATGGGCTTTTCGGCGGTTTACATAATTGTCCTGCGCGTAATGCCCCTTCGGGGTATTACGCCCTACGGGATGGGTTAGGCCTTTGTAGGATGCAATACCCGCAGGGCATTGCACGGCGTTCGCAGACCGGGATCGTTTTGTCGGCGGCCTGCATGATCGGCCTGCGCGTAATGCCCCTTCGGGGCATTACGCCCTACTTGCGACCCCGGGCCTTCAGCTGAACAGCTTGGCCAGTTCGCGTGCCGCCGCCTGCGGATCGTCGGCAAAGTAGACGCTGCTGATCACCGCCACCATGTCCGCCCCCGCCGCCACCAGCGGCGCCGAGTTCTCCCGCGTCATGCCGCCGATTACCACGTTGGGCACGGCAATGGCATCCCGCGCCCGGGTCACGATGTCGACCGGCGTGCTCACCTCGTACTTCTTGATGCGCGACGGGTAGAAGCCGCCGAAGGCCACATAGCTGGCGCCGGCCTGCTGCGCCGACTGCGCCAGCTCGAAAGTGCCGTAGCAGGAGGCGCCCACGATACGGTCCGGGCCGACCAGCGTGCGCACCGCCGCGACCGCCGCATCGGTGCCGCCGACATGCACGCCGTCGGCATCGAGCTCCACGCACAGTTCCGGATAGTCGTTGATGATGAACGGCTTGCCGTGCCGGCGGCACAAGGCCAGCAGCGCGGCAGCCTGCTCCCGCCGCTGCGCTTCACCGGCTGTCTTGTGCCGGTACTGCAGCAGCGTGGCGCCGCCGCGCAGCGCGGCGTCGCTCACTTCCACCAGTTTGGCCGTGTCGTCCCAGTCCGGCGTGACCAGGTACAGCCCCTTCAGCGTCGTCTGCATTGTTTTCTCCTCATGCAATCCGGCCCGCCATCGGCGACGATGGCGAGGCGGCAAAGCGCCGCGGGATGCGTCCGGCCAGGTAGGCTTCGCGGCCGGCTTCGACCGCCAGGCGCATCGCCCGCGCCATGCGCACCGGGTCCTGCGCGCCGGCAATCGCCGTGTTCATCAGCACGCCGTCGCAGCCCAGCTCCATCGCGATCGCCGCGTCGGAAGCGGTGCCCACGCCGGCATCGACCAGCACCGGCACCCTGGCCTGCTCGATGATCAGGGACAGGTTCCACGGATTGAGGATGCCCATGCCCGAGCCGATCAGCGAGGCCAGGGGCATCACCGCCACGCAGCCCAGGTCTTCCAGCATGCGCGCCTGGATCGGGTCGTCGCTGCAATAGACCATGACATCGAAGCCATCCTTGACCAGCCGCTCGGCTGCCTTCAGGGTTTCGGGCATGTTGGGAAACAGGGTCTTCTCGTCGCCCAGCACCTCCAGCTTGACCAGCTTGTGGCCGTTCAGGAGCTCCCGCGCCAGTTGCAGGGTGTAGACCGCGTCCTCGGCGTTGTAGCAGCCGGCGGTGTTGGGCAGGATGGTGTAGCGCGATGGCGGCACCACGTCCAGCAGGCTGGGAGCGTTCGGGTCCTGGCCGATATTGACCCGGCGGATCGCCACCGTGATGATGTCGGCGCCGCTGGCCTCGGTGGCCAGGCGGGTCTGCTCGAGGTCCTTGTACTTGCCGCTGCCTACCAGGAGGCGCGAGTTGTAGGTGGTGCCGGCAATGGTCAGGCCGTCAGTGTGCTTGCTCATGCTTTCCTTTCGATGTGAGGCGGCGCGGCGGCAGGCTTAGCCGCCGCCGATGGCGCGCACGATGTCGACCCGGTCGCGCGGCTGCAGCTGGCGTGCCGCCCAGGACTGGCGCGGCACAACCTCGCGGTTGACCGCGATGGCCAGCGCCTTGCCGGCCAGGTCCAGGTCGGCCACCAGGTCGGCGATGCATGCACCCTGCTGCAGCGCATGCGGCGCGCCGTTGAGTTCGATCTCCATCATGCGGCCAGCCTTATTGCTTGCGATAGATTTCGGCGCCGTTCTTCACGAACTCCACCGCCTTGACTTCCATGCCCTGCTTCAAGGCCGCCACTTCGGAAATGCCTTCGCGGCTGGCATAGTCGCGCACTTCCTGGGTGATCTTCATCGAGCAGAAATGCGGCCCGCACATCGAGCAGAAATGGGCCACCTTGGCCGAGTCCTTGGGCAGGGTCTCGTCGTGGAATTCACGCGCCTTGTCCGGGTCCAGGCCGATGTTGAACTGGTCTTCCCAGCGGAACTCGAAGCGCGCCTTGGACAGCGCGTTGTCGCGGATCTGGGCGCCCGGATGGCCCTTGGCCAGGTCCGCCGCATGGGCCGCGATCTTGTAGGTGATGATGCCGTCCTTGACGTCGGTCTTGTTGGGCAGGCCCAGGTGCTCCTTGGGCGTGACGTAGCACAGCATGGCGGTGCCGTACCAGCCGATCTGCGCGGCGCCAATGCCGGAGGTGATGTGGTCGTAGCCCGGCGCGATGTCGGTCGTCAGCGGTCCCAGCGTGTAGAACGGCGCCTCGTGGCACTGCTCCAGCTGCAGGTCCATGTTTTCCTTGATCAGCTGCATCGGCACATGGCCGGGGCCTTCGATCATCACCTGCACGTCGTGCTTCCAGGCGATCTGGGTCAGTTCGCCCAGGGTCTTCAGTTCGCCCAGCTGGGCTTCGTCGTTGGCGTCGTAGATCGAGCCCGGACGCAGCCCGTCGCCAAGCGAGAAGGCGACGTCGTACTGCTTCATGATTTCGCAGATGTCCTCGAAGTGCTCGTACAGGAAGCTTTCGCGGTGATGCGCCAGGCACCACTTGGCCATGATCGAGCCGCCCCGCGAGACGATGCCGGTCATGCGCTTGGCCGTCAGCGGCACATAGCGCAGCAGCACGCCGGCATGGATGGTGAAGTAGTCCACGCCCTGCTCGGCCTGCTCGATCAGGGTGTCGCGGAAGATTTCCCAGGTCAGGTCCTCGGCCTTGCCGTTGACCTTTTCCAGCGCCTGGTAGATCGGCACCGTGCCGATCGGCACCGGCGAATTGCGGATGATCCACTCGCGGGTTTCGTGGATATGCTTGCCGGTCGACAGGTCCATCACGGTGTCGCCGCCCCAGCGGATCGACCAGGTCATCTTTTCCACTTCCTCGCCGATGGAGGACGTGACCGCCGAGTTGCCGATGTTGGCGTTGATCTTGACCAGGAAGTTGCGGCCGATGATCATCGGCTCGGACTCGGGGTGGTTGATGTTGTTGGGGATGATGGCGCGGCCGCGCGCGATTTCGCTGCGCACGAATTCCGGCGTGATCTCGTCGGGGATGGCGGCGCCATAGGCCTGGCCGGGATGCTGGCGGCCCATCAGGTCGGCCAGCTTCTGGCCCATCGGGCCGGCGTTCTTCAGGCTTTCCAGGTATTCCTTGCGGCGCAGGTTTTCGCGGATGGCGATGTATTCCATCTCGGGCGTGATGATGCCCTGGCGCGCATAGTGCATCTGGGTCACGTTCTTGCCGGGAATGGCGCGGCGCGGCTTCCTGTGCAGGTTGAAGCGCAACTCGGCCAGTTTCGGGTCGTTCAGGCGCTCGATGCCGTACTGCGAGGTCGGGCCGGCCAGTTCCTCGGTGTCGCCGCGCTCGGCGATCCAGCCCGCGCGCAGCGGCGCCAGGCCGGAACGGATGTCGATCTGTGCCTCGGGGTCGGTGTAGGGGCCGGAGGTGTCATATACATACACCGGCGGATTGGGCTCGGCGCCGAACGAGGCCGGCGTGTCGCTCTGGCTGATCTCGCGCATCGGCACGCGGATGTCCGGGCGCGAGCCTTCGACATAGATCTTGCGGGAATTGGGCAGCGGCTGGACTGCGGCTTCGTCCACCTGGGCGGTGGCGGCGAGAAATTGCGGATTGGCGTTCATGGCTTCCTTCGGGCAGAGAAGCGAAGGAAGCCCGGGTGCGGTGCGGCCGGCTGCTTCCCTTCGCTGGCATTATCCAGATCAGGTTGGAGGGTATTTCTCACCCGCTTGCAGCATTTCCCGCAAACAGGACCCCTAGCATTTTTTCCGCCGGTTCCCTGGCGGTCGGGCGATTATAGCCCTATCAATTGCGGCTGTGCAGAGATTTCCGGCGCCATCGTTTCGGCCGATGTTTCCGGTGCAATGAACAGCGCTTCAAACCTTTCCGGCGGCAAAGGGTGTGAAAACAGGTAGCCCTGCCCGTACTGGCAGCCGGCCGCGCACAGCAGCGCCTTCTGCTCCCCCGTTTCGATGCCTTCGGCAATCACCTTGATGCCCAGCCGGCGCGCCATCAGGATGATGGTTTCCGCAATGGCACGGTCGTCCTCGTTGACCGCCATGTCGCGCACGAAGGAACGGTCGATCTTCAGGTAATCGATGGCGAACTTCTTCAGGTAGGCCATCGAGGAATAGCCGGTGCCGAAATCGTCGATGGCGATCTGGATGCCGGCATCGCGATAGTCCTGCAACTGCCGGTCGACGTCGCCCGAGGCGTTGAGCAGCACGCCTTCGGTGATTTCCACCACGATGGCCTGGCCGGGCAGGCCCAGGCCGCGCAGATGATCGGTCCAGGACAATGACTTGGGCGCGAGGAACTGGAGCGGCGACTTGTTGACGCTGACCTGGAACGTCTTTCCGGTCAGCACGCTCCAGCGGCTGGCCCAGCGCGCCGCCTCGCAGAACACCCAGTCGCCGATCTCCGCAATCAGGCCGGTTTCTTCCGCAACCTGGATGAATGCCCCCGGTCCCACCATGCCGCGCTCCGGATGCTGCCAGCGCACCAGCGCTTCGGCCTTGAGCACGCTGCCGTCGGCCAGATCGACCACGGGCTGGAAATGCAGCCGCAATTGCTTCTTCCCGATCGCAAGGCGCAGGTCCTGCACCAGGCGCATGCGCTCCACGCTCTGCTGCTGCATGGCCGCGGTGAAATAGCAATGCCGGTTACGTCCCGCCCCCTTGGCGGCATACATCGCCTGGTCGGCATAGCGGATCAGCTCCTCCGCGCTGGACACATCCTGCGGGTAAAACGCCACGCCGATGCTGGCTGAGACGAAGGCGGTTTCATTGACCAGCGAAAACGGCCTGGCCAGCGCCTGCAGCATGTCCTGGACCACCCGCTCGATGTCGCCGATATGGCTGAAGTCGGGCAGGATGGCGACGAACTCGTCGCCGCTCAGGCGGGCCACGATGTCGGTGGCGCGCAGGTGGGAGGCAATGCGGCGCGAGGCTTCCACCAGAAGCAGGTCGCCGACGTTATGGCCGAACACATCGTTGACCTGCTTGAAATCATCGAGGTCGATGAACAGCGCCGCCACCGCTAGGCCGCTGCGCTCGGCCTTGCGCATTTCATGGCCGAGCCGCTCGATCAGCAGGCGCCGGTTGGGCAGCCCGGTCAGGCTGTCGAAATTGGCCTGGCGCCAGATGGTCTCCTCGGTGCGCTTCTTTTCCGTGATGTCGGAGAACTGCGCCAGGTAACGGTGCACGCTGCCGTCGGGCGCGGCAATGGTGTTGATGGTCAGCCATTCCGGGTATTCCTCGCCGTTCTTGCGCCGGTTCCAGACCTCGCCGCACCAGGTGCCCTTGGCGAGCAGGCTGTCCCACATCTGGCGATAGAACAGCCGGTCATGCCGTCCTGAACTCATGCATTGGGGATTCCTGCCGGCCACTTCCTCGAAACCATAGCCGGTGATGCGGGTGAAAGCCGGGTTGATGGACAGGATGCGGTTGCCGGCGTCGGTCACCATCATCGCTTCGCTGCTGTGCTCGTAGACCAGCGCCGCGATGCGCAGGGCGTCGGCAGCTTCCTTTTGTTCCCGGATGTTCATGACGTGATTCAGGCGGATCAGAATGGTTTTTGAAGGACTCGATGATGGTCCGACTGAGCATTCCCTTTATTGATTCAAGTCAATTATTTCTTCATGGAAAATTGATAGCTGCGCGGCTGTGTCATCCCCGATGCTGCCGTCCCTTATAATCTCCGGTTTCGCCCAACCCCAATCAAATCATGGAATTAGCCAAGTCCTTCGAGCCCGCCGACATAGAAAAACACTGGCGCACCGAGTGGGAGAGCCGCGGTTACTACACCGCCACCACCGACAGCAGCCGGCCCGCCTTCAGCATCCAGCTGCCGCCGCCCAACGTGACCGGCACGCTGCACATGGGACATGGCTTCAACCAGACCATCATGGATGGCCTGACGCGCTACTACCGCATGCGCAACTACAACACCGCATGGATCCCCGGCACCGACCACGCCGGCATTGCGACCCAGATCGTGGTGGAGCGCCAGCTCGATGCGCAGAAGATCTCCCGCCATGACCTCGGCCGCGCGGCCTTCCTGGAAAAGGTCTGGGAATGGAAGGAGAAATCCGGCTCCACCATCACCGGCCAGATGCGCCGCCTCGGCGCCTCCACCGACTGGAGCCGCGAATACTTCACCATGGACGACAAGATGTCCAAGGCGGTCACCGAGGTCTTCGTGCGGCTGTCCGAGCAGGGCCTGATCTACCGCGGCAAGCGGCTGGTCAACTGGGACCCGGTGCTGGGCACCGCGGTGTCCGACCTGGAAGTGGTGTCGGAAGAGGAAGACGGCAGCATGTGGCATATCCGCTATCCGTTCGCCGACGGCAGCGGCCACATCACGGTGGCCACCACCCGGCCGGAAACCATGCTGGGCGACGTGGCGGTGGCGGTCGATCCGACCGACGAGCGCTATGCCCACCTGGTTGGCAAGATGCTGATGCTGCCGCTGACAGGCCGCGAGATCCCGCTGATCGCCGACGAATACGTCGACAAGGAATTCGGCACCGGCTGCGTGAAGATCACGCCGGCGCACGACTTCAACGACTATGCGGTCGGCCAGCGCCATGACCTGGCGCCGGTCTCCATCATGACGCTGGACGCGAAGATCAACGACAACGGCGCCGCGCCCTACCGCGGCCTGGACCGGTTCGCCGCCCGCAAGCAGATCGTGGCCGACCTGGAAGCCCAGGGCCTGCTGGAATCGGTCAAGCCGCACAAGCTGATGGTGCCGCGCGGCGACCGTACCGGCGTGGTGATCGAGCCGATGCTGACCGACCAGTGGTTTGTCGCGATGAGCAAGCCGGCGCCGGAAGGCACCCATTTCCCCGGCAAGTCCATCGCCGAGGTGGCGCTGGAAAAGGTGGCCAGCGGCGAAGTGCGCTTCATCCCGGAAAACTGGACCACCACCTACAACCAGTGGCTCAACAACATCCAGGACTGGTGCATCTCGCGCCAGCTCTGGTGGGGCCACCAGATCCCGGCCTGGTATGACGAGGAAGGCAATGTCTATGTCGCCCGCAGCGAGGAGGAAGCGCGCCAGAAGGCCGGCGGCAAGGCCCTGAAACGCGACGAGGACGTGCTCGACACCTGGTTCTCCTCGGCGCTGGTGCCCTTCTCCTCGCTCGGCTGGCCGGAAAAGACGCCGGAATACGACCTCTTCCTGCCGTCCTCGGTGCTGGTGACAGGCTTCGACATCATTTTCTTCTGGGTTGCCCGGATGGTGATGATGACCACCCACTTCACCGGGAAAGTGCCGTTCCGCGACGTGTACGTGCATGGCCTGGTGCGCGACGCCGCCGGCCAGAAGATGTCCAAGTCCAAGGGCAACACGCTGGACCCGATCGACCTGATCGACGGCATCGCGCTGGAAGACCTGGTGGCCAAGCGCACCGTCGGCCTGATGAACCCGAAGCAGGCCGACAGCATTGCCAAGGCGACCCGCAAGGAATTCCCGAACGGCATCCCGGCCTATGGCACCGATGCGCTGCGCTTCACCATGGCCAGCTATGCCTCGCTGGGCCGCAACATCAATTTCGACCTCGGCCGCTGCGAGGGCTACCGCAACTTCTGCAACAAGCTGTGGAACGCGACCCGCTTCGTGCTGATGAATACCGAGGGCCGCGACTGCGGCATCGATGCCGACGAGTCCGCGCTCGACTATTCCGCGGCCGACCGCTGGATCGTCTCGCTGCTGCAGCGCGCCCAGGCCGAGGTGGAAAAGGGCTTTGCCGACTACCGCTTCGACAACATCGCCTCGGCCATCTACAAGTTCATCTGGGACGAGTACTGCGACTGGTACCTGGAAGTGGCCAAGGTGCAGGTCCAGGCCGGCACCGAAAGCCAGCAGCGCGCCACCCGGCGCACCCTGCTGACCGTGCTGGAAGCGGTGCTGCGCCTGGCGCATCCGGTGATCCCGTTCATCACCGAGGAACTGTGGCAGACGGTGGCCCCGCTGGCCGGCCGCAAGCTGGCCGCCGGCGCCGAATCCATCATGCGCCAGCCCTACCCGGTCGCCGAGGCCGGCAGGATCGACGAGCAGGCCGAGCAGTGGATGGCGCAGCTGAAGGCCATGACCGACGCCTGCCGCAACCTGCGCGGCGAGATGCAGTTGTCGCCGGCGCAGAAGGTGCCGCTGCTGCTGGAAGGCGAGCAGGCGCTCTTGCAGTCGTTCGCGCCGTATCTGCAGGCGCTGGCCAAGCTGTCGGAAGTGCAGGTGCTGGCAACGCTGCCTGACTCGCCGGCGCCGGTGTCGGTGGTGGGCAATGCCAAGCTGATGCTGAAGGTGGAGATCGACGCCGCCGCCGAGCGCGAACGGCTCACCAAGGAAATCAACCGCCTGGAAGGCGAGATCGCCAAGGCCGGCGCCAAGCTGTCCAACGAGAGCTTCGTCGCCCGCGCGCCGGCCCAGGTGGTGGCGCAGGAAAAGGAAAGGCTGGCCAATTTCTCCGGCACGCTGGAGAAGCTGCGCGAGCAGCTGGGCAAGCTGGCGAAAGCCTGAGTTTGGCAATACCGGTTGCGGCGCTTCGGTTGAGCGCTGCAGCCGCTTTTCGGGCTTGCAACGCAACACGCGACAAACGCCGGTCTTCCGGCGTTTTTCTTTATACGAAGGAAATATTCAGCCCAGGCAGGGTGATGCCGGAAAACGCGCTGATCCAGGTCTGCCCGGCTTCGATCGCATAGGCTTCGGTCCAGGTGCCGGTGGTAATGATCTCGCCGGCGGCCAGCGGCGGAAAGTGCGGCTGCGCCTGCAGCATGGCATGCAGGTGCCACAGCGCCTGCACCGGGCTGCCCATCACGTCGCTGCCGAAGCCGGCGCCGCGCAGGCTCATCACGCCATCCCTGCCCCAGGACATCGAAATGCTGGCCATGCCCAGCACCTCGCCCAGGTTGCGGCGGGTTTCGACCGATACGCCCTTGGGCTCGCCGACGATCAGCGCGCCATGCAGGCCGAATGCCGCCACCGCGTCGGCCGGCTCGAATTTCCAACCGGGATAGGGGCAGGTGACGATCTCGAAGCCATGCGCCATCCATTCGATGCAGTCGGCCAGTTGCTCCAGGCTGGCGTCGGGCGCGGGCGTTGCGCCCAGCTTGAATACCACTTCCGGCTCCAGCCGCGGCTGCTGGGCGCCGGCCAGGCTCTGGATGCCGTGGTTGTCCGGCGCGAAGCGCACGGTGCTGTCGAACAGCGGCGCCCAGATCGGTTCCTTCAGGGTCTCGGTCTCGGAGAGGCGCGGCCAGGCGGCGCGGTTGGTGAAGCCGATCTTGCGCCCGACCATGGTTTCGCCCTGGGCAATCCGGATATCCATGATGTTCTTGGCAACTTCATAGCCATCCGCCATCGACAGCGGGCCTTGCGACGACAGGCAGGGAATCAGTTCGGCATCGGCACGGGCTGCCAGCAGGCGATGTGCATGGCGGGCAGCTTGGGCGGACAAAAGCATAGGGAACTCGCGGCAGGAAGGATGGACGCTCCGGAAAGACATCGCATTTTCAGCGACGGACAATCTTTGCACAAGCCTTCCCGCCGCCAATTGCGTCCACGCAAGCCGCCTCGGCAGCGCCGCCGGCCAAATCCGGGGTCAGCCCGGGCTGGCGGCGTCCCAGAGGTCGCCGTTCGGGCTGGTGCGCGGCGCGGTGATGCCAAAGTGGCTGTAGGCCGCCGGCGTGGCGATGCGGCCGCGCGGCGTGCGCTGCAGGAAGCCCTGCTGGATCAGGTAAGGTTCCAGCACATCCTCGATGGTGTCGCGCTCCTCGCCGATGGCCGCGGCCAGGTTGTCGAGGCCGACCGGGCCGCCGCCGAATTTGAACAGCACCGCTTCTAGCAGCTTGCGGTCCATCAGGTCGAAGCCGACCGGGTCCACATCGAGCATCACCAGCGCCGCATCGGCGGTGGCCTTGGTGATGGCGCCGTTGCCCTTGACCTCGGCATAGTCGCGCACCCGGCGCAGCAGCCGGTTGGCGATACGCGGCGTGCCGCGGCTGCGGCGCGCGATTTCCAGCGCGCCTTCCTCGTCGATCGGCGCGTTGAGCAGCGCCGAACTGCGGCTGACGATGCGCGCCAGCTGGTCCGGCGTATAGAATTCCAGCCGGCCGACGATGCCGAAACGGTCGCGCAGCGGATTGGTCAGCATGCCGGCGCGGGTGGTGGCGCCGACCAGCGTGAAGGGCTGCAGGTCCAGCCGCACCGAACGCGCTGCCGGGCCTTCGCCGATCATGATGTCGATCTGGTAATCCTCCAGCGCCGGATACAGGATTTCCTCGACCACCGGCGACAGCCGATGGATCTCGTCGATGAACAGCACGTCGTTGGCTTCGAGGTTGGTCAGGAGCGCCGCCAGGTCGCCGGCGCGCTCCAGCACCGGGCCCGAGGTCTGGCGCAGGTTCACGCCCATTTCCCGCGCGATGATATGCGCCAGCGTGGTCTTGCCCAGGCCCGGCGGGCCGAACAGAAGGGTATGGTCGAGCGCTTCCTTCCTGTTGCGGGCGGCGGCGATGAAGATTTCGAGCTGGCCGCGCACCTTTTCCTGGCCGACGTATTCGTCGAGCTGCTTGGGCCGCAGCGCCCGTTCGATCGCTTCCTCGTTCGGCGAGGCCGGCGTCGCGGCGATGATGCGTTGTTCCGAGAAATTGTCTGTCTGAATACTCATGGCATGGGTCCTGCGCTTGTCTGTTTACAGTGCGCTGAAATCCTTACCCCTTGGACAGGGCTTTCAGCGCCAGCTTGATGCCTTCCGACACCCCGGTGCCGGCGGGCACCTGCTTCATTGCCAGCGTGGCTTCCTTGTCGGAATAACCGAGCGCCAGCAGGGCATTCAGGATATCGGAACTGGCGTCGCCGTGCTGCGCGCCGCCCGCGCCGATATCGGCGCCCAGCTTGCCCTTCAATTCCAGCAGCAGGCGTTCGGCGGTTTTCTTGCCGATGCCGGGAATCCTGGTCAGCCGCCCCGATTCCTGCAGCGTGATCGCGCTGGACAATTCGCCGACCGACATGCCCGACAGGATGGACAGCGCGGTACGGGCGCCGACACCGGAGATCTTGATCAACTGCCGGAACACTTCGCGTTCCTCGGCATTGCCGAAGCCGTACAATAAATGCGCATCCTCGCGCACCGCCAGATGGGTCAGCAGCACCACCTTTTCACCCAGTCCCGGCAGGTTATAGAACGTGCTCATCGGGACGCTGACTTCGTAGCCGACACCACCGCAATCGATTAGCAGTTGCGGTGGATTTTTTTCAAGCAAAGTTCCGGAAAGTCGGCCTATCATCTGGTTAAGCTTTCATATAAGTGTTGGAATCATACAGGACTACAGGACACCGCCATGGTTGATGCCGGAGACGACCTTATTGTGATCCCGCCCCGCCCCTCGGCGCTGCAAAAGCTGCTGCGCATGCTGGCCTTGCTGGCCGGCATTGTGTGGGCGTTGCCGCTGACGCTGGTCGGGCTGCTGCTGGCCTTGCCGGTCGTCGCCTGTCGCGGCGAGGTTCGGCTGGTGCGCTCGGGTCGGGTGCCGGCCCTGCTGTTCAGCGGCCGGGCGGCGGACTACATGCTGGAGCGGCATCCGTTCGGCGCGATGTGCGCAATGGCGATCGGCCATGTGGTCATTGCCGAGCGCAGCAGCCTGACCCGCCGCATCCTGACCCATGAACTGGCGCATGTGCGCCAGGCCGCCTGCTGGGGCATCCTGTTTCCCTTCGTTTATCTGGGAGCCAGCGCCTGGGCAATGCTGCGCGGCCAGGATGCCTACTGGAATAATGTGTTTGAGATCGCCGCCCGCAAGGCCGAGCGGCATGCCTGAGGCGGTTGGGAGCGACGGACCAGCTGGCGTAGGGCGTCATACCCCGCAGGGGCATTGCGCGGCGGTCAATCACCTATATCGCCAATCGAAACCATGCCGGCCCGCGACGACGGTGCCCTTCGGGTATGGCACCCTACGGAGCCTGCGCTGGCGGGAGCGGTCTGAAATTAGCCGACCAGCCGTCCGCCACGCACCCGCAGGCCGCGGCGCGACAGGCCGGGCGCCAGGCCGTTGAGCATGGCCAGGGTTTCGCCGCTGTGGGCATGGCAGATCGCCACGCCCAGCGCGTCGGCGGCGTCGGTGCCGGGCAGGCCCGGCAACACCAGCAGGCGCTGCACCATGTCCTGCATCTGCTGCTTGGCCGCCTTGCCGTGGCCGACCACCGCCTGCTTGACCTGCAGCGCGGTGTATTCCGACACCAGCAAGTCGTTGTGCACCAGCGCGCAGATTGCCGCGCCGCGCGCCTGTCCCAGCAGCAGCGTGGACTGCGGATTGACGTTGACGAATACCTTCTCGATCGCGGCGCAGTCCGGCTGGTAGGTGCGCACCACTTCCGACACGCCGGCCAGGATGGTCTTGAGGCGGGAAGGCAAATCGGCATCGGCGGTGCGGATGGTGCCGGAAGCGATATAGGAGAGCTTGTTGCCCTCCTTGTGGATGACGCCAAAGCCGGTCACCCGCAGGCCGGGATCGATGCCGAGTATGCGCATGAATGCCCGCCTCGCGGGATCAGTGGCGGAAATGGCGGGTGCCGGTCAGCACCATCACCACGTCCTGCTCGTCGGCCGCGGCGATGACTTCCTGGTCGCGCATCGAGCCGCCCGGCTGGATCACCGCGGTCGCGCCGGCGGCCACCACCACGTCCAGGCCGTCGCGGAACGGGAAGAAGGCATCCGAGGCCACGGCCGAGCCGGCCAGCGACAGGCCGGCATTCTGCGCCTTGATCGATGCGATGCGGGCCGAATCGACCCGGCTCATCTGGCCGGCGCCCACGCCCAGCGTCATGCCATTGCCGCAGAAGACGATGGCGTTGGACTTGACGAACTTGGCCACGCGCCAGGCGAACATCAGGTCCTGCATCTGCTGCGGCGTCGGCTGGCGCTTGCTGACCACCTTCAGCTCGGCCACCTGCACATTCTTCGCATCCGGCGACTGCACCAGCAGGCCGCCGCCGACGCGCTTGAAGTCATGGGCATTGGTGCCATTGCCTAGCGGGATTTCGAGCAGCCGCACGTTCTGCTTGGCGGCGAACACCTTGCGCGCCTCGTCGGTGAAGGACGGTGCGATCAGCACTTCGACGAACTGCCTGGCGACCGCTTCGGCCGCCGCGCCGTCGAGCGCCTGGTTGAAGGCGATGATGCCGCCGAAGGCCGAGGTCGGATCGGTCTGCAGCGCCTTGCTGTAGGCTTCCAGCGCATTGGCGCCAACCGCCACGCCGCAGGGATTGGCATGCTTGATGATCACGCAGGCGCTGCCTTCGAAGGTCTTCACGCATTCCCAGGCGGCGTCGGCGTCGGCGATGTTGTTGTAGGACAGCTCCTTGCCCTGCAGCTGGCGGTAGTTGGCCAGCGCACCGGCCGGCACCGCCAGGTCGCGGTAGAAGGCGGCCGACTGGTGCGGATTCTCGCCGTAGCGCATTTCCTGCACCTTTTCGAAATGCAGGTTCAGCGTCTCCGGATAGGCGCTGCGGCTGGCGTGGGCCAAGTCGTCGCCCAGGGAGGTGAAGTAGTTCGTGATCGCGCTGTCGTACTGCGCGGTATGGGCAAACACCTTCTTGGCCAGCGCGAAGCGGGTGGCATAGCCGACCTCGCCGGAGCCGGACTGCAGCTGGGCCAGCACCGGCGCATAGTCGGACGGGTCGCACAGCACGATCACGTCCTTGTGGTTCTTGGCCGAGGAACGCAGCATCGCCGGGCCGCCGATGTCGATATTCTCGATCGCGTCCTCCAGCGCGCACTCCTCGCGCGACACCGTCTGCACGAAGGGATAGAGATTGACCACCACCATGTCGATGGTCGGGATGCCATGCTGCTCCAGGGCCGCGGCATGCTCCGGGAAGTCGCGCCGCGCCAGGATGCCGCCGTGCACTTTCGGATGCAGGGTCTTGACCCGGCCATCCAGCATTTCCGGGAAGCCGGTGTAATCGGCCACTTCCGTCACCGGCACGCCATTGTCGGCCAGCAGCTTCGCGGTGCCGCCGGTGGACAGGATGTTGACACCCATGGCCGACAGCGCGCGGGCAAAGTCGAGCACGCCGGTCTTGTCGGAAACGGAGATGAGGGCTTGTTTGATCATGATGGAAATAGCCAGAGTGATTGATGTGGTGAAAGCCGCGACGGTTTGCCATGGCGGACGTGCCGCCCTGCGCGGCACGGCCGGAGGCATCCGACGCGACGGAGCAGGCCGGCAGGCGTCAGATCAGGCCGTGCTGCTGCAGCTTCTTGCGCAAGGTATTGCGGTTGATGCCCAGCATTTCGGCGGCATGCGACTGGTTGCCTTCCGCCCGCGCCATGACTGCTTCCAGAATAGGTTTTTCAACGGTGAATACCACCATTTCATAGACATTCGAGGGCTGCTGCTCGCCCAGGTCCTTGAAATACTTTTCCAGACTCTTCTTGACGACGTCCTGGATGTTGTCTTTGCTCATATTCGATAGTTGAGTGTTTTTATTATGGATTCAGGCTGCGAGCCTGTCGTCCGCCAGGCCATACCGCAGCCGCTCGCCGTAGGCGTGCTGGGCCCGGAAAAAGTCCCTGACGGCCGCGAGTTGCGCGTCGCAGTCCTCCAACAGATTCATTGCCTGGCGAAAAGCCTCGCCGCCGGGCAGCGCCCTTACGTACCAGCCTATGTGCTTGCGCGCGGTGCGCACGCCCAGATAGGCGCCATAAAACCCATAATGGGCAAGCAGGTGTTCTTCCATCAGCGCCGCGACCTCGTCCACCAGCGGCGCCGGGAGATGGGTGCCGGTGCGCAGGAAATGGTCGATCTCGCGGAAGATCCAGGGCCGGCCCTGCGCCGCGCGGCCAACCATCACCGCATCGGCGCCAGTAGCCTGCAGCACCGCCCTGGCCTTTTCCGGCGAGGTGATGTCGCCATTGGCCACGACCGGAATGCCAACGCTGGCCTTGACCGCGGCAATGGTGTCGTACTCGGCTTCGCCGGCATAGCCGTCGGCCCGGGTGCGGCCATGCAGCGTCAGCATGGCAATGCCGCTGGCTTCGGCGATGGCGGCGATCTTCAGTGCGTTCTTGTGCTGGCGGTCCCAGCCGGTGCGGAATTTCAGCGTCACCGGCACATCCACCGCGCCGGCCACGGCCTCAAGGATGGATGCCACCAGCGCCTCGTCCTGCAGCAGGGCCGAACCGCACCAGCTGTTGCAGACCTTCTTCACCGGGCAACCCATGTTGATGTCGATGATCTGGGCGCCGCGCTCGACATTGAAGCGGGCGCAATTGGCCAGCATCTGCGGGTCGGCGCCGGCGATCTGCACGGCACGCGGTTCCATCTCGCCGTCGTGGTTGATGCGGCGCGACGTCTTTTCACTGGCCCACAGGCGCGGATCGGACGCCGCCATCTCGGACACCGCATAACCGGCGCCGAGCTGCTTGCAGAGTTGCCGGAACGGACGATCGGTCACCCCTGCCATCGGAGCGACAAATACGTTGTTGCGCAACTGATAAGGTCCGATGTGCACGAGCGAGCCAAAAAACGAAAAGCGCTATTTTAGCCTCAATCGCCCCCCGCTCCGGACCGTATACGCACTTCTGATGCAACGAGGCAACTAAATTGCCGTTGCTACCTCAGTTGCCCAGTTCGTCCAGGGCAGTTGCCAGATGCGCATTGTCGGACCAGCGCAACACCTGCAGCCTTTCGCCGTCCCAGCACAGGTGATTGATCGCCGCATTGAGCACGTCGAAATTGCGCGGCGCGCGGATATCCATGCCGTGCGCGGCGCGGTAGACGCAGTCCAGCACGCCGCCGTGGCTGAACAGCGCGATCCGCTGGCCCCGGTGCGCCTCGGCGATCCGGATCACCGCCTCGACTGAGCGCTGCGCGAATTCGGCAAAGGTTTCTGCCCGCCGCTCGCCATCCGGATAGCGGGCATGCGGATCGCGCGCCCGCCACTGGGCATGGGCCTCCGGAAAACGCGCCTCCAGTTCCTCGTACAGCAGGCCTTCGAAGGCACCGAAGCAGCGCTCCCGCAGCGCCGGGTCGGTCGAGAGCGTCATGCCCTGGGCCGAGGCCACCGCCTGCGCCGTGCTGCGGGCGCGGCCGAGGTCGCTGCTGATGATGGCGTCGAACTTTTCATCAGCCAGCGCCCGGGCCAGCGCGGCCGCCTGGCGCTCGCCTTCGGCATTGAGAGGAATGTCCAGGTGGCCCTGCAGCCGCCTCTCGGCGTTCCAGGCGGTTTCGCCGTGGCGGATCAGGAAAATTTCGGTCATGCGGATCTCTTTTCAGTGTGTGCGGGCGGGCTGTGGTGGCTTGACCTGCAGCCAGAAGGTCACCGGCCCGTCATTGGTCAGGCTGACCTTCATGTCGGCGCCGAACACGCCGGTGGCCACCACCGGATGCCGCTGGCGCGCGGCCGCCACGAAGTGGTCGAACAGGCGGCGGCCCTGTTCGGGCGGCGCGGCCGGGGTGAATGAGGGCCGGGTGCCGGAACGGGTGTCCGCCGCCAGCGTGAACTGCGGCACCAGCAGCAGGCCGCCGCCGACATCGGCCACGCTGCGGTTCATCTTGCCCGCCTCGTCGGAAAACACCCGGTAGGCCAGGAGCTTGGCCAGCAGGGCGTCGGCTTCGCGCTCGCTGTCGCCACGTTCGGCGCAGACCAGCACCATCAGGCCGGCGTCGATGGCGCCCACCAGCGCGCCGTCGACCACCACGCCGGCGCTGCTGACCCGCTGCAAGAGCGCGATCACGCCAGGGTCACCCTGGCGAACTTGCGCTTGCCGACCTGCAGCACGAAGCTGCCGGCCTCGACCTTCATCGCCTTGTCGGCAATCACCGCGCCGTCGATGCGCACGCCGCCCTGCTCCACCATGCGCAGCGCCTCGGAGGTCGAGGCGCACAGGCCGGCCTGCTTGAGCAGCTGGCCGATGCCCAGCGGCGCGCCGGCCACGGCGATTTCGGCGATGTCGTCCGGGATGCCGCCGCGGGCGCGGTTGTCGAAGTCGGCCAGCGCCGCCTCGGCCGCCGCGCGCGAATGGAAGCGCTCGACGATTTCCTGCGCCAGCAAGACCTTGATGTCGCGCGGATTGCGGCCGCCCTCGACATCGGCGCGGAACTGCGCGATCTCGGCCAGAGAGCGGAAGGACAGCAGCTCCAGGTAGCGCCACATCATCGGGTCGGAAATGCTCATGATCTTGGCGAACATGGTGTTGGCCGGCTCGGTGATGGCGATGTAGTTGCCCTTGGACTTGGACATCTTGTCGACGCCGTCCGTGCCTTCCAGGAGCGGCATGGTCAGGATGCACTGCGGCTCCTGCCCATAGTGCTTCTGCAGCTCGCGCCCCACCAGCAGGTTGAACTTCTGGTCGGTGCCGCCCAGTTCGAGGTCGGACTTCAGCGCCACCGAGTCATAGCCCTGCATCAGCGGGTACAGCAGCTCATGGACCGAGATCGGCGTGCCTTCCTTGAACCGCTTGGTGAAGTCCTCGCGCTCCAGGATGCGGGCGACGGTATAGCGCGACGACAGCTCGATCATGCCGCGCGCGCCGAGCTGGTCGCACCATTCGGAGTTGTAGCGGATCTCAGTCCTGGCCGGGTCCAGCACCAAGCTGGCCTGGGCGAAGTAGGTCTTGGCGTTTTCCTCGATCTGCGCGCGCGTCAGCGGCGGCCGGGTCACGTTGCGGCCC
Organism: Noviherbaspirillum sp. L7-7A; assembly: GCF_019052805.1. NCBI lineage: Bacteria > Pseudomonadati > Pseudomonadota > Betaproteobacteria > Burkholderiales > Oxalobacteraceae > Noviherbaspirillum > Noviherbaspirillum sp. L7-7A. The sequence continues at coordinate 2,831,905 of NZ_JAHQRJ010000001.1, forward strand.
GACGGGTCGCCGATCATCGAGGTGAAATCGCCGATCAGGAAAATGACCGTGTGGCCCAGATCTTGCAATTGCCGCATCTTGTTGAGTACGACGGTATGGCCCAGGTGCAGGTCGGGCGCCGTTGGATCGAGACCCAGCTTGATGCGCAGCGGCTTGCCGTTTTTTTCTGCGCATAGCAACTTTTGCACCAGTTCAGACTCCACCAGCAGCTCATCGATACCGCGCTTGATGATATCGAGTGCATTTTGCACGCTTTCGGTGAGCGGCAATGACTCTGCGGCCGGCGGCGTAAGGCTTTGTTTCTCTTGAGAATGGTTGGTCATAACACTGATCAAAATGACATTTTTGAGGGAAATCGACAATTTACGTTGTTATAATGCCGGCTTTCTTTAACCTTGCTCGATATCAACACGGCAATTTTTCGCCGATGTTGACGACAAAACGGCAGATTTTAACTGATCGAATGGTCGCTATAGATAAATTACTGAGCATGGGAGCGCGCAGCGCACGGTTTGTCGGATCGTCACGAAAGCACCGGATCATATCCGCATCGGCAATCTTCCTGGCCATGTGCGCCTTTGGCGCGGCCGGCGTTGCCCCGATGGCGCCTGACGCCTCCGACCTGCCTGTGCAGTCCATCGTCGAGGAACTGGCCCTGCCCACGCTGGCGGAACAGGTTGCCGGCCTGACGCCTGCCGCCCAAACCTTCATCAACGAGGAACGCGTCCGTCCGGGCGACACCCTGGCCGCCCTGGCGCAGCGCCTGGGCATCGACGACGATGACGCCATCGCCTTCATCAAGACCGATCCGATTGCACGCGGCATGCTGCAGCTCAAGACCGGCCGGCGGGTACAGGCGCAAACCAGCGCCGACGGCCAGCTGCTGTGGATGAGCGCGGCCGATAACGACAGCCGCGACAATGCGCCGGTAAGAAACCTGCTCGTCAAGCGCGACGGCGAAAGCTTCAAGGCCTCCGTCGTCGCGGCGGCGCTGGAAAAGCGGATGGAAATGCGTTCCGGCGAAATCCGTTCCTCCCTGTTTGCCGCCACCGACGTGGCGCAGATTCCGGATGCGATCGCCAGCCAGATCGTCGACATGTTTTCCACCAACATCGACTTCCGCACCGACCTGCGTCGCGGCGACCGCTTCAATGTGATCTATGAAACCTTCTGGCAGGATGGCGAATACGTTCGTTCCGGACGCATCCTGGCGGCCGAGTTCCGCAACGGCGGTTCGACCTACCAGACCGTCTGGTTCGAGGAGCCGGGCAAGGCCGGCGGCTATTTCGGCTTCGACGGCAAGTCCCTGAAGAAGGCCTTCTTGAAGTCGCCGCTGGAATTTTCCCGCGTTTCCTCCGGCTTCTCGATGCGCGTGCATCCGATCTCGGGACACTGGCGCCAGCACAAGGGCGTCGACTTCGCCGCCGCCACCGGCACGCCGATCCGGGCGTCGGGCGATGGCGTGGTGGAATTCTCGGGCACGCAGAATGGTTACGGCAACATCGTGGTGATCAAGCACTGGTCGAATTACTCCACGGCCTATGCCCACATGAGCCGCTTCGCCAGCGGCCTGCAGAAGGGCCAGAAAGTCAGCCAGGGCGATGTGATCGGCTATGTCGGCTCCACCGGCTGGTCTACCGGACCGCACCTGCACTATGAATTCCGGGTCAACAACGAGCCGCGCGACCCGCTGAGCATCGAGCTGCCCAATGTGGCGCCGCTGGCGGGCGCCGAACTGCAGCGTTTCCGCAGGGTGGCCGGCGACATGACCCATCGTTTTGCACTGATGATGCCGCAGGAAGATGCTGCGGTACGGGTAGCGTCCAACTAGCAGTCTTCTCAGCCGGCGCAATGCCGGCTTCGTCCACTTTCATGGGACCGTTTTCCGAAACCGGCTTGTATGTCAGAGCAATCGGCCAGGGAAAGCGGTCTTTTTTATGGCCCACACCACTCCCGCAATGTTTATCGGCCTGATGTCCGGCACCAGCATGGATGGCGTAGACGGCGTGCTGGCTTCCATCGGCAGCAAGCCGACGCGCATTACGACCCTGGCCGCGGTGCACCGCCCTTTCCCGCATGAGTTGCGCGCCGCGCTGATGGCATTACAGGCTCCGGGCGAGAATGAAATCCACCGCGAGAGCCTGGCCGCCGATGCGCTCGCGCGGCTCTACGCGCAGTGCGTTGCCGACTTGCTGGAACAGGCCGGCGTGGCCGCGGAAGACGTGAGTGCCATCGGCGTGCATGGACAGACCATACGCCACCAGCCGGCCGCCGGTTACACCCGCCAGACCAACAACCCCGCGCTGCTGGCGGAACTGAGCGGCATCGATGTGATCGCCGACTTCCGCAGCCGCGACATCGCCGCCGGCGGCCAGGGCGCGCCGCTGGTGCCGGCCTTTCATCAGGCCATGTTTGCCGATCCGGCGCAGGCCATCGTGCTTGCCAACATCGGCGGCATTGCCAATATCAGCATCCTCGATCCGTCCGGCGACGGCGCCACCGGCTTCGATACCGGCCCCGGCAATGCGTTGATGGATGGCTGGATATTCCGGCACCGCGGCTCGCATTACGACGACGGCGGCAACTGGGCTGCCAGCGGCCGGGTCGATGCCGCGCTGCTGCAGGCCCTGCTGCAGGAGCCCTACCTGGCATTGCCGCCGCCCAAGAGCACCGGGCGCGACCTGTTCCATGCCGACTGGCTGGCCGCCCGCCTCGCGCCGTTCGGCATGCTGGCGCCGGTGGACGTGCAGGCGACCCTGGCGCGCTACACCGCGGTCACCCTGGCCGAAGCCATCCACCGCCATTCGCCGGCGGCCAGGGCAGTGTATGTGTGCGGCGGCGGCGCTTTCAACGCCCACCTCCTTAAGGAACTCGGGGCGGCGCTGTCGCAGCTGAACCAGCCGGTTGCGATTGCATCCACCGATGCGCTGGGCATGGCGGCGCAGCATGTGGAGGCGCTTGCCTTTGCCTGGCTCGCGCAGCGCTTCGTCGACCGCCAGCCCGGCAACCTGCCGGCTGTCACCGGCGCGCTCGGGCCGCGGATACTGGGCGCGCTCTACCCGGCCTGAAGGCGGGAGTGGCGCCGGGATGCGGTTGCGTGATGACGCAACCGCGCTGGTCCTGGCCCCTGGCTGTTCGGCCAAGGCAGGCGCCAGGGCGGAACTGCAATTGATTTCCCCATCCTTGGCGCTGCCGCACGGCGCGCCTTACTCGATTTTCATCCCGGTGCGGGCAACCACGTTCTTCGAGTCGCTGTAGTCCTTTTGCAGCAGCGCGCCAAACTGCTCCGGCGTCATCGCCCTGGGCTCGGCGCCCTGGTCGTGGATGGCGCCCTGCATCGCCGGTGCCTGCAGCAGGCTGTTGACTTCCCTGTTGACGCGCTCGACGACATCCTTTGGCGTCTTGGCGGGCATGAAGAGGCCATACCAGGTGTTGACGTCAAAGCCCTTGTAGCCGGACTCCGCCACCGTCGGCACATCCGGCAACGAGGTGCTGCGCGCCGCCGAGGTGACTGCCAGCGCCCTGACCTTGCCGGCCTTGATCTGGCTCAGCGCCGAAGGAACGGAAGATACCGCCAGGTCGATGCTGCCGCCCAGCACGTCCATCATCGCGGCATTCGAACCCTTGTAAGGCACGTGGCGCAGCTTGATGTCGGCTACCTGGTTGAACGTTTCCGCGGCCAGGTGGATGGTGGTGCCGTTGCCCGGCGATCCGTAGGTGATGCTGTCGGGTGCGCTGCGTGCCGCCGTGACCACGTCGGCCAGCGACCTGAAGCGCGATTGCGCGCCGGTGACGATCACCACCGGGGTATAGGCGACATGCGCCACCGGCGTGAAATCACGCACCGGCTCGTAGCTGATGTCCTTGTAGAGCCAGGGAGCAACAGCCATGTTGTCCTTCTGGCCCATCAGCAGGGTATAGCCATTGGGCGCGGCGCGGGCCGCTTCGGCCACGCCGATGGTGCCGCCGGCGCCGGGACGGTTGTCCGGCACCAGGTTCCATTTGGTCGCTTCGCCCAGCCGGTTAGCTACCAGGCGCGACAGGATGTCGGTGCCGCCACCGGGCGGAAAGGGAATCACCAGCCGGATTGGCTTGGACGGAAAGGACTGTGCGTGGGCAACGACGGCGCCGCAGGCAAGGGCGGCGGTAATGAGGAGTTTCTTGAGCATGGCGAGTTTTCCGCAAGGCGGCAGCGAGGCTGCTGACAGCGGGCCGCGGCGCGCCTGAGACGGAACCAGTGGGAAAAGGCGCAAGTTTAGCGGAATCGCCGCGACGCTGCGGCGGCTTTTGAGGCTGGTGCAGCGATGCCGCTGGCCATGGCCAGCGGCGACTTCCATTTGCCTGACATGGGCGCAGCGCCCGGCATGAGGGCGCTGCGCATCACAGCGCTCTAATGATTGCGCTGCTGCTTCTTGCCGCCGCCGGCGCCCTCGCCCGTGGAGGCCTTGGTGTGGCTGGCGCCTTCCTTGCCGCTCTGCTTGTGCTGATGCGCCTTGGACTCGGCTTCGGTGGGCGTGTTGGCTTTCTGCTGGCGGGTCTTGTCGTTGGTTTTATCACTGCTCATGCTGTGCTCCTTGCATCGGTTTCATGCCACATCGACATATCCGTCTGACAAGAAGCGCCGCCGAAAGATTCCGGCGGCGCGCAGGCATCGGCTCAAAGCTTGAGCGGTTTCGTATGCCAGACCTGCTCGGCATACTCGGCGATGGTGCGGTCGGACGAGAACGCGCCCATGCCGGCGACATTCAGGATGGCCTTTTTGGTCCATTCCTCGCTCTGGCGGTAGAGATCGTCGACCCGGTCCTGCGCTTCCATATAGCTGGCAAAGTCGGCCAGCAGCAGGTAGTGGTCGCCGAAGTTCACCAGCAGGTCGAACAGCTGCTGGAAGCGGCCCGGCTCGTCCGGCGAGAACACGCCGTCGCGGATCTGGTCCAGCACCTGTCGCAGTTCGGCATCGGTTTCATACAGCTGCCGCGGCTGATAGCCATGGGCGCGGATGTCGGCCACCTGCGGCGTAGTGGCGCCGAAGATGAAGATGTTCTGCTCGCCCACCTGCTCCATGATCTCGATATTGGCGCCGTCCAGCGTGCCGATGGTCAGCGCGCCGTTCAGGGCCAGCTTCATGTTGCCGGTGCCGGAGGCCTCGGTGCCGGCGGTGGAAATCTGTTCCGACAGGTCGGCCGCCGGAATGATCAGCTCGGCCAGGCTGACGCTGTAGTTGGGCATGAACACCACCTTCAAGCGGTCGCCCACGCGCGGGTCGCTGTTGACCCTGGCCGCCACGTCGTTGATGAGCTTGATGACGAGCTTGGCGGTGTGGTACGCCGAGGCTGCCTTGCCGGCGAACAGCACGGTGCGCGGCACCCAGTCGGCATCCGGGTTGGCCAGGATGCGGTTGTAGCGCGCCACCACCTGCAGCAGATTCAGCAGCTGGCGCTTGTATTCATGGATGCGCTTGACCTGCACGTCGAACAGCGAGTCCGGGTTCAGCGCAATGTCCATGTGCTCGCGCACCCAGTCCACCAGGCGCAGCTTGTTCTGGCGCTTGGCCTGCCTGAAGCGCTGCGCGAAGTCGGGGTCGGCGGCCAGTGGCTTCAATTCTGCCAGCTGGTCGAGATGGCGCCGCCAGTCGCGGCCGATATGGCTGTCGATCAGGTCCGACAGCGCCGGATTGGCCTGCGCCAGCCAGCGCCGCGGCGTCACGCCATTGGTCTTGTTGTTGAAGCGGTCCGGGAACACGCGGGCGAAGTCGGCGAAGATGGACTGCTTCATCAGCTCCGAATGCAGGCGCGACACGCCATTGACCTTGTGGCTGGCCACCACCGCGACGTAGGCCATGCGCACCCGGCGTTCGCCATGCTCGTCGATCAGCGACAGCCGCCGCATCAGCTCGAAGTCATGGCCGAACTGCGCGGTCACGCTGTTGAGGAAGTCGGCATTGATGTCGAAGATGATGTTGAGATGGCGCGGCAGCAGCCGGCCCATCATGTCCACCGGCCAGGTTTCCAGCGCCTCGTGCATCAGGGTGTGGTTGGTATAGGAAAAGATGCGCTGCACCAGGCCCCAGGCATGGCTCCATGAAAGCTGGTGCTCGTCGAGCAGGATGCGCATCAGCTCCGGCACCGCCAGCACCGGATGGGTATCGTTCAGGTGCACCGCGACATGGTCGGGCAGGCTGTCGAAGCTGTGGCCGTTGCGCAGGTGGCGCGCCACCAGGTCCTGCATGCTGGCCGAGACGAAGAAGTATTCCTGGCGCAGCCGCAGTTCGCGGCCGGACTGGGTGGAATCGTCCGGATAGAGCACCCGCGACACGTTCTCGGAATGGTTCTTGTCTTCCACCGCGGCGAAGTAATTGCCCTGGTTGAAGGCCGACAGGTCCATCTCGCTGGTGGCCTTGGCCGACCACAGCCGCAGCGTGTTGGTGGTTTCGGTGCCGTAGCCGGGAATGATGGTGTCGTAGGCCATGGCCAGCACGTCCTCGCCGTCGAGCCAGCGCACCTTGTCGCCGTCCTTCTCGATGCGGCCGCCGAAGCGTACCCGGTACTGCACTTCGGGGCGCGGGAATTCCCACGGATTGCCGCCGGAGAGCCAGTAGTCCGGCGCCTCGACCTGGCGGCCGTCGATGACCTGCTGGCGGAACATGCCATAGTCGTAGCGGATGCCGTAGCCCATGCCGGAAATGCCCAGCGTGGCCATCGAGTCGAGGAAGCAGGCCGCCAGCCGGCCCAGGCCGCCATTGCCCAGCGCGGCGTCCGGCTCCAGCTCGGCCAGCTCGTTGATGTCGATATCCAGGGCGCGCAGCGCATCCCTGACTTCCTGGTAGATGCCCAGCGCCAGCAGCGCATTGGTGAAGGTGCGGCCGATCAGGAATTCCATCGAGAGGTAATAGACGCGCTTGACGTCCTGCGCGTAGTACTCGTTGGTGGTTTTCATCCAGCGCTCGACCATGCGGTCGCGCACTGCCAGTTCGGTGGCCTGCAGCCAGTCCTGGGGACGGGCGGCGGCGGGGTTCTTGCCAACCGCGTACATCAGCTTGTTGGCGATCGAGCGCATCAGGGTGTGCACGTCATGCGCGACGTGGTCGTATTCGAATTCGGAATGGGCCATGGTTGGTCGGTATCGGGACGGAATGGAATGGCAGGCTATGGACAGGACGGCGGCACCCGCGCCGGCTCGGCTGCGGTCTTCTTCAACAGCGTATGGAAAATAGCGCGGGCGGGTCGGAATCGTTGCCCGGGAACGCTAGCGTACACGAGCCGGAACGGATAGCGCAGGCGGCAAACGCCCGTGCAGTCGATTTACAACAAGTTGTCAGGCTCGCCTGCTGACAGCCTGTCAACCCGGCAGCCGGTGCATGCATGCGCCTCACACCGGGACCGCCACCTGCTCATACAGCGCCAGGTACTGCCGGGCCGCCACGTCCCAGCTGAACTGCTGCCGCATCGCACAGCGCTGCACCTGGGCCAGGTCGGCTGGCCGGTCGAACAGGGCGAAGGCGCGCCGCATCGCCGCCTCGTAGGCATCCAGCGCAAAGCCATCGAAGGTGAAACCGGTGGCGCGGTCTTCCGCCAGGTTTTCCAGGCTGCAGTCGACCACCGAGTCGGCCAGGCCGCCGACCCGGTGCACCAGCGGCAGCGTGCCATAGGCCAGGCCATACAGCTGGGTCAGGCCGCAGGGCTCGAAGCGGGACGGCACCAGGATCGCGTCGGCGCCGGCGATCAGGCGATGCGACAGCGCCTCGTCGTAGCCGATCTTCACCGCGATGGCGGCCGGGTTGGCGCGCGCGGCGTCGAGGAAAGCCGCTTCCATGCCGGGGTCGCCGCTGCCCAGCAGGGCCAGCTGGCCGCCGTGCGCCAGCAGCGCCGGCAGGCCGGCCAGCACCAGGTTCAGGCCCTTCTGCTCGGCCAGCCGGCTGACCACGCAGAACAGCGGCGCATCGGCACGCTGGGCCAGGCCCAGCGCCGCCTGCAGTGCGCGCTTGCAGGCGGCCTTGCCCGACAGGTCGGCGGCATCGTAATTGGCTGGCAGCAGGCGGTCCGACACCGGGTTCCAGACGGCCGGGTCGACGCCATTCATGATGCCGTGCAGGTCATGCGCGCGCGAGGCCAGCAGGCCGTCCAGGCCGCAGCCCTGCTCCGGGCGCTGGATCTCGCGGGCATAGGTGGGGCTGACGGTGGTGAGCTTGTCGGCGTAGTACAGCCCGGCCTTCATGAAGGACACCTGGCCGTGGTACTCCAGGCCGTACAGGTTGAAGAAGTAGTCCGGCAGGCCCAGCGCGCCGAAGGACCAGTCGCTGAAGATGCCCTGGTAGGCCAGGTTATGCACGGTATAGACGGTGCCGGCCAGCCGCCGCCCGGTCTGGTGCTCGCGCGCCTTCAGGTAGGCCATCGCCAGGCCGGCATGCCAGTCATGCGCATGCACCACCCGCGGCTGCCACCAGCTGTCGCCGCCCTCGGCCAGCCAGGCCGCGACCCGGCCCAGCAGCGCGAAGCGGCGGTCATTGTCCAGATAATCCTTGCCCTCGCTGTCGTAGTAGGGATTGCCGGGCCGGTCGTAGAACTGGGGCGCGTCGATCACATACACCATCACCGCGGTGCCGGGCAGCAGGCCGCAGTACAGTCGCACCGTTTCGGGGCCGAAGCGGCCCGACAGGTCGGTGACCAGCTGCTGCTCGACGATGCCGTCGCGCAGCGCCGGAAAGCCCGGCACCAGCACCCGGGTATCGCAGCCCAGCAGCGCCAGCGTCGGCGGCAGCGCGCCGGTGACGTCGGCCAGGCCGCCGGTCTTGAGCAGCGGATAGAGTTCGGCGCAAACCTGCAGGACCCGCATCATGCGGTGGGAGTGGCGCCGCCCTGGCCCAGCATGTCGGCGGTGACCAGCACCACGCCCTCTTCGGTGCGGAAGTAGCGCTGCGCATCCTGCTCGGGGTCTTCGCCGATCACGGTGCCGTCCTCGATATTGCAGCCGCGGTCGATCACCACCTTGGTCAGCCGGCAGTTCTTGCCTATCCTGCTCTGCGGCAGGATCACTGCCTGATTGATCACGCAATGGGTATCGACCGTGACGCTGGAAAACAGCACCGCGTGGCTGATATCGGAGCCACTGACGATGCAGCCGCCGGAGACCAGGGTATTGACCGCCTTGCCGGGCACGCCGCTCTCATCGGGCAGGAACTTGGCCGGCGGCAATTGCTCCTGGAAGGTCCAGATCGGCCAGTCGCGGTCGTACAGGTCCAGCTCCGGCTTGTCGGTGGCGAGGTCGAGATTGGCCGACCAGAAGGCGTCCACGGTGCCGACGTCGCGCCAGTAGGCGATGTGCTCCGCGCTTTCCGCCGGCGGAATGCTGGACATGCTGAACGGGTGCGCCGTTGCGCTGCCGTCGCGCACCACCTTGGGGATGATGTCCTTGCCGAAGTCATGGTTGGAGGAAGGGTCCTTCAGGTCGTCTTCCAGCAAGCGGTACAGGTAGTCGGCATTGAACACATAGATGCCCATGCTGGCCAGCGCGATGTCCGGGTTGTTGGGCATGCCGGGCGGCTGCGCCGGCTTCTCGACGAAGTCGACCACGCGCCGGTTGGTGTCGATGGCCATCACGCCGAAGGCGGTGGCTTCCATGCGCGGCACCTCGATGCAGCCGACCGTGCAGCCGGAGCCGCGCTCGACATGGTCCAGCAGCATCAGCGAGTAATCCATCTTGTAGATATGGTCGCCGGCCAGCACCACCACGTATTCCGGGGCGTAGCCGCGGATGATGTCGAGGTTCTGGTAGACCGCGTCGGCGGTGCCGCGATACCAGTGGGTTTCGCTGACCCGCTGCTGGGCCGGCAGCAGGTCGATGAATTCATTCATTTCCGGCCGCAGGAAGCTCCAGCCGCGCTGCAGGTGGCGCAGCAGCGAATGCGACTTGTACTGCGTCACCACGCCGATGCGGCGTATGCCCGAGTTCAGGCAGTTCGACAGCGCGAAGTCGATGATGCGGAACTTGCCGCCGAAATACACCGCCGGCTTGGCGCGCTTGTCCGTCAGACGCTCCAGCCGCGATCCGCGGCCTCCGGCCAGCACCAGCGCCATGGTGCGCTTGGGCAGTTGCCGCGAGACCAGAAGTTTGTCCATTGATCGTCTCATTTGTCGTGTCTTTTTGATGGTTTGGTGTGGCGGGGACCCTGCATGCCTGCCGTCCGGCGTCACCTGGAAAACGGGATTCTTGTCAAAACTATCTCTCAATCGCCGGCCGCCAGTATTGTTTCTGCGCTAGTCCGCGTTAGGAAAAACCAGCGCCGTCAGCCGCGCATGCCTTGATAGAATTGGCTGCCGCGCGCAAGTTCCATGCAATTATCGTACCTTTGAGCAAGGTTTCCTTCGGTTCTGTTTTTCCCCATCCACCACGCCTTCCACCAGCCATGTCCATGCCCGCTTTTCCCGCACCATCGCAGCGTTACGTTCGTGTACTCACCATCGCCGGCTCCGACAGCGGCGGCGGCGCCGGCATCCAGGCCGACCTGAAAACCTTCGCCGCCCTGGGCTGCTATGGCATGAGCGCCATTACCGCCATCACGGCCCAGAACACACTGGGCGTGACCGCCATCCAGGCCCTGCCGGCATCGCTGCTGACCCAGCAGATCGATGCGGTGACCACCGATATCGGCGTGGACGCGGTCAAGATCGGCATGCTGCACGACCCGGACGTGGTGCTGGCGGTGGCGGCGGCAATTAGCCGCTACGGCTGGACGAAAGTGGTGCTGGACCCGGTGATGGTGGCCACCAGCGGCGACGCGCTGATTGCCCGCGAGACGGTGGCCGTGCTGGTGCGTGAGTTGTTTCCGCTGGCCACGGTGGTGACGCCGAACCTGGATGAAGCCGCCCTGCTGCTGGGCCGGCCGGTGACGCGGGAAGCCGAACTGGCGCAGGCAGCGGCCGACCTGCTGGCGCTGGGCGCGCCGGCCATGCTGCTCAAGGGCGGCCATCTGGCCGGCGAGGAACTGGTCGATCTGCTGCTGGAAGCCGGCCAACCGCCGCAACGCTACGCCAGCGCGCGCATTGCCAGCAGCAATACCCATGGCACCGGCTGCACGCTGTCGTCGGCGATTGCCTGCCATCTGGCGCTGGGGCACGATCTGGCCGAAGCGGTGCGCCTGGCGCGCGCCTATGTGGTCGAGGCAATCCGGCACGGGGCGGATGTGCGGGTTGGCGGCGGGCATGGGCCGCTGAATCATGGGTTTGCGCCGGCGGCCATGCGCAAGGCTTAAGGAGAGGCGACAGGCCGCAATCAACCTGTCGTCGACATGGCTCAGCCAATCTCAACCGAACAAAACCGATAAAAGGATATTTGTTCGGTTTTTTTCTACATAAATAGGGACATGGCTTTGCCGGCGCCAGTTGATTCCCACGCTTAACGCTGATCGGTCTCCCAGGACAGGCCCGACAGTTTGTGCTATCAGGAAATTTTCCGGTCAGGCAGTCTTTGGATACCGTGAGAACCTGCAAATTCCGCCATCAGCAGGCTCGTGAATTGAATTTCACCCGAACATCGATAGACGCAAAATTATCCTCAAAATGATTCATCAGCCAAGTCGGGCTTGGAAACGGCGCTGCCATGCTGCATTCCGGGCGCGGCCCCATCCATATTGCAGCCGCTCCATTGCCCGGGGCAGGAATACCGGAGCATGACGACGGCTGATCAAGCGCGTTGCCTCACGCCGTCGAGCATCAGGTCCGCAGGCCTTGCCTGCCTGCTTCCCTTGCCGCATCAAGGCGAAAGCCGCTCGCAATCCCGCCGGGCGCGGATCGCCGGCACATCGCCTCTCATGGCGAAGCAGACAGCGCCATGAAATCACGCGCCCCATGGATCGTACTGTTCGCCGGCCCGATGCTGGACGCACCGCTCTGCGAGCGGGAACGCTTCCCGGCCGACATGGCGCCGCTGGCGACTGCCGAAATCGCACTGCGCCTGGCGCTGCTGGATGCCGGTCCGGGCGACCTGGCGTTGTGCGATGGCGCCTGCGGCGGCAGCCTGCTGTTCGCCGAGGCGGCGCTGGCGCGTGGCATGCGGCTGGAACTGCGCCTGCCATTCGATGAAAAACGCTTCCTGCGGGAAGCGGTCGCCTTCGCCGGCCAGCACTGGCTGTCGCGCTACCTGCGCATCCGCAGCCATCCACGCACAGTGGCCTACTGCCTGCCCGAGCAGGCCGTGCCCGCCGCCGGCAACCCCTTCGCCGAGGCCGGTCAGTGGCAGCTCAACGCCGCCCTCTCGCATGGCAGCGACCGGGTATGGCTGATGACGCTGTCGGAAGGCCCGAATGCTTTCGACGCCGGAAGCGGTACTGCGCAATTGGTGGAGGCCGTGCATCGCTATACTGGACAGATCATTGCCATCGATGCCGCTCATTTGCTGCGCAAGACCAGGGAACGCCGGCGCAACTGACGGCGCCTGACCTCATGCGCGTCGCCCTTTGCGGCCAGGCATGCCGGCGCAGACGGGCGCGCAGCATGGCAAGCCAGCGCAATAACGCCAGAGACAGTTCGTCAGGCGTTTTACCTCGATACGGAGCCTGCCATGCCCGACGTTTTTCTGAGTTATGCCGAACAGGACCGCGATACCGCGCGCCGTGTCGCCAGCCTGCTGCAGGCACAGGGCTGGAGCGTTCACCCGGAGCAGGCGCCGGCCAATGATGCCGAAGCGCGCTGCATGGTAGTACTGTGGTCGCGTCACTCCGTCAACAATGACCAGGTGGCCGCCGAGGCCGAGCAGGGGCGCGCCCGCCATGCCCTGGTGCCGGTGCTGCTGGAACAGGTCACGCCGCCGCCCGGCCTGCGCAGCATCCAGGCGGCCGACCTGTCGGGCTGGGACGGCACGGCCGCTGCGCCCGGCGCGCGCCAGCTGGTGGCCGACCTGGCCGGGCTGCTGGGCCAGCCGCTGCCATCGGGGCGGGTGATCCTGCCGCCGGTGAAGGTGGCGCCGCGCCTGCATCCGGCCTGGCTGATCCTGGTGGCGCTCGGCCTGCTGCTGGCCGCCGGCCTCGGCGCCATCACCCTGTGGCGCAACGCGCCGGCGCCAAAGCCGGCCGCAGCCGCGGCCACCCTGCTTTACGCAGCCAGCAGCGCCGCCAGCGGCGCGGTCCAGCCGACGATGCCGCCCTGGGCGCGGATCATCGCCAGCGTCGCCTCGTGAAAGGCCGGGAAGTAGCTGGCGGCCGCATCCTCCACCAGCAGGCATTCGTACCCGCGGTCATTGGCCTCGCGCATGGTGGTCTGCACGCAGACCTCGGTGGTCACGCCGGCCAGCAGCAGATGGCTGATGCCCCGCTTCCGCAGCACCTCGTTTAGCCCGGTGGCATGGAAGGCGCCCTTGCCGGGCTTGTCGATCACGAGCTCGCCTTCCAGCGGCGCGACCTCGGGCAGGATCTGGTTGCCCGGCTCGCCGCGCACCAGGATGCGGCCCATCGGCCCGGCGTCGCCGATGCGCAGCGTCGCATTGCCGCGCAGCCGCTTGGCCGGCGGGCAATCCGACAGGTCGGGCAGATGCGATTCCCGGGTATGCACCACCAGCAGGCCCAGCGCGCGCGCATGCGCCAGCAGCGCCGCCACGGTGGGCACGATGGATGACAGCGTGCCCACGTCATTGCCCAAGGCCGCGCCAAAGCCGCCGGGCTCGATGAAGTCGCGCTGCATGTCGATGACGATCAGCGCGGTGCGCTCCGGCGCATAGCGGTAGGCATAAGGCGCCGCATCGACCTCGCGTTCCGGACTTGCAGTCATCGTCTTCTCCATGAAATGTTCAGCGGCGCTGGTCGCGCGCGGTATAGAGCCGGTGCAGCGTGATATTGCGCACCTTGGTCTTGCTGGCCTCGACATGCTCGCGCAGCAGCACGGCGGCCTGGTCCGCCTGCCGCGCCAGGATGGCCCGCAGGATGGCGCCGTGCTCGTCATAGGTGCAGGCCACCCGCCCGGCGCTGGAAAAGTCGAGACGGCGCAGGATGCGGATGCGCTCGGTGACGTCGTGATGCACCCGCGCCATTTCCGGATTGGCGGCCGCGGCCACCAGCGCCATGTGGAAGGCCTCGTCCATCTCGGCCACGCGCTGTCCATCGTCCAGGCGCGCCTCCGGCGCCACCAGCCAGAAGTCACTCAGGGTGTAGAGCGCGCCATGCAGTGCGCCGTCTTCGCACAGCCGGCGCACCACGGCTGTTTCCAGCACCAGCCGCAGGTCGTACAGGTGATCGAACTGCTCGAAGTCCAGCAACCTGACCGACCAGCCGCTTTTGGCATCCATGTCCAGATAGCCTTCCCGCTGCAGCCGCGCCAGCGCCTGCCGCAGCGGCGTGCGCGACATGCCGAGCCTGGCCGCCATCGCGGTTTCGGAAAAGCGTTCGCCCGGCAGCAGGCGGAAGGCAAACAGTTCGTCCTTCAGCCGCAGGTAGGCCGCATCGCCCAGCGTGGCCGGGCTGTCGTTGGCGGCGTTGGCCGGCGCATGGCGCCATGCGTTGGCCGCCATCAGGCAAACACTCCCGGTTCCCGCGCCATGGCCACGCCCTGCCCCGCCAGCAACCGCGCAGCCGCCAGGCACAGGTCTTCCCGCCATGGCGGCGCGATCAGCTGCACGCCGATCGGCAGGCCGGGCTCGCCGCCGGCCGGCCAGACCGGCACGGTGCAGACCGGCAGGCCGATGCAGGAGATCGGCTGGGTCAAGAGGCCCATGCTGGCGCGCAGCGGCAAGGCGCGGCCGCCGATGTGGAGGGTGGAGGCGCCGGCCACGGTGGCCTGCACCGGCGTGGCCGGCGCGATCAGCAGGTCGAGGCCCTGGTCGGCAAACAGCGCCATCACTTCCTCATGGGCGCGGCGACGCACCCGCTGCGCCTGCGCCAGCCAGGCTGACGGCATCAGCGAGCCGGCAATCAGGCGGTCGCGCGACAGCGGCTCGTACTCTTCGTAATGGCGCATCAGGCGGGCGCGATGCAGGGCGCCGCCTTCGGAACCGGTGATCAGGAATGCGGCCGACCGCGCCGCTTCCGCGCCCTGCCATTCCACGCTGCGCGCCGCGCCCAGCGCAGCGGCAACCCGCTGCACCGCTTCCCGCGCCGCCTCACCGGCCTGGCGCTCGAACCAGCCGCCCAGCACCCCCACCCGATCGCCACGGATCGCCGTTGCGCCATGCCCGACCGGCTCGGCGGCGCGCGGCGCGCAGGCCGGGTCGCTCGCGTCCGGCCCCTGCAGCGCATCGTAGGCCGCCGCCAGGTCATCGACATCGGCCGCGAACGGGCCGAGATGATCCAGGCTGTGCACGAAGGGAAAGCTGCCGGTGCGCGGCAGGCGGCCGAAGGTGGGCTTCAGGCCAAAGATGCCGCACAGCGAGGACGGCACCCGGATCGAGCCGTTGGTGTCCGAGCCCAGCGCCAGCGGGACCAGGCCGCCGGCCACCGCCGCCGCCGAGCCGCCGGAAGAGCCGCCGGCAATGCGGCTGGCGTCATGCGGGTTGCGCGTCACGCCATAGTGGCTGTTCTCGGTGGTGAAGCCGTAGGCATGCTCGTCCATGTTGAGCGCACCCACCAGCACCGCGCCGGCGGCGCGCATGCGGCGCACGAGTTCGGCATCGGCGGCAGCCGGCGGATTGCTCCGGTTGACCCGGCCCCCGGCGACAGTCACTTCGCCGGCGATGTCGAACAGGTTCTTGACCGCATACGGCACGCCGGCCAGCGGCGGCAGCGGCCGGCCGGCCGCGCGCAGCGCATCGACCGCGGCCGCCTCGATGCGCGCCCGCTCCAGGCACAGGCTGGTGAAGCTGTTGAGCACCGGGTCGCGCTTGCCGATCAGGGCCTCGGTGTCGGCCAGCACTTCCAGCGCGCTGGCCTTGCCCGCCCGGATCTGCGCGGCGATGTCGAGCGCGCGCCTCATGGCAGGAACACCGGCGCCGGCTCCAGCGCGAATGGCAGCTCGTCCTGCATCAGCACCGCGGCGATTGCGGCAATGCCCTCGAATGCCGCCGCAACGCCGGCTTCCTGGGCCTGGCTCAGCTCATAGCCCTGCAGCCGCAGGGCCTGCGCCACATAGGCGCGGATGTCCTCTTCCATGACGGCCTCCCTTTCAGCGCCGCACTTCGCGCTGGAAAATCTCCAGGCTCTTCTTCTTGGTCGCGATGAAGCCCGCGCCCGAGAGCGTCTCCACCGTGCGCGGCCGCGGGTCGTCGTACTGCAGGATCTCCGCAACGCGGGTCGGCCGCTTGGTCAGCAGCAGCACCTGGTCGGCCAGGTACACCGCCTCTTCCAGGTCGTGCGACACCAGCACCATGGTGGTGCCGGTCTGCATGAAGACTTCCTGCAGCTTCTCGCGGATGAACAGCGTCATCTCGAAGTCCAGCGCCGAGAACGGCTCGTCGAGGAACAGCACTTCCGGCCGCGGCGCCAGCGCCCGCATGATGGACGCGGTCTGCTGCTGGCCGCCGGACAGCTCGTAGGGATAGCGGCGCAGGTCGAACTTCACGTCGAAGGACGCGACCAGTTCCTCCATGCGGCGGTTGATCTCGGCCGGTGATTTCCCTTCCAGCTTCAGCGGATAGGCGATGTTGTCGATGGTGCGCTGCCAAGGCAGCATCGCCTCGCGGTAATTCTGGAACACATAGCCGACCTTGGTATCGGCCAGCGACTTGCCGTCGAACAGGATCTGGCCGGCGTCGACCGGGATCAGGCCCGCGATCATGTTGATCAGCGTGCTCTTGCCGCAGCCGTTGGGACCGAACACCGAGACGATGCGGCCCTTCGGTATGTCGAGGTCGAAGTTCTCGTACAGCGGCCAGCCGGCGAAGTACTTGGTCAGGCCGCTTATGGTGATATGGGTGCCGGCCGGGCCGGGCGCAAAGCGCGGCGCGGGCGGTTCCAGTTCGGCCAGCATGGTGGCAGGTCTCATGGCTTATCTCCCGTTCCAGTGAATGATGCGGCGCTCGATGAGCAGGAACAGCACATTGAGCGCATAGCCCAGCGCGCCGGCCGCGAGTATTGCCGCGTACATGCTCTTGACATTCAATACCTGCTGCGCATCGATGATGCGGTGGCCGATGCCGTTTTCCGAGCCGATGAACATTTCGGCGACGATCACGATCACCAGCGCCATCGACACCGCCGAGCGCAGGCCGACGAAGCTCGACTGCAGGCTTTCCCATACCAGCACGTCGCGGAAGATCTGCCAGCGCGTCGCGCCCATCACCCGCACCGCCATGACCCGCTGCTTCCTGGCGTTCATCACGCCATAGGCGCTGTTGAAGATCACGATCAGCAGCGCGCCGAAAGCGGCGATGGCGACCTTGTTGATATCGGACACGCCGAAGATCAGCAGGAACAGCGGTATCAGCGCCGACGACGGCGTGGAGCGGAAGAAGTCGATCAGGAACTCGATGCTGCGATAGACATTCTCGTTGCTGCCCAACAGCACGCCCAGCGGCACGCCGACCACGGCCGCGATCAGGAAGGCCTGCAGGGTGCGGCCGAAGGTCACGGCGAAGTCGGTCAGCAGCGGACCGCCGGCCATGCCGGTGACCAGCGCCTCCAGCGTGGCCGCGGGACTGGGCAGCAGGATGGCCTTGATCAGGCCGAAGCGCACCACCAGGTCCCAGACAATGAACAGCACCATCGGACCGATGAAGGGGAGCGCCTTCTTCCATGCCGGCGGCGCCGGCGCTTTGGCGGCGTCGGCATTGGCCGGCGGCGCCCATGGCGCGGCCGGGTTGACTGCGGTCTTGTTCATGGCTTACCCCTTGTACAGCAGCGAGTCCACCATCACCCGCTTCTGGAAGATGCCCTTGTCGGCAAACAGGTCATAGAACTTCTGGAAGTGGGCCACGTCGCTGGGCTTGAATTCGTTGTAGAACATGTAGTCCGACATCGGCACTTCGGCCGTCAGCGCGCCCTCGATCGCGGTATAGCCTTTCAGGTAAGGCCGCGCCGCGTCCGGCGACTTGCGCACCAGGTCCACGCCGCGCAGATAGGCGGCCATGTACTTCTTCGCCGCCTCCGGATGCTGGCGGATGAATTCCGACGTCAGGCTGGCCGCGCCGCCATGCCAGGGCGCCATCGCATCGCCCAGGATGTACTTGGCCACCACGCCGGTTTCCAGCGTGCGGGTGGCGCCGTTCAGGCGGCCGACGGTGCCGGTGGGTTCCAGCGTGTACACCGCATCGACCTGCCCGGCCGCAAGCGCCGCCACATGCTGGCCGATCGGCAGCTCGACCACGGTCACGCCGGTGGCGCCACCGCGCTCCAGCATCACCTTGGCCAGCGTCATGTTCTGCACGCCCGGTCCGCAGCCGATGCGCTTGCCTTTCAGATCGGCGATGCTCTTGACCGCACTGTCCTTGGGCACGACGAATTCATCGAGCACGAATTTGGCGTTGGTGGGGTTGGTGCAAAAGATCTTGAACAGGCCGGGCTGCGCGATCTCGCCGATGGCCAGCACGGCCGATGCGGTGCCATTGCTGCTGCCTTCTGCGCGGCCGGCCAGCATTGCTTCCATCACCTGCTGCGCGCTGGCGAACTTCTGCGCCTCGACATCGAGTCCCGCCTCCTTGAAATAGCCCTTTTCCACCGCGGCGAAAAACGGCAGGCCTGATGCGACCGGCCAGTAGCCGATGCGTATCTTGGGCGAAGCCTGCGCGCGCACGATGGCAGGCGCGCCAAGCGCCGCCAGCGCGCCGCCGGCAAGCGCCGCGCGCAGCACGCGGCGGCGGCTGGGCGAACGCGGTGCGGCGTGCTCCGACTGAGTGGCGATGGCGAATGCGGGGCTGATGTCTTTCATTGGATCTCCGGACAAGGGGTTGAACGTGAGACCGGTCTTTAGTGGTGCACCGGCCTGTATACAGGCTGGTGTACATGCAGCTTGCGTGCCAGCCTGTTTTGGTGCGGGGAGAAAGGTGGCGGGCGACGGCGCTTCGAGTCGGCTGAAAGGATGCGCAATTGCGGAACGGCGCATTGCATTAAGAGTTGCACAGGTAGCGAGGCGGTACAGCTTTGCAGGTAGGGGTGACGTTGCAGTTGCTTTTGAAGTACGCGTAGCGACCGTTGCAGTTGCTTTTGAAGTACGCGTAGCGACCGTTGCAGTTGCAGTTGCAGTTGCAGTTGCAGTTGCAGTTAGGTGTGAAACCCCGTTGAGCGCGCCGTGTCAGCGGTGCCCGGAGCGGATAAGGTGCGGCGTCTGTCTGAGCGAAGCGCAGCGTAGCGAGTTTAGCCGCGCCCCGCTCCGGGTACCGCTGCCACGGGAACCCCGCGCAGCGGGGCGCGATCACCGGGGCCGCCTTTTTTGGTTACTTTTTTGGCGGAGCAAAAAAGTAACCCGGCCGCCGGGACGGACTCCCGGCTTGTCTCCACGGCAGTGCAATCGCCTTGCGTCAACCGGCAAGGCACGGGCAGCACTGTCGTCGTTGTCTTTGACGTTTCTAAGCAAACTGCGAACTGCAAAGTCAAAAGCAACTGCTGCTTCGCCGTGACGCCTTTACGCCGGGTGAAACAACGCCACTGCACTGCCGTCATGACCAGGCCGGGTGTTCGCCCCGGCAGGCGACCTACTTCTTTTGCTTCGCCGTAACTATTCAGCATCAGACTGTTAAATTCCTTCATTCAGGTGCATAGTGCGATGTCATGAAATCACGTCCCGATCTCTCCACTCTGAGCTTCGAGCAAAAGGACGAGCTGATCCTGCAACTCTGGGATCGCCTCGACAAGCTCGAAGCGATGCTGCTTAAAAACAGCAGTAACTCCAGCAAGCCGCCTTCGTCAGACGGCTTCAAACGCAAGCCTAAATCACGCCGCGTGGCTGGCAAGGCCAGTGCGGGCGGGCAGAAGGGACATCCCGGATCGACATTGAAACGAGTCGACGTGGCTGACCAAGTGCAAGTGCATCAGCCACCGCAACGCTGCACGGCATGTGGCAGCAAACTCGACCTGCGCACCGCCACGATCGATGTGCAAGGGCGTCAGGTCATTGACTTGCCTGCCATTCGCATGACGGTGATCGAGCATCGCCTGCAGCGTGTGCGCTGCCGTTGCGGCCAGGCGCATACCGGATGCTATCCCGAGGGGGTGACGCAGGCGGCACAGTACGGTGCGACCATCAAGGCTGCGGTGGTTTATCTGACGCAGTATCAGCATGTGCCGATGAAGCGATGCACGCGCCTGATGCAGGACTTGTTTGGCGTGACGATGTCCCCGGCCAGCGTGCATGCCGCCATTGCGCAGGCGCACGCCGCTGTGGCACCGGTGGTGCAGGCGCTGGGCGAGTCACTGCTGCAGGCGCCAGTAGTGCACTTCGATGAAACGGGCATGCGCGTGGGCACCAAGCTGTACTGGATGCACAGTGCATCGACCGAGGACGCAGTGGTCTATCAGGTGCATGCGCGCCGCGGCTACCAGGCGCTGGAGGCGTTGAACCTGCTGCCGCGCTTCAAGGGTGTGGCCGTGCATGACGGCTGGCCTTCCTACTACCGTTTCAACGTACAACATGCGTTATGCAACGCGCATCATTTGCGTGAGCTGGAGTTCGTAATCGACTCGACCGGGCAGCAATGGGCGCAAGACATGATGAGCTTGCTTGTGAAGATGAATCATGCTGTGGATGCCAGCGAGGATGGGGTGTTGAGCCAGCATGTTGCTGCAAGCTACCGTCGCCGATACCGTGAGCTCCTTGAGCAGGGTCGCCAGCATAATCCGCAAAGGCTGACTGACCTGACCCGCAAGGACAAGCGAGGCGGCATCAAGCAAAGCACCACATACAACCTGATCAAGCGGCTGGAGCAACACGCTGATGATGTGCTGCGTTTCATGCATGATGCACGGGTGCCGTTCACGAACAACCTTGCCGAGCGCGACCTTCGCATGCCCAAGCTCAAGCAGAAGGTATGCGGATGCTACCGCAGCTTTGCGGGCGCGCAGGCGTATTGCAGCATTCGTTCCTACATAGGGACATTGCAGAAGCAATCGAAGGATCTGATACAGGCATTGACCATGCTATTTAGCGGTCGCATGCCTTCGACAGGTTAAGGCTGCATACGTCTTGCGTTCTATGAATGCTGAATAGTTACGGCGAAGCAAAAGAAGTAGGCAAGAAAAGGCGACCCGATGATCGCGCCCCGCTGCGCGGGGTCCCCGTGCCGTCGACGCCTGAAGCGGGGCGCGGCTAAACTCGCTGCGCTGCGCTTCGCTCAAACAGACGCCGCACCTTATCCGCTTCAGGCATCGCCGTCACGGCGCGCTCAACGGGACTTGAACTGCAACGGCAACGGCAACTGCTTTCGTAGGATGCAATACCCGAAGGGCATTGCACCGCCGTTAGCAAACCGGAATGGCATTGCCACCGACTTCCCTGATCAACCAATGGTGGAATGCCCCTTCGGGGCATTCCACCTACGACCGCGGCGGAAGCGGTTCCACAGGTAATTCGGCGGTACCAGTTGCCGCCTCTCCCCTGCCCCTTACCCCCGCTGATAAGCCTCCCCCAGATACCCCGGCGCAGTCTGCCGCCCAATCACCCCCGCCACCGCCAGCAAGGCCAGCAGATACGGCAGCATGATCAGCAGCGCGCTCGGCACCTGCACGCCCACCGTCGGCAGGAAGAACTGCAGCGCCGTCGCCGCGCCGAACAGCAGGCAGGCCAGCAGCATGCGGCCCAGCTTCCAGTTGCCGAAGATGATGGCGGCGATTGCCAGGTAGCCGCTACCGCTGGTCATGCCCTCGGTGAAGGTGTGGATGTCGCCAATCGAAATGAAGCAGCCGGCAATCGCCGCCATCACGCCCGAGAACATCACTGCACCATAGCGCAGCCCGTTGACCGACAGGCCCGACTTGTCGACCGCGCGCGGCGCCGCGCCGGCGGCGTGCAAGGCCAGGCCAAGCGCGGTCTGGCGCATCATGAAGGCGGTGGCGGCGATGATCACAAGGCCGAGATAGAACAGCCAGACCTGCTCCAACACCACCTGCCCGACGATGGGAATGTCGCGCAGCAGCGGCGGCGCCCATTTGTCCAGGCCGGGAATCGCCGCGCTGGAGCGGCTGCCGAAGAGTTCGCGGTAGGCCAGCGTGGTGCCGCCCAGCGCCAGGATGTTGATGCCGATGCCGGTCACGATCTGGTTGGCGCGCAGCGTGATCGACAGGAAGGCCTGCAGCAGCGCCACCGGCAGCACCGCGAGGATGCCCAGCGCCAGCCCGATCAGCGGGTTGCCGGTGGCCCAGGAGCCCACCGCGCCGGCGAAGGCGCCTGTCAGCATCATGCCTTCCAGGCTCATGTTGAGCACGCCGGCGCGCTGGCTGACCAGCTCGCCGGTCGCGCCCAGCAGCAGGGGCGTGGCGAAGCGGATCGCCGAGCCGATGAATACCGCTGACAATTCAAGACTCATTTGGCCCCTCCATGCCGGTCCATCCACAAGGCCGCGCCAGCCACGGCGAGGATGATCATGCCCTGCACCACCTGCACCAGGGCCGACGGCACCGAAGCCGCCATTTCCATGTTGATGCCGCCCGAGCGCAGGAAGCCGAACAGCAGCGCGCCGGCGAATACGCCCGGCAGCGAGCCGCGTGCCAGGAGGCCCACCACCAGGCCGTCGAAGCCATAGCCGGAGGAGAAGCCGCTCTTCAATGCATACTGGTCGCCCTGCAGCATGATGGCGCCGGCCAGGCCGCCGAGCGCGCCGGCAAGCGTCATGGCCAGCACCACGGTGCGTGCGATCGGCATGCCGGCCTGGCGCGATGCCAGCGGATTCATACCCACCGAGCGCAGGTGCAGGCCGAACAGGCTGCGCGCCAGCAGCCAGGCCGTGCCCAGGCCCAGCAGCACGGTCAATGGCAGGCCAATGTTGATCGGCATCGATTCGTCGCCCAGGAAGAAGGGCAGCCTGGTCGTGGCCGGGATTTCCAGCGACTCGGGCAGCGTGCCCGAATTGCTCATCGGCTGGCGCAGCAGCCGTTCCGACTGCACCGACCAGTACAGCAGCCACACGCCGATGAAAGACAGCATCAGCGTGCTGATCACTTCATTGGTGCCGGCCCGCGCCTTGAGCAGGCCGGGCAAGGCGCCCCATGCGGCGCCGGCCAGTGCGCCAGCCAATAACGGCAGGATGAAGGCCAGGCCCAGCGGCAGGCCCTGCACGCCGCCGTACAGGCTCACCGCGGTGGCAGCAATGGCGCCGACCGCGATCTGCCCTTCGCCGCCGACATTGGTCAGCCGCGCTCTATCGGCCAGTACGAAGCCGGTGCCGACCAGCGCGAAGATCACCGCCCGGTTGACCGATGCGCCGATGGCATAGGGCGAGCCCCAGGCGCCGTCGGCAAAGGCTTCCAGCGCCTCGCCGACGGGCACGCCGGTCAATGCCACCAGCAGGATGCCCACCGTCATGGCCAGCAGCACTGCTGCTGCCGGCAGCGCCCGCGCCGGCGTGAAGTTCAGTGAGTAGGCTTTAGTCATGGGATTGTCCCGCCATCATGGCGCCGATGCGCGCCCTTTGTTCCGGGCCGGCCGGGCAGGCGCCCATGAAGCGGCCGCGGTACAGCACCACGATGCGGTCGGCCACGGCCAGCAGGTCATCGAGTTCGGAAGAGATCAGCAGCACCGCCACGCCGCGGTCGCGGGCGGCACGAATATGGTTGTAGACCGCCTCGACCGCGCCCACATCCAGGCCGCGGGTGGGCTGGGCCGCAATCAGCAGCGCAAGCTTGTCCTGCGTCAGCTCGCGCGCCAGCACCGCCTTCTGCTGGTTGCCGCCGGAGAGGCCGCCGAAGGCCACGTCCTCGCTGGCGGCGCGCACGTCGAAGCGCTGCATCAGCTCGCGCGCGGCGGCGCGCATGGCGCTGCGGTCCAGCATGCCGCGCCGGGTGAACCTGTGGAGCTGGTTGAGGAAGATGTTTTCCGCAACCGAAAGGCCGGTGACGCAGCCCACCGCATGCCGGTCTTCCGGCACGATGCCCACGCCGGCGCGGGTGATCGCCTGCGGCGTGCTGCCCGTGAGATGCCTGCCGTTGACGAAGAAGCGGCCGGCGGCCGGCTTGATCATGCCCGACAGCGCCGCCGCCAGCTCGCTCTGGCCATTGCCCTCGACGCCGGCAATGCCGACGATCTCATGGCGGTTGACGATCAGCGTGACATTGTCCAGCCGCAGCGCGCCATGCGCATCCTTCACCGTCAGGCCGTCGACCTGCAGCACTTCGTCGCGCACATCGCTGGAAGCCGGCTGGCGCGGCGCGATGCGCATCGCGGGCGTGGCCGGCGCACCCGCGTCGCGCGCGATCATGGCCGTTACCAGGCGGTCGATGTCATTGGCCGGCGTCGTCGACGATGCCACCGTGCGGCCGCCGCGCAGCACCGTGACGCGGTCGGCCACCTGGCGGATCTCGGCCAGCTTGTGGGTCACAAGCACCACGCCGCAACCGCTGTCGGCGACCTTGCGGCACACCTTCAGCAGCGCGGCGATCTCGTCGGGCAGAAGCACCGCGGTCGGTTCGTCCAGCACCAGCAGGCGCGGCTCGCGCATCAGGCACTTGATGATTTCCACCCGCTGCCGCTCGCCCACCGAGAGGTCGGATATCAGCGCATCCGGGTCCAGTTCAAGGCCGTACTGCGAGGCCAGCGCACGGATGCGGGCGCCGGCTTCACGGCGCTTCAGGAGGCCGCGGCTCTGGCCCAGGAGCAGGTTGTCGGCCACGCTGGCGTCTTCCACCAGGCTGAAGTGCTGGTGCACCATTGCGATGCCGCGCGCCAGCGCATCGGCCGGGCCGCGCGGCCGGTAGGGCGCGCCGTCCAGCAGCATCGCACCGCTGTCGGGCGCATGCACGCCGAACACCAGGTTGCATAGCGTGGACTTGCCGGCGCCGTTCTCGCCCAGCAGGCAATGGATCTCGCCGGCGCGGATGTCCAGGCTGACCCCGTCCAGCGCGGCCATCGCGCCGAAGCGCTTGCCTACATTGTCCAGCCGCAGCCAGCCCGCTTCCACGGCGGAGGGAGCCACAGCAGCGGCGGCGGGTGCGAAGGCGGCGTGCATTGCGTCAGCCTTCCAGCACCTTGATCTTGCCGTCCATGATGTCCTTCTTGATCTGCTCCAGCCTGGCCTTCTGCTCGGCCGTGGCGCCGCAGATCTTCATGTCGGAGGCATCGGCGCCCATGGCCAGGCCGAACGGCTTGTAGCCCGGCTTCCATTCGCCGGACACGGCCTGCGAGATCGCGTAATGCACCTGGTAGCCCACGCCGGTGATGCTGTAGGCCACGTACAGCGGGTCGCTGCCGCAGCGGTCGGTATAGCTGCCGATGATGTGGGTGCCCTTTTCCTTGGCCGCCTGCTCCATGCCGCGCAGGCCGAGGTTGAGGATGTGATAGTGCACGTCGGCGCCCTGGGCGATCGCGGCCAGCGTGGCTTCCTTGGACTTGGAGACGTTGTCGAAGTCGCCGGTGTAGTTTTCCACGTACTTGATCTGCGGATTGATCGCGCGCGCGCCGTTGCCGAACTCCTTGCCGGCATTGACGATGGAAGGAATCTCCATGCCGCCGACATAGCTGACCGCGCCGTTCTTCGACAGCATGGCCGCGGCCGCGCCGGCCACATAGGCGATCTGCGCCTGCTTGACGTCATAGCCGGCGACATTGGGCGCGGATTCGCCCTGGTTGCCGCCGACGATGGAAAACTTCTTCTTCGGGAAGCGCTTGGCCACCTTCAGCACCGCCGCCTGGGTCTGGCCGCCGACGCCGATCACCAGGTCGTTCTTGCCGGCCAGGTTGGTCAGCGCCTGCTCCATGTCGGCATAGTTGATGTTCTCGATCATCTGCACCTTGATCTTGCTGCCGAACTCCTTCTCGGACTGGGCCAGGCCGCTATAGCCCGATTCCATCCAGCCCTTGTCGGACTTCGAGCCGGGGATCAGCACGCCGACCTTGACCGGGTCGGCGGCCTGGGCCGGGCCGAACGCAGCGGCAATCGCCAGCACGGACACGGACAACAACAGGCGACGGCGTGATGAGGTTTTGCAACGCATGACTGGCACTCCTTTTGCATTGGGAAAGTCGACTTGCCCTGGCTTACAGGGCCTGACTCATCCATAGCAAGTTCGATGCCACTGCCGGCAATGCCCTCAGGAGAAACCATGCAGAAAGCCCCACCGCCACTTGCCCGCCCAGCCGACGGCATGCTGGGCCACAGCCCCAATACCGCATGGCGCGCCAGCGCCGAAGAGATCGACATGGCGGTGCCGCCGCCGCATCCGGTGCTGGCCCGCATCGCCTGCCAGCCGCAGTCGGTGCTGGTGAACCTGCGCCAGACAGCCATCATCGTGGTCGACATGCAGAATGATTTCTGCACCACGAATGGCTGGGTGCACGAGATTGGCGGCGACCCGACCCCGAACCGTGCGCCGATTGCACCATTGCAGGGATTGCTGCCGGCATTGCGCAAGGCCAGCGTGCCGGTGATCTGGGTCAACTGGGGCAACCGGCCCGACCTGGCCAACATGCCGCCCAACCAGATCCATCTGTACAAGCCGTCGGGCACGGGCACCGGCCTGGGCGACCCCTTGCGCAGCAATGCCGCGCCGGTGCTGCAGAAGGACTCGTGGGCCGCGGCCGTGGTGGATGAACTCAAGCCCGAGCCCGGCGACATCATGGTCGACAAGTACCGCATCAGCGGCTTCTGGGACACGCCGCTCGACAGCATCCTGCGCAACTTGGGCATACGCACCATCCTGTTCGCCGGGGTCAACATCGACCAGTGCGTGCTGCACACCCTGACCGACGCCAACTTCCTCGGCTATGGCTGCCTGCTGGTGGAAGACTGCTGCGCCACCACCTCGCCCGGCTTCTGCGCCGAGGCGGCGGTATGGAACGTGAAGAAATGCTTCGGCTTCACCACCGACAGCACGCGGCTCCTGAGCGCGCTGGAAACGGCGCGGCCGGCATGATGCCCGCGCCGCCCGACCTGTTCGGCGCCTTCCTGCCGGGCGCGCGCTGCACCGCCCTGCCCAGCGCGGCCGGCGCGCTGGATGGCATGGCGATGGCGGTCAAGGACCTGATCGACATCGAAGGCGCCGTCACCGGCGGCGGCAATCCCGACTGGGCCGCCGACCATGCACCCGCCAGCCGCCATGCGCCCTGCGTGGCAACGCTGCTGTCATCGGGCGCGCACTTGTGCGGCAAGACCATCACCGATGAACTGGCCTTCAGCCTGGAAGGACGCAATGCCCATTACGGCACGCCGCTCAATCCGCAGCTGCCCGACTGCCTGCCCGGCGGCTCGTCCTCCGGCTCGGCGGTGGCGGTGGCGGCCGGGCTGGCCGACTTCGCGCTGGGCACCGATACCGGCGGCTCGGTACGGGTGCCGGCCGCCTTCTGCGGCCTTGCGGGCTTTCGTCCCACGCATGGCCGGGTCTCGCCTGAAGGCGTGCTGCCATTCGCGCCCAGCTATGACACCGTGGGCTGGCTTGCCCGTTCGGCCAGCCTGCTGGCGCAGGTAGGCCAGGCGCTGCTTGGCCCATCGGCCGTCGCATCGGGCGCGCCGCGGCTGTGCCTGGCTGCCGATGTCTATGCCATGGCCGAGCCGCGCAGCGCGGCCCTGCTCAAAAGCGCCGCCGAGGCCCTTGGCGCAGGCGCATCGGTGGACGTCTTCGAGGGACGCGCGGCGCAATGGCTGCGCTGCTACCAGGTGCTGCAGGGCGCCGAGATCCGGCACACGCTGGGCCCGTGGATTGCCGCCAGGAAGCCGCGCTTCGGACGCGACATCGCGGCACGCTTCGCCTCCACGCTGGACATCGCCGACGACGACATCCGCGACCAGCAGGCATTCCGGCTGATCGTCAGCGCAAGGCTGCATCGCCTGCTGGCCGATGGCAGGGTGCTGGTGCTGCCTACGGTGCAGGTTCCGTCGCTGAAGAAGGACGCCAGCGGCGCGGCGCTGTCTGCCTTCTATGAAGTCGCGCTGGCGGTCAATGCCATCGCAGGCCATGCCGGCCTGCCGCAGCTGGTGCTGCCGGCCGGCCGCGTGGGCGGCGCGCCGGTCAGCCTGTCCTTCATCGCGCAGGCCGGCATGGACGAGTTGCTGCTGGCGCAGGCGCCGCGCTGGGCGGCGCAATTGCAGGCCGACGGCTTCCGTTGAAGTGACGAAGGCGCAGCGATGCGCCGCATGCATGCCAAACCGACGTTTGCGGAGATAATGGCGGCATTATCACTATCACGCCGACCATGAAGACTTCCGGACTCGGACTCAACTTTCGCCATCTCTATTATTTCTGGGTGGTTGCCAAGGAAGGCAGCATCACCCGCGCCGCCGACCGCCTCGATGTCGCGGTGCAGACCATCAGCGCCCAGCTGAGCCTGCTGGAGCAGTCGGTCGGCAAGTCGCTCCTGGCGCCGCAGGGGCGGCGTCTGGTGCTGACCGAGGCCGGGCGCATCGCGCTGGCCTATGCCGACCAGATCTTCCTGCTCTCCGAGCAGATGATGGATACCCTGGCCATCTCCGACACCGAGCACAGCATGCGCCTGACCGTGGGCATCTCCGACTCGGTGCCCAAGCTGATCACCTCGCACCTGCTGGAAGCGGCGCTGGCGCTGCCGCAGCGGGTGCGGCTGGTGTGCTACGAGTACCAGCTGGACAACCTGCTGGCAGACCTGGCGCTGCACAAGCTGGACGTGGTGCTGACCGACAGGCCGGTGCCCTCGGGCACCAACATGCGCGTCTTCAGCCATCTGCTGGGCGAGAGCGAGATCGCGCTGTTCGGCCTGCCGGCCCTGGCCGAGCGCTATGCGCCGGGCTTTCCGGCCAGCCTGAATGGCGCGCCGTTGCTGCTGCCGACCCGCAACAATGCCATCCGCGGCCGCATCGAGCACTGGCTGGAGATGAACAGCATCCGGGTCGATGTGGTGGGCGAGTTCGACGACAATGCGCTGCTCAACACCTTCGGCCGCAACGGCATGGGCCTGTTCCCGGCCGACTCGGCGCTGGCCAAGGATGTGCACGACCAGTTCGGCGCGGTGCCGGTGGGCGCGCTGTCCTCGGTCAAGGAGCAGTTCTATGCCATCTCCAACGAGCGCAAGATCAAGCATCCGGCGGTGGAGGCGATCCTTGCCGCGATCCATGGCAAGGCGTTCCCGCTGTCCCGGCAGGCTGCCTGAACCGGCATGAACGCGCCTGCTACAGCAGGCGCAATGCCAGCGCCGCCACCAGCGTGGGCGGCAGCGCGGCCAGCAGCAGGCCCAGCGGTCGTATCGTATTGTCGGCAAACTTTTCCTTCAGGATGGCCGCGCCCGCCGGATTGGGCGCATTGGCGATCAGCGTCAGGCCGCCGCCGGTCACGGCGCCCGCCACCAGCGCGGCCTTGAATTCCGGGCTCAGGCCTTCCACCAGCGAACCAAGGTAAGTCAGCGCCGCATTGTCGGTGATGGCGGTCAGCGCGGTGGCGCCGAAGAACACGGCATTGGCGTCCATGCTCATCAGCACCGGCTCCAGCCACCATTGCTGCAGCCCGCCCAGCACCACCAGGCCGGCGAGGAAGAAGGCCACCAGCAGGGCCTCGCGCAGGATCAGCGCGTCCTGATGCCGCTGGTAGGCGGTCGCAAAGCCGAGGAAGAACAGGAACACGCCCATGAACATCGGCGAATGGTGCGCAAACACGACCACCAGCAGCAGGAAGGCAAGATGGGCCAGGATCATCGGCAGGGGCACATTCGATGCCGCTCCGTGCGGTGCGTCCGCCATGTGGCCAAGTTCACGCCGGAACAGCAGCATCGCCGCGCCGGCATTGATCACGACCGCGATGGCGGCCTTCCAGCCGAAGGTGGCGATCATGAAGCCGATGTCCCAGTTCCACTTGGCCGCCACCATCAGCACCGGCGGCGCGGCGAAGGGCGTGAGGGTGCCGCCGATGGAGACATTGACGAACAGCACGCCGATGGTGGCGTACTTCAGCTTCTCGGATACCTGGCGCGAGAACAGCGTGTCGCGCAGCATCAGCGCAGCCAGCGTCATGGCCGCCGGCTCGGTAATAAAGGAGCCCAGCAGGGGCACCAGCGCCAGCACCAGGAAGTACAGCGCCATCGCGCGCGGCAGCGGCAGCAAGCGCGCCACCAGGCGCACGGCCGAGCCGGCGAACTGCAGGATGGGGCGGGTGCCGGCGATCACCATGATGGCAAACACGAACATCGGCTCGGTGAAGTTACGCGATTCCAGGTAGCCGATCGCTTCCTGCCTGCCGCTGACGGCAAACATGAACAGCATCAGCACCATGGCCCAGAAGCCGAACACGACTTCAACCTCGCCCAGCAGATGCCAGATGCCCGCATGGCGCGGCCGGGTATGGGCGAGATGCTCGAAGAACCGGGTGGAAAAGGTATGGAGGACGGCGATGGCGAACAGGCTGGCGCCAATGATCTGGATCAGTGTGGGTGCGTTCATGGTCGTGAGCAAGCCGCGTGGCGGCCCGACCATCGCGTTACCTGCCACACAGGATTGTGTGAGCACCCGGCGGCGAGTATAGCGGATAAGGATGGCTGAGCCCAACCCGGTGCGTTGCGTAGCCTTACGGCACTAAGGCATTACGGCATTACGGCATTACGGCATTACGATTGAGTGCCCTGCGACGGCGGATCGTAGGGAGTCACCTTCTCGCGCTCGTTGGCGTCATTGCGCGCCACCACGGCCCGCGCCGGCTCGGTCTGGCTCAGGTTGCGCGCCTCGTGCGGCACGCCGGGCGGGATGAACAGGAAGTCGCCCGGCTCGCTCACCACCACCTGCTCCAGCCGCATGCCGTAACGGGTTTCGACCCGCCCTTCCAGCACATAGATGCCGGTTTCATAGCCTTCATGCACATGCGGCCGCGCTGCGCCGCCGGGCGGGATCACCACCAGGTGCATCGCCAGCCCGCGCGCGCCGGCGCTGTCGGCGGAGATGCCGTTGAAATAAGGCAGTCCCTGGATGGTGGCGGTTGCCGGGCCGGCGCGCAGCGCGGTTACCTGCTGAGGTGTGGGGCTATCGTGCATGATGGTTCTCCGGGGCCGGAACGGAAAGCCCAGTCTAGCCAATTGAACGATATCGCGGAATGGGAGACGGTGGATCGGAACACGCAAGGGTGTCTGCACCCCGCAGCGCTTCAGTTATTAAACCAGAGAAGGATGCGGGGTTGTGGAGCAGAACATGTTTAGTGTGCCAACGAATTTTCGTCTTCAGAGTCTGAACATGATGAGTCATAGTCATCTGGGTCAATCGATTCACCATTGTTGAAATGCTTCCAGAACTCCCGATCGTATCCATCCGAGTAATCATCATCGTTGCCTGAGGCGCTGTTGCTTGGCGCACCGATCAAGGCGTTTTTTCCCTCATCATTGCGTTCTTCAGACAAGTAATCCTTATCGTTTTCTGAAGCGCTGTTGCTTAGCGTATCGATCAAGTTCCTTATTCGCTCATCATTGCGTTTTTCAGACAAGTAATCCTCATCATCGCTATCAAAGGGCAAGGTGATGATGTTGGGGGGCGGACGATGGGACTCGACGCCCTCGGGTGCTTTCAACGAGTCATCTTCATTGCCCTGTGAGGCGCAGTTTCCTGGCTTACCTTGACCATCAGCATTTTCAGCTTCATTAGCCGCCGCCGCTCGTGGTTCGGCCGATGTCAGCCAACCGGAAAAGCAAAAGGCGAAAAAACTTTTGATTGACTTCAGAAACCCATTGCTTTGATTTGCCCTGGGCTCGGCAGGATTAAGAACCACTGCACTTGGCACAACCGTTTCACTTTCGCATTCCCTTGTCGCCGGCACCGCACTGCGTGTGCTGGAGTAGTCGAGAAGATCATAACCGTTGAACATCGTGGGCAAGCCTAGATCAATGAAACAGGAAAACATGCATCTTCCTTCAGAGTGGGTGACCATAAGCCCAGCGATGCTTACACGGCCGATATGCTTACGTGGTTACGGTGCCTGAACCGTGTGTGGTAAATGCTTATCGACTTCTCGGATAAGCAGGTAACAACATCCACTTATCTCATATCGTTTTCTACACACCAAGGCAAAGCAGATTCAACAAGAACACCACGCCGCTTTCAAACCAGGGCAGTTCCAACATCAAACTAACCAACAGCGAACATATATTTTATAACCGCGCATTCACAATGCGTTCCATCGCTTCATTCAATATCTACCGAAGGAAAGAAAATGCCGGAAGGAAGTGTTGCCTACAGCGGCTTGTGCCTTGGCTTTGGTTGCGGGCGCAAGCCACGGAACAACATATTACCCAGTGGAAATATCAAACATGGCGCCACTGTGCAATGCGCTGCAGAATGCGTTTCTGATATGAAATTACCGGGCTTCCCGCGTCAGCGGCAGGTCCGACTGCGACAACCCTTCCCGCAGTTCCTCCATCAGCTGCGCCACGCTGCAGTTGCGCGACAGCGGCGCAGACTGGCCAGCCCACAGTGACAGGAACTCGGGCCGGCCCTGGCGGCTGGCGGCGGCGCGCATGTCGCGGGTCAGCGCATTGGCGACCGGATAGGCCGGCGCGCTGACTTCGAAGGCGCGCATCTCGTCCATGAAGCGGTTGCGCACGCCCCGCGCCGGCCGCCCGGAGAACACCCGGGTCACGCCGGTGTGGCGGCTGGCCGGCCCGGTCAGCGTGAGCTTGTAGGCATCCGACACGCCGGACTCGATGGTGCTGAGGAAGGCGGTGCCGACCGACACCGCCGAGGCGCCCAGCGCCAGCGCGGCCCGCACGCCGCGGCGGTCGGCAATGCCCCCGGCCGCTACCACCGGCAGCCGCACCGCGTCGGCCACCTGCGGCACCAGAGCCATGGTGCCGATCATGGCGCCCTGGAAATCGTCGGTCAGAAAGGTGCCGCGATGGCCGCCGGCCTCGGCCCCCTGCGCCACCACCGCGTCGACGCCATGCCGTTCCAGCTCGATCGCTTCGTCCACCGTGGTGGCGGTGCCCATCACGCAGACGCCGCCAGCTTTCAATGCATCGATATGCTGCGCCGACGGCACGCCGAAGGTAAAGCTGAATGCCGCAACCCCGGCCGACAGCACCGCTTCCATCTGCGCCTCGTAATTCTCCTCCAGGCTGGCCGGCAGCGTGGGCGGCGCAATGCCGAGTTCGGCGTGATAGCGCGCCAGCGCCTGGCGCATGGTGTCGACGCCGGCGCTGCTGCGCTCGCCGGGCGCCATGACGAACAGGTTCACGCCGAACGGCCGGGATGTCAGGCTGCGAATCTCGGCAATGGTGGCCAGCAGCCTGTCCGGCGACATGTAGCCCGCGCCCAGCACGCCAAGGCCGCCGGCATTGCTGACCGCCGCCACCAGCGGCGCCTTGGCTGCCTCGCCGGCCATGGGCGCGAGAAAGATCGGGTAATCGACGTGCAGCCGTTGCGCGAGAGTGTTGGGCATCGCGGGTCTCCGTGGGCAATGAATGGACCGACATTATAGGCAGCGCCGGGAACAGCGGCTTGGGCATGGCGCAGGGCTTCCGGTGAAATTCGCCATGCTGTTTTACAATCGTCGCCACCCGATTCCTTCCAGGCCTAGCGCATGACCCCCACCCTGCTGATTCCCCGCCCGGCGGCGACGCTGATCCTCGCCCGCGACGGCGACCAAGGTCCCGAGATTTTCATGATGCAACGCACGCTGAAGGCCAACTTCGTGGCCGGCGCCTATGTGTTTCCGGGCGGCGCGGTGGACCCGGCCGACCACGACCCGTGGTGGTCGCAAGGCGCCGGCCTCGACGACGATGCGGCCAGCCGCATCCTCGGCATGGAAAACGGCGGCCTGGCCTACTGGGTGGCGGCGGTGCGCGAATGCTTCGAGGAATCCGGCCTGCTGCTGGCCGCCGACCTTGCCGGCAATACGCCCGGCGCCGCAGAACTGGTCGCGCTGCGCGCGCGCGCGGCGGCCGGCGAACTGGATTTCATCACGCTGTGCCGCGAGCGCGGGCTGTTCCCCGCACTGTCGTCGCTGCGTTACTTCAGCCACTGGATCACGCCGCCCGGCCTGCCGCGCCGCTTCGACACCCGCTTCTTCCTGGCAGCGGCGCCGGCCGAGCAGATCGCCGTGGCCGACCAGGTCGAGACCATCGCCCATGCCTGGCTGCGGCCAGAGGATGCGCTGGCCAGGCAGCAGCGCGGCGAGATGGAAATGGTGTTTGCCACCATCCAGACCCTGAAGGCGCTGTCGGGCTTCGGCAGCGTGGAGGCGATGCTGGCCCATGCCCATGCGCAGCAGGCAGTGCCGGCGCTGATGCCGCGGGTGTCCACCGGCAGCAAGGGCCGCCGCATGCTGCTGCCGGGCGACCGCGCCTATGCCGAGGTCGGCAAGCTCGACCCCTTCGGCGAAGGCCAGACCTGGTCCGAGATCGTGCCGGGCAAGCCGGTGCGCCTGTCGGAGCGGGTGCTGCGCCTGACCGCGCCCAATCCCGGCTACATGACCGGCCCCGGCACCAACAGCTACCTGGTCGGCGATGCCGGTGCGCTGGCCGTGATCGACCCCGGCCCGGACGACGCCGCCCATATCGAGGCGCTGCTGCGCGAGAGCGGCGCGGCGCTGCGGCTGATCCTTACCACCCATACCCATCTCGACCATTCGCCGGGCGCGCGCCGCCTGAAGGAAGCCACCGGCGCCGAGGTGCTGGGCATGCCGGCGCCGCCGCATGCGCGCCAGGACCAGGCCTTCACGCCGGACCGGGTGCCGGCGCATGGCGAGCGCATCAGGATCGGCGGCGCCACGCTACGGGTGGTGCATACGCCGGGCCATGCGTCCAACCACCTGTGCTACCTGCTGGAAGAGGAAAGGATGCTGTTCACCGGCGACCACATCATGCAGGGCTCGACCGTGGTGATCAATCCGCCGGATGGCAACATGCAGGCCTATTTCGCCTCGCTGCGCTCGCTGCTGGAAGAAGACCTGGAATGGCTGGCACCCGGCCATGGCTTCCTGATCGACCAGCCGCACCGGGCGGTGCGGCGGCTGCTCGCGCATCGCCAGACCCGGGAAGACAAGGTGCTGCGGGCATTGCGCGAGGCCGGCGCCGCCACCGCGCAGGCCCTGCTGCCGCGGGTGTATGACGACGTGCCGGCCGAGCGCCTGGCGATGGCCGAGCGCTCGCTGCTGGCGCACCTGGAAAAGCTCCTGGCCGAAGGCCGCGCCAGCGTCCACAACGGCACCTGGCGCGCCAGCGGCGGCTGATTAGCGCACTACTTCGCCGTCACTTCGCCGGCGCCACCCGCCAGATCACATTGCCGACGTCGTCGGCCACCAGCAGCGCGCCGGACTTGTCGCTGGCCACGCCGACCGGGCGGCCCAGCGCATCGCCGTCGTCGTTGACGAACCCGGTCAGGATGTCCTCCGGCTCGCCGGCCGGCATGCCCTTGTCGAACGGCACGAAGATCACCTTGTAGCCGCTGCGCGGCTTGCGGTTCCACGAGCCGTGCTGGCCAATGAAGGCGCCGTTCTGGTAGCGCTTGGGCAGCAGGTCGCCCTGGTAGAACATCAGGCCCAGCGAGGCCGTGTGCGGCCCCAGCGCATAGTCGGGCTTGATCGCCTTGGACACCAGGTCCGGCCGCTGCGGCTTGACGCGGGCATCGACGGTCTGGCCGTAGTAACTGTAGGGCCAGCCATAGAAGCCGCCCTCCTTCACCGACGTCAGGTAGTCGGGCACCAGGTCGCTGCCGATCTCGTCGCGCTCGTTGACCACGGTCCACAGCGCGCCGGTCTGCGGCTGCCATGCCATGCCGTTCGGATTGCGCAGGCCCGAGGCGAACAGCCTGGTCTTGCCGCTGGCGGGATCGATTTCCAATATGGCCGCCCGGTTTTCCTCGGCTTCCATGCCGTTCTCGGCCACATTGCTGTTGGAGCCGGACGTGGCATACAGCTTCTTGCCGTCGCGGCTGGCGATCACGTTCTTGGTCCAGTGATGGTTCAGCGGCCCGGCCGGCAGGTCGGCCACCTTGACGCCGGCCTCGCTGATGCGGGTGTCGCCGGCCTTGTAGGGAAAGCGCATGATGGCGTCGGTGTTGGCGACATACAGCGTATTGCCGACCAGGCTCATGCCGAACGGGGAATTGAGGCCTTCCAGAAACACGGTCTTGACCTCGGCCACGCCATCGCCGTCGGCATCGCGCAGCAGCGTGATGCGGTTGGCGCTGGGCGTGCCGGCGCCGGCCCGCTTCATCACCATCTTCATGATCTTGCCCTTGATGCCCTTGCTGTCCTCCGGCTTGGGCGGCGCATTGGTCTCGGCCACCAGCACATCGCCATTGGGCAGCGTGTACAGCCAGCGCGGATGGTCAAGTCCGCTGGCATAGGCGGTGACCATCATCCCGGCCGCGGCCAAGGGCTTGCCGCCATCGGGCCAGCCCTTGGCCGGCGCGATATGCACGGTCGGCAGCAGCGTGTGGTTGGGCGGCGGAAGCGTCGGTTCCGGGCCGGTGCCGGCCTTGAGCGGCAGCGTGGCCTGTTC
The DNA here is from genome assembly GCF_019052805.1 of Noviherbaspirillum sp. L7-7A. NCBI lineage: Bacteria > Pseudomonadati > Pseudomonadota > Betaproteobacteria > Burkholderiales > Oxalobacteraceae > Noviherbaspirillum > Noviherbaspirillum sp. L7-7A. Next base: position 2,868,330 of record NZ_JAHQRJ010000001.1, read on the forward strand.
GCAGCCGGCCAGCAGCACGATGGCCGCGATCCATGAGACATGACGAATCACTAGCATGAAGGCTCTCCAGTTGTTGGGCGGCGCCCGCTCCTGCGGAGGCGGATCGCCTGTAAGAACTGCCGGGCTTGTAACGGCTGCCTGTCAATCATGCAGCGACTGCGGCGGCAAGCCAGCCCTGCCCTAGCCGCGCCGGACCGGACAGGGATGGGTTTGCAAGATGCGGGCCCGGCTGTGACTTCACTGTCACTTCGCCAGCGGGATCGGCTGGCCGGCCGGCAGCGGCACTGCGGTTACGCTGTTTTGCGGGCTGCCTTCGATCAGCCGGTCGGAGTAGACCAGATAGACCAGCGCATTGCGCTTGACGTCGACCATGCGCACCACCTGCACCCGCTTGAACAGGATCGACGCCCGCTCGCTGAAGACTTCCTCCTGTTTCGGCAGGGTGCCGTTGAAGCGGATCTCGCCGACCTGGCGGCAGGCCACCGAGGCATCGGCCTTGTCCTCGGCGATGCCGATGGCGCCGCTGATGCCGCCGGTCTTGGCGCGCGACAGATAGCAGACCACGCCGCCCACCTTCGGGTCGTCATAGGCCTCGACCACGATCTTGTGGTTGGGGCCGATGAACTTGAACACGGTGCTGACCTCACCGACCTGTTCGGCATGGGCGGCGGCATGGCACAGCAGGAAGGCGCACAGCAGGGGTTTGATGAACTTCATGGCAAGGCTTACCTGGTCGGAAGGAAAGCGCCAGATTAACCCAAACCGGGGGGAGCGCAGTTTGCCTGTGGTCAGCGGCCCTTGTGAAATGTTAGGATACCAGGCCGTCCGGTGGCCCCGGGCGGCCCTCAGTCAAGCCGCTCACCGATACGCCTCATGAATTTGCCCCCTTCTCAGGACCATCCCCAGCCACGCTCGCTGTCCGACCTTTTCATATCCTTTTCCCTGCTGGCCCTGCAAGGCTTCGGCGGCGTGCTGGCGGTGGTGCAGCATGAGCTGGTGGAGCGCAAGCGCTGGCTGACCCGCGAGGAATTCATCGAGGACTGGGCGGTGGCGCAGATCATGCCCGGCCCCAACGTGGTGAACCTGTCGATGATGATAGGCAGCCGCTACTTCGGCCTGCCGGGCGCCCTGACCGCGCTGGCCGGCATGCTGACCTTTCCGCTGGTGGTGGTGCTGTGCATGGCGCTGGCGTACAGCCATTTTGCCGACAATGCCCAGGTTGCCGGCGCGCTGCGCGGCATGGGCGCGGTGGCGGCCGGCCTGATCATTGCGACCGGCATCAAGCTGATCAGCGCGCTGAACCGCCATCCGCTGGGCAAGCCGGCCTGCCTGCTGCTGGCCGCCCTCTGCTTCGGCGCGGTGGCGCTGCTGCAGTGGCCGCTGCTGTATGTGCTGGCGGGCCTGGGCACGCTGGCCTGCGTGCTGACCTGGCGGAAGATCCGTCCATGAGCGCGCTGTTGCAGATGCATCCGGCGGACTGGCTCGACCTGTTCGTGCATTACCTGTCGCTGTCGCTGCTGGCGGTGGGCGGCGCCATCACCACCGCGCCTGACATGCACCGTTACCTGGTGGACCAGCAGCACTGGATGAGCGAATCCCAGTTCACCGCCGCCATCACCCTGGCCCAGGCCGCGCCCGGCCCGAACGTGCTGTTCATTGCGCTGATGGGCTGGCAGGTGGGTGTCAACAGCGGCAGCCTGCTCAATGCGCTGATGGGCATGGCCATCACGATGACCGGCATCCTGCTGCCCAGCACCACCCTGACCTACGTCGCCTCGCGCTGGGGCCACAACAACCGCGACCTGCGGGCGGTGCGCGCCTTCAAGCAGGGCATGGCGCCGGTGGTGGTCGGGCTGATTCTGGCAACCGGCTGGCTGATGAGCCGCGCCCACGGCGACCTGGCCCGGGACTGGCCGCTATGGCTGCTGACGGCGGTCACCGCGGTGGTGGTGTGGAAGACGCGGGTGCATTTGCTGTGGCTGCTGGCCGCAGGGGGGCTGCTGGGGTGGTTCGGGTGGATCTGATGGCCGCTGCAAGCGCGGCCGCCGCCCAGTTGGCGCTGCGCTGAACGCGCCACGCCGGCCACGTCCGGAACATAGACAAACCCGCCAGCCGTAAGGTGCAATACCCCGCAGGGGCATTGCACGAATGGTCGATCGAGGAAGTTGGCCGACAAGGCGATTCAGGTTCGCGAACGCGGTGCAATGCCCTTCGGGTATTGCACTCTACAGAAGCGGCTGCCGTTGCATTTGCAGTCACGCGTAGCGGCAATTGCGGTTGCGGTTGCGGTTGCGGTTGCGGTTGCGGTTGCGGTTGCCGTTGCCGTTGCCGTTGCCGTTGCCGTTGCCGTTGCCGTTGCCGTTGCCGTTGTGTTTGAAGTTGCCGTTGCAGTGAAATCCCGTTGAGCGCGCCGTGTCAGCGGTGCCCGGAGCGGATAAGGTGCGGCGTCTGTCTGAGCGAAGCGCAGCGTAGCGAGTTTAGCCGCGCCCCGCTCCGGGTACCGCTGCCACGGGAACCCCGCGCAGCGGGGCGCGATCACCGGGGCCGCCTTTTTTGGTTACTTTTTTGGCGGAGCAAAAAAGTAACCCGGCCGCCGGGACGGACTCCCGGCTTGTCTCCACGGCAGTGCAATCGCCTTGCGTCAACCGGCAAGGCACGGGCAGCACTGTCGTCGTTGTCTTTGACGTTTCTAAGCAAACTGCGAACTGCGAACGTCAAAAGCAACTGCTGCTTCGCCGTGATGCCTTTACGCCGGGTGAAACAATGCCACTGCACTGTCGTCATGCCCAGGCCGGGTGTTCGCCCCGGCAGGCGACCCTCTTTTTTGCTTCGCCAAAAAAGAGGGGCAAAAAAGGCGGCCCCGATGATCGCGCCCCGCTGCGCGGGGTCCCCGTGCCGACGACGCCTGAAGCGGGGCGCGGCTAAACTCGCTGCGCTGCGCTTCGCTCAGACAGACGCCGCACCTTTTCCCGCTCCGGGCATCGCCGTCACGGCGCGCTCAACGGGACTTCACTGCAACGGCAACTGCCAAGTCAGCAGTCGCCTTTAAAGACCTTAGTCGCCAACCAACACTACCCCCTATATGCCGGCAGCCCGGTGTCACCCGCTCACGCCCCCTGGCCGCAGATTGGCCAGCGCCACATACCCCTCCACCCCCACCGTCTCCGCCCGCGCCTGCGGATCAATCCCCACCGCCACCAGGTCGGCTTCGCTGAACATCCCCGCCAGGCAGTTGCGCAAGGTCTTGCGGCGTTGTGAAAAAGCCTTCTGCACCACTTCCTCCAGCCGCGCCGCATCGCAGGCCAGCGGCTGCGCCAGCGGAATCATGCGCACGATGGCCGAGTCGACCTGCGGCGGCGGGTCGAAGGCGGTGGGCGGGACGATGAACAGCAATTCCATGTGGTAGCGCCACTGCAGCATCACCGACAACCTGCCATAGGTCTTGCTGCCGGGCTGCGCCACCATGCGCTCCACCACCTCCTTCTGCAGCATGAAATGCTGGTCCTGCACCCGGTGCGCGATCTCGGAAAGATGAAACAGCAGCGGGCTGGAGATGTTGTACGGCAGGTTGCCCACCACCCGCAGCTTGCCCTCCGCTGGGGCCAGCGTGGCGAAATCGAATTGCAGGGCGTCGCCTGCATGCACATGCAGGCGCTTCGGGTCGAAGGTCTTGTTCAGGCGCTGTACCAGGTCGCGGTCAAGCTCCACTACGTGCAGCTCGTGCAGCTGTTCCAGCAGCAGCCGCGTCATCGCGGCCAGGCCGGGCCCGATCTCCACCATCACATCGTCTGCCTGCGGCGCGATGACGCGGATGATGTCGTGCAGCACGGCCTGGTCGGTCAGGAAGTTCTGGCCGAAACGTTTGCGGGGTATGTGTTTCATTGCGCCTTGCTGTCTTGTGCGGCGGCCATGCGGGCCGCGGTGCGGATGGCTTCGACCATGCTGCCATGGTCGGCGCGGCCCAGGCCCTGCGCCGCCAGGTCGAGCGCGGTGCCGTGGTCGACCGAGGTGCGGATGATGGGCAGGCCCAGGGTGATGTTGACGCCGCGGCCAAAGCTGGCGTGCTTGAGAACCGGCAGGCCCTGGTCGTGGTACATCGCCAGCACGCAGTCGGCATGCTCCAGGTACTTGGCCTGGAACAGGGTGTCGGCCGGATACGGTCCCTGTGCATCGATGCCGCGCGCGCGGGCCGCTTCCAGGGCTGGCGTGATCACCTCGATCTCCTCGCGCCCCAGATAGCCATTCTCGCCGGCATGCGGATTCAGGCCCGTGACCAGGATGCGCGGCGCGGCAATGCCGAACTTGCCGCGCAGGTCGGCATCGATGATGTCGATCGTGCGCGCCAGGCTGCCGGCGGTGATCGCGGCCGGCACATCCTTCAGCGCCAGATGGGTGGTGGCCAGCGCCACCCGCAGCGGCGTGGGCGTGGCGTCGGTGGCCAGCATCATCACGACCTGCGGCGTGCCGGTTCTTTCGGCCAGGTATTCGGTATGGCCGGTGAAGGCAACGCCGGCGTCGTTGATCGTGCTCTTCTGCAGCGGTGCGGTGACGATGGCCGCCAGCCAGCCGCGCATGGCGCCGTTTATCGCCACGTCCAGGGTTTCCAGCACATAGCGGCCGTTGTTGGCGTCGAGTTCGCCGGGCCGCACATGCGCCGCCAGCGTGCAGTCGATCACGGCAAGGCGTCCGGCCGGGAAAGCCGGCAGGCCATTGTTGTTGACCGCCATCTGCGACAGCGCCACCAGGCTGATGTCCGGATCGATCGCGGCGGCGGTCATGGCCAGGAAGGCGGAATCGCCGATCAGCACGCTGCGCACTTCATGGCGCAGCTCCCAGGCCGCGCGGATCGCGATCTCGGGGCCAATGCCGGCCGGCTCGCCGGTGGTGATGGCGATCGCAGGCAAGACGCCCGGGCGGGGCATCGCGCTCACCGGGTTGCGCCGGTTGCGCCGGCAGCCGCGCCGAGCTCCTCGGAGCGGTATTCGACGTAAGTGCGGTCGCGCAGCTGGCGCAGCCATTCCTCGGTCGCCTCCTCGATCTTGCGCTCGCGCAGCGCCTGGCGCGCCATCATGCGCTGGCGCTCCTGCGTGACATCGTCGGTCTTGCGCTCGATCACCTGAATCAGGTGGAAGCCGAATGGCGATTCGATCGGCTCGCTGATCTGGCCTGGCTGCAGCGCATTCATCGCGCGCTCGAACTCCGGCACGGTGTCGCCCGGATACAGCCAGCCCAGGTCGCCGCCCTTGGAAGCAGAGCCGTCATTGGAATACAGCCGCGCCAGTTCGGGGAAGGTGGCGGCCTTGTTGTCCAGCCGCTCCTTGAGTTCCACCAGCTTGCGCCGGGCTTCGTTGGCCGGCACCACCTGGTTCACCTTGATCAGGATGTGGCGGGCACGGGTCTGGGTAACGGCCGGCACCGAGGCGCCGGCCTTGGCCGGCGTGGCGGTGCGGCGACCGAGCACGCGCAGGATATGAAAGCCATTGGCGCTCTTGACCACGACCAGTTCGTTGTCGCGCCGCTCGGCCACCGCATCGACGAACAGCTGCGGCAGGCGGTCCGGCGTGCGCCATCCCATGTCGCCGCCCTTCAATGCATCGGTGGCGTCGGAATAGGCGGCGGCTATCTGGGCGAAGTCGGCGCCGGTGCGCAACTGCTTCAGGGCTTCCTCGGCGCGCGCGCGGCGCTGGGCGATCTGCTCGGCGCTGGCGTTTTCGGGGATGCGCACCAGAATCTGCGCCAGGTTGATTTCAGGTTGCGCGGCCTGCGCCGCGCCGCCGCCGCCCGAGGCCAGGAAATTGTCGATCTCGGACTCGGTGATCTGCACCTTGCTGTCGACTTCGCGCTCGCGCAGGCGCTGCAGCAGGATTTCATTGCGGATGTCTTCACGGAAGCGGGCAAAGCTCACACCGTCGCTTTCGACCTTGCGCCGCATCTCGGCCAGGGTCACATTGTTCTGCTCGGCGATGCGGGCCACGGCCGCGTCGAGCAGCGTGTCGTCGACCCGCAGGCCGTTTTCCTTGGCCAGCTGCAACTGCGCGCGGTCGACGATCATGCGTTCCAATAGCTGCTGCTGGAACTGGGCGCGCGGCGGCACGGTGCCGCCCTGGCTGCGCAGGCGTGCCTCGACGGTCTGCATCCGCGATTCCAGTTCCTGGGCGGTGATGACTTCGCTGTTGACGACAGCGACGATGGCGTCGATCGGGCGTACCCGCTGGGAAGCGGAGGTCGAAGCCGAAGCCGGCGCGGTCGCCGACGGCAGCTGGGCGGCGGGCGCCGGGGAGGCCGGCGTGCCGCCGCCCAGGCGCGGACCAGCGCCTGCGCCGGGCGCCTTGAGGGTTTGCGCCCCGGACGGAGGCGCAGCCAGCAAGGCGCACAGCAGCGCCGGCATGATGCGCTTGAGGCGAAGCGACGTGAGGAGAGAACGGGAAGTCATATCGGTTTTCATAGTGCCTTGATTCATGAGAGTGCTGCCCTGCGTTCAGGGCTCCGATTCGGAGAGGCGGTTGTAACCGGGGATGTTGTTGCGCAGTGCCCTGTAGGGATTGGAGCCCAGGCTGGACAGGCCGTTCAGTTCAAGCTGGAAAAACAGCGAGGAAGTCGCGACATTGGTCGCCGTCGGCGTGCGCTGCGCCACGACCCGGAAGATCCAGCAGTCGGCCTTGTATTCCACGCCGAACAGGCTTTCGGAAACCTTCCTTTCCTCCAGCGAGTAGTTCACGCGCCCCACGCCATAGAAGCGGCGCGTGATCGGCCACTGGGTGGAGACGTTCAGCAGGTCGACCGCGGTCGGCACATCGCGCTTGTATTGCAGGTTGAACACCTGCTGGGGCCCCGGCAGCCAGCGCACGCCCAGGCTGGATGCATTGGTCTTGCGCTGGCTCTGGCTGTACTGGACGCCGGCATCCAGCAGCAGGGTCGGCGTCACCTGGCCGGACATCGCGGCCAGCAGGTCGGACTTGTTTTCGGCATTGCTGGCGTTGCCGGCCACCTGCTGCTGGTTGAAGTAGAAGCGCTGGCCCAGGGCCACGCGCAGCCGCTCGACGCCATCCTCCTCGATGAAGCGCGACACCACGGCCGCGGTCAGCTGGTTGGAATCGGTGATGCGGTCGTTGCCGACATAGCGGTTTTCGCTGAAGATCTGCGCGAAGCTGAACTCGGCCAGCGCGGTGTCAAAGATCGGAAACTTGCTCTGGTCCCTGTACGGCGTGTAGGTATAGAACAGCCGCGGCTCCAGGGTTTGCGTGGCGGGCCTGCCCAGAAAGCTCGCATCGCGCTCGAACACCAGGCCGCTGTCGAGCGAAAAGGTGGGCAGCGTGCGGGTCAGGGTGTTGGGCTGGTCCGCCGCCTGATTGGTCAGGTTGTAGCTGGTCGCATGCATCGACAGGCTCGGCGTAATGAAGTAGCCGGGCGCCAGGATCGGGTAGGAAACCCGCGGATTGATCACCGAGCGGTCGCCCCGCACCAGGGTCGGATGATAGAAGCGGGTGAAGTCCGACTTCAGGCTGACGTCGAAGCCACCCAGTTCCTGGCGGGCGGCGTTGAGGCTAATCTGCGGCAGCCGGTCATACGGCAGGCCGATCGGCGCCAGCGGGTCCTGCAGCACCTGGTAGCTCGACGTGCGGGCGATCATGTTCCAATAGGGCTGGGCATAGTTCAGGCTGAGGTCGCGTGCCAGCAGCCGCTGCCGGCTGTTGGTGATGCTGTGCGGGAAATCATTCGGATACTGGTCGTCCGATGCCATGTTCACATTGGCATTGAACGACAGCGACGGCGCCAGCCTCTGGTTGTGCAGCATGGTCAGCGCGCCGCGGCTCTGGCCGGTCTGGCTGTCGTTCATCAGGCCTTCGACGCGGGTCTGCCCGGAGTAGCCGTCGCCCAGGTAGCGCGCATGGGCGCCGAGCTGCAGGCCGCGCTGTGAAATCATGCGCGGGTACAGCGTCAGGTCGCGGTTGGGCGCGATGTTGATGTAGTAAGGCGTCGAGGCTTCAATGCCGTTGCGGTTGCTGGTGCCGAATGTGGGCGGCAAAAAGCCGGTCTTGCGCTGGTCCGACAGCGGAAAGCTCATGTAGGGCGAGGCCAGCAGCGGCACGCCCTTGAAGTACAGCACCGCCCGCTCGGCCGTGCCGATGTCGCGCCCGCTGTCGAGATTGATGGTGCGCGACGACAGGTACCAGTCCTGGTCCGGCGCCTCGCAGGTGCTGTAGGTGCCGTTGTGCACCACCGCCTGGTCGTCCGACACGAAGTCGATGCGGTCGGCCGTGCCCTGGGCATTGCGCATTTCCAGGTGATAGGTCGGATTGTCGATATAGCCTTCGCCGGTATCGAGCTTCAGGTCCAGGTCGTCGCCGGTGAAGCGGTCCTTGAAGCGCTTCAGCCGGACGTTGCCGCTGGCCTTGACCCGGTCGTCGACGATGTCGTAGTCGGCGCGGTCGGCGTTGAGCGTGGTGCCGCCGCGAGTGACTTCGGCGTCGCGCTCCAGCGTGATCTCGCGGTCAGGCCGGCCGGTCAGGCGCTCGGCCCCCAGGGTGGTGGGTGCGTTCGGATCGTCCACGGGGCGCTGGTACCTGGCCTGGGCGGCGGCCAGCGCGGGCAGCGAGGCGAGCACGGCCAGCGTCAGCGCACGCACCGCGGGTAGAGTGCGGAAATAGCGTTGGCGGCGAGTCATGAACAGGGGAATTGCAACACCATAAAGGAGGCGGATTTTTTAGGTTGAATCCCTTATTATATGAGAACTCCGCAGTCCGCCCGCTTTGCCGGACGGCTCCCAGATCACGCCGGGCCGCCCCCGGACCACTTTCAGACCCTATCCGATACCGCATCATGCCCGAGCAATTCCCTAACGATCCGCGCCTGGAACAGGCCAGCCAGTGGCTGGCGACGCTGACCGCGCCCGCGCTGCGCTGCGACACCCTGCGCCCGGCGTCGGCCGACGCCAGCTTCCGCCGCTACTTCCGCGTCGACGGCGCCGACGGCGACACCTACATTTTGATGGACGCGCCGCCGCCGCAGGAAGACGTGAAGCCCTTCATCCATGTGGCCGAGGTCTTCGGCAAGACCGGCGTGTCGGTGCCCAAGGTGCTGGCCCAGGATGCCGAACGCGGCTTCCTGCTGCTGACCGACCTCGGCGCCACCACCTACCTGAAGCTGTTGAACAGCGACACCGCCCACAAGCTCTATCTCGATGCGATCGACGCGCTGGTGCTGCTGCAGGCGCAGAGCCAGCCCGAGGTGCTGCCCGAATATGACCGCGCGCTGCTGCTGCGCGAGCTGAACCTGTTCCCGGAATGGTATATCGCAAAGCACCGCGGCGTGACGCTGGACGACAAGCAGCAGGCCGCGCTGCAGAAGGTGTTCGACGCGCTGCTGGCCAACAACCTGGCCCAGCCGCAGGTCTATGTGCACCGCGATTACCATTCCCGCAACCTGATGGTGATGGACAGCGGCAATCCCGGCATCCTCGACTTCCAGGACGCGGTCTACGGCCCGATCACCTACGACCTGGTGTCGCTGCTGCGCGATGCCTACATCCAGTGGGACGAGGAAATGGTGCTGGACTGGGCGATACGCTACTGGGAACGGGCGCGCCGCGCCGGCCTGCCGGTGGCGCCCGACATCGACAGCTTCTACCGCGACTTCGAATTCATGGGACTGCAGCGCCACCTGAAGGTGCTGGGCATCTTCGCGCGGCTGTACCACCGCGACGGCAAGGCCGCCTATCTCGACGACATGCCGCTGGTGATGGAATACACCCGGAAGACCGCCGGCCGCTACCGCGAACTGGCGCCGCTGATCCGCATCCTCGACGTGCTGGAAAACACCGACTCCGGCGTCGGCTTTACCTTCTGAGACCGCAATGAAAGCAATGATTCTCGCCGCCGGCCGCGGCGAACGCATGCGGCCCCTGACCGACAGCTGCCCCAAGCCGCTGCTGAAGGTGCGCGGCCGGCCACTGATCGTCTGGCATGTGCTCAACCTGGTGCGCGCCGGCATCACCGAGATCGTGGTCAACCATGCCCACCTCGGCCACATGATCGAGGAAGCGTTGGGCGACGGCAGCCGCTACGGCGCATCGATCGCCTATTCGGCCGAAGGCACCGCGCTGGAAACCGCCGGCGGCATCGCCCGCGCCCGCGAACTGCTGGGCGAAGCACCCTTTGTCGCGCTGGCGGCCGACATCTGGGCGCCGCATTTCGACTTCTCGCAGGCCGCCGACGCGCTGGTCGACAATGATGTCTGGGGCAACCCGCTGCCGCTGGACCAGCGCGACGTGGCCTGGCTTTATCTCGTGAAGAACCCGTCCCACAACCCGGCCGGCGACTTTGCGCTGAACAGCTTTTCGATCGCCAACGAAGGCCAGGAGCGCCATACCTTTTCCGGCATCGGCGTCTACCGGCCGCAGATGTTCGACGCCATCACGCCCGGCGACAGCGCGAAGCTGGCGCCGCTGCTGCGGGAATACGCGGCGCGCGGCCAGGTCGGCGGCGAAGTCTACCGCGGCGACTGGCTCGATGTCGGCACCCCCGAACGCCTGGCCCAACTGAATGCCCCCTACCAAGGAAACCGCCCATGACAGCAGCTTACGCAGCCCGCCGCGCCAGACTGATCGAACAGATGCAGGCCCGCGGTGGCGGCATCGCCATCATCCCGACCGCGCCCGAGGCGCTGCGCAACAACGATGCCGACTTTCCCTACCGGCATGACAGCTACTTCTATTATCTGACCGGCTTTACCGAGCCGGAGGCGGTGCTGGTGCTGGTGGCGGGCGCGGCCGGCGGCCAGTCCATCCTGTTCTGCCGCGAAAAGAACATGGAGCGGGAAATCTGGGACGGCTACCGCTACGGCCCCAACGCCGCGCGCGAGCAGTTCGGCTTCGACGCCGCCCATCCGGTCTCGGCGCTGGACGCCGAAGTGCCGCAGCTGATGGCCAATGCGCCGGCGATCTTCTACGCGCTGGGCAGCAATGCCAGGCTCGACGCCCAGGTGCAGGGCTGGCTGCAGGCGGTGCGCGCCCAGGTGCGCGCCGGCGTCACCGCGCCGGCCGCCGCCTTCGACGTGCATCAGATGCTGGACGAGATGCGGCTGGTCAAGGATGCCGGCGAGATCGCCATCATGCGCCGCGCCGCGCTGATCTCGTCGGCCGCGCACGAGCGCGCGATGCGCATGTCGAAACCCGGCCTGCATGAATACCAGATCGAGGCCGAACTGCTGCACGAGTTCCGTCGCAACGGCTCGCAATTCCCGGCCTATACGTCCATCGTCGCCACCGGCGCCAATGCCTGCGTGCTGCACTACCGCGCCGGCGACGCGGTGCTGCAGGATGGCGACCTGGTGCTGATCGACGCCGGCTGCGAGCTCGACGGTTACGCCTCCGACATCACCCGCACCTACCCGGCCAATGGCAAGTTCAGCGGCCCGCAGAAAACCCTGTACGAGATCGTGCTGGCGGCGCAGGCGGCGGCGATCGCCGAGATCCGCCCCGGCAAGCGCTTTACCGACGGCCACGACGCGGCGGTGAAGATCCTCGCCCAGGGCATGCTGGACACCGGCCTGCTCGACCGCGACAAGGTCGGCACCCTGGACGACGTGATCGCCAACGGCGACTTCCGCCAGTTCTACATGCACCGCACCGGCCACTGGCTGGGCATGGACGTGCATGACGTCGGCGAATACCGCGACGCCGCGCCGGCCGGCGGCGAGCGGCCATGGCGCACGCTGCAGGCCGGCATGGCGCTGACGGTGGAGCCGGGCATCTATGTGCGGCCGGCCGAAGGCGTGCCGGAGCAGTACTGGCACATCGGCATCCGCATCGAGGACGACGCGGTGGTCACGCCTGGCGGCTGCGACATCATCACGGCAGAAGCGCCCAAGACCGTGGCCGGGATCGAAGCCGTGATGCGCGGCTGACATCGTGGAGCGCAGCTATGACATCGCCATCGGCGGCGCCGGCCCAGTCGGCATGGCGCTGGCCGCGATGCTGGTGCGCCATGGCGCCGAGCCGGGCCGCATCGCGCTGATCGACGCCCGTGGGCTGGAGCAGGCAACCCAGGACCCGCGCTCGCTGGCGCTGTCCTGGGGCAGCCGCCAGCTGCTGGAGGAAATCCGCGCCTGGCCGGCCGCCGTCACGCCGATCCGGGAAATTCATGTATCGCGCCGCGGCCACTTCGGCCGCACCCTGATTGCCGCCGACGAATTCGACCTGCCGGAACTGGGCTACGTAAGCCGCTACGGCACGCTGGTGCAGGCGCTGGCATCAGCCTTGGCGCAGGCTGGCGTAACCGTGGTGCGGCCGATGCAGATCGCCTCCCGCACCGAGCAGGCTGACGGCATCACGCTCACGCTGGGCAACGGCGCCAGCCTGGAGGCGCAGGTGATGGTGCAGGCGGAAGGCGGCCTGTTCGCCGACCAGCCCGGCAAGCCGATCAGCCGCGATTACAACCAGACAGCGGTGATTGCCCATGTCACGGTCGACCGTCCGCTGGCGGCACGCGCCTTCGAACGGTTCACCGGCGAGGGGCCGCTGGCCCTGCTGCCGCAGGACGACGGCTATGCGCTGGTGTGGTGCCTGCGGCCGGCACGCGCCGGCCAGGTCGCCGCCCTCCCCGACGCCGCCTTCCTGGCGCAACTGCAGCAGGCCTTCGGCCAGCGGCTGGGCCGCTTCCTCACCGCCTCGCCGCGCATCAGCTATCCGCTCGGCCTGAACGCCGGCACCGCGCAGAGCGCCCGCATGGTCGCCATCGGCAATGCGGCCCAGACCCTGCACCCGGTTGCCGGCCAGGGCCTGAACCTGGGCCTGCGCGACGCCGCCGTGCTGGCGCGCATGCTGGCCGTGGATGCCACGCCGCTGACGCTGCAGCACTACGCGATGCAGCGCCGTGGCGACCGCGACCTGACCATTCGCGTCACCGACACCATGGCCCGCATCTTCGCCAGCGCGCCGGATGGCGCCTATACCCAGGCCCTGCTGGGCCTGTCGCTGGGGCTGATCGATACCGTGCGCCCACTCAAGCAGCTGCTAGCCGGGCAGATGATGTTCGGCCGGCGCTAGACGACAGTCGCATTCCTGGCAGGTTCATCGCCTATTACTCAAAAACAACATTAGTTTGTTTCGAGTTGAAACATTGCTCCAAATAAACTCCAATACCCGTTAAAGTTGCCGCACAGAACTTTTATAGGGGTGACAGGATGGCATCGACTCAACAATGGGTGGTTCGCGCCGCAGTTGGCGCTTGTGCACTGACCGCGCTTGCCGGATGCGGCGGTGGCGGCGGAGGCGGCGGGACGCAGACCGCGGGTACCCTGGGTGTATCGCTGACCGACGCGCCTTCCTGCGGTTTCGACAAGGTATTTGTCACCGTCACCAAGGTCCGGGTGCACAAGAGCGCCGCGGCGGGCACGGAAGACGACGGCTGGACCGAGATCGCGGTAGACCCGGCCAAAAGCAAGATCGACCTGCTGTCCCTGGCCAATGGCGTGCTTCAGCCCCTGGGCCAGGTGCCGCTGGCCGCGGGCCATTATTCGCAGCTGCGCCTGGTGCTGAACAAGAACAGCGGCAATGGCCTGGCCAATTCCGTGATTCCCACCGGCCAGACCAATGAAGTCCCGCTGGTCACGCCCAGCGCGGTGGAGAGCGGGCTCAAGCTGGTCAACGAATTCGACATCGAGGCCGGCCAGCGTGCCGACCTGGTGCTGGACTTCGATGCCTGCAAATCCATCGTCACCCGCGGCAATGGCGAATATGCATTGAAGCCGGTGGTGAAAGTCATTCCGACGCTGCTCAACGGCGTGGAAGGCTATGTCGGCGCAGGCCTGACCGACGTGCATGTGTCGGCCCAGCAGAATGGCGAGATCATCAGCAGCACGGCGCCGGACAGCGAAGGCCACTTCTATCTGTCGCGCCTGCCGGTCGGCGCCTACGACGTGGTGATCACGGCATCGGACCGGGCCACCACCGTGGTCGGCGCGGTGCCCGTCACCAGCCCAACCGCAACCACCATGCTCGGCACCAAGGCAGCGCCGATCAGCCTGCTGGCTGCGCCGGAAGCACGCAAGATCAGCGGCACCGTCAATTTCATGCCACCCGGCACCGATGCCGCCTATGTGTATGCGAGCCAGACGCTGCCGGCCGGCTCGAAAATCACCATCAAGTACAGGGCAAGCGATGCCAGCGGCAACTACACGCTGAGCGACCTGCCCAAGGTAGCGCCGCAGTATGCGCCCTACAACGCGACGGCACTGGTCTTCGCCGCGCAGGCCGGCATCAAGCCGGGCGTGGGCCAGTATGCGGTGCAGGCAAGCGCCACCGGCTACAAGACGACGGCATCGACGGTGGTCGACATCAGCCAGGGCAACCAGGCCGGCGTGAATTTCACGCTGACCCAGTAAGGGAACGCCGGTCGCGGCGCCCCATTCGAGTCAGCAATCATCAAGGCCGGCAGCGATGCCGGCCGCATTGCATAGAAAACAGGAATCAGACATGAACAAACCAGGAATCGCCGCGCTGCTCGCCAGCGCCCTGCTGGCCGGCTGCGCGGTAGTGCCAGTGCCAGTATTCCATGACACGCCGGCGCCGAAGTGCCCGCCCGGCCAGGCCAAGAAAGGCAATTGCGGACCAGTCTATGACACGCCGGAACGCAATTTCTGCCCGCCGGGACAAGCCAAGAAAGGCAATTGCTGAGGCGCAGGCGCGCAGCCAGGCTCGCGCACATGAAGTTCACCGGTCAGAATGAACAGAAACATGCTTCACCTGGCAGCGCTGCCGTTGAATTCGTAGGGTGCAATGCCCCTTCGGGGTATTGCACCCTACGAACAAACAAAAACGCCGGCCCCTATTGCGGGCCGGCGTTCTTCCATCTGAAGCAGGCTGCTGTCTGAAGCAGGCTGCTACTCCACCGCCTTGACCATGTCCTCGATCACCTTCTTCGCATCGCCAAACACCATCATGGTCTTGTCCATGTAGAACAGCTCGTTGTCCAGGCCCGCATAACCCGCCGCCATCGAGCGCTTGTTCACGATCACCGTCTTGGCCTTGTACGCTTCCAGGATCGGCATGCCCGCGATCGGCGACTTCGGGTCCTTCGCCGCCGGGTTCACCACGTCGTTGGCGCCCAGCACCAGCACCACGTCAGCCTGGCCGAACTCGCTGTTGATGTCTTCCATCTCGAACACCTGGTCGTACGGCACCTCGGCCTCGGCCAGCAGCACGTTCATGTGCCCCGGCATGCGCCCCGCCACCGGGTGGATCGCATACTTCACCGTCACGCCCTTGTGGGTGAGCTTCTCGGTCAGCTCCTTCAGCGCATGCTGCGCCCGCGCCACCGCCAGGCCATAGCCCGGCACGATGATCACCGTCTCGGCATTGCCCATCAGGAAGGCCGCATCATCGGCCGAGCCCGACTTCACGTTGCGCTGCTGCTGCGCGCCGCCGCCGGCGGTCGCGGCCTCGCCGCCGAAGCCGCCCAGGATCACGTTGAAGAACGACCGGTTCATCGCGCGGCACATGATGTAGGACAGGATCGCGCCGGAGGAGCCCACCAGCGAGCCGGCGATGATGAGCATCGAGTTGTTCAGCGAGAAGCCGATGCCGGCCGCCGCCCAGCCCGAATAGCTGTTCAACATCGACACCACCACCGGCATGTCCGCGCCGCCGATCGGGATGATGATCAGCACGCCCAGCACGAAGGCGATCGCCGTCATCAGGATGAACGGCGTCCAGTCCTGCGTCATCGTGAACACGATGCCCAGGCCCAGCATCAGCACCGCCAGCACCAGGTTGACCATGTGCTGCCCCGGAAAGCTCACCGGCGCGCCCTGGAACAGCCGGAACTTGTACTTGCCGGCCAGCTTGCCGAACGCAATCACCGAGCCCGAGAAGGTGATGGCGCCGACGAAGGTGCCGATGAACAGCTCGATGCGGTTGCCGATCGGGATCGGCGCATTGCGCGCCGAGATGCCGAAGGCCCAGGGCTCGGAGACTGCCGCCACCGCAATGGCCACCGCCGCCAGGCCGATCAGCGAGTGCATCGCCGCCACCAGCTCGGGCATCTTGGTCATTTCCACCCGCCTGGCCAGGGTGGCGCCGATCACGCCGCCGGCGATCACGCCCACCAGCACGCCCCACATGCCCAGCCCGCTGCCGGCCGCGGCTTCCTGCTGCAGCTTGATCATCAGCATGATGGTCGTGAGCGTGGCAATGGCCATGCCGGTCATGCCGAAGGTGTTGCCGCGGCGCGCCGTGGACGGATGCGACAGGCCCTTCAGCGCCTGGATGAAGCACACCGAGGCGACCAGGTACAGCATCGTCACCAGGTTCATCGATACAAAGGCCATGTTCATCATTTCGCGCCCTCCTTGGCCAGCGCCGGCGCCGCTTCGGCGCTCTTGACCGCCTTGGGCTCCTTCTTCCTGAACATCTCCAGCATGCGCTGGGTCACCAGGAAGCCGCCGAACACATTGACCGCGGCCAGCGCCACGGCCAAGACGCCCATGACCTGGCCAAGCCGGCCTTCGGTCAGGCCGGCGGCCAGCATGGCGCCGACGATGATGATGGCCGAGATCGCATTGGTGACGGCCATGAGCGGCGTATGCAGCGCCGGCGTGACCGTCCAGACCACGTGGTAGCCGACGTAGATGGCCAGCACGAAGATGATGAGGTTGATGATGGTGTGACTGACTTCCATGATGTCTCCTGCCTTATTGTTTGCGAAGGATGTCGCCGCCATGGCACAGCAGCGTGGCCGCGACGATCTCGTCTTCCCGGTCGATGGCCAGGCCGGCGTCCTTGTCGACGATGAGCTTCAAAAAGTCCAGCACGTTGCGCGCATACAGCGCCGAGGCGTCGGCCGCCACCAGCGTGGCCAGGTTGGGCTCGCCGATGATGTGCACGCCGTGCTTCGTGACCGTTTTGCCCAGTTCCGACAGCGGGCAGTTGCCGCCCTGCTCCACCGCCATGTCGACGATGACCGAGCCGGGCTTCATGGACCGTACCGTGTCCTCGCCGATCAGCACCGGCGCGCGGCGGCCGGGGATGAGCGCGGTGGTGATGACGATGTCGGCCTGCCTGGCGCGCTCGTGCACCAGCTCGGCCTGGCGGCGCATCCAGTCGGCCGGCATCGGGCGGGCATAGCCGCCCGAACCCTGGGCGATCTCGCGTTCTTCATCGGTGAGGAAAGGCACGTCGATGAACTTCGCGCCGAGCGACTCGACCTGTTCCTTGACCGGCGGGCGCACGTCGGAAGCCTCGATGACCGCGCCCAGGCGCTTGGCCGTGGCGATGGCCTGCAGGCCGGCCACGCCCACGCCCATGATCAGCACGCGGGCGGCCTTGACGGTGCCGGCGGCGGTCATGAGCATGGGCATGAAGCGCTGGTAGGTGTTGGCGGCGAGCATGACGGCCTTGTAGCCGGCGATGTTGGCCTGGGAGGACAGCACGTCCATGGATTGGGCGCGGGTGATGCGGGGCGCGGCTTCGAGCGCGAAGGCCGACAGGCCGCGCTGGGCCATGACGGCGATGTTCTCGGCGTCGAAGGGGTTGAGCATGCCGATGACGACGGTGCCGGGGCGCAGCAGGCCGAGTTCCTCGGGATTGGGGGCGCGCACCTTGAGCACCATGTCGGCGCCGAAGGCATCGGCTGCGCTGCCGACCTGCGCGCCGGCGGCGGCATAGGCCTCGTCGGTGATGCTGGAGCTGATGCCGGCGCCTGCCTGGACCACCAGCTCGTGTTTGGCCGCCACCAGCTTCTTGACGGTCTCGGGGGTGGCGGCCACCCTGGTCTCACCCAGCCTTGTTTCGGCCGGAATTCCTATCCTCATGCCTACCTCCAGGTTATTTTCTTGGCACTGATCTTACACGGCTTTGTAAAAAAGGAACAACCGTTCTTTTTTTAGTTCCGCAATTGCACTTCAGCTTTTCTTGAGGGAATTCCTGATAAATGTTGTAAGAAAATGCTGCTACGCCGCATGCCGCACAAACTTCGGATGGGGACCGCTGTAAAATGGCGCCCTCTTAAGAGGAAGCTTATGAGTGATATCTGGAAACCTTCAGTGACAGTGGCAGCCGTGATCGAGCGCGACGGGCGGTTCCTGCTGGTCGAGGAAGAAACCAGCGATGGCGTGCGCTTTAACCAGCCGGCCGGACATCTGGATCCGAATGAAAGCCTGGAACAGGCAGTCGCCCGCGAAACCATGGAAGAGACGGCGCATGAATTCACGCCCACCCACCTGGTGGGCGTCTACATGTCACGGTATCTGTCGTTGCGCACCCATACGGAAGTGACCTACCTGCGCTTTACCTTCAGCGGCGAGGTCGGCGCCAATTACGACACGCCGCTCGACACCGGCATCCTGCGCGCAGTGTGGATGACCTACGACGAAATGCAGGCCACCCGCAGCCGGCACCGAAGCGACCTGGTGATGCAATGCGTGGACGATTATCTCGCTGGCAAGAGAGCGCCACTGTCGCTGCTTTATACCCATGCCAGCGTGCTTGGAGAATTGCATGTCTAGAAAGGTAGTAATCGGCATGTCGGGCGGCGTGGATTCCTCCGTCGCGGCCTGGATGCTGAAGGAACAGGGCTATGAAGTGATCGGCCTGTTCATGAAAAACTGGGAAGACGACGACGATTCCGAATACTGCTCGACCCGCCAGGACTGGATCGACGCGGTCAGCGTGGCCGACGTGATCGGCGTGGACATCGAGGCAGTCAACTTCGCCGCCGAATACAAGGACCGGGTGTTCGCCGAATTCCTGCGTGAATACCAGGCCGGCCGCACGCCCAATCCGGACGTGCTGTGCAATGCCGAAATCAAGTTCAAGGCCTTTCTCGACTATGCAATGAAGCTGGGCGCCGACCTGATCGCCACCGGCCACTATGCCCGCGTGCGCCAGGCGGCTGCCGGCAACTTCGAGTTGCTCAAGGCAGTCGACGCCAGCAAGGACCAGAGCTATTTCCTGCACCGCCTGAACCAGGCGCAGCTCTCGAAAACCCTGTTCCCGCTGGGAGAAATCCACAAAACCGAGGTGCGCCGCATTGCCGAGCAGCTGCAACTGCCCAATGCCAGGAAAAAGGATTCCACCGGCATCTGTTTCATCGGCGAACGGCCTTTCCGGGAATTCCTGAACCGCTATCTGTCCTATCGGCCGGGCCCGATGAAGACGCCGGACGGCAAGACGGTCGGCGAGCATGTCGGCCTGAGCTTCTATACCCTGGGCCAGCGCAAGGGCATCGGCCTGGGCGGCATGAAATCCAACCGCAATGACGACGGCAGCCATGACGCCTGGTACGTGGCGCGCAAGGACGTGGAAAGCAACACGCTGTACGTGGTGCAGGGGCACGATCATCCCTGGCTGCTGTCGGGCACGCTGGATGCGGGGCAGGTAAGCTGGGTGGCCGGCGCGGCTCCCGGGACGGAAGCCCTGTCGGCCAAGACCCGTTACCGGCAGGCCGATGTCGCCTGCCGCCAGCGCAGCGCCGACGATGGCTTTGCCCTGGCATTCGACGCGCCGCAGTGGGCGGTCACGCCCGGCCAGTCGGCCGTGCTGTACCAGGGCGATATTTGCCTGGGCGGCGGCATCATCAGCAATGCCGAGGCGCTGTCGCACGCTTGAGTACGCTAGGCGGGCGGGCCCCGCCTGCCTTCCTCCCTGCCGCCAACCCCGCTTTAACAGCCGGATATAGTAGGGTGGAATACCCCGAAGGGGCATTTCACCGCATTCGGCCGCAAACCATTCCACCGTGTTTCGGCAAAAAAGATTCAGCCAGGCTTGGCTAAAATCCTTTCCACCACATTTGGTGGATCAGGATGGGCGTACAGATTCCCCCTTGTTGAGGCCCTGGTGTAATGCCCCTTCGGGGTATTACACCCTACCAACGCTGCTTTCCGGCCGTTTGCGCCACTTCAGCCCGCTTTCCCCGATCCATCCCGCCGCCTTGCCGTTTTACAAAGCCCCATCGTAACCATTTCCATCTATCTGTTTCGTTCAACGCACAAATTAACACTTGCCATCACTACCGTCTTCGGGAATAATCTAAATACGAATTGTTCGCATTTACAAAGGCAGCCATGCGTGACACAGCCCCGAAAGATGCAATGCCGGCATCGGCGCAATCGAAGCCGGACCAGGCGCCTGCGCCAGCAGTGCGCCGACTCAGGAGCCAGGACCTGTTCCAGCACCTGCGTGAACTCGAGATCGACCATGAAGGCCGGATTTACCGGCTGCGGCTGACCCAGCTCAACAAGCTGATCCTGACCGCCTGAACTGAACCCTTTTTGGCTTTGGCCGCCGCAAGGAAACATCAAATGATCGTCTGCGTCTGCAACAACGTCTCCGACCGCAAGATCCGCCAGGCAGTCGATGCCGGCATGACCACCATGGTGGAACTGCGCGAGCACCTGGAGATCGGCACCTGCTGCGGCAAATGCCATCCCAGCGCCAAACGCATCCTGCGCGATTGCCTGGATGCCGCGGCGCCGACGCAGTCGCAACCGTTTCCGAACGAGCCGCATGTGCAGCCGATTGTCTTCTTCTCGAATGCGCTTGCCGCCTGATCATTGTCCATGCCCGCAACTGCATTACCTCTGCCCGGATCGGGCATACGCGCCATTCCCCTCGCACTGATCGTCGTGCTGCATGCAGCGCTGCTGTATGCGGCGCTGCATGGCATGAAGCACCCGGTGGCCATTCCCACCGTACCGCGTGAAGTGATCGCCACGCTGATCACGCCGCAACCCACGCCCACGCCGCCACAGCCTCAACCTGCGCCGCCGGCGCCACAGCCCGAGCCCAAACCGGCGCCCAAGGTCACGCCCAAGCCAACGCCGGTGGTCAAGAAGGCAGCGCCACCCAAGCCCAACCCGAAGCCGGCGCCGGAGCCGACTGAAAAGTCGATCAGCACGCCTGCGCCGCCGCCCGTAGCCGCCGCGCCCTCCGCGCCCGAACCGCAGGCAGCCGCGCCCGCCGCGCCGCCCGCGCCCCCGGCGCCACCCGCTCCGGCAGCGCCGGCGCCGCCGAAGACCGTTTCCGGCGTTGAGTACGTGCAGCCGCCGCAACCGGACTATCCGCCGATTGCCAAGCGCATGGGTGAGGAAGGCAAGGTCATGCTGCGGGTGCTGGTCAGCGAGCGTGGCCGTCCCGAGAAGGTCGATGTGCAGAAATCCTCCGGGTATGCGAGGCTTGACGAAGCGGCCCGCCAGGCCGCCCTGCGCGCCGTCTTCAAGCCGCATCTGGAAGACGGCCGGCCAGTGGCGGTGTATGCGCTGATACCGATCAATTTCTCGATTCAATAAGAAACAAGAAGCAGACGCCACAAGCAGCAGACGCCAGCGCCGGCACTGCGCATAACCCATTTCAAACAATCTTCAAGGAATCATCATGCAAGGTAATCCCTACGGACTGGACAGCCTCTGGCTGCAGGGCGATTTTGTTATACGCGGCGTTGCCATCCTGCTACTGCTGCTGTCGATCGCTTCCTGGTACGTGATCGTCACCAAGGCGCTGCAGCTGCTGCGCTACCGGCGGGCCTCGGCGGTGGCCGGCCGCCAGTTCTGGGATGCCAGCAATGTGCAGGAAGGTGTGGCGGCACTGGGCAGCAACAATCCCTATGCCGACCTGGCGCAGGCCGGCGTGAAGGCAATGCATCACCACAGCGCGCATCAGGGCCATCTGCATGACCAGCTGTCGGTCAGCGACTGGGTCACGCTGTCGCTGCGCCAGGCGATCGATGAATCCTCGGCCAAGCTGCAGTCCGGCATGGCGATCCTGGCCTCGGTTGGCTCCACCGCGCCCTTCGTCGGCCTGTTCGGCACGGTCTGGGGCATCTACCATGCGCTGGTATCGATCGGCACCAGTGGCCAGGCCAGCATCGACAAGGTCGCCGGCCCCGTTGGCGAAGCGCTGATCATGACGGCGCTGGGCCTGGCAGTGGCGATTCCGGCGACCTTCGGCTACAACGCGCTGGTGCGCGGCAACAAGTCCACGCTGGCACGCCTGAACAAGTTCGGCTTCGATCTGCATGCGCTGTTCGTCACGGGCTCACGCACCTCGGACGGCGCGCAGCCGCAGGGCAAGCACCTGACCGTTGCCAGGAGCGCATGATGGCGATGGGCTCCCTGTCCGACTCGGACGACGACTTCAATCCGGAGATCAACACTACCCCGCTGGTGGACGTGATGCTGGTGCTGCTGATCATTTTCATCATCACCATCCCGGTGATCAACCACAGCGTGAAAATCGACCTGCCGCGCGCCACCAGCCAGCCGGATGACCTGAAGCCCGAGAACATCAATCTCGACATCAATGCCCAGGGCCAGATCTTCTGGAACAGCGAAGCCATCGACGCCAGCCAGTTGAACCTGCGCATTGCCACCGCTGCGCAAAAAACGCCGCAGCCGGAACTGCACCTGCGCGCCGAGCGCACCACGCAATATGAAAAGGTGGCACAGGTCATGGCCGCGGCGCAATCGGGCGGCCTAAGCAAGATCGGCTTCGTGACCGAGCCGGAAAAGAAATAATCGGCAAGCCAGAAAAACGAAAAGCGGACTTCGGTCCGCTTTTTTTGCCCGCATGCTGCCTGCATTCAGGCACCAGCCAGCACCCGTACGTGCCAGCAAGTGCGGCACTCAGGGCAAGAGCCCAAGCTGGGTTGCCCGCGCCACTGCGGCCATCTTGTTGCAGGTGTCCAGCTTGGAGAGAAAATTGGTGACATGGAAATTCACGCCGCTGACTGACAGGTCGAGGATGCGCGAGATTTCATCGGAGGTCTTGCCGCAGGCTGTCCATGCCAGCACTTCCCGCTCCCGCCGGGTCAGCGCCGGCCGGGCCAGCGGCGCAGGCTGGATATCGATATCGCATACCGCAAGGTGATGCGGCTGCCCCAGCGCCCATGCCACCGCCTGCGTGACGTCCTTGGGCGTCAGTTCGCCATCGGCCTCCAGCGCCCCGGACTGAATGCGGGTGAAGCGCACGCCAAGCTCGGTCAGCTCGGCCCGCAGGGTGGCAATCAGCAGTTCGGCCTGCTCATGATGCAGCGAGGGCTTCACCCTGGCATGGCGAACGCCGGCCTGAGGGACCAGTACCGCAAGCGCATGGCTGCGCCTGGACGCGGAAAACTCCGGCAAAAGGGCGCGCACTGCATGAACAAGATCGCCGATGCCGGCAGCCGGATCGACGTTGACGGGACGGCCCTCCTTCTCCAGCAGGGGGCTATGACAGGACTGTATGCAAATCATGCTGACCAGCGTATCGATTTGCCGGAAGCGCTCCGGCAGGACAGCAATGGCATTGCGCAGCATGGCATCGCTGCCCACTCCCTTGTTGACACAAGCAATCCGGTCGGCCACCGGACCCTTGATGAATTCCTCGGGCGGGTTGCCATCGTCCAGCACCGCCACGACCCGGTGACCGGCATTGGCCAGCGTGCTGACGCAGTACAGTCCGGTTTCCCTTGCCTGGCCGGTACCGGTGATCACCAGCACCGTTCTTGGCCTTAACGCCTCCGCGCCCCTGGCCTGCGCTTCCCGCTTGCGCAACGATTGCTGGCGTACATTTCTTTCATGAGCATAGCTACGCGCCTTGTCGTCATCGTGGTGTTCACGTGCTGACGCTTCATCCCTGGACATGATTTTTCTCCGATAACCGAATTGGATTGAGAGCCTTCCGCCTGCGGACGGTCCATCGGATCGACTGGGTAATACACAAAGCAGGCGCGATGAGGAGTAGCGCTGCACAGAATGCGCAAAGGCTGCTTTTTGTGAAAGATTTGTTTTTGAATGGCAAGTTTTTTTTAACAATTGGCGGAAAACTGACTGTGACTTATACGCGTGAGATGTCGTAATGCGCATCGGATCGGGGACTAAGGCGAAGTCATGTGTGATGCTGGCTTCTGTAAATGAGGGGGGAATGAAATTTGTTCAGGCCTGCAAGCGTGAACGGGGGTGCAGAAGGTAATTCCGATGACAGACAGCGGCCGATGGCGGGAATGGCACTGCTAGTCGATAGATTGGTTCATTCTGAACAGCTGCTTAGTTGACCTCATCGCCGCCTCCCTTTTCCACACATGGCTTATCGCAGCTCATCTCCCATCGAAACTTGATACCGTCGTCCGTCCAGATGAAGTAGATCCATAGCATCTTCTCTGGCAGATTTTGGCCTTTCGGGATATGGGATCTTGAGTAAATAACTTCTTGAACGACCTCAGGCGGGATGCGGCTGCTGATGAAGACGCGTTGAGTCTTGAGCGGCAGTCTGGCTTTCTCATCCGAGAGGTATTTTCCATACTCGTCGTCGCTCGCGAAACTGCTTGGCTTGGGACTTGGGTAAGCGGTTTCTTTCCAGCTGAAATCGACCCATTCGGGAAGCGCACGGGTATCACCTGACATACCTGTGGTGCTACCGGGCGCCTGCCGCAAACTAGCTGCTTTACCGCCTGACACACTGAACGGCGTCATAGCCGACTTACGGTTTGGTAGTGTTATCGACAGCATATACGCCGATCGTCCATCCATCAGACTTTTAAAGGTCGTAATCATTCCTGGGCCATCGACCGTTTGCATAGAGCCACATGAGGTTAGAACAAAGCTGGCAAAACTCAAAAGCAGAGTTTTGATTTTCATTGTGCTTATTCGCAGCGTTGGGTCGAAGAGGTTGGTGCATAGCTGATATTGATGCCCTGACCGACAAGCCAGTCGTTGTACTTCTGCATGTCGACCAAACCGACTGCTGGTGATTCCGACGGGCCGCACCATGTGCTGTAATAACTGACCTGACTTCGCGCCCAAGCAGTATCGTTGCCGCCGACAACCGCCTTCGCTTGCTTGACAGAAGTGCCATTGCCATACGAAAAATCCCGGTCACCAACAAGCGAAAATGTCGGAGGGTCAATTTTGTTAGCACCTTTGTCGTGAATGATGGGACTGGAAACGATGTTCCAATTGTTATCCTTGATAACATCGTCTTTGAGAATGACACCGTGCTCCTTTGCCTGCTCAATCATCCACATCAGCGCCACATCCGACAAATCCCCGTGCCATAACTGCCGCCGATGTCACTCGGTGTTGTAGCGCCATTGCATGGCGATGCCGGTGGCCGTGGCCGTGGCGGTCCAGGCTGGTAATGCAAAAGCTATGTTGGAATTCGTCAGCGGTGTCGCGGCGGTAAGAGAATGCAGCTTGCACGAGTTTCGATGGGGCTGCCGACCGATGCTGCTGAAGGCCGCTGCTAGCCAATGGGTTTGGCGTCACCCGGCTGTTGCTTAGTTGATTTCATCGCCGCCTTCCTTCGTGGCACATGCCGGCTTGGTGCAGTAAAGATCCCATCGAAATTTAATGCCGTCATCTGTCCAGACGAAATAGATCCACAATGACTTCTCCGGAAGGCCTTGCCCCTTCTGAACATGAAGCCTTGATTCGATTGCCTAATGCACGATCTCTGGCGGAATGCGGCTTTTGATGAAGACCCGCTGGGTCTTGACTGGCAAAGTCGCTTTTTCGTCAGAAACATATTTGCTGTACCCCTCTCGGCTTGCAAAATCTTTGGGCTCAAGCCCTGGGTAGGAGGTTTCTTGCCATTCGAAATCCAGCCATTCCGGAACGCCGCGGGTATCGCCTGACATACCTTCGGTTGTGCCGACGGCATGACGCCAATTGGACTTCCTGCTGCCTGTTATGCTTAAACCGTCCATCTTTCGCTTCCCACTTGGAAAGGTTATTGCGCGAATACTTGCAGATCGCCCATCCATCATGCTCCCATAGTTCATGATCATCCCCGGACCGTTGACCGTTTGCATGGAGCTACATGCAGCCAAAACAAGGCTGACTAAACTTAGAATCAATATTTTGATTTTCATTGTGCTTATTCGCAGAGTTGAGTTGCAGATGGCGATGCGTAGCCGATGTTAATGCCCTGACCGATAAGCCAGTCGTTGTACTTCTGGATGTCGACCAAGCCGACTGCTGGTGATTCCGAGGGACCACACCATGCGCTGTAATAATTTACCTGGCTTCTAGCCCAGGCAGTGTCCTTGCCACCGACGACTGCCTTAGCCTGCTTGACAGAAGTGCCATTGCCATAAGAAAAATCTCTATCGCCAGCAGACGACAGGTTCGGAGGGTCAATCCTGTTAGCACTTTTGTCGTGAATGATGGGGCTGGAAATCACGTCCCACCCAGAATCCTCAATGGTTTTACTTTTTAAAATAACCCCTTGAGCGCGGGCCTGCTCAATCATCCACATCAGCGCCACATCCGACAAATCTCCAGTGCCATAACCACCGCCGATGTCAGCGTGGCTTCCGACGAAGCCCATTTCAATGCGATTGCCCCCGCTCGTCGTTGCAGGCGCCGGCAGAATGGATAGTGCGTCGAAGCTCACCAGCCCGCCCCGGTGCTCATTCAACGCCACTGCGTGCGCCACATATGGAACAGACGGGTCAATACTGAAGTCATAGCGCGCTTCATCGCCATTGAAATAACCGAGGTGCGGCACTGTATCCCACAACCCCATGAAGCGCAGGCTCAGACAAGCTAACTTACCTGTCTCGGTGGCGTAGCGCGACTGAGTCATCTTTTCTATCAACTGGTTCATCCAGACCCGCGCTTCGGCTGCACCGCGGCTGAAACCCACTACGTCGATGTCGATCGGCTTGCCCGGAACGTACTTTTCTTCAATGAATCTGTCCAGAAACTGGAATCCCAATCGCACCCGGTCGTCGAAGCCTTGACCGTTCATTACATTGCCTTTAACCGGCATGTCCTCATCTGTCGTGCCTATACCCGTGATGTAGTAGCGCTTTCCATTCTTTTCTTCGTCATACGCCATCCAGAACTTTCTCACATTCGATATCGTGTCCCCCGCCAGCGGCTCCGCCGCATTGCCCGTGCCATCAAACGCAAACAGCACCAGCCCTTCCGGGTCCACGTAGCGCAGTGGATTGTTCTTTACATAGATATAGGAATTCGGCCCGTCCGGCATACCCAGCGGGTCGGGTGTGAGATAGCGGCCTGACTGCGGGTCGTAATAGCGGTGGCGGTTGTAGTGCAGGCCGGTGGCGGCGTCCCAGTACTGGCCCGGCAGGCGCAGGTTCAGCGCGAAGGCCGGGCGGCCGGGGAACTGCATGGCTTTGATGGTGGCGGCGCCATAGGGGCTGTAGCTGGCTTGCCAGATTGCTGCGCCATCGGCGTTGGTTGCCAATGCGACTGCGCCCAGGTGGTCGGGATGCAGCCAGCTGATCTCGTCATCATTGCCCAGCCATGCCCGCAGCACGGTGGCGATATCCCGCATGGCCTGGGACAGGGCGCCCTCGCCAGCTGGAGCGCGGCCAGCCGGGGTGTCAATGACCGCCAGTGGCTGATCGCCCAGCCAGAGGTATTGACGCAGGATGCGGCCTTGCTGGTCAGTTTCCGCTTGCAGCTTGTCGTCCTCGTACAGAAAGCCGACCACGCTATTGCCGCTATTGCCGTTGCCACTGTTGCCGTTGCCGCTATTGCCACCCCTAGCAATGCTCGCAATCCGCTCGCCCCGATGGTTGTAGACATAGCGCGCCACCTCGCTGCCATCGCCGCGCTGCACCGTCATCAACCGGCCCAGCGCATCCCATCCGTAGCGCCGGTCTCCCGCATCAACGGGCTGGCCGTTGGCGTCGTAGCGGTATGGCGGCCATGCCTTTTCATCGACCACATCGCCCAGCCAGCGGTTGCTGCCGGGCTGGTAGCGTGATACCGCGGTGCCGGCTTTGACCTCGCTCTGGCTGGCAATACCCTGCTGGCTTAGCAGCCGGTTGCCGGCGGCGTCATGGAAATAGCGGCTGGCCGCGCCGGGCTGCGTAGCGACGATCAGGCGGTTGGCATGGTCATACGCGTAGCTGCTGGCCACGGCTTGCCAGCCCTTCCCTTCCGCGCGCCGGTGCAGCAGGTTGCCGCGCACGTCCCACAGCAGCCTGGCGTCGTACAGCGCCTGCAGGTCCGGCGGCAGCCGCAATGCACCGGGCAGGCTGGTTGCAGCAGTCTTGCCTTGCGGGACGGGCGGACCGTCGGCAGGCCGGTGGACGATGCGTGCCAGCATGCCTTCCCGGCTGCGCTGGTAGCGCGCTTCAATACCATTGCCGGTCACGTAGCGGGCAATGCCAACCAGGTCGCGCTCGATGTCGCGGGCCATGACTTGCGCCGGCAGCAGCCAGCGCAGCCATTCCGTCTGGATGCGGCTGCGCTGCATCGCAGTGACCTGGCCCTGGCCGTTGCGCAGATAGCGGATCAGGCTGCCGTCCGGCAGGCTGATGCTGTCGAGCCGGCCCAGGCTGTCATGGCTGTAGCGGGTCTGTGTGACCAGCGCAGCGCCACGCTGCACAGGATCATGGCGCAGCGTGGTCTTGCGTATCAGCAGGCCGCGCTCGTCATGCAGGTAGCGCTCTTCCTGGGTGGGATGCAGCAGCGCCACCAAGCGCCTGCCCTGGTATTGCCAGTGGGTGGTGTCGGCTTGCGCGGCGCCGGCCGGCCAGATGTCCTGGCGCAGGATGCGGCCGCTGATGTCGTAGGCATAGACGGCGCGGTTGCCGGCGGCGTCGGTGCTGGCAATGAGTTGATCGGCCTCGTCGTGGACATAGCGGGTCTTGCCGCTGTCGGGGCTGATGCTGGCGACACGGCGGCCAAAGTCGTCGATCGCATGCACTACCCTACCGGCGGGCTTGTCGGTCATGCTCGCCGATGGGCTTGCCGGCTGGGCCATGCCGTCTTCCGGGTAGCCCGGGCGCAGCGATGCGCCGGCCGGGTCGATGGCTTCGATGATGCGGCCGCGTTCGTCATGGCGGTATTGCCAGGTGCGGTGGATGCGGTTGCTGAAGGTGCTTGCTTGCTGGAGGTGGTTCTCGGTGTTGTAGCGCCATTGCATGGCGATGCCGGTGGCCGTGGCGGTCCAGGCCGGGCGGCCGGCTGCATCGAATGCGGCGAGCAGTTCGGGCTGCCAGTCCGGCTGGCCGGGAATGCCGGCACCGCTGCCTGTCTGCCGGCCCCGGGCATCGAACAGCATGCTGCGTACCAGCGGCTGTCGCCAGCCCAGCCCGGTGGCAGTCATTTCGATGATGCGGCCACTGCTGTCATGGCGCAGGGCGATGGATTGGCCGTCCTCCCGCACCATGCGCGTGACCCGGCCGGTATGCGGGTCATGTTCCAGCACGGTGCGTCCGCCGCCCGGCACGCTGACTGCCACGACCTGCGAGCCGGTGGCATCCCATTCGTAGCGGGTGATGTCCGAATCTTCGGGCGTTGCGGCAGGTCCGTTGGGCAAGGGGCCATCGATTTCCACCAGCAGGCTGCGGCCATGGATGCTCTGGTAGCGGTAATGCGTGGTGCGCACCATCTCGCTGCCGTCTGATGGATTGAAGCCTCGTTCGGTGAGGCTGACCGGCTGCTGATACTGGTTGTATTCGAAACGCCACTGGCGCTCCTTGCCCGGCACGACGCTGTCGCGGGCGACAAGCACCGGGTCATATGGCTGCTGTGCGATCCGTGATGCGGGCCATGCCTGCTCGGGGCCGGGATGGGCATATTGCTGGCGCAGTACCAACCTGCGGCCAACCGCCCTGCCCTGCTGGTAATCCACCACGGAGACGCCGTAGATGCGGCCCAACGCGTCCAGCCATAACCTGCGTCCTTCCAGCGGCTTGCCTGCGGCATCGAGCCGGGTGATTTCCTGCAGGCGGCCCTTGCTGTCATAGCTGTAACGCTGATCGGTGTCGCCGCAACTGGCGCAGCCGGGGCCACGCACTTCCAGCAGGCGGCGGTCGCCAGCGACGATGGCGTGGCGGTACACCGTCACCTGGCCAAGGCTATTGGTAAGGCGGACCAGGCCGGGCGCGCTGCGGTCCATGCTGATCTGCTCGATGCCGGTGCCCGGAAGCGGCTTGCCATGCGGGTCTTTCCCGGCCGGTTCGCCCCTGACGGACAGCACGGCCAGACCGTTGCCGTCATAGACCCAGGTGGCGATGCGTTCGCGCAGGGCACGACCGTCATTGCCTGTGCCTTCCACCGTGATGCCGGTCAGCAGGCTGGGAAAGCGCGGGTTTTCATAGTGGTAGATGCGGCGAATGGTGCTGACGCTGGTGGTGGTGGGCGTGTCGCCCAGTGCGAAGGGCGGGCGCGGCTTGTCGGGGTCGTAACTCGTGGGCAGATGCACGGCAGTCAGATTGGCGCGGCGTGCAGGTTCGGGCGCGGCAGTGCCGGTTTCCTGCGCACCGTAGGCATAAAGAAAACGCCCCACTGGCGTATCGACGCTCTGTATGCCAGGGTAGGTGCCCGCCTTCAATGCCTTGCGGTCCGGATAGTGGAACAGCATGCTGCGCCCCTGCGGATCGCTGACCTTGCGCAGCCGGCCGGCGTTGTCGCGCTCGATGCCCAGCCACTCGCCACTGGGTGCAAAGATATGGGTCAGGCGGCCGTTGCTGTCAAAGGCCAGTTCACGGCCATTGGGCCAGCGCCAGCGGTAGTGCTGCTGGCGGCCCTGCCTGATGATGCGCACCTGTCCATGTGCCGGATCGGGCGCGGTGCACAGCGTGCTGCTCCAGGCAGTGCGGGCAAAGCTTAGCCGGGTGCCGTCGGCCTGGAGGATCTGCAGGCTGTCGCCGACCGGATACAGCCGGGTGTCATAGGAAAACTGCCAGCCGCGGCCGGCGCCGGACAGCGGCATGCCAGGCGCTGCATGGTAGCTGTTGTAGTGGCGAACCAGTTCCAGGCCCAATAGGCCGGGCAAGGGCGCCATGTCGACTTCTTTCTGGTACTTGTTTCCCGTGATCAGATTGACCGGGTTACCGGCTTCCTGGGTGACACCGCTGCTCTTGCTCATGCCGGCGGGCTGGCCGGTTTCGCAGGAGGGTCCTGCCTGCTGCAGGCCACAGGCAGGCGGCTCGTCCGCAGCCTGTGCCGGGAGGGGGGAAGACGCATGCAATACCCAGAGCAGGCAGAGGCATGCATGGCGGTATGAGGCCTTCATCGCGGCTCCTTGTGCATGGGCTTGCCGCAGGCACAGCTCATGGCTGGCTTGCGCTGCGTTTGATGTCCACCATCACGCGTCGGTTTGGCGCGAGGCAGGCGATTTTCTGTTCGGTGGTGCCGCCGCAACTCTCCAAAGGCACTACCGGGTTGGCCGCACCCTTGCCCACGACCGTGATGGGCACGTCTGGAAAGCCGCGACGTTTCATGTAGTTGCGCACCGCCTCGGCACGGGCCTGGGACAACTTCAGGTTCACCGCTTCGCTGCCAAGTTGGTCGGTATAGCCTGTGACGGTGGCGGATTGAATCGTCTGGCCGTCCTTCTGGGCTGCCTTGACTTCATCGATCAGGGTGTCGAGCTGTGTCAGGCCATTGGCTTTGAGCACTGCGCTATCGAAGTCGAACAGGGTGTCAGCAGAAAGGGAATACGGCTCGGCATTGGCCGGGTCGACGGGGCATACCGGACAGGCCTTGCCGCTGCATTCATTCGTGGTGTCCTGCGGGTCGGCATTGTTGCCGCCCGTTCCATCCGAGGTGTTAGTCGGGGCGTTGGCATTGCCGGGGTTGTCCTGGCTGGCGCCGCCATTGCCCGTATCTGCGCTGCCTGCGGGGCGGGACCCGCCAGGCGGTGCGGGCGGGTCGGCGGGTGGCTTCGGATTGGCTTGCGGCCCGCCGGCGGATATCCAGACCGGGTCGGCCCATTCAATGGCCGGGCTGTTCATGTGCAGCGTGATATCGGTGGTGATCGGCACGCGGCCCGCGGCGATCAGGCGTGCAGCGAAATCATCCTTGTTCTTGCTCGCTTCCTGCGCGGCTTCGAGCGCCTTGGCGAAGACGCGGCCCACCAGCAGCACGCCCGGCTTGTAGCCATGGGTAATACGGATCTTGATCAGGTTGGCATCGAAAATGTTCTGGCCGGATTGCCTGCCAATGATGGCGGGATTACGCAGAGCCAGGCTGGAATTCGGTATAACCCGCGCTTCGGTTTTCAGCACTTCCTTTAACGCCGGGTCGTTGAAGTCATCGAAGCTCGCTTTGCCGGGGTTGATCAGTTCGATGCGGTAGTTGCCCTGCATGTCGGCGGTAGCACGTGCCACTGCCTGGGCGACCTCCGCCGCATTGCTGCCGCCACCGTACAGCGGCGCCAGATGGCGCAGGTACGCCGTGCTGATGGAGTCGGCTGTGGCGTTTTGCATGCTGCCGGAGCGGGTAGCCATGAAGGCGGCATGGTTGACCTGGTTCCTGGCCACGAACAGCAGGGTGTATTGCAGCAAGGCCAGGCCGATCAGCAGCAGCACCGGCGCCGCGACAACGAATTCGGTCATGCTTGCGCCATATGCTGGCCTTGCGCAGCGCGGGAAACGACGCCGGCCTGCGTCTTCAGCCCTGGCCAGGGCGCGTGAGCCGGCCGCGTTCATAGGCCGGAATGCACGAACTTCATCGCGATCGGAAAGAACAGCACGACGAAGGTGCAGGGAAAGATGAAGGCCAGCAGCGGGAACAGCAGTTTGACCGGCGCCTCCATGGCCAGCTTTTCGGCGCGCAGGAAACGCTCGGTGCGGCGCTGGTCGGCCTGCGCCCGCAGGATGGGGCCAAGATTCATGCCCATGCTTTCGGCCTGGATCACCGCGGTGGTAAACGCCGTGACACTGCCTTCGTTCAGCCGGGATGCGAGGCTGCGCAGCGAGGCGGCGCGTGACTTGCCGGCGCGGATGTCGCGCAGCAGGCGCTGGAATTCATCGCGCAACACGCCCTTGGGTCCCTTCGCCACCGCCTGCGTCAGTGCGCCCTGCATGTTCAGACCAGCTTCAACGCACAGGGTGATAATGTCCAGATAGAACGGCAACGTTTTGAGCAGCTCACGGCGGCGCTGGTTGATGCGGTCATTGAGCCAGATGCCGGGATAGGCCCAGCCCAGCAGCCCACCGGTGATCATCACCAGAAGATAGCGGCCTGCCGGCATGCCGGAAGCACCGGCCGCCGGATGGTCAAAGGACGCCATCATCCAATAGAAAATTGATGCGGCAAGCAGGACGCCGATCAGGCGGCTGGCAAGGAACTGCGCCGGATTGATCGCAAAGTCCACGCCGGCCTGGCCCAGGCGCACCAGCAGCAGCGCATGGCGGCGAGTTGCGAGCCGCGGCCCGATGAAGTGGGCAGTCCAGCTGATCGGTGCCCACATCAGGCGAAAGCCCAGCGGTGGCGTGTCCTTGTAGGAGCGATCTTCAGGCGGCACCTCGGCCAGCGCCCGGCTCACCAGCCAGGTCAGCAGCGCGAATGCAAGGCCGGCCGCCAGCGAGATCGCGGCGAGGGCCAGGTTGGCATGGCTTCCGCTCAGCATGTCCATGATGGCGTGCACCTCATGCATAGCTCATACATCGATGGCGACGATGCGACGGATCACATACACGCCCAGCGACTCCAGCAGCGCGATGCCAGCCAGCGTGGCCCAGCCCAGCCGGGTATGCCAGAGGTAGCTCATCGCTTCCGGCTCCATGTGATTCAGAATGAGCATCAGCAACATCGGCAGCAGGGACACCACCCAGGCCTGCAGCTTGCCCTGCGCCGTGAGCGCGCCGATCTTGCCTTCCATCTGCAGGCGGCTGCGTATGGTATGGGCGGTGCGCTCCAGGGTTTCGGCCAGGCCGCCGCCGGTCTCGCTGGCAATCCGCATTGCAGATACCACGAGCACGGTGGTCTGGGTCGGCACGCGGCGGGCCAGGTTGTTCAGGCTTTGCTCCAGGGTCACGCCCAGCCGCTGCTCGCGCAGCATCAATGTGAATTCCTGCGCCAGCGGCGCATGGGCTTCGGCCACCAGCTGCTGCATGGCAGCGTTCAGGCCGACGCCGGCGCGCAGGCCGCCGGAAAGCATCATCAGTGCATCCGGCAATTGCTGTTCGAAGCGCTGCATGCGGCGTCGGCGCAAGGCGGCATAGACCAGCCTGGGCAGCATGGCCAGCGCGAAGAACACCGGTATGGCCAGCAGCAGGTTGCCGGTGAAAACCCATGCCAGGGCCGAGCCCAGCATCATCACGGCAAGGTTGAGCATGAACAGCTGTTTTGGATCGATAAACAGGAAGAATTCCTGGGCCTGGAAGCGGGTGCGTTCGGTGAAGCTGGCCCGGTAGCGCGCCATTGCGCCTGAGCCGGCCTGCATTAGGAACCAGGCCAGCAGGGCGGCTGCAAGGGCAATGGCCAGCAATGCAGCCAGCCTGATATCGACGCTGCCGCTCATGGCTGCGGCCTGGCATGGCCATGACTATCCGGCGGCTCGGAGGGCTGGAAGATCGTCATGTCCAGTTGCGTGCCCGAGGCCTGCAGCTCCTCGTAAAAGCTCGGCACCATGTCACAGCCGGTGAAGTAGCCGCTGACCCGGTTTCCCGGCCCCCGGTAACCCAGGTTGACGAAACGGAACAGCTCCTGCATCTGTATCTTGCCGCTCTCCATGCCGCTGATCTCGGTGATGCTGGTGACCTTGCGGCTGCCGCAGGCAAAGCGGGTCTGCTGCACCACGATATGGACGGCGCTGGCGATCTGCTCGCGGATGGCCGTCAGCGGCAGGTCCATGCCGGCCATCAGCACCATGGTTTCCAGCCGTGCCAGGCCGTCACGCGGCGTGTTGGCATGCAGCGTGGTCAGCGAGCCTTCATGGCCCGTGTTCATGGCCTGCAGCATGTCGAGCGCTTCAGCGCCACGGCATTCGCCCACCACGATACGGTCTGGCCGCATGCGCAGGGTATTCTTTACCAGGTCGCGGATCAGCACCGCGCCCTTGCCTTCCACATTGGCCGGGCGCGACTCCAGGCTGATCAGGTGGGCATGGCTGAGCTTGAGTTCGGCGGCATCCTCGACCGTCACCACCCGCTCGCCGCCGGGAATGAAGTTGGACAGAATATTGAGCAGGGTGGTCTTGCCGGAGCCGGTGCCGCCGGACACGACCATGTTCTTGCGCGCCACCACGCAGGTTTCCAGAAAGCTGGCCATCTGCGGGCTGATGGCATTGAAGCGGACCAGGTCGCCGGCGCTAAGCTTGTGCCTGGCAAATTTCCGTATCGTCAGGCAAGGCCCCTTCAGTGCCAGTGGCGGAATGATGGCATTGACCCGGGAGCCGTCCTTGAGCCTGGCATCCACCATGGGCGAGGACTCGTCGATGCGGCGGCCCAGCGGCGCGACGATGCGCTCGATCACGCCCATCACGGCGCGGTCGCCGGTGAAGGTCATCGGATGTCGCTGCAGCTGGCCGCTGCGCTCGACATAAATCTCGTCATAGCGATTGACCATGATTTCCGACACGCTGTCATCGGCCAGCAACTCTTCCAGCGGCCCCAATGCAATGGCTTCGTTGATTACCTGCGTCGTCAGCAGCGCGCGGTCCAGCTCCGGTGGAATCTGGGCGTCAGCCTCCCGCATGATCTGGCGCACCAGCAGCTCGGTCTCGTGGCGCAACTGCTGGTCTGACATGCCATGCACATCCTGACGCCGCAGGTCCATGGTTTCCAGCAAACGGGTATGGATGATCTTGCGCCATTCGAATTCATGCTGCTGCGCCAGGCGCTCGCCTGCCGGTATGGGCAGTGTTTCGGGCAGGGCGGGCGTGCCGGCCACATGCTGCGCCTCTGGTGGCTGTGTCTTGGGCGTGCTTGCCACTGCGGTTGCCTGCGGAGCACGCACAGGCTGCGCCGGCCGCATTGAAGGCGGCGCAGGCGGCTCGCTCTTGTCGACGGCCAGGAGGCGCAACTGGAACGGGCCGATAGCGATCATGTCTGCGCTGCTCAATGGCCCGTACTGGCCGCTGATGCGGCTGCCATTGACTGCCACGCCGCCGAAGCCGCCCAGGTCTTCCACCAGCACGCCGCCTGGCGTGGCAAACAGGCGCGCATGCTCGCGTCCGACACGCCAGCTGTCCAGCCTGATTTCATTCTGCGCGCCCTTGCCAATCACGCATTCATCAGGCACTTGCAGCACGCGCCTGCCACCATCTGCATCCAGCAGTTCAAGGTCCAGCATGGCATTCCCCCGTTATCGATCAACCCGGCCTGATTCCTCCGGCACCAGCCACTGGCTGGCTACCCAGCCACGGTGCCCGCCCACCCTCACCGCCGTCCAGTAAGCGCGCTGCGGCTGCGGCAGGATCTCGACCATCATGCCGGCGCGCAGTTGGCGCAGCATCGGCGCATTGATGTCGGGCGTGACCCGCAGCGCCAGCCGGTCCGCAATGACCCGCATCCGGCCCGGGCTGGCATCGCCTGCCTGAGCTGCTGGGCTGGCCGCGTTGATTGACGCGATCGGCACGCCAACGGCATCGGCATCCTTGCTTTGGCTGTCACGCGGCACGGGCTGCGGCGTTGCCTGCCCTACCGGCTGTACCGCATCGGCGGCAATCCAGCCACTGACTTCACCCACCAGCACATGGCGCCAGCGACTGCTTTCCACTTCGGGCTGCTGTGCGCCCATCCGTACCGCAGCCCCGCGGCCGAGGGTCATGATTGCGGCCGACGCGGCATGCGGCCGCAGGCGCAGCAGCGCACTGGGGCTGGTTACCATCAGCAGGCTGCCGCCGGGAGGATCGAACTGCAGATTGGACCGCGCGGGCATGTCGTTAGCTGGTGCAACCGAGGTGAAGCTGCCAGCGTCGCGTCCGGGTTGCAGCGGCTGGCTCAGATAGGGCGCCGGGCCCATGGTCGCCTGCAGTCTTTCGTCGGTGCGACGCACGCGGTCAGCCAGTTCGGGTGTTCTGCTGTCAACAACGGTAGGCGTCACGAACACCACCAGCTCGGTCTCCTTGTTCTGGAAGCGCTTGGAGCGAAACAGCGCACCCAGGATGGGCAGGTCCCCCAGGAACGGCACCTTGTCGATATCGGTGCTGGTTTCGCGTGACAGCAGGCCGGACAGAACGATGGTCTCGCCGCTGTTCACATTGAATTCGGTGCTGGTCTTGCGGGTGCGCAGGCCAGGGCCGGCTGGCGTGGAGATGGCGGCGTCGATCGAACTGACTTCGCTGTCTATCATTGCCCGCACCACGCCGTGGCTATCCACTCGTGGCTGAATCTCGAGCTTGACGCCATAGGGCTTGAACAACACCGTCGGTCCGTTGATGGTGGATACAGTGTAGGGATATTCACCACCCGCCAGGAAACTGGCCTTGGCGCCATTGCGTGCGGATAGCTGGGGCTCGGCCAGAATGCTGGCGCGGCCGTTCTGCGCCAGCAAATTCAATTGCGCATTGAGGCCCATGTTGATGCCGGACAGGATGTTGAGTCCGTTCGGCAGCGGCACGCCGCCGCCTGCCGGCACACCTTCGATACCTTGCGGCACCGAAATGGGCGCGGCATTGCCCTGGCCTGCGGTCTGGATATTGATCTGGTACGGCCCATCGGTGCCTCGGCGTAGCGGCGACCAGATGCCTGCAATTGCGCCACCGCCAGCGGGCGTCCATTTGATGCCGTGCTCGCGCAGTTCACTGACAGGAAACTCCGCAATCTTCACATCCAGCAGCACCATTTTTTCCCAGCCAAGGCGATTGGTGAAGTTGACGATCTGCGGATAGCGCTTGCTCAGCTCATCGATTTTCAACAGGTCGAAGTCGGATAAACCATCGCCTTCGACAATGACCTTGTCGCCGATGACCGATGCGCGGGCGCTCGGTATCGTCGCCAGGAAGGCCGCGACTTCCCGCGCATATCGGCTGGTGTCACCGGGAACGATATTGATCTTGAGACGCTGGTAACGGCCGTCCTCGTTCCAGACGAAGAGCGAGGTGGTGCCGACGGCATTGGCGAACAGGATGGTTTCCCGGCCATCAAGCGCTGCGGCGGTCAGGATCTGGCCATTGCCGACTGCAATCCGGCCTACACCGGGTGTGGGAAATACCCGCGACTCGCCGACGAACATCTCGATTTCGGGAATATCGACCGGCTCGTCGGCCTTGCGGATCGGCGCATAAGGCTGGTTGACCAGCACTGGCGCCGCCTTTTTGCGCGGACGTAGCTGTTCTGCGTAGCCATGCGCAGCAACTGGTGCGGGTGGCGATGTACTCGTCGTCTTGCCTGCAGCAGAAGCTGGTCCCTGCGTGGCAGAGATGGTGCCGGTGGAACTGGCGCCCGCAGGCGTCGGTTCCGCAGCACCGGAAAAAGCGCTCATCAACACAAGAATAAAGACGAGCGGCAGCGTGGCATGACGGCGCACTGGCGGAAAGGACATGAGGGGATTTCCAGTCATTGAAGCTAGCGTAGATCGGTAGCGCGGCTTGCGCCTGGCATGGCGGGAGCCGCTGTGGCAGGCGCTTCAGCCGCATCGGTTGAAGACAAAGGCGCAGTGCCTGCAGTCGACGGCATCAGCACCGGAACAGCTGCGGCCGGGCGTGTTTGCGCACTTGCTGCGTTCAAGCCGGCTGCTGGCGTGCCGCCTGAAGCCGGCCTGTATCCGCCCAGCCATAGCGCTTCGGGTGGAAACTTGCTCACACGGCCGCCGTACAGCACCGGAATCTCCGGGTCTTCATTCATGCCCTGCCCGAGCAGTGCATTCATATCGAGTGCATCGCCAGGCGCGGCTTGCCTGTCGCCCGGATTACGCAGCAGTGCGGTGATCTTGCCGCCGTCTCGTGCGGCAATCAGGGTGGTTGCCTGCGATGGCGTGACATTCAGCGTGACCGTTGCATACTGCTTGCGCTCGCCAGTGACCGGGTCGTCGACAAGCCGCTGGCCGGTGGCGATGACCTGCACCCCTTGCAGCAGCGGCATGGTGAGCTTGTTACCCTTGCGTTCGAGGCTTGCAATCAGGTCGATGACGTCGCCTGGCTCCAGCAGGCCAGAGATGGAATTGATTTCATCGACGGCAACCGTCATTGCCCGCCACCCGATGCCGACGCGTCCGGAAAATGTGGCGGGCTTGCTCGCTTCGAGCATGCTCGACAGCAGCATTTCGCCGCCCTTGATGTTGTAGGCAAGCTTGCGTCCCACGGCGCTGCCGAAGCTGTTATTGGTCAGCGCATTGGAATGCGCATAGTCCCTGGGTATGGGACGCAGGGCGACATTGCCTGGTCCGATTTCCTCGCCCTTGGGAAGGTCTTTCCTGGCTACCACTACCTCCACCATCGCGGTCCGGCTCCGGGCCTCGATGGCATCGATGCGGGCGGAGAGGAAGCGGTTGGCCGCCAGCGCCGCAATGACGCCTATGACCAGAGCAAGACCCAGCACCAGGGTAGTTTTTCCTGGCCGCGGAAAAGAGGGAAGCGCAAGTTTCATGATGTCATTCGCTCACAGATACAGCGTAGGTAAATTTCTGGTAGGCGGTGCGAAGCGCATCGACGAGCTGCCATAGCACGCTGTCGGAGTTGGCCATGCCTATCCCCAGCGTTAATGCAATGGCCGCGCATACCACGGCGTATTCCACCGAAGACTGGCCGCCGCAACGCCGCACCCGTCTCATCGCATGCCATCGATGGTGACGACGATGTTGAGCACGACCCCGCTGGAGCCATCGGCATGGGCCAGGATGACAGCGGTGGCTTCCCGCGCCGCACCACGAAAATAAAGCGTCTGGGATGGCGGCGCGATGGCCCGCACTTCGCGCTCCAATGCATAGCCATCCTGTTGCATCAGCGTGCTGATGGCGGTCCGGCTCAGGCTTGACAAATGCGGACTGTCCAGCACCAGGTATTGATAGTGGCGCCCCGCATCATGTCCACGTGTCAGGCTGTGTAGCCGCATGCCCGATGGCAGGCGCGACAGCCAGCGTGCCTGCAGGGTGCGCTCCTCTTCACGGTCTGCCACCATGGCGGGCAGGTCGGCCTGGGCAATCAGACCGCGTGAACCGCTGCCGGCCGGCTCGATCTGCACCGTCAGGTACTGGCTGCCTTGCGCCCGACCCAATACCGTACTGGCGCCGACGTGGTTTTCAACCAGCGGCATGCCCAGGCTGGCCCGAAACCACGCAACGATTTCCGTAGCCGACTGCTTGCTGAGAAATCCCTGCACTTGCATCGGCATGCCGTTGGCGGAGAGGGTGCCGCCCAGCGAGAATCCCTGGGCACCGGGAGGCAGGCGCACTTCACGCCATTGCGTTGCATCCGCTGCGTGGGCAAGGGGCCATGCCAGTGCAGCAAGCAGCAGGAAGCGTCGTGAGGGTCTCATGGCGTTTTTTCCCCCTGAAGCCGGTCCTGTGGCACCACATCACGCCAGGCCGCCAGATTGCCGAAACGTGGCGCCTCGACCTTTCCAAGATCGACATACTTGATGGCCAGCGAGATCACGCTTTCCGGCATTACCGCATTGATCGGCGCCATGCGGCCGAAGCGTTGCTCTGCCTGTACTGGCGAAGCGGCTGTCCAGGCATCCGGCAGCACACTCGCATGCCGCTCGATGGTCAGGTCGAGCTTGTCGAAGGGCTCGATGCTGCGCACCCCTTCAGGCAGATTGGCAAGCCTGACCGCGACATTGGCGCGGTAGATGCCGTTGGTGGAGAGGCCGGCGCGGCTAGCCCACGGGAAGAGCAGGGTATCGCTGGCCCTGGCATAGCCATCGGCATGTCTGGCGCCATGGGATGCGCCAAAGGACAATGCAATGTCATCGGGATTGCGTATCAGCGGCTTGCCGAACGGGTCGTTCCAGTAATCCTTGAGTGCGGCTTCCTGCTCCGGGCCGCTTCTGATGCCAGCCTGCGCAGGGCCAAAATAGCGTTGCCGCAATTCGTTCTTTAGCTGTGCCGGGGACTTCTGGCTGTTGTTGCCGTCGTTGCGCAGCACGGCATCGAATGCAGCGTAACGGCTGGCCATCTGGCTTGCATGGCTGATGTCCTGGTATTTGCCGATAACGGGCAACAACAGGAATAGCGGTATCAGTACCAGGCTGATGACCAGGAACTCCGTCAGCGCCTGACCGTGCATGGCTGCAACGGCCCCTGCCCTTGCGCCGCGCTTGTGCATCATTCCGCTCATTTTGACGCCCCGACTACCGTTGCCAGCAGCGACGGGTCCAGCAGGCGTGCCTGCCAATAGGGATTGAACAGGCTGGGCAATTCGTATGGCTTGCCGCGCGCACTACCCCAAGTGTTGTTCATACTGTCAGGCGGCCTTTCGAACCACACTTCCACTGCCGCACTGGCCGTCATTTCGCCGCCCGACAGGTTGGACTGATAGGCCATTACATTCAGCCGCGCGCCGGCAGGATCGGGCGCCTGCCTGATCGCCGACCGGCCCTCAGGGGTGGCGAGCTGATCACGATTGCGGGTAAGCTTGACCTGCAGCTTGAGCCGGGGATCAGGCGCGCCAGGCTTCAGGTGGTTGGCATTGAGGTCCTGGAAGGCTGGCAGGCCGGTGTACTCGGCCCATTGATCGGAGGAGGCAAGGCTGTGGGCATAGGGATTGGTGCGTGGCGAGCCGCCCAGTGCAGCCTCGGAATCGTCCTGGTCAGCATCATCCGGATGGGCTTGCTGCTCGCCCCAAGCGATGGGATGTTCGCGGCTGCGGCAACGTTTGAAAATGCGCCCGACATTGCGAAACTCCCAGTAGGATTCGGTATCTTCGGCCTTCCATTCGTCGTAATTGACCAGTTCTGTGCCGCCGCGCCGCTTGACCGAGTTCTTTCGCCTATTCAATGCGCAAACCCATTCCCTAGGGTCTGGAAACATGGCTGCGGCAGTCCAGTTGCGCTGCCTGACGAAGCCATCGCTATAGGCAGCGATCTTGGTCACTTCCGCGAAGCGGGCACGCTCGGCGCCTTCATAGCGGCGCGTGAAGCCCGGCCAGCTGTCGGTCAGCAGTTGCGCGGTGGCCGTCACACTGCCATCGCCGCGATAATTGGCATCCGCGATTTCCTGCATTACGGTGGCGCGCGACATCTGGAAGGCAGTTACAGGAGCGTTGCCGCTGCCGTTGGCCGTGCCGGGGCCATGCAGCGCTTTCTGCGCCAGCTGGATCAGCTTCTTGTTGGCCTCCACGCCGGCGACGATTTTCTGCATCAGCATCGGCAGCTGTTCGGCGGCCTGGGCAACGAACTCGCCTGCATATTGCGCGGAGAAATAGCAGGCCCCGGCGAACAAGAGATCGTATTTGAACGCAGTACCATATGCTGCACCAACGCCATTCGGATCCATGCATTCAGGAAACTGCCATGGCAGGTTTTCCGCATGCGTCTTCACATATTGCGACCAGGAAGACAAGCTGACCATTTGTGCAATCAGCACTTCATTGGCAACCAGGGCGCGGTTGCCATAAGCGTCGAAGTTCAGCGCCCTGGCCTGCATCACGCCGGCGCCGTAGGCGACGGCATCGGCAGTGGTGACCAGACGGTTTTTTTCGGTGAGCACCTGCCCGGTATTGAACAGGAAGTAAGTGCCGGCCAGCCCGGCAAGCAAAAAGAAAACGCCCAGGACCAGAGCCTGGCCACGCTGGCGGCACAGCGCGCAAGCCGAAGGAGGCATTGGTTTGCGCTCCATGGCTGGCGGGAGACGGCTAGGCAGG
Organism: Noviherbaspirillum sp. L7-7A; assembly: GCF_019052805.1. Classification (NCBI taxonomy): domain Bacteria; kingdom Pseudomonadati; phylum Pseudomonadota; class Betaproteobacteria; order Burkholderiales; family Oxalobacteraceae; genus Noviherbaspirillum; species Noviherbaspirillum sp. L7-7A. The sequence continues at coordinate 2,910,757 of NZ_JAHQRJ010000001.1, forward strand.
CGCATGCAATATCTCGCGCAGCTACCTACTTCGCCTTGTCCGCGCCATCCGCATAGTTCGACAAGCCTTTTGCCTTTTGCTGATCATCCGTCTTGGCTGCCGCAGTGCCTGCCGCCGTGGCAGCGGCTGCACCGGACTTGCCGCCCACCTCATTGGCGATCGCCGACATCTGGCTGCGTATGGTCTGCCCGAAGAACTGGTAGACGGCAATTGCGGCGACAGCGATCAGCGCGACGATGATGATGTATTCGGTCATGCCCTGACCGCGTGATTGAGCTGCACGAAGAAAACGCATGGCGAACACTCCCTGAAAAGAGAACGTGAAATCAATGTGGAAGCTGCGGGACAGGCTGGCGAGGTGCAAGGTAGATGGCGGCCTCGTGGAGAAGAAGTATAAAAACGGCAGTGGGTTTCAAAAGCTCGAAACCTTGGTAGTTGACAGCGACGCGAATTTGTCGCCCTTTGTTGCCTATAACCAAAACCCTTCCTTGTCTTATCTAGCAACTGTGGCGTCTGCGCCGCGGTGGGTATGCAAGATTGCATTAAAAGTTGCCAATGCAAATGAGAATGGTTATCATTTCTGGCGGTGTTCGGTGCCAGCTCGAACATCGTCCACCCAGCCAGCAATTCCCTCCCGCGGATAGCCAGCCACAACGTCAGTCAGCGCCCTCGTCGCGTGCGCCGCAACGAGCTATCCAGGAGAAGAACAGCATGCAACGTCCCGCCCTGCGGCCCCTCGCCGCCGATATCAGCCACCCCGAACTGAGCGCCGCCGGCGCCCGTCGTCCCGCCCTGCTGCCCATCGGCGCGATGGTGGCCGCCGTTGCGCTGTCCGGCGTGGCGCATGCGCAGGAAACCGCGCAGGCGGAAGCCGCTGCGCTGCCAGCGATCAACGTCAAGACCCAACGCGAGGAAAACCCTGGCTATCAGGGCGTGAAGACCACTGTGGGCAAGACGCCGCAACTGCTGCGCGACGTGCCCCAGGCAGTCACCGTGGTGACCGAGCAGCTGATCCAGGACCGCGGTGCCGATACCCTGAAGGAAGCGCTGCGCAACGTCGCCGGCCTGACCTTCAATGCCGGCGAAGGCGGCCGTATTGGCGACAACATCACGCTGCGCGGCTATTCCCTGGTGGGAGACCTGTATCTCGACGGCATGCGCGACATCGCGCAATACAACCGCGAAATCTTCAATATCGAACAGGTGGATGTACTGCGCGGCTCGGCATCGATGCTGTTTGGCCGCGGCTCGACCGGCGGCGTGGTGAACCAGGTCAGCAAGAAGCCTTTCCTGTCCAATATCAATGAAGCCGCCCTGACCGTAGGCAGCGATTCGTACAAGCGCGGCACCGCCGACCTGAACCGGGTGGTGGGCGAGAATGCGGCGGTGCGCCTGAACGTGATGAAGACCGATACCGACAGCTTCCGCAACGGCGTGCACAGCGAGCGCTGGGGCGTAGCGCCGTCCTTCAGCTGGGGCATCGGCACCAAGGATGAATTCAATCTGTCTTATTACAAGCTCAAGGGCGACAACACCCCTGACTTCGGCGTGCCTTATTTCAGGGGCAAGCCGCTGAACGTGCCGGTCAGCACCTTCTACGGCCTGCCTGATTCCGATTACCAGCGCGAAGACACCGACATCGCAACCGCCAGCTGGATACACCGATTCGACAAGGACACCTCGGTGCGCACCGTGCTGCGCAAGGCAGACTATGACCGCGACCTGTGGGCTGTCGCGCCGCGCCTGGCGGCCAATACCAGCTTCATCACGCCCAGCACCTTCATCAATCGCCAGGCACAGCGCCGCGGCGGCGTCGAGCATACGCTGACCAGCCAGACCGACTTCACCACCAAGCTGGAAGCAGCCGGCATGAAGCATGAAATCCTGCTGGGCGCGGAGCTGGTGAAGGAAGAGGCCAATCGCTGGAATTACGCCACCACGCCGGCCAATCCGTCGACCACGGTGGGCAACATCAATGCCTACCCAGTCCTGCCGGCCGGCTACGGCAACAAGGCCCGCATCAATCCGGTCAGCTATGACGCCCATACCGTGGGCATCTATGGCCAGGACATGATCAGCCTGAACAAGCAATGGAAGGTGCTGGTAGGTGCCCGCCACGACCGCTTCTCCGCCGACTATGAGCGCGCCGCGCCTGCCGGCCCGCTGTCGCGCACCGATGCCGAGTGGAGCTATCGCACCGGCCTGATCTTCCAGCCGACCGATACCGCGTCGTACTACGCCTCCTATGGCACCTCGTTCAATCCGTCCGGCGAACTGTATGCGCTGGACGACCGCGGCGCCAATACGCCGCCGGAAAAGAACCGCAATATCGAGATCGGCGCCAAGTGGGATTTGCTGGATGGCAACGTGATGTTCCGCACCGCGCTGTTCCGCTCCCAGAAGACCAATGAGCGCAATACCGACTTGGCTGTGAGCATCGAGCAGAACCTGCTGAGCGGCAAGCGCCATACCGACGGCATCGAGTTCGAGCTGGCCGGCCGGATCACGCCAAATTGGGAAATCTTCGGCGGCCTGGCCCTGATGAATGCCAAGATCGACGCCGCCACCGGCACCCAGCAGGACACCCTGGGCAAGCGTCCGATCAACACGCCGCAGCACACCGCCAATATCTGGAGCACCTATCGGGTCAGCGAGCGCTTCAAGCTCGGCGGCGGCGTGGAAGCGGTGGGCAAGCGTTATGGCAACACCACCAATACCAATGAGGCGCCGTCCTATGTGCGCTGGGATGCAATGGCCGAGTACCAGATGGACAAATGGGCGCTGAAGCTGAACGTTTTCAACCTGTTCAACCGCAAGTACTATGAGGGCGTGTATGCCGGCCATATCGTGCCGGGCACGACCCGCATCGCCCAGTTGACGCTGTCCACCAAGTTCTGACGAGGAGTCCTCCATGTTGTTGCGCGTACCCGAAGTCCTGTCGCCCGCCGCTCTGGCCAGGTGCCGCGCCATCATGGAGGAAGCCGGCTGGGCTGATGGCAGGATCACCGCCGGCACCCAGTCAGAGCAGGTCAAGAACAACCGGCAGCTGCCGGAAGACTCCGAAGCCGCGCGGGCGGCGCGCGCCATCGTGCTTGATGCGCTGGGCAAGAGCGCGCTGTTCATTACCGGCGCGCTGCCCAAGAAAACCTATCCGCCGCTGTTCAACCGCTACGATGGCGCCGCCAATGCCTTTGGCAACCACATCGACAATTCGGTCCGCACCTCGCCCATTACCGGCGCCTGGGTGCGCACCGACCTGTCGGCCACGCTGTTCCTGTCCGAACCGGAGGAATACGATGGCGGCGAACTGGTGATCGAGGACACCTTCGGCAGCCAGTCGGTGAAGCTGGCCGCCGGCGACCTGATCCTGTACCCGGCGTCCAGCGTGCACCGGGTAGAGCCGGTTACCCGCGGCTGCCGCCTAGCCTCGTTCTTCTGGATAGAGAGCATGGTGCGCGACGATGCACAGCGCCGCCTGCTGTTTGATCTGGACATGTCCATCCTCACCCTGCGCGGCACCGAGGGCGACACGCCGCCGGTGGTCAAGCTGACCGGCTGCTATCACAACCTGTTGCGGATGTGGGCCGATACCTGAAGCCGGTGACTGGCTGGGAACATGAAAGCAAAACGGCGCAAACAGCGCCGTTTTTCAATTGAAAGGTGTGCGGGAACACAACGCATACCTTTAATGGCGTCTTAATGCGGAACGCTATCTTTAAAGGAGGGCCGCTCGGACACCTTGTCGAACAGGCGCGCCAGGTTCGGATAATCGTCGCGCCAGGTGATTTCCGGGAAACGGAAAGTCAGCCATCCCAGCGCGCAGCCGATGGCCACGTCGGCCAGCGTGAACTGGTTACCCATGCAGTACGGCGTCTCGGCCAGGTCCTGCGACATGGTTTTCAGGCCGGCATGCACCTTGCCCATCTGGCGGTCGATCCAGATCTGGCTCTGCTGCTCGACCGGACGCAGGGTTTTTTCCAGCCGCACCAGGATCGCGGCGTCGAGCACGCCATCGGCCAGGGCTTCCCAGCATTTGACGACCGCGCGCTCGCGGCTTTGCGCGGGAATCAGCTTGCCGACCGGCGTCAGCGTATCCAGGTATTCGACGATGACGCGGGAGTCGAACAGCGCGGCGCCGTCTTCCATGATCAGGCAGGGCACCTTGCCCAGGGGATTGGATTGCGGAACGGTAGTTTCCGGCCCCCAGACGTTATCCAGTACCAGCTCGTAATCGAGCTTTTTTTCGGCCATGACGACGCGCACTTTACGCACATAAGGGCTGGCGAGGGAACCGAGTAGTTTCATAGACAGTTTTTAGAATAGGTCGGGTCGATTATAGCACCCGGAAATTCGGGTTTAATCTGCAAAATACACGCGGTTTCGCGTCTGAACAAGGAAATTACGCACCGCCGCCAGTGGTAGAATGGCGCTTTTTTCCGTCCTGCCGACTGGCCTTCTTGCTGCGGCACAGTTTCCATCTTCTTTTCCCTCATCGCCATGCCTCTCTCCACCCTGACCGCCCTTTCCCCACTCGACGGCCGCTATGCCGCCAAGACCGACAAACTACGTCCCATTTTGTCCGAAGCAGGTTTCATGCATCACCGGGTCAAGGTGGAGATTGCATGGCTGCAGGCGCTCGCCGCAGCGGGCCTGGACGAGATCAAGCCGTTTTCCACGGAGGCCAATGCGCTGCTGACGCGCATCGCCAATGACTTCACCGAAGCCGACGCCGAGCGCATCAAGCAGATCGAAGCCGTCACCAACCACGACGTGAAGGCGGTTGAATACTGGCTCAAGGAACAGGTCAAGGACGTGCCCGAACTGGTGGCTGCGAGCGAATTCATCCATTTCGCCTGCACCTCCGAAGACATCAACAACACCTCGCACGGCATGATGCTCAAGGCTGCCCGCGACACAGTGCTGCTGCCGGCGCTGCAAGCCGTGATCGACCGCCTGACCGAGCTGGCGCATGAGCAGGCCGCCGTGCCGATGATGTCGCGCACCCATGGCCAGCCGGCCAGCCCGACCACGCTGGGCAAGGAAATCGCCAACGTGGTGGCGCGGCTGCGGCGCGCGGCGCAGCGCATCGCCTCGGTGGAGATCCTGGCCAAGATGAATGGCGCAGTCGGCAACTACAATGCCCATCTGTCGGCTTATCCGGAACTGGACTGGCAGGCATTTTCCCGACAGGTAATCGAAGAGCGCCTTGGCCTGACCTTTAATCCGTACACCATTCAGATCGAGCCGCATGACTACATGGCCGAACTGTTCGACGCGGTCGCCCGCGCCAACACCATCCTGCTCGACCTGAACCGCGACATCTGGGGCTATATCTCTCTGGGTTACTTCAAGCAGCGCACCAAGGCTGGCGAGATCGGCTCGTCCACCATGCCGCACAAGGTCAATCCAATCGACTTCGAAAATTCCGAAGGCAATCTCGGCATGGCCAATGCGGTGCTGAAGCACATGGCCGAGAAACTGCCGGTGTCGCGCTGGCAGCGTGACCTGACAGACTCCACCGTGCTGCGCAATATCGGCGTCGGCCTGGGTTATGCGCTGCTGGCCTATGACAGCTGCCTGCGCGGCCTGAACAAGCTGGAAGTCAATCCGGCACGCATGGCCGAGGACCTGGACGCCACTTGGGAAGTGCTGGCCGAACCGGTGCAGACGGTCATGCGCCGCTACGGCATCGAGAATCCTTACGAGCAACTGAAGGAGCTGACCCGCGGCAAGGGCATTTCGCGCGAGGCGCTGCAGGCGTTCGTGCAAGGCCTGGCGATACCGCAGCAGGCCAAGGAGCAGTTGCTGGCAATGACCCCGGCGAATTATCTTGGTATCGCCGAGCGGCTGGCCCGGGACATCTGAGGTGGCTGACGATGCCGGCCGCCGGGGCCGGTATCGGGTTTATTGCTTCGAAGGATTCCTGTTCGGATACTTGTCCTTTAACAGCTCCTTGGTTGAAGGGTCCAGGTTGGATTTGTCAATCAGGTCATCGAACAATGCCACGAGACTGGGCATTTCCTCTCTGGTGCGCAAGCCGGCAGGATCGCGCTTGATTTCGGGATTGACCTTGCTTGGTATCTTGCGTGCGCCATAGCTGATCTTGTCGTACGTAGTGATTTTTTGCTCCCTGGAAGCCCATATTTCCTCGTTACGCATTGCTTCGCTGCGAGCGTACAATTTGGCATTCGTCCAAATCTCACTCACCTTGTTTTGGTTTGCCACAGCCCCTTTCCCAAGCTCTTTCTTGCATCTGAGAAGTTTTTCTATATTCTTTGGGCTCAGATTAGAATTTAAGATCGCTTCCATGAATGCCTGGACCCGCTCAGGATTGCGCGAAGACATGGCAATATAAAATGCGCCAAAATTATCGGACTCACGCCTTGCCAATAACAGATCAACCTTATGCGTTTCATCCAGTTTCGAGGCAAGGATAATTTCAATAAAGCTGCGAATCATGTCCGGCGTGCCACGAATCAGCGCTCTGTAAAATGCGGATTTTTTCTTGTGCGGCATGCTTATCAGCTGCATGGCCTCATTGGATGACAGCCCATTCCCGGGATCCAGCACAGCGTCGAGATAAGCTTTTACCATTGCCACATTGTTATTCATGATCGCCGCATGCATGGCCGGCAGCGTACTAGTCAAGGCCTTGTCATAGGCTTCCTTCGTTTCCTTTCTGAGTTCAGCCACCTTTTCCGGCAGAAGTTTTTTATGTATCCGCGAAAGCGTTTCGTAGTAGGGCTTTTTTTCCGTTCGTAATCGATCGATGTCAGGCAAAGGTCGGGTTCCATCAGGATTGAGTTCATTCAGGTAGGCATCCGCTGTGGCAAAGTAAAACCGTTCAACGTAAGCAGGAAGCTCGTCAGTCAGCGGCGCTGTCTCTAACGCTTGAAGCTGAACGCGTTTGTCTTCGAAGCTGGCATTGGAAGCAAGCACTTTCCGGACTGCCTCCTTTACTCCCGCCGCATCGCCCTTGCCATTCAGAAGAAGCTCCCGCAGATGCTTTCCGCGAGGTTGAAGACGGGGCGGCTTCTTCTGTCCGTTGGCTGCATCCACACGATCCTGATAGCTGGCCAAGTGTTCCATCTTGTTGAGAGGGGATGCAGGCAGCAACCTACAGCAGGCAGACACATCAATCACGGGCGCAATGACACGATGGGCAAAGTCGAAGCCGGTTTCACCATTCTGCTTTCTTGTTTTGGATATGGCTTGATAGAGCTGCTTCGGATCCATGAGGTACAGGTGCGTAATCAGCACGCACCGGCTGGCTTCAGGCAATTGACTTAATTCCGCCAGATCCATCAACAGATACACTGTCGCAGCGGCTATCCGGGCGTTATTCCTTCCCGGCGTGGACATCTCCCTCGACCGCTCCAGGAGGCGCTGGTAAAAAGCATTCAGGAAGGGCTTCGTGCGGGCGGCTTTTGCAATGAAATCTTCCAGAATTTTTACAACGCCCTTATTAGCCTCAATAAAACCATGCAGCATTGCCGATGGAGGAATTTTTATTTCAGGATTTTTTCCCAGTTCCTCATTCAACAACCCCATCAATAAGGCAGTGGTAACGATTTCATCACCCAAGGCGTCAAGCAGCTGACCGAGAATCACCTTCTTGCCGGTGTCATGATGGTTGTCCAAGGCATCGAGAAACCCGATAGCATATTCAAGCTTCAGGCAGGCATCCTCCGATGTGGCCATATCTTGCAAAACCTGCTGAATGGTGTCGGTTGAACGTTGCTTACCGGGCGCATTAACGGCCTGAATCTTTAATTTGGCTTCTTTGGATTGCTGCTGAAATTTCCTCAGGTTTTCGGCATCATCTGGTGGGTAAGCTTGCTCCATGCCTGAGCCCTCGCCATCCAGATTATGGTAATCGCTGTCGGTGCTATCAATGGCGCTTCCGGCATAGGTACACACCAGCGCATCGATGACTTTCCTTCTGTCCTGCACGGACATCGGCAGAGAAGCCAGTTTGCGCAAGCGCAGCAAATAGACAGCTTGCTCCTTCGAATCAAAAAGCTTCAAGGCGGGTGCCAGCCTGACCAATGCGGCACAGCGGCTGTCCGGACTCATCTGCTCGATCATGCCCAGCGTCTTTTCAAAGAATTCTTTCTGCTTGCCGGATGGGAGACGGGAAATGGACTCCGCATTCTTCACAGCCGCAATGGATTGTTGGTCTGGCTGGACGCTTAAAGCAATGTAAGAGCGGCGCTTCTCCTTCGTGCGAGCGTTGGGCGTGCGCTTTTCCACCTGGCTTGACGACGACTCCCCTTCCTCGCTGTTCGAACTTGACGCTTTGTAAACAGGCACTGTGGTGGCCGTTGTTGTCGTGGTAGTCGTCGTTGTCGTGGTAGTTGTTGTCGTGCTCGTGGCGGCTGCCTTCGTTCTGGCCTTGAGAGTCTGTTTCCTTATAAGAGACCCAGCCTTTTTGGCTGTATTGCGCCCACTCGAGTTTTTTCCCGTGCCCTCGTCGATCAAGGGAGAACGGATGTCATTGTCATTGTCATTGTCATTGTCATTGTCCGTTTCCCGCCTTTGCTTATTCGATGAGCCGGGACTACGCCGACCGGACTCCGAGGTACTGGCACTTTCAATGATGGTTGCGCTCAGTTGCGTTTTCGAGCCTTCCTGCATGACCTTTATGCCAGAGCCTGCTCGCGTATTGAGGCGGGACCGCGCCCTGGAAAAATCGGGATGAGCCGAAACATTCTTGCTGTCTTTGGTCTTTAACTTGGGCGCAACAGAACCAGGCGCCTTTATTACCGGGACATCTGACTTGCCAGGAGATGCTTCCTCCTCGCTTGAAAAATCTTTCAACTCGCGCGGACTATTACTTCGACTACTGCTAGCGCTATATCTCTTCGACCCGCCCGATAATTCCGCGCTTGATTCCGACATGAATGTCCTCCGGGTTAGTGTTATGCAAGACGACGTCTCAAGGACGATGTCGGCCTTCGTAACACTTGCAGGGGAAGAATTCAATGCCGTAACAGGACGCCTGTCACGCTGACCTGCCAGGCCTGGCGGCCCGGCTCGCGCAGGCCGTTGCGGCCCGCGCTTGCTGCATCATGCAAACATCAAACCACAGCGCCGCCGGTGGTGTCCTTTTCCTTTGCCGGCTTGAGCAGGTCTTCGCGCTTGACGCCCAGCCACATGGCCACGGCAGCTGCGACGAATACCGACGAGTAAATGCCGAACAGAATGCCGATGGTCAGCGCAATGGCGAAGTAATGCAGCGTCGGGCCGCCGAACAGCAGCATCGACAGCACCATCACTTCGGTCGAGCCGTGGGTGATGATGGTGCGGGAAATCGTGCTCGTGATGGCATGGTTCATCACATCTGCCGTGGCCAGCTTGCCATAGCGGCGGTCGCGGAAGGTTTCGCGGACACGATCGAACACCACCACCGACTCGTTGACCGAATAGCCCAGCACCGCCAGCACCGCAGCCAGCACGGTCAGCGAGAACTCCCACTGGAAGAAGGCAAAGAAGCCCAGGATGATCACCACGTCATGCAGGTTGGCGACGATGGCCGCCACCGCGAACTTCCATTCGAAGCGGAAGGCCAGGTAGATCACGATGCCCAGCACCACCATGCCCAATGCCATGAGGCCGTCATGCGTCAGTTCCTCGCCCACCTGCGGGCCCACGAATTCAACCCGGCGCAGTTCCACCGTCGGGTCCTGCGCCTTGAGGCCGCCCAGCACCTTTTCGCTGACCTGGGTCGAGTTCAGGCCCTTTTGCGTTGGCAGGCGGATCAGCACGTCGTGTGCGGTGCCGAAGCTCTGCACCTGGCTGTCGGTAAAGCCCATGCCGACCACGTTCTGCCTGATTCCCTCGATATTGGCGCTCTGCGGATAAGCCACCTCCATCACGGTGCCGCCGGTGAACTCGATCGACAGGTGCAGTCCCTTGTGAACCAGGAAGAACACCGCGGCGACGAAGGTCAGCGCCGAGATCACGTTGAAGATCAACGCGTGGCGCATGAAGGGAATATCTTTCTTGATGCGGAAAAGTTCCATGGAATCCTCTGATGTCGGTAGGGGCCAGGCTCAGGTGCCCGGCTTCCAGATCTGGCCGATCGATATGCCGGTGAGTTTCTTCTTGCGGCCGTACCACAGGTTGGCAACGCCGCGCGAAATGAACACCGACGAGAAGATCGAGGTGGCAATGCCCAGGCAGTGCACCACGGCGAAGCCGCGGATCGGCCCGGAGCCGAAGATCAGGAGCGCGAGGCCGGCAATCAGCGTGGTGACGTTGGAGTCGAGAATCGTGGCCCAGGCGCGGTCGAAGCCGGTGGCGATCGCCGAATGCGGCGAAGCGCCATTCCTCAGTTCCTCGCGGATGCGCTCGTTGATCAGCACGTTGGCGTCGATCGCCATGCCCAGCGTGAAGGCGATTGCGGCGATGCCGGGCAGGGTCAGCGTGGCCTGCAGCAGCGACAGGATGGAGATCAGCAACAGCAGGTTGACTGCCAGCGCGAACACGCTGAAGAAGCCGAACAGCATGTAGTAGATCACCATGAAGACCGCGATGGCGGCGAAGCCGTAAAGCGTGGAATTGAAGCCCTTGGCGATGTTCTCGGCGCCGAGCTGCGGGCCGATGGTGCGTTCCTCGATGATTTCCATCGGCGCGGCCAGCGAGCCGGCGCGCAGCAGCAGCGCCAGGTCGTTGGATGCCTCGGAAGAGCCCATGCCTGTAATCTGGAAGCGCGCGCCAAGCTCGTCGCGGATGGTGGCCACGGTCAGCACTTCGCCGCGGTTCTTCTCGAACAGCACGATGGCCATCAGCTTGCCGATCTTGTTGCGGGTGGCTTCGCGCATGCGGCGGCCGCCGTCGCCGTTGAGGTCGATGCCGACCGCGGGCTGCTGGTTCTGGTCGAAGCTGGCGGAGGCATTGGAAATATAGTCGCCGGTGATGATCGGATCCTTGTACAGCACCACGGGCGCGCCGCGGCCGACCTTGAACAGTTCGGATCCGAACGGAATGGCGGCGGTTTCCTCAGTGCCGCGAGTCACCGTCTCATCGACGAAGCGCACTTCCAGCGTGGCGGTGCGGCCGATGATGTCCTTGGCGCGCGATACGTCCTGCACGCCCGGCAGCTGCACCACGATGCGGTCCGCGCCCTGGCGCTGGATCAGCGGCTCGGCCACGCCGAGTTCATTGACGCGCTTGGATAGGGTGGTGATGTTCTGCTGCACCGCGTCTTCCACCGTGTTCTTCAGTGCCTCGGGGCGCAGGCTGGCCACCAGCGACAAGTCGGCGCCATTTCCGGCATCGGCCAGCACCAGCTCCGACAGTTGCGAGGCCAGCGCTTCGCGCGCGGCATTGCGGGTGGCTTCATCGCGGAAGCGCACTTCGACGCTGTCGCCGCTGCGGCCGATGCCGGCGTAGCGGATCTTCTTGTCCACCAGGATGCTGCGCACGCTGGTCTGCAGGCCCTGCAGCCGCTTGTTCATCACTGCCTTGGTGTCGACCTGCATCAGGAAATGCACGCCGCCCCGCAGGTCCAGGCCCAGGTACATCGGGAAGGCATGCAGGCCCTGCAGCCAGCGCGGTGTGTTGGGCAGCAGGTTGAAGGCCACCAGGTAGGTCGGGTCGGCCGGATCGCGGTTCAGCTCCTTTTCAAGGATGCCCTTGGCCTTGAACTGGGTGTCGGTATCGGCGAAGCGCACACGCACCGAACCCTGGGTGCCGATGGTTTCGTAGACGATGCCCTGGGCCGGCAGGCCCACCTTCTGCAGCGCGCCCTCCACCAGGCCGGTGACGCTGTTATCGACCTTGACGGTCGCCTTGGCGCTGCTCACCTGGAGCGCCGGCGATTCGCCAAAGAAATTGGGCAACGTATAGATCACGCCGAACAGCAGCGCGATGACGATGATGATGTATTTCCAGAGGGGATAGCGGTTCATGGCATGGGAGCATTCAGAAGAGGATCGCGGCCCTGGGGAGGCCGCTGCGGGACATTGGCTGCGCCCCGCTGCGCCGCTCGTACCGGGTAGGTATTAAAGCGCCTTGATGGTGCCCTTGGGCAGCAGGGTGGCGACGGCGGCTTTCTGCACCACTACTTCGGTGCCGTTGGCGATGTCGAGCGTGACATAGGCGTCGGCCACCTTGGTGACGCGACCCAGCATGCCGCCCACGGTGACCACTTCATCGCCCTTGGCCAGCGCGTCCATCATGGCCCGTTGTTCCTTCTGCCGCTTCATTTGCGGACGGATCATCAGGAAATACAGGACCACGAACATCAGGATGATGGGCAGGAAACTGGTCAGGCTGCTTTCCAGACCGCCCGCACCGGCCGCCTGGGCGTATGCATTCGATATCAACATGTGTACTGCTCCACCTTGTAGTTTTGAAAGACCCGGCATTTTAGCACCGCTTACCCGGTTTTCCGCGCCGCCCGGCAGTGGCGGCGCCGTGTTCAATCTGTCGCGCCGCCCAGCGTCAGGGTACTGACGATGGCGGGAATATTTACCCGCCGTGCGATGTCCAGCGCCGTTTCGCCATGGACAGTGCGCATCTGCGGATCGGCGCCAAGAGCCAGCAGCATGCGCACGATATCCGTCTGGCCACGGAGGCAGGCGATATGCAGCGGGCGCTGGCCGAGACGGTTTTCCAGCGTGATGTCGGCGCCTGCGCGCAGTAGCAGCATGACGGAATTGACGGACGGAAGTGCACAGGCACAGGAAAGCGCGGTGTTGCCGTCCCCGTTGCGTACATTTAACGCTGCCCGCCAAACCAGCAGGGCCTTGAGCGCTGGCTGGTTGCAAGCAAGGGCGGCCAGGTGCAAGGGCGTGTTTCCCCATGCATCCGCATGCGCCGCTGTCCGCAGGTTTGCCAGGCAAGGCAGGAAGGCATGGCGCATGTTCAGCACCGCATGGTGCAGGGGCGTGCGACCGTTGCGATCGGTCACGGCGATATCAGCGCTGGCGCTCAGCGCGTAGCGCAACAGGTTGGGCAGATTCGCATTGACCAAGGGAATCAGAAGTGCCGTGACATCCTTGCGGGACAGGGTCCAGACCGCGCCCGCGGCGCGCAGGGTCTCGGCAATGATGAATTGCTCGTGATCGATCGCATGGTCCAGCGCGGTCAGGCCATGATGATCACGCGCAGTGACATCCGCGCCTTCCCAGAGCAGTGCCTGCACGGCTTGCTGGTCGCCACGGATACAGGTTTCAACCAGCGCCGCGGTTGCTCCCGGTGCCCGGGTATTGCGTTCCTCATTCAGGCAAGGTTCTGCCGGACTGGTACGGTTGGGGCTGGTGATCAGATCGGCATCTGCTTTCCAGTTGAAGCAGTGCCGCCGTACTTTTTCGTCAAGCATTTTCCGCGGCGCCTTGTATCCGGGTTGCGAAAATGCTGCTGGATCAAGCTGATGCCAGTGGTCGTCCAGCTGCGGCATGAGCCGGTTGCCTGCATTGTTCTCTTGCGTAGCGGGCACGGCAACAATGCGCGGCGCCAGCGCAACCTCCAGGTGGGGAAAGGATGGTTCCGACCATCCGGGATGATTCTCCTGCAGCCGTAGCCAGACAGCCGGCACGTCGTCATCGTATAGCGCATTCATCATGGAGCTCCTCAAGCGAGTCGTGGCAGGTCATCTCCCGCTGCCGGCAACGCCGCGGCGGGGGAGTCAAACGAGACAACGCTGGCTTGCCTGAGCCAGGCTTGCCCGGTTGACTTGCACCGTGAGGAAAAGCCAGCGCGTACCTGTTCCATCGACAAGCGCTGCCGCATGCCTTGCAGCGACAGGCTCTGCGCCAGCGCAAATCAGGCGCCGCGCGACCGATCCTGGTGGAAACGAATGCGAAACGCCTGGAAGGCGCCGGCGTCGATCGCCTCGCGCGCCTGACGCATCAGGTCAAGGTAGTAATGCAGGTTGTGGATGGTGTTGAGGCGCGCGCCCAGGATCTCGCCGGCGCGATGCAGGTGATGCAGATAGGCACGCGAGAAGTTGCGGCAGGCATGGCAGCCGCAGGTTTCATCGAGCGGACGGTCTTCATCCTTGTAGCGGGCATTCTTGATCTTGATGTCGCCAAAGCGGGTGAACAGCCAGCCGTTGCGGGCGTTACGGGTAGGCATCACGCAGTCGAACATGTCGACGCCATTGCTGACGCCTTCGACCAGGTCTTCCGGCGTGCCCACGCCCATCAGGTAGTGCGGCTTGTCGGCCGGCAGGCGCGGGCCGATGTGCTCCAGCACCCGCATCATGTCTTCCTTGGGTTCGCCGACCGACAGGCCGCCGATGGCGATGCCGTCGAAGCCGATGTCGTTCAGGCCGGCCAGGGATTCATCGCGCAGCGCCTCGTACATGCCGCCCTGGACGATGCCAAACAGCGCATTCGGGTTTTCGCCGGCACTGAATTCATTGCGCGAGCGCTGCGCCCAGCGCAGCGACATGCGCATCGACTTCGCTGCCTCATCCACCGTGGCGGCGCGGCCATTGATCTCGTACGGCGTGCATTCGTCGAACTGCATCACGATGTCGGAGTTGAGCGAGCGCTGGATCTGCATCGAGATCTCGGGCGAAAGGAACAGCTTGTCGCCATTGATGGGCGAGGCGAATTTCACGCCCTCTTCCGTGATCTTGCGCATCGCGCCCAGCGAAAATACCTGGAAGCCGCCGGAGTCGGTCAGGATGGGCTTGTCCCAGCCCATGAAGCGGTGCAGGCCGCCAAACTTGTCGAGGATGCCTGTGCCGGGGCGCAGCCACAGGTGGAAGGTGTTGCCCAGGATGATCTGGGCGCCGATTTCCTTGAGCTCCAGCGGCGACATCGCCTTCACGGTGCCGTAGGTGCCGACCGGCATGAAGATCGGGGTCTCGACCTCGCCGTGGTTCAGGGTGATGCTGCCGCGGCGGGCGTTGCCGTCGGTCTTTTTCAGTTTGAAATTAAGCATTGTTGGAACAGGTCAGTAGCATGGCGTCGCCATAGCTGAAGAAACGGTAGCGTTGTTCGATCGCATGGCGGTAGGCCGCGCGCATGGTGTCGTAGCCGGCGAAGGCCGAAACCAGCATCAGCAGCGTCGATTTGGGCAGATGGAAATTGGTGATCAGCCGGTTCACGGTATGGAAGCGGTAGCCGGGCGTGATGAAGAGCCGGGTGTCGGCGCTGCCGGCGACCAGCTGGCCGCTCTGGGACGCCGATTCCAGCGCGCGCAGGCTGGTGGTGCCCACCGCGACCACGCTGCGGCCGGCGGCGCGGGTTTCGGCCACCGCGTCCACCGTGTCCTGGGAAATGGTGTACCACTCGCTGTGCATCTGGTGCTCGGCCAGGTTTTCCACCCGCACCGGCTGGAAGGTGCCGGCGCCCACATGCAGCGTGATATAGGCCATGCGCACGCCCCGTTCCTGCAGGCGCTGCAGCAGCGGCGCATCGAAATGCAGGCCGGCGGTGGGGGCGGCGACCGCACCCGGCTCCCTGGCATACACAGTCTGGTAACGCTCCTCGTCATGGGCGTCGGCGGCATGCTCGATGTAGGGCGGCAGCGGCAGCCGGCCGTGGGCTTCGATCAGTTCGAAGACATCGTCCGGAAACACCAGGGTGAAGAATTCGCCGGCGCGCTCGCCGACAACCACGTCGAAGGCGTCGGCCAGGCGGATGCGGGTGCCCGGCGGCGGCGACTTCGAAGCCCGCAGCTGGGCATGGACGGTGCGCGCATCCAGCACCCGCTCCACCAGGGCCTCGACCTTGCCGCCAGTCTCCTTGACGCCGAGGAAACGGGCCTTGAGCACCCGGGTATTGTTGAACACCAGCAGGTCGCCCGGCGACAGCAGGTCGACAATGTCGGTGAAGGCGCGGTCGGCAAGGGCGTGCTGCTCCACATGGAGCAGGCGCGATGCGCTGCGCTCGGCAAGAGGCGTTTGCGCCACCAGTTCGGGCGGCAGGTCGAAATCGTAATCGGAGAGTGCGTACATGCGATGCGGTGGGTATCGGAGCAGGCCTGGAACTGCTATGGTTACAGGTTTGTAAATCAGGCGGCAATGGCGTAACCATCGCGAAAACCCGCTATTTTACGCTGTACCGCGCAGTTCCTATCAAATGCCCGCGACAAGCCCAGCCCCAGCCAAGACCGCCAAGCCAGCAAAGACGACCAAGGCCGCTCCCAAGCGCCTGGAGGACAAGCTCGCCCGTCTCGGCCTGCGCACCGACATGGACCTGGTGCTGCACCTGCCGATGCGCTACGAGGACGAAACGGAGATCGTCGACATCCGCCAGGCCGGCTTCATGAGCGGCAGCCCGGCCCAGGTCGAAGGCGTGGTCACGTCCTGCGAAGTCCAGTACCGGCCGCGCCGGCAGCTGGTGGTCACGATGGAGGACGCCTCCGGTCCGCTGGTGATGCGCTTCCTGAATTTCTACGGCAGCCAGACCAAGCAGTTCGCCGAGGGCAACCGGATCCGTGCCCGCGGCGAGGTGCGGCATGGTTTCTTCGGCCCGGAGATGGTCCATCCGGCCTACAAGGTCGTGACCGAGGGCGCGCCACTGCCCAGCGCGCTGACGCCGGTCTATCCGTCCGGCGAGGGCGTGTCGCAGACCGCGCTGCGCAAGGCCATCGCCGAGGCAATGGCCCGGCTGGACTGGCATGACACGCTGCCGCCATCGCTGCTGGAAGCGCACCGGCTGATGCCGTTCGAAGAGGCGGTGCGCCTGCTGCACAACCCGCCGGCCGAGATCGATGAAAGCGCGCTGGAAGACCGTTCCCACCCGGCCTGGGTGCGCATGAAATTCGACGAGCTGCTGGCCCAGCAGCTGTCGCTGAAGCGGGCGCAGGATGCGCGCCGCGCGAAGGGCGCGGCACCGCTCACCGTGGCCGGCGATCTGTCGGCAGCCTTTCTGGCCGCGCTGCCGTTCAAGCTGACCGGCGCCCAGCAACGGGTGCTGGGCGACATCCGCACCGACCTCGGCGCGTCCTATCCCATGCAGCGGCTGCTGCAGGGCGATGTCGGCAGCGGCAAGACCGTGGTGGCGGCGCTGGCGGCGGCGCAGGCGATCGACAGCGGCTTCCAGGCAGCGCTGATGGCGCCCACCGAAATCCTGGCCGAACAGCATTTTCGCAAGATCGCAGCCTGGATGGAGCCGCTGGGCGTGACGGTGGCCTGGCTGACCGGCAGCCTCAAGAAGAAGGAAAAGCAGCAGGCGCAAGCGCTCATCGAGTCCGGCGAGGCGCATCTGGTAATCGGCACCCATGCGCTGATCCAGGAGGCGGTGCAGTTCCAGAAACTCGGCCTGGTAATCGTCGACGAGCAGCATCGCTTCGGCGTTGGACAGCGGCTGGCGCTGCGCAACAAGGGCCGAGACGACCATCCCGAGGAAGCGACCGTGCCGCACCAGCTGATGATGTCGGCCACGCCGATACCGCGCACGCTTGCCATGACCTATTACGCCGACCTGGAAGTGTCGGTGATCGATGAATTGCCGCCTGGCCGCACGCCCATCGTGACCCGGGTGATCGACCAGAACCGGCGCGAGGAAGTAATCGCCCGGGTCCATGCCGCCGCGCTGGAGGGCCGCCAGGTGTACTGGGTTTGCCCGCTGATCGAGGAATCCGAGGCGCTGCAGTTGCAGACCGCCACCGACACCCATGCAACGCTGGCCGAGGCGCTGCCCGATCTGCGGGTCGGCCTGGTGCATGGCCGCATGAAATCGGCGGAAAAGCAGGCGGTGATGGATTCCTTCATCCAGGCTGAAACCCATGTGCTGGTGGCCACCACGGTGATCGAGGTTGGCGTTGACGTGCCGAATGCCTCGCTGATGGTGATCGAGCATGCCGAGCGGTTCGGCCTGTCGCAGCTGCACCAGCTGCGCGGCCGGGTCGGACGCGGCTCGGCCGCCAGCGTCTGCGTGCTGCTGTACCAGAGTCCGCTTGGGCCGGTAGCCCGCCAGCGCCTGGGCACGATGCGCGAGACCACCGACGGCTTCGAGATTGCCCGGCGCGACCTGGAAATCCGCGGCCCCGGCGAATTCCTGGGCGCCCGCCAATCCGGCCAGGCGCTGCTGCGCTTCGCCGACCTGGAAACCGACCAGTGGCTGGTGGAAGAGGCGCGCGACCTGGCCCAGCGCCTGCTGCGCGACGACCCGGCCACCGTGGCGGCCCACCTTGCGCGCTGGCTGGGGTCGAAAGAGGATTACCTGAAGGTGTGACGATGCAAGAATACGATCAACGATCGTATGTGCGAATATATTGGCTATGACGCTTACTGAACTGAAATACATTGTCGCGGTCGCCCGCGAAAAACATTTTGGCCATGCGGCGGAAGCCTGTTTCGTCGCCCAACCTACCCTCTCCGTCGCCATCAAGAAGCTGGAAGACGAGCTGGGCGTGCCGATTTTCGAGCGCGGCGGCTCGGAAATCTCGATGACACCCTTGGGCTCGCAAATTGTCGCCCAGGCCGAACGGGTGCTGGAGCAGACGGCCGCGATCCGTGAAATCGCCAAGCAGAACAAGGACCCGCTGACCGGCCAACTGCGGCTGGGCGTGATCTACACCGTGGCACCGTACCTGCTGCCGCAGCTGGTGCGCAACATGATCGAGCGCGTGCCGCAGATGCCGCTGGTGCTGCAGGAAAACTTCACCGTCAAGCTGGTGGAAATGCTGCGCCAGGGCGAACTCGACGCGGCCATCATGGCGCAACCCTTTCCGCAGCAGGGCCTGCTGGTGCAGCCGCTGTATGACGAGCCCTTCGTGGTGGCCATGCCGAGCAGCCATCCCTGGTCTAACCGGGAAAAGATCAGCTCCGCCGACCTGAAGAACGAGACCATGCTGCTGCTTGGCAATGGCCACTGCTTCCGCGACCAGGTGCTGGAAGTCTGTCCGGAGATGGCGCGCTTTTCCACCACGGGCGACGGCATTGCCCGCACCTTCGAAGGCTCGTCGCTGGAAACCATACGCCACATGGTGGCGTCCGGCATCGGCATCACGGTGCTGCCCAAGGCCTCGGTGCCGGACATGCAGGCGCAGGACGGCCTGCTGCGCTATGTGCCGTTCGAGGACCCGGTGCCGACCCGGCGCGTGGCGATCGCCTGGCGCAAGAGCTTTACCCGGCGTCCGGCGATCGAGGCGGTGCGGCAGGCCGTGCTGGCCTGCGACCTGCATGGCGTGGATTTGCTGACCGATGCGGGGGTGGAGGAAAGCTGAGGCCGGTTCCGCCAGCGACCGACTTGCCCCCGTGCAGTGTCACCGGTTGACCGGTTATTGCCATGGTTATGGCTGGCCTTGCGCTTCCGTTCCGGGCTGTCTGATCCGTAGTTCAATCGATATAACGCGCTTTCAGCATCTCCATCAGCCCCTGCTGGCCTGGTTGAGATGCTGCCCTCGCCTTTCTTCATGAGTTCGGCAATTCCGCGGCATGGCACAGCTAGGCCGTTGCGCCCTGCAATGCGCGCACCCCTTCAGGGTCGTCCGGAAAGTGTGGCAAGTCATCCAACCAGGCCCGCAATGCACTTCGCATAGCAGGCTTCGGTCTCTTTCACGCTCTGCAGGGTGCAAGCCTTCCGATGCAGACGTCTCACAGGGCACAAGCCGGGCAAGAACAACGCCGCCAGAGCGAAGCATTAACGAAGGACGATAAGCGAACGAAACGACAAGTTGCGTTACTTAAAATTTGCTTTTAGCAATCCTTTGCTTCGATCATCTGCCCGCAATGCCCACGAGACATGCCTTATGGCATGAGCTCTTCTCGTCCCTCCCTGCTTGAAGCGATTTTTTTGCAGGTGTGCTTGCAATGTCGGGACGATATCGCCTTTGCTTCGGACCATCGCTTGTAACTACGGAAAGAAAATGCCATGTATCCATCGTCACCGAAAAATTCCTCGCAAACTCAGACGAACCAACAGAACCTGACCACGGATTCCACTTCTGCTGCTTCCAATGGTGGAACAACCATACCGACGGGCGCCAAATCGCCGTCCACCTTGGACAAAACTTCCGCGCTCAATCAGATCAATGCGTCCACATCAGGCGCAAGCATGCTCGCCAACCCCAAGGGGGCCACTCTTCCGTCCCAGGTTTCAGCGCAGCCGAACCCGCCGATACCTGCAAGCACACCGGCGACCCATGCCCCACCTCCGCGACCCAAGGCGCCAGTTCCCCAACCGGCAAGGCCCAGCCCAGCAATGGTGAACAAATTGGATGCTTTGGATAAATCCATACCAGTAGAATTGATGGACGCCCAGGAAGCGAAGCTAAGAAAAAATACCTCAACCAAAAATATCGGGCTGCCGCATATGAAGCAATTGCAGGGCATGCTCAGTAGTAATGGCGCGGATGCGGATAGATTCACATGCGCTTTTGACTCTCAAACACCTTGGGGCTTCTCAATCAAGAAAATCGTACCGTCCGATAGCTCGTTTCATCAAAAAGTGATGACGCGAGATGAGAAGGCGGAAACTTATTTCGGCTTCATGAGCATTTTTGATAACCAGAACATAGCCGGAAATCCGAAACTTGACGACATCACAATGGAAGAATTGACTTCAACTTTATTGACCCTGAAAAACAAGATCATGGTGGGTGAATATATTACCGGAGCGGATCTTCGTCCCATCGTATCCCTGATCGTCGAAGATTTGTCATCACCGCCATTGCCCCAGCCCTCCACGTCCGCCGATTTCGCCCATATCGATCTCAAGGAAATGAAAGCCTTGAAAAACCTGCTGGAAGCCGCAAAAAGTTCCGACGAAGTGGTGACCATTCGATCAGAGCCGCAGGCAGCACCCAAAGTTGCCATCGAGTTACATAAACCCGATACAAACACGACGGGGATCTCCTTCCTTCTCCTGAACGATCTGAAGCGTTCCATAGAACGCCGGAGCATCAACCAAACCGTCACCACTCTCAAGAGCATGTTGAGCAAATGGGAGACTGACCGCCGGATCAGCGACGACACGAAAAATAAAATCGACTTGATCAAGAAATTATTCGACAGCAAAGAAGCGCGTGGTGTGAGCATTACGGTAGCCGATCTCCATGGCACGATCACTTCAATTACAAGAGACCTGAAGCAATACAAAACTAAGAGCCGGCACTGAACATCCACAAAATGGGACATCAAGGAAACCATCGCCATGGAACTCACTGTCGATATTGCACGCTTGATGATTGAAGAACTCCAGGCCAGTGGGTTGTCCGATATGTCGCTTACTCGGGTTGACTCCGGAAGCTGGCTTGCGACCTTTGAAGGGAAATCGCCAATACTGGTCGAATGGACCGACGACCCGGGCCGCCTGGTTCTGAGTTCTGTGCTGGGCCGGCCAACGATCGAGCAACGCATGGCGGTGTTTGAAACCCTGCTGTCCTATAACCTGTTGTGGGAGGAGACAGGCGGCGCGCGCATGGCTATTAATGGCGCGGAGGGCAAGGCGGTGCTGATTTACGACGTTCACGGAAACAATTTGACCTACGTCCTGCTCGGCACCGTGTTGACAAACTTCAGTCAGTTAGTGGAGATGTGGCGTGATTATGTACAGCACGAGGCGCCTGCTGCCATACCGGCCGCCGTGTCTTCTGAAATGCTGCACAGGCGCGCCTGAAGCGACGAAGAAGGGAATGCATGCCGCCGTCCGGACGTGTGCCAATGCTGATGCAACCTCTGGAGTGACAAGGCCGTCCTCCCAGCGGGTGAACCCATGGGGGAGCGCCGTACCGAAGCCCGCGCCTGACCAGCATGCCGGCGTCGCCAAGGCGCGGCGTTCGCGTATGCATGCCTGTTCCTATTCACCGCAGGCTGCGCGGCGCAGGGCGATCCGGCACGTCCCGAAGTTGCCCCGCGCCCGGCGTCTGCCTTACTTGTTGGCGCGCTCGAAGCGCACCAGCAGCTCGTCGCCGCGCTTCACAGCCGCGTCCAGCGCTTCCTGCGGCGTCTTCTTGCCGGCCCAGACGTTTTCCAGTTCCTCGTCCACCACGGTGCGGATCTGGGTCGCATTGCCGAGGCGGATGCCGCGCGACTTGTCGGTGGTCTTGACGATCATCTGCTTGACGGCGACATCGGTGCCCGGATTCTTGTCATAGAAGCCGGACTGGCGGGTCAGGTCGTAGGCCGCCTTGGTGATGGGCAGATAGCCGGTTTCCTGATGCCACTTGGCCTGGATCTCCGGTTGCGCCAGGAACTTCAGGAACTGCGCGGTCGCCTTGACCTCGTCAGGCTTCTTGCCTGCCATGACCCACAGCGAAGCGCCGCCGATCACCGTGTTCTGCGGCGCGCCCGGCACATCGTTGTAGTAAGGCAGCGGCGCCACCGCGTACTTGAACTTGGCGTTCTTGGAAATGTTGGCATAGGCGCCGCTGGACGAGGTCAGCATCGCGCATTCGCCGGAATAGAACTTCGCTTCCGGCTCGTTCTTGCGGCCGCCGTAGGTGAAGTAGCCTTGCTTGGCCCAGTTCGAGAGGTTGGTGATGTGCTTTACATGCAGCGGGCTGTTGAACTTCAGGCGCGCATCCAGGCCGCCGAAGCCATTGTTCTTGCTTGCATACTCGACGTTATGCCAGGCCGAGAAGCTCTCCAGGTGCACCCATGCCTGCCAGCCGGTGGTATAGGCGCAGCGCTCGCCGCTGGCCTTGAGCTTGGCCGCGGCCGACACCACTTCCTGCCAGGTGACCGGCGCCTTTTCCGGGTCCAGGCCCGCCTTGGCGAACATGTCCTTGTTGTAGTAGAAGACGGTGGTCGAGCTGTTGAACGGGAAGGACAGCATCTCGCCATTCGGCGCGGTGTAATAGCCCGCCACTGCCGGCACATAGCCGGACGTGTCGAACTTCTCGCCGGCCTGCTTCATCACCTGCGACACCGGCACGATCGCGCCCTTGGAATACATCATGGTGGCGGTGCCCACCTCGAATACCTGCAGGATGTTGGGCGCATTGCCGGCACGGTAGGCGGCAATCGCGGCCGACATCGATTCATCGTAGGCGCCCTTGTAGACTGCATTGACCTTGTAGTTGGACTGGCTCTTGTTGAACTGGTCCGCCAGGCCGGCGACGCGCTCGCCGAGGGCGCCGGTCATGGAATGCCACCAGGTGATTTCGGTGGCGGCCTGGGCCGATGCGGCGGCGCACAGCAGGACGCTGGCGACAGTAATGGCGCGGAAGTGGTGCGGCATGAACGGGTCTCCTGAAATTGCGGAATGGTAGCCGCCGTGGATGACAGGCAGGTTACAGGCATCATGGCACCTGGTGTCTCTGCCCGATCGGTCAACTGGCGGCGCTTATAATCAGCGCTTTTGCGCGGCTTTTTTAAATACCGGCTTATTCTAAAGCAATGACACGACTACAACTCTACCTGCGGTTAGTCAGGCTGGATAAACCGATAGGCATCCTGCTGCTGCTGTGGCCAACGCTGGCTGCGCTATGGCTGGCATCAGGCGGCCATCCGCCCTGGCATGTCGTGCTGATCTTCACCCTGGGCACCGTGCTGATGCGCTCGGCCGGCTGCGCCGTCAACGACTACGCCGACCGCGACTTCGACCGTCATGTCAAGCGCACTGCAGAGCGGCCGCTGACCTCGGGCCGCATCGCCGGCTGGGAAGCGCTGCTGGTGGCTGCCGTGCTGTCTGTCGTGGCCTTCCTGCTGATCCTGCCGCTCAATACGCTGACCAAGCTGCTGTCGGTGGCGGCAGTGGCGATTGCCGCCAGCTATCCCTATTTCAAGCGCTTCTTCGCCCTGCCCCAGGCTTATCTCGGCATTGCCTTCGGCTTCGGCATACCGATGGCCTATGCGGCAATCCAGGATACGGTGCCGGCGCAGGCCTGGCTGCTGCTGCTGGCCAATATCTTCTGGGCGCTGGCCTACGACACGGAATATGCGATGGTGGACCGGGATGACGACCTGAAGATAGGCATACGCACTTCGGCGATCACCTTTGGCCGGTACGACGTGCTGGCGGTGATGCTGTGCTACGCGGCCAGCCTCGGGCTGGTGACGGCCGTCGGCCTGTCGGCCGGCCTGGGCATCTGGTTCATCCTTGGCATGATGGTGGCTGCCGGCATGGCGGTGTATCACTACTTCCTGATCCGCGGCCGCGAGCGCATGCCCTGCTTTGCCGCATTCAGGCATAACAACTGGCTGGGCGCGGCGGTGTTTGCGGGGATTGCGCTGGATCTGGCGCTGCGTTGAAGCGTGCCCTTGCGCAGCTTGCGTTGCGGTATGCGGTACGGGGCACCCCGTGGAATGTCCCTTCGGGGTATTCCACCCTACGTCCAAAAATTGTCGGGCGTAACACGCCGCATGGGCATTACCCGGCCGTAGGTCGTAGGGCGCAATACCCCGAAGGGGCATTACGCGGTCCAGGGCTCCACGACAAGCCGCCTGCCCTCCATCGAAACGACACCGATCGTCAAGAAACCAGCTGTCCCCTCTGGAAACGCGAACACCCCAGCCTGCTGATTACGGCTGACAGCAACGCACCATGCGCCAACTCAATCCTTCCCAAACTCCTCGCCCAGTTCCCTGCCCCGTGCCGACGCCGCATGCAGCGCCTTCACGATGGCATCCTTCACGCCTGATGCTTCCATCGAGGTCAGCGCCGCATAGGTGGTGCCGCCCTTGGACGTGACCCGCTCGCGCAGCACCGACACCGGCTCGCCGGACCGGGCCGCCAGCTGGGCCGCGCCGGTGAAGGTGGCAATCGCCAGCTCGGTGCCCTGCTCCGGCGTCAGGCCCAGTTCCTGCGCCGCCTGCTGCATCGCCTCGATGAAATAGAACACATAGGCCGGCCCGCTGCCCGAGACTGCGGTAACCGGGTCGATCAGGCTTTCATCATCCAGCCATACCGTGCCCCCGACCGCGCGCATGATGGCATCGGCCGCGTCGCGCTGCGCCGCGCTCACGCCGGGCAGCGCCGCCATGCCGGTGATGCCCATGCCGATCAGTGCCGGCGTATTGGGCATGGTGCGCACGATGGCGCTGTGCCCGCCCAGCCAGCGCGACAGATCCACGCCGCGGATGCCGGCGGCGATCGACAGCACCAGCTGCGCCTTCAGATGCGGCTGCAACTGCGCGGCCACGTCGCGCATCTGCTGCGGCTTGACCGCCAGCACAATCACGTCGCTGCCCGCAACGGCGGCATCGATCTGCTGCGAGGCGGTGACGCCGAACTGCTGCGCCAGGCGAGCCAGCGCATCGGCATTGATGTCGACCACATGAATGTTGGCGCCGCCGGTCAGCTTGCCGGCCAGGCCGCCGATGAGTGCGGCGGCCATGTTGCCGCCGCCGATGAAACTGATCTTCAGGTTATTTTGCATAGTCGCGTTTTCCAAAAATGGCGGTTCCGATTCGAACCATGGTGCTGCCCTCGGCAATGGCCGCGGCAAGGTCGGCCGACATGCCCATGGAGAGGGTATCCAGGCTCAGCCCGTCGGCGCGCAGCTGCCCGGCCAGCAGGCGCAATGCGCGCAGCGGCGCGCGCTGCGCGGCTTCGTCGTCTGCCGGCTCGGGTATGGCCATCAGCCCGCGCAGGGCCAGCCGCGGCAAGGCAGACACCGTGCGGGCCAGCGCCGGCAGTTCCGCGGGCGTGATGCCGCTCTTGCTGGCCTCGCCGCTGATGTTGACCTGCAGGCAAATGTTCAATGGCGGCAGATGCGCCGGCCGCTGCTCCGACAGGCGCTGCGCAATCTTCAGGCGGTCGACCGAATGCACCCAGTCGAAATGCTCGGCGATGGGCCGGGTCTTGTTGCTCTGTATCGGGCCGATGAAATGCCATTTCAGGCCGGGCGTTTTGCCCTGCAGCGCGGCGATCTTGTCGAGCGCCTCCTGCAGGTAGTTTTCACCGAAGGCGCGCTGGCCGGCGTCGAACGCTTCCTGCACAGCGTCCGGGCCGAAGGTCTTGGAAACGGCCAAAAGGGCGATATCCGATGGATTACGGCCGGCATTTCTCGCTGCCGCAACAATCGCCGCATGTACTGCTTGCAGGTTTTCCGTGATGTGGGACATAATTTAATGACTTACGGAAACATTTTCCGGTTTTCGTGCACTTCCACCTTGGTGGCTCCGGGCCAGACGGCCTGCCCACTTCCTGATT
Source organism: Noviherbaspirillum sp. L7-7A (assembly GCF_019052805.1). Classification (NCBI taxonomy): domain Bacteria; kingdom Pseudomonadati; phylum Pseudomonadota; class Betaproteobacteria; order Burkholderiales; family Oxalobacteraceae; genus Noviherbaspirillum; species Noviherbaspirillum sp. L7-7A. The sequence continues at coordinate 2,936,766 of NZ_JAHQRJ010000001.1, forward strand.
TTTCCTCTTTCGCGGGCCTGGGATTATAAATGGACATCTCCGAATTACTCGCCTTCTCGGTCAAGAACAAGGCTTCCGACCTCCATCTCTCGGCCGGATTGCCGCCGATGATCAGGGTGCACGGCGATGTACGGCGCATCAACCTGCCGCCGCTGGAGCACAAGGATGTACACGGCATGATCTACGACATCATGAACGACGGCCAGCGCAAGGCCTACGAGGAAAACCTGGAGATCGACTTTTCCTTCGCCATTCCCGGCCTGGCGCGTTTTCGCGTCAATGCCTACAACCAGGACCGCGGCGCCGCCGCCGTATTGCGCACGATTCCCTCGACCATCCTCAGCCTGGAACAGTTGAACGCGCCCAGGATCTTTGCCGAACTGGCCCTGAAGCCGCGCGGCCTGGTGCTGGTAACCGGGCCCACCGGTTCCGGCAAGTCGACCACGCTGGCGGCCATGGTCAACCATGTCAATGAAAATGAGTACGCCCACATCCTGACCATCGAGGACCCGATCGAGTTCGTGCACGAGTCGCGCAAATGCCTGATCAACCAGCGCGAGGTCGGCGTGCACACACACTCCTTCAATGCCGCGCTGCGCTCGGCGCTGCGGGAAGACCCGGATGTGGTGCTGGTGGGCGAGCTGCGCGACCTGGAAACCATACGGCTGGCGCTGTCGGCGGCGGAAACCGGCCACCTGGTGTTCGGCACGCTGCATACTTCCTCGGCGGCCAAGACCATCGACCGTATCATCGACGTCTTCCCCGGCGACGAAAAGGAAATGGTGCGGGCCATGCTGTCGGAGTCGCTGCAGGCGGTGATCTCGCAGACCCTGCTGAAGACCAAGGACGGCAATGGCCGCGTGGCGGCGCATGAAATCATGCTGGGCACGCCGGCGATCCGCAACCTGATCCGCGAAGCCAAGATCGCCCAGATGTATTCGGCGATACAGACCGGCGCCAATCTCGGCATGCAGACCCTGGACAGCTGCCTGACCGACCTGGTGCGGCGCAATGTGATTTCATCGGCCGCTGCGCGCGCCGCCGCCAAGACCCCGGATAATTTCCCCGGCTGAGCGCCGGCATTACTCAAGCAAAGGACGCACGATGGAACGCGAACAGGCAACCCGATTCATGCACGACCTGCTGCGACTGATGCTGAGCAAGAACGGCTCGGACCTCTTCATTACCGCCGACTTCCCGCCGGCCTTCAAGATCGACGGCAAGATGACGCCGGTATCGAACCAGCCCCTGAGCGCCGGCCATACCCTGGAACTGGCGCGCGCCATCATGAGCGACAAGCAGGCCGCCGAATTCGAGGCCAGCAAGGAATGCAATTTCGCGATCAGCCCGGCCAGCCTCGGCCGCTTCCGGGTGTCGGCCTTCGTCCAGCAGGGCAAGGTCGGCATGGTGCTGCGGGTGATCACCACCGCCATCCCGAAGATGGAAGACCTGAAGCTGCCGGAGGTGCTGAAGGACGTGGTCATGACCAAGCGCGGCCTGGTCATCATGGTGGGCGCCACCGGCTCGGGCAAGTCGACCACGCTGGCGGCCATGGTGGGCTATCGCAACGAGAACAGCTACGGCCACATCATCACGGTGGAAGACCCGGTCGAATACATCCACCCGCACAGGAACTGCATCGTGACCCAGCGCGAGATCGGCGTCGACACCGCCGACTGGGGCACGGCGCTGAAGAACACGCTGCGCCAGGCGCCGGACGTGATCCTGATCGGCGAGATCCGCGACCGTGAATCGATGGACTATGCGGTTGCCTTTGCCGAGACCGGCCATCTGTGCCTTGCCACCATGCATGCCAACAGCGCCAACCAGGCGCTGGACCGCATCATCAACTTCTTCCCCGAAGAGCGCCGCCAGCAATTGCTGATGGACCTGTCGCTGAACCTCAAGGCCATGATCTCGCAACGCCTGGTGCCGCTGAAGGACACCAAGGGCCGCTGCGCCGCGGTGGAGATCATGCTCAACTCGCCGCTGGTGTCGGACCTGATCTTCAAGGGCGATGTGCACGAGATCAAGGAGATCATGAAGAAGTCGCGCGAGCTTGGCATGCAGACCTTCGACCAGGCCCTGTTCGACCTGTATGAAGCCGGCCGCATATCGTATGAAGACGCGCTGCGCAATGCCGATTCCGTCAATGACCTGCGGCTGTCGATCAAGCTCAACGGCAAGGAAGCCAAGGACCGCGACCTGTCCGCCGGCACTGCCCATCTGGGCATCGTATAAGTCACTCAAGGCCCGTTCGCATCCCGCGCTAGCAGGCTCATGTCTGCGCTAGCGCAAGGTTGCGCTTGCGCTAGCTCAATGAAGTGGCGACGAGGCAGCCGCAAGCTGCGCATCTTGCGAGCAGCCGCCATCATCCCGCGTTCGGCCTGATCCGGGCCGCTAGCCAGCACGCGCTCAGAACCTTCCGCATCAGGCCTGACTGCGCATGGCGTTCCCGCTCGCTCCCTCGACAACCAGCAGCCGAACGCAACGGGAGACAAGCATGCAATCCATGCAAGGCAGGCAAGCCAGCAGCAAGGACCTATCACGGCACACCATCATTTCGATGGATGGCAACGATGATGACAATACCGATCAGGCTGGCAGCCGTCGGGCAAGCCGCACGCCGGGCGCCACCATTGCCTCCGCCAGCAGCTCAAGCGCCTTGTCGGAAACCGTCGGCGGCACCCCTGTGCTGTCGTTCAGCCAGATCCACCGTAGCCACACCCAGCGCCAGTCGCGGCCCGAGAACGCAGGCGCGCTCAGCAGCCATCCCCGCCTTGACCGGGAGATTCTGCAGCTTTGCCAGCAATATGAAACCAACACCGACGCGCTGGCTGCGCTACGCATGCGTGATCCCGGGGACAGGGCATCGGCCAGAGCAATGGACAGGCTCAGGAAGCAACGCAGGGACCTTGCCGACCGGCTGCAGCAATGTGCCAGCCTGTTGCAGCCCGACCTGTCCGGCACCGCGATGGAGCGCATCAAGAGCGTCGCCACCAGGGAACGCGAGAACAGCTTCAAGCATGTCTGGGATGACTATCAGCAGACACAGCGCGACAGCTGCACGAAACACTTGTGGAACCTGGCATCCGGCGCGGTGGCCTATGCCATTCCGTTTGGCACCGCGACCATGCTGTCTCGCGGCCTGGGCATCCCCTACTTCGTGCTGCTCGCAGGCACGCTCCACACGCTGGCCGAGCCGATGTGGACCATGGTTCGCGCAACCAGCTGGACCAATCCGGCATCGGAGACCTACGTCGGACGGCAGCGCGCGCGTGCCCGCGCCAACGGCGATGCGTGGCGCTACCTGGCGCATATAGCGCCCAAGGCGAAGATGCTGTGGAAGGATCCGAAGACTGAGCAGTACTCCCGGCTGACAGCCGCCCAGGCACTCGCCACCAATCAGGAACTATGGCTATGGCTGCACAAGGTTGTCACGGACGACCTGCCCTTCCTTGTGTTCTTCTTTCTCTATGCGGGCAAGAATTCGCTCAATGAAGTATTGGGTCCCAGGTTTTTCGATCGCAGCACCTCCGACGGCATGCGCAATGACCTGGTGACGCAATATGCCGCAGGACTGCTCTCCGGCGCACTCACCATGGTGCTGGGCCAGGGATTGCGCCGCGCGATTTCGGGCCCCACGCGGGGACAGGAAGTGGTGAACAAGAGTTTGCACGTCTGGGAACTGGAGGCACGCTATCTGAAGTCCTATATCCAGGACATCGAGGAAGAACTATCCAAAACAAACCTGTCGGCAGGCGATACAAGGCAACTGCGGCGACAGCTTGTTGAAGTCAAGGCACAACATGCGAAGGCACATGCCAAGTCCGGCTTGATGACTTCGATCGGCCATGAGCTTGGCGTTATGTTCCAGAAGAAGCGCGAATTAACAGGAACCGATCCTGACATGCCGGGCAAGCGGCTTGACACGGTGTGCAGCATTCTGGGCAAGACTACCAGCCTGTTGCCCGGCCTTCTGGCAACACAGCTATGCCAGCCACTTGCCAGCTCCGATAGCCTGATGGAGCGCATGATCGCCCATACCGTACCGCCCTTTTTCCTGATCGCCTGGCCCGGCTTTGCGATGCGTACCGAGTTCCAGGACATGTGGCGCTCCTTGTATGGCGCAAGCAAGGGCATGCTCAGCGCCATGCGGGCAGGATGCTGCTGCGCGGTGGATTCTGACGATGATGGTGATGACGGGGATGTCGACGCAATCACCGACGCCAGCGACAGCGACAGCGAGGGCGACGAGCACGGGGACGCCGGACAGAACCGATCAGGTCATGAAAGCCATCCAGCCAATGCCGATGTGAACTGTGAAGCCGGAAGCGCCTTGCGCCAGCGCATGCGAGCCGACCATGAAGCATCGTTAAGCTCCGAAAAAATCGAAACCAGGTCCAGTACAAGTTCAAGTTCAAGTTCAAGTTCAAGTTCAAGTCCATGGTCCAGTTCAAGTTCAAGCTCGAATTCAAATCCAAGCTCTGATACCAGCTCGAGCCCCGTAACCTCAGGCGATTCCGATGACAGCGGGACTTCCTCCTCATCCAGACAGAATGTACGCGACACCCGCACCAAGCCGGGTATTGGCTCGAGCCCGGATGACGACAGTGCATGAAGTAATGCACGCCTGAGGCTGCCCTTCCCGAGTGAACCCTGGCAAAAAGCAGGTTACATAGCGGCGCACCAGACGTTAAGCAGAGCATCTGACTCTACCCACCCCGATGTCTTTGTGCGCCGCATCACATCCGCTTTGCCTGGCGCCCGCTTGTTCAACTTCAGGAGCAGTGACATGAAAGAAAAAGAATTCAAGGCCTTGTGCCGCAAGGTGTGCGTGGCACTCAGTTATCCAACCCCCGACGACCTGGGTGATCACGGCCGCATTACGATCGATGGCGTGGAAATTGCACTCTTCTTTGACGAGCAGGTCAATCCGGACATGCTGTTCTGCTACGTGGACATGGGGCCTGTTCCGGAAGCGATGCGCGCCGATATGTATGCCCAGCTGCTAACCATGAATTTGCTATCGGGCGCCAAGACCAATGGCGTCTACTCGCTCGACCCGACCAGCGGCAATGCGATTTTCGTGGTGCATTTCATGCAGCCCGAAAAGCTCGATACGCAACTGCTGGCGCAAGCTTTCACGGTCTACGCCACCCAGACCAACACCCTGCGCGCGATGTTGCACGACGATGCCTCAAAGCCTGCCACGAGCACCATGGCATCGGGGCCTGCCGTTTCCGGCCGTTCCGCTTCCATGGTGGATCTTGCGTAGAGCCATGGACGCCACGAAAGGCCGGCAGCGATCGAATAGCTCAACGCCGATGCTGAACCGGAATCAGCCATCGTCGTCCTCTGTGAAAGGGAATGACCGGGATAATGGCGGTGAGGACGACGACATCGTGTTGCAACCGTTCACATCAACGCAAGCAACAGACAAGACCAACCATAGCAATAGCAGTCACACTAGCAGCATCGTTTCGGGTGCGCCTGCATTCATGACGATATCGCTGGACAGCGCGCTGCAACAGAGGCTGATCCGTTACCAGCGCAGGGTGGACCTTGCGTCCAGCCGACTGGCCAATATCATCAGCCGCGGAGGTGATGCCAAACAGGCCCTGGCCGAATCCATTGCAGCGACCACTGCATTGTCAAGGCTCCAGCTGAGCATTGATCCAGCCTATCTCTTTCACACCATCAATGACGACGTCACCAGGAATAGCTATGCGCGCTACCAGCGCGAATGGGAAGCTTATCAAAAGGCGACAAAAGAAAGCGGGCACAAGCACTTTCACAATCTGGCTGCGGGCGGCGTCGGCAACTTCATCTGTTTTGGTCTGGGTGGCATCGCAGGCGCATACAGTGGCAGCTGGCTGGTGGGATTTACGATCAATACAGTTGCCTGGACCTTCGCCGAGCCGCTGATCAGCATGATGCGTGCCACCACGGTCAATAATCCCTACATGGATTTCTACATGGTGCGCCAGCGTCTGCAGGCGCGTGCATTGCGGGAGCGGCTGGACGGCACTGCTGACCTAGAATGGAACAGGAAGTTTCCCTGGTCCGACCGCGGCAGCAATCAGACTGAGTGGCTCAATGCAAGCGAATGGCTTGAACGGACCAGCTGGCAGGGGCTGTGGGCGGGCAAGCACTTTACGGATGATGTGATCTACCACGTCTACAGCGTGATGTACGGCCTGACAAACTGCTTGCCTGAATTCCTCGGCAAAGCGCTGTACGACATGTCTACCTGGCACGGAAAGCTTGCCTACGGCGGAATACGCGCCGCCGGTGGTTTCATCGCTGGCGCCGTGATCCAGGAGGGCATGCAGTTGCTGCGCGCTTCGGCGATGGAACATACCGGCGGCAAGGAAACAGTCACCAAGCCGCTCGCCTTCTGGGAAAAGGAAGCGAACTATGTCGACATGCTGCTTGAGCGCATCAAAGACAGGCTTGCAGCGCATGGACTGGATGTTGCTGAGAAAAGCAAACTGGAACAGCTCAAGGCATCATTACTGCTGTGGCATCAAAAGGCCGTCGCAAAATCCAGCTTCCTGCCCTCCCTTGCCTACGAATGGCGCGTGATGCTGCAGTCGAAGCGGGAGGCGACGGGCATCGATCCCGAAGTACCGGGCAAGCGGCTCGACACCCTTGCCAGCTTCATCGGCAAGGGCGTTTCCCAACTGCCCGGCATCGCGGTTGGCCAGCTTGCAGGCTCAGCCGCAACAAGATCGGCCTTGCCCTGGGTCAGATGGAGTGGCTATATCGTGCCGCCGCTGGTCTCCATCGCCTGGGGCTTTTGCTTCCGGCGCGAATTCGAGGTCGTGGCCAGGGCCATGCTGGGTGCAGGGCAAGGAATTGCAAGACGATGTTGCTTTCTGGCGGAACAGGATGATACGGACATCTGATGATGGCTGCGAAAGTTGATATGGCGCCGCAAGTGCCAGGGACGCTTCAAGTTGCGGCGCGGGTTCAAAGATAGCGGCCGTCTGCTCAGTGCGCCTATTAATAAAGCTAATCCCGTACACACATCACAGGCTGACGTTACTCAAAGCGCCTGACAAGATGATTGCGCCTGCTTGCTGCCCAGGTGGTAGCGACTACACCGGCACGACTGGTTAAAGATTGCCACGTCCATCTTTGTTAAACACTGTCACAGCGCCTTTTACGCGAAGTGCGGGATGAGGAGTTGCCTGCACGCCTTGCGTTCTTCATCACGGATGATGACTCATCCAATGCTCAAACAGGAAAAAGCCTATGGATGCATTGAACAGATCATGCTTTTGCTATAACTCCAGCGCGTCTGCAGATATGTCAGATGACCAAAATCATTTCGATAATGACGCGGACAACAATGAAACAGGCGGTAAAAATAACGCCAACTATATATTGGGCAATGCGCATGCTGTTGCAACGACAAACTACGGTGTCAATGAACGTGACCCAAGCGTAACTATCGACGTTGATGACAATGATGATGTTAATGGCGTTGATGACGCCGCCACAGACCACAGAAATCTAAGTAACGATCTGGCTAGTCTGCTTGCTGTAACGGCAGATGCGCCGCAAACACGCGAGTTGCAAGATACACGTGAGTTACAAGCCAAATTAAGAACGGCTCTCGACGAGTATGGGCAGATGATTCGGCAAGCCAGGGAATCCAACCGTGACTATTTCCCCTGTGAATTCGCTTCCAATTTCCTGTCGGGCGCAACCGCTTTTCTGATGTGTTTTGGCGCCGGTACGCTGACATCGAGCGCACTGGGCGAACCGGCAGTTGGCTGGGCCATCAGCACGGCAATGTGGGCATTGAGCGAGCGTTTTATCCCGATGGTACGCAACACCACATGGGAGAACAAGCATGCTGATAAAACCTATCCGCTGCTTGGCAATTTGATTCAACGCGCGGCCCGTGATGCGGTACGAAATTTGGCGGGGATAAAGCCTCGCCATGCTGATGGCAACAATCAAGGACCATCTCTTGACGAGATCAATTTCCCGAAAGCCTGGTGGGGCAAGATGCTCACAGATGACCTCCCCTATTATTTCTATACCCTTTGTTATGGCCTGCGCTACACCATCATCGCTGACAAGGATTTGCCAGCCACCTCACCAGCCAGCCTGATTTCCCTGCTTGTGGCAGGCACTTTGGCAGGAGCATTTACGGCGGTGACGATGCAGTACACCCGCCGGCAGCGATATCAGCGGGACCCGAATGCCGACCAGGTAAAGGGACAGGCAATTACAAAAACCTTGGGCATGTGGAAGAAGGAACTGGAAATTTTAGAGGCCACATCACAACTGATGCATGCACGGTCAGCCAGTCGCAACTCTGAAAATACAGCCGATACCAAGCTCAATAAGTATGAAACAGAGGAAAAACTGAATAAAGCCATTGAAAAGGCGCGTAGAAAGGCAACTGCGCTTACCTCGCTTCAATTTGAATTCACAGCAATGTTTAATCTGAAACTTGACACGGGGGATCGCCGGGGCGAGGTGGCCGGAAAGCTGTCTGAATTCATTGCAGGCTTGCTGGCAAAGGGCACCGTGCTGGGCTTGAGCACAGCGTGGAACTATGCTTTCACGATGAAGATGATGGCGACCGCGACGAGCGTCGCTGGAAGAACAGGCATCATGTTGGGGCAATACAGCATGCTGATCGTTGCCTTTAATTTGCGCAAGGAAGCCGAACTGGGATACCGCGGTCTGATCGGGGTGGGACTTGGAATAGCTGACATTGTGTCGAAAAAAATTCGCGGTTTTGTGCCTGGCGAGACTGATAACAGGAATGCCGGCCTTCATCTTGAGCGAGAGAATGCGTCGATTAGATCGGTCGGTTCGACGCAGGACCTCGTGGCCGAGTACCGACGACAAAACCGTAAGGAAAAAAAAGTAGCCAATCGGCTGCGTTCAATCGATGGCACAGAAGATGACTAATCCGATATGGACCATCATGGTACCCACAGCGACGAGGAAACAGTCACCACTGATGTTTAAGACGGCTTGTCCCAAGATATTTACCATGGAAAATCTGTGGCCCAAGGCCAGGCGAAAAAGCTGGAAACTGCATCCAGTTTGGCGCATCGCGGCCAGGCAACTACAGGCGATGACAGTAAGCGCAACACTATGAAAACCGGCAGCAATCAAACCAGGAGGGCATCAGTAAACAAGGAAACAAAATCTGACTCCGGCGGCAACCAACTCGACATTTCCAGTTCGGATTCAGAATCTAGTGACTGGCATGGCCTGCGCATGCTGGCGGAAGTGAGTAGCAAGGTAATTTCGAGCCTCCGCACCAGATAAAACGCTGCATGCATCTTCTCGTTTTGTTGCATGCAGCGTTTTCTGACCTACCCTACGCCAGGCTGAACTTTCTCACCGTTCCTTATCTAAAACACCTAATGAACAAGCGCTGAGAGCCTGCTCGGCAAAAGAATAAACGCCGCTTTTTAAGCATTTTCGGGCGACGTTTTATCCCTTAACGAAGTCGAGAAAATCGATTGTGACGTGTTTTGAGAGGTGAGGAATTTCATGTCACTTTCAATTTCTTCTGCCGCGCCGGCTTCTAGCTTAGAACGGACGTATCCAGTACATCAGTAGTGCCATCAGTTCCCGTGCCAGAGCGGTATTTTTGACGATTTTTCCTTCTGATTGACGAACTACCCAAAGTCGGCGACGGCTTCCCTGCTTTTTCAGTAACAAGTTTTGTCGGCGTTTCATTTGGCAGTCCAGTGTGCTGGATGGAGCGGCGTCTGGGACTGGGCGTTATCTTGACAGGGCTGAGTTCATCAAGCCTGGGAAGAGCAGGCATCGAGGCAGGGGCAGGCGGTAAATCCACCAGCCCACTGGCGTAACTGCTGGAGCGAGGCGGAAGCGTATGATTTTTTTTCCTTTCCTGCCAAGAGTTTTCTTTCGCTTCTTTGCTTACTGCAAGTGGTGGGCCTAACAGACGGTCGCCATCTGTTCGCCTTGTTTCGTTTTGAATTGGCTCTGGAATCGTTGAAAGCTTTCCGTAATCACCAGCTTCATCCAGACTTCTAAACGGACGCAATGCAAGGTCCTTAATGGACCTCCTCTTCAAGTGCTCGGGGACAGGCATATTATTCATTTCCAATATGGAAGCCCTGCGTTCGTAAGCAATAATCTGATGTATTCGAGTATAACCCTGCATTGGAATTCCAGGTGCCATCTCAACATCTTCGGGAAGATCTCCGCCCACTCGACCTTTCTTTATTTTTAGGGTGTCAAAAACTTCCTGTATCAGTTTTTCGGCCTCTTCGCTTTCCTTTTTACTTGTAAATTGCATTTTTCGTTCTTGCGGATCATGAATTTTATTATATTTATACAAAAGGTCCTTTTCGACCCTTCTCAAGTGCGAACTATCCACATATTGATTGTATTTCTCCACCAACTCGTTATGACCGTTCTCGACCGCTGCGCCCTTCGCCTTATCTTTAATCCAATCCGATTTAAATCCTTCCAACAGGTCAACCTTTATTTGAGAATACTCGCGAATTCGGCAATTAGGATCCCATGCCAGCAATTGCGACATGAAGGCATCCGCCCTTGCAATATCGCCTGATGCCATCGCCATATAGAATCCACCAATACCATAAATTCCGTTTTTCTGAGGATCTGGCCTGCGGGCATGGAGAATTTCTTGTTTTTCGTTGTGAAACAAGAAGTTGGAGTTCAAGACCGTTTCCATGAACATCTTTATCATGTCGGTTGTGGAATGTGTCATGGCCCAGTAAAACGCCTGCAAACCCTGATGCTGCGTTGCCTGTATGGCCTCTTTCCTGATATCGACCGGAGCAAATGCCATTACTGCCAGAAGGTAGGCCCTTACCAGCTTGCAGCTTTCATTTTTTACAGCAATATGCAGAACAGGCAGACCCGAATTCGCCAGAAGATCGTGATATGTTCTTGCCTGATCACTAATAAATCTTCTTTCCTCGCCAGTTAATCTTTTCTGCATTTTCCTCAGCAATTCGACTCTCTGCAAAGCAGCCTTTCTCGCAGGATCTTTTGCAAACTTTTCCTCAGGTTGAATCTTTTCCAGCTTTCTCTTTTCCCACCAATTCAAAGTGGACCTGAATTTTTCCAACACACGATTTTCATCGTAGTCCGCGATGGAATTGATACTGAAATCTTTTTCGCTGGCCGTGTTGCCACCATCATCTTCGCCATCGTTATCTGAAAGGAGACTTTTCCTTTCTCCTTCAGCAATCGAACTTTTTCCTTTTTTTGACTTTCCTTCCCCTTTTGAATCTGGCGAATGATTATCAACATAATGCTGGATGACCCAGGCATCAAAGTAGGCATTCACGTCCTGTGTAAGCGTCGTGCAAACTTTTCCTATTTCTCCTCGCAAGCAATCCAGTTTTTGCCAATTCTCCAGATTTTCTTCTGTGCAGATTTCGGCCACTTTTTCGTACAGCGCTTCGGCATTTTCATCGGTGTCCTCGCTGGTCATCAGCGCTATCAGATCAGCCTTATGTACCTCAATGCGACTGATCACGTCCGGCGTCAGCCTCTGGAGTTGCTGCTGTTTGGTTTCTTTTATTGCTTTGGCCTTCTGCTTCTGCACCCGTTTTATCGATATGAAGCTTTCATGGGTTTGCCTTCTTGCCAGTTTTGCAGGCGGTTGCGATGCATTGGGCATGCTTGTTCTTTTCCTGACCGGTCGGGCTGTCGTAGCCTTTCCCGGACCCGAAGCTTTTTGCTTGCTCGCGTGGGAGGAAAATACATCAAGGGTTTGATCCAAACTGCTTTCAACCACGCTGCTATCCTGCCCAGTGGCCGTATCGACTGATTTGACTGTCGATGTCGACGCCTCGCCGCCGGGTGGCTTTGCACCCGACGAAGCGGTAGTTCGGAATACCGGCTGACTGATCTTCCTGGCCGGTCTGGGAGTGCCGGGAATGTTTGCTTGACCTTGTCCCCGATTCGAGAAGAGGTTCTCCTTTTCCGAAGACTCCCAGGAATTATCCAACTCCATCAGCAATGGCATTTCTTGCTGGTTACTGGAGCGATTGGCTGACGATGATTTACGGTTTGGCGATGCGCTGTGACCGATGTTGCCCCTTGGGCTGGTCTGACCTTTTCCAGTAGGGCTTGGTGCGCTGCGCAACATCGACGCGGACCGTTTTTTCTCGCCGGTGCGTATTTTCGGCTTGGGGATAGGCGAAGGGCGGTTTGCATCCTTTTTGCCGCTGTTTTTTCTGGCTTCCTCGTCGCTGGCAAAAGCCTCGCTATGATCGGCTTCGCCATCCATACGGGAATATAGCGGCTGCTTATCAGACTGAGAATTGGTTCTGGTGACTTCTGGCCCCGGCATAAACCCTCCTGAAATGACTTGCACAACTTCAAGAAAAACTGGAAGCCATCGGCTTTGATCAGTAGGAGAACTAAGTCGCGTTGATTGAAAGGATTTCTTCGAGGAGAAGGAAAATGAAAGTGCGGTAGGTGTACTTTTAAACGAAATGAGCGTGCATAGCACCTTGTCAGGTCCATGACAGGGCTGGACACGCCGCAGCAGCGTCGGCCAGGGAAGAAAAATTTGTGATTCCGATGTGGACAGGCTGGTCCGGCCGGTTTTGTCCCTGCGGCTATCGATCCGGAACAAAACCTGCCCACCAGCCGGCGGGACGCAATCAAGCCAGTGCGCTATCCACCAGTTCAATCCAGTGCGCGACCGGCGTTGCCGTGCCGGACTGCAGATGGGTAATGCAGCCGATATTGGCCGAGACGATCATGTCCGGTTTGGTGGCTTCGAGATTGGCGACCTTCTGGTCGCGCAAGGCATAGGCAATGTCCGGATGCAGCACCGAATAGGTGCCGGCCGAGCCGCAGCACAGATGGCTGTCGGCGCACAGTTGCACATCCACGCCGATGCCGCGCAGCACGTCCTCGACCTTGCCGCGGATCTTCTGCCCGTGCTGCAGCGTGCAGGGCGGATGCCAGGCCACGCGCTTGGCGACCTTGCCGCGCAGCTTCCGCTTCAGCTCTTCCTCGAAAGCCGGCAGCAGTTCGGACAGGTCGCGCGTGAGCTCGGAAATGCGCCTGGCTTTCTGCGCATAGGCCGGGTCCTGCTCCAGCAGATGGCCGTACTCCTTCACGGTGGCACCGCAGCCGGATGCCGTCATCACGATGGCTTCGGCGCCCGCCTCCACATGCGGCCACCAGGCGTCGATGTTGCGGCGCATGTCGTCGCGTGCCCCATCGTGGTCGTTCAGGTGATGGCGGATCGCGCCGCAGCAACCGGCGCGCGGGGCGACGATCAGCTGCACGCCCAGCGCATCGAATACGCGGGCAGTGGCGGCATTGATGTTGGGCGACATCGACGGCTGCACGCAGCCGTCCAGCAGCAGCATCTTGCGGGCATGCTCGCGCCGCGGCCAGACGCCGGCGGACTGCTTCTTCGGCACCTTGTTCTTCAGAACGGCGGGCAGCAGCGGCCGCAGCAGCTGGCCGGCCTTCATCGCCGGGCTGAAGACCCAGCTGCGCGGCAGGGTTTCCTTCAGCGCGGTGCGCATGGCGCGGTCGGCCGGCGCGCGCGGCACCTGGTCTTCGACGATCTTGCGGCCTATGTCGACCAGCCGGCCATAGCGAACGCCCGACGGGCAGGTGGTTTCGCAGTTGCGGCAGGTCAGGCAGCGGTCGAGATGCAGCTGGGTCTTGGCGGTGGCGGGCTTGCCTTCCAGGACCTGCTTCATCAGGTAGATGCGGCCGCGCGGGCCGTCGAGCTCGTCGCCCAGCAGTTGGTAGGTCGGGCAGGTGGCGGTGCAGAAACCGCAATGCACGCAGGCCCGCAGGATGGAATCGGCTTCCTTGCCTTCCGGCGTGTCCTTGATGAAATCAGCGAGATTGGTTTGCATGTCAGTAGTCGTTTCCCAGTCGGCCGGGGTTGAAGATGCCGGCCGGATCGAAAGCCTGCTTCAGGCGGCGCTGGATGCCAGCGACTGCGGGAGCAAGCGGATGAAAGACGGCGTCGCGTGCGTCGGCAGCCACGCCGGTGCGGAAGCGGCTCGCATGGCCGCCAGCGCGGACGGCGGCGGCGCGGATGCTGTCGGCCGGCGCGTTGCTGTGCAGCCAGCGCTGGGCGCCGCCCCACTCGATGAGCTGATTGCCCTCCAGTTCCAGCGGTGCGGCCACCGAAGGCAGCGACAGGCGCCACAGCGGCGCTTCCTGTGCGGTGAAGAAGGGATGCTGCTGCTCGCGCAAGCTGTGCCAGAAGCCGGCAGCGTCGGCGATTTCCTCGCCGCCCAAGCGGCTGCGCGCGCCCTTCAGCGCCGCGGCCGCACCTGACAGGCGTACCGCCAGGGTGCCGTCCAGCCAGGCGTTGGCGGAGATCGGCAGCGGTTGCCCGCCCCACTCATTGAGCGTGCGGATGGCGTCGGCCTGGCTCAGGCTGAAGGCCAGCGTGGTTTCCTCGAACGGGCGCGGCAATACCTTCAGCGACACTTCCAGCAGCAGGCCCAGCGTGCCGAGCGAGCCGGCCAGCACCCGCGACACATCGTAGCCGGCGACGTTCTTCATCACCTGGCCGCCGAAATGCAGCACTTCGCCGCGATGGTTCATCAGCACCGCGCCCAGCACGAAGTCGCGCACCGCGCCGACCGCGGCACGGCGCGGGCCGGATAGCCCGGCCGCCACCATGCCACCGACGGTTGCATCGGCGCCGAAATGCGGCGGCTCGAATGCCAGCATCTGGTTCTTTTCCGCCAGCACCGCTTCCACCTCGGCCAGCGGCGTGCCGCTCCTGACCGTGATCACCAGTTCGGTCGGGTCATAGGCCACGATGCCGCGCCAGCCGCGGGTGTCGAGCACGTCGCCGCGCAGGGCGCCGCCATACCAGTCCTTGCTGCCGCCGCCGCGGATGCGCAGCGGACGCTCGGCCGTGGCGCCGGCGATGCGGTCCTTGAATTCCTGCAATACCTGTTCCATACACTCTCTTTCAGAATCAGAAGCGCGGCAGATCGGCGAAGGGCAGCTTGCCGGCGCGCACATGCATGCGGCCATACTCGGCGCAGCGGCGCAGGCTGGGAATGGCCTTGTCGGGGTTGAGCAGCAGCGCCGTGTCGAAGGCCGCCTTGACGGCGCGGAAGGCGTCGAGCTCGGCCTGCGAGAACTGCACGCACATCGAATTGATTTTTTCGATGCCCACGCCATGCTCGCCGGTGATGGTGCCGCCCACCTCGACGCACAATTCCAGGATCTCGGCGCCGAACAGTTCGGCGCGCTCGAATTCGCCAGGCTGGTTGGCATCGAACAGGATCAGCGGATGCAGGTTGCCGTCGCCGGCATGGAACACGTTGGCGCAGCGCAGGCCGTACTTCTTTTCCATCTCCGCAATGCCCATCAGCACCTGCGCCAGGTTGCGGCGCGGGATGGTACCGTCCATGCAGTAGTAGTCGGGCGAAATGCGGCCGGCAGCCGGGAAGGCATTCTTGCGGCCCGACCAGAACTTCAGGCGCTCGGCCTCGTTCTGGGATACCGCGATGGCGGTGGCGCCGGAATCGCGGAACACCGCCTCCATGCGGGCGATTTCCTCGTCAACCTCTTCCGGCAGGCCGTCGGACTCGCACAGCAGGATGGCTTCGGCCTCGGTGTCGTAACCGGCATGCACGAAGGGCTCGACCATGCGCGAACTGGTCTTGTCCATCATTTCCAGGCCGGCCGGGATGATGCCGGCGGCAATCACATTGGCCACCGCATTGCCGCCCTTGACCACGTCGTCGAAGGAGGCCATCACCACCCGCGCCTGCTGCGGCTTGGGGATCAGCCGCACCGTGACTTCGGTGACCACGCCCAGCATGCCCTCGGAGCCGATGAACAGCGCCAGCAGGTCCAGGCCGGGCGCGTCCAGCGCCTCGCCGCCGAGTTCGGCGATCTCGCCGTCGATGGTGACCATGCGCACCCGCAGCACGTTATGCACGGTCAGGCCGTATTTCAGGCAATGCACGCCGCCGGAGTTCTCGGCCACGTTGCCGCCGATGGTGCAGGCGATCTGCGACGACGGATCGGGCGCGTAGTACAGGCCATGCGCGCCGGCCGCCTCGGAAATGGCAAGGTTGCGCACGCCGGGCTGGACCACTGCCGTGCGTGAATAGGCGTCGAGCCTGACGATGCGGTTGAGCCGGGCGGTGGAAATCACCACGCCGTCGGCGATTGGCATCGCGCCGCCGGACAGGCCGGTGCCGGCGCCGCGCGGCACGATGGGCGCCTGCAGGCGGCGGCATACGTTAACCGCGGCGATCACCTGCTCTTCGTTGGCAGGCAGCACCACGATCATCGGCAACTGGCGATAAGCAGCGAGGCCATCGCATTCATAAGGCCGGGTGTCTTCCTCGTTAAAGAGGACCGCGCCCGCTGGCAGCACGGCGTTCAGGGCATCGACGACCTCGCGCTGGCGCGCGGCGGCAAACGGCGCTTCTGATGGAGCATTCATGGCTGTACGTCCTGGAATGGGTAGCGGGCACGCCGAATGGCCCCGCTCTTCAAGAAAACGAACAGTGTAGCGAAACTGGGGCAATAAAAGGGATTTGCGCGCGCGGAATGACTGAAAAGCTTTGCTGCAATTGATGAAAGATTTTGATGCGGGCAGTGGATGAATGGAATGGCCTATGACAGGAGGAACTTTCTGTGGTCACATTTCCTGTTGAAGGAATTTTGGGCCATCGACCCAGGCGACTCCGTTGAAGCGAGGCGTCCTGTAAGGATTAATGTCGTCCTTTGGCGTTGATCGCAGAAGCCCGTGCCAGAAAGGCACGGGCCAAGGAAAGCAAAAAGTATTTTAAAAGTGTGCGCACGCTGTATGGTTCATCAGACGCTATATCAACTAAAAAATACGAATGTGCCATCTTGCAAGGACGCGTTCAGGCTCGCTGCTGCCGCCTGACCAGCGCTATTGGGTTTGATACTGGAAGCCTTCTGCTGATATAGGGAGGCCGGTGCGCCTGGAAGCCTGCCTTAAGTGCGCTTCCGCAAGGCACGCCACAAATTCCGGTCCAGCTTTTTGTGCGAGTCCATACAGTGTGTCATACCTTGTTGTGTACGGGCCTTCTGGAATTTTGGCAGTAAAATCAATTTCCGCGTACTTGGCGTCGAGAAGCATCTGGACAGCCTTTAGTTTTCTGGAATTGTAATCCGCTATCTCATCCTTATCGAACTCGTTCAGAGTTTTTTGACTTAAACCATGGAGTGCAGAGACCAATGCATTGTTGCCATGCCATTTACTTTCCGGATTTATTTCTGCGCCCTTGCGAAGAAGAAAATCGATAATATTCGTCGAACCATACCCTGCGGCTATTTGCAGAGGCGTATGCCCGTTTACCATATCAGTGGCATTGATGTCAGGCTTTGCAAGAAAAAATATTTCTTCCATCAAATCGAGATTATTCAGGATTGCCGCTTTGGCAAAAAGCAGAGGCACACTAATTAAAGATGGATCGATTTTCTCCATCGACTCTAAAAGCTGGAGCGCAAGCTTTGGTTCGCGAGACACGACTGCATAATGCAGCGCGTCATGTTGCTTCTCCGCCTTTTGACCTTCACTAGTCAAAATTAAAATATTTATTAAATTAATGTCTCCTAGTGCTACGGCAACTCTAAGCGCCTTAGGAAAATCTTCCGAAGTCAAATAGAACTCTGCTCCCTTTTGCCGCAAGCACCCTATGAAAGCCATGGTTTCGCGAGTCAAATTTTTATCAATAAAAATATGAGCAAGCATCGTGCGGTTATTCTCCATGCGCATATTGATATCAAAGCCCTGCAAAGCCTTATCAATCTCTCGGAAATCAGTCATTTCCAACAAACTGTTAAACAATGCCAAAGTCGGCTGCTTCAGTCGATTGCCAGCAGGAACGGCCACTTGCGCATTTGGAATGACCGGCTGGCTGGACGTATTCGGTGTCCTGCCATTTTTTGAAACAGGCATTTTGGACAATAGCGACGTATTTTCAGCATTACTGCCTTGTTTTTCCCCGGACCGTACTGTGGGATTTGATATAGCATCCTGCCTCCGGCGCTTCTGCGTTTTCTCGCCTGGAACTTCCTGATGCATATGTTTTTCCGAGGTAGTAGATTCCACTCCCACGCGAACGATACCAGCTTTGTTAAATGATGTTGACATGACATTTCTCCATTAAAAAGGATTGAACATGTGATTAACCCCGGAACGCATCAGGTTCAGTATCGATCAGCACGTTTAAATGGAGGAATCAGGAATCGCCGCAAGGAAATTATTTTCACGGGTTTTCATGAATTCGCGAAAAGCAGCAAAATAACAATGAAACGTAGTCAGGAAAGCTGAAGACCATGAGCCCAGCACTCAGTTGTTTACTGCGTACGGGCATTCTCAGCCGTTGCGGAACGTCGCCTTCATCCAGTCGATGAACAGCATCACCTCGCCGCGTTCCCGGGCAGGCTTCTCATACACCATGTAATACGCATGGGGCGGCGAAGCCAGTTCGACATCAAACAGACGCACCACGTCGCCGGCTTCCAGCGCGGCCTGGGCGAAGTGGCTGCGCGTTAAGCCGATCCCATGGCCGTGGCGGATGGCTTCCAGCAGCAGGCCGAGGTCGTCGACCCGCAGGCCGGTGGACGGCTCCTGCCAGTCCAGGCCGGCTGCCTCGAACCATGGCTGCCAGGGTTCCAGCGCCGAGCGCAGCAGGGTCTTGCCGCGCAGGTCGGCTGGCGTATGCAGCGGCCCGACCTGGGCCAGGTAGGACGGGCTGGCGACGGCGAAGGCCGGCTCCTCGAACAGCTTTTCGGTGATGATGTTGGGATAATTGCCGGCGCCGAAGCGCACCTCGACATCGCTCTCCGACAAACTTAGATCGTAGAGCGGCACCGACATGAACACTTCCACCACGATGTCCGGATACCGTTGCGTGAAGTCGGCCAGGTGCGGCACGAACATGTAGCGGGCAAAGGTCGGCGGCAGCGTGACCTTGATTCTCGGCTGCGCCTGCGCGCTGCGATGCGGCATCGGGAAGTCGGTCAGGGTACGCAGCGCACTGCGCACCACGTCGAGATAGCGGCGGCCGAACTCGGACAGGCCGATCGAGCGGCCATCGCGGATGAACAGCCGCTCGCCGACGAAATCTTCCAGCAGGCGGATGCGGTGCGACAGCGCCGACGGCGTGATGCACAGTTCGTCCGCCGCCAGCGCGAAGGACTGGTGGCGCGCCGCGGCTTCGAAGGCGGACAGCGCGTGCACCGGCGGCAGGCGGGTGGTCAGGGCTTGTCTGGTCTGCTGCATGCGTCCGCCTGCGGGATTTACCACTGAACGATCTTGCCGGGATTGAGGATGTTCTTCGGGTCCAGCGCATGTTTCAAGGCGCGCATGGTGTCGATCGCGCCTTCGCCATGCTCCTGCACCAGGAATTCCATCTTGTGCATGCCCACGCCGTGCTCGCCGGTGCAGGTGCCGTCCATCGCGATGGCGCGCGCCACCATGCGCGCGTTCACGCCTTCGGCGCGGGCGATGTCTTCCGGGTCATTCGGATCGACCAGCATCTGCACATGGAAGTTGCCGTCGCCGACATGGCCGATGATGGAGTACACCATGTTGTGGCTTTCGCAGTCGGCCTTGGTGTCGAGGATGCATTCGGCCAGGCGCGAGATCGGCACGCAGCAGTCGGTGGAGATGGCGCGCGCGCCAGGACGCATCTGCAGCAGCGCGAAATAGGCGTTGTGGCGCGCGCCCCAGAGGCGGGTGCGGTCTTCCGGCCGGGTGGCCCATTCGAAGCCGGTGGCGTTGTGCTCGGCGACGATTTCCTGCACGGTCTCTGCCTGTTCCTTCACGCCATGCTCGGTGCCATGGAATTCGAACAGCAGCAGCGGGTTTTCCGGCAGGCTCAGCTTGTCGTAGGCGTTGATGGCCTTCACGCCGCGCTCGTCAAGGAATTCGACGCGGGCAACCGGCACGCCCATCTGTATGGTCTGGATCACCGCCCGCACCGCGTCGCCCGGCGTCGGGAAGGAACATACCGCCGCCGACACCGCTTCCGGCTGCGGATACAGCTTCACGGTGACTTCGGTGATGATGCCCAGCGTGCCTTCGCTGCCGACGAATACGCGGGTCAGGTCATAGCCGGCGGAGGACTTGCGGGCGCGGGTGCCGGTGCGGATGATGCGGCCGTCGGCCAGCACCACCGTCAGTGCCAGCGTGTTCTCGCGCATGGTGCCGTAGCGCACGGCATTGGTGCCGGAGGCGCGGGTGGCGGCCATGCCGCCGAGCGAGGCGTCGGCGCCGGGGTCGATCGGGAAGAACAGGCCGGTGTCGCGGATCTCCGCGTTCAACTGCTTGCGGGTCACGCCCGGCTGCACCGTCACCGTCAGGTCTTCGGGATGGACGGCGATGATCTTGTTCATCTGCGACAGGTCGATCGACACGCCGCCACGAAGCGCCAGGATGTGGCCTTCCAGCGAAGTGCCGGCGCCGTAGGGAATCACCGGCACGTCATGGGCGGCGCACAGCTTGACCGCGTCCGCCACTTCCTCGGTGGACTGGGCGAAGATCACCGCGTCGGGCAGCATCGGATCGTAAGACGACTCGTCGCGCCCATGATGGGTGCGCATCGCCTCGCTGGTGGAACAGCGCTCGCCGAACAGGGACAAAAGCGCGGCAAGCAGGGACTCGGGAAGCGGCTTCTTCAGCGCCGCCAGCTGTACTGGGTGATTCATCTTGTCCTCCGTGGGGTATGTGATTTTACCCCTGCCGGGCGTTTAGCGGCGGCCGGCGCGGCGAAGGCCTGAAATTTCCCGTATGCTCACAGCCTTCCATATCAAGCGGACAACAAGGGAGACGCCATGGGCAACCGACTTTCCAAGATCGCCACCCGCACCGGCGACAACGGCACCACCGGGCTGGGCGACGGCAGCCGTGTCGACAAGGACAGCCTGCGGGTGCAGGCCATGGGCGATGTGGATGAAATGAATTCCCACCTGGGCCTGCTGCTGTGCGAGGACCTGCCGGACGGCCTGCGCGAGGAACTGGTGACGATACAGCACGACCTGTTCGACCTCGGCGGCGAACTCTGCATTCCGGGCTATGCGCTGATCAAGGAGGAGCAGGTGGCGCGGCTCGACGACATGCTGGCCCGCTACAACGCCGACCTGCCGCCGCTGGCCGACTTCATCCTGCCGGCCGGCTCGCGCGCGGCTTCCCAGGCCCATGTCTGCCGCACCGTCTGCCGCCGGGCCGAGCGGGCCATCGTGGCGCTGGGCAGGGCCGAGACGCTGAATGACCATCCGCGCCAGTACATGAACCGGCTGTCAGACCTGATGTTCGTGCTGGCGCGGGTGCTGAACCGCCATGCGGGTGGCGGGGATGTGTTGTGGGAGAAGGGGCGCGGGCGAGGCTGAGGCTTGTCGCGTCTTTCTGCCTGCCGCGTACTGGACTGGTCCGTGCCGGTAAGCTCAGACCACCCGGCGCAATGACGAACTTAAACACTTGCAGACAGGTTCTGGCTCGCTTAATGCCGAATTTTTTGCCGCAGGCCGTTGTTAATTCCATGGTCATTAAGCAGCTTTACGATGTTGCCTTGCGCCGCATAAAGCGCTGTTTCATCTGCCTTATTTACGGCCTGGGGCGATGCGCCCCCCTCGTTCAACAAATACGCGGTTGTATTGAATAAACCATTCCTGGCCGCTGCTATTAAAGGAACATTCCCATTTTTTTTGTCGGCGACGTTTGCCGACGCCTTTTTATCCATCAACAGCTTGACGATCGCCAGAGCGTGCATATCGTTATCGCCATTGCAAGCAGCCAGCATTGGCGTGCTGTCCTCTAGAGCACCACAATATCGCTCTGCTTTGGCTTCTTTATCGAGGAGAATTTTCACCACCGCCACATTACCTGCCTTGCAGGCATTCCACAGCGGTGTGGTTCGTGTCTTATCCTTTGGGTCTGCTTTGGCGCCGGCATCGATGAGTACCTGAACGGTTTCGGCCTCTCCTGCGGTCGCAGCGTAATGCAAAGGCGCGCATCCCCGTTTGTCAGGGGCGTTTACCTCCGCTTTGGCGCGAATCAGCTCCCTGGCAATCTCAGGATTTCCGCCTTGCACGGCATGATGCAAGGCTGTGGCTCCGGATTTGTCGATGCCATCCACCGTTGCGCCACGCGAGATCAGCGTATTGACCATGCTTTTCAAGCCGGCGGCGGCGGCCAGCATCACTGGCGTTCTTCCCTGGTCATCATGGGCATTGACCGGTGCGCCATGCATTACAAGCACCTTGGCGGCCTCTTCGTTTTTTGCCTCCAGTGCGGTTCGCAACAGTGACTTTCCTGTCGCCTTGTCAATCAGGTTGATGTCAATCTGGTCTGTATGCGCCTTCAACAAGGCTGCCATATCCTTCCCATTATTGGAGGCAACCGCCTGAAAGAACTTTTGCTGCGGGGTGAAAGAACCACTATTGCCGACATAATTAGGGCTAGTGGCGTTCATGGCAGCCTGGCCGGTAGGCTTGGCACCAGTTGAGTCACTAGCAGCTAACAGTGAATCGGGCTGAGTGACCTGCAAGCTGATGCCTGGCTTTCCTTTTTCCCGCGAGGTTGTATCAGACGACGGCTGACTATAGTCGGCTTGAGCATTGGCGGAAACGACCTTGGGTGAAAGTTTGTCCATGATTTGGCAAGTGCGGGTAGTTAAAGATGTACATCCACTCACTACGTGCCACCCATGAACGTTATGTTCATCAATCGAACATTAAAGTCAGGGGTGAAATGCACCAAGGAAACAAACAAATAAAAACGGCGACATTGTGTCGCCGTTCCTGCATTGCCTTTATAAAATGCAGCTCAGTTATTCACAACCAGCCGCGGTTCCTTCTTGCCCAGCCGCTGCCGGATGGACGCCGCGATGCCAGCCGCATCCAGCCCGCATTGCGCCAGCAACTGCGGCGCGTCGCCATGGTCGATGAATTTGTCCGGCAAGCCCAGTTGCAGCAGCGGCTTGACCACGCCCGCCGCGGCCAGCGCTTCGGCCACCGCCGAGCCAGCGCCACCCATGATGCAGCCCTCCTCCACCGTCACCAGCAGGTCGTGGCTGGCGGCCAGCTCCAGCACCAGCGCCGCATCCAGGGGCTTGACGAAGCGCATGTTGGCGACCGTGGCATTGAGTTCCTCGCCCGCCTTCAGCGCCGGCGCAACCATGGTGCCGAAGGCCAGGATGGCAACCTGCTTGCCGTTGCGGCGCAGCTCCCCCTTGCCCAGCGGAATGGTGTCCAGGCTGGTGTCGACCGCCGCGCCGATGCCGGCGCCGCGGGGATAGCGCACTGCCGCCGGGCCGGGATACTGATACGCCGTGCTGAGCATTTGCCGGCATTCGTTCTCGTCCGATGCGGCCAGCACCACCATGTTGGGAATGCAGCGCAGGAAGGCCAGGTCGTAATTGCCCGCGTGCGTTGCACCATCGGCGCCGACCAGGCCGGCGCGGTCGAGCGCGAAGGTGACATCCAGGTTTTGCAGCGCCACGTCATGAATCAGCTGATCGTAGGCGCGCTGCAGAAAGGTGGAATAGATCGCCACCACCGGCTTCAGGCCTTCGCAGGCCATGCCGGCGGCAAAGGTCACCGCATGCTGCTCGGCGATGCCGACGTCGTGGTAGCGGTCGGGGAAGCGCTGCTCGAATTCCACCATGCCCGAGCCTTCGCGCATGGCCGGCGTGATGCCGATCAGGCGCTTGTCCTGCTGCGCCATGTCGCACAGCCACTGGCCGAATACCTGGGTATAGGTCTTCTTGCCGGCGGCGGCCGGCTTGATGCCCTCGGCCGGGTCGAACTTGCCGGGGCCGTGGTACAGCACCGGGTCGGCCTCGGCCAGCTTGTAGCCCTGGCCCTTCTTCGTCACCACATGCAGGAACTGCGGGCCCTTCAGCTGCTTCAGGTTCTGCAGCGTCGGCACCAGGGAATCGAGGTCGTGGCCGTCGATCGGGCCAATGTAGTTGAAGCCGAATTCCTCGAACATCGTGGCCGGCAGCACCATGCCCTTCGCATGCTCCTCCAGCCGCTTGGCCAGTTCCAGCATCGGCCCCGGCAACACCGACTTGCCCACGCTGCGGGCGGCGGCGTAGAAGCGGCCCGACATCAGGCGCGCCAGGTAGCGGTTCAGGGCGCCGACCGGCGGCGAGATCGACATGTCGTTGTCGTTCAGGATCACCAGCAGGTTCACATCCTCATGCACGCCGGCATTGTTGAGCGCCTCGAATGCCATGCCGGCAGTCATGGCGCCGTCGCCGATGACGGCCACCGCGTGGCGGCTCTCGCCCATGGTCTGGGCGGCGATCGCCATGCCCAGCGCGGCCGAGATCGAAGTCGAGGAATGCGCGGTGCCGAAGGTGTCGAACGGGCTTTCGTCGCGGCGCGGAAAGCCCGAAATGCCGCCCTGCTGGCGCAGGCTGCCCATGCGCTCGCGGCGGCCGGTCAGTATCTTGTGCGGATAGGTTTGATGGCCGACATCCCAGACGATGCGGTCGTCCGGCGTGTTGAACACGTAGTGCAGCGCAATCGTCAGCTCGACCGTGCCCAGGTTCGACGACAGATGGCCGCCGGTGCGCGACACCGAATCGAGCAGGAAGGCGCGCAGCTCGTCGGCCAGCGGCTTGAGCTGGCTGCGGGAGAGGCGCCGCAGGTCGCCGGGGCCTTCGATTTTTTTCAACAGATCCATACTTATGCTTTCCGCTGCACGATCAGGTCGGCGAGTTCGCGCAGCCGTCGTGCGTTGTCTCCAAACGGGAGCAGCGCCCGGTGGGCGTCCTCCCTCAGTTTTTGCGCCAGCGCCTGCGACTGCTCCAGACCGAGGATGGAGACGTAGGTGGGCTTGTGGTCCACCGCGTCCTTGCCGGCGGTCTTGCCCAGGGTCTGTGAATCGGCGGTGGCGTCGAGCACGTCATCCACCACCTGAAAGGCCAGGCCCACCGCGGCCGCATAGGCGTCGAGCGCGGCGGTTTCAGCGGCGTCCGGCATGCGGCCGCACAGCGCGCCCAGCATCACGGAAGCCCGCAGCAGCGCGCCGGTTTTCAGCCGGTGCATCTGTTCCAGCTCGGCCAGCGACAGAGTCATGCCAACGCTGGCCAGATCGATCGCCTGGCCGCCGCACATGCCGGCCGAGCCGGATGCCTGGGCCAGCAGGCGCAGCATCGCCACCGTGCGCTCGGCATCGGCGCCCGCTTCCGACAGCACCAGGAAGGCCTGCGACTGCAATGCGTCGCCCACCAGCAGCGCGGTGGCTTCGTCGTATTTCACATGCACGGTCGGCTTGCCGCGGCGCAGCGCGTCGTCGTCCATGCAGGGCATGTCGTCATGCACCAGGGAATAGGCGTGGATCATCTCGACCGCGGCGGCGGCGCGCGCCAATGCATTGCGGTCGGCGCCGTGCAGTTCGCCGGCGGCGAATACCAGGAGCGGGCGCACCCGCTTGCCGCCGTCCAGCACCGCATAGCGCATGGCCTCGTGCAGCCGGGCCGGCGCGGCGGTTTCGGGCGGCAGCAGCGTCGCCAGCACGTCTTCCATGGCGGACTGCGTGTTGCGCATCCAGTCGTGGAAGGACAGCGCGCTCATTCGTCGGCCTCCAGCGTGGCGTCGTCGGTGGCGAAGGGCTTGAGCATGTCGCCTTCCAGTACCTTGACCTGGGCATCCACCCGGTCGAGCTGGCCGGCGCAGAATTTCACCAGTTCGGCGCCGCGCTTGTAGGCCGCTACCGACGCCTCCAGCGGCAGTTCGCCGGCTTCCATGCGCTCGACCAACTGTTCCAGTTCGGTCATGGCGTCTTCGAACGAAGCGGGCTGCGTACTGACGGGAGTTTTACTTGCCATAAGGTATCGTCTTTGAGTGCGGGCAACGAAGGCTGGCAGCCTTGCTGCGGGTTGCGGAGTGCTCAGGACCGGCTATTTTAGAACAAACAGGCAACAGAAGTTACGATTGTCCACAAGCTGGCGCCATTCCGCGCAAAACACTGCGCCGCGCCAAGGCGGGACCAGAAACGGCTGTCTAAGGTATAATCTACGGTTCTGTCCAAAAATTCCCTCTTCATCTCGTTTGAACATAGGTTTTTGCGGATTCTTTCTCTCTTAGGTTGGTGCAAATTAATTTGGGGGGTAGGGATGTCCGATCTGGCTAATCTCGCCAAGCTGGCGCGTTCCAACGCGCAACTTCCAGTCCACGTCTATTTCGACGAAGTACTGCTGAAAAAAGAAATTTCTGATCTGTTCCGTCAGGGGCCGCGCTATGCCGGCCACGAACTCATGGTGCCCGAGGTCGGCGACTATGCGACGCTGGCCTGGGAAAACGAAGGCCGCATGCTGGTGCGCAATGCCCAGGGCCTGGAGCTTCTGTCCAATGTCTGCCGCCATCGCCAGGCCAAGATGTTCAATGGCCGCGGCAATGCGAAAAACATCGTCTGCCCGCTGCATCGCTGGACCTATGACCTGAAAGGCACCCTGGTGGGCGCGCCGCATTTTGGCGAAACGCCCTGCCTGAATCTGTCCAACACCCCGCTGCAGAACTGGAACGGCCTGCTGTTCGAGGCCGGTGGCGCCAACGTGGCCGACATCATGAAAAACCTGTCGGTGACCAGGGACCTCGATTTTTCCGGCTACATGCTGGACCACGTCGAAGTGCACGAGTGCGACTACAACTGGAAGTCCTTCATCGAGGTGTACCTGGAGGACTATCATGTCGAGCCCTTCCACCCCGGGCTGGGCAGCTTTGTCACCTGTTCCGACCTGAAGTGGGAATTCGGGGAGGGCTACAGCGTGCAGACCGTCGGCGTGCATCATGCGCTGAAGAAGTCCGGCACGCCGGCCTACCGCAAATGGCAGGAGCAGCTGCTCAAATTCCGCAATGGCGAAGCGCCCAAGCATGGCGCGATCTGGCTCACGCTCTATCCCAACATCATGGTGGAGTGGTATCCGCATGTGCTGGTGGTGTCGACCGTCTGGCCGAACGGACCGCAGAAGACCACCAACGTGGTGGAGTTCTACTATCCGGAGGAAATCGTGCTGTTCGAGCGCGAGTTCATCGAGGCCGAGCGCGCCGCCTACATGGAAACCTGCGTCGAGGACGATGAAATCGCGCAGCGCATGGACGCCGGCCGCCGCATCCTGATGGATCGCGGCGTCAACGAGGTCGGCCCCTACCAGTCGCCAATGGAAGACGGCATGCAGCATTTCCACGAGTGGTACCGCTCGAAGATTGCCGTCTGAGCATGGCGGCCTGAGTCATGCAGTCGCTCTGGATGCTGCTGGCCAGCTTTCTCTTCGCCGCCATGGGCGTTTGCGTGAAGCTGGCCGCCGAGCTCTACACCACTTCCGAGATCGTGATGTACCGCGGCATGATGGGCGCGGGCATGCTGTTCGTGCTGAGCCGCCTGCGCGGCGACAGCATGCGCACGCCCTTGCCGTGGGCGCACCTGACCCGCGGCGTGATCGGCGTCACCGCGCTGTGGCTGTGGTTCTATGCGATCGGACGGCTGCCGCTGGCCATGTCGATGACCTTAAACAGCATGGCGCCGATCTGGATCGCCGCCATCCTTCTGGGCGCGGCATGGTGGCGCGGCCAGGGCCGGCTGGAATGGGGCTGCGCGCTTGCGGTCATGGCCAGCTTCGGCGGCGTCACCCTGCTCTTGCAGCCGTCGATGCAGGCCAGCCAGTGGTTTGCCGCCTGCGTCGCGCTGGTGTCGAGCGTGATCAGCGCGCTGGCCTATCTGCAGGTAAGAAAGCTCGGCCAGCTTGGCGAGCCGGAATACCGGGTGGTGTTTTATTTCTCCGTCACCGGCGCCCTTGCCGGCGCACTCGGCAGCCTCGCCACGCCGTGGATAGCGCCCGGACAGCTTGCCTGGCACGGTCATACGGCGCACGGCTTGTTGCTGCTGGCTGGCGTGGGCCTGTGCGCCACGGTGGCCCAGATGGCGATGACACGCGCCTACCGGCTCGGCCATCCGCTGGTGACGGCCAATCTGCAGTACACCGGCATCGTGTTTTCCAGCATCTGGGGCATTCTGCTGTGGAGCGATGCGCTGGGCTGGATGGGCTGGGCCGGCATTGCCATCATCCTGGCCAGCGGCAGCGCCGCCACCTTCTATAATTCCCGCGGCCGGCCGGTGCCGGCGCCAACGACAGTCCCGGCAGCCGGTGTCAGAGCGGTCGCCGCCAAATCCTAGGAGTCCAGCATGGCCTATACCACCCTGATTTCAGCCGACGATCTGGCGCAGCATTACACGCAAGCTAACTGGGTCGTGCTGGACTGCCGGCACGACCTGGCCAATCCGCAGGCCGGCAGGCAGGCCTATGACGCCGGCCATATCCAAGGCGCGCAGTTCGCCTCGCTCGACCATGACCTGGCCGACCATGCGCGCGGCCAAAACGGCGCCTTTCGCGGCCGGCATCCATTGCCGGATCCCGATGTCTTCGTCGACACGCTGCGTCGCTGGGGCGTCAGTGATGACACTCAGGTCGTTGCCTATGACGCCCAGGGTGGCATGTTCGCCGCCCGCCTGTGGTGGATGCTGCGCTGGGTAGGCCATGAAGCCGTGGCGGTGCTGGACGGCGGCCTGCCGGTCTGGACGGCGCAGGGCATGCCCGTATCCACCGAACCGTTCACGCCGTCGCGCGGCAATCTGCAGCGTCGTGATGCGCTGGTGCGCAGCGTAAGCGCCGACGACATTTTGACCCGGCAGGGCCTGAGCGTGCTGGACGCGCGCGCGCCGGACCGCTTCCGTGGCGAGAACGAAACCCTGGACCCGGTTGGCGGCCATATCCCGGGCGCGAAGAACCGCTTCTTCAAGGACAACCTGCAGGCCGACGGCCGCTTCAAGCCGGCCGCGCAACTGCGCCAGGAACTGGGCGCGCTGGTGGCCTCGCCGGCATCGGCGGTGATGCAGTGCGGCTCGGGCGTGACCGCCTGCCATAACTTGCTGGCGCTGGAGGTGGCGGGCATGCCGGGCGCGGCGCTGTATCCGGGATCATGGAGCGAATGGTGTTCGGACCCGGCGCGGCCGGTGGCGACCGGCGACTGACGGAGGGAGAGGGACATGCTGTACGTGCAGCGGTCGCGGTTCACGCAGCCACAGTTGCCGTTGCCGTTGCCGTTGCCGTTGCCGTTGCCGTTGCCGTTGCCGTTGCCGTTGGTTTTGAAGTGGCCGTTGCCGTTGCCGTTGCCGTTGCCGTTGCCGTGAAATCCCGTTGAGCGCGCCGTGACGGCGATGCCTGAAGCGGATAAGGTGCGGCGTCTGTCTGAGCGCAACGAAGTGGAGCGAGTTTAGCCGCGCCCCGCTTCAGGCATCGCCGTCACGGGGACCCCGCGCAGCGGGGCGCGATCACCGGGTCGCCTTTTCTTGCCTACTTCTTTTGGCGAAGCAAAAGAAGTAGGTCGCCTGCCGGGGCGAACACCCGGCCTGGTCATGACGGCAGTGCAGTGGCGTTGTTTTATCAGGCGTGAAGACGTCACTGCGAAGCAGCAGTTGCAGTTTGCTTGAAAACATCAACGTCAACACCGACAGTGCTGCCCGTGCCTTGCCAGGTGACGCAATGCGCCTGCACTGCCGTGGAAACAAGCCGGGAGTCCGTCCCGGCGGCCGGGTCACTTTTTTGCTCCGCCAAAAAAGTAACCAAAAAAGGCGGCCCCGATGATCGCGCCCCGCTGCCGCGGGGTGCCCGTGTCAGCGGGATTTCACGGCAACGGCAACGGCAACGGTCGCTGCGCGTACGTCAAAAGCAATGCCCACTCAATGCCCATGCATCTGCGTCTGACTGGTCAGAAACAGCACCAGCCCTACTCCCAGCGTAATGAGCACCACCTGAGGTATGGTTTCCCGCACCGTGGCCCGCCGCTGCATCTGCGGCATCAGGTCGCTGACGGCGATGTAAATGAAGCCAGAGGAGGCAAATACCAGCACATACGGTATCGCCTCCATGCCGCGCTCCAGGGTGAAATAGCCCACCAGCCCGCCGACGATGGCCATCAGGCTGCACAGCAGGTTGTAGACATAGGCACGGGCGCGCGAAAAGCCGGCGTTGAGCAGCACGATGAAGTCGCCGATTTCCTGCGGGATTTCATGGGCGATGATGGCGATGCCGGTGACCAGGCCCAGCTTGGGGTCGGCCAGGAAGGCGGCGGCGATCAGGATGCCGTCGGTGAAGTTGTGCAGGCCGTCGCCGACCAGGATCATCCAGCCGGCCTTGCCCGCCTCGTGCGCATCGTGGCCATGGGCATGGCCGTGGCCGTCGCCCTCGTAGTGATGGGAATGGCGCAGGATGGCCATCTTCTCCAGCAGGAAAAAGCCGAGCAGGCCGGCCAGCAGCGTGGCGAACAGGGTGTGCGGGTCGGCCTTGGACTCGAATGCCTCGGGCAGCGCATGCAGCAGCGAGGTCGACAGCAGAATGCCGACCGACAGGCTGACCATGCGGTCAACCATCTTGGCCAGCAGCGAAAACGAGAAGACGGCGGCCGCCGAAATGCTGATGACACCAGCAATGGTGGTGGCAAGCAGTATCGAGAGCAGCGTGGGATTGATTTTGAACCTCGGCGGGATGAGACGCGGAATTAAAGCACAGCGGCCGGGATTCGGCAAACCCGGCCGCTGCCTTCAGCGCGATCCGCTCAAGCCGGACTTACGCCACGCCATGCTGGCGCAACCATGCCAGGCAGCGTTTCCAGCCATCCTTTGCATCCGCCTCCACATAGCTGGGACGGTAATCCGCATGGAAGGCATGCCCGGAATCGGGATAGACCACGAAAGCGGACTTGCTGCCGGCTTCGGCCAGCGCGGCCTTCATCTGCTCCACCGATGCCAGCGGTATGCCGGCATCCTTGCCGCCATACAGGCCCAGCACCGGCGCCTTCAGCGCATCGGCGATGTCGACCGGATGGCGCGGCGTGTTGGCGGTCTTGTCGCCGACCAGGCGGCCGTACCAGGCTACGCCCGCCTTGACCGCTGGATTGTGTGCACTGTAGAGCCAGGTGATGCGGCCACCCCAGCAAAAGCCGGTGATGCCCAGCCTGTGCGTGTCGCCGCCATGGGCGCCGGCCCAGGCCGCTACTGCATCGAGATCCGTCATCACTTGCTGGTCTGGCACCTTGTTGACAACCTCCCGCATCAGGTCGGTGATGGCCGGATAAGCTGCCGGATCACCCTGACGCACGTACAGGTCCGGTGCCAGCGCCAGGTAGCCTTCTTTGGCGAAGCGGCGGGCAACGTCGGCGATGTGTTCATGCACGCCAAAGATCTCGGAAATCACCAGTATCACCGGCAGATTGGACTTGCCTTCGGGTTGTGCCCGATACACCGGCACGTCCTGGCCGTTGACCCTGACCATCACCGTGCCTGCCTGCAGGCCGCTGGCGTCGGTCTTGATCTGGGTTTGCGCGCAGACCGGCAGCACCGCGGCGGCAAAGCCGGTGCCGAGCGTGGTCTTGATGAAGTCGCGGCGATTCATGCTGCCGGAAAGCGGCGTTGCGGGAATGAGGCTATCCAGTTCTTGCTTGATGCGGTCCATCGATGTGCTCCATGTGCAATGTGAAGTGATGCGATTGAAGATTGAATCGGGCGCCATTGAAAAAAGCCCTGCTCGCATCGGATGCGGGCAGGGCTGGCCATGATATTGGCAATCCCGAATCGCTGCAGCGGCTTCAGTGCGCCTGTTCCCAGTTAGGACCCACACCCACTTCGGCCACCAGCGGCACTTTCAGTACCGCCACGCCAGCCATTAGTTCCGGCAGCTTCGTCTTCACCCGCTCCAGTTCCTCCTCCCGCACTTCCAGCACCAGTTCGTCATGCACCTGCATGACCATCAGCGAGGACATCTTCTCGGCTTCCAGCCAGTCCTGCACCGCGACCATCGACAGCTTGATCAGGTCGGCCGCGGTGCCCTGCATCGGCGCATTGATCGCGGCGCGCTCGGCGCCCTGGCGGCGCGGGCCGTTGGGCGAATTGATTTCGGGCAGCCACAGGCGGCGGCCGAACACGGTTTCGACATAGCCGTCGCGCTTGGCGCGGGTGCGGGTCTCGTCCATGAAGCGCTTCACGCCGACGAAGCGCTGGAAATACTTCTCGATATACATCTGCGCCGCGGCCCGCTCCACGCCCAGGTTGCTGGCCAGGCCGAAGGCGCTCATGCCGTAGATCAGGCCGAAGTTGATCACCTTGGCATAGCGGCGCTGTTCGCTGCCGACCTCGGCCGGCGGCAGCGCGAAGATCTCGGCGGCGGTGGCGCGGTGGATGTCCTCGCCTTCGGCAAAGGCGCGCAGCATCGCCTCGTCGTCCGACAGATGGGCCATGATGCGCAGCTCGATCTGGGAATAGTCGGCCGACACGATCACGCTGCCGGGCGGCGCGATGAAGGCTTCGCGGATGCGCCGGCCCTCTGCCGTGCGGATCGGGATGTTCTGCAGGTTCGGTTCGTTCGACGACAGCCGGCCCGTTACCGCCACCGCCTGCGCATAGTTGGTATGCACCCGGCCGGTGCCGGGATTGAGCATCCTGGGCAGCTTGTCGGTATAGGTCGACTTCAGCTTGGACAGGCTGCGGTAGTCCAGGAGCACCTTGGGCAGCGGATAGTCCTCGGCCAGCTTCTGCAGCACTTCCTCGTCGGTGGAAGGCGTGCCGGACGGCGTCTTCTTCACCACCGGGAGCTTGAGCTTGTCGAAGAAGATTTCGCCGATCTGCTTGGGGGAGTTCAGGTTGAACGGCTGGCCGGCAAGCTCATAGGCCTGGCGCTCGATCTCGAGCATGCGCCGGCCCAGTTCGTTCGATTGCGTCGCCAGCAGCTCGCAGTCGATCAGCACGCCGTTGCGCTCGACCTTCTGCAGCACGAAGGAAGTGGGCAGCTCGATCTTTTCGTAGATATAGGTCAGTTGCTCGCTCTCGGCCACATGCGGCCACATCGCCTGGTGCAGCTGCAGGGTCACGTCGGCATCCTCGGCCGCGTATTCGGTGGCGCGGTCCAGCGCGACCTGGTCGAAGCAGATCTGCGAGGCGCCCTTGCCGCAGACATCGGTGAAGCTGATGGTCTTGCGCTCCAGGTGGCGCAGCGCCAGGCTGTCCATGTCGTGGTTGCGATGCGACTCGAACACATAGGACTGCAGCAGGGTGTCATGCACCACGCCGCGCAGCGTGACGCCATGGTTGGCGAAGATGTGGCTGTCGTACTTCATGTTCTGGCCCAGCTTGGGCTTGTCCGGGCTTTCCAGCCAGGCCCGCATGCGCGACAGCACATGCTCGCGGCCCAGCTGTTGCGGCGCATCCTGATAGCGGTGCGCCAGCGGGATATAGGCCGCCAGGCCCGGCTCGCAGCACAGCGAGATGCCGACCATCTCGGCGCGCATCGGCTCCAGCGAGGTGGTCTCGGTGTCGAGCGAGGTCAGCGGCGCGGCGTCGATGATGGCCAGCCACTTGTCGAGTTGCTCGTCGGTCAGCACGGTTTCATACACGGTCTGGACCGGCGGTGTTGGCGCCCTGGTGCCCGTGCCCGCCTCGGCTGCGGCGACGGCGGCCGAAGCCGGTGCATCGAACAGGCCGCCCTGCCCTTCGCCGGCCTGGGCGCCCAGCTCGGCGCTGAGCTCGCGCATCCAGGTCTTGAAGCCATAGCGCTTGAAGAAGTCCAGCAGCGCCACCTTGTCTTCCGGCTTTTGCGCCAGGTCGTCGGGGAAGGTCACGAGCTGTTCGACCAGGTCGCAGTCGGTCTTGACCGTCACCAGCACCCGCGCCTGCGGCAGCCAG
Organism: Noviherbaspirillum sp. L7-7A; assembly: GCF_019052805.1. Classification (NCBI taxonomy): domain Bacteria; kingdom Pseudomonadati; phylum Pseudomonadota; class Betaproteobacteria; order Burkholderiales; family Oxalobacteraceae; genus Noviherbaspirillum; species Noviherbaspirillum sp. L7-7A. Next base: position 2,970,496 of record NZ_JAHQRJ010000001.1, read on the forward strand.
CCGAGCGCGGCGCGCAGGTTCTCGCCCACCGCGCCGCTGACCTTGGCGGCGTTGTCGATCACGCCATCCAGCGAGCCGTATTGCGCAATCCATTTGGCCGCCGTCTTGGGGCCGACCTTGGACACGCCGGGCACGTTGTCCACCGTATCGCCCACCAGCGACAGATAGTCGACGATGCGCTCCGGCGGCACGCCGAACTTGGCGATCACGGCGTCTCGGTCCAGGGTCTCATTGCTCATGGTGTTGATCAGCGTGACATCGTCATTGACCAGCTGCGCCAGGTCCTTGTCGCCGGTGGACACCACCACCTTCATGCCATGTTTCACCGCATCGACCGACAGGGTGCCGATCACGTCGTCCGCCTCGATGCCTTCGATCATCAGGATAGGCCAGCCCATGGCGCGCACCGCTTCATGGATCGGCTCGATCTGGCGCGCCAGGTCTTCCGGCATGGAGGCGCGGTTGGCCTTGTACTCGGGGTAGAGATCGTCGCGGAAAGTCTTGCCTTTTGCGTCGAAAATACAGGCAATGTATGCTGCCGGGTAATCATTGCGCAGGCGGCGCAGCATGTTGATGATGCCGTAGATGGCGCCGGTCGGCGCGCCCTGCGCGTTGCGCAGGTCGGGCAAGGCATGAAACGCGCGATACAGATAGCTCGAGCCATCAACCAACAACAGGGTTTTGTTCATATGAGAGCAGACAGGAAAAATGTGCCGCAGTTGCGGCAGGTGACCAACAGGGCGCGCGCAACCTCGCAGAAGGCCAGCGAGTCGTGGCAAATGTTCACGATTATGTCAGAGTTTGTCGAGTCGGCAGAACGGCTGTCTGAACTGCGCCCGGCGGTTTCGATGTTCGGCTCGGCCCGGATTGCGCCGGACGACCCGATGTATGCGGTGGCGGTGGATATCGCCCGCCGGCTGTCCGACGAAGGCTTCGCGGTGATCTCCGGCGGCGGCCCCGGCATCATGGAAGCGGCCAACAAGGGCGCGTTCGAAGGGCTGTCGCCATCGGTGGGCCTGAACATCCAGCTGCCGCGCGAGCAGACGCCCAACACCTGGCAAAACATTTCCCTGTCCTTCCGCCACTTCTTCGCCCGCAAGGTGGCCTTCGTCAAGCATGCCGACGCCTACGTGGTGCTGCCGGGCGGCTTCGGCACGCTCGACGAGCTGACCGAGGCGCTGGTGCTGATCCAGACCGGCAAGTCGCGCCGCATTCCCATCATCCTGGTCGGCACCAGCTTCTGGCGCGGCCTGCTCGACTGGTTCCGCGAACGCCTGGTTGCCGACGGCATGATCGCGCCGGAAGACATGAACCTTGTGCAGCTGATCGACGAGCCGGCCAATGTGGTGGAGGCGATCTTCGCGTTTTACGAGGCGCAGGAAATGCCTTTGGAAGAAGAGGCCAGTTCCAGCGGCGCCCTGCTGTAGCGTCAAAACCGGCACCGGGGAGGACGACGGGTTTGCTACAATGCGGCCTACCGCGCCATGCCGCATGCCCAAGCCCTTTCCAGGCCGCCGCCGGCTGGCAGCGCAACCAACCTGACCAGCCATTTCCATGCGCACCCCTATCCTGCTGACCGCCCTTCCCCTGGTTTTCGCCGCCGCGATCCCGGCCCATGCCCAACAGCCGCGCGAGCGCGCCGACGTGCCGCCGCCACCGCGCCTGGAACGGCTGGAGGAAGGCGATGCGCCGGCCGTCACCATTCCCGGCGGCGGTCCGGCCGAGAAGTCGATCACCGAAAAGCGCGAGCAGGGTCGTGTTACGGAAGTCGAAGTGCGCACCGGCCGCAGCACCTATGTGGTCAAGCCGATCAATCCGGCCGGCAGCGCGCTGCCGGGCGACGCCCAAACCAGCACCAACCGGGCGCCGCAATTCAAGGTCAAGGAATTCGACCTGCAGCGCCCAGAGGACCTGAAGCCGCAGGCCCAGCCCGCCGCAGCGCCTGCCGCGCCGCCGGCGAAGTAATCCGCCAGACAGGTTAAGCCCATCCCGCCCGCGCCGCCGCGGGCTTTTCACGCAACTCCTACCCTACTTACCCATGGCTGTTTTCACCCCGGTTACCCTAGACGAGATCGCCCCCTGGGCAGCCCAGTACGACATCGGCCAGGTGCGTGCGTTGAAAGGCATTTCCTCGGGCATCGAAAACACCAACTTCTTCCTGAGCGCCGAGCGCGGCGAGTATGTGCTGACGATCTTCGAGAAGCTGACCTTCGAGCAGCTGCCCTTCTATCTCAAGCTGATGCGCCATATCGCCGAGCGCGGCGTGCTGGCGCCGCTGCCGCTGGCCAACCGCGACGGCGAACTGATGGGCACGCTGCACGGCAAGCCGGCTTCCATCGTCACCCGGCTGGAAGGCGCCTGCCAGATGGCGCCGCATCCGGTGCATTGCGCCGAAGTGGGCGCGATGCTGGCGAAGATGCATCTGGCCGCGGCCGACTTCGACATCCGCCAGCCCAACCTGCGCGGCCTGGACTGGTGGAACGAGACCACGCCCATCGTGCTGCCCTACCTGCCCGATGCCGGCCAGCACCTGCTGCGCGCCGAGATGCATTTCCAGGAGACCTTCGCCAGCACCGACGCCGCGCACCGCCTGCCGCGCGGCCCCATCCATGCCGACCTGTTCCGCAACAACGTGATGTTCGACGGCGAGCGCCTGACGGGTTTCTTCGACTTCTACTTCGCCGGCGTCGACACCTGGCTGTTCGATGTGGCCGTCACCGTCAATGACTGGTGCATCGACGAGGTCAGCGGCGCGCTCGACCCGGCCAGGGTGCGCGCCCTGCTGGCGGCCTACCACGCGGTGCGGCCCTTCACCGACGACGAGAAGGATGCCTGGCGGCCGATGCTGCGCGCCGGCGCGCTGCGCTTCTGGCTGTCGCGGCTGTATGACTTCCATCTGCCGCGCGAGGCGGAAATGCTGACGCCGCATGACCCCGGCCATTTCGAGCGCATCCTGCGCGAACGCATCAACCAGCCGGTGCCGCCGCTCTTCTGATGGAAAAATTGCCGGCAGCCACGGGGTGGCAATGGATCAGGCAGGGCTTCGCGCTGTTTCGCAAGCAGCCGGCGGAGATGTCCACGCTGTTTCTGAGCTATATGTTCCTGATGATGATCCTGCCCATCATTCCGGTGGTGGGACAGATATTGCCGCTGTTGCTGATACCGGTGTTCTCCATGGCCTTCATGCAGGCCTGCGTGAAGATCGGGAAGGGCGAGCGGGTCTACCCCAATCTGCTGCTGACCGGCTTTCGTTCCGCCGGATTCTCGCGCCTGCTCTGGCTCGGCCTGCTGTATGTCTGCGCCGCGACACTGGCCATCGGCGCTTCCGCCCTGGTCGATGGCGGCGTGTTCTGGAAGGTGATGGCCGGCAGCGCCAGGGTCGACGCCGAGACCATGCGGCATTCCAATATCCGCCTGGCCATGCTGGTGTCGGGCCTGCTGTATGTCCCGGCCGCGATGGCGTTCTGGTATGCCGCGCCGCTGATTGCCTGGCAAAACATGGGCATCGTCAAGGCGCTGTTCTACAGCTTTCATGCGGTGCGCCGCGCCGGCCGCGCCTTCCTGCTGTACGGCCTGGGCTGGGGCCTGCTGGGCGTGCTGTTTCCGCTGCTGCTCAGCACCATGCTGGGCTGGATCACCGGCTCGCCGACGCTGATGATCGTGGTGCTGCTGCCGCTGTCCATGGTGCTGACAGTGGTGATGTACTGCTCCTTCTATCCCAGCTACACCACGGTATTCGGCGAGCCGTCCGACGCGGCATAATTAATATTTACGCAATGTGCGACATCGCACCGATGGGATAGCAGCCAGCGGTTACCCTGAGCTTTGATTTTTCCCGGCACGGGAAAGCCATTCATCAAAGAAAAGGAGTACGACGTGGGACTTTTATCGTTCGTCAAGGAAGCAGGCCAGAAACTGTTCAATCTCGGCGCCAATGACGCCAAGGCAGCCACCCCGGCCGCCGCGCCTTCTCCGGCCGCGCCGCCGACCCAGGCCGAAGTTGCCGCCCTGAACGATACGGCGGCCAATGCCATCCTCACCTATATCAAGACGCAGAACCTGCCGGTGGAGAACCTGCAGGTGAAGTTCGACGGCGCCAGCGCCACGGCCACCGTGAGCGGCCAGGCCAGGGACCAGGCGACCAGGGAAAAAGTCGTGCTCTGCTGCGGCAACATCCACTCCGTCGAACATGTGGATGACCAGATGACGGTAGCCACGCCGGCGCCGGAAGCCAAGTACTACACCGTGGTCAGCGGCGACACGCTGTCGAAGATCTCCAAGCAGATGTATGGCGATGCCAACAAGTACAACGCCATCTTCGAGGCCAACAAGCCGATGCTGACCAGCCCGGACAAGATCTATCCGGGCCAGATGCTGCGCATTCCGCCGCAGGCCTGATCGCCGCCGGAACGAAAAACGGGGCGCAATGCGTTTATTCGCATTGCGCCCCGCTTCGTTTCACTTCAGCTCAACGTCGACGGTTCAGCCGCGCCTGACCTTTTCCAGCAGCTTGGTGGTGGAGCGGTCATGGCGGAATTCGATCGCCACCGCCTGGCCGCCATAGGCCAGCACGGCCTGGCCTTCCGGGATGGCGGCCATGTCATAGTCGCCGCCCTTCACATAGATGTCGGGACGCGCCAGCAGCACTGTCTCCAGCGCCGTGTCGTCGTCGAAGGGCACGGCCAGGCTCACCGATTCCAGCGCCGAGAGCAGGGCCATGCGGTCTTCACACTGATTGAGCGGCCGGTCGTCGCCCTTGCCCAGGCGCTTGACCGACGCATCGGTATTGACCGCCACCACCAGCGAGGCACCGAGGCTCCTGGCCTGCGCCAGGTAGGTTACATGGCCGCGATGCAGGATATCGAACACGCCATTGGTCAGCACCACCGGCCTGGGCAACCGAGCCACCCGCGCCGCCAGTTCCATCCGGGAGCAGAGCTTGCGCTCGAAATCGGGCGTGGCGGCGGGCAGCGGCGGGACCGGCATCAGGCGTCCTGCGGCGCCGTCTCGGCAGCCAGGCGGCCTGCGACTTCCTTGCGGTAGCGATTCAGTTCCTGAACCGTGGCGAATGGCCGGTCGAACAGCAGCGCCATGTTGTGCAGGATGCGGTCGACCACTTTCTTTTCCCACTCGGCATCGAAGCGGATCTGGTTGTCCAGCCACGCTTCCAGCCATTCCGGGTCCGGCAGGCGGCTCTGCACCGTGTCGTTGGGGAACAGCGCCTGGTTCACGTGCAGGTTGGTCGGATGCAGCGGCTTCTCGGTGCGACGGGCCGACGCCATCAGCACGCCGATCTTCGCGAAAGCGGCGCGCGCCACATCGCCATGCTCGGACAGGGCCTTCTTCATGTAGCGCAGATAGGCGCCGCCATGGCGCGCCTCGTCCTGGCTGATGATCTTGTAGATGTTCTTGATCACCGGCTCGCTGTGCCATTCGGAGGCGCAGCGATACCAGTGATTGAGGCGGATTTCGCCGCAGAAGTGCATCATCAGGGTTTCCAGCGGCGGCGCCGGATCGAACTCGAAGCGCACGTTGTGCAGTTCTTCCTCGGTCGGCACCAGTTCCGGGCGGAAGCGGCGCAGGTATTCCATCAGCACCAGCGAATGCTTCTGCTCCTCGAAAAACCAGACCGACATGAAAGCGCAGAAGTCGCTGTCACCACGGTTGTCACGCAAAAACATTTCCGTTGCCGGCAGCGCGGACCATTCGGTGATCGCATTCATCTTGATGGTCTGCGCCTGCTCGTCAGTCAGCTTGCTGCCATCGAATTGATCCCACGGAATGTCGCGATCCATGCTCCAGCGCACTTGCTCGAGCGATTTAAACAGTTCTGGGTACAACATGAGAAGCTTTCGTTGGATGAATTAAGCCTTTGATTTTACCAATAAATGACCATTTGACGCATCCCGCCAGCACGATTCGTGGCTTTTACTCAACCACCTTTGATGGCGTGTCAAGGATTGTTTCTTTCAATGAGGCAAAATTAATACGCTGAGTAACAAAACACGGCTTTTCTGTAGGGTGCACTACCCCGCAGGGGCATTGCACGGATGGTCGATCAAGCAGGGCGCAAACAATGACATTCCGGTCTGCGGCGATGGTGCAATGCCCTTCGGGTATTGCACCCTAACTGAGGGTCACGACGCGATTCCCATGCCCGGTTTATGATGGCTCTTTCATCGGGAGGCATCCATGGGTTTGCATCGCCTGTTTCTTTGCATCGGCATCGCGCTTGCCAGTGGCCCCGTATTGGCGCAAACGCCGGCGGCGCCGTCCTGCCCGGCGCTGCTGGACCATCAGTTCAAGCGGCTGCAGGACGAGGCGCCGCAAAATCTTTGCCAGTACGCCGGCAAGGTGACGCTGGTGGTCAACACCGCCAGCTATTGCGGTTACACCAGCCAGTACGAAGGCCTGGAAGCGCTGTATGCGAAATACCGCGAGCGCGGCCTGGTTGTGCTGGGATTTCCATCGAATGATTTCGGCGGCCAGGAACCGGGCAACAGCAAGCAGATCGCCGATTTCTGCTTCAACACCTATGGCGTGAAGTTTCCGATGTTCGCCAAGTCCGTGGTGACCGGCAAACAGGCCAATCCGCTGCATGCCCAGCTGGCGGCGGCCACCGGCCAGATGCCGGCCTGGAATTTCCACAAATACCTGGTGGGAAGGGACGGCAAGGTGATCGCCAGCTATCCGAGCCAGGTCACGCCGCAGGACGGCCGGCTGAAGGCGGCGATCGAAAAGGCGCTGGGCTCCTGACCCGAAAAGCGGGCCAGGAGCCCAGCGCCATGGGCAAAACCAGTTACCACATGGCCTTGCCGCTGCCATCCTTGACTTCGCCCTTCCACAGGTCGGCCACCTGCTTCACCACCGCCGGCGGCATGGACACATAGTCCAGCTCGGCGGCCATCGCGCCGCCTTCCCTGTAGGCCCAGTCGAAGAACTTCAGCACGTCGCGGCCCTTGGCCGAGTCGGCCTGGCTGCGGTGCATCAGGATGAAGGAGGCGCCCGTCACCGGCCAGGCATTCCTGCCGGCCTGGTCGGTCAGGACCACGGCCATGCCGGGCGTCCTGGCCCAGTCGGCGTTGGCGGCGGCGGCCTTGAAGGTCTCGTCGTCCGGCTGCACGAACTGGCCGTCACGGTTCTTCAGCTGGACATGGGCGATATTGTTTTTCTTCGCATAGGCATATTCGACATAGCCGATCGCGCCCTTCATCCGCTGCACGTTGGCGGCCACGCCTTCATTACCCTTGCCGCCCACGCCCACCGGCCATTTCACCGCGGTGCCGGCGCCGACCGTGCTCTTGAAGTCCGGGCTGGTCCTGGACAGGTAATCGGTCCACAGGAAGGAGGTGCCGGAACCATCGGCGCGATGCACCACGGTGATTTCGGCGTCAGGCAGCTTCAAGCCGGGGTTCAGCGCCGAGATCTCGGCTGCATTCCACTTGGTGATCTTGCCGAGGTAGATGTCGGCCAGCACCGGGCCGGTCATCTTCAGCTGGCCGGCGGCGATGCCGTCCAGGTTCACCACCGGCACCACGCCGCCCATGATGGCAGGAAACTGCAGCAGGCCTTCCTTGTTCAACTCTTCGGCTGCCAGGGGCATGTCGGAGGCCCCGAAGTCCACGGTCCTGGCCTTGATCTGCTTGATGCCGCCGCCGGAGCCGATCGACTGGTAGTTCAGGCCGGTGCCGGTGGCCTTCTTGTAGGCTTCCGCCCATTTGGCGTAGATCGGATAGGGAAAGGTGGCGCCGGCGCCGGTGATGTCCGCGGCATGCGCAGAAGCGACGAGAACAACAGCGCCGACGGCGACTGCCATGGATTTCCTGATGGCTTTGAACATGATGTATCCCTTGAGTGATGAACAAGCATATTGCGACAAACGAACTGCGCGCACTGTAGCCAAGCACTGTGACAACAGCGTGACAGCGGCGCCCCGGCAGGAACTGGCCGCCAATCGCGCCCCGAGCGGGTTTGCGTCAATGGTTGCAAGGAATCTTTGCCCTTCCAGGCACTCCATCTGGGAAGCCCCGCAAACAGCCGGCCTGGCGCCATCGGCGTCACGGCGCAGGCCCCGGGTCAGACACCAACGGAGGAAAGCACCATGGAAACAGTCAACAACGCGACCGCCGGCAGCGGCGACAACAACAGCCCCGAACAGCAGTTCCGCTATCCCGAGGGCATGAAGGTGTACGGCATGATCATCGACGACCGCATTCCCAGCGCGCTGGTGCGGGTGGGCCTGAATGCGCTGGGCAAGGTCGACGCCGACCTGCTGGTCTTCCTGTGCCTGGAGACCGATGACATCCGCGACCGCACCGACTGGGAAGAACTGGCCAGCGAAATCCGCTTCGGCAATGGCAAGCAGGGCGCGTATGAAGTCAGGCTAGTCAATTCCCATGAACAGCTGATGCATGCATCGCTGAACATGCGGGTGATCCGCCTGCCGGAATACACGGTGATCTGAACGCTGCATGCGTGGCTGGCGGCTTGCGCGCTGCCAACGGGTCCGGCCGTACCGCCGGCTATACTGGCCTTCTCCCTTCGAAGCGGCCGCCCTATGGAAATCGAACTCAAGCTCCTGATCGAGCCCGCGCATGCGCAGGCACTGCGTGACCATCCGCTGCTGACAAAGCATGCCAGCGCGACGCCGACGCTACATCAGATGCACACCACCTATTTCGATACGCCCGACCTGTATTTCAGCCGCCACCGGGCGGCCTTGCGGGTGCGGCATGCCGACAATGCCTGGGTGCAGACGCTCAAGGATGGCAACCAGGTCCAGGGCGGGCTGCACAGCCGCAATGAATGGGAGACCGAGGTCGATGCCGGTACGCCCGACCTGGAGGCGCTGCGGGAAGCCGTCGGCCATGGCAGCCCGTGGTTCGAGCGGCTGGCCGACACAGCGTTGCAGGAGGCGATTGCGCCGGTCTTTTCCAACCGCATCGACCGCACCGCCTGGCTGCTGGATTTCGGCGAGGGCCAGCGGGCTGAGCTGGTGCTGGACCAGGGCGAACTGCGTCGCGGCGAGCAGCGCGAAGCCATCAGCGAAATCGAGCTGGAAGTCAAATCGGGCGACGCCGCGCCGCTGCTGGACTTCGCGCTGGCGCTGCTGCAGGACATTCCCCTGCGCCTGGGCAATGCCAGCAAGAGCGCGCGCGGCTACGCAATGATGCATCCGGCGCCGCCGCCGCTGGTCAAGGCGGGGCCGGTCGAACTGGCCGTCGGGATGACGGTGGAACAGGCGCTCCAGGCCATTGCCGGCAACTGCATTGCGCAGCTGCAGGGCAACGAAGCCGGCGTGATGCAGGGCGGCGACCCGGAGCATGTGCACCAGATGCGGGTCGGGTTGCGCCGGCTGCGTTCGCTGCTGAAGATGTTCGAGGAACTCGCGCCGCTGCCGGCCAGGCTGGACCAGGAACTGCGCTGGCTCGGCGATGAGCTGGGCGCCGCGCGCGACTGGGAAGTGCTGGCGGGCGACACCCTGTCGGACCTGATGCATGAGCAGAACGACGCGCTGCTGCCGCCGCTGCAGCAGGCGGCCCAGGCGCAGGCCGACAGCAATCGCGCCCGCGCCGCGCAGGCGGTGGGTTCGACCCGCTATGCCCGCTTGCTGCTCAAGCTGATCGCCTGGCTGCATGGCGCGCGCTGGCAGCGTGACGCATCCCCCGAACAGCGCGAGGCGCTGTCCGCGCCGGTTGGCCGCTTTGCCCGGCGCGCGCTGAAACAGGGCGAACGGCGGATGAAGCGGCGCGCCCGCAATCTGGCGCATGCCGACGCGCCAACCCGGCACCGGCTGCGGATTGCCGCCAAGCGCATGCGCTATGCCACGGAATTCCTGTCCAGCCTGTATCCGCAACGGCAGGTGCGGCCGTTCGTGCGAGCGCTGACTGCGCTGCAGGACAGCCTGGGCGGGTTGAACGATGCAGCGGTGGCCCAGGGCCTGCTGCGCGAGCTGGCGCAGCGCCAGCCGGCCCAGGGGCTGGCGGCCGGATACGCCTGCGGCCTGATGCAGGCACGCGAGCCGGAGGCACTGCGCAGGCTCTGCAAGCGCTGGAAGAAGCTGCGCCGGGTGCCGCAGCCGGGTTGATGGAACGCACAATGATGACGGCCGTTTCGGGCACGTCATCAGGACGTCATCCAGCCATGATGAAGTCGGGTTTCAATTGCACACGAAGCCGATAAACGTATCATCAAGGCGGTGCAATTCCGCCTGCGTGCCGAACTGGTCGAACTGGTCATGGTCTGTTTCATCAGAACACCCGACGATTGCCGCCGCCGGCGGAACTGTATATATTATTTATACAATTAACTCCGGGAGCGCTTCGTGACAAAAGACCTGAACGACCTGCCTTTACCCACCAGGAAAGCCACCGCGCCCAGGCAGAAGAAGGTCCTGGTGACACTTTCCCCGACCGTGGCCTCGCCCGAAGTGATGCTGCCCGAAGTGGCGCTGGAACAGGCGGCTGCCCCGCTTGCGGCCGCACCGGCCGCCGAAAAGAAGAAGGACAAGCCCAAGGCGAAAAAGCAGAAGCTGGTGCGCGACAGCTTCACGATGCCGGAAGCCGAATATGAAGCGCTGGCCGAGATGAAGAAAACCTGCATCAAGGCCGGCGTGGCGGTGAAGAAGAGCGAATTGCTGCGGGTGGCGGTCTCGCTGCTGCGCAAGATGGATGTTGCCCAGATCGAGCAGGCGCTCGGTACGCTCACCCCGGTCAAGGCTGGCCGTCCCAGCAAGCAGAAATAATCTTCCGGTTCTCCCTCTCGCGCTGGCAATGAGCGTCAGCCGGCGCCGCCGATGACGCTGCGCAGCTTGTCCATGCTGTAGGGCTTGTCGATCAGCGTGGTCGCCATGCCTTCAGGTGCTTCACCCACCATGATCAGCCTCAGCGACGGATAGGCGCCTGCGATGTCGCCTGCCTGATCGCGGTCGGCGACATCGTCGGCCACCAGCAGCATGTCCACCGTGGATTCAGCCAGCGCACGGCGCGCCTGGTCCAGGCTTGCCACGCCGCGCGGCGCATGTCCCAGCAGCGACAGCATGTCGCAAAGAATCTGGCGCGAATCCTCCTGCTGTTCCACCACCAGCACCTGCTGTCCGGTTCGGGATGCCGGCGCCCGCACCTGCGCCAGCGCCTGGCGCACGCAGCGGGCCAGCTGCTCGCGCCGGTAAGGCTTGTTGAGCAGCAGCGGCCCGGCGCCGCCGACGCCCTGCAGCACCGCGCCGCGGGTATGGCCCGAGGCATACAGCACCGCCAGGCCAGGGCGCAGCACCAGCGCTTGCCGCACCATGTCGGGCGTGCGCAGCGGCCCCGGCATCACCACGTCGGTAAATACGAGGTCGGCCGGTACCCCCTGGCGCAGCATGTCGAGCGCGGCTTGGGCGTCGCCGGCGCTGCGAACCCGGTAGCCCAGCTGGCCCAGCATCGTGCAGACCGAATCCCGGACCGCATCGTCGTCCTCGACCACCAGGATGTGCTCGTTGCCGCCCGGCGGCGCCGGACTGGCCGCCTCCAGCACCGCGCTCTCCGGCGCGGTGCTGCGCGGCAGGAACAGGCGGACCGTGGTGCCGGCGCCGGGCACGCCATCGATATCGATATGCCCGCCGCTCTGCGCAACGAAGCCGTAGGCCATCGCCAGCCCCAGGCCGGTGCCGGCGCCCTCGGCCTTGGTCGTGAAGAACGGCTCGAATGCGCGTTCCCGCACTTCCGGCGTGATGCCGGTGCCGCTGTCCTTCATCGCCAGCACGACATAGTCGCCGGCGGCAAGATCGGGCCGGGAACGCAGCTCGCCTGCCGCCAGCGTCAGATTGTCCAGCGTAATGTCGACGCTGCCAACGCCATCCATCGCATCGCGGGCATTGATGGCCAGGTTCAGGATCACGTGCTGCAACTGGTCGCGGTCGACCAGGGTGTTCCACAGCGCCTCGGGCGCATGAATGGCCAGCATGGTCGATTCACCCAGCGCGCCGCGCAGCAGTTCTTCCATGCTCCCGACCAGGCGGGCAAGGTTGACCGCCACCGGCTGCAGCGGCTGGCGCCGGGCGAAGGTCAAGAGGCCCGACGCCAGCCGCGCGCCGCGATCGACCGCGTCCAGCGCGCGTTCCATCCGCCGCGCCATCGGGCCATTGGCCGCCACCTCGCGCTGCATCAGCTGCAGGTAACCGCTGATGATCTGCAGCACGTTGTTGAAGTCATGGGCAATGCCGCCGGTGAGCTTGCCCACCGCTTCCAGCTTCTGCGCATGATGCAGCGCCGCCCGCGCCTCCTCCAGCGAGCATTCGTGCTCGGCGCGCAGGCGCTCGGCCTCGCGCCGGTCGCTGATGTCGCGCACGAAGGCAGTCGCCGCGGTGCCGCCGCCCTCATGCGGCATGGGCGCCAGCGCCAGCTCGACCGGTATCAGGCGGCCGCTGCGATGCAGCGCCATGATTTCCTGGCGGCCGCCGGCGCCATCGCCGCGCTCGATGAAGCGGGCGAAGCTGGCCAGGTGCGCGGCACGCTGCTGCTTGGGGATGATCAGGCCGGCCAGGCTGCGCCCGATCGCTTCATGCGCGCTCCAGCCAAAGGTGCGTTCGGCCTGGACGTTCCAGTCGGTGATGCGCTCGTCCGGGCCGACGGCGATGAAGGCATCGTAGGAGTTTTCCAGGATAACGCGAATGCGCCGCTGCTCCGCCGCGGTGGCGCTATAGGCAACGCGCAGCGCGTCCTCGTTCTGCTTGAGGCGGCTGATGTCGGTGTGGGTGCCGATGGTGCGCAGCGGCCTGCCCTGGGCGTCGCGGCTCACCACCATGCCGCGCGTGAGGATCCACTTCCAGCTGCCGTCGCGGCAGCGCATGCGGATTTCCTGGGCATAGTCCGGCATGGCGCCGGCCACATAGTCGCGCAGCACCTGCACGGCCCTGTCCCTGTCCTGCGGATGCATCAGCCTGGCCCAGCTGGCGACGTTGTCTTCCACCTCGGACTCGGCATAGCCCAGCATTTCCTTCCAGCGCCGCGACAGCACCACTTCACCGGTATGGTTGTTCCAGTCCCAGACACCGTCGCCCGCGCCTTCCAGCGCGTATTGCCAGCGCAGCTGGCTGGCACGCAGGGCGCGCGTCATGCTGCCGGCCAGCGCCAGCGCGCGGCTGCGCCCGCTTGCCAGCAGCCAGACCAGAAGCGACAGCAGCACGCTGATGCCGGCGCCGGCGCCGGCCACGGATAACGGCGCACCGCTGTTGAAGCGCGCATCGAATGCCGGCGTGCTGTCGATGGCCAGCGTCCAGTCGCGGTCTGCGATGCGGATGCGGCGCAGCGCCTGCAATTCGGGCGTGGCCAGTTTCGCAGCATCGGCCGAATCGTAGAGCCGCGCATCCTCGGCCATGCCGGCGCCGTCGAAGATGCGCAGCCGGACGTCGCCGGCGCGTTCTCCCAGCAGGCCCAGCATCAGGTCGTTCATGCGGAACGGCGCGCCGACCCAGGCCACCAGCGCGGCACGGCGCTGCGCGACGGTGTCCAGCGGCAGCTCCCGCCCATAGACCGGCATGTAGACGATCACGCCCGACTGCACATGCGGCTCCTGCTCCTGCACCAGCCGCAGCTTGCCGGTCAGGGCCGCCATGCCGCTGTCGCGCGAGCGTTCCATCGCGTCGCGCCGCGCCGGCTCGGTCAGCATGTCGTAGCCCAGCGCGCGCAGGTTCATCGGCGTGGCCGGCTCGATCTGCTCAATGGCGCTGTAGACCGGCCGTTCACCATCGGGGCGGACCGCATAGTTGCCCACGCCCTGGGCGCGCACCCGCGCCATGTGAGCCTCGCGTTCGCCGGCGGGAATCAGGTTGGCAATGGCAATGCCCTGGATGCCAGGGAAGCTTTCCTCCAGCCGCAGCGTAGCCACGTAACGGGCAAAGTCGGCCCGCTCGGCCATGGCGCGGCTGCCGACGAAGCCCTGGGCGCCGCGCAATACCTGCTCGTAGGTTGCCATGCGCTGCTGCAGCAGGGTCACGATGCGGCGCACCTGGTAATCGAAGTCCTGCTGCCGGCTGCGGGTGGCGGCGCTGCGCGCCTCGTGCCATGCCAGCGCGGTGATCCCGAGGCACAGCAGCAGCACCAGCAAGGGCAGGAGCCAGGACAGCAGCGGCACGCGTGCGGCGCCGGATGACGACGCCACGTCGTCTGCCAGCGCCATGCCGGACTGGGGGGCATTGGCGCGGTCCCGTTCCTGTTTCATCGCGCCTGCCTTGCAGCCCAGGCGCGATAGACGCAAAGCGCCGCATGCGCATCATTGGCGGCATACAGCATCTGGCGTTCGCTCAGCCTGTGGCTGGCCCAGTTGGTGGTAGCGACCCGCTTGGATTTTTCCAGGCGCCGCCCGAGCAGGCCGGCCACCGCCTTCTTCACGCCCATCGCCTCGCGCCTGTTGTGGCGCAGCAGCTGGGCCAGGTCCAGCACGCCGGCGCAATGAATGTCGCATTTCGATGCCAGGCGGCGCAGGTCGTCGCCCAGGCCGAAGCCGGCCTTGACCAAACTTGGCGATGCAAGCACGGCGCGCAGGTCGGCCAGGTCGTCGAGATGGTCGACCTGGTAGAGGAAGCAATGGCTGTCGGTTGCCAGCTGCACCAGGTGCGGGCCGCTGGAGGCTTCGCCACGCACGAAGGTCGGACGCGATTCGGTATCGAAGCCCAGCGCATCGGCGGCTTCCAGCACCCGGCGCGCAGCGGCGCAGCCCGCACTGTCCCTGACCAGCGTGATGCTGGCCGGGTCCAGTCCCGCATACGGCGGCAGCAGGTCGGCGGCGCCGTCCGGCGCCATCACGCGGCGCTCGCATCGGCGGCAACCGCCGCCAGCACGGCGCGCAACTGGCTCAGGTCGTAAGGCTTGGCCAGGGAGCGTGAGCGGATGTTCAGATGGGAGCTGATGGACGCGCCATAACCCGAAGCGAAGATGATCGCCAGCCCCGGCACCATCACCGCGGCCTTCTTGGCCAGCTCCACGCCCGAAATGCCGGGCAGGCTGACATCGGTGAACAGGGTATCGAAGCTGCCAGCCTTGAGCGCCTCCAGCGCCTCTTCGGCGCTGCCCACGCCGGTCACTTCATGCCCCAGCGTGGAGAGCAGCTCGCACACCAGGATGCGGGAATCCTCGTTGTCTTCCACCACCAGGATGCGCAGCGCGCCCTCCTGCCCGGCGGCGTCGGCGCTGGCGGACGGCGCCGGCGCCGCTTCGGATGCGGGCGGCAACGAGGTTGGAGTGGACTGCGGCGGCGGTGGCGGCGCAGCGGTGCGCCCCATTGCCTGCTGCCGGTTGGCGAAGATATGGCGGATCTTGCGCGCCAGGTCGGTGCGCCGGTAAGGCTTGGACAGCAGCTCCACGCCCTCGTCCAGCCGGCCGCCATGCACGATCGCATTCTGCGGATAGCCCGAGGTGAACAGCACGGCGATGTCCGGGATCAGCAGGCGCGCCTGGCGCGCCAGCTCCACGCTGCGCACCGGGCCGGGCATCACCACATCGGTAAACAGCATGTCGATATGCATGCCGCTGCGCAGGATCACCAGCGCGCCTTCGCCATCGTCGGCCTTCAGCACCCGGTAGCCCAGGGTGCTCAGGATGTCGACCACGGTCGACTGCACGTCGGGATCGTCTTCCGCCACCAGGATGGTTTCATTGCCGCCGATGACGGGCCCCGACAGCAGGTCGGGCAAGGCTTCCTTGGCCTGGGTCGAACGCGGCAGGTAGATTCGTATCGTGGTGCCGACGCCGACTTCGCTGTAGATGCGTATGGTGCCGCCGCTCTGGCGCACGAAGCCGTAGGCCATCGACAGGCCAAGGCCGGTGCCCTCGCCTTCCGGCTTGGTGGTGAAGAAAGGCTCGAAGGCCTTTTCCAGCACCGCCGGCGACATGCCGGAGCCGGTGTCGCTGACGGCCAGCATCACGTAGTCGCCGGCCGGCACGGCGTCGGCCGCGCCGAATGCCTGCCCGTCCAGCGCCGCGTTGGCCAGTTCCAGCGTCAGCCGGCCCTCGCCCTGCATCGCGTCGCGGGCATTGATCACCAGGTTCAGGATCACGTTCTCGATCTGGCCGGGGTCGGCCAGTGTGTTCCACAGGTCCGGCTCGACCACGGTACAAACGCTGACCGCCTCGCCCAGCGCGCGCCGCAGCAGGTCGTCCATGTTGCGCACCAGGTCGCCGAGATTGATGACGACCGGCTGCAGCGGCTGGCGGCGGGCGAAAGCCAGCAGCTGCGACGCCAGCTTGGCGCCGCGCAGCACCGCCGCCAGCGCGGTGTCGAGCCGCTTCTGCGCCGCCTGGTTGCCAACCAGCTGTCCCTGCAGCAGCTGCAGGTTGCCGCCGACCACCTGCAGCACATTGTTGAAGTCATGCGCGACGCCGCCGGTGAGCTGGCCGATCGCTTCCATCTTCTGCGCCTGGCGCAACGCATTCTCGGCGTCGGCGCGGCGGCTGATCTCTTCCACCACGCGCTGCTCCAGGGTTTCATTGAGGTCGCGCAGCGTGGCCATGTGCTGGCGCCGGGCGGTGATGTCGGTGAAGGTGCATAGCGCGCCTTCGAGCACGCCGTTGCGGCGCACCGGGTGCGACCGGTATTCCACCGGAAAGCTGCTGCCGTCGACCCGGAAGAACACTTCCTCGTCGACCAGCGCCGATTCGCCGGTGCGGGCGGTACGCAGGATGGGACATTCCTCGGACGCGTAGGGCGTGCCGTCCGGATGGCTGTGGTGGATCAGGTCGTGCAGCGGCTTGCCGATGACCTGCGAGGCCTGGCTGAAGCCCAGCATGCGCATGAAGGCCCGGTTGCAAAGCGTTGTGCGGCCATTGCGGTCGATCGAGTAGAAGCCTTCCTCGGTCGAGTCGAGCAGCAGGCGGATGAATTCATTGCTCTGCTGGATGCGCGTCTCGCTGTCGCGCAGCGCCTGGTCGATGCGCTTCCTGTGGGTGATGTCGAAGGCCACGCCCAGGTAGCGCTTGCGGCCGTCGCGCTCGATCACCTTGCCGCGCCGCGCCAGCCAGCGTTTCTCGCCGTTGTCGGCACGGGTGATTTCGTATTCCGCGTATTCCAGCGGATTGACGTTGCGCGCCAGCTTGGCCGGCCCGACTTCATGCCGGTCCTGCGGGCTGACCATGGCCACCAGCATGCTGCCGGTGAGGGGCACATCGTCCGGCAGCCCCCACAGGCGGCGGTAGGTATCCGAGCACACCAGCTGGTCGGTATCGGGAAACCATTCGAAGCTGCCGATGCCGCCGGCTTCCTGCGCAATGCGCAGCCGCTCGGCATTGGCGGTCTGTTCGGTCACGTCCACGCCCTGCACGAAGATGCCGGTCACGGCGCCGGACGGATCGCGTATCGGCTGGTAGACGAAATCGAGCAGCACGGTGCGTGGCCCGTCGCCGTTGCTGCCGCTCACCTTCAGCTGCATTTCCTTGCCGATGTAGGGTTCGCCGCTGGCATAGACCTGGTCCAGCAGTGTGACGAAGCCCTGCTCCACCACCTCCGGCAGCGCTTCGTGGACCGGCTTGCCGATGATGTCGTCGCGTCCCACAAGATTGCGGTAGGGTGCATTGGCGACGGTAAACACATGGCGCGGGCCGCGCAGCACCGCGGTAAAGCCCGGGGTCTGCTCGAACAGGCTGCGCAGGAACTCGCTCTCGTCGGCGCGCGCATGGCGCTGGGTATCGGCTTCCAGGCGTTCCGCTGCGATCGCCTCATGCAGGCGCCGCACCATGCCGGTGTCGGGGATGGCCGGCGCCTGGGGCGCCGCCACGGTGACAGCGACCAGATAGCCGGCATCGCTGCCTTCGGCGCCTTCCGTACCCAGCGGCGTGTAATGCAGGTCGAATTCCTGCCGGGCCAGGGACAGGTGCTGGCATTGCGGCACGCCAGTCTGGCTGTCGCCGGCTGCCGGCAGCAGTTGCGGCCAGGCGGCCGCGGCCGCCTGGCCGAATGCGTCGGCATCGCGTTCGCCGGCCAGCGCGGCGAAGGCCTGGTTGTAGACCAGCGTATGCTGCGGCCCCCACAGCAACAGCATGGGCAGCGGCGCGTTGCACAGGATGTCGGTTGCGGTGCGCAATACCGGCGACCATGCCTGCTGCGGCCCCAGCGGCGTGGCGGACCAGTCAAAGGCATGCAGGCGCGAACGTGTCGCTTCCGGGTTCAACCGAATAATCGCATTCATTCAGATTCAGGCTTCAGGCCGGGAGCCGGCACAGGAGGTTGGCATGTGGAGCCTGAAATTCTAAATGGTAATGCGGCCGTGGGTGGCAAAACAATCGCCTTCACACGCTGTAGAACAAACCCGCCCTGCCGGGCACCTCAATTGCCTCTCGACGGGAATCCCGAGTTGCCCAGCACCAGCCCTTCGACCGGTTCTTCCGGCGCGCTTTCCGGGCTGGTCTCGCGCGCCCGCTCGGGCGGCTCCAGGTCGGATGCGGGCGCGGCGCCCTGCGGCGGCCGCTTTGCCTTGTCGTGGTGCGGCGGCTGCGAGCGCGGGTCGCCCGGCATGACGCTGAACTGGTCGTCCTTGGCGGTTTCGATGAACAGCTGCTCTTCCACCACGGTCTGCAGCTGGCTGCCGTCCTGCGGATGGCCGCTGCGTTTCTTCGCCGGCTCGACGCCGGCTGGCGCGCCATTGTCCGGTCCGGCCGGTCCTGTCGTTTCGCTGGCCACGATAAGTCTCCTTGGTTTTCTGGCAAGGCTACATCATAGGCGCACGCTTTTTGCGCCGGTGTCAGCGAGGCGGCTGGCCTTGCGTAGGAAAACGCTGATTTTCCGATCCGGCCCGAGCTTGACCGAATGCCGGAGGCGAACCGCGTCTTACAGTAAAATCGACCGTTATACGAACTGCGAACGAGGTATTGCAATGAGTGACCAGACCGACAAGGAGCAGTTTGCCGCCGACCTGGAGCAGCGCTTCCAGGACCTAATGCAATGGGCCGTCACCAGCTGGCCGGACCGGGAGCGCCCGGTTTCCCTGGAGGACTTCGATGATGTCAGGAAAGCGGTGCATGCGATCAGCCAGCGGGTGCGCCATCCCAAGGGCGAGGCGCTGGCGCCTTCCGAAGGCGGCGCCCAGTTTGTCAGCGTTGCACCCGCTCCCTGGCCTTGAGCGCCACGCCGTCCCTTGCACCTGATGGCGCCGCCCTTGCCGCATCCCGGCCTGGCGCGTCGGCGCATGTGCACGCCTGCAGCGACACCCGCGGCCCTGCCGCCAGGCTGCCGCAGCACCGGAGGTAGGCCAGCGTGAGCCAGAAAGCACAGAGCAACTTCGACCTGCTGGCCGGCGGCGGCGAGATGCGCGCCCGCATGCGCAACCATGACTGGCGCAATTCGCCGCTGGGCGCGCCGGCCACCTGGCCATCGTCGCTGCGCACCGCGGTCGGCATCATGCTCAACTCCAGCTTCCCGATGTTCCTGGCATGGGGCCCGACGCTGACCTTCCTGTTCAACGACGCCTATATCCCGGTGCTGGGCAACAAGCAGCAGCATGCGCTGGCAATGCCGTTCGCCGAACTCTGGTCGGAAATCTGGTCGGACATCAGCCCGCTGGTGGACACGGCGCTTTGGGGCGAATCGATCTTCGCCGATAACCTGCTGCTGGTCATGGAGCGCAACGGCTTTCCCGAGGAAACCTACTTTACCTTTTCCTACAGCCCCATCCATGACGAATCCGGCCAGGTGGCCGGCATGTTCTGCGCCTGCACCGAGACCACGCTGCAGATCCTGTCGGAACGGCGCCAGCGCTTCCAGCTGGAGATCGCGGACCGGCTGCGCGGCCTGACCGAACCGGGCCAGATCACCGAGACCGCGTCCGCCCTGCTCGGCCGCCACCTTGGCCTGACCCGCGTGCTGTATGCGCAGATCGCCGAGGACGGCCAGCAGTTGCGCATCAACAGCGACTGGCATGACGGCAGCGTGCCGGGCATACAGGGCCAGGCCTACCCGGTCGCGCAGCTTGGCGCGGCGCTGGCCGAGAGCGTGCAGCGCGGCGGCCCGTTCTGGGTCACCGATGTCGAGACCGACAGCCGCACCGCGGCCCATGCCTCCGTATACGCCGGCGTGGCGGTGCGCTCGCTGCTGGCGGTGCCGCTGCGCAAGACCGATCAGGAACAGAGCCTGCTGGTGCTGGCCCAGGCCGCGCCGCGCCGCTGGCGCGACGGCGACGTGGCGCTGGCGGAGGACATGGCCGAGCGCATCTGGTCGGCGGTGGAAAGGGCGTCCGCCGAAGCCAGCCGACGGCAGGCGGAAGCGGCGCTGTCGCGCCAATTGGCGGCCGAAGGCGACCGCCTGCGCGGCCTGTTCGAGCAGGCGCCCGGCTTCATGGCCGTGGTGCGCGGCCCCGACCATGTGTTCGAGCTGGCCAACAAGAGCTTCACGCAGCTGATCGACCGCAGGAACATCCTCGGCAAGAGCGTGCGCGAGGCGTTGCCGGAGCTGAAGTCGCAAGGCTTCTTCGACCTGCTCGACCAGGTCTATGCCAGCGGCCAGCCCTTCTTCGGCCATGAATCGCCGGTGGTGCTGCAACCCCGGCCGGATGTCGCGCCGACGCGGCGCTTCATCAACTTCATCTACCAGCCGGTGCTCGGATTCGATGGCAAGGTCTCGGGCATCTTCATCGAAGGCTATGACGTGACCGACCGCCGGCTGGCGGCCGAGGCGGTGCATGACAGCGAGGAACGGCTGCGCGAGGGGCTGCAGGTAGGGCGCATGGTGGTGTGGGAGTGGGACCTGAAGCAGGACCGCGTGCGTTATTCGTTCAATGTGAAGGATGTGTTCGGGCATGGCCAGGACGATGCGCCGCCGGGCTGGTCGGCGGTCCATCCGGAAGACATGGCCCAGATCGGCGGCGTGGTGCAGAAAGCCATTGCCGAGCGCAGGGCGTATGAAGGCACGGTGCGCATGATCCGCCCCGACAATGGCGCGACGATCTGGGTGGAGGCGCGCGGCAAGGTGGTGTGCGACGCCGCCGGCGAGCCGGCGACGGTGCGCGGCATCTCGATCGATGTCACCGAGCGCAAGCGGGCCGAGGAAGCGCTGCGCGCGGCCGACCGCAGGAAGGACGAGTTCCTGGCGATGCTGGCCCACGAGCTGCGCAATCCGCTGGCGCCGATCAGCACCGCCGCCCAGCTGCTGCGGCTGGCGCAGGTGGAGGATCCGCGCATTGCCCGGACCAGCGACATCATCAGCCGGCAGGTCGAGCACATGACCAGCCTGATTGACGACCTGCTGGACGTATCCCGGGTCACGCGCGGCCTGGTCACGCTGGACAGGGAAGCCGTGATGCTGGACCAGGTCATCGCCAGCACCATGGAACAGGTGCGCTCGCTGGTGGAGTCGCGGCGACATCATCTCGAGATCGACATCGCGCCGGGCATTCCGCCGCTGCTGGGCGATCGCATCCGCCTGGTCCAGATCTGCACCAACCTGCTCAACAATGCCGCCAAGTACACGCCGCCGGGCGGCGAACTGCGGCTGCGCGCAAGGGTGGAGAACGGCATGCTGGCGCTGACGGTGAGCGACAACGGCATCGGCATGCCGGCTGACCTGCTGCCGCATGTGTTCGACCTGTTCACCCAGGGCGAGCGTTCGCCGGACCGCGCCCAGGGCGGACTGGGGCTGGGGCTGGCCCTGGTCAAGAGCCTGGCCGAACTGCATGGCGGCCGGGTGGCGGCCCATAGCGACGGGCCGGGCAAAGGCAGCGTGTTCTCGGTCTGCCTGCCGCTGGCGCCGGGCCAGAGCCTCGGCATGCCGTCGGCGCAGGATGGCGGCCATCCGGCGCATGTCGCGCCGGCGGCTTCGCTGCTGCTGGTGGATGACAATGTCGACGCCGCCAATACCCTGGCGATGCTGCTGGAGCTGCAGGGTTACCAGGTCTCGGTGGCGTATGAGGCAAAGGACGCGCTGGAACGGGCGGCGTCGCAGGCGCCCGGCATCTGCCTGCTCGACATCGGCCTGCCGGACATGGACGGCTATGAACTGGCGCGCCGCCTGAGATCATCTCCCGCCACCCGCGACGCCGTGCTGATTGCGCTGACCGGCTATGGCCAGGCGCAGGACCGCGAACGTTCGGTGCTGGCGGGCTTCGACCATCACCTGGTCAAGCCGGTGGAGATCGACAGGCTGACAGCGCTCCTGGCGCAGATCAGCAAGCAGCCCCGCGCCGCCTGAATCACGACGGCGCCGCCCTGCGCTCAGGCAGTCAGGCGCTCAGGCCTTGGGTGCGCGCTTCTTGGCGACCGTCTTGCGGGCGCGCGGCTTGGCTTTTTCCGCTTCCGGCGCCTTGGGCTCGCTGCGCGGCTCGGCGCGCGGCTCGGTGGTGACTGCCGTGCTGACGGCCTGCTTGAACTGATCCTGCAGCAGGTTCCACCAGGCCGCCGGATTGGCGAAGGCGGTGGCATTGCCCATATCGGCATTGGCCTGCGGCGGCTCGCTTGCCGGCTTGTCGCCGGCGCCCGGGGTGGGCGGCTTCTCGGCCTGCGGCGGGGCAAACGAAAAGGCTTTGGCCATGTCCGCTGCCGGCTTGCTGTCGGCCGACGCCGCCTGCGGCATGCCGGCCTGTGCCAGGGAATTCATGCTGTTGCTCATGGTTTGCAGCGCGGCCAGGGTGGCGCTCTGGACTTCCAGCGCCTGTATCGTGCTGCGCAACATGCTCATGTTGACGTTGAGCCAGGACTCGACTGCCTTCAGATCGGCAATCTGCTTGTTCACGTCGTCGACGGACAGGGAAGGCATTGCCATGCCGGGTATCTTCATGCCGCCCCACAGGTTCTTGACGAACTCCAGTGTGTCGGTCATTGCGCCCACGCCTGGAATGCCGGACATGCTCGAATCTGCCATGCTGATCTCCACGTTTGATGTCCGCTTAGCGTAGCAGAAAAGCCACGGAAAAAAACCTGCACCGGCGGCGATTCAGGCGGCGCCTTCCTACATCTTGACCTGGGTCGAAGCAAGAAACGCTGGCGGCGCGCTGGAGCGGAGTCGGCCTGACTGGCTCAGTCGAGGCCGAGCCGTATTGCCCCTGGGACAAGGGGTAAGCAGGGGTTTCGCAAAGCATTGCTTTGCGCCTGGTTACCGGTTTGCGCCTGCAGGCGCAGACGCGCACTGCAAGGGTGACGACGAGTCGTAGCGGTGCTACGGCGAGGAGGCGCAACGCAGTGCCAGGGGCAATACGGCCGGCCTCGGCGAGTCAAGTCAGGCCGACTCCGCTCTAATGCCGCGTCATCCGGCAGGTCGTCGGCAGTGCGGTTTCCTCGACCGACAGGTAACGCTCGGTGCGAAAGCCATAGCCGCTGCCTTCATTGTCGAAGCGCGCGCCCTCGCCCTTTTTCTGCATCACCGACACATACAGCGGCTGGATCAGCTGGTGGTCGGCGGCGCGCATGGTGGCCTGGTGGAAGCTGTTCCTGAACTGCGCGCCTTCCAGCGCCCGCGCCACCGCCGCCGCCTCGGTGCTGCCGGCCTTTTCGATGGCCGCCGCCAGCATGCCCACCATCAGATGCATGCGCAGATGCACGTAGTCGTCCTTTGGCGACGGATAGCGCTTGCCGAAAGCCTGGTAGAACGCATCGCTGGCCGGGCCGCCGGCGTTCGGATGCCATTCGGCCACCGCCCGCACCCGCCCCACGCCGGCATCGCCAATCGCGGCCGGCGCGCCCAGGCCATTGCCGTAGAAGGTATAGAACTTGGCATCCAGGCCGGCCTCGCGCGCCGCCTTGACCAGGAGCGTCAGGTCATTGCCCCAGTTGCCGGTGACGATGCTGTCGGCGCCGCTGGCGCGGATCTTGGCCACATAGGGCGAAAAATCCTTGATCTTGCCGATCGGGTGCAGTTCGTCGCCGACGATGGCAATGTCCGGCCGCTTGGCCTCCAGCATGCTGCGCGCCGCCTTCGCGGTCTGGCGGCCGAAGCTGTAGTCCTGGCCGATCAGATAGACTTTTTTCGCATGGCTGTCCTGGCGTATCACCTCGGTCAGCGCATGCATGCGCATGTCGGCATGGGCGTCGAAGCGGAAATGCCAGAAGCTGCATTTTTCATTGGTCAGCGCCGGGTCCACCGCCGAGTAGTTCAGGAACAGGATGCGCTGATCGGGCGCGCGGCTGTTGTGCCGCTCCACCGCGTCGATCAGCGCCGACGCCACTGCCGAGCTGTTGCCCTGCATGAGAAAGCCGATGCGCTGGTCGGACAGGCGGCGAAATTCGATCAGCGCCTCTTCCACGCCCTGCTTGCTGTCGAAGATTGTCAGCGCCAGCGGATGCCTGCCGTCGGGCAGGCGCACGCCGCCGGAAGCGTTGACGTTGTCGACCGCCATCTGGATATTGCGCGCAACCGCCTCGCCGGCATTGGCAAAGGGGCCGGACATGCCTTCGACCATGCCGATGCGGATCGGCGCACCGGCAGCGGCGCCCTTGGCAAGCAGCAGCAACAGCGTTGCCAGCAGTGTTCTGAACATGGTGCCCCCGCAAAAAAGGCGCCATTCTACTTGCTTTGCCGCGCCGCAGCATGACTGGCGACCGTTGGCCGCCGAGCGGCTACACTAGCGCCATGTCCGAAAAATATTCCCTTTTCCAACGCTGGCGCGCCCCGCTGCTGCGCATGCTGGCCGTGCTGGCGCTGTCGCTGCTGCTGCATGCGCTGGCATTGCATTGGGCGGGCGGCCATATCGGGCTGCCCTCGCTGGCCGGGGACCATGCGCCGCCGGTGGCGGTGGCCCTGCTGCCGCCGCCGGCGCCGGTTGCAGCGGCGCCGGAACCGCCGCCACCGCCGCCCAGGCCAACGCCGCGTCCCAGGGCCAAACCGAAAGCCGTTGCGCCACAACAGGCGCCACGACAGGCCAGCGTCCCGCCTGCGGTCGCGCCGCCTGCGGAAACCGTGGCCGGGCCCGCGCTCGCCGATGCCGCGCCGCCTGAGCCGGCGCCAGCGCCAGCGGCCATACCGGCTGACAGCATGACAACCGCGTCGGCCGAGCCGCCATCGCAGGCCGCTCCCGCAACGCCGGAGCGGGAAAGCTTTCCGCGCTACCAGGTGCGGCCGCCGCCATCGGTCGACCTGAAGTACGAAGTGCGGGCGCTGCGACAGGGCAAGGAAGTGTTCGGCAACGGCCGTATCGTCTGGCATGCCGACGGCCAGCGCTACCGCATCGACGGCGAAGCCGGCGTGCTGTTCTTCACCGTGCTGCGCTTCCAGAGCCAGGGCGGCTTCGACGAGTTTGGCGTGGCGCCGCAGAGCTATGTCGAAAAGCGCATGCGCAAGGACGAAACCGTCACCCGCTTCGAAGCCAGTCCGGGCAGCATCCGCTTTTCGGCCTCCACGGCTTCCTATCCGCGCAGCGGCGGCGAGCAGGACCGCGCCAGCATCGTCTGGCAACTGGCGTCGATCGGCCTGGGCGACCCTGCGCAATATGCACCCGGCGCGCAGTTGCGGGTGTTCGTGGCCGGCGTGCGCGATGCGGAACCCTGGCTGATCCGGGTGATCGGACAGGAACGGATCGACACGCCGGCCGGCGCGATGCAGGCCTGGCACGTCAGCCGCGTGCCGCTGCCCGGCTCGCGCGACCAGAAGCTCGATATCTGGCTTGCGCCGGGGCATTCCTGGTATCCGGTGCGGCTGCGCTTTACCGAAGCCAGCGGCGAATACCTGGAGCTGGCGGTGTCGGCGCTGCATCCCGCCACGCCAATCTGACATGGAGAACCCGTCCCCAATGCGTTTCACCACCGTTTGCACAACCCTGCTGTGCCTCGTCGCCAGCGGCACCGCGCTGGCGGCAGCGCCGCCGAAATACCCGACCCGGCTGCCGCCGCCGGCCGAACTGGACTATGGCATCAAGGCGCGCCAGAGCGGCCTGTCCCTCAATGGCGAAGCGACCATGCGCTGGGACCATGCCAGCCAGGGTTATACGATAGGCGTGACCACCCGCGCCATGCTGGTCGGGAAGATCCTGGAGGAAAAGAGCGAGGGCGGCATCGATGCCTGGGGCCTGGCGCCGGCGCGCTTCACCGAGCAGCGCTACCGCAAGGGTGCCACCAGCGTGAACTTCGACCGGGCGGCGAAGAAGATCAGCTTCGAGGCCTCCGACCGCAGCTACCCGATCCAGGGCGGCGAACAGGACCACGCCAGCGTGGTCTGGCAGCTGAGCTCGGTGGCGCGCGCCACGCCGGCGAAATTCAGGGCCGGCTCGAACTGGCACTTCTTCGTGGTTGGCCAGCGCGACGGCGACCCATGGACCTTCCGCGTGGTCGGCCAGGAAAAGGTCAACGGCCCGTCCGGCCCCACTACGGCCTGGCATGTGACCCGCAATCCGCCGCCCGACGCCAAGGGACGCCAGCTCGACATCTGGCTGGCGCCGGACCTGCAGTGGTATCCGGTGAAGCTGCGCTATACCGAAAACGACGGTGACTACATCGAACAGACGCTGCGGGAAATCCGCGGCCAACCAGCAAAGTAAGGACAACACAATGAGCAATGCAAAGGGCGCCCTGGTACTGTTTTCCGGCGGCCAGGACTCCACCACCTGCGCCGCCTGGGCGCTGGCCCGCTACGAACGGGTCGAAACCATCGGCTTCGATTACGGCCAGCGGCATGCGGTCGAACTGGCAGTGCGGCCTGCCGTGCTGCAGGCGCTGCGCACGATGTCGCCCGAGTGGAATGCCTGCCTGGGCGAGGACCACATGCTGGACCTGGGCCTTTTGGGCCGCATCTCCGACACCTCGCTGACCAAGGACGTGGCGATCGCGATGCAGGAAAACGGCCTGCCCAACACCTTCGTCCCGGGCCGCAACCTGCTCTTCATGATGGTGGCTGCCACCCTGGCCTACCGCCGCGGCCTGGACGTGCTGGTGGGCGGCATGTGCGAGACGGATTACTCCGGCTACCCGGACTGCCGCAACGACACCATGCAGTCGCTGCAGGCCACGCTGAACCTCGGCATGGCAACCGACCTGCGGATCGAGACGCCGCTGATGTGGATCGACAAGGCCCAGACCTGGGAGCTGGCAAGGGAGCTGGGCGGTGAGGCATTGGTGGAAATGGTGCGCACCGAGACCCATACCTGCTATCTCGGCGAGCGCGGGGAGCTGCATGACTGGGGGTATGGGTGCGGGGCTTGCCCGGCTTGTGAATTGAGGGCGAAGGGGTATCGGGCGTTCAGGGAGAAGGCGTAGCATGGAATGGGCGGCAGGCCGCCACATTCCCGCGTCGTCAAAGGGTAGAAAAACAGCCGAGCTGCCTGACCTGTAGTTGCCCAGGGATGACATTCTGCGAAAAATGCCATCCGTCTTCGGTCCACGAGGAAAAGAAAGAACCATCAGGTGAAATCGGATCGGTGGTGTAGCCGGACGTATTGCCGCCGGTAACGGCCTTGCAAAGCGAGTTCATTGTCTGCAAGCCTGATGGCTCTTTGACCATTCCCAGTTCAACCAGTATCACGCCATTAACTCTCGGTTGGAAACAGGTGACCGAACGATCTCGCTGTATGACAGTCTCGCAAGCAAGAATGGCGCCTTTAATAATCTGCGTCGCCAGGAATTTTCCGATGGGAGCAGTCTCTGGTGCGTTTTCCCCTGCTACGCCCTTATCTCCCGTTGCGCCTGCCGGCCCGGCAATGCTGTTTCCATTGCAGACATACCGGGTTTCCTGCACCTCGTCATCCTCCAGTCGTCCATTGCCGTTCACATCTGCGCCAAGCTGCAGCTTCTGCCCACCGGATGCACAATTCGCCCCGGCCGGCTCGGCAACGGTACGAACCAGCATGCTGGTTCCAGGAGCGCCGTTGGCACCGTCCTTGCCGTTGGAGCCATCGCCGCAGGCAGCCAGTGCCACGCAAGCAAGCAGTGCCGCGGCCAGAACTGAAAGTGTTCCTGATGCCATTTCGTTTCTCCCTGTGGATGAACATCTGCTGGAAAGGTGTCTACGTCAGCCGGCCTGGCGAAACGCTGCCTGGGTCATTTGCTGATGCACCGTCCTGTAGTGGAGTTTTGCTGGCCTGCGTTCAGGCCGTGTGGTTCATCCCTGTCGGCAATCCCGCTGGCGGGGAAGCCGGCCACATGCGCCGCACGGCGCAACCGGCATGTCGCCGTCTTCTGCGGTTATGAGACGGCCCGGCCGTCGGAAGGGAATGAGAAGCGCCAGCAGAGAAGCTGGCGCGTAAGGCAAGGCCTATTTCAGCGCCTGCGCCGCCTGCAGATACCCGCGCAACTCCTCCGCGCCCGACATGGTGTAATCCTTGTTCAGCTCAAGCTTCACCAGCGCGCTCAGCTGCTGCGGCAGCAGCTTGCGCAGCATGCCGAGGAACTGCGGCGACACCACCAGGCACAACTCCCGGAAGCGCCCTGCCCGCTGCGACTCCTCCAGGTAGGCGACGATGTCTCGGGCGAACAGCTCGGCGGCATGCTCGTCGGGCGTCTGGCGCGGCTCGTAGAGCTTGTTGGGCACGGCGCCGCCGGTGTTGTGCATGCTCTTGGTGCCGGAGGTCGGCCCGAGCTTGTCCGATTCGCTGCTCTCGACCATGCGCAGTCGCGCGCCGTCGTTGACCATGTCATTGACTTCTTCCAGCGGCGCGGCGGCGCTGGCTTGGGAAAAAAACCTTGCCCGGCTTGCATTTGCTGAGACGATCCACGTAGCGTTCATGTTGTCCTTGTCCTGGCTGTATGTTGAGAGAAAAGTTCGATGCCTGTGCCAACCGAAATGTTCCGCGCCGGCGGCGCCGATGCCGCTGCCAGCCCGCGCCGTATTGCGCATATCGATGTCCTGCGCGGCATGGCGGTGTTTGGCATTCTGCTGGTCAATGTCTGGTCCTTTGTCTGGGGCTTTGGCGCGCTGCGTTACGGCGCCATTGCCGAGCCGTCCTGGCTGGACCGCGGTGTGGTCTTCGCGGTGGCCTTGCTGGCGGAACAGAAGTTCTATCCCATCTTCGCCTTCCTGTTTGGCGCCGGTTTTGCGCTGCAGGCCCGTTCGCTGCGGCGCCGCCTGAGAGACCAGGGCCAGGTCCATGCGGCATTGCGCTACCGCTTCCGATGGCTGCTGGGCTGCGGCGTGCTGCACGGCCTGCTGCTGTGGGCCGGCGACATCCTCACTGTCTACGGCGCCGCCGGCTTCCTGCTGCTGCGCCTCTTCGATGCCCGGCTGCGGCGGGTGCGCGCCAGCCTGCGCAACTGGTGCCTGATCTGGCTGGCCGTGCTGGCGGCCAGCGTAGCGCTGTCAGTCCCATCGATTGACCAGGACGCCGACGATGCGCGGCAGGAACAGGCCATTGCCTACATCGAGGATGCGCAGGAGGCGCGCGCCATCTACGCCGAAGGCACAGCCGGCGACATCGCCGCGCAGAGGCTGCCGGACTATCTGGCAGTCACGTCGGGATCGCTGCTGCTGGTGCCGCACCTGATGGTGCTTTTTCTCCTGGGGATCTGTTCGGTGCGGATGGGATGGCTGACTGCGCCACAGCGCCATGCGCTGCTGTGGCGGCGGGTGCGCAACGCCGGCCTGCTGATTGGCCTGCCGCTCAATCTGGCCTGGGCCGCTGCCGCCGCGACCGGAGCGGCCAACCCGCTCGCCGCCCCGGCCTGGGGCGAACTGGCCTATGCCCTGCTGCCGCTGGGCGGTTCATTGCTGGCCGCCGCCTATGTCGCAGCGCTGCTGCTGGCGCGCGGTGCGCTGATGCGGCGGGCAAGCGCCTGGCTGGCGCCGGTGGGCCGCATGTCGCTCACCAATTACCTGATGCAGTCCCTGCTGGGCGTATGCCTGCTGCAGGGCACGGCGCTCGGCTCGCAGGCATCGCCGGCGGGGCTCATGCTGTTTGCGCTGGCTATCATGATGCTGCAGGCGCTGGCCAGCCGCTGGTGGCTGTCGCGCCATGCGCAGGGGCCGATGGAACGGCTGGCGGCACGCGGCAGGCCGCGGGCCTGAATCTGGCGCGGCCTCAGGCGCTTTCCTTCCTGTAGGTTGCGAGGCGATAGAGATAGGTCGCAGTCAGGAAGCCGACAATGGCCTTGGACACCGGATCGAGATAGCGGGCCACCGTGTCGTACTGTGCTTCGAGCAGGTAGCCGGCGCCTGCCAGCAGGCTGGCCCAGACCAGCGAGCCGATTGCGGAATAGGCCAGGTAACGCAGCACGCTCATCTCCGCAATGCCGGCCGGCACCGAGATCAGGGTGCGCACCGCCGGCACCAGCCGGCCGAACAGCACCGCCTTGCGGCCATGCCGCTCGAATGCCTGCAATGCCTTGTCGATGTCATCGGGCTTGACGGTGAGCCAGCGGCCATGCTTGCCGGCCAGCGTGCGCAACCTCTTACGTCCATAGAGCCGGCCTGCGTAATACCAGGGCGTGCTGCCGGCCACCGAGCCGGCCGCGCCGGCCAGCAGCACGGCAAACAGGTTGAGCTTGCCGCTGGCGGCCGTGAAGCCGGCCAGCGGCATGATCAGCTCGGATGGAATCGGCGGGAAGAGGTTTTCCGCGGCCATCAGCGCGAAGATGGCGAGATAACCATGCTCGGTGATGAACCGGACGATGAAGTCAAACATGATGCATCGCCGGCAGCGTTAAGGCAGCGGCGAACAGCGGCGCGCCGGCCGTCCTTGGCACCGGCGCCGGCCCCGGAACAACAGTGCGGCCCCTCCGGAGCGGCAGGCGCTGCGGCTTAATAGCGATGGGCGTCACCCGCCATCTTGCTCAGGGTATAGATGCAATACAGCGCCGACAGACCCACCAGGCCATACACCGCGCGCGATGCGGTGGTCATGTCGCCGAAGATGGTGGCGACCAGGTCGATATTCATCAGGCCAACCAGCCCCCAGTTGATGCCGCCGATGATCATCAGCACCATGGCCAGCCAGTCGATGGCGCCCATGCGGCGCGCCATGCTGCTGCCGGTGGCGGAACGGCGCTCTGGCGTATGACGCCTCTCGGTCAGATGCGGATTCATTGTTGCCATACAAAACTCCTTGCTTGTGACATGGGAATGGGGCGGAAGGCATGGAAATGCGCGGCAATGCGCTGGTAGCGCGGCCGCGATAACAGGCGATTAGAGAAGGCGCCTCCGGTCCAGTTCCGGCCAGCGCCCTTCCATTGTTTGCGCTCGCACAATAGGGCTGGGGAAGAAGATTGCGCCTGGCCGGAAACACGCAAGCCGCCATCAGCAAAACTGGGCAACCATTCTTTCGAGCAATAAATTTGTGACATGCCTTGACCCACCCTTCAGATTCAGTGACGATACGGCTCCAGTCTGCCGCCTTCTCAACACCTCTTCCGCGCCGAGAACGATGTTCCGAAAACACATCAGCCTTCATGTCTGTCTGGGCGCTGCCTTTTGCGCAGTGATCCTTATGCTGGCTGTGGCGCTGGCCGGCGTGCTGGGCGAACTGGCCAGGCGCGAAATCGCCCGGTTGGCAAGCGCCAATATCGAGGCGCTAGCGCAGCAGATGGCACGCGAACTGTCCGCCGGCATGGACGACTTCGGGCGCGACGTGGAAGTGCAGGCGAGCCGCGAGGTCTTCCGCAATGCAGGCACGGCACAGGGCGAGGTGCGCGCCGCCCTGGAGCAGTTCGTCGCCACCCGTCCCGAGTATGCCTACCTGGCGCTGGTCGATGCCGTTTCCGGCAAGGTGCTGGCCGCCACCGGCGGCGTGTTTGAAGGCGGCAGCCTGGTCGGCCGCCCGGTATTCGAGGAGGGGCGCAAGGGCGCCTTCGTCGGCGATGTGCATGAAGCGGTGCGGCTGGCTGAACTGCTGCCACGGCCAGCCAGCGGCGAACCGCTGCGTTTTCTTGATGCGGCCGCGCCGGTGCGCGACAACAGCGGGAAGATTGTTCGGGTGCTGGCCGCGCATGTCAGCTGGCAATGGACGGACGGCGTGCGTGCCGGCGTGCTGGGGCCGTTGAAGGAAAAGCGCGGCATCGAGATGCTGATACTCGACACACGCAACAAGGTTGTGCTGGGCCCCGACAAGAGCACGCCGGTCGGCAGCGCGCTGAGCCAGCTGACCAGGCGCCTGCCTGACGCCAGCGCCAGCGTTGTCGGCTGGTCCAACGGCGCAGACTACCTGACGGCAATGATGCCCACCGAGCCGAGCGGGCAGTTTGCCGGTTTTGGCTGGAAAGTGGTGGCGCGCCAGCCGGTCTCGGCGGCATTCGCACCGGTGGCCATGCTGCAGCGCGGGTTCTTCGCCGGCGCGCTGGCCCTGGGCCTGCTTGCCGCCGGCATTGCCTGGTTCGTCACCGGCCGGCTGCTCACGCCGGTAAGAAAGCTGGCCGACTCCGCGATGGCGCTGGCGCCTTCCTTTCCCGCACCGCAGAAGGCAGGACGGCGCCTTGGCGACATCGCCCAGGTCGAAGATGTGCTGCACCAGCTGGCCAATGACAGCCGCGCGCTGTCGCACACGGCGCTGATGCGGGAGCTGGAATTCGTCACGCTGGCCGAGTCGCTGCCGCACATCGTCTGGCAGGCCGACCCGCAGGGCGTGCTCGAATACCGCAACGAGCAGTGGCATACGACCTTTGGCCCCGGCCCGGTCACGCGCCTGGACCAGCTGACATCGCTTGCGCACCAGAGCGACCTGCTCACCCTGATGAATGCATGGAGCATCAGCCGCGCCAGCGGCGTCGATCTGCACTGCACGGTGCGCCTGCGCAGCCACAACGACAGCGCCTATGTATGGTTCCGCATACACGGCCGCGCGCTGCGCGCCGAGGACCAGCGGATCATACGGTGGGTCGGCACCATTACCAACGTGCATGACGCCATCACCCAGGCCGAGCGCACCGAACAGGCGCTGGACATGGAACGCCAGGCCCGCGCCGAGGCCGAGCGGGTGGCGTTGATGGCTGACGAATTCCTGGCGACGCTGTCGCATGAGTTGCGCACGCCGCTCAATGCCATTGCCGGCTGGGCAGAGCTGCTGGCACGGCGCGCTTCCGAGGACGATACCGTGACCCGCGCCGCCGAAGTCATCAACCGCAACGTGCATCTGCAGGCGGCGCTGATCAATGACCTGCTCGACACCAGCGCCATCATTGCCGGCAAGGTCGTGCTGGCGAAACGTCCGTTCGATGCCGCCGCGCTGGTGACCAGCGTGGCGCTGTCGCAGAAGCCCATGGCGGAGCAGAAAGGCGTGACGCTTGAATGCCGCGCGCCGGCGCCGGTGCTGATCGATGGCGACGAGCGGCGCATCAACCAGGTCGTCACCAACCTGGTATCGAATGCGATCAAGTTCACCGACAGCGGCGGCCGCGTGACGCTGCAGGCCGGCTTCGATGGCGAGTCGCTGCTCATTTCCGTGACCGACACCGGCTGCGGCATCGCGCCCCAGTTCCTGCCCCATGCCTTCGAACGCTTCCGCCAGGAAGACGCCTCGGCGACCCGGCGCAAGGGCGGGCTCGGACTCGGCCTGGCCATTGCCGCCAGCCTGGTCAAGCTGCACGGCGGCACCATCGAGGCCGATAGTGCCGGCCTGAATCAGGGATCGCGCTTCACGGTGCGGCTGCCGGCGCTGACCGAGGCAACGGAAAACATCGTCAGCGACCGCACCGAGCGGCTGCTGCAGCAGTTTCCGATGACGCCGCTGACGGGCCTGCGCATTTTGGTGACCGACGACGAGGAAGATGCCCGCCTGGCCACGCAGTCATTGCTGACCAGCTTTGGCGCCAATGTGGCGGTGTCGGCATCGGCTGCCGAAACCCTGCAGCTGCTGGACAGGCAGAGCTTCGACCTGCTGATCTGCGACGTCGGCATGCCGGGCATGGACGGCCATGAGCTGATCCGCACCATCCGCAAGCGCAGCCGCGACAAGGGCGCGATGATCCCCGCCATCGCGCTGACTGCCTTCGCCATGACGCGCGACGAGCGTGCCGCCTCGTTCGCCGGCTTCGATGCCCACGTCGCCAAGCCGCTGTCGGCCCAGACACTGATCGAAACCATTTGCAGCGTGTGTGAAGTCGGCAATACCCGCAGCGCCTGACGGCATCAGTTCATCAGCAGGTAGCCTGGGTTAAGCGCAGCGCAAACCGGGGTCATGCCGGGGAAATCGCCCACTACTGCCAGGACCGCGCTTCCTTCCCCGCACACCGGCTGCCTGCAGCCTGCGGCAACAGGCGCGAGAATTCCGTTTGCACGGCGCGATAGCAGTCGCAAGCCATGGATTCCAGCAGGCCGCGGTCGAGCATCCTCAGATGACCACGCCGGCAGCCGATGGCGCCGGCCTGCTGCAGCCGCGCCGCCGCCTCCGACACCCCTTCCCGGCGCACGCCCAGAATGGCGGCCAGCATGCCATGGGTGATGGCCACTTCGGCGCTGCCGACGCGGTCGAAATTCTGCAGCAGCCAGCGGCACAGCTGCTGATCGATCCTGTGATAGCGGTTGCAGATGGCGTTCTGGGCCATCTGCACCATGAATGCCTGGGTGTAGCGCAGCAACAGCGGCATCGCCGATCCGCCGTGCAGCAATGCCTCGCGCATCAGTTCGGCGCGCAGCCGGTGGCTGTGGCCGGCCGCCTGCACCACGGTGCGCGCGCCGGTCGCTTCGCCGCCCATCAGGAGCGGGATGCCGACCATGCCTTCATTGCCCACCGCCACCAGTTCGGAAGAGGAACCGTTTTCCATCAGATGCAGGATGGAAATCACCGTACTGGTGGGGAAGTACAGATGGGTTGGCACCGTGCCGGCTTCGCACAGGATGTCGCCGCTGCGCAGCACGACCGGTTCGAGATAGTGCGCCAGATGGTCGCGCTCGTGGGCTGGCAGGGCCGACAGCAGGCGGTTCTGGTCCGCAGTGGCAAGCAGGAGCATGGGCGTCTGGCGGGCGGCCGGATGAAAACCGCCATCTGTGCGATGATGCGGCCCAATATACCGTGGCAAAAAATGCATTCAATGGTTGATGCATCTGCTTACATCTGACACATCCGTGGCCATGCTTGTAACAGGAAGCGAAAATCAATAACGACAGGAAGAGGAGCCTTATGACCAATCTGCTCAA
Source organism: Noviherbaspirillum sp. L7-7A (assembly GCF_019052805.1). Classification (NCBI taxonomy): domain Bacteria; kingdom Pseudomonadati; phylum Pseudomonadota; class Betaproteobacteria; order Burkholderiales; family Oxalobacteraceae; genus Noviherbaspirillum; species Noviherbaspirillum sp. L7-7A. The sequence goes on from NZ_JAHQRJ010000001.1 coordinate 3,005,431, forward strand.
GCGCCGTCTTGCGCTGCTTGCCAGCGAACAGGCGCGTCCCCTGCTGCTGCAGGGCTTGCGCGGCATCGAGCGCGAGACGCTGCGGGTGACCGCCGACGGCCGCCTGGCAACGACGCCGCATCCGCCGGCGCTGGGATCGGCGCTGACCCATCCTCAGATCACCACCGACTATTCCGAAGCCTTGCTGGAATTCATCACGCCGGCCGAGCACGACATTGCCACCGCGCTGACACAGCTCGACGCCATCCACCGTTACGCCACCGGCATGCTCGGGCAGGAACTGCTCTGGAGCCAGTCGATGCCGGTGCCGCTGCCGGCCGAGGAAGAAATACCGATCGCCTGGTATGGCACGTCCCATATCGGCATGATCAAGCATGTCTACCGGCGCGGCCTGGCGCTGCGCTATGGCCGCGCGATGCAGTGCATTGCCGGCATCCATTACAACTATTCCTTGGCCGAGTCTCTCTGGCCGCTGCTGCAGCAGGAGGAAGGCGCCTCGGGCTGCCTGCGCGACTACCAGTCCGAAAGCTATATTGCGCTGGTGCGCAACTTCTACCGGACCAACTGGCTGCTGATGCTGCTGTTCGGCGCGGCGCCGGCGCTGGACGCCGGTTTCATGCGCGGCCACGAGCATCAGCTGCAGCGCCTGTCCGACGACACCCTGTTCCTGCCCTATGCCACCAGCCTGCGCATGAGCGACCTGGGCTACCAGAACAATGTGCAGGCCGGCCTGGTGCCGCCCTACAACACCCTGCCCGAGTACATGCGCAGCCTGGCGCGCGCGGTGCGCCAGCCGCATGCGCCCTATGTGCAGATGGGCACCCGGCGCGATGGCGAATGGGTGCAGATCAATACCAACGTGCTGCAGATCGAGAACGAGTTCTACGCCAGCATCCGGCCCAAGCGGGTGATCGCTTCCGGCGAACGTCCGCTGGAGGCACTGTGTGCGCGCGGCGTGCAGTACATCGAGGTGCGCTGCATGGACGTGGACCCGTTCTCGCCGGTGGGCATCAGCCTGCAGACGGCGCGTTTCCTGGACGTGTACCTGCTGTACTGCACACTGCAGCAGAGCCCGCCGACCAACCAGGCGGAAGGCGTCGAGAATGCCGCGAACTTCGCGCTGGCGGTGAAGGAAGGCCGTCGTCCGGGCCTGACGCTGCAACGCAATGGCGTTGCGACGCCGGTGGCAGCCTGGGGCCGGGAACTGCTCGACGAGATGGAGGCGGTGGCGGCGCTGCTGGATGCGCAGCATGGCGGTACCGAGCATGCCGACGCGCTGCGGGCCCAGCGCGCCAAGCTGGCCGACCTCGATACCACGCCGTCGGCCCAGGCCCTGGAAGCCATCCGCCGCCACGGCTCCTTTGCCGCCTTCGGCATGGCGCAAAGCCGGCTGCATGCCGAGAATTTCCGCTCGCGGCCGCTGGCGCCGGAGCAGCAGCAGGCATTCGCCGCCATGGCCGAGACATCGCTGGCCGAGCAGGCGACGATGGAAGCCACCCAGTCGGGCAGCTTCGACGACTTCATCCGGCAATACCAGGCCAGGACACCTGCCCAACTCTGCGAGCAGCCCTGCACCCAGTAGGCAGGTCACGTGGCAGGCACGACACAAACCCGATTGCTTGCGCACAAATCGGGGCACTGCTGCCAGGGGCCGCGCCGGACGTACGGGTTAGCATGGCGGCAACCTGATGCTTGCAACCTCCATTACGCGACGCGGTGGAGGCTCTCCCTTCCCCTTGCAGATCTTTCCAGAAGCCGATGAACCATCCCGAACTCCAGCAAAAAACCTTCCTCATCCTGTTAATCATCGTCTCCATCGCCTTTGGCTGGATATTGCTGCCGTTCTACGGCGCGGTATTCTGGGGAGCGGTGCTGGCAATCCTGTTCGCGCCGTTCTACCGGCGCCTGCTGGCGCGCATGCACCAGCGGGCCAACTGGGCGGCGCTGGCCACGCTGACGATCTGCCTGGTTGGCGTGATCCTGCCGCTGACCCTGATCACGATGGCGATGCTGCAGGAAGGCATGCTGATCTTCGAGAAGATCCGTTCCGGGCAGATCAATTTCGGCGCCTATTTCCAGCAGATAGTGGCCGCCCTGCCGCAGTGGCTGACCCGGCTGCTGGAACGGCTGGACCTGCTCGACATCAATTCCATCCAGCAGCGGCTATCCTCCGGCGCGATGCAAGGCAGCCAGTATGTCGCCACCCAGGCCATCAGCATCACCCAGAATACCTTCGACTTCATGGTGAGCTTCTTCATCATGCTGTACCTGCTGTTCTTCCTGCTGCGCGACGGCGCCACCCTGGCCGCCCGCATCCGCGACGCCATTCCGCTGAGCGCCAGCCACAAGCGCCATCTGTTCAAGAAATTCACCACCGTCATCCGCGCCACCGTGAAGGGCAATGTGGCGGTGGCGGCGGCACAGGGAGCGCTTGGCGGGCTGATCTTCTGGTTCCTCGGCATCCAGGGCGCGCTGCTGTGGGCGGTGCTGATGGCCTTCCTGTCGCTGCTGCCCGCCATCGGCGCGGCCGTGGTCTGGCTGCCGGTGGCAATCTATTTCCTGGTGACAGGCGCGATCTGGCAGGGCGTGACGCTGATTGCCTTCGGCGTCCTCGTAATCGGCCTGGTGGACAATGTGCTGCGCCCTATCCTGGTCGGCAAGGATACCCAGATGCCGGACTATGTGGTGCTGATCTCCACCCTGGGAGGCATGGCGCTGTTCGGCCTGAACGGCTTTGTGATCGGGCCGGCGATTGCGGCGCTGTTCATTGCCTGCTGGGACCTGTTCTCGGCAACGCCGGAAGTGCATCCGACGGTCAACTGAGGGTATCGCGGCGCGGCTTGATGGCGTCGTCATTGGCCATGTGGCTGCGCTGATACACTCGGGTGACGGTTTCCCGGCAGTTTTTCCTGGCAGTTACTCCTTTTGAACAGGCCTGCATCCATGCGTACACCCGGCACTCCACCCAAGCACTTTTCCATGCTGCGCGGCTTTCACCTGGCGGATTTCTTCACGTTGGGCAATGCCGCCTGCGGCGTGGCGGCGGTGCTGCTGTCCATGCTCTACATGGGCAGCCAGTCCCTGGACCACTTCTATGCCGCCGCGGCCATGGCGCCGGCGGCGCTGATCTTCGACGTGCTGGATGGCCGCATCGCCCGCTGGCGGCGCCAGCATTCACCGCTGGGACGCGAGCTCGACTCGCTGGCCGACGTGATTTCCTTCGGCGTCGCGCCAGCGGCACTGGCCTTCGCTGCCGGCATGCGCGGCGGTTGGGATGCCGTGGCGCTGGCCTATTTCGTCTGCTGCGGCGTGAGCCGGCTGGCGCGTTATAACGTCACCGCGGAAAGCCTGGCCGAGGGCGCCGACAAGGTTGCCTACTTCGAAGGCACGCCGATTCCGACCAGCGTGCTGCTCTCGGCGGTGCTGGCCTTTGCCGCCTGGCAGGGCCGCATCGGCGAGGCGCTGTACTGGGGCGAGAAGACGATCGGCCCCTGGCAATTCCATCCGCTGGCATTGCTGTTCGTGCTGTCCGGCACGCTGATGATCAGCAAGACCCTGCGCATCCCCAAGCTGTAGCCTGGCCCAAGCCAGGCGCCGTTCAATACGGCTTCGGCTTACTTGCCTGAAGCACCGGCCTGTTGCCGCGGTGCGGCCTGGGCGTCCGAACGTGGCCGGGTAACTGTCGCATCCGCCTTGCTGGCAGCGTCTGCGGGCCCGGCTGCCGCATTCGCGGTGGCCACCCTGGCGGGACTGGCTGGCCGCTCACCTATCCTGATCGCGGATGGTTGCCCGGTCTTTGCGGGCGCGGCATTTTTAAACGGTTGCGCAGTCTTGGGGGCGGTCTTCTTCTTTGTGGCGCCGCTTTTATCTCTGGACACCGATGCACCGATATTGATGGTGGCGTTGGTGTTGCTGACAGTGCGCTTTTCCACCGAGGCCGCCCTGATGCCGGTGCTGGCATCGGCTTTGACTTCCGTGTTGACAAGGCTCGCCTTGCCACCCGCACTCAGCGCCACGGCGCCCCTGGCGTCAAGCCTGGCGGCGCCGTGGGTTTCCTTGTTTCCTGAATGCGCCGCCAGATCAAGGGATTGCGCACTCGCGTTCTTGTCTGTCCTGACCGTGTTGCTCTTGCTGCTGCCACCCAGCCCGAGCGACGCGCCGGCGGACCTGGTTGTGCTGCGGGCGGTGCCTATGGTCAGATCGCCGCCGGCCGCCACGGCCAGGTCGCCGCCGGACTTGACAGCAGTGCCCTCCAGGCTGGCATTGCCGCCTGCGTTGAGCGCCACGCCAGCCGTGCCGGCGGCAATGCTGCCGGCACGGCTCGTGGACTTGTCCACGTGGTTGGCAGCCGCCTCCAGGCTGGCTTTTCCTGCCTGGCTCCGGTTGGTGACGGGCGCACTGGTCTTCTTGTCCGGCGCAGTCTGGCTGCCCTTGTCGCCGCCCACCTTCAGGCTGCCGTCGATTGCCGTCGAGGTGTAACGGTCCCGCGCGGCATCGATCGCCAGATTGCCGCCTGCCTTCATCTCCACCTTGCCGCCGGCTGCCAGTGCGGCTCCCTCGAATGCGCTGTCACCACCGCTGCGGCTTGCAAGCGAACCACCCGCGGTGATCGAGGCCGTTTTCGCTGTTTCGGTACGGATTTTTTCATAGCTGCCTGCAGCCGTAATGCCCGCACTGTAAGACTGCTCGCCGGATTTCTTTTCCGGATTTTCCGCCTGCTTGTTGCCAAGTTCAATTTCGCCGCTGATCACGCGCTTGACGGTGTCGGACACATCGCGTGCCGCGGCTACCGTGACCTTGCCCTGCGAGCCGATATCGACATCGCCGCCGGCGCTAAGCCGGGTGCCTTCCAGCGTGGCGGCCTGTGCGCCCTCGACGCGGATATTGCCGCCGGCATCGAGCTTGCCCACAACCGCCTTGCTTTCAATGCTGGTTGTTCGATCGTCACCACCCTTGAGCTTCACGCTTGCCTTGCTGTCGTGTTCATTGTTGCCAGTCGCCAGCGCAATCTCTCCCACTGTCCTGGCAACGGTCGACGACGTGGTGTCCGCCGCGACGCCATAGGTGAGCTTGCCGCCGGCTTTCAGTTCAGCGTCACCGCCCGCTTTCAGGCTGCTCCCTTCCAGGATGAGATCGCCGCCGGCGCGCACGCTGAGTGCCTCGCCAGCGTTGATGCTGACCACCCTGGCCTTGGCGCTGTCGCTGATGTCTTCTTTCCTTTCCAGCTTGCCCGCCAGCTCACCCTCGACCGCGCTGCTGGTGCCTGCGCCGGCGCCGGCGGCAAGCTTGCCGCTGGCCGAGGTTGTTTTGTCGGTGCTCGTCTTCGTGTCGGCTGCCGCCTTCAATTCCATGCGCTGTGCGGCAAGATCGACACCCCGGGCGGCACTGATCTGCGTTCCTTCGAACACAGTGGTTTCGGCGCTGTCGCTCAACACCTTGCCACCAGCCTTGATGGAACCGGCCACGGCCGTGCTGCTGGCGGATTGCTTGTCCGTGCCGGCAAATTCATATTGCAGCTGCCCGCCAATGCTGGCGCCGGCCCGCGTGCCCTTGACGGTATCGGACGCCGATTCCCCATCGAGCGTATTGCCGCCAAGATAGCCAACTCCTGCTTCACCTTTCGCAGACGCGGTGGCAGCAACCCCTGCGCCGGCCTTGGCATAGGCAGTCAGCCGACCCTGGTGATCGTCGCTGACGGTCTTTTCACTCGTCGTGTTGCGCGCGGCGAGGCTGTTGATTGCACTGGCCCGCTGGCTGAAATCACCGGCTGCGTCGATTACGGTGCCGACGTCGCGGATCTCGCCGGTGGCTGTGCGCGTCACATCGCCGCCTCCAGATACAATGCGCGATACCTTGGCAGTCGTGCTCCTGGTCTCCTCGGTGGCATGCCGGTACTGCGCCTGCAGGCCCGCCTCGCCACGCGCATCGGCGGATGCCGAAGCGGACGCGGCCGCGGCGCCGGCAACGCTGGCCTGCGCCGAATCCCGGTCGAGCAGGCCGCGGTCGGCCAGTTTGCCGCCGGCCTCCACGCTCACACTGGCCTTGCCGCTGGCCTGCGCATTGCCGTCCGCCAGCAGCGCCAGGCCCGCGCCGATACCGGTGGACGATGTCGAGCGCGTGACGGAATCGTCTGCGGCGGCAAAGTCCATGCGCGCCGCATCCAGATTGACAGCCGCCTTGCCCTTCAGGGCAGAGCCTTCCACCAGCATGTCTTTTCCGGCCGTTACGGCCAGCCGTCCGCCCGCTTCGATGTCGCTGCCGGCCTGCCTGATCGTCGTCACAGCCTCGGTGGTTTCATTACTGCGGAACAGGTCCACCTTGTTATCGCTTTTCGCCGCCACCTTGACACTCGCTTCCACGCTGGCGCTCGCGTTGGCGTCGCCGTCATGGCCCTGCGGCCTGGCCAGATGGCTGACCTTGGCATCCGCCTTCGCCGAGCCACTGGCTTCTGCGCTGGCGGTATTGGCGGAATTGACCAGCACCCCGGCGGCTGTCACCTGCCTGGTCGTGCTGGCAACCGTTTTGTCCTGTCCGCTTCCAATACGCACATTCCTGCCCTGCAGCGTCAGATCCCGTGCCGCACGCACCGTGGCCGCTTCCAGCATCGCATCCTGTTTGGCAAGCAGGCTGACATCGCTGCCGGAGAGGGTTGAGCGGGCCAGGCGTTCGGAGGATTGCTCCTCCTTCTCGACAATATTTTCAACGAGCTTGACGCCCGCCTTTCCGGAAGCGCTTGCCGCAGCGGAGGCATTGCCGGATGCACCGGCCTCTGCAGTCGATCTGCTGCTGGCTTCGCCGCTGGCGATGGCGGCGCCTGTCTTGCCGCTGCCGGCGGCGGCGCCTGTGCCCCTGCCTGGCTTGACCGAGACGGGCCGCTCGCCTTCGTTACTCCTTTCCTTCAAGGCGATTGTCTCGTCCTTCCTTACGCTCTCGCTTTTAATTTCGGACTTTCCCTTTTCATCCATCGTGCTGCTGGTGGCGAACGAGCGCTTGCCAGACAAGCTGTTTTCATTTTTGCTGCCAGCGCCGCCGCGTGCGTCCTGCACGAGTTCGCCATCGACCATCTTCAGCGCTTCCACCCGCTGTTGATCGATGACGCTGGCCCGGCCGTCAGCGCTGGCCGACGCGCTGGCCTTGCCGGAGGCATCGGCCTTGAGGAGGCTGACGGTGCTGACCGTGGTGCTGCTGCGATCGCTATCCCGTGCCGCCGCCACCGTGACCGCATCGCCAGCAACGATGAGCTTGTCCCTGGCCGCAACAGAGGAACCCTGGATGAGCACGTCCTTGTCTGCGACCACCACCGCCTTGCCGTCCGAGCTGACCGTCGAGGCCAGATTGCGGCTACGGTCTTTTTCCACGATGACGGTCTGCGTTCCGCTTAGCCCGCCGCCGATGCCGGCTGCCGAGGTCGTGACCGAATTCCTGATCGTCATGGTGTCATCGCGTCCGGCGACGGTCAGATCGCCGCCCGCCCTGAGCAGCAAGTCGCCACCGGCATGCACTTTCGAGCCGGCAATGCGCATGTCGCCGGCGGACGAGGCGTCCAGCGCGCCGCCTGTCTTGATGCTGGCGCCCTGATGCATTGTGGTGGCGATGCTGCTGGACCAGCCCTGGCGGTCCAGCCCGGTGACCATGCCCATGCTGGCCGAAGTGGCATCGGCGCGCCGGTCTGCCACCGCATCCACCTCCAGGCTGCCACCGGCGCGCAGGCTGGCATTGCCACCCGCCTGCACCTGCGCCCCCTTGACCGCGATATTCCTGCCGGCATCGAGGCGCATGTCGCCGGTGCTCTCGATACGGGCGGTCTTGCCGATCACGGTGCGGGTCTGGTATCGATCGCCGCTGCCCTCGGCCAGGGTAGCGTTGACGATGTCGCCGGCGGCCGACTGCAGATCCAGGCTGCCGCCCTTGATGGTTCCACTGGTGTTGCGCACATCGTCCGTGGCGCGCACCGTCAGCTTGTCACGCCCGGCGATCACGCCGCCACGGTTGTCCAGGGACGCGACCTGCATCGTGACGTCATCGGCCGCAATCACGGTACCGCGTTCCACGCCTTCCCTGCTGGCGCGCGACAGATAGACGACCGGGGCCAGCACCTTCTCGCCGCGCACCTCCTGCTCCACCATCCATACGATGTCGCGGTCAAGCGCATTGATCTGCTCCTCGCCAAGCGCAACGCCAAAGCGCAGGCCCAGCTTGCTGGCCTGGCCTGCCGCGCTTTCGAACAGGCCTTGCATCTGCGCTGCCTCGTTGCGTTTTCCCGCCAGCAGATGCCGGCCGGTCTGCGCAATGAGCTGCTGCTGAATCAGCCGCTGCTCGTAGGCGGCGTCACCCAGGCGCTTTTGCATGCGCTCGGGGTCAAAGCCAAGCTCCATGGCCAGGTAATCGGAACCGCCAATGATGCCGTCAGTGGTATTGCCGCCCTGCCCGGTGCGGCTGTCAACACCGCCAGTCAGCAGGAAGCGCGGATTGGTTTCCACCAGATAGCGTGTGCCAGGGTCGCGGCTGATGACGAAATAGCCATTGGGATTGGCTGGCAGGCTCAGGTCCAGCCCGGCAAAGGGTGCCGGCTTCGCGGCGCCCTGGTTACCGCCAGGCAGCACCACCGCTGCCTGGCCTGCCCCGCGGATCACATCCTCGGCGGCCGCGCCGCCCACGGATACCGGTTGCGGCTGGGCTGGCAGGGGATTGCCCGAATTGACGAGTTTGCCGCCCTCGAAGACCAGGGTTGTGGCGCGGATGGAAGCATCGTAGGACGGGCCCTGGGGTCTTTCGGAGATGGTTCTGAGGCTATTCTCCAAGGCGACATTGAAGTCCGTGGCGTATCCGATATAGGCACTCGGACCAGCGGCGATTTCGTACGTGCTCGCGGGGTAATAATATTCAGCCTTGCCAGTATTTGTATGACCGACCGTCTTGATGGTTCTCACGGCATCCACCCTGCTCATCTGCAGGTTGCTGTTGTCAAAAGCCTGAGCGCCAGGTTCGGCAACAATGACCCGACTATCCGCCGACAATACCGATGCCTTGTTTTCGGCACGCCCGCCGTAGTTCAGCCTGAGTTCCTTGCCCGCGACAATCCGGCCTGGCAGGACGGTCGTGCCGTCAGGCAGGCTGCTGGTGATGGTGTCGGTGTACTTGCTGATGCTGATCAGGGTCGGGTCCAGCAGAGACCCGCCGTTCGTCGGCGGCGACTGCTCCATCGAACTTGTATTCGTGTAAACAAGGTTGGGCATGCCTCCCGCCGGGAGATTGCGAAACTCTTGCGATGCCCGGATCGTGATGTTATTCGCCGCCACGATGCTGCGGGTATTGACGATGCTGGCCGCGGTGGCAGCGATATCGGTCGCGTCCATGGTGCCGCTGTTGTCGATCGACTGACGGGCGCCCAGCGTAAGCAAGCTGCCGCTGTAAAGCGCGCCGGCATTGGCAATGCCGTTATTGGTCGCGCCCAGCCACAGCGGCCCGGATGCCGAGATGCCACCAGTCTGGCCGTTCCGGATATCGCCGGCGCGCACCATCACTTCGCCATTGCCATGCATCGCCCCACGGTTTTCCAGCAGACCGGCGACGAAAAAGGCGCCGCCATCGCCCATCACGATGCTTGAGCCCGCATGCTTGTTGAGCAGGCTTGCCACCCTGACCGTTGCCCTGCCGGCGGACATGGCGCCGGCGTTTTCCAGGCGGTCAGCCGCGATGGCCATGTCTTGCCCCAGCAAGGTGCCACTGATGGCATTGTCGATCCTGCCAGCCTGCTGGCCATCGCCTATCGCAAGCATGCCAGCCGCTTGTATGCGGCCGTGATTGATGACATTGGTCCTGCCGTTCCTGCTGTCAATCGACACGGCGCGGTTACCCAGGATGCGGCTGTTGGCGCTGCTGTTGTAGATCGCCACTGCGGAATCCAGGTCCAGATCACCCTGGGCCTGAACCAGGTTGCTGTTGGCAATGATCGCATCCGGCCCGGCGCCGGTGGATCGGATCAACGCCCTGTTGGCAGCCTCCACCGTGCCCTGGTTGCTGACAGAGCGACCTTCCAGTCGGAGCGTGCCGCTGTCATCCATCGTCTGCAGACGTCCCTTGTTGTCCAGATTGTCGGCAACAAGCGCATCGAGGTTGCGCGCCGCCTGCATCACGCCAGGATTGTCGAGGAAATAGGCGCGCAGCATGAGGCTGCCGCGATCGGCAAGCATCCGGCCATCGACATTGTTGACCATGCCCCCAAGCAGGTTGATCTGCAGGTCGTCGCCGGCCTGCATCAGGCCGCTGTTCTGCAAGGTGCTGCCATCGATGGCCAGCTTGCCATTGGCGACGATCTGGCCGCCGGCGTGGTTCCTGATATCCAGCTGTCTGCGCGGCCCTGCGGCAAGGTCGGTGCGCGAATACAGGGTGCCCCGGTTATCAAGTTCAAATGCAGAGAGCGAGATGCCGCCGGCCCGGACTTCGCCGGCATTGGCCATGCTGTAACCGGCATCGAAGCGACCGGCGCCTGCGGCATCGATGACGCCGCCGTTGTCGATACGGTGCGCATTGATCGTGATATCGCCATTGGCGCCGCCATGGGCGCTGTCCGTGGCAATGAGCTTGCCGGCGTTTCTGGCCAGGGTCTGCGTGGCGATGTCGATCCTGCCGGCGGACTGCACCACACCGTCATTGTTCAGCGTGGCGCCAGACAGACGCAGAGCGTCTCCCTTGCCTGCGCCCAGCAGCACGCCGTCCCGCTCATTGTCGATCGCGCCAGCCTGCACGCTCAGCATGTCGCTGTCGGACTGTATCCAGCCGCGATTGACCAGCCGGTCGCCGTACAGACTGATGCCGCCGCCCAGCAGGCGGGCACGGTTGTCGATGACGAGAGCGCTTCCCGGCGCGCCGAGGGCAAGGGCGCCGGCGGAGGCCTGCAGCAAGCCGCTATTGACCAGCAGCGGCGTGCCGCCGCCTGGTGCCTGGCCGACTGTGGCCGTCATGCCGCGTGCGGCGATCAGCGTGCCATTGTTGCCCAGCCTGCCTTGCGCACGCAGGGCGATATCGCCGGCAGCCTGCACGTTGGCGTCCTGCCCGAATTGCAGTTCGCCGCCCGCGGCGAGGTCCATGCCGCCTTCACTGGCCAGCCTGGCATTGGCAAATGTCATGGCGCCGCCGGTACCGAAGCGCATGGCGCGGCTGGCTGCGCTTGCATCGGTGCCGCTGTAAAACTGCGTTCCACCAACGGCGCTGAGCGTGCCGGCCTGGACATCAAGCGTGCCGCCCGCAAGCCAGGCGCCGCCATCGAATGCGGCGCTGCCGCTGGCACCGATGTCGATATTGCGCTTTGCAAACCGGATGGCCGGCTGGTCCGACCCGGCCTCCAGTTGTGCGGCCCGCATCACCAGGTCGCGACCGGCTGACAAGGCGCCGCGCAGCACCAGCTGTCCCGATGCGTCAACCCGGAAATCGTCAGTCCTGGCGGCCGCTTCGCCCAGCATGCGCACGCCAACGCCGGCGTCGGTCGCGATCATGTGTATGCGATTGGCATACATGCCGCCGAGCGCGGTGGTGTCAATCGCGTATTCCGGCTTCCCGCCGGAAGGAGCAATGCGGCCAGTGACTTCGCGGGTTTCATATTTCCAGGCATGGGCGCCGGTGGCCAGAACGATGTCATTGCCATTGACCTGGCCATCGACCTTCACTGTCCGGGTCACGATATCGAGCAGCGCCTGGCCGCTTGCATTGAGCCCGCCGCCATTGATCAGCACATCGCCGCCGGCCACATTGAAGCCGGCGACACGGCCATCGGCTTTCCATACCGGCGTGCCGGTAGTCAGGGTAGCGCGATCGGTGTTGATGAAGCCGCAGCCGGTGCAGGTAATGCCATATGGATTGGCAACGATGACATCGGCTTTCTTTCCCAGCACTTCGGTGAAGCCGGCCAGGACGCTGCGGTTGGGCGACACCACCTCGTTGAGTATCACGCCGGCTTCCCTGCCCAGGCGGGTGTTGGTATAGACCTGGCCCGCCAGCTGCGACTCCATCGCGGCGACATTGGGATTGCCGTTGTTGTTCAGGACCAGCCCGCGCGCATCGACGTCATAGCGGTGAAACTTGTTATGCGACACGCCGGCGGCGTTGGCAGTGCCGATGTTGACCACGGTGACGCCGTTGGGCGATACATAGGCTTGGGTGGCTGCGGATGTCGGTACCACGTTGGGTGCGGCGGGCGGCTGCTGGGCTTGCGCAGTGCCATGCAAGGCCAGTCCAAATAGCGCCACCAGCGCGCCGACCATCAAGGTGCCGCCGGACTTGCCGCGGCCGCGCGCGGTTTCGGGAGCGATGACATAGGCGCCGCGCGCGGCGCTCCATACGAGTCGATAAGCCTGGTTCATGGAAGCATTCCTTGCATCGGTTTGGTGTCAGATCGCATGGCTGATTTGGAGCCAGGTCTGGGATGATTCGCGCCTCAAGCTGTCTGGCTGCGACAGCGGGCGGGCATGAAACAAATCGATCGTCGTGCCCTTCCAGCTGAAGGAGACGCCCAGCGCGGCGCCTGCCAGCCGACCTTGCGGCAGTCCTGAATGACGGTCCCTCACGCCGCCCGCATCGATGGCCGCATACAGCCGCAGAGGCAGCGTCATCGTGCCGAGCGACAGCGTCGGATAGACGGACAACTCATTGCGGCTGATCCAGCCGTGGTCGCCCGCGAGCGTGCCGTCCCTGAAGCCGCGCACGCTGTAGATGCCGCCTATCAGGATCTGCTCGGAGCCGTACAACACATGCTGGGCGCGTTGCGCCGATAACTGCGTCGAGAACTGCGCGTTGAGGCCATGCATCTGGAATTGCTTCAAATAAGACAGTCCAAGCCTGATCTTGCCGAACTGCGCATGGGGCGCTGCATCGGGCAGATTTGACGGATCGCGCAAGGCGCCGCCCAGCCTGATGCCGCGCGCATAACCCAGGCTGGCGGTCAGCACGCCTCCGCGGACTGCGGCACTGACGCCCGCATCGATGTCCAGCACTGTCAACTTCCGGCTGCTCACCGCAAGAAACTCATCGGCGAGGTAGTTGTTCGTGTCCTTCGATGTCAGCGAACCGGCAAGCGTCCAGCGACTGTCGCGGTCGCGGTAGAGCACCCGCTCGATGCGCATGCTGTCGCTGCGTCCGGTGCCATGAAAGCGCAGGCTCGCGCCACCGGGCGTGGTAACGCTGGAAACATAATGGGACCGGCTGGTCGAGAAGCTGGCGGTGGCATAGCCGAACGGGATCACCATGGACAGGCTGTCGGCCGCGCTGGCCTTGCGCGATTCATCGTTGGGCTGCGAGCGGCGGTGGGTTATCAGAAGCAGTTCATTCAAGCCCAGCAGCCGGTCGGCGGTGAAGGCAAAGGCGAGCTGCTTGCGGCCGGTGCTGCCAGGACCGTGATTGTCGGCGGACAACCATGCATGGTAAGGGCGCGAGGGCGTGTTGCGTATCAGCACCTCGGTATCGCCCGGCCTGCTGCCTGGCCGCAGTTCAAGGCGCGCATCGTTGGACGCGAGCCGGTTGACCTGGTCGATGCCCTGCTCGAAATCGCGCAGGTTCAGCAGTGCGCCTGCTGGCGGGAATACGCCTGGCGCATGAATGCTTTGCAGCGCGCCATCGTCCAGCACGACGCGCTCCACCCGCCCCTCGATCACCAGCACCTGCAGCGTGCCGGACGCCAGATTCTGCGTCGGAAGGTAGGCGCGGGTCGTGACATAGCCGCGATCGATATAGCTTTTCGTGATCTCGGCGAGAATCTGTTCCATCTGCTGCGCGCCGAGGCAACGACCGTTGTACGCCGCCGCGATGCCATCCTGTATGGATGCCGGCAGGTTGGGCGCATTGAGAATCGCCACTTGATCAATGGCGTGGCAGGCCTTGCCGTCGAAAACGGCACCGACCGGCGTTGCCGGAACAGCGATTTCGGCGCCCGCCGGCGCGCGCTCGGCAGGCAGGGCCGACTCGATGTCGCGCTGTATCCGCTCCTGGTTCTGACGCTGCAGGATATCGGCCTGGCGTGCCGCGGCGGCGCCCGGCGCCGTCTGGGCATGGGCAACCGCAGCGATGCAGGAAATCATGATAGGCGCCAGGAGCCTGCGCGGCAGAAAGCGGCAGAGCGAAACGTGCGGAAGACAAGGGCAGTTCGGTAGTGCCGACAAGCTCAAGGAGGTCCCCCGGGAGCAGGTGGCATTACCAAACTGGACTGTTTTCTCGCGCGTTGCAGCCGCCGGCGCTTCTTCCACGCAGGCTACTATTGGCCACTGGCTGGCGGGTCGATGTGGCATGGGAATCTTTCTGGATGGAAGAGGAAGGGGCGGCACGGACGCGACAGCACGCATTAGGCGGCTATTTTTCAGTAGATTTGCTGATTCGTAACCACGCGCAAAGCCGCGGTTCCGGACGACACCGCAGCTTTCAGGTCACTCAACTTTTTGGGATGTCGCACGCTTTGCCGTGGTGAGTACCAGGCGCCGTGGTGTTTTTGTGATGCTGGAAACGGCCTACCCTTTTGCGTGCTGCGTATACAGCGCAGCCAGCTTCTATCTGCCCACCACCGCTTCCTTGTTCTTTTCAGCCTCTACCGTACCCGGCTTTACGCCAGTGCTTTTTTTAACACCACTGATGCCAGTATTGACAACATTCTGCTTGTTCTTCTTCCTGCGTTGTTCCACGCTCCGCGCTCTGATCACCTGGTCTTGCGATTTGATCTCGGTATTGACCAGCACTGCCTTGCCGCCGGCTTCCACCACCACGGCGCCGTCGGACTTCAGGACGCTGCCCTGAAAATTCTCGTTTTTGTCTGAACGCATTCCCGTTTCGGCGCGACGATTGTCGACGTTATTGCTGCTGTCCGGCAGTTCGGCTTTCTTCCCAGTCAATGAACCGGTGACCTTCAGGGCCTCATCCGTACTGCGCGCAGCCTCCATCGTCACATTGCCTCCCGCGGCAACGGTGATGCCGCCACTGGCATCAATGGCCGTGCCTTCGAACAGCGTGTCGCCCCGGCTGCGCGTGCTCACGTTGCCGCCCGAGGTGATGGCAACCGCGGTGGCCTGGCTGGATTCCTGTTTTTCCACGGTGCCGGAAGCATTGACGGCATCCACTTTTGTACTCGTTGCATTGCCGTCTTTGTCCTTACCGTTGCCACGGGCTGCATTGATGCCACCCTTAAGTTTCTGCGAACTGGAAGACACATCATCGCGGGCGGCCTGCAAGGTCAATGTGCTGCCTGCGTCAATTGACGTATTGCCCTTTGCATTCAATGCCGCCCCCTCCACGGTAACTGCCTGCCCTGCGCTGATTGCCAGATCGCCCCCGGCGCGGATAGCGCCGACGAGACTCTTGTTATCCCTGTCGCTTGACCGTTCGTACTCGGCGCTGATAGCGAGGCTGGCCTTGTTTTTGTCCTTGCTATCCCTTTTAGCCTTCAAACTCAGATCGCCGGATGCCTTGCCAGTGTCTGCCTGGCTCTTGTCACGTGCAGCGCGGTAATCAATGTTGCCTGCAGCGCTGATATCGGCGTTGCCGCCGGCCGTCAGTTTTGTGCCTTCCATTAGCAGGTCGCTCTGACTGCGTATCGCCAGATCGCCGCCAGCATCAAAACCGGCGGCCCGGGCGCTCGACCGGGTGGCATTGTCCGTCTTGTTTTCCATTTTTCCTTTCAGGCCACCTTCCAGGGGAGAGTTGCTGCCCACGCCCGTGCCAGCGGAAAGCGTGCCGCTGGCGCTGGTGTCAGCGCTGCTGCTGGAAGCGCTGTTGCCCGCCGCCAGGATATCGATGCGACGACCGCTCAAGTCCATCTTGCCGCCGCTTTTCAATTGCGTGCCCTCCATCCGTATTGCATCGGACGTGGATATGGCGATATTGCCCCCGGCCTTGATGCTTGACACGACAGCCGTCGTACTGCCGGCATCCTTTTGTGCAGACTTGTGGCTGTACTCGATCTGCGCCCCCACGCTGGCGCCGGCGCGGGTGTCGGTTTTGCCGTCCTGTTCCTTTTCGACTGCATTGCCGCCCAGGTAGCCCAGGCCGGCCGTGGCGTTGGCATTGGCATCGGCCGACGCGCCGGCACCCGCCTTTGCGTAGGAGACCAGCCGTCCTGAATGCGCGCTGCTCTCGTCATGGCGGCTGGTGGTATTGCTGCCCGCCTTGCTTTCAAATGCGTCGGATTGCTGCACGACGTCGCCGCGCGCCTCGATGGATGTGCCGACGTCAGTGATCTTGCCGGAAGCAATGCGGCTGACGTTGCCATCCGCGGAAACGATCCGGGTGACTTTGGCCTGCGTGGACCCGGTGCTCTTGCCGGCAGTGCCATGCTTGAACTGCAAGCCGCCCTCCGCACCGGCATCGGCATTGGCACTGGCAGAAGCCGTGGCCGAAGCGCTGACGTTGGCGCGCGCGGCATCGCGGTCGGTCAATCCGTAAGCCCCCATTCCATTGTCTGGCCTTGTAGCGGCGCTCATGCTGCTCTCGGCCTTCACGCTGGCCTTGGCTGATGCATCGGCTGAGGCTTCGGCCTTCAGCGCCATGCCGAAACTGGTCTTGCTTTCAGTGCTGCCAGCATCCCGTGAATCGGAGGCGGCACCAAATACCATCTCACGCGCTTTCAGGTCCACGCCTTCGCGGCCGGATAGCGTGCCACCCTCTGTGCTGAGCCTGTCGGCTGCAGTGATCTGCAGATTTCCGCCGGCAGTGATGCTGGTTTCCAAGCTTTTCCTGTCGGCGCTGCTGCTGGTTTCCTGTTCCGTGCGAACCAGATCGACGATATTGTCGCTCTTGGCCTTGACTGCGGCCTCTGCCTTGGCGTCCAGCGTGGCCTTTGCATCCAAGCCCCTGCCCCGGTCGCTTCCCACCGTGGTGGCCTTCGCCTCGGCATTGGCATTGGCCGAGGCACTGGCGCTGGCTGTATTTTTCGACGCCGCCAGCAAGCCGACATCGGCCACCTTCGACGTCTTGCTGCTGGTGCTGGTTTCCGCAGCCGACCTGATGCGCACGCTCCTGCCGGACATGCGGATGTCACGCTCGGCCCGCACGGCAGCACTTTGAATGTCCAGCGCGTTTGCAGCATTGATCTCCACTTCCTTGCCCGACAGACTGGAACGGGCCAATTTGGTCCCTTCCGTACGTTCGGTATTGACCTGGCTGCGCATGAGGTTCAATTCGCCTTTGCCCATAGCGCTGGCCTCCGCCTTTGCCTCGGCTTTTGCCGCTGCGGCTTTTGTGGTCACCTGCGTGGCTGGCTCGTTGTCTGCCGTGAGGGGCTTTTCCCTCGTTTGCGTGCCGACCAACGACTGACTGGCGGCCGTGCCGCTGCGCTTGCTGGTTTCGTCGACCTTGCCCTTCTTGTCGACCGCACGGCTGGTGCTCACCGAGGTTTCCGCCACGGCGATGGCGCGATTGGACCTGGTGTCGCCCTTGCTGTCATCCACCGTCGACACGCCATCCACCTCCTTGTAAGCCTGCTTCTGCAGCTTGTCGGATGCGCTGGCCTGGGCTGAAGCGCTTGCCGCTTTCTCCACTTTGCTGGACGTTGCCGTGGCCAGAAAGCTGGTGGATTCGGTTACCTTCTCGCTGGTGACAGCGGTCTGCCTGGACTGCAGCGCGACCTGGTCGCCGGTGAGCAGCAGCTTGTCCTTCGCCGAGATGTCGGAGCCGCTCACCAACAGCTCCTTGCCTGCCAGCAGACTGCCCTTTCCGCCTGCAGCCAGGTCGGATTGTCGATTCTGCTGCTCGGTCTCCTTCTCAGTCGTGGTCTCGATGCCATACAAGCCGCCGCCCACGCCAAGGCCGGTCTTGCTGGATTGCTTCCTGCTCGACTCCGTGTCGGTACGGGCGATGATGTCGAGATTTCCTGCGGCATCCAGGACCATGTCCTTGCCGCTGTCAAGACTGGAACCGGCGATCAGCATATTCGTGCCGGCGGATGCGTCCAGATTTCCACCTGCGCTCAAGGCGGAAGCAAGGCCCTTGACGCTGCCCACGCCCGAGCGCGCCTGATGCTCTTCTTGCGTATCGATCTGCACTGCCTGTCTCGCCCCGATGGCCAGATCTTTTTTTGCTGCTGCGCTTGCGCCCTTGAAGTTGACGTTTTCGGCAGAGATCAACAGGTCGGCGCCGCTTTCCACGGTGGCAGTCCTGCCCATATCGGTATGGGCGAACAGATCCCCGCCGCCCTTGATAACTGCCACCGTTTCATTGATGAAGTCCCCCCCGGCCGCGATCGCCGCGTCGCCGGCCATGATGCTGCCGCTCCGATTGCGCACATCGCCGGCGCTCCTGACCGTGAGCTTGCCATCGGCCCTGATAGTACCGCCATGGTTGGTCAGCGACGCCACATCGGCGTCGATGCTGCCGGCTGCAATCACAGGCCCGCTGGCATATCCCTTCCTGGTGGCTTGGGACAGATAAACGACGGGCGCCAGCACCTTCCTGCCCTTGATTTCCACTTCCACCAACCACACCATGTCGCTTTCCACCGCCGCCGCCTGCTCGTCGGACAAGGCGCGGCCAAACACCAGGCCCAGCGCTTCGAACTGATCGACGCTGCTTTCCATCAGCGCCTGCATTTGCGTAGCCTCGCTGACACCGGCCTGCAGCAGATTGCGACCAACCTGCTCGATCAGTTGCTGCCTCACGATCTGGTTTTCGTACGCTGCGTCACCGAGCCGCCTTTGCACCTTGTCCGGATCCAGCTGCAGCAACTGGACCAGGTAATCCGAGCCAACCACGGCCGGTGCCTGGGGTTTGGACTGCGGCTGCGGTTGGGGATTTACCGTGGCAACAGGCGGCGATACGAACAAGGGGTTGGTTTCCACCAGATAGCGGGCCTGTGGATCCTTGGAAAGAACGAAATAGCCATTGGGATTGGTGGGCAGGTCCAGATTGGCAACGTCAAATCGCAGCATGCCTACCTGTGCCCCGGGATTGCCGCCGGCAGCGATCGATATGGCCGGATCGCCAGCCTGCCATGCTTTTTCGTCCGGCACTGGCTGCTTGCTGGCCGATCGCGCCTGCACCGTCGGCGAAAAGGGCGACCCCAGGTTCAGCAGGCTGGCATCCTTGACAATAAGCGTCCCGGCATAAATGCCGGCATCGTAGGTCTTTATCGTCCTGCGGCCGACCTCGGCCACATAACTGGCCGCTTTGGCCTCCTCCGCGCTGGCTGCCGAACCGGTGAAACACAGTCGCGAATCGCAGGAGAACTTGGCTTCACTTTCCGGATACCAGTAAGTCACCGTTGGCTTAAAGAACAGGCGATCCAGTTCGACCTCCATGTAGCGCCGCTTGCGTTCATAGACATCGAGATGCAGGTCGGCATTGACGAAACCTTTACTGCCGGGCTGGCTGCTGCCAATGCTGACGGTAGGTGCAGAGAGAAGGGATGCCTGGTTTTCTCCTTGCGCGCCATAATCGATCGACAAGGTTTTGCCCGCAATGATGCGGCCACGCACCTCGGGCAGTGGGCTGCTCAATGACTGCGCAATGCTTTCCTGTTCCTCGTAGACGGTAGTGATATAACGCGCACCGATGTCGACGTCCTCTACAAATCTCGACACGGTGCTGGTAGTGACACCTGTCACCCTATCGACGATCGCAGGCATGCCGCCCGTGGGCAGATTGCGAAATGCATTGGTAACGGCAATATCGATATCGCGGGCGGCACTGACGGCGTTGTAGTTATCAAACGTGCCCGCCCTGATTACGATATCCCTGCCATCCATCGTGCCCGTGCTACGGTTGACAATGGCCTGGCCGGGTGCCGACAGGGTCAGCAGGCTGGCTGCATACAGTGCGCCGCTGTTGTCCAGCCCATAGGCGTTCATATGCAAGGACAGGTTGGTGAGGGAAGAAATGCCGCCAGTGTCACCGTTCATCACGCTGCCCGCCTGGATTCGCATGCGGCCACCGCTGTGTATGGCGCCCCGGTTTTGCAAGCCAGCGTCGATCATCATGCTGCTGGCGCTACCGTCCAGGCCGGCAAGGATGGTGGCGGTACTGTTGTCGTTGTCGAGGCTACCGGCACGAAGCTCGGCTGCGCCATCCGACTGGATGCGCGCACTGTTGGTCAGTTCTTTTGCATTGATTGCCAGGCTCCCTGCCTGAAGCATGGCGCCTGGCGTGTTGTGCAACAAATTCAGCATGGCGCCATCGGCGCCCAGCACGAGCAGCCCGTCGGCTCGAATGCTCCCGAGGTTGGTCACGGCGAGCAGCATGTCGGGTCCGACGATACGCACAAGGCCCTTGCCCAGGATACGCCCGGCCTTCTCGTTGACCAGGTAGCTATGCGACAAAAAATCAATATCGGCCTCGGCCTGGATCAGGCCGCGATTGACCAGGGTATTGTCCACATTCAGCAAGGCTGCGCCTGTGCTTTGCAGCGTGCCGGCATTCTCGATGGAAGTGGCATTTAATGTCAGCGACTGTGCGCTGTCCTGGTTGAGCACGACCCCGCTGTTATACAACTGGCCGCTGACAACGGCATCCAAACCGCCATCCGCCTGTATCTGGCCACTGTTGTCCAGCTGGGCGGCAGACAGTTTGAGCAGTCCGCCCCGTGCATGAATCTTGCCGCTGGCTTCGTTCCCAGCTTTCCCTGCAAGGCCAAGCGTCATGGCGGTACCCGACTGCATGATGCCGCTGTTGCGCAGCGTGCCACCATTCAGGCTCATTTGCCCATCGCTGACGATCATGCCTTCGTCCTGATTCTGCAGCCTCGATTCGGCCGGCGCAGACAGGACCAGATCCTTGCCCGAAGCCAGCAGACCACGATTGTCGAATGCGAATCCGGCGCTGCCAAGCATCAGCACACCGTTGGCACCACGCAGGATGCTGCTGGCAGTGCGATTGCGCAGGGCCGCCGCGCCCAGGAACAAGGTATCACCCTGGATGCGTCCGCCATTGTCAATGGCGCCGTCGACCAGGACCCGGCTTGCGCCGGACGCGGCGATCCAGCCGCTGCTGTCCAGGCTGCCGGCGCGCAGCAGCATGGCGCCATCCGCACCGCCATCAATGGTGCGCAGCGTCAGCATCGTGCCGCGATTGACCAGGGCGCCGCTTGCAATGACATCCAGTGTGCCGGCCGATTGCACGGCACCCTGGTTGTCCAGCGTTGCGCCAGAGAGCATGACTTGACTGCCGGCTGCGGTATTGGACAAGCTGGCGCCGGAGCGGTTGAGCATGCCGCCGCTGACAGAGGCGGCAAGGTTCTCGCTGGACTGAATGCGGCCTGCATTGTCCAGGCTGTTGCCGGCAATATCAACCGATGCGCCGATCAGGCTGCCGCTATTGGTCAACGTCAGCTGCTCGCCGGCGGCGCCGATGACAAGCGCGTTGCCTTGCATCTTGCCGCTGTTCTCCACGGCGAGCGTGGCGTCGGGCGTGGCGGCGCGCACACTGAACGTTCGTGACGCCAGCAGTTCGCCGGCATTGCGTAGTGCGCCCTGGGCCGAAAGCATCATGTCGCGGCGGGCTTCGATATCGGTGCCTGCGCCTACGGCAAGATTTCCGCCGGCGGCCAGCTGCACATCGGTAGCGCTGACCAGGCGGGTCGCATTGAGCGCCATGTCGGTGCCGGTGGCAATGCGCAGGTCGCGTTCCGCGGCATTGGCATTGGCACCGCTATATAACAGCGCACCATCACTGGTGAATGTGCCGGCAGCCAGCTTGACGCGGGAACCGGCGCCCCAGCTTGCGCCCTGAATGCTTGCAGCGCCAAGGAAGACGGCATCGAGCTGGCCGTCGGCGGCGCGGCTGGCCTGGCTGTCGGACCGGTCCGTCAGGTCGCGCGCGCGCAGCACCAGGTCGGTGCCGGCCTTGAGCTCTGCGCCCGACAGCATGAGTTCGCCTGGCGTGCTGGCATGCAGCCCAGCGCCGGCGGTGACCGACGCTCTGCTTGCCTGGCCAGTGTCGTCGGGGGTACCGGGATCGGATATCTCGATGCCGGCCGCATCGCCGGTCTGCGCCAGCGCCATGTTTCGCGCTGCCGACAACCTGCCCTGCAACTGGATGCGGCCGGCGGCATCGAGCGTGAAGTCGTCTGCCCTGGCGGCGGCTTCGCCTCGCATGCGTACGCCGACGCCGGCTTCGGTCGCGACCAGCCTGATACGGTCAGCATAGATGCCGCCCAGCCTGCTGCTGTCGATCGCATAGGCGGGCGCCGTTCCCATGCCGGTCGTGCTGCCACTGACACGGCGGCCGGCATAATCCCACTGAACGAGGCCGGTGGTTACATGCAGGTCCCTGGCATTGACCGGACCATCGAGCTTCAATGAACGGGTAACGATATCCAGCAGCTGCTGATCGCTGGCATTGAGGCCCTGGCCCTGCACCAGCACATCGCCTGTCCTCACGCGCAATGCGTTCAGGCTGCCGTTGGCGCCGAATACCGGCGTACCTGTACTGAGCGTCACGCGCTCGGCATTGATGAAGCCGCAGCCGCTGCAGGTGATGCCGTACGGATTGGCGACGATCACATCGGCGCGCCCGCCGAGCACTTCGGTAAAGCCAGCCAGCACGCTGCGCTGCGGCCCCACGACCTCGTTGAGAATCAGCCTGGCCTCGGCGCCCAGCGCCGTATTGCCATCCACCTGCCCGGCCAGAGCCGACTGGCGCCTGACCATGCTGTTATTGAGCACCAGGCCACGGCTGTCGACGTCATAGCGTTGATACTGGTTGTATGAGAGGCCTGCACCATTGGCGGTATTGATGTTGACCACCGGGACGCCGTTGGCCGACACAGTGGCCCTGGTGGCGCTGCCCGGCGCCGAAGCCGGAACGACGGTAGTAGCGGGCACTTGCGCATGCGCCAGGCCTGCAGTCGCCAGGCAGCAGGCGGCCAGAACGGCGCGCCCCCTGCGCCGCGCCGTTTCCGGCGCTACCACATAGCCACCGTGCGACGCACTCCATACAAGACAGTAAGCGTGGTTCATGAGGTTTGCCCATCAGGAGATCAGAGCGTCAAAGCCAGCCTGAGCCAGGTCTGGCTGGCTTCACGCGGCAGGAAATCCGGCTGCGACAGCCGGCGGGCATTGAACAGGTCGACCGAGATGCCTGCCCAGGTCGCCGACAGGCCGACCGCGATGCCGGCCAGCCGGCCGCCAGGCACGTCGGGGGCGCGGTTGCTCACGCCGCCGATGTCCACGCCGAGATAGAAACGCACCGGCACGGCCTCGCTGCCCAGCGCAAGTGAAGGCTGCAAGGACACTTCGTTGCGGCTGGTCCAGCCATGGTCTCCGGACAGGGTGTTGTTGCGAAAGCCGCGAATGCTGTAGAACCCGCCGATCAGCACCTGCTCCGAGCCGTACAGCACCTGCTGCGCCCTCTGCGCATTGAACTGCGTGGAAAACTGCATGTCGGTATTGGCGACGGAAAACGGAAGCAGGTAGCCCAGTCCCAGCTTGAACTTGCCGAATTGCGCATGGGGCGCAATGTCAGGCAGCCCGTCGGCGTCGCGCAGCGCGCCGCCCAGTTTCAGGCCGCGCGCATAGCCCAGGCTGGCGGTGGCAACGCCGCCCAGCATCAGGCTGCTGCCAGTGGTGTCGATATCCAGCACGCTGAGCGAGCGGCTGCTCAGGCGCAGATATTGACCCGCCAGGTAATTGCTGGATTCCTTGGCGGTGAGCATGGCGGCGACGGCCCAGCGACTGGCCCGATCGCGGTGCAGCACCTGTTCCAGCCGGATGTTCTCGGCCTGGCTCCGCCCGCGGAATTGCAACGCGGCCCCGGAAGGCGCCTCCACGGTGGAGACGAAGTGAGAGCGCAGGGCCGACAGGCTGAGCGTGGCATAGCCAAACGGCACGATCAGGTTCAGGCTGCTGCTTTCGCTGGCGCGGCGCTCGGCATCGCCGGGCTGGGAACGACGATGGGTCAGCAGCAGCAGTTCATTCAGATTAAGCAGCCGGTCCGCCGAAAGCGATACGCTCACCTGGTTTCTGCCGGTGCTGTCGGAGCCCTGGTTGTCCGCGCCCAGCACCGCGTGATAGCGGGTCGACGGCGCATTCCGGATGAGCACGTCGCTGGCGCCTGGCCCGCTGCCTGGCAGGATGTCGAGCTGCGCCCGGTTCGATTCCAGACGGTTGAGCTGGTCGATGCCCTGTTCGAAATCGCGCAAGTTGAACAGCGTGCCGGGCGCGGGAAAGACATTCGCAGGATTGATGCTCCCGCGCGCGCCCTCATCCAGCAGAATGTTTTCCACCACGCCTTCGACAACCTCGATTTCCAGTACGCCGCCCGACAAGTCCTGGCTGGGCAAATAAGCACGGGTCGTTACCAGGCCCTGCTCCAGGTATTGCCTGGTGATCGCGGCCAGCATCTGCTCGATGTCAGCCACGCCCAGACAACGTCCCGCATAGCCTTGCACGATCTGCTGCTGCGAGGACGCACTCAACCGGCTGGCGCCGCTGATGACGATGCGCCGGATGTCGCGGCAGGTAACCTCTGCGCGTGGGACGCTGGTGCCGGCGGCGGGTGCCATCGTGCTGGTATCGGCACCGCCGGGGCCAGGTTCCGGCAACCTTGCTGCGTCGATGTCGCGCTGGACGCGTTGCTGATTTTGTCGTTGCAGGATTTCGGCCTGACGTGCAGCCGCCGCTTCGGCGGCGCCTTGCGCATGGGACGGCACGCCAGTCAGCGCAAGCGCTGGGCCAAGACACAGCAACAGCAATGGTGCGAAAGCAGCAGTCGGCATGGTTGGTTGGGATCCGGAAGTGTGCGGCAGACGCAGTAGCCACTGTCGGAAGTAGCACTGACCCGAATACTCGGTTACCGCACTAACTCGTTAGTTCCAATGCCGACAAACCCGGGGCAGTAACTTGCAGGCGGTGTTGAAGAATGGAGGCCCGGTCCGGCACGAAAATATGCCGGTGGCGGGAAGGAACAGCGGGAGCCAACAGGCGCTTGAAGCCGACGGCACGCGCCGTCAGCCATCCCGGCGCGGTTGCACGAGGCCGACCACGTCCGGCATGGCGGCGGGGCCCAGGGTCAGCACATAGCTGCGCATGGCTTCGTCCTGGATGAAGCCGGCGGCGGAGGTGAAGCGCAGCAGGGTGTCCGGCGCCTGCGACCTGGCCACCGCATAGCCCTGCACATAATCCACGCCCAGTTCGGCCAGCGCCTGCACGGTGGCCTGGTCTTCCGCCCATTCGGCGATGGTGCGCATGCCCAGGCTGCCGGCGAGGGTGACGATGGCCTCGACGATGGTGATGTTGGCCGGGTCGTCGTTCATGTCGACGATGAAGCTGCCGTCGATCTTCACCACGTCGGCCGGCAGGTCCTTGAGGTAGGAGAAAGAGGTGTAGCCGGCGCCGAAATCGTCCAGCGCGATCTTCACGCCGTGGCTGCGCACCTGGTCGATGAAGCGGCGGGTGTTCTCCAGGTCGTGCAGCGCCACGCTTTCGGTGATTTCCATGCACAGGCGGCGGGCCGCGTCCGGGTTGGCGGCCAGCATCGCAAAGGTGTCCTGCACGAAGCGCTCGTCATTGAGCGAGGCCCCGGACAGGTTCATGCAGACGAACTGGGTGCGGCTGAGCAGCTCCCAGCTGGCCGACAGCCAGTCCAGCGTGGTCTTGAGCACCCAGCGGTCTATCATGCCGATGCGGCCGCAGCTTTCCGCCGCCGGGATGATGCGCCCGGCGGTAATGACGTTGCCGTCGCGTTCGCGCATGCGCAGCAGCACTTCGAAATTGAGCGAGCCGTGGGGCGCCGACAGCGACATGATGGGCTGCATTTCCAGGAACAGGAAGTCGCCTGCGTCCGGCGCCGACAGCTGCTCGACCAGCCGCAGTTCGGCCTGGCGCTCGCGAAACACCGCCGAGCCGCGCTCATAGACCACCAGGCCGTCGCTGGCCGTGCTCTTGGCGGCGCGGCAGGCGCGGTCGGCATTGGTCATGATGTCGCGGATCGCGGCGCCAGGCTCGACCTCGATCAGTCCGATCGAGCCGCGCACCTGGAAGGCCTTGTCGCCCAGCCGGTAAGGCTCGGTGCCGATGCGGTCGATGATGCTGCGGCAGGTCCATGCGGCCGGGCCGATGGCGGTGTCGGGCATGACGATCACGAATTCATCGCCGCCCACCCGGCCGATCTGCTGCCCGCCCTGCAGCAGTGTCCTGATGCGCTGGCATACCAGCTTCAGGATCTCGTCGCCGGCGGCATGACCATACAGGTCGTTGATCAGCTTGAAGCGGTCCAGGTCGAGATAGGCCAGCGTCAGCGGCCTGCCCTGCGCCAGCTGCGCGATCGCCTCGGTCAGCACGGCCTCGATGCCGCGCCGGTTGCAGACCTTGGTCAGCGGATCGTTCAGCGCCAGGAAACGCAGCTCCTCGGTGGCCGCGCGCTGCGCCGTCACATCCTGCAGCGAACCCTCTATCTTGCCGTTGGCCAGCGTGGCCTTGACCAGGAAATGGCGCTGCGGCGCCTCCGGCGTCGGGCCGTGCGCGCTGCTCAGTTCGAGTTCGACATGATGCTGGCGGCGCGCCATCTGCTGCAGGCTGCTCCAGGCATGGCCGCTGAAATGCCGGCTCCACTGGTTGCGGCCCGGCTCCAGCACATCGTCGCCCAGCATCTGCTTCAACGCCGGATTGGCCGACAGCACATGGCCCTGCAGGTCCAGCGTGAACAGGCCGATGGGCATGGCGTCGAAGGCATTGCGCAGCGCCGCCTGGGCCGCCAGCCGCTGCTGCTGTTCCTGGCGCATCTGCTCGGCAATGGCCAGCGCCGCCAGCAGGCTCGACGACAGCGCCGCGGTGACGCTGTTGACCGTACCGATCAGCGCATGCATGCCCAGCGCCGCGGCGAACACTTCATACAGGCTGGCCAGCAGCGTCACCGCGATCGAGGCGCTGTACCAGACCGCGCTGCGCGAGGGCACGATGAAGAGGATGCGCGCCAGGAAGAACACCAGCACGCCGGTGCAGATGCCGGTGGCGGCCCAGATGAAGGGCAGGAAGTCGTGGTACGGCAGCAGCACAGACAGCAGCAGGAGCGGCAGGCAGGTCCATTGCGCCAGCCGCAGCAGCCAGCGATAGCCGACTTTAGCCAGGTCGCTCTGGAACAGGGTGCAGAACAGCATGATGGTCAAGGTGTAGTACAGCGCCGTGGTCAGCAGCCTGATCTTGGGCAGCAGCTCGGTGGGCAGGTTGCGGCCCAGCCACTGGATGTCCCAGCCGCCCGACAGCGCCGCCATGCGCAGGTTGATCACCAGCCAAGCGGCAAACAGCACATAGGTGCCGGAGCGCAGGATCAGCGCCGTGATCAGCACGAAGGCGGCCAGCACCAGCAGGCCGCCGTCGAGCAGGCCGGCGTTGCGGTGGAATTCATAGGCGGAAAGCTGGAGCCGGTCGGGCGGCCATTGCATCACCGACAGCGCCGCCGGGCCAATGAAGCGCATGCGGCACAGCACTTCGGTGGACAGGCCCGGCGCCAGCGCGAAGCCGGCCTTGATGCGCGTGATGCCGCCCTCGGTGCCGGTGCGGTTGCCGCTGCCCAGCGGCGTCAGGCTGCCCGCATCCCAGCAGCGCAGGTCCAGCGCATGACGCGACGGGAACTCCAGCATCACGGGCGCGCGTTGCGCCGGCGGGCTGGTGGAAAAGACGATCCAGAAAGGGGTTTCGGCAAGCCTGGTGTGATAACGCGAGAACGGCGGCTGGCCATTCAGGCGCGCCAGCGCCGCTGCCGGGTCGTCCGTGCCGCGGTCACCGGGCGCTTCGGGCACGACACGAAACATCAGCGTCTCGCCCTTGCCTGCCGGGTAATGGCCGCTCCAGGCAGTCAGCGCCAGCAGGGTGGCTATGCCGATCAGGGCCGGCGCCAGATACACCGACAGCAGGTACAACGCATTCTCGAGACGCGTGCGTCCACGGAAGGGATTGCTGTCAGGCTGCAGGAGGGTGCCATGCATGATGCGTCATTTCCGCGCGGTGCCCGCATCGATCACGGGCTTGCCGGCTAACGTAATGACGTTACGTTAGCTGAAATGGCGCCATGCAATGGCTGGCTTATGCAGCCAACTTGTCCAGGCGCATGGAATCGGCAAAATTAGCCGATGCCAGCCGCATGCCCGGCATCGGCAAGCTGTGGGATGCCTCGCAGGACGCATCGAGCATGATGTCCGGATGCACGGTCCGGAAGATGAAGTCATACAGCGGATGGCTAGCCGCTGCCCAGCGCTCTTCGGCGCTGCCCACCTCGAACGACATCACCCGGTGCAGCAGGTTGCCGGCATGGCGCAGCGGAATATAGCCGGCCTCGGGATAGACATCGTCGAACAGCAGCCGCTCGTACTGGCGGTCTATCGGGGCGCGGCCGGCAATGACCATCCACTCGATGCCGGCCTGCTGGCAATACTGGAAAAACGCCTTGAACAGCACGGTCTTGACCATGCGCCCGACACGCTGCTCGGTCACGCCGAGCCGGGCAGCTTCGGCCAGTGGCCGGCAGGCCAGGCTGGAGGGCAGCGTGATCGACTGCTCCAGCGCAAGCGGCTGGAAGCGGTTGGTCTGGATGCGCATCGTGCCCAGCGGCGCGCCATCGAGCTTGGATTCGGCCAGCAGCACCGCCACGCCGGGCCGCAGGTCCAGCGCTTCGGGCGCTGCCAGTGTCTGGGCGAATTCGGGAAGGTGACGCCCATAGGCAGCCTGGCGTATCTGCACCGCCTTCATCAGCGCGCTCCGGCCGCTGACCACGCGCACGGTAAAAGGCAAGGCCTGCTCGGCGCGGCCGGAAAGCGGCATCGCCGGGCGGCTGGAATGAACGACGGCGTCAAGATAGCTCTGGCTCATGATGTCTCCTTCTGGTTTGAGGCCCCTATCTTATTTCTTTATAGAAATGATTCAATACAGAAATTTTAACTTTGCGATAAAAAAATCTCCTTTATGATCAAAAGCTTATGCAATTTGTGCAAGATGATGCCGGGATGACAGCAGCGGCAGGCGGAATGCGGCGATGAGGACTGGGAGCGCTGCCGGCGTCAGAAGCCCAGGCATTGCAGATAAGCCAGCAGGTCGCTGGTACAGATGGGCAGTTGCTCAGGCAGACGGTAATACAGCAACCATGCCGTCAGCACGCTGCTGGCCAGGACCATAAGCGCCAGCGTCCCGCGCCGCGCGCCGACACGCCGGCCGGCTGTCGACAGCAGCCAGGCCAGCAGCAGCTGCGCGCCCAGGGCGAGCAGCACCATCACCAGGAAGCGGATGCTGTGATTGGCCATCGGGAAAGCAAGGAGGAAGGGAAAACGTGACGAGGCAAAAATTGAAAAGGGGCGGCAGCGCCGCCCCCCTGGATGCGCCAGGCGGTCAGTGCCTGGTCTGTGCGGCCATATGGGCCTCGCTGCGGTCCAGCACCGCTTCCGGCTCTTCGGCTTCCTCATCGGTTTCATTGTTGAGCTGGCGCTGCATGCGCGCCACATCGAGGTCGCCGGTCATGCGGCCCACCACCACGGTGGCCACGCCGTTGCCGATCAGGTTGGTCAGGGCGCGCGCTTCCGACATGAAGCGGTCGATGCCCAGGATCAGCGCCAGGCCGGCCACCGGCACGCCGCCCACGGCCGACAGCGTGGCCGCCAGCACGATGAAGCCGCTGCCGGTCACGCCGGCCGCGCCCTTGGACGTCAGCAGCAGCACCGCCAGCAGCGTGATCTGCTGGGTTAGCGTCATCGGCGTGTTGGTGGCCTGGGCAATGAATACCGCCGCCATGGTGAGGTAAATCGAGGTGCCGTCCAGGTTGAAGGAATAGCCGGTCGGAATCACCAGGCCGACCACGGACTTCTTCACGCCCAGGTTTTCCATCTTGGCCATCATGCGCGGCAGCACCGACTCGGACGACGAGGTGCCCAGCACGATCAGCAGTTCTTCCTTGATGTACTTGATGAACTTCCAGATCGAGAAGCCGTTGAAGCGGGCGATGATGCCCAGCACCACGAAGATGAACACCAGGCAGGTGGCGTAGAAGGTGCCCATCAGCTTGCCCAGCGACAGCAGCGAGCCCACGCCGTATTTGCCGATGGTGAAGGCCATTGCGCCAAACGCGCCGATCGGGGCCACCTTCATGATGTAGCCGACGATGACGAACAGCACGTGCGACATCTTTTCAATGAAGTCGAATACCAGCGTGCCGCGGCCGCCGAAGCGGTGCAGCGCGAAGCCGAACAGCACAGCAAACAGCAGCACCTGCAGGATCTCGCCCTTTGCGAAGGCATCCACCACGGTGCTCGGGATCACGTTGAGCAGGAACTCGGTGGTGTTCTGCATCTTGCCCGGGCCGGTGTAGGCGGCGATGCCCTTGGTGTCGAGCGAAGCCGGGTCGATGTTCATGCCCACGCCAGGCTGTACCAGGTTGACGATCACCAGGCCGACCACCAGCGCGATCGAGCTGACGATTTCAAAATACAGCAATGCCAGGCCGCCGGTCTTGCCGACCTTCTTCATGTCTTCCATGCCGGCGATGCCCACCACCACGGTGCAGAAGATGATGGGCGCGATGATCATCTTGATGAGCTTGATGAAGCCGTCGCCAAGCGGCTTCATCGCCGCGCCGGATTCGGGATGGAAGTGGCCAAGCAGCACGCCGATCAGGATGGCAAAGAGCACTTGCACATACAGGGACCGGTAGAAAGGTTTGCGGGTCATGAGTTGCCTACTTAAAAGAGTCGGGTACGGACAGTAAGGCGCGGATTTTGACCATCGGGCGCCCGCCTCACAACTGTGGATATCCACAAGCAGGCCGGACAAGCTGATGTTTTACTGCCGCTACTTGCTACTGCAATTGCGCCGCGCCAAAGGATATTGCCCTGCCCTTTTGCACCGGCCGATCGTCACGACAAGAACTCCCTGCCCAGGTTGAACAGCATCGTCAGGTTCAGCGAGATGATCAGGAGCGCCACTGCCGACGCCAGCAGGGTCAGCCAGCGCGGACTGACAAAGACGCCCATCTGGCTGCTGCTGGTGAAACGGATCAGTGGCACGATGGCGAAAGGAAGTTGCAGGCTTAGCAGAACTTGCGAGAGCACCAGCAGCCGCGCCACGCCCGACTCGCCATACCAGGCCGCCACCAGCAGGGCGGGCACGATGGCGGCAGAACGGGTGACCAGGCGCCGCATCCACGGCTTCAGGCGCCATTGCAGAAAGCCTTCCATCACGATCTGGCCCGCCATGGTGGCGGTAATGGTCGAGCTCTGGCCGGACGCCAGCAGCGCCAGCGCAAACAGGGTGCTGGCGATGGCGCTGCCCAGCATGGGCGAGAGCAGCCGGTGGGCGTCCTGTATCTCGGCGACCTGGGTCTGGCCACGTTCGTGAAAGACTTCACCCGACACGATCAGGATCGCGGCATTGACCAGGAAGGCGAAGAACAGCGCGATGACGATGTCGATGGTGGCGAACCTGATCGCCTCGCGCTTGCCGGCCTCGCCCGGCGCGCGTGCGCGATGCTGGACGATGGAGGAATGGAGATAGAGGTTGTGCGGCATCACGGTAGCGCCAATGATGCCGATGGCCAGGTAGAGCATCTCCGGATTGGCCAGCGCCTGCGGCGCCGGCACCATGCCACTGGCGACGTCGGCCCAGTCGGGCTGGGCCATGGCCAGCGTGATAGCAAAGCAGCAGAAGATCAGCGTCAGGAGCGCAATGATCATGGCTTCCAGGTAGCGCATGCCGCGCGTCTGCAGCCAGAACACCAGCACCACGTCGAGCGCGGTCAGCGCCACGCCCCATGGCAGAGGAATATGGAACAGCAGGTTCAGCGCAATGGCGCTGCCGATCACTTCGGCAAGGTCGCAGGCGCAAATGGCGATTTCACAGAGGATCCATTGCGCCAGGCCGGACAGCCGGGAAGAGTTGGCGCGGCAGGCCTGGGCCAGGTCCATCTCGGTCACCACGCCCAGACGGATGGCCAGCACCTGCAGCAGGATCGCCATCAGGTTCGACAGCATGATCACCCACAGGAGCGCATAGCCGAAACCGGAGCCGGCCGCCAGATCGGTGGCCCAGTTGCCGGGGTCCATGTAGCCCACCGCGATCAGGTAGCCGGGCCCCATGAATCCCAGCAGCCGGCGCAGCCAGCGGCCGGGCGGCAAGGGGCACGGGCCCACCGCCCGGGGCGGCAGGCCCGCATCGACAGTGGCACTGTCGATGGGCGGCGGCGGTGTCACGCAACCACCATTGGCGACGGCGGCAAATGCATCAGCAGGCCGTCATGAAGCGGCTGGCTTGGCCGGCGCGCCATCGGCGACGGTACCGCTGCCGCCTTCCTTGCCGGGCTTGAGCTCGGCGCCGGTGACCGGGTCGCTGTTGGGATCGGACGCGGTGCGCATGGCCATCTTCTCCACCACTGCCACTTCCGGCGTGGTCAGCTGAACGCTGCCCTCGCCGCTGCCGCCGTCCACCGCCATCTGCTGCTCGCGGTCGGAGACGAACTGCCATTGCTCGCCCTGGTTCCACGGACCGCGCTTCTCGGGTTCGCCCTGCGACATGTTGAAATAGACATTGGTGAAGCGCGCATCGCCCGGCAGCTTGCCCGGCGGGAAGTTGGTCTCCATCGAGTACAGCGCCTTCTCGAAGGATTTCTGGTGGGCGATCTCGCGTGTCATCAGGAAGCCCAGCGCTTCCTTTACGCCCGGATCGTCGGTCAGGTTGATGAGGCGTTCATAGACGATCTTGGCGCGCGCCTCGGCGGCGATATTGGAGCGCAGGTCGGCGGTGGGCTCGCCGATGGTGTCGATATAGGCAGCCGTCCAAGGCACGCCAGCCGAGTTCACCAGCGGCGGGCCGCCGCCGTACAGCACCTGGGTCAGGTGGCTGTCATTGCCGGCGCCGGTGATGGAACGATAAATTTCCGCCTCTGACTCGACGCCTTCGGCCAGCCTGCCCTTGGCGCCCTTGTTGAGCATCGCAACGATGGTGCCGATGACTTCCAGGTGGCTCAATTCCTCGGTCGCGATATCGAACAGCATGTCCTTGCGGCCCGGATCGTCTTCGCCCAGCGCCTGGGTGAAGTAGCGGCATGCGGCCGCCAGTTCGCCCTGTGGACCGCCGAACTGTTCCAGCATCAGATTGGCCAGGCCCGGATTGGACTCGCTGACCCTTACCGTGTACTGCAAACGCTTGTTATGAGCAAACATCGGATCCTCCAGTCGGAATTCATGAAAGGAATGACATGTCGGCAACAAAGCTCTTTTCAACTTCCCGACAAGCGAAAAGCCAGCTTAGGCAGCATTGGCGGCAGGCTGTATAGGACGCCTTCTCAAGCGCGTGTAGGACAATGCTGAACACGAACAGATTTCGATGCGATTGACGAACATCAGAGCAAAAGCCACTATCTGCGGCAAGGTGCTTAATTTTGAGAAATAATTGTTATTTCTGAAAAAGTACTGCGTAGCAACAAATCCCGGCGCACCGTTCATCCCTACAATTCGTTGTCGTTTCGATACGCATTGCGCAGTCAGGCTTGAAGGACGGACCGGAACACCTTCCGGTTCATGGACAGAATTTGAACAAAGGACAGTCATGGAGCATGCAGGCGCCAGGACCCTGGATCACTGGTACGCGAATCGCGAATTACCCTTTCCGACCAACTTGCGCAGGCTGGCGGTCATCGCCCCGGACACCTCGCCCGGGCTGGCCGCGCTGCGCCAGCGTCTGAGCCTGCGTGCCACCCATCCGCTGCGCTGCGACCACTATGCCGCCGGCTTCAATCAGGCTGGCAGCGCTTCCCTGGAGCAGGCGTTCGAACAGATCCGCCTGCAGCATGGCATCGAGCCTTACGACCTGGTCCTGCTGCTCGACGGCAGCGCCGACGCATTGGGCATTGCCGAGTCCAATGGCGTCATTCCCGGCCAGGTCAGCCGCACGCCGGCGCCGGTCTGGACCGCCATCGGCGAGGACGATGCCAATACCGAACTGGGCGATGTGGCTAACCGCGTGTTTTCCAGCGTGTCGGCGCTGATCGAGGCGCTGCCGCTGGCGGTGACAGCACAACCGGACATCGCGCGGTCGTCAACGGCTGCCAACGACAACGCTACCGCCAGGCAGCCGGCGGCCGAGGCCAACACGCCAAACGTGATGCACCTGCCAGTGCTTGCCAACACTGGCCCGGCCATGCCGGCGACAGCCACAGGCACCCATCCGCTGGTCCTGTGCGCGGCCGGCGCGGTGATCCTGGCCAGCTTCACCGCCATTGCGGCCATGCTGGGATGGTTGCCGAATCAAAAACAGGTTGCGGTCGCCACACCGACGCACGCCGTTGCCGTCACCGCGCCAACGCCGGCGGCCACGCCGGTCGCGCTGCCGGCATCGCCAGGTCCGGCACCGGGCACGGCGCCAGCGCCGGCGCTCGCCGTGCCTTCAGAGCCGGCGCCCGAACCGGCTGCAGCGCCGGCCAGTCCGCAAACCCGTGGCAATGACGAGCCGGACGGCGCGCCGCTGGGCGCGGTGGCAGCGCTCGGCGCGGCCGGGCTGGCCGCAGCGCCTCGCAAAGTGGAAAGTTCTCCCGCAACAAAACCCAGGCGGCCGGCGCGGCGCACGACGCGTCCGGCGCCGGCACAGGAAGCGCCGCGCCAGGTCGGCAGCAATGAGGTGCCGGTCGTGGAATTCGTCGGTACCAAGACCCGTGAACAGGTGATTGCCGAAATGATGCAGGCCCGGCGCGCCGCCGCCCGGCAGGCAGCCCGTGGCGGCCCGATGACCGTCCCGGACAGCCGCATATTGCCCAATTGATTCCAATCAATGGTGACGCAAAGAAACCAAGAACTTTTTCTATGGAAACATGTCTCAGTTGTTCGCATGCATCGATATGCGAGCTAACGCACCGATCAGAGTGCAAACAGGAGGCAGAATTCCGGTTTTTTCGGCGCTTGCGCCTCTTACCCCTATCTTAAAGAAGACAGCATGATTCCTGCAGACGAGATCCATAAAGCGAAAATTCTCGTAGTGGACGACTGCGAGGATAACCTCTTCATGCAGATCGAAATCCTCAAGATGGCCGGCTACAGCCAGATTTCCTCGTGCAAGAATTCAAGCGAAGTGCTGGCGTTGCACGTGGCCCATGCCTATGACCTGATCCTGCTGGACATGCACATGCCAGGCATGAACGGGCTGGAAGTCATGGCCAGGCTGCGGGAAGTGGAGAAGGACTCCTACCTGCCGGTACTGGCAATCACCGGCGACCGTGGCTTCAAGATCGCTGCGCTGGAAGCCGGCGCCCGCGATTTCCTGACCAAGCCGTATGACATGACCGAATTCCAGATGCGGGTGCGCAATATGCTCGAAGTGCGCCTGCTCTACAAGACCGTGGCGGAACAGGGCCGCATGCAAAAGGAAATGGCGCTGCATGATGCGCTGACCGCCCTGCCCAACCGGCGCCTGCTGGTGGACCGTATCGAAAAGGCGATGCAGCATGCCAGCCGCGGCCACAACATGATGGCGGCGATGTACATGGACCTCGACGGCTTCAAGGCCGTCAATGACACCCACGGCCACCAGACCGGCGACGAATTGCTGAAAATGGTGGCCGACCGCCTGCTGCGCGCGACCCGCAAGGAAGACACGGTGGCGCGCCTGGGCGGCGATGAATTCGTGGTGGTGCTGTCCGATATCGCCCATGTCGACGACGTGGTGCGCCCGGCGTCCAAGGTGCTGCGCTTCCTGTCCACGCCGTTCGAGATCGGCGAACTGACCGTCAAGGTCAGCGCCAGCATCGGCATCGCCTTCTACCCGGGCGACGGCAACGACGTCGAGGAATTGCTGGCGCGCGCCGACAAGGCGCTGTATGACGCCAAGCGGGCCGGCAAGAACCGGTATCACTTCAGCGATCTGCCCATGTTGCTGGGCGCGGTGATGTAAGCGCTGCCCGGTTGCAGGTATATGCCTCCAAACTGATTCGAAGCTGCACGATGCTTTCACGCAATGTGAAAGATAGTGGTTTTTCGCATAAAGTTGGTAGAACAAAGCCGTTAAATTTCCCAAAAGAAATATTGTGTCATACAATGCGTTATCGGCCGCAACCAAACGTTGCCACCTGCTTCAACGGAGTTTCACGCCATGCATCGCCCCCTGCTGTTTCTCGCCCTGCTGCTGCCGGCACTGTGCGGCCACGCCAGTTGCCGGGTTGCGCCATCGGCCAGCGATACCATCTCGCTGGTGGTGGGCGAAGGCGGCTGCCTTGGCAGCGCCGCGCAGCGGCAGGTTTTTGCGGAGGAATTGAAGTCGGCCGTGCAGGCGATGGAAGGCGGACGCCGGCCGGGCCTGCAACGCAAGTCCACGGCCGACCAGCTGAACGGTTTTGGGGACCTGCGGCGCCAGGCGGAGCATCTCAGTCCGCCGGCGCCGGTGTACTACGGTCAGCGCTGAAGCGTCGCGCACCGAGCGCGCCGCTCACAGGGCGATGCTGAAGAACAGCAGCAGCACATCGCCATTGCCCTTGTGCTGCGATAGCCGCGGCACATAGGACGCGCGCAGCTTGATGTCGCGGCTGCCCAGGGACATGATGGGCAGCACCATCGGAAACGGAATGCCGTGGAAGTAGTCGGCACGGCTCATCAGCATGGCGGTGAACCCCCCACCCACTTCCAGGCCCGGGCCCAGCGGCTGTATCCATTCATGGCCGTAGCCCGCCATCAGCTGCGGCTTGCGGTGTGAATCCGACAGGCCAAGCGCGTACACCATCTCGTCGTTGCCCCTGTCATTGCGCACGCGCCGCCCGATGCCTATGCCCCAGGCCTGTTCATTGAGTTCGGCCAGGCGTTCCCGCGTATAGGTATTGCGGCCATGATGGGCATAGCCGGACAGGTAAAGATCGGTTGCGCCCTGGTCCGCGATCGTTTCGAGCCTGTCGCCAGCCTCGCGCCACCAGTCGGGCGCGGCATGCGCATGTGGCGCAAGCAGAATGGCGCCGGCCAGCATGGCGGCGCGCGGGAACCGTGGGCGCCATGCCTTCCATTGCATGCGCATCGTCGCTCCAGTCATCGATTGCGCCAAAGCATGCCACTCCGATGCACCGGCGTGAAGCGCCTGCCGCAGCGATACGCGCCTTCGTTGTCTGCTGTCAAAGCGTTGCCAGAACTTCATCTGTCCACTCCACTCTATTTGATGATCGGACGATGAGTAGCATTTCTAACGGGAAAAGTTCTATGAGCACAATCGAAGTCGGCCAAGGCACGGAAAACCAGGCAGTGAAACTGTTTTACCAGGATATCGGCCATGGCCAGCCAGTGGTGTTGATCCATGGCTGGCCGGTCAGCCATGCCATGTGGGAACACCAGATGCTGGAGTTGCCGGCGCACGGCCTGCGCGTGATCGCCTATGACCGGCGCGGCTTCGGCAACTCGTCCAAGCCGTGGGAAGGCTATGACTACGACACCTTCGCCGACGACCTGAAGGCCCTGCTGGACCAGCTCGACCTGCAGGACGTGGTGCTGGTGGGCTTTTCGATGGGCGGCGGCGAAGTGGCGCGCTACATGGCGCGCCATGGCGGCGCAAGGGTGAAGAAGGTTGCCTTCATCAGCGCTGTCACGCCCTTCATGCGCAAGACCGCGGACAACCCGGACGGCGTCGATGACAGCGTGTTCCAGCAAATGATAGCCGGGCTGAAGAAGGACAGGCCGGACTTCCTGACCACCTTCGGCAAGCATTTCTTCAATGTCGGCATGCTGCGCCATCCGGTCAGCGACGCCACCCTGGAATGGACCCGCAGCCTGGCGCTGCCGGCCTCGCCCAAGGCCACGATCGACTGCGTGCGCGCCTTTTCCGGCACCGACTTCCGGGAAGACCTGAAGTCGATCGCGGTGCCGGTGCTGATCGTGCACGGCGACGCCGACCAGACGGTGCCGATCAAGGCCAGCGGCGCGCTGACCGCGAAAGCCCTGCCCGGCGCGCAGTACAAGGCGTATGACGGCGCGCCGCATGGCCTGTACATCACCCACAAGGATGACCTCAACCGCGACCTGGTGTCCTTCATCAAGGGCGATGCCAAACCCCGACCATGACGCGCCATGCTTGAAAAACTGCCTCAGGCGCTGGGCCATGCCCTGCGCAACCAGCGCGCCGGACTCGACCAGATCGCCTTCAACCTCGTCAGCGTCGGCGGCGGCACCGCGGCGATCCAGGTGCGCAGCCTGGCCTTTGCCGACCATGCGCCGATACCGGCGCTGTACACCGCCGACGGCGCCGGCATCTCGCCGCCGGTCGAGTGGACCGGGGTGCCGCCGGGCACCGCCTCGGTACTCCTGATCGTCGAGGATGCCGACGCGCCGACGCCGCATCCGCTGGTGCATGCCATCGTGGTCGACCTGCCGCCGCAGGATGGCGCGCTGCCCGAGGATGCATTGAAGAGCAGCCACAGCGAAGGCCTGGGCTATCACACCGGCCGCAATTCCTATCTGCAGGCCTCGTGGCTGCCGCCCGACCCGCCGCCGGGACATGGCGTGCACCGCTATGCCTTCCAGGTATTCGCGCTGGAACAGGCGCCCGACTTCGGCGGCACGCCCGGCCGCGAGGCGGTGCTGGAGGCGCTGCGCAGCCACGGCATCGCCAGCGGCTGCCTGATCGGCACCTATCTGCGGCCGGACGGTACGATCCCGGTCGAGGAAGCGGCGCCGGCGGCGGTCAACATCGACCAGCCGCTGGCCTGATGCCTGGCCGGCTCAGCCGCCGGCGGCGATCTGCCGCAGCGCCTGTGCAAACACCTGCGCCGGCTGGCCGCCGGAAATCAGGTGGCGGTCGTTGATGATCACCGCCGGCACCGAGTGAATGCCCGCATCCAGGTACATGCGCTCGCGCTCGCGCACCTCGGCGGCATACGCGTCCGAGCCGAGGATGGCCGCGGCGCGGTCGCGGTCCAGGCCCACCGACTCCACCGCCGCCAGCAGCACCGCATGGTCGCCCGGGCTTTCGCCGCGCGTGAAATAGGCCTCGAACAGCGCATGCTTGAGCTCTCGCTGCCTGCCCTGCCCTTCCTCCTCCTCGGCCCAGTGCAGCAGGCGATGCGCATCGAAGGTGTTGTAGATGCGGCTGCGCTTGCCTTCGCCGAAGATAAAGCCGACCTCCTCGCCGCGGCGCCGGATCTGCTCGCGGTTGGCCGCCATCTGCTCCTTCGATGCGCCGTATTTCTGCGCGATGTGCTCATCGATATCCTGGCCTTCGGCCGGCATCTGCGGATTGAGTTCGAAGGGCTGGAAGTGCAGGTCGGCGCTGATCTCGCCCTGCACCTCGGCCAGCGCCTGCTCCAGCGCATTGAGCCCGATGGCGCACCACGGGCAGGAAATATCGGAAACGAAGTCGATCTTCATTGCGGCTGGCATGGCATTCCTCGCAGGTTTTCGTGAAAGCTGGCATATGCATCCATGCGCGGGATATTCAAGTCGCCGGTGATTCTACGCAACGGCCTGCGCGCTTGGCGGGGACAGAATGAACGGGTCCTTCCATCGATAGCCCTTCAGCCACTTCATGAATGCTCCCACCAGTCCGGCCAAGCTGCGCCGCCGCGCCACCGACATGTTCACCCCCATCCTGCGCAAGACCTTCGGCATCGATCGCCTGCGGCCGGGTCAGCGCGATGTGATCGACAGCGTCCTGTCCGGCGCGGACACATTCGCCCTGATGCCCACCGGCGCCGGCAAGTCGCTGTGCTACCAGTTGCCGGCCCTGCAGCTGCGCGGCCTGGTGCTGGTGGTCTCGCCGCTGATCTCGCTGATGCGCGACCAGCTCGCCAAGCTCGACGAGATGGGCATACCGGCGGTGCAGGTCAACAGTTCGCTCAACCGGGAAGAGGAAGGCGCGGCGCTGGAAGCGATTGCGCAGGGCAGCTGCCGCATCGTGTTCGCCACGCCCGAGCGCCTGACCCAGCAGGAGTTCATCGCGCTGCTGCGGCGGCAGAAGATCGCGCTGTTCGTGGTCGACGAGGCGCATTGCGTGTCGCAATGGGGCCATGACTTCCGCCCCGCCTATCTCGACCTCGCCGCCGCCATCCGCGCGCTCGGCAAGCCGCCGGTGCTGGCCCTGACCGCCACCGCCACCGAGGAAGCCATCGCCGACATCGTCAAGCAGCTCGGCCTGTCGCGGCCGCGCATCATCAACACCGGCATCTACCGCAAGAACCTGCGCTACAGCGTCACCCAGGTCACCAGCGACACCGAGAAGCTGTCGCAGCTGCTGGAGACAGCCGTGCAGCAGCCGGGCCCGGGCATCATCTATACCGCCACCGTGGCCGCGGTTGAAGCGCTGCATGCCGCGCTGGCCGAGCGCGGCGAGAGCGTCACGCTCTACCACGGCCGGCTCGGCGCAAGGGAAAGGCAGGCCAATCAGGACCAGTTCATGCAGGGCGAGAAGCGGCTGATGGTGGCCACCAATGCCTTCGGCATGGGCATCGACAAGGCGGACATCCGCTTCATCATCCATTACCAGATGCCGGCCAACCTGGAAGCCTATTACCAGGAGTCGGGCCGCGCCGGGCGCGACGGCGAGCATGCCGAATGCATCCTGCTGTTCCAGTTCAAGGACAAGCGGGTGCAGCAGTTCTTCCTGGCGCGCGACTATCCCGACGGCGACGACGTGCAGCATGTCTATGCCGCCGCCGCCACCCTGGCCGAGCAGGGGCCAACGCCCTTTGCCGACCTGTCCGCGGCGCTGCCGTCGATGTCGGCGGCGCGGGTGCGGGTAGCGCTGAAGCTGCTGAAGGAAGCCGGCCTGCTGGCGCAGGACAAGCAGCTGCGCATCTGCGCCGGCAGGAAGGCGGCCGCGGCCGACAGTTTCGACATCCTGGCCGGCGCCTATGCCGACAAGGCCGAACGCGACCGCGAGGCGCTGGAGCAGATGGTGTCCTATGCACAGAGCGGCACCTGCCGCTGGCAACTGCTGCTGCAATATTTCGGCGAGGCAGAAGACACAGTCGAGCCCTGCAATACCTGCGACAATTGCCAGCGTACCCGGCAGCTCGAAGCCAGCATCCCGGCCCCGGTGGAGGTGGCGCCGCCAGCGGCCGTCGCGCCGGCGCCGCTGTTTTCGGTTGGCAGCCGCGTAAGGGTGCCGCGCCACGAGGAGGGCGAGGTGATCGCCATTGCGGGTGACATGGTGACCATCGCGTTCGGCGACGGCAGTGAAAACAAGACTTTCCTGGCCAGCTACGTGCAACCCAGCGATGCCGTGCCCGGCCAGCAGACCGAACAAAGGGGAATAGCATGAGCAAGGAGCAGTCCAGGCGCCATGACGACGATGACACCTCGATGTGGATCGTCTACGAGGAGCCGCCCGCCTTTCCCAACCAGTACGTGGCGCGGCGCTATCGCAGCTATGTCGAGACCGGTGAATTCGTAGTGGGCGACACCTTGAACGATGTGCGCGCCAAGCTGCCGCCCGGCCTGATGCGCCTAGAGCGCAGCAGCCAGGACGACCCGATGGTGCGCGAGTCCTGGATCTGAGTCGGGAGCGTGCAGGTCGTGGACAGTGGCGCCGTATCGAAAGCTTTTGTGGTTGCCATTTAAATTCCGTTGAGGCGTCGTGACGGCGATTCCGGAAGCGGAAAATGCGCGGCATCTTTCGTTTGGTGGAATACCTCGAAGGGGCATTCCACTGATGGTAAATCACGGAAATCGAGCGATAAGACCGCCCCAGTTTGCGAAAGCGGTGCAATGCCCTTCGGGCATTGCACCCTATGAAACCGGTAGCGTTTGAAGTACGCGCAGCGACAGTTGCCGTTGCGTTTGCTTTTGACGTGGCAGGTCAAGTCCCCGTTGAGCGCGCCGTGCCGGCGATGCCTGAAGCGGATAAGGTGCGGCGTCTGTCTGAGCGAAACGCAGTGTAGCGAGTTTAGCCGCGCCCCGCTTCAGGCGTCGACGGCACGGGGACCCCGCGCAGCGGGGCGCGATCACCGGGTCGCCTTTTTTGCCCCTCTTTTTTGGCGAAGCAAAAAAGAGGGTCGCCTGCCGGGGCGAACTCCCGGCCTGGTCATGATGCAAGGACATGCGTATTGGGTCATCAGGCGTGAAGGCGTCACCGCGAAGCAGCAGTTGCTCTTAAAGCGAGCGATTCAAAACGACCTCACTACCGTCAAAACAAGTTGACGAAATGCGCCTTTAAACCAATTACCCCCCTGCGACACACCTTCCCTGCCTCATACCCCGCCCACACGGCCGCCACCAACCGCGCTGGCAGCCCGAAAGCCCCAGCCATCCCCATTACGTCGACGCAAACCCACCCCAAAAAATCGTATGTAAAATTTTTTCATGTTCGATTTGACAAGCCGACAGCAACACAACCCAACCAGCGCCAGGCCCCGCAACGACAGCCAGCCCGAAACGCTGAAGGAAGAACTGAGCAATATCCTTGAGGAATGCCGGATACTGCTGCCCGGCATGCAGGCCCTGTTCGGCTTCCAGACCATTGCCGTCTTCAACGAGCGCTTCGAGCACCTGCACGGGCCAAGCCCGGTGGCCCATCTGCTGTCGCTGGCCATGGTGGCCGTGGCGATTGCGCTGGGCATGGCGCCTGCCGCCTTTCATCGCATTGCCGAACCGGGGCGGGTATCGCGCCGGCTGATTACCCTGTCTTCCCGCTGCATCTGCGCCGCGCTGTTCATGCTGATGCTGGCCTTCGCCCTTGAAATGTTCGTTGTATTCAGCCTGGCCACTGGCGAGCAGCCCTTCAGCATATCGGTCGCCGCGCTGGTCTTCCTCATCACCGGCGCCGCCTGGTTCCTGCTGCCCTTTCTCATCCGCCGGCGCTGGCGGCGTCCCTCCCCATAAACAGAATGGAAACTCCTCCATGGATCAACAACTGCAGAGCGTCTTGCGCTATCTCGAAGACAACAAGCTCAAGCTGGTCACCGCCGAATCCTGCACCGCCGGCATGATTGCCTCAACCCTGGCCGACGCGCCGGGCAGCGGGCAATGGCTGGAATGCGCCTTCGTCACCTACTCGGAGGAAGCCAAGATGCGCTGCCTGGGTGTGAAGCAGGAGACCATCGAACGCTACAACCTCACCAGCGAGGAAGTGGCGCGCGAAATGGCCGAGGGCGCGCTGGCCTGCACCCGCGCCAATGTCGCCATTTCCGACACCGGCGTCGCCGGCCCCGGCCCCGGCGAGGGCGGCATCGCACCCGGCACCATCTGCTTTGCCTGGTCGTTCGAGCACAAGGGCAAGGTTGCCACCTTCACCGAGACCCGGCGCTTCGAGGGCGACCGCAACGAAGTCCGCAAGGCCGGCACCGGCTATGCGTTGAAGCGCATCTGGCATTACCACAATGAAGCACAGGGCGCGAATGCCGCATAGGACGCTGGTCCCATCGGCCGGCGCCGCGCCGGCGGTCAGCGCTTCTGCTCGAT
The DNA here is from genome assembly GCF_019052805.1 of Noviherbaspirillum sp. L7-7A. Lineage (NCBI taxonomy): Bacteria > Pseudomonadati > Pseudomonadota > Betaproteobacteria > Burkholderiales > Oxalobacteraceae > Noviherbaspirillum > Noviherbaspirillum sp. L7-7A. Next base: position 3,048,716 of record NZ_JAHQRJ010000001.1, read on the forward strand.
ACGCCTGAATTCCGCGTCCGAATCCGGCACGCCCTCGATCATCTGCTGCAAGGCGCGAGCGTCATTGAGCGCCTCGTCGCCGCTTTCCTCCGGCCGGTCGCGATCGGCTTCCTCCTGGCCAGGCTGTCTGCTCTGGTCATTGCCGGCGCGCTGCGCGCCGGGCTTTCCGGTTTCCATTCCCATTCCGTTCTCCTCGATGATGTTGTGCCGCCATGGTTGGACCGGTCCGCGCCGCCATCATTCTGCAAGCGGTTTATGCATGATCAATGAGGGCAATTGATTGATTGCCTGATGGAAATAAAATGTGGTATAAGTATATTTCTACGAAGAAATTTTCTCGATTTCCCAGTTTACCGGCTCAGCCCTATTTCTCCATGACCCAGCTAGCACAATACGCTTTCGCCCAGCCCGAACTGCTTCCCATCCTGACATCCGCATCGCCGGAGTTGCTGGACAGCCTGGACTTCGGGCTGATCGGTTTCGACGCCGACGGCATGGTCCGTCAGTACAACGCTTTCGAGTCGCGCGCTGCCGGCCTGTCGCCGCAGCGGGTGCTCGGCCAGTCCCTGTTCACCCATGTCGCGCCCTGCATGAACAATTTCATGGTGGCCCAGCGCTTCGAGGATGCCGCCGGCGCCGGCAGCGCGCTGGATGACACCATCGACTATGTACTGACCCTGCGCATGCGGCCCGTGAAGGTCAAGCTGCGCCTGCTGTCAGCCCCGGCGCAGGCCATGCGCTATGTGCTGATCCAGCGCGCGCTGTAGGCAAGGCCCGGCGTGGAAAACCTGGAAAGCGAATACGAGGCGCTGCTGCAGTTCCTGTACCTGGCGCCGGTGGGCATCGTCCAGACCGCACTGGACGGATCGATTGCCATGATCAATCCGCTGTCGGCGCAATTGCTGATGCCCCTGTCGCGCGACGGCAGCCTGGACAACCTGTTCGACGCGCTCGAACAGGTGGCGCCGGAACTGCGCAACATGGTAAGCCAGTTCCCGCAGCCGCACGGCACGGTCTGCGACAGCCTGCGGGTGCAGCTTTCGGCCGGCATTCCCGGCAAGAAGGATGCGCGCATGCTGTCGCTGACGGTGCTGAAACTGGACGACAGCCGCATGATGGCCGTCATCAGCGACATTACCCAGGCGGTGCGGCGGGAACGCCAGCTGAAGCAGAGCGAGGCCTGGTTCAGCGCGGTGCTGACCGGCATTACCGATTACGCGCTGATGTCGCTCGATCCGAGTGGCCGCGTCGAATCCTGGAACCAGAGCATTGCCCGGGTCACCGGCTACAGCGAGCGCGCCGTGATCGGCCGCCAGATTTCACTGTTCCATCCGTCCGGCGCCATCACCAGCGACCGCATCGCCGACCGCCTGGTGGAAGCCGATGCCAACGGCTGGAGCCTGGACAATGGCTGGTGCATGCGTGCCGACGGCAGCCGCTTCTGGGGCAACACCATGATCGCGCCGCTGTCGCGCGATGACGACCTGCCCGAGGAAGAGCGCGGCTATGCGCTGATCATCCGCGACATCACCGACAAGCGCGAAGCAGGCGACAGCGTGCTGCGCGCCAGCGCCTGCGACTACCTGACCGGCATCGCCAACCGCCGCACCTTCTTCGAGGCGGCCGAACTGGAGCTGGAGCGCTGGCGCCGCTTTCCGCGGCCGCTGTCGGTGGTGGCCATCGATGCCGACTTCTTCAAGCAGATCAACGACACCTGGGGCCATCCGGCGGGCGACGAGGTGCTGCGCAACCTGGCGCAGACGCTGTCGGCCACGGTGCGGGAAATCGATGTGGTGGCGCGCCTGGGCGGCGAGGAATTCGCGGCGCTCCTGCCCTCCACCGACCTCGAGGGCGCATTCAAGCTGGCCGAGCGCTTTCGCACCGCGGTCGAAAGCCAGCGGGTGATGGTGGGCAGCCAGGAAATCCGCTACACCGTCAGCGTCGGGGTGGCCAGCATGGACAGCCAGATCAGCGGCATGGACCAGTTGCTGAAACTGGCCGACAGCGCGCTTTACGCCGCCAAGAAGGCCGGCCGCAACCAGGTCTGGCCCAGGCGCTCGGACCATGTGCTGGCAGGGCCGGAAGTTGGCGCTGCATGACGCCTGAGCCGGAGCAGCCTGGCATGCCGCAGGCCGAGGGCAATGCGGCTCGCCTGCTGGAACTGCGGCTGCTCCAGCGCTCGGTGGAGGCCAGCGCCAATGCCATGGTCATTACCAGCGCGGCCGGGCCGGATTTCGTCATCGAATATGTGAATCCGGCATTCGAGCGCATCACCGGCTTCAGCGCGGCCGAATCGCTTGGCCGCAATTGCAAGTTCCTGCAGGCCGGCGACGACGAGCAGGAAGGCCTGGTGGAAATCCGGCGGGCGCTGCGCGAGCAACGCGCCGGCAATGCCGTGCTGCGCAATTACCGCAAGGACGGCACGCCATTCTGGAACCATCTCTACATTGCCCCCGTGACCGATGCGCAGGGCACGGTCACCCATTTCGTCGCTTCCCAGTACGACGTCACCGAAACCCGCAGCGTGCAGGAAGCGCTGCACCACCTGGCTACGCATGATCCGCTGACCGGCCTGCCGAACCGTACGCTGCTGCATGACCGGCTGCAACGCATGATGGCCGCCGCACAGCGCCACAACAGCCAGATCTGGGTAGTGTTCCTGGACCTGGACCGCTTCAAGTTCTTCAACGACAGCCTGGGCCACAAGGCTGGCGACACCTTCCTGAAGACCGTGGCCGAACGGCTGCAGCATGTGCTGCGCCAGACCGATACCGTGGCCCGCCTTGGCGGCGATGAATTCGTGCTGCTGTTGAGCGAACAGCCTGGCACCCGGCTCAATTTCGTGCTGCTGGACCGCATTGCCCATGCAATCGGCCAGGGCATCACGTTCGAACAGAAGGAATTCTTCCTCGGCTGCAGCATGGGCGTGGCCGCCTACCCGGCCGACGGCGTCAATGCCAATGCGCTGATCGAGCGGGCCGACCTGGCGATGTTCCAGGCCAAGGAGCGCGGCCGCGGCAATTACCAGTTCTATACCGCCGACATGAATGCCCGCGCGCTGGAACGGCTGCGCATCGATAATGCGCTGCGCACGGCGCTGGAGCGCGGTGAAATGCTGCTGCAATACCAGCCGCAGCTCGATCTCGAAAGCGGCCGCGTGGTCGGCATGGAAGCGCTGCTGCGCTGGCACCATCCGGACATGGGCCTGGTGCCGCCGGACCGCTTCATTGCGGTGGCGGAAGAGACCGGGCTGATCGTGCCGATCGGCGACTGGGTGCTGCGCACGGCCTGCCGCCAGGTGCGCGCGCTGCACGACGCGGGCTTTGCGCAGATGCGGGTGGCAGTCAATCTCTCGGCCCGGCAGTTCGGCCACAGGGAACTGCTGGCCAGCATCGAGGCGGCGCTGTCCGAAGCCGGCATTGCGCCGCGCTTCCTGGAAATCGAGCTGACCGAAAGCCTGATCATGAAGGATGTGGACCAGGCGATCCGCATCCTCAACGACCTGAAGTGCCTGGGCGTGACGCTGTCGATCGACGACTTCGGCACCGGCTATTCCAGCCTGGCCTACCTGAAACGCTTCCCGCTCGACATCCTGAAGATCGACCGCTCCTTCGTGGCCGACGTCAATGCCGACCCTGACGACGCGGCCATCGTCGCGTCCATCATTTCACTGGCGCACAACCTGCGCCTGAAGGTCATCGCGGAAGGCGTGGAAACCGGCGAGCAGCTGGCCTACCTGCGCCAGCTGGGCTGCGATCAGATGCAGGGGTATTACTTCAGCAAGCCGGTGGCGTTTGACGGGATTGAGCTGCTGATGCGGTCGGGGCGGGGGTTGTAGGGAAGGATTGGTCGGATGCACGCCGCTGGAGCGGGCATCCGGGAAGAACTGGATTACTTGCAGAGATTCTTACCGATACAGGTACCGCCGACGCTCCAGGTCACCTTTCCAGCGGCATAGTTTGGATTCAATATATAAGTCTCACCCTTAAGGCCCTCGCCTGTAATAGCAGTAGCTGTAATGACGCCGTTAGTGGTGTTCAGGCTCGTGACGTATTTGGAAAGATTAGCGGGCGTTGCTGAAGCATTGGAAGAAGTGCCGGAACTGCCCGACGAAGGCGGAAAATTTTCCGGAATCTGGTTTGTACCCGCATTGCAGCCGGTCAAGGTATCCAGATCCTGGGCGCAAATTTCCACGCCGATCTTCGCTGCCGACGTTGCAAGCACTACCTCAGTGAATTTGGCTCTTTTCGTATAGTCCTGATAAGCCGGCAGCGCCACCGCGGCCAGGATGCCAATAATGGCTACAACGATCATCAGTTCGATCAGGGTAAAGCCGCTTGCGCGGCCGCGCGGGTAAGGTTGTTTGATCATGATTGCTCCATGCGGGTTGGACGGAGCCGGCAGAGAAGAGAAATGTACCGGCGCAACACAAGAGCAAAGCGGATGCCATCAGAAATTAATCCATTGACGATCGTGTGTTCGTTTAATGATTCTTTTTGGAAAGTGACAGTTGTCTACAGCTGTTCATGACCGTCGTGACCGGGCTCCACGGGCAATTATCGCCATGGCCATCAGCTGACTGATGAAGCGCCGCGTCCTTATGGCTCTCCTCGCCTGGCCGACGTTGCTGACCCTGCCAATCTCTGGAACCGCCCGCGCATCCTGGTGACCACAAGCCGGTTCAAGGCAATCCACCCATGAAAGGCCACCTCCATGCGCACCGTCAGCCTGTCGACCGCGATGACCCTGAGCGACTTAAGCGAGAGCACCTTCCGGCGCAGGATTAGGCGCGGGGAAATCCGGCTGCTGCCGCTGCCCGGTCCGGGCGGCCGTGAAGGCATCGCCATCGATCCGGATGCGGCCTATATGAATGCGGCCATTGCGATTGACCACTGGGAACTGGTGAAGGCTGCCGACCGGGGCGACGCCACGGCCCAGACAGAACTGGCGCTGATTCTGCAGCAGCACCGCAAATTCAGGGCAGCGGTCTACTGGCTGCGGCTTGCCGCAAAGAGGAATGACAGCCATGCGCTGCACTGGCTGGCGCGCTGCCATCTGGAAGGCAAGGGGGTGGCGAGAAACGAGGACAAGGGCATCATGCTGCTGGCCCGCTCCGCATTGCTGGGGAACGTGATTTCAGCACACCAGCTGGCTGCCCTGCGCCATGGCTTCGTCCAGCATTATTCCACGCAGGCTTCAACCGAACCACGCATGGACGGAACAAGGCGCCCGGCTTTCCCGCCCGGCGCCTGAAGTTGCCCTGGATGTTGGCCTCGCGGCCAGCACAGCTTATTGCGCCCTTGCCGGCACGCTGCTGTTAGTCGACTGGCGGGCCTGCGCCTGGGTCTGGGTCTTTTCCGCGTCCTTCTTGTTGGCGCGATGCCGGCCAACCGCGCAACCGGCCGCAGCACCCAGCACGCCGTGACTGCCGGCCACATGGCCAGCCACGCCGCCGACGGCGGCACCCTTGAGACAACCCTTGGCCGAGGCAGCGCCGGACAGGCCGGCAAGCGAGGCAAACAGGCATACGGCGATCAGCTTGGCTTTCATCACATCTCCTTCAAATCAGCATGGACAGGGCCAGGGCGCTCGTCCCTGGCTGGTAAGAATCATCATGCCGATTTGATTCAATGCTGGCGGTGCGCTGCCCAACATAGCCGCCGCGCTGCCTGAAAAACGTCTCAGGTCTTTGCCGGCTTGGGCTTGCCCTGCGCATCGCTCAGGCGATATTTGGTGCGACGGTCGCCCATCAGTTCACGCAGTTCGCGGATGTCCATGTTCGACACTTCATGCATGCGGATCAGCATCGAAGCGCCGACCGGCAGGCGGCGATGGCGGATCTTGCTGATCACCGGCGGCGCCACTTCGAGCGCGCGCGACAGCGCCGCATCATTTTTCAGGTTGAGCCGCTCGATCAGGGAGTCCAGCAGATTGTCGGGGTTGTAGGTCACTTGCGAGGTCAGTTCATGCGCTTGCTGCGGTTCCTGGGGCTGGTCCATTTGGTCTCTCTCCAACGCGGTTGATCGGGCGCCGCTTCGGCACACCGGATAATGCCAATTTGACATGAAAAAAACTTGGTCGAGAATATCACTTTGTCAACGAAATTTGAAAGAGTTTGCCTGAGCAAATTTCACCAGGTTCTGACCAAATCGGTGTTTTCAGCGAATCGAGTCGGTATCCGAACCAGAAGCCGTATCCCCGCCGCCCGATGTTCCCGCGCTGCCGACCGGCTGCCGGTCGCCATAATCCACCGCGCTGCGCGCCGCCATCCGGGCACCGCTGACCGGATCGCGCCCCATGCCGCTCATCACGCCGCTCAATTCCTCCTCGGTCTTTGCCGCCGCCATGCTGTCAGCCTGGGCGGCTGACTCCCTGTCGCCGATCCAGATGCCGCCGCCGGCATAACGGCGCACCACGATACCGGCCATGGTGGTGGCAGGCGGTGGCGGTGGTGTGGCCGGACGCTGGCTGTCGGCGCTGATGATTTCGCCCTGGGCATCCATGCCGTAGGGCAGCGGCGCCGATACCATCACCGGCGGACGCTCCGGACGCGGGAAGGACGCCTTCGCATCCAGCTTGCCGGCCTGCATCGCTTCCCGGAAGAAGTCGCCCACCAGCAGCAGCGCATTGTGGCCGCCCTGCCCCCAGTAGTCGCTGCGCATGGTGACGCGGGCATCGTTGAAGCCGACCCAGGCGCCCATCACCAGCGCCGGATGCATCAGCATGAACCAGCCATCGGTATTGTTCTGCGTGGTGCCGGTCTTGCCGGCGATATCGGCGCTCACCTTGAACTGGGTCTTCATCGCAGTGCCGGTGCCGCGGCTGATCACGCCGCGCATCATGTCGATCAGTTCGACGGCGGTATGCTCGCTGATCACCCGTACCGGGGCGCGGCTGAATTCGGCCAGCACCCGGCCATTGCGATCAGTGATGCGACGAACGAAGATTGGCTCCTGATACAGGCCGCCGCGGGCAATGGTGCCGTAGGAAGCCGCCATTTCCAGCAGCGTTACCGGGCTGGTGCCCAGCGCCAGCGATGGCACCGCGTCGAGCTTGCTGCGGCGTACGCCGGCGGCCTGGGCCAGGTCGACAATCTGCCTGACGCCGACATCCTGCATCACCTGCGCGGTGATCGTGTTCTTGGAATACACCAGGCCGTCGCGCAGGCTCATCATGCGGCCGCTGGCGCCGCCCATGTCGCCAGGGCGCCAGACGCGGCCGTCGCCAAGCCGGATCTCCACCGGGCCATCGGCATACATGCGCTCCGGCGCCAGGCCGGCTTCCAGCGCCGCGCCATAGACAAAGGGCTTGAAGGTGGAGCCGGGCTGGCGTTCCGCCTGCGCCACATGGTCATACTGGTCGCGCTGGAAGTCGCGGCTGCCGACCCAGGCCCGGACCTCGCCGCTGTCCGGGTCCAGCGCCACGAAGCCGGCTTCGAGCCGGGTCTTGGCCTGCTGCAGCCGGTTGATGAAGTCCGGATCGCGCCTGAGCCTCTTCAGCACCGCGGCCTCGCCCTCGGCGGCCACGGCGCGCCGGAATTCCGGCGTCTCGCGCAGGAAGGCGTCGAGCAGGTCGGCGCGCTCGGTCCAGAAATGTTTGAACGGGACTACCTTGCCCTGCAATTTTTCATAGGCGGCGGGCGTCTTGGACAGCAGCTTGCCGGACGGCTGGCTCCATTCCACGTCGGCCACGGCCTGCAGCACCTGCGCCTGGCGTTCCACCGCCTGCGCCGCCATGGCCTGCAGCTTCGGATCCAGCGTGGTCTGGATCACCAGGCCGTCGGCGCCGAGGTCATGGTGATTGCGGTCGGCCCAGTCCACCAGCCACTTGCGCACGTATTCGGTGAAATGGGTGGCGCTGCCGGTCGGCTCGGCCTGGCGCTGGAAGCGCAGCTGCAGCGGCAGGCCGCCGAGCTGGTCGACGTCGGCCTGCGCCAGATTGCCGCCGCGCACCATCTGCGCCAGCACCACGTTGCGGCGCGCCTTCGCCCGTTCCGGGTTCACGACCGGATTGTAGTAATGGGTACCCTTGAGCATGCCCACCAGGGTGGCCGCCTCGACCGGCGCGAGTTCGGTGGCGGGCTTGGCGAAATAGGTGCGCGCAGCCATCTCGATGCCGTAGACGTTGTACAGGAAGGGCACGGTATTGAGATAGGTCTCAAGGATCTGATCCTTGCTGTAGCGCTGCTCGATGCGCACGGCGGTGATGATTTCCCGCAGCTTGCGGCTGACGGTGCGGGCGCGACCGATTTCTTCCGGGTGCAGGTTGCGCACGAGTTGCTGGGTAATCGTGGAGCCGCCCTGGGTCTCGCCATTGGCGGTATGCAGCGCCGCCGACAGCGTGCGCCTGATATCGAAGCCGCGATGTTCGTAGAAGCGCCGGTCCTCGGTGTCGATCAGGGCATGGATCACGTGCGGCGACATCTTTTCCAGCAGCAGCCATTCCCGCTGCACATTGCGCAGGGTGGTCAGTTCGCTGCCATCGGCCGCCAGAACCACGCTGGGCTGCATCGCGCGCACGGTCTGCAGACGGTCCACCTCGGGCGTTTCCTGGATGGTCACATACACCAGCCCTGCCAGCAGCAGCGCCACGGCAATGCCGGCAACCGTCATGACCTTGATGGCATGCCAGCCCATGCCGGCAATCGACCACATCCAGCCACGACGCTGGCTTGTGCGCTTGTCCACGGAAATTCCCCAAAAACTTGATCAGATGCAAGTTTGACAAGGTTTTAAGAAAGGAGTTTTGCGTCGGTCGTGGCGGTCGGGTTTGTGGACGATCGTTTTCACGCTTCTTTGCGCGAAGTCGTATTGGCTTAATACGGGGAAATATTGCGCTCGACAACGCGGCCGGAGGCTGTAAGGAAGGAATTGCCACAGAGGCAACACCAAGGCGGATGCTGTCTGGATTCCGGATTCAGCCCTGTCCTGGCACACTTGACTGGATTTCAGTTGCCGGGACGTTGACGGCAATGACCGCAACAACGCCAACGCCAACGCCAACGCCAACGCCAACGCCAGTGGCGTCGGCATCGGCAAAAGCCGCTGATGCCAGGGTCAACGCTGCATGCCGCCCATGGGGCTGGCAAAGCCCTGCGCCGGCGGCGCGCCCTCCGGCACTGCCTGGACCTGCGGCGGCATGGGCGCCGATTGCGGCTGCTGCATCTGCATTTGCGGCTGCTGCATCTGCATTTGCGGCTGCTGCATGCCTGGCGGCGGCGGCATGGCTCTTGAAACAGGCGGGCGATTGCTGGTATCGGCCATCGTCCCGCCCTTGCCCTCGTCCAGCAGCTCGACCCGCTTCATCACGCCGTTTTCCTGCAGCAGCACATAGCGCGGATGCACTTCCTTGATCAGCACGCCCGGCTGGAACTCGCGGTTGGCGCGCACTGCCTCTGGCGGCTTGCCGTCGGCCGACAGGATCGCCACGCTTTCGCCGCTGGTGCCGGACGACACCACGCCGCGCAACTGGTAATTGGTGGCGATCGCCACCGGGCCCTGGCGGCCGCCGAACAGCACGGCCGCGGCGCGCGGGTCGGGCGGCGCCTGCACCGCCGGCGGCGGCGCGGCGACCGGGCGCGCCGGCGGTTTCAGCAGCTGCATGCCCCAATAGGTGGCGGACACGCAGAGCGCAATGAACAGCACGAAACTGGTAAGCAGCGGCCAGCGTTTCATTCGACTTCCCTTATCTGTGCGGCTTTTGGCATCAGCGCACCAGCTGGTTGATTTCAATAATCGGCATCAGCACTGCCAGCACGATCAGCAGCACCACCACGCCCATGGCAAGAATCAGCGCCGGCTCCAGCAGGCCGGCGATGGTCAGCGCCCGCCGCTCCAGGTCCTGTTCCTGGGCATTGGCGGCGCGGTCCAGCATGGCCGGCAGTTCGCCGGTGACTTCGCCGGCGCGGATCATGTGGATCAGCATCGGCGGAAAATGCTTGTGCGCCGACAGCGCCCGCGCAAGGCCCACGCCTTCGCGCACGCTGTTGGCCGCTTCCTCGACCTGGGCCCGCATCGCCACGTTGGACAGGGTGTCGCGGCTGGTTTGCAGGGCGCGCAGGATAGGCACCCCGGAACCGGTGGTAATGGCCAGCGTGCTGGCAAAGCGGGCGGTGTTCAGGCTGCGCTCGAACTTGCCATACATCGGCGCCGTCAGCAGCCAGCGATGCCAGCGCATTTTGATCACCGGGTTCTTCAGCGCCCGGCGCCAGGCCCAGAACAGCGCGATCACCACGCCCGCCACGATCAGGCCGTAGTTGCGCACGAAGTCCGAGATCGCCAGCATCACCACGGTCAGGAGCGGCAGCTTCTGCTTGGTGTTGGCGAATACCGAGACGATCTGCGGCACCACATAGGTCAGCAAAAAGATCACGATGGCGAACGCCACCACGGTGACGATGGCCGGATAGGTAAAGGCCAGCCGCACCTTCTGCACCAGCGAGTTGCGGCGCTCGATGTAATCGGCCAGGCGCGACAGCACCTTGGCCAGCTGGCCGATCTGCTCGCCGGACGCGACCAGCGCCCGGTAGATGTCGGCAAAGTCGCGCGGATGCTGGCCCAGCGCGTCGGAAAGCGACGCGCCGCCCATGATCTCGGAGCGGATCGACGCGATCAGGTCGCGCACATAGGTGCGTTCCGCCTGCTCCAGCAAGGCGGTAAAGGCCTGCTCCAGCGGCAGGCTGGCTTCCAGCAGGCTGGCCAGCTGGCGGGTGAATAGCGACAGCTCGACCGTCGACAGCCGGTCGCCCAGGCCGCGCCGGCGCGTCTGGCCGCTTTCGTCGACCTGCGAGGCGATGGCATCGACCACGATGGGCACCAGGCCCTGGGTGCGCAGGTCGGAGCGGGCGGCGCGGGCGCTGTCGGCATTGAGCACGCCCTTGCGGGTGGCGCCCAGCGTGTCGACGGCTTCATAGCGGAATGCGGGCACGGGTTTTCCTCGTCAATCCTTGGTCACGCGCAGCAGTTCGGCCTGCGTCGTGGTGCCGTCGGCCAGCCAGCGTTCCCCATCCTCACGCATGGTGCGCATGCCGTCGCGCTGGGCGGTGGCGCGGATGTCGGCCTCGGCGGCGCGGTCGTGGATCTGGGAACGGATCTGGTCGGTGGTCTGCAGCAGCTCATAGACGCCAACCCGGCCCTGGTAGCCGGTCATGCCGCACTTGTCGCAGCCGACCGCATGCCACATGGTGCCGTCATGGCGCCGGCAGTGCGGGCACAGCTTCCTGACCAGGCGCTGCGCCACCACCCCCAGCAGCGAGGACGACAGCAGGAAGGGCTCGATGCCCATGTCCAGCAGGCGGGTGACGGCGGCGGCCGAATCGTTGGTGTGCAGGGTCGCCAGCACCAGGTGGCCGGTGAGGGAGGCCTGCACCGCGATCTGCGCGGTTTCCAGGTCGCGGATCTCGCCGATCATGATCACGTCCGGGTCCTGGCGCAGGATGGCGCGCAGGGCCTTGGCAAAGGTCATGTCGATGCGGGCATTGACCTGGGTCTGGCCGACGCCGGCCAGCTCGTATTCGATCGGGTCTTCCACCGTCAGGATGTTGGTGCTGGCGGCATTCAGGCGCGACAGCGCGGCGTACAGCGTGGTGGTCTTGCCGGAACCGGTCGGGCCGGTCACCAGCACGATGCCGTGCGGCTGGGCGATCAGGTGGTCGAATTCCTTCAGGGTAGGGTCGTCCATGCCCAGGCTCTGCAGGTCCAGCCGGCCGGCTTCCTTGTCCAGGAGACGCAGCACGGCGCGCTCGCCGTGGCCGGTGGGCAGGGTCGAGACGCGCACGTCGACCGGCTTGCCGCCCACCCGCAGCGTGATGCGGCCGTCCTGCGGCAGCCGCTTCTCGGCGATGTCGAGCTGGGCCATGATCTTGATGCGGGAAATCATCGAGGCATGGATCGCCTTCTTGGGCCGCACGATGTCGCGCAGCGCGCCGTCGATGCGAAAGCGCACCACCGAGATCTGCTCGAAGGGCTCGATATGGATGTCGGAGGCGCCTTCCCGCAGCGACTGCGTCAGCAGCGCGTTGATCATGCGGATCACCGGCGCGTCGTCGGCCGACTCCAGCAGGTCTTCCACCGCCGGCATGTCCTGCATCATCTTGGCCAGGTCGAGGTCGGACTCGTATTCGTCGATCACCTGGGCGGCGTCGTTGCCGGCGCCGGCATAGGCGCGGGCGATCGCGGCGTCGAGCGCCTCGCGGTCCATGCGCTTCAAGCGGATGCGGCCGAAACGGCGGCTGACCTCGGCGATGGCGCGGGGCGCGGTGGCGTCCGACACCCAGACCTCGACGCCGGTATCGGGCGTGGCGCCGCGCTGTGCAAGCACGGCATGGTCGCGGGCGAAGGCATACGGTAACAGTCGGGCTTCCATGATTTCTCTCTTTGCCGCCGCTTACTGGGTGAACTGCGGCAGGCCTGGTTGCGGCGCCGCCGGTTGGGGCGGCAACGCGGGTTGAACGGGCATGGGCTGCGTCTCGGGCGGCAGGCCCGGCTGCAGCGGATTGCGCGGCGGTATGCCATTGGCGCCCGGCGGCAGGTTCAGCAGGTCGCCATCTTTCAGGCGGCCGTTTTCCATCACCGGCACGATGGGCCTGCCGACGTTGGGCAGCACCGGCGACTCGGGCTGCTTGGTCTGCAGCTGCTGGCCGCGGATGTATTCGTAGCGGTCGCTTGCCACGTTCAGGTTCTGATCGGCGCTGCGGATCAGGGTGGGTCGCAGGAAGACCATCAGGTTGGTCTTTTCCCGGCTGGTGTTCTGGTACTTGAACAGGTTGCCGACCACGGGGATGTCGCCTAGCCCCGGCACCTTTTCCGTGCCATTGCTGTTGCGGTCGTCGATCAGGCCGCCCAGCACGATGATTTCGCCATTGTCGACCAGCACATTGGTCTGGATCGCGCGCTTGGTGGTGATCAGACCGGAGACATTGTTCTTGGTTTCGTCGATGGCCGAGGTTTCCTGGTAGATCGCCATCTTCACGGTGCCGCCTTCCGACACCTGCGGCTTGACTACCAGCGACAGGCCGATGTCCTTGCGCTCGACGGTCTGGAACGGATTGACGCCGGCGGCGCCGCCGGACGCGGCGGTGGTGTACTGGCCGGTCACGAAGGGCACGTTCTGGCCGACGATGATGCGGGCTTCCTCATTGTCCAGCGTGATCAGGTTGGGCATGGACAGGATGTTGGCATTGTTGTCCGTCTCCAGCGCGCGGGCGATCAGGCCCAGCGTCAGCTGGCCGGCCACTTGGCGGAACACGCCGAGGTTCAGGCCATTGCCCGGTGCTGCCACTGCCGGAGTGGCACCACCGGTGGTACCGGCAAGGCGCGCCGCCGCCTGCGTGATCAGGTTGTTGCCGCCGCTGGAAAAGCCGGTGATGCTGCCGACCCGGTAGGCGCTGTCGCCGTTGCCGGACAGGCCGGCCCACTGGATGCCGAATTCGGCGGCGCGCTTGGCGGTGACCTCGACGATCAGCGACTCGATATAGACCTGGGCGCGGCGGGCATCGAGCTGGTCGACCACGCTGCGCAGGTTGCGGTAGACCGCCTCGCTGGCGGTGATGATCAGGGAATTGGTGGCCGGGTCGGCCTGAATGAAGCCGCCGGGTCCGCCGGTGGGCAGCGGGCCGCTGCCCTGGCCCTGACCCTGGCCAAAACCCGCGCCGCCCTGCCCCAGGCCGCCCTGACCGAGCCCGCCGCCGGTCTGGCCGAGGCCCGCGCCGCTGGTGTTAGTCAGCGCCGGATTGGTCGGCGTGGATGCGCCGGTGTTGCCGGTCTGCAGGCCGGATGCCGACGGGTCCGACGCCACCACCGCGCGCAGGGTCAGCGCCAGCTTGGTGGCTTCGGCGTTTTTCAGGTAGATCACATGCACATTGCCGGGCATGGCGGTAGGCTGGTCGAGCTTGTCGACCAGCGAGCGCGCCAGCCGGGCGCGGGCTTCGGACGGCGCCCGGATGATGACCGAGTTGGTGCGGCTGTCCGCCAGCAGGCTGGTGCGGTCGCTGCCGCCAACCACGCCCTGCCCGCCCGGCTGGCCGCCGGCGCTGCCGCCGTCCAGCAGCCGGTTGACCATGGTGGCGATATCGGTGGCCACCGCATGCCGGATCGGCAGCACGTCGAGGTCGGCCGCGGCCGGCATGTCCAGCGAGGCGATGATGCGGCCCAGCCGGCGCAGGTTGTCGGCATAGTCGGTAATGACGAGGCTGTTGGTGCCGGGATTGGCATTGATGGTGTTGTTGGGCGAGATCAGCGGCCGCAGCACCGGCACCATGTTCACCGCCGACTCATAGTTGAGCTTGAAGACCTGGGTGGCGATCTGGTCGCCGCGCACCGCGCCGCCGTCGCCGCCGCGGCCGGGCGTGGTCTGGATCGGGCCGGCCTGCAGCTTGGCATCGGCTTCCGGCACCACCTTGGTGAAGGGGCCGCTGGCGACCACCGTATAGCCCTGCAGGCGCAGCGCCGAACTGAGCAGCTGCATGGCCTGGGCCTTGGTCACCGGCTTTTCGGAAATCAGGCTGATCGTGCCCTTGACCCGCGGATCGATCAGGAAATTGGTGCCGGTGTAATGGCCAACTGCCTTAACCACGGACTCGATGTCGGCGCCAACGAAATTGAGCACCGCCTCGTTGCGGGACGGGTCCTGCGCCCGCGCCGGGGCCATGCCGGCCAGAAGGCTCATCACGAGCGTGGCGGCGCCAGCGCGGCGCCAGGTTGCCTTGGTCGGCAGGCATTTTGCCAGTGGGAAGATTTTTTTCATTTGAGTTCGAGTGAGATGTAATCCTTGCCGCCTTCGGTACGACGCTGTCCGAGCAGGTTCAACAGATTCGCCAGCCGTTGCTCCTGCCCTGGCGCCGCCTCGGCCCTGCCGGAAAACTGCATTCTGCCGCGGTCAAGCCGGCCGGCGCCGCTCAACAGCAGCGGGCCGTGCAGGGAGTTCAGCTGCAACTGCGCCTGCTGGCCGCGCCATTCCAGTGTCATTCGGTAAGCGCCCAGCGGCTTGATCGGCGACAGCCGGGATGCAATATCGTCGAGCGTCAGGCGCATCGTGCCGGTCATTGCCACCTGCTGGCCCTGCCGCGCGATCTGCAGTTGCTGCCAGTCCAGCATCATGCGTCCGGACGGCTGCAGCGTGTTGAGCGGCGCGCCCAGCGCCGTCAGGCGTTCGGCCGGCAGGCTGATGGAGGCCGCACTGATGGTCCAGGCAGTCCAGCCGCCGGTAATCTTCACCGGCTTCGACAGCGCCGCCGGGTTGCTCAGTTCGGCATCCACCGTTCCCAGCACCACCAGCGGCGACAGCCGCCAGGCAAACCGGCCCGGCAGCAGCGGCGTCACCGCCGCGTCCGCGCCGGGCGCGCCGCCCAGAAAGGCCGACCCCTGCCACAAGGTGCCCTGCGCATCGCCCAGCGAAAACCTGCCGCCGGTTTGCCGCTCCAGCAGCACCGACATCCAGGCCGCGGGCAGGAAAGCCAGCACGGTCAACACGATAGCGAATGTTGCCGCAAGCAACCATAGCACGGCCCTCAGCAATTTCCCGCCTTTTTGTGCGATTTCCGGTTTTCATCTGATAACGCCATGGAGACTGCCTTTCGCTTATTGCGCCTTCTGCTGGCGCAGGGTCAGGCTGGCATTGACGATGTCCGGCGTTGGCTGGGCGGTGATGCTGGCCTCGGTCACCGTCAGCTGGAACGCGGTGCGCGCTTCATTGAGCCATTCGTTGAGCGTGCTGAACGAGGCGCCCTGGAGCTGCAGGCGCACGATCTCGCCGGCCACCGAGGTGTTCTCGGCTTTCAGGCCGCGCCGCTGCAGCGCCGCCTCCAGCGTTTCGCGGCTCAGCGGCACGGCGGCCGGCGCGGCGGCGTCGCCCTGGGGCAGCATCACCGCCTCCTGGGTGAGGGCCTGCAACTGGGCCACCTGCTGGCGCATTTCAGGCAGGCTGCGCTGGTAGCGCGCAATGCCTTCCTGCGCCGGTGCGACCAATAGCAGGTAGACCAGTGCGGCCAGGATGGCGGCCATGCCGGCCAGCAGGATGCGCTGCTCGCGCAGGTTGCGCTCGGCCCAGAAACGGGAAGCGGCCTGGCCTGCTTCCGTCATGCTTGTTTTCACACTCATCTGCCCTGCCTCATTTTCCGGTCTTGACTTGCCACATCACCACGCCGGCCTGCTCCGGCGCGGCGGTCAGGGACAGATTGCGCCGCGCCAGCGCCGCGCTGACCGCGTCGAACGGCACCTGCGCCTCGGGCTTGAGGCGCACGAACAGGCTGCGCTCGCGGTATTCCAGCCCGGCCAGCGTGGGCGGCGCGCCACCCGGCGCGCGCGCCGCGGCGCTCTGCCAGGCTTCGCCGAAAGCCGCGGCCAGCGCGCTGAAATCGTCCGGCGTGCCCTGGCCGGCATTGCGGCGGCCGGCGGCCACCTTCTGCCGGGTCTGGGCCAGCGGATCGACGATCACGGTTTCGTTCGGAAACGCTGCCTTGTAGATCTGCGTCATCGAGGCGCGCAGGCCGTCGTATTCCCGTTTCAGGCGCATCCATTCCAGGTTCAGCGGCACCAGGTTCACCGCCATCAGCAGCAGCGCCAGCGCGATCGGCAGCCGCCACGGCTTCCAGTTCAGCTTGGGCCGGGCCGAGGCGCCCAGGCCGATCGCCAGGTCGATGTCGGCGCCGCCGGCGCCGGTAATCCATTGCTGCCAGCTGTCGGCCTGCACCGTGACCAGTTCGGCCGCGCCCAGGTCCGCCGCCGCCTGCTGGTAGGCCGGCACCCGTTCGCGCGGCAC
The DNA here is from genome assembly GCF_019052805.1 of Noviherbaspirillum sp. L7-7A. Taxonomy (NCBI): domain Bacteria; kingdom Pseudomonadati; phylum Pseudomonadota; class Betaproteobacteria; order Burkholderiales; family Oxalobacteraceae; genus Noviherbaspirillum; species Noviherbaspirillum sp. L7-7A. Next base: position 3,065,471 of record NZ_JAHQRJ010000001.1, read on the forward strand.
CCGCAGCAGCAGCGGCTGGCCGTGCGCCATCGCCAGCGCCGCGTCGACCGCCTCGCGCGCCGCGCTGGCCGGATGCTCGGGCAGGATCGCCAAGCCCATGCCATCCTGCGGCGACAGGCGCAGCGTCAGTTCGATGTCGGCATCGTGCTCCAGCACCGCCGCCTGCACGAAGTCGGCCACATGGGGCACGCACAACTGGGCCGGCAGGGCCGAAATGCGCGCCATGCCGGAACCGAGCACGGTGCGCGTCATCAGCTCCAGCCAGGCCCGTTGCACCACCGCCACCGTGCGCAAACCATCGGCCAGGGCGCCGCCGATGACGATGCATTCGGCCGGATCGGTGATCAGCTGGTCTTCCACCAGGTTGGGCAGCGCGGCCCGCTGGCGCGCCGCCGACATCGGCGGCAACTGCACCCGCAGCATGGTGACGTCGCTGGCCGCCACCAGCAGCACCACGCGCTGCGCGCGCGCGGCCAGCGCCGACACCTGCGACAGGGCAGCGACGCCCTCCTGCTCCAGAAGGCCGGACGGCGCGGCGAGCGCATAGGGGCAGTCCAGCACTTCCCACTGGGAGGTGCTGTCGAAAGCTGCCTTGGACGGCAGGCGTAGATACAGTGTGCTCAAGGACTTCCTTCTAGTTTTCGCGTATCCATACCAGCTGGGTTTTCGCGGACGGGCCACGACCCGTGCGCTTCATCAGCGCCTGGATCTGCAATGCAGCCCGGTTCAGCTTTACCCGACCATTGACCAGAAAATAGTTCGAATAGACATCCAGATTGCTGGGACCGACCGTCGGGATGCCCGGCAACTGGTTCGCAATCGTTTCCTTGCTGCGAAAGCTGGCGGTGGTGCGGGTTGCCACGATCACTGCCGCGTCCGACGTCGATATATTTTCGATCACCGCCGCCAGAACCTCCACCGGCGCGGTGTTGATATTCAGACTGGTTCCCCCCTGCGGCAGGAAGATTACCAGATTGCGCAGCCTCTCCACCGCTTCGGGCGTAAAGCCGGGTATGGCCAGCAGGTCTTCCACCTGGGTCATCGGCATCAGGCGCTGGCTGCCGACGGTGACCGTTGGCGTGCCCTGGTTGCCGGTGGCGCCGGTATTGGGATTGGGATTGGCGTTGGCGCGCGGCAGCCCGGTCAGGGGATCGATATCCTGCCCGGCGCCGGTTCCGCCGGCAACAGGCAGCAGCTGCCTGGGCACGCTGGACGCCACCATCGCCGCCGTATCCTGCGCCAGCGACGGATTGAGCCGCTGGCTGGCCAGCAGGCGGGCGAAAGCCTTCACTTCCTTTTTCACGATCTGGCCGTTCGGGGCCAGGTTGGTCAGGTTGTACAGCGACTGCGCATCCACCATCTGGCCCGACAGCGTGGCGTCGCTGCTCTCGGTATCGGCCCGGTTGTTTTCCACATACTGGTCCAGCCGGGTGTCGAGCAGCGGCACCGCCCATGGCTGGTCGAGCGAATCGTAATTGGAAAGACGGGCGTTTTCCCGCAGGATCAGGCGCGCCCAGTCGAGCGCGCCACGCAGTATCCATTGCTTCTGGAGTTGCAGGCGCTGGTTCTCGATCGAGCGCACCTGCACCTGCTGCTGCCAGAACAGGCTGGCCACGATGGTCACCGCCAGCGTGGTCAGCAGCAGCGCCGTCACCACCGCAACGCCGCGCTGGCGATATCGATATGGTCTACAGGCCATTGGGCACCACCTGGGTCAGCTTGATGATGCGCCGCTCCGGGCTGGCGGCGTCGACCACGCTCACTTCCACCCGGCGGAACGCCGGATTGGGCGTGGCGAACACGCTTTCCTGGCAGACCAGCGCCAGTTCGCCCTGCGGGCATTCGAAACTGCGGTTGCCCAGCGGCGGCCACTCCCTGGCCATGCGGATCTGCGACAGCCGGTTCTCGGCCGACCAGGTCGCCATCAGCGACGCCCGCAGGTCGTTGCTGTTCTGGGTCAGGCTGCCGACCGCGCGCAGGCTCGCCCCCAGCGCGGTGCCGACGATGGCCAGGGCCACCAGCACTTCCAGCAGGGTAAAGCCGGCATGGCGCGCAAGCGATCTGGACGGGGCAGGCATCTCAGTCAACGGTAAAGTGGCCGATGCCATCGGCCCGGATCGCCACGCTGGTATCGGCCAGCGCCAGCGTCAGCACGAAAGGCTGCTGCACCGGCTCGCGGCCGAACACGATGCGCAGCGGCATGGCATTGCCATCCGGCGGCGGAAACACCAGCAGGGTGACCGGCGCGCGCTTGAACTGGCGCGGGCGCAGCATGTCGTCGGCGCGCAGCGGCTGCCAGGTTTTTTCCTCGCGCTGCAGGAAGCGGTAGCCTTCGCTGTCGGCCTCGAAGGCGATCGGCCGGTCGCGCACGATGGCTTCGTCGCGCGCCAGTTGCAGCAGCAGCGCGATGCGCTGGGCGTCGTCCTTCAGGTTTTGCTGCGGGCCGGGCATGGCGTTGAACGACACAATGCCCAGCGTGATGCCGGCAATGACCAGCACCACCAGCAATTCAAGCAGCGTGAAGCCGCGCTGTGCGCGGCTGGCCTGGTGGAAGGTCAGAGATCCCACGACCCGATGTCGGCATCGTTGCCGGTGCCGCCTGGCTGGCCGTCCGCGCCCAGCGAGAACACGTCAACTTCGCCGCGCAGGCCGGGTGAGAGGTACTGGTAGGGATTGCCCCATGGGTCCTTGGGCAGCTTGTCGATGTACCCGCCCTGCTTCCAGCCGTTGGCGGCCGGGCCGCTGGTGGGCTTGGAGACCAGCGCCTGCAGCCCCTGCTCGGTGGTCGGATAGCGCTGGTTGTCGAGCCGGTACAGCTTGAGCGATTGCATCAGCGTGGAAATGTCCGAGCGTGCCGCCATGATGCGGGCGTCGTCGGTGCGGCCCATCAGCTTGGGCACCACCAGCGCGGCAAGAATGCCCATGATGACCACCACCACCATGATTTCAATCAGGGTAAAGCCACGCGCCAGTGCGCGCCGGGAAACGGAAACGGAAGCAGAAGACTTGAGCATGGATTCGGTTACGGGTGAGGAGAAATGGAAGTATAAGGGCAGTACCGGGACGGCATGCAGAGAAAACAAGAAAATGACATAAAGAAATAAAACGGTAATCATTGGCACGGCTGCAAGCACCGGCGATCATTCTTTCGTGCATCTTCTCTGACAGCAATACTAGTAGCAAAGTGCCGCGATTAGTTCAAAACGACTCGATCATGCGCAATGCCGTTCGCGAGCGGCAATGTAGGCTATGAATTTTGCTTTGGGAGAACGTTTATGTCCCTGCCCCATGCCGCCTCTGGCGACTTGATCAACATCGCGCCCCTGGGCGACCAACTGGAAAGCGCAGTCTCCACTGCATTCCTGAAGACCGAGCATCTGGAACTGATGCGCCTGGTGCTGCAGGCGGGCAAATCGATGCCTGAACACTGGGTGGAAGGCGATGTGACGCTGCAGTGCCTGGAAGGCAGTGTCGACTTGGAAGCCCACGGCAGGCGGCAGACGCTGGCGCCGGGCCAGATGGTCTATCTCGCGCCCAAGGTGCCGCATGCGCTGCATGCCACGGAAAACACCTCGGTGCTGATGACCGTATTGCTGAACCGGCCGGTCAACACCGGCGGCCCGGTCGGCAGCAAGCCCTAGGGAACTGCGGAGCGGAAGGCGATTGCAGTTTGCCGTCGCCGCTCAGCCCTGCTCCGGCTGCGGATCGCGCGCCATCAGTCGGGCCACCATCGCGTCCGGCGCATCGCCGTCGAACAGGACGCCGGCCACCGCGCCGGCGATCGGCATCGTCACGCCATGTTGCGCGGCCAGTTCCCGCACCGCCCGGGCGCAGCGCACGCCTTCGGCCACATGCCCCAGCTCCGCCACGATGACGTCCAGCGGCTTGCCCTGCGCCAGGCCGAGGCCGACGCGGCGGTTGCGCGACAGGTCGCCGGTGCAGGTAAGGATCAGGTCGCCCATGCCGGTCAGGCCCATGAAGGTTTCGGGCCGGCCGCCGAGCGCCACGCCCAGTCTTGAGATTTCCACCAGGCCGCGGGTGATCAGCGCGGCGCGCGCATTCAGGCCCAGCCCCATGCCGTCGACCACGCCGGTGGCAATCGCCAGGATGTTCTTGACCGCGCCGCCGACTTCCACGCCCACCAGGTCGTCGGTGGAATACACGCGGATGGCGCCACCGTGCAGCGCCGCCACCACCCGCTCGCACAGGTCGGCGTTGCTCGATGCCACCGTCAGCGCGCATGGCAGGCCCTGCGCGACTTCCTGGGCAAAGGAGGGTCCGGACAGCGCCGCGGCGGGCAGGTCCGCGCCCAGCACCTCGCGCACCACCTGGTGCGGCAGCAGCCGGGTCTCTTCCTCGAAACCCTTGCAGAGCCAGACGATATTCGGAATGGGATAGGTTTTGAGCTGGGCAGCCAGCGGCCGAAGGCCGGCCACCGAGGTGGCAACGATCAGCAGCGCATCGGGCGCGGCCACATGGGCCAGCGCCTCTGGCAGATCGGCGGAGAACCGCAGCCGCGGCGGCAGCGCAAAGCCGGGAAGATAATCGTGGTTCTCGCGCGCTGCCGCCATGCGGCCGATCGCGTCCTGGTTGCGTCCCCACAGCAGCACGTCATGGCGCGCCGCCAGCGCCAGTGCCAGCGCGGTACCCCAGGCGCCAGCGCCCAATACCGTGATCTTCACGCTGACTCAGTCGCCCCAGATGTCGGCGGCGCGGATATAGCCGCCCTGGCCATCGCGATGGCGCACCTTGATCCAGCCCGATGAAATCGGCTCGGCCAGTTCCAGCAGCACGCCCTTGTCGGCGGTGAATACCACAGCGCCGGCCTCGTCCGCGCTGGCGCGCACCCTGGCGCCGGCGGTGCTGACGACCACATGGCGCCGGTTGTCCAAGGCCTTGGCTTCGACCCAGGACAGGTCGCCCGCGACATCGCGCACCTTGGTCCATTCGCCATAGCTCAGCACCACTTCGACCGGCATGCCGCGCGGCGCGACGAACATCTTGCGGCCGCGTTCGGACGGCGCGTCGTACAGGATGGCGGGCGCGGCGCCCACCGACTTGAACTCGGCGGCGCGCGCCGCTGGCGCCGCCAGCGTGGCGGCTATGGCAGCCAGGGCAGCGGCCCAAACAATACGGCGTTTCATTGCAATGCTCAGTGCTTGGCCTGCGAACCGTCCGGCATCACGATGCCGGCGCCGCCCGCCTGCTGACCCTGCTGCTCGGCCAGCGCCTGCAGGCGCTGCTGGTAGAACAGCTCGAAATTGATTTCCGACAGGTGCACCGGCGGGAAGCCGGCGCGGGTGATCAGGTCGGCGATGTTGGCGCGCAGGTACGGGTACACGATGTTCGGGCAGCCGATGCCCAGCAGCGGGTCGAGCTGTTCGGCCGGGATGTTGCGGGCCTCGAAGATGCCGGCCTGCTTGCATTCGACCAGGAAGGCAACCTTGTCCTTGATCTTGGCGGTCACGGTGATGGTCACGGTGGACTCGAAGATGCCGTCGGCCAGCGGCTCGGCGCCGACGTCGACCGCCACTTCCATGTTCGGCGCTTCCTGCTCGAGGAAGATGGTCGGGGAATTCGGCTGCTCCAGCGAGACATCCTTCAGGTAGACGCGCTGGATCTGGAATACGGGTTGCAGGTTTTCGTCGGACATGGACTTCTTTCTATGTAGGAAGGTGGTTGCTTATTCGCCGCGCAAGAGCGGTTCGAGCTTGCCGGCGCGGTCGAGCGCGGACAGGTCGTCGAAGCCGCCGACATGGGTGTCGCCGATGTAGATCTGCGGCACGGTGCGGCGGCCGGTTTTCTGCATCATGTGGTTTCGTTGTTCCGGATCGAGGTCGATGCGGACCTTTTCGATCTCGTCAACGCCCTTGGCTTTCAGGAGGCGCTCCGCCATCACGCAATAGGGGCAGACGCCGGTGCTGTACATGAGAACATGCGCGGTCATGATGTTGTTCCTTGATTATTTCGCGGTCGGCAGGCCCTGTGCCCGCCACGCGGCCAGGCCGCCATCGAGACTGTAGACTTCGGAAAAGCCGGCGCTCTTCAGCTGGCTGGCCGCGCGGGCCGACTGCGCACCGGAAGAGCATACAACGATTACCGATTTCGATTTGAACTTGTCCAGCTCGCTGATGCGCGACTTCAAATCCTTCAGCGGGATGTGGCGGGCGTCGCGGATATGGCCGGCGGCGAATTCATCCTGGTCGCGGATGTCCAGGATCACGCCCTTGCCCTGGTTCAGCATTTGGGTGGCCTGCAGCAGCGAGACGCGCGCGCCGCCGCGTTGCAGGGTGGGCAGAAAGAGCGCGCCGCCGGATAGCAGGGCCAGCGCGATCAGCCAGATATTATCGATGAAGAATTTCACAAGCTTGCCGTCGTCAGTAGGTGGAATCGGGAGGAGGAAACCGGTTGGATAGGGTTGGAACTGCCAAAAGAGCGCGACATTATAAAATAGAAGTCGGTTTACAATTCAAAACCTGCAAAACCCGCGTTTGCCCGCATTTGCCCCCATTTCCCCATAGACCATAAAAGCCCCATGTACAAAATCGTATTGATGCGCCACGGCGAATCCACCTGGAATCTGGAAAACCGCTTCACCGGCTGGACCGATGTCGACCTGACCGAAAAAGGCGTGGCCGAAGCGCGCCACGCCGGCAAGCTGCTGAAGGATGCCGGCCTCTCCTTCGACGTCGCCTACACTTCCGTCCTCAAGCGCGCCATCCGCACCCTGTGGATCACGCTCGATGAAATGGACCTGATGTGGCTGCCGGTGAAGAACGACTGGCGCCTCAACGAGCGCCACTACGGCGCGCTGCAGGGGCTGGACAAGGCCGAGACCGCCGCCAAGTACGGCGACCAGCAGGTGCTGGTATGGCGCCGCAGCTACGACACCCCGCCCAACCCGCTCGACGCCAATGATCCGCGCGCTTCCTACAACGACCCGCGCTATGCCGGCCTGAAGCGCGAGCAGATCCCGCTGACGGAATGCCTGAAGGACACCGTGGCGCGCGTGATGCCGGCCTGGGACGAGGAAATCGCGCCGGCCATCAGGGCGGGCAAGCGCATCATCATCTCGGCCCACGGCAACAGCCTGCGCGCGCTGATCAAGATGCTCGACGGGATCAGCGACGCCGACATCGTCGGCCTGAACGTGCCCAACGGCCAGCCGCTGGTGTACGAGCTCGATGCCAACCTGAAACCGATCCGCAGCTACTACCTCGGCGACGCCGATGCGATTGCCGCAGCCATGCAGGCAGTGGCCAGCCAGGGCAAGGCCAAGTAAAACCTTCCCGAGACAATCCGTGACTGTTCAACGATGGCGCGGCGCCGCGCTGGGCCTGGCGCTGCTATTGGCGGCCGGCCCGGGCGGCGCCGCCAAGCTGACCGAGCGCACCCGGCAGAAACAGGCCGCCGAGGCCGAACGCGCCGTGCTGCAGCAGAAGCTGACGGCCTTGAAGCGCGATATCACTCGCACCGAGAGCGCCAAGGAAGACGCGGCCGATGCGCTGGCCGAATCCGAAGCGGCGATCTCCGACGCCAACCGTGCGCTGTACGACCTTGCCCGCGAGCAGAAGGACACGGCCGGCCGCATCGCCCGCCTGCAGAAGGAGCTGGCGCAGCTGACGAAGGAAGTCGACGCCCAGAAGGCGCGGCTGTCGCGGCTCCTGCGCCAGCAGCACATGGCCGGCGGCGAAGACCGCATCAAGCTGCTGCTGTCGGGCGACAACCCGAACCGCGTCAACCGCGACCTGCAATACCTGGGCTATGTGTCGCAGGCCCAGGCCAGGCTGATCGAATCGCTGCGCGCCGACGTGGCGGCAGTGGAAAAGAACAAGGCCGATACCCAGGAAGCCAAGGAAGAACTGGATGAGATCGCGTTGGAGCAGCGCGACCAGAAAGCCCTGCTGGAGCGGGAAAAGGCCAAGCGCGCCACGCTGGTGGCGCAACTGTCGAACAAGCTCGGCGAGCAGCGCAAGGAAGTCGGCAACATCCAGCGCGACGAGCAGCGCCTGGGCGGCCTGGTCGACAAGCTGGCCAGGATGATCGAGGAACAGCGGCTGGCCGACATCGCCGCCGAGAAGCGGCGCCAGCAGCAGCTCGCGGCGGCCGCCGCCGAACGCGCCCGCCAGGAAAAGCTGCGCGAGCAGCAGGCGGCCGCGAAGCGGCAGCGCGAACAGCAGGCAGCCAATGCACCCAGGGGGAAACCCCTGCCGGCGAACAATCCGGATGCGATCGACGCCGACGAGAATCCCAGCCTGGCTGCCAACAAGCGGGAGCGGGCACTGCCGCCGCCCCCGCCGCCGGCGCCGCCGGCCGGCATCTTCCCGGCTTCCTTCCCGGCGCTGCGCGGCCAGATGGCAATGCCGGTGCATGGCGAGATCGCGGCGCGTTTCGGCGGCGGCCGCGGCGACGGCCCGAGCTGGAAAGGCCTGTTTATCAAGGCCGCCGAAGGCGCCGAGGTCAAGGTGGTGGCCGGCGGCCGGGTGGTGTTCGCCGAATGGCTGCGCGGCTTCGGCAACCTGATCATCGTCGATCACGGCGGCCAGTACATGAGCATCTATGGCAATAACCAGTCGCTGCTGAAGCGGCCGGGCGATGCGGTCAGGGCCGGCGAAGTCATTGCCAGTGCAGGCAATAGCGGCGGCAACGAACAATCGGGTTTATACTTTGAAATGCGGCATCAGGGCCGCGCCTTCGATCCTCTCGGTTGGGTAACTTCCAGGTGACACATGAGCAGCAAATTCAAGAACTTCGGTCTTATTGGTCTAGGCATGCTTGCCGGCGTCGTCGGCTCGATGCAATTCGACGCGCTGGCGCAGAAAAACGCCGGCGCCCCGCTGCCGGTCGATGAACTGCGCCAGCTGGCCGACGTGTTCGGGCTGATCAAGTCCGACTATGTCGAGAATGTCGAGGACAGGAAGCTGCTGACCGAGGCCATCTCCGGCATGGTGGCGTCGCTCGACCCGCATTCGGCCTACCTGGACAAGAAGGCCTTCAAGGAACTGCGTGAAGGCACCCAGGGCAAGTTCGTCGGCCTCGGCATCGAGGTCGGCATGGAAGACGGCTACGTGAAGGTCATCTCGCCGATCGAGGATTCGCCCGCCTACAAGGCAGGCCTGAAAGCCGGCGACCTGATCACGCGACTCGACAGCACGCCGGTCAAGGGCATGACGCTGGACGAGGCGGTCAAGCGCATGCGAGGCGAGCCCAATACCAAGATCACGCTGACGGTGGCGCGCAAGGAAGAAGACAAGCCGGTGCTGATCACCATCGTGCGCCAGGAAATCCGGGTGCAGAGCGTCAAGTCCAAGCTGATCGAACCCGGTTACGCCTGGGTGCGGGTCTCGCAGTTCCAGGAGCCGACGGTCGAGGACATGGCCAAGAAGATCGGCGCCCTGTATGCCCAGGACCCCAACATCAAGGGCCTGGTGCTGGACCTGCGCAATGATCCGGGCGGCGTGCTGCCGGGCGCGATCGGCGTCTCCGCCGCCTTCCTGCCCAAGGACGTGGCCATCGTCTCGACCAATGGCCAGCTGCCGGATTCCAAGGCGACCTTCTATGCGCGGCGCGAGTTCTACGGCACCCGCTCGCTGAGCGATCCGCTGGCCAAACTGCCGGAGGCGGTGAAGAATGTGAAGATGGTGGTGCTGGTCAACTCCGGCTCGGCCTCGGCCTCCGAGATCGTGGCGGGCGCGCTGCAGGACTACAAGCGCGCCACCATCATGGGCAGCCAGACCTTTGGCAAGGGCTCGGTCCAGACCATCCGCCAGCTCTCCGCCGACACCGCGGTGAAGCTGACCACGGCCCGCTACTACACCCCCAACGGCCGTTCGATCCAGGCCCGCGGCATCGTGCCCGACCTGATGGTCGACGAAACCCCGGAAGGCGATGGCCTGAACAGCCTGCGCCTGCGCGAAGCCGACCTGACCAAGCACCTCTCCAACGACAAGGACAAGGAAGCCGAAGTCCGCAACAAGGTCGACGAACTGGAAGAGGAGCAGCGCCTGGCGGCGCTGGACAAGAAGCGCAAGCCGCTGGAGTTCGGCGGCAAGGACGACTTCCAGCTGGCGCAGGCGCTCAACCACCTGAAGGGCCTGCCGGTGCAGGTTGCCAAGGCCAGGGTCGTGGAGAGCAAGAAGGAACCCAGCATCAACGACCCGGAAGATCCGAAGAAGAACGACGGCAAGAAGTAATATCGGCATCCATCCCACGGGCCGCAGCGATGCGGCCTTGTTTTTTCAGGCCTGGCTCCATCCATGAACGACCAACAACTGCTGCGCTACTCCCGCCATATCCTGCTCGACCCGATCGGCATCGAGGGGCAGGAAAAGCTATTGGCCGGGCATGCGCTGGTAATTGGCGCCGGCGGCCTGGGGTCGCCCGCCGCGTTCTACCTCGCGTCCGCCGGCGTGGGCCGCATCACGCTGGCCGACAACGACACGGTGGACCTGACCAACCTGCAGCGGCAGATCCTGCACACCACCGACCGGGTCGGCCAGCCGAAGGCGCAGTCCGGCAAGCTGACGCTGGCGGGCATCAATCCCGAAGTGGAAGTGGTCGCCCTGACGGAGCGGCTGGAAGGCGAGCGGCTGCGCGCGCTGGCGGCTGCGGCCGACGTGGTGCTGGACTGCAGCGACAATTTCGCCACCCGCCACGCCGTCAATGCCGCCTGTGTCGCGGCCGGCGTGCCGCTGGTGTCGGGCGCCGCCATCCGCTTCGACGGCCAGATCTCGGTATTCGACAGCAGCCGGCCGGACGCGCCCTGCTATGCCTGCCTGTTCCCGCCCGACCAGGAGTTCGAGGAAGTCCAGTGCGCCACCATGGGCGTGTTCGCGCCGCTGGTGGGCATCATCGGCACCATGCAGGCGGCCGAGGCGCTCAAGCTGCTGGCCGGCCTCGGCGAGCCGCTGGCCGGCCGCCTGCTGCTGCTCGACGCCATGAGCATGGAGTGGAGCAGCATACGGATACAGCGCAATCCGGCCTGCCCGGTATGCGGCGGGCGGCATGCCGGCGCACCGGCATGAATCCAGGCTGCCATGAAAATTGCGGGCAATTTACTTGCGGCCGACATTGCGCGAAATAAAGGAATGTGCATTCTTGCAATAGCGTTTCTCTGAAACCTTGCTGCATCTTTTATAATGGTCGCTGCTATTGCCTTTTGGCATGCATGTCACGCCTTCCCTCCCCCGGCCTGAATGGCACACGTACTTACAAGGAACCGCTATGCAAAATGAAACCAGCCGTCTGGGCGATATCATTATTCAACACCAGGAAAAACTGCTCGAAGGCTGGCTGGCTTCATTGATCTCCCGCATCGGCCGGCGCGATGCGCATGCCGAAACCGAACTTCGCCAGCAGGCCAGCCGCTTCCTCATGCTGGTGGGCACGACGATCAGGAACGCCGGCAGCGCCGATATCGATTCCAATGCCTGGCAGGAGGCCCGCCAGCTGCTGGGCGACATCTCGGCCAACCGTGTGCGCCAGGGCTACAGCTCGATCGAGACCGCCAACTTCGTGTTTTCGCTGAAGGAACCGCTGACGTCCTATCTGAAGACGGAACTGGCGAACGACCCGGCCGCGCTGGTCAATGAAATCATGGCGACCAATTCGCTGTTCGACAGACTGGGCCTGTTCACCGTCGAGTCGTACCAGAAGTCCCGCGAGCAGGTCATCATGCGCCAGCAGCAGGAATTGCTGGAACTGTCGACGCCGGTCGTGCAGCTGTGGAAAGACGTGCTGGCGCTGCCCCTGATCGGCACCCTGGACAGCGCCCGCACCCAGGTGGTGATGGAAAGCCTGCTGCAGAAGATCGTCGATACCGGCGCCTCGATTGCGATCATCGACATCACCGGCGTGCCCACCGTCGACACCCTGGTGGCGCAGCATCTGCTGAAAACCGTTGCAGCCGCACGGCTGATGGGCGCGGACTGCATCATCAGCGGCATCCGGCCCCAGATTGCCCAGACCATCGTCCACCTTGGCGTGAACCTGGAGGACGTAATCACCAAGGCCACCCTGGCCGATGCCTTCCTGGTGGCGCTGCAGCGCGCCGGTTCTGTCATCGTCCAGAAAGACCGTTGAGGTTCATATGGATCGCATCCCTATATTGAAAATGGGCCAGTTGCTGCTGGTCACCATCCAGGTCGACATGCATGACCGTCTGGCAATGACGCTGCAGGATGACCTGACCACCCGTATTGTGAAAGATCGTGCCAAGGGCGTGCTGATCGATATCTCCGCGCTCGATCTGGTAGATTCGTTTATCGGCCGTATGATCAATAATATTGCTGCAATGGCAAAGATTTTGGATGCCGACACGGTACTGGTCGGCATGCAGCCCGCGGTGGCGATTACCCTGGTCGAACTGGGCCTGACGCTGGAAGGCGTGAAGACCGCCCTGAATGTCGAACGCGGCATGACCATGCTGAACCTGGGCAGTTTTTCATGAAGCCCGCTGCACGCCGGATGCCGGCCTGCGGTCGGCACGAAAGGTGACGTCTTGATTGGCAACGACATCGATGTGAAGGTAGTTCCGCTGCGGGCGGACGAGGACGTGGTGCGCATGCGCCAGGTCTTGCGCGAGTGCCTGGTGTCCATCGGCTTTTCCCTGATCGAGCAGACCAAGATGATCACCGCGGCCAGCGAACTCGGGCGCAACACGCTGCGCTATGGCGGCGGCGGCGAGGCGCATATCGAGAAGGTGACCGACGGCGGCCGGCGCGGCGTCATCCTCAGCTTCATCGACCAGGGGCCCGGCATCGAGGATGTCAGCCTGGCGCTGAAGGATGGCTATACCACTGGCAACGGCATGGGCCTGGGCCTGGGCGGCGCGCGCCGTCTGGCCGACGATTTCGAACTGATCACGGCGCCCGGCCAGGGCACGACGGTGCGCATTGCGAAGTGGAAGCTGTTTTGAATTCCCTGGCGCCCCAGACCATCCACCCGGTCACCGACAGCAGCGGCATCGCCGCCGTGCGTCGTGCCGGCAACACCCTGGCCGGCACGCTGGGCTTCAATGAAACCATGGCCGGAAAGGCGGCCCTGGTGATCACCGAGGCCGCCACCAATGTGCTGAAGCATGCCGGCAGCGGCGACATCCTGCTGCGGCCGCTGGAACGGGCCGGCAGCCACGGCATGGAGATCCTGGCCATCGACAATGGGCCGGGCTTCGCCAACCTCGATCTGGCCATGCGCGACGGCATGTCCACCGCCGGCAGTTATGGCGTGGGCCTGGGTGCGATGCAGCGGGTGGCGGACGAATTCGACCTGTACACCGACCGCAATCACGGCACCGTATTGCGCATGGCGGTCTGGCCCACTGCGGCGCCGGTGACGCTGTGGACGGTCGGCGCCGTCTGCCTGCCCCTGCCCAGCGAGCATGCATGCGGCGACGCCTGGGGCTCGGCCTGCAGGAATGCCGAGCTGTTGCTGATGGTGGCCGACGGCCTGGGCCATGGCCCCGAGGCGGCCCGCGCTTCCCAGGCCGCGGTGGCCCTGGTGGATGCGCAGGCATCGTTCGCGCCGGAAGCGCTGGTGCAGGATGCCCATGCCGCGCTGCGCGGCACGCGCGGCGCGGCGCTGGCGGTGGCCTGCCTGAATCTGGCCGAGGGCACGCTGCGCTTTGCCGGCATCGGCAACATCAGCGTCTCGGTGCATGCGGCATCGACTTCCAGGCATCTGGTTTCGCACAATGGCATCGTGGGCAGCAATATGCGCAAGGTGCAGGAATTCCAGATGGACTTCGGCGACGACGACATCCTGATCATGCACAGCGACGGCCTGGCCACCCGCTGGGACCTGGAACGCTATCCCGGCCTGCTGCGGCATCATCCTTCCCTGATCGCCGCGGTGCTGTACCGCGACTATGCCCGCCATCGCGACGATGTCAGCGTGGTGGTGGCTCAGAGGAACCGGGAGTAGCGGCAGATGACCAAGCGCATCCTCACCGTGGGCATCCAGGCCGAGTTCGACGTGGTGGCCTGCCGGCAGCGCGCCCGCCAGATTGCGGCGCTGTGCGGTTTTGGCCTGCAGGACCAGGCCCGCATTGCCACCGCGGTGTCGGAAATCGCGCGCAATGTGTACAACTATGCCGTGCCGGGCCGCGCGGAATTCCTGATCGAGGGCGAGACCGCGCCGCAGGTGCTGATCATCCGCATCGAAGACCATGGCCGCGGCATCGCCGATCTCGATGCCATCCTGGGGGGACAGTACAAGTCGCCAACCGGCATGGGCATGGGCCTGTTGGGCGCGCAGCGGCTGATGGACCGCTTCACGGTCGACACCGGCCCTGGCGGCACCCTGGTGGAACTGAAGAAGCTCTTTCCGGCGCAGGCGCGCCTGCTCACGCCGGCGCTGATCGGCGAGATCGGCGCGCGCCTGGCGGCAATGCCGGCCGAAGCCACGCTGACCGAAGTGCAGCAGCAGAACCGCGAACTGCTGTCCACGCTGGCCGAGTTGAAGGCGCGGCAGGAAGAACTGCTGCAGCTCACGCGCGAGCTGGAAGACACCAACCGCGGCGTGGTGGCGCTGTATGCCGAACTCGATGAAAAGGCCGGCCACCTGCGCCGCGCCGACGAGATGAAGTCGCGCTTCTTGTCCAACATGAGCCATGAGTTCCGCACGCCGCTCAGTTCGATCCGGGCGCTGTCGAAGCTGCTGCTGGACCGGGTCGACGGCGAACTCACGACCGAGCAGGAAAAGCAGGTCACCTTCATCCTGCGCGGCGCGGAAGACCTGTCGGAGCTGGTCAATGACCTGCTCGACCTGGCCAAGATCGAAGCCGGCAAGATCGACATCCGGCCCGGCAAGTTCGAAGTGGCCGAGCTGTTCTCGGCGCTGCGCGGCATGCTGCGCCCGCTTCTGGTGACCGAATCGGTGCGGCTGGAATTCGATGAGCCGGCCGGCGTGCCGGCCCTGTACACCGACGAGGCCAAGCTGTCGCAGATCCTGCGCAATTTCATTTCCAACGCGCTGAAGTTCACCGACGCCGGCGAAGTCAGGATCAGCGCCGTTGCCGTGCCGTCGGAGCAGTCGGTACGGCTGTCGGTCCGCGATACCGGCGTGGGCATTCCGGAGGAAAGCCAGCAGCTGGTGTTCGAGGAATTCACCCAGGTCGAGAACCGGTTGCAGAAGCGGGTCAAGGGCACGGGCCTGGGCCTGCCCCTGTGCCGCAAGCTGGCCGCGCTGCTGGGCGGGCGGGTCGAGCTGCAAAGCAGGCTGGGCGAAGGCTCGACCTTTTCGGTGGTGCTGCCGGTGCGTTACGCGGCGCTGCCGGAGCCGGCCGCCGCGTCGCCTGCGGCCGGCTCCGGCAGTCACGATGACGGCAGCGACGGACGGCTGCCGGTGCTGGTGGTCGAAGACGATGAATCCACCCGCCTGCTGTACGAGCGCTTCCTGCATGGCTCGGCATTCCGGCCGGTGCATGCGACCAGCGTGCGCGAAGCCGAGGAACAGTGGCTGGTGCAGGAGCCGGCGGCGGTGCTGCTGGATGTCAGCCTGAAGGGCGAGGAAACCTGGCGCTGGCTGGCCGACATCAAGAGCGACCAGCGCCGCGCGCGGGTGCCGGTGGTGCTGGCCACCGAGACCGACGACAAGCGCAAGGGCCTGGCACTGGGCGCCGATGCCTATTACATCAAGCCGCTATCACGGCTGGAACTGCTGTCGACGCTGGATTACCTGACTGGCGCCGGCACGCAGACTATCAAGGAGAATCCGTCGTGAGGCGGCTGGCTTTATGAGTGCAAGCATGCATGATCCCCTGGTGCTCAATGTCGACGACAACGACGGCGCCCGCTATGCCAAGACGCGCATCCTGACCCGTGCCGGCCTGACGGTGATCGAGGCCGCCAGCGGCAGTGAAGCCTTGCAGATGGCCAATGAACACCATCCCGACCTGGTGCTGCTGGACATGAAGCTGCCCGACATCCATGGCATGGAGGTATGCCGCATGCTCAAGCGGGATGCGGCTACCGGCTCGATCCTGGTGCTGCAGACCTCGGCATCCTATCTGTCCAGCGCCGACAAGATCCGCGCCCTGGACGGCGGCGCCGACAATTACCTGTTCGAGCCGATCGAGCCGGAGGAACTCGTGGCCAATGTGAAGGCGCTGCTGCGCCTGGGCCGGGTGGAACGGCAGCTGCGCGACGCCGACCGCCAGAAGGACGAGTTCCTCGCCACGCTGGCGCATGAACTGCGCAATCCGCTGGGCCCGATACGCAATGCGGTCGAACTGCTGCGCCAGCTCGGCAACGATGCGCCGCAGCAGCAGGAGCAGGCGCGCCAGACCATCATCCGCCAGACCAACCATCTGGTGCGCCTGGTCGACGACCTGCTGGATGTCTCGCGCATCAACCAGGGCAAGATCACCCTGCGGCGCGAGCCGACCGAGCTGGCAGCCTTCATCGGCACCGCGCTGGAAACCGTGCAGCCGATCATGGAGTCGCGCCGGCATGCGCTGTCGGTCACCCTGCCGCCGCAGCGTGTCACGCTGCATGGCGACAATGTGCGGCTGGCGCAGATCATCGGCAACCTGCTGCACAATGCCGCCAAGTTCACGCCGGTGGGCGGCCAGGTCGCGCTCACGGCCGCGCTGCAAGGCGACATGCTGGTCATACGCATTGCCGACAACGGCATCGGCATCGCGCCGGGCAGTGCGGCCCGCATCTTCGACCTGTTCGCCCAGGCCCAGCATGTGTCCGACCGGGTGCAGGATGGCCTGGGCATCGGGCTGTCGCTGGTGAGGAAACTGGTCGAGCTGCACGGCGGCACTGTCACCGTCAGCAGCCAGGGCGAAGGACAGGGCAGCACCTTCGAGGTCAGGTTGCCGGTGATGGCCAGCGCGCCGCTGCCGGTGCCGGCGGCGGCGGCCGAGGCCAGCACGGAGCAAGGCTACCGCATCCTGGTGGTGGACGACAGCGCCGACTCCGCCGCCATGCTGTGCGCGCTGCTGGAGATCAATGGCCATACGGTTTCCACCAGCAACACCGGCAAGGGAGCACTCGCCACCGCGGCCAGCTTCCGGCCCGACATCGTTTTCCTCGATATCGGCCTGCCCGACATGACCGGCTATGAAGTGGCGGCGACCCTGCGCGGCATGCCCGAAACAGCCAGCGCAACGCTGGTGGCGCTGACCGGCTACGGCCAGCAGAAGGACAAGAAGGATGCGATGGCGGCCGGCTTCGATCATCACCTGGTCAAGCCGATCAATTTCGATGCGCTGATGGCGCTGACCTCGCGCAAGCCCTCAGCCTCGGCCTGAGTCAGGCCTGCCCGGCCGCGTGGCGCGCCGGCATTGAACCTGCAGCCGCACCGGCACTCCAAACGGCAGGCCCATCTTCCCTTCCCGATTGCATGCTCATGCTGTCCCGCTTCGCCGGCCATCTCGTGCGCGCCGTGTTGCTGCAGTTCCTGCTGTTTCTGCTGTTTCTGGCGGAGGCGCCGCTGAAGACGGCCTGGTACGCTGCCCGGCTGGCTGCGATGCCGGCGCCGCAGTCAGTGGCCATGCCGGTTGATGGCGTGCATCCGGCCGCGCTGCGCGACAACTGGCATGCGCCGCGCGACGGCGGCGCCCGCCGCCATGAAGGCCTGGACATCTTCGCGCCGCGCGGCCGGGCAGTGCGCGCCGCCACCGAGGGCATCGTGCTGGACGTGGGCAATAACCGTCTCGGAGGACAGGTGGTATGGGTGCTCGGGCCTGGCGGGCAGCGGCATTATTATGCCCATCTCGACCGCTTTTCCGATGTGCGGCGCGGACAGCGGGTCGCCAGCGGCAATGTGCTGGGTTATGTCGGCACCACCGGCAATGCGCGCGGCACGCCGCCGCATCTGCATTACGGCATCTACACCAATGCCGGCGCCGTCAATCCCTACCCCTTGCTGGTGCGGCAGGCTCAGACACGGTCGCCGGCCAATGCCTCGGCTGGCTGAAGCGGCTCGGCCAGCGCCGTTGGGCTGGCGGCATGGAATGCATAGCGGCCCTTGCCGCTGCTCTTGGCCATGTACATCGCCAGGTCGGCATTGCGCAGCAGTGAAGCAGCGCAGGTGCCGTCCTGCGGATACACGCTGATGCCGATCGATGCCTGGGTCTGGCGGCATCCGTGGTCGTTCAGCATGAAGTCCTCCGCCAGGGCAGTAATGATGCGGTGGGCGACCTGGACGATCTCGGCGTGATCGGCTTCGGCCAGCACGATCACGAATTCATCCCCGCCCAGGCGCGCCAGCTTGTCTTCCGTACGGACGGCCGCGGCCAGCCGGCCGGCGGCGGCCGCCAGCAGCGCGTCGCCGGCATCATGGCCGCAGGCGTCATTGACGGATTTGAAGTCGTCCAGATCGATGAACAGCACCGCCAGGCTGGAAGCGGTGGCAGCGGCCGCCTCGATTGCACGGGGCAGGAAATTGGTCAGCCACAGACGGTTGGGCAAACCGGTCAGTGCATCCACGTGGGCCATTTTCATCAGGATGTCCTGATTCGCCCTGGCCTCGGAGATGTCGCGCAGCGTGATCACCAGTCCGGCGTCGGCGCGTACCAGGCGCCGCTGCAGGCAGACGCGCTCGCCGTCACGTCCGGTTTCGAGCTCTTCCTCATGCGAACCGGCTGCCATTGCGTGGCGGCATGCCTGGACCAGGCCGGCAATTCCTTCCCTGTCGCGTAGTTCGCTCAGCCGCCTGCCCAGCAGGTCGCGACACGACAGCCCGGCATGCCCGGCGCCGCGCTCATTGCAGTCCTGAATGATGAAATCGGTTACGTGGCTACCGTGGCCCTGTAGCGGGCGCAGGATAAGGAGGCCTTCCTTGCCGGCGTCCATGGCGCTCAGACAGGCACTGCGGACTTGCTCGGCATGCTGCCTGCGTTTCTCCAGACGTACAGCCAGCAGCATCCCGACCAGCCCCAGACCGAACAGCAGCATGTTGGCGAAGAACAGGTGCTGATGCACCAGTTGCTGGTGCCTGGCCAGCATTGCAGGCGCAGAAAGATCGGGCGCTGCAGGCAGAGGGCTGCTTTCCGGTTCCGGCTCGATCGTCGCATTTGCATCGCCGAAAGCCGCATGGTCGATGTCCCACCATTGCAGGCTGAGCCAGAGGACGATGGCGGCCAGACCGCATGCCAGCGGCCAACTTAATGCCGCCGTGACCGGGCTCTGTGAACGCCTGGCACTGATGAGCCGGCTGCCCGCGTGATATGCGGTGGGCCGGACGAATGAGGCAGATGAAGGCTTTTGAAAAAAAGGCATGAGCTGATCCTTAATCGCACTGTGGGCATCCGAGCTTTTGGAACAAAACATGTTCTTTCATCGCACAAAAAATAGCATTCAAGAAAATTTTTCTCGTGGCAATTTATTGTTCAAGCGCAACGCATAGGGATATAGAGAATGGCAATTTTGATAGCCATGCTATATATTTCTGAGGAGAAATTCTCTTGCGATAGCATCGATGAATCAGCGCCTTCCTCCAGAAACCAGCCCTCAGCATGCCAGCCAGGCGCAGCCATCGAGCATGGGCAAACTTCCATCACCCATGAAAGGCGATGCCCATCAGGGCCGTTCAAATGCCGGGGAACAGGCCGGTGCGGCGCTGCTGCAGGCGGCGCAGCGCCTGCGCGAGTCGCGGCAGCAGTTGCATGATCTGACGGCACTTGCGCCCTGCCCTTACCTGCTTGCCGGTCATGACGGCATGCTGCTGGAAACCAATCCGGCGCTGTGTGCCATCAGCGGTTACGCGCCGGACGATCTGGCAGGCCGCAATCTGGCCTGGCTGCTTCCCGGCGGCCCGCGCACGCCAGGCGAGGCCGATGCCATGCTGCCCGGCATTTTCACCTTGCGTCATCGGGATGGCCATGCGATCCCGGTGCGCCTGCATGCCAGCATGAGCCGGGATGCCAGCGGCGCCCCGGACAGGCTGAGCTGTTTCCTGAGCCGCCCCAACACAGGGCTGCCGGAAAACCGTGAACAGGAACTGGCCCTGCATGATGCGCTTACCGGCCTGCCCGACCGAACCCTTCTCCATCAGCGGCTGCAGCACATGCTGGAGCAAGCGGACGGCAAGCCCGTCGCGCTGATGTTCCTCGACATCGACCAGTTTCGCAAAGTCAATGAGGCGCTGGGACACGAAGCGGGCGACCAGCTGCTGCGCCAGGTGGCCTTGCGCCTGCGCGCCATGCTGCCGGCCGATGGCATCGTCGCCCGCCTGGGCGGCGACGAATTCGTCGTGGCGGCAAGCTGCCCTGCCGGCGCTTCCGATGCCGCTGCCACTGCCGGCCGCCTGCTGGCGGCGCTGGCCGCGCCATGCACCGTGGCCGGGGAGGAAGTGGGCATCAGCGCATCGATCGGCGTGGCGATGCATCCGGCCGACGCCACTACCCGCGAAACGTTGTTCCGGCATGCCGACGCCGCGCTGCACCGCGCCAAGGCAGCCGGCCGCAACAGCTGGTGCTTTTTCGAAGCCGAGGTCAATGCAAGGGCGCGCGCCAGAATGCTGATGGAACAGGCGCTGCACCGGGCGCTGGAACGCGGCGAATTCGAACTGCATTATCAGCCGCGACTCGATTTGCGCAGCATGGCGGTGACCGGCATGGAAGCTTTGCTGCGCTGGAATCATCCGCACCTGGGCCGGATTGCGCCGCAGGACTTCATTCCGGTGGCGCAGCAGCTTGACCTGATGGACGACATCGGCCATTGGGCGCTGCGGGAAGCCTGCCTGCAGGGCGGCCGGCTGCAGCGCCAGTTCGGCCGCGCGCTGCGGGTATCGGTGAATCTGTCAGCACGCCAGCTGTGCCATCCGGCGCTGGGAGAACGGCTGGGCATGGCGCTGGAGGCTGCCGGCCTGGCGCCGCAACTGCTGGAACTGGAACTGGCCGAGACTGCCCTGACCGACGATCTTGATGCGGCGGCACGGCGTCTTGCCGCGCTCAAGGCCAGGGGCGTGCGCATTGCCGTCGACCACTTCGGCGCGGGCGGCGGCGCGCTTGCCTGCATCCAGCATCTGCCGGTCGACACGGTCAAGCTCGATCCGGCGCAGGACAGCGCCAGGCCCGGCTTCCTGAAAGCGCTGGTCACGCTGGCGCATGCGCTGGACATCCGCGTCACCGCCACCGGCATTGAAACCCCTGCCTTGCGCGAGCGGATGCGCGACGCTGGCTGTGACGACGGCCAGGGCTACCTGCTGGCGGGACCGCTTTCCCTGGCGGAATTCCAGCTGTTCCTGGCCCGCCTGCCGGCGTAGCAGCCCGAGCAGCGCGCCGGCTTACCCGCAAGCACTGGCCGTTTCAGCCAGCCGGACCACATTGCGTCCGGCATGCTTGGCCTTGTAGAGCGCGGCATCGGCACGGCCGAGCAGTGCGGAAAATGGTTCGTCCCTGTCCAGTGTGGCCACGCCAATGCTGACGGTGTACGCCGTCATCGTCAGGGCGCCCGGCTCGGGCTGCTCCAGCAGTTGCCGCAGGCGTTGCGCCACATGCATTGCCGCCGCCGTGTCGGAATACGGCAGCAGCAGCGCGAATTCCTCGCCACCCAGGCGGGCGAAGCAGTCGATGTCGCGCACCATCGCACCGGCACGCCGCACCAGATCGACCAGTACCCGGTCGCCTTCGGCATGGCCGCAACTGTCATTGATCTGCTTGAAGCGGTCCACGTCCAGCACCAGCAGCGAGACCGGATGGCGGTGACGCTGGGCGCGCCGCAGCTCATGCTCGGCCATCTGGAACAGCGCCCGCCGGGTCCAGGCGCCGGTCAGGTAATCGCGGTTGGCCCGGTCATCCGCTTCGGCCAGCAGCCGGTCATGCACCATCATCACCGCACCCATGGTCAGGAGCGGCAGCACCACCGTGCCGACCGAAAGGAACACCAGGTTGATGGTCGTAGCCTGGTAGAAGGCAGTTTGCATGTCAGGCTGCAGCGCATACATCAGGCCCCGGCCGAGGTGCCCCAGCGCCAGCAGCAGCGCCACCCCGGCGGTGAAATAAAAGGGATAGCGTGCCCGCGCCTGCGACAGCGAGCGCAGCACGGTCACGCCAATGGCGGCGCAGACTAGGCCATGAAACATGGAGACCACCACGGTGCGGATTTCAATGGCGTCAATCGCGTAATGGAAAAAGGCCACGCCAGTGACAGTGGCCAGCCAGCCGGCCGCCAGCAGGCGATACGGCACCGCCTGGCCAAAGAACTGCCTGAAGCCGACATGGATCGCCGCGATCGACAGCGCGAACAAGCCGTTGGCCCCTTCGATCGTCAGCGGGCCTGGCAGCGTGTCACGTCCGGCGTACAGCAGCAGCGCCACGAAAGCCAGCACATTGGCCGCGCGCCAGGCGCTCACGCCTGCCATGCCGCTGCGCGCCAGCGATCCGAGGACAAACAGCATGACCACGCACAGCGCGGCCGTGATCAGCAAAAGCGTGATGGGACTCAGCATGGCATCGCCTCAGAATGCGACGTCAAGGGCGTCAGGAGCGGGAGCGATAAATTAAAAGAAGAATATTGCATCCAAACAATTATATGGGGTGAAGGTTATATTTCTCACCGCAAACTATTTTTCCTTGTGGGTAGCGCCATACGTGGCGGGAAAGCGTCTTTCCTTCAATAGACGCACTCATTGCGCGCCCTCGTGCCTCGTCCGGAAAGCAAAGGCTCGCCGGATTCAAAGGCGAAGAACAGCACAAGCAGAATCCGGCCAGATGCATTACATCAAATCTGCCAGCGTACGCCGCAATTAAGAATAATTATCATTACGGTGCTACACTTACGTCTCCGTGCCGCACCCATCCTCTCAGCCGATGTCACCCATCCAACAAGCCGCCATGCACCCCACCCTTTCGCCGGCTGCAAGCCAGCCCCTGTCGCTGCTGCGCAAGGGCGCGCGCGCCGTGGTCGCCGGCATGGCCGGCGCTGCCGGCGACGAGGAACGCGCGGTGCAGCTGCGCCTGCGCGAACTCGGCTTCGTGCCCGGCGAGACCGTGCGCGTCGTGGCGGTATCGTTTCCCGGCGCCGATCCGATTGCGGTGCGCGTCGGCGCCACCACGTTCGCGCTGCGCCGCTTCGAGGCGGCAATGGTCCAAGTTATTCCTTCGTAATTACCGTTCATGAATGCCATCCGGCCTTTGCGCCTCGCCCTGGTGGGCAATCCCAACTGCGGCAAGACCGCGCTGTTCAACCGCCTCACCGGCGCGCGCCAGAAGGTGGCCAACTACGCCGGCGTGACCGTCGAGCGCAAGGAAGGCCAGTTTTTCTCCGCCACCGGACGGGCCTATCAGGTCACCGACCTGCCCGGCGCCTACAGCCTGAAACCCATGACGCCCGACGAGGCCATCACCCGCGAAGTGCTGCTCGGCGCCCGCGCCGACGAGGCCGCGCCCGACCTGGTGGTGCTGGTGGTGGACGCCACCCGGCTGCGGCTGAACCTGCGCCTGGTGCTGGAAGTGCTGCGCCTGAAGCGGCCAACCGTGCTGGCGGTCAACATGATGGACGTGGCCAAAAAGCGCGGCATGCAGATCGACATCGCCGCGCTGCAGCGCGAACTGGGCATACCGGTGATCGAGACCGTGGCGGTGCAGCCGGGCGGCGCCAGCGCGCTGCTGGCCCAGCTCGACCGGATCGCCGCCGACCATGCCGGCCTGCCGCCGCCCGATGCCGGCGCCAGCGCAGCCGGCCCGGACAGCGACGCCACCACGGTGGAAGACACCCAGGCCCGTGTGCGGCGCATCCTGGATGCGGCGATTGCCAACCCCGGCCGCGAGAACGTGCCGGGCGAGCGCATCGATGCGGTGGTGCTGCATCCGGTGGCGGGCTACGTGATCCTGGCCGCGGTGCTGTTTTTGATCTTCCAGGCGGTGTTTTCCTGGTCGCAGTGGCCGATGGAACTGATCAAGGATGGCGTCGACGGCCTGGGCGCGCTGGTGCGCGACGCCATGCCCGAGGGCCTGCTGCGCAGCCTGCTGGTGGACGGCATCCTGTCCGGCGTGGGCAGCGTGCTGGTGTTCCTGCCGCAGATCCTGATCCTGTTCCTGTTCATCCTGGCGCTGGAAGATTCCGGCTACCTGCCACGGGCGGCCTTCCTGCTCGACCGCCTGATGGGCAGCGTCGGCCTCTCGGGCCGCGCCTTCATTCCGCTCCTGTCGAGCTTCGCCTGCGCGGTGCCGGGCATCATGGCTACCCGCACCATACAGAATCCGCGCGACCGCCTGGCCACCATCATGATCGCGCCGCTGATGACCTGCTCGGCGCGGCTGCCCGTGTATGCGCTGATCATCGGGGCCTTCATCCCCGAGCGCTCGATGGGCATCTTCAACCTGCAGGGTTTGGTGCTGTTCGGCCTGTACGTGCTGGGCATCGTCTCGGCCATGGCGGTGGCCTGGGTCTTCAAGCGCACGCTGGGCAACAAGGGCGCGCATGCGCTGATGCTGGAGCTGCCCGACTACCACTGGCCCAACCTGCGCAACCTGGCCATTGGCCTGTGGGAGCGGGCCCGCATCTTCGTCAGCCGGGTCGGCACCATCATCCTGGCGCTGATGGTGCTGCTGTGGTTCCTCTCCAGCTTCCCGGCGCCGCCGGCCGGCGCCACCGGCCCGGCCATCCAGTACAGCCTGGCCGGGCAACTGGGGCAGCTGCTGCAGCTGGTGTTTGCGCCGGTTGGCTTCAACTGGCAGATCGCCATTGCCCTGATCCCTGGCCTCGCCGCCCGTGAAGTGGCGGTGGGCGCGCTGGGCACCGTGTATGCGCTGTCGGCCACCGGCGACGCGCTGGCCACCACATTGACGCCCATGATCTCGGCCACCTGGACCCTGCCGACCGCGCTCTCGCTGCTGGCCTGGTACGTCTTCGCGCCGCAATGCATTTCCACCCTGTCCATCGTGCGCCGCGAGACCAATTCCTGGAAGCCGGTGCTGGCGATGGCGGGCTACATGTTCGGGCTGGCCTATCTGGCGGCATTCGCCACCTTCCAGATCAGCCGCGCCCTGCTGGGAGGATGACCATGCTGCAGAACCTGATCGTCGGACTGATTGTGGCCTGGGCCGTGTGGGTGGCGGCAAGCCGCCTGCTGCCGCGGCCGCTGCGCGCCGCGCTGCGCAAGCATACCGCCCGGCTGGCTGGCGCCGTTGGCCTGGGACGGCTGGCGCAAAGGCTGGCCACGCCGGCCAGCAGCGCCGGCGCCTGCGGTGGCTGCGACGGTTGCGGCGACAAGTCCGCGGCCGCGCCGGCGAAGGATGGCGTGGTTGGCGGCATCGGCGTGGAGGCCTTGCGCAGGACGATACGGCGTTGAAGCACAGATTCTGGTCAGGGACAGGCCAGCGGGCAATGCCGGTCATCTGCAGGCTTATCCGTTACAAGCGGCCGCATCCCAACACGCTGCATCGCCAACTGACATGGGCGCTGCGAAAGCCTGCGGCAGCGATGGGCAGCAAGCCAGGTAGTTTCACAGGCAAGCGCACGCTGCAGGAATGTCATATCCGGAGGGTATCGCCTCCGCGCTTCAGGCAGCAGGTGTGTGAATGGCCTTGTAGTGAAGGATGAAACAAGGCGCCATCCCTTCCGGGGATGGCGACTGCAAGTTCAGTTTCCCCCCAGGTGGCTGTAACACCGCTCCCAACGCCTTGATCGTGGCACGGCCCTCCTCTCGTTTGCCGGGTGGGAGGAAGGCCAGCTGCTGTGTGACGGCATTCATGATCTCTGGGGATATTGCTCGCCGCTGACGATTTCCAATGACCGGGGAGCGTAAGGCAATGCGCTTTGAAAGTTTTTATTCTCCTTAAGTACTGCATTAATTGACTTGATTAAATCGGGTTCAATACCATTCCAGGAAGGATCGAGTTTCTTGATCGTGCCGCTGCCCTTTGATGTCGCCCCCAAAATATCTTGGTCAACAGCGCGATCTCGATTTCATTAAGAAAAGCTTGTTGAGCGTGCGGTTGACCTTCAGCGCCTCCGACAGGCAGCTTGCTCATCGAACTGGCTGTGCCACAACCAAAATCAAGCGCGACAACCGTGCGGTTAACCTTCAGCGCCTCAATCAGCAAAGCCATGTTGGCATCACTGATACCGCCGTGCTTAACGTGAAGGTCCGCGATCATGCAATCCGGGCTTATTAGCAGCACGGCAAGCGCCCGGAAGGTTTCATCGTGCCTTATATCAAACAGGCTCAATTTGCCATCGCTGACCGGATTGGCAAGCTGCCGTGCTCGTGGACTGTCTGTCGCCATGCTTACCAAAGGCGCAGCGCTCTGCTTGCCTTCAGCCAACGGCACGAGCCCGCTGGCGCCAGCACTCACGTTCCTGTCGAACGTTGCGCATGACCTGCTCGATGCCGGCGACGACGCATAGCCTGGCCTGGTGCTGGTTATTATCGTGGCGGATGTTGACGTGATAGTTGCGGGGGCTGTAATGACGGGCACAGCTGTCGCGGACTCCGGGCTCGGCGGACGGTTGCGCGATGACGCGTCGCCGGCGATGAGCAGCGCAGCAGTGTTGCCTTGGTCGTTAGCAGCAGTTGCCACCGCTTGCCGCTTGCCGCTTGCCGTTGGAAGGCCCCGGACGAGGTCCGCGCTGCTTCGCGCTCAGATCTCGACCTGCGTCCCCAGCTCGATCACCCGGTTGGTCGGCACCCGGAAGTAGTCCGCCGCATCCCGCGCATTGCGCGACATGGTGGCAAACAGCGCCTCGCGCCAGCGCGCCATGCCGCCGCCGACGGCGGAGATGACGGTTTGGCGGGCAATGAAGAAGGAGGTTTCCATCATCTCGAATTCCAGGCCGTGCCTGGCGCACAGAGCCAGCGCCAGCGGAATGTCGCGTTCGTCCTTGAAGCCGTAATACACATTGACCTGATAGCACTCATGGCCCAGCGGTTCGACCTTGACCCGGTCTTCCATCGGCACCATCGGAATGTCCTGGTTGAAGACGGTCAGGAACACGATGCGCTGATGCAGCACCTTGTTGTGCAGGAGATTGTGCAGCATCGCATGCGGTACGCCGTCGCCCTCAGCGCGGAAGAAGATGCCCGTGCCGTCGACCCGGTGCGGCGGCCCGTAGAACAGCGACTGCAGGAAGTCGTTCAACGGAATCGCATGCTTCTTCAGGTTGTTGAACACCAGTTCGCGGCCGTTCTTCCAGGTCAGCATGATGGTCACCATCAGCGCCGACAGGGCCAGCGGGAACCAGCCGCCGCTGACGATCTTCAGCGAGGTCGAGGACAAAAGCGTGATGTCGAGCGTCAGGAAGAAGCCGGTCGCCAGCGTGGCCAGCAGCAGGTTGTACTTCCATTTGAAGCGCACCACGAAGAAGGTCAGGATGGTGGTGGTGGTCATGGTGGCGGTGGCGGCAATGCCGTAGGCCGAAGCCAGGTTGCCGGAAGAGCCAAAGCCGACCACCGCCAGCAGCACGATGGTCAGCTGCACCCAGTTCACCAGCGGAATGTAGATCTGCCCCATCTCGCGGTCGGAGGTATAGATCACCCGCATGCGCGGCAGAAAGCCCAGCGAGATCGCCTGCTGCGTCACCGAAAAGGCGCCGGAGATGGTGGCCTGCGAGGCGATCACGGTGGCCATGGTCGACAGCACCACCAGCGGGTAGACGCTCCATGGGCCGAGCTGCTGGAAGAAGGGATTGGTCACCGCCGCAGGCGTCGACATCAGCAGCGCGCCCTGGCCGAGATAGTTCAGCGCCAGCGCCGGGAACACCACCGTGAACCAGGCCAGCCGCACCGGCTTCTTGCCGAAGTGGCCCATGTCGGCATACAGCGCCTCGGCGCCGGTGAGCGCCAGCACCACCGCGCCCAGCGCGATGAAGGCGAACCAGCCGTTATGCAGCATGAAGTTCAGCGCATGCAGCGGATTGAAGGCGGCCAGCACCGCCGGGTAATGCACGATGTTGATCACCCCCATGGTCGCCAGGGTGGCGAACCAGACCAGCACGATGGGGCCGAAGAACTTGCCGATGCCGGCCGTGCCCTTGCTCTGCAGCGAGTACAGCGCCACCAGCACCGTCACCGTCAGCGGCAGCACATAGGGCTTCAGTGCGGGCGTGGCCACTTCCAGGCCCTCGATGGCCGACAGCACCGAGATCGCCGGCGTGATCACGCCATCGCCATAGAACAGGCCGGCGCCCATCATGCCCAGCAGCATCACCGGATAATGCCAGCGCGAGCCGGTGCCGACCGAGGACATCGCCAGCGCGCTCAGGGCCATGATGCCGCCCTCGCCGCGGTTATTGGCGCGCAGCACCAGGGTTACGTACTTGAGGGAGATGATCAGCAGCAGTCCCCACAGGATCAGCGACACCACGCCGAGGATATTGGCATGGGTCAGCGCAATGCCGTGCTCCTCGGAAAATACTTCCTTCATCGTGTACAGCGGGCTGGTGCCGATGTCCCCGTAGACAATGCCGATGGCGGCAATGGTCAGCGTCAGGAGCCGGCTGCCATGGACGGCGCCGGCATGGCCATGCGCTTCCTGCCCGCTGCCTTCATCGGTATGGCTGTCGTTGGTGATGGGAGAGGCCAATGGACACCTGTAATTTCTGGAAAAACCCGCATATTAACTGAGAGCATGCCGGCCGGGCGTTTTCGCCGGCACCCATGATGTCGCCGCCCGAGTATGCCTGCATACCGTTGCTTGTGCCTTGACATGAACGAGCAGCACGGCGGATTGCCGGCACCGGGCCGGAAGGAGGCGCCCGGCCGCCATCGGGCGCATAATGCCGCCTTTCCTTTTTTCAAGAAGCGCTGTTCTTCCCCATGAACCCTGGCATGCTGTCCGCTGCCCTGGCCTTTCTGGCCTGGGGCCTGTTCCCGCTGTATTTCAAACTTTTCCAGGGCATTGCGGCGCAGGAAATCCTGGCGCACCGCATGGTGTGGTCGCTGCTGTTCCTGGCCATGGTGCTGCTGTGGCGGCGCCAGTGGAGCTGGCTGGCAGCGGCAGCGGGCAAACCGCGCCTGCTGGCCGGTTTCGCCGCCAGCGCCCTGCTGCTGGCGGCCAACTGGGGCATCTATATCTGGTCGGTCAATCATGACCGTGTGGTGGATGCCAGCCTGGGCTACTTCATCAATCCGCTGGTCAATGTGGTGCTGGGTTTCTTCGTGCTCGGGGAGCGCATGCGGCCGGTGCAATGGACGGCGGTGGCGCTGGCCGCGGCAGGCGTCGGCTGGCTGACCTGGCAGGCCGGGCATCCGCCCTGGATCTCGCTGGCCCTGGGCCTGACCTTCGGCATCTACAGCCTGCTGCGCAAGACCGCCTCGCTGGGCGCGCTGGAAGGGCTGTCGCTGGAGACCATCCTGCTGTTCCCGTTTGCCGTTCTGTACCTGGCCTGGCTGGCGCAGCATGGCCAGAACGGCTTTGCCGCCGCCGCGCCGCTGACCCAGGCGCTGCTGGCGCTGTCCGGCCCGATCACCGCGATTCCGCTGCTGCTGTTCGCCGCCGCGGCGCGCCAGTTGTCGCTGTCGCTGCTGGGCCTGATGCAGTACATGGTGCCGACCATGCAGCTGCTTTTGGGCGTGTGGCTCTACCATGAGCCGTTCGGCATCGGCCGGCTGGTCGGCTTTGCGCTGATCTGGGGCGGCCTGGCGCTGTACTCGGCCGACGGCATGCTGCGCGCCTGGCGCCGGCCGCCGGCGGCGGGCTGATCGATGCCGGCACGGCAAGGGCAGCGGCGAACGCGGCTGTACCCTGCCGCGCCCTTGCGTTATCCTTCTCCTCCTTTATCTCCCCTGCCCTTCAAGCAAACCAGACCCCAACATGGCCAATTACGTATACACGATGAATCGCGTGGGCAAGATCGTCCCACCCAAGCGCCACATCCTGAAAGATATTTCCCTGTCGTTTTTCCCCGGCGCCAAGATCGGCGTGCTGGGCCTGAACGGCTCCGGCAAGTCCACGCTGCTGAAAATCATGGCCGGCGTCGACAAGGACATCGAAGGCGAAGCCATTCCGATGCCCAACCTCAATATCGGCTACCTGCCGCAGGAGCCGCAGCTGGACCCGGAACAGACCGTGCGCGAGGCGGTCGAGGCCGGCCTGGGCGAGGCTTTCGCCGCCCGCGCCAAGCTCGACGCGGTGTATGCGGCCTATGCCGAACCCGACGCCGACTTCGACGCGCTGGCCACCGAGCAGGCGCGGCTGGAAGCCATCATCGCAGCAAGCGACGGCGGCAACCTGGAGCTGCAGCTGGAGATGGCGGCCGATGCGCTGCGCCTGCCGCCCTGGGACGCGAAGATAGGCGTGCTGTCGGGCGGCGAGAAGCGCCGGGTGGCGCTGTGCCGGCTGCTGCTGTCCAAGCCCGACATGCTGCTGCTGGACGAGCCCACCAACCACCTCGACGCCGAGTCGGTGGACTGGCTGGAGCAGTTCCTGCACCGCTTCCCCGGCACCGTGGTCGGCATCACCCATGACCGCTACTTCCTCGATAACGCGGCCGAATGGATCCTGGAACTGGACCGCGGCCACGGCATTCCCTGGAAAGGCAATTACAGCTCCTGGCTGGAACAGAAGGAAAACCGCCTGAAGCAGGAAGAGTCGACGGAAAGCGCGCGCCAGAAGGCGCTGCAGAAGGAACTGGAATGGGTGCGCCAGAATCCCAAGGGCCGCCAGGCCAAGAGCAAGGCGCGCCTGGCCCGCTTCAACGAGCTGTCCGAGCATGAATACCAGAAGCGCAACGAGACCCAGGAAATCTTCATTCCGGTGGCCGAGCGCCTGGGCAATGAAGTCATCGAGTTCAAGAACGTCAGCAAGGGCTATGGCGACCGGCTGCTGATCGACAACCTGTCCTTCAAGGTGCCGCCCGGCGCCATCGTCGGCATCATCGGCCCTAACGGCGCCGGCAAGTCCACCCTTTTCCGCATGCTGGCTGGGCGCGAGCAGCCCGACAGCGGCGAAGTCGTGATCGGATCCACGGTCAGGCTGTCGCTGGTCGACCAGTCGCGCGATGACCTGAACAACAGGAAGACCGTGTTCGAGGATGTCTCCAACGGCGCCGACCTGCTGACCGTGGGCCGCTTCGAGATGCCGTCGCGGGCTTACCTGGGCCGCTTCAACTTCAAGGGCAGCGACCAGCAGAAGGTCGTCGGCAACCTCTCCGGCGGCGAGCGCGGCCGGCTGCACCTGGCCAAGACCCTGCTCATGGGCGGCAACGTGCTGCTGCTCGACGAACCGTCCAACGACCTCGACGTGGAAACCCTGCGCGCGCTGGAAGACGCCCTGCTGGAATTCGCCGGCAGCGTGATGGTGATCTCCCATGACCGCTGGTTCCTGGACCGCATCGCCACCCATATCCTGGCCTTCGAAGGCAATTCGCAGGTGACCTTCTTCGACGGGAATTACCAGGAGTACGAGGCCGACAAGAAGAAGCGGCTGGGCGAGGAAGGCGCCAAGCCGAAGCGGATTCGCTATAAGCCGTTGCGGGGGTAATCAAGGATAGCGCGGCGGGGTCAGGTCTTCTAGCGAGGACCGCCAATCGCCGCGCTCATGGCTTTAATGCTGGCGATGCTCTCCTGCCGCTGGTTCGGTGGCAGCGCCGCCATCTGCTCGATTAGAACATCGGAAATCTCGCTGGGAAATTGCCCCAAGCCGCTGGCAAGCTCCATGAACCCCGCAGCATGTTTCTTCGTCAGGTGGAATTGCTGATTCCTTTGAAGGCTGGATGCGATTGACCCGGTGCATTTAGCGTCCCTGTGCGTGGTGTAGTCCTGAAGATCAAGGCTGGTCAGGGTAAGGTTGACCTTCAATGCCTCGGCCAGCGTGCCAGCGCCATCAGTGCCAATACGGCAGGCGCGAAGATCAAGCTTGGTGAGTGCCTTATTAACCTTCAACGCCTCCGATAGCCTGACCACGCCTTCATCGCCATCCAGGCTGCCAAAGAGGCTAAGCGTAGTAAGCGTGTCATTGACCTTCAATGCATTCGATAGCCCCACACATTTGTCAGCGATTTTAGTGCCCTCAAAATGAAACGTAGTAAGTGTTTTATTGACCTTCAATACCTCCCAAAGCAATGCAGCGGCATTGGCATTTCCACTACCAGAAAGATCAAGCTCAGTGATCGTGGAGTTGACTTTCAATGCATTCAACAACCTGGCAGAGCCGTCAGCGCTCGTCTCGACAGATAAAAGACGAAGATTAGTGAGGCTGCGATTGACCGTTAACGCCTCCGAGAGGCTGGCAGCAATGTCATCGCCAATCTTGATGCTGGAGAAGCAAAGGCTGGTGAGCGTTTGATTGGTTTTCAGCGCATCCGCCACCGCACCCATCAGCCTGGCCGCGCCATGCGTCTGATTGATTTTCAACGCCTCCGCCACCTCATCCATCAGCCAGGCCAGGCCATTACTGTTAGTCGCCGCGTTATAGACACGAAGGTGAGTAAGCGTGCGATTTACTTTTAGCGCCATGGACAGCATGCGGGCAACATCAGGGCTCATTTCTTTTTGTTTGATCGTTATAACAAGCTTAGCCAACCCGCAATTCGGCTCTTTCAGGATATGGCAAAGTGCGCCCATCGTACTTGCGTTTAGCGTTTCATCAACTGTCAGAGTGTCCCCATCAATCAAACCGGTAAGCCTCTGCACCTGGGGGCAAGGTTTGCTGCCGGCCAGCTTTGCCGGCACGACGCTGTGCGAGCCAACGTCCGCATCGCCGGTCTCGCTTTTCCCTACCACTACCGGGCGTGTAGTTAACGGAGGCGATGTGTCTTGCTGGCCGCCAGCCCACGGGATGAACCGGGATGGGACAACATTCGTGTTGTCCCTTGACTGGACCACGGGAGCGCCGGGCATGGTGGAAGATGGCTGTTCCACCTGACGCGAGAAGGATGTGAACGCCGCGCCGCTGTCAACGCCGTAGACGCCATCCTTCGGTGAAATGATGGTGGGTAAATTGTTCATATCGAGGTTTTTAATTGAGGATAAGAGTTTGAATTATTTGGTACAAAATTTAAGAAACCAAATTGCAGAGGGCGTTCGTGAAATTCGAACGTTTAGCGGTTATTCGAGAAATCAGCTGCAACACGTTGAAAAGGATGCGAGGCGGATAGCGCTGGAATCCGGGAAACCATTCCTGAAATTTACCGCCGTTACGGCAATTTCACGCCGACGCTGGTTCCTGGGCCGCATCGCCACCTTCATTTCGGCTTTTGAAGGCGTTCGCAGGTGACTGTCTTTACCGTGAATTACCAGGAATATGAGGCCGGCAGGAAGAAGCCGCCACACATGGCTGGTACGGATTGCGTGGCGGAAGGTGAAACGTTGCCGGATGACGCAAGGCGATTACACAGCCGTGGAGGCAAGCCGGGGTCGGCAACGGCGGTCGGGCAAATTTCCTGCGTTCGCCAAATGTCGGCAAACAAGGCGCAACGCCTTTCACGTCCTGCACCCTATAATTTTTCATTTGACGACGGCCGATGCCATGAATGCCCTGCGCGGATTTGCCCTGCTGCTGTTGCTGCAAGCCTGCGGCGAAGGATTGAGCCGCCTGCTTGCCCTTCCCATACCCGGCCCCGTGATCGGCCTCCTGCTGCTGTGGCCGGTGGTGCAATGGACGCCGCTGCGCGAAGCCGTGGCGGCGGCGGCGCAGCTGCTGCTCAATCACCTGTCGCTGTTCTTCGTACCGGCCGGCGTGGGCGTGATTGCCCATCTGGACCTGGTGTCGGCCTATGGCATGCGCCTGCTGGTCGTGGTGGTGCTATCGACCTGGATCGGCCTGGCGGTCACGGCCCTGACGCTGCGCACGCTTCTGCGGCGCGCCGACCGGGAGCGCGGCCATGAGTGAGTTCGTCCAGCTCTGGGTATATCTGTCTTCCGCGCCGCTGTTCGGGCTGACCTCCACGCTGGTGGTGTATGTGCTGGTGCAATGGGCCTATGAAAGGCTGGACCATGCGCCGTGGGCCAACCCGGTGCTGTGGTCGGTGCTGGCGCTGGGCTCGGTGCTGGTGGCCACCGGCACGCCTTACCAGACCTATTTCGCCGGCGCCCAGTTCGTGCATGTGCTGCTGGGTCCGGCCGTGGTGGCGCTGGGCTGGCCGCTGTGGCAGCGCCGCAGCGAACTCAGGAGCCGCGGCATGGCGCTGGTGCTGGCCGCCACCGTGGGCGGCGCGGCAGCCGCCGGCAGCGCGGTGCTGCTGGCCTGGGCATTCGACCTGCCGGCCGATGTGATCCGCTCGCTCGCGCCCAAGTCCACCACGGCGCCGGTGGCCATGGGCATTGCCGAGCGGCTGGGCGGCATACCGGCGCTGGCGGCGGTGTTCGCGGTGCTGACCGGCATGGTTGGCGCGCTGTCGGGCAAGTACCTGTTCGACCTGCTGGGCGTGCGCGACTGGGCGGTGCGCGGCTTCGCGCTTGGCACCGCTTCCCACGGCATAGGCGCGGCGCGCGCACTGCAGGTGCATGCCGATGCCGGCGCCTATGCCGGCATTGCGCTGGGCCTGCAGGTGCTGATCGCCTCGCTGCTGCTGCCGCTGGCGGCGCGGGCTGTGGCATGGCTGGGATGAGTATGGCCTCAACGGAAACGATATAGTCCTTCCCTTTCACGATTGCCCGGACACGCGGGCATCCCCCAGCCATGTCATCCGCGCCTTCCCGCCCCGTCTGCCTCACCTGCCTGCGCCCGGCGCGCGCCTGCATCTGCCCGTGGGCAGCGCCAACCGCCAACCAGGTGGGTGTACTCCTCTTGCAGCATCCGCTGGAAACCGGCCATGCCAAGAACAGCCTGGCCCTGCTGCGGCTCTCCCTGGCACGACATACCGTAGCCGTGGGCGAGGCATTCCCGCCCGACCAGCTGCAGTCGCTGCTCCATGGTGCCAAAGCCGGAAAGACCCAGCCAGTGCTGCTGTATCCCGGGGCACCGGACGCACCGTCCTATCTGCCCGACCCTGACGGCCCGCCGCCGCGGCTGGTGGTGCTGGACGCGACCTGGCGCAAGAGCCGCAAGATGCTGGCGCTGAACCCGGCGCTGCAGGCCCTGCCCCGGCTGCCGCTGTCGGCGCCGCCGCCATCGCAGTACCTGATCAGGAAGGCGCACAAGCCGGGGCAGCTGTCGACGCTGGAAGCGGTCTGCCATGCGCTGGCCCGGCTGGAGGGGAATGCGGCCCGCTACCGGCCGCTGCTGCGGGCCTTCGACGGCTTCGTCGCGCAGCAGCTGGCCTTCCGCGACAAGGCGGATTAACTCCCTGCCGCAGCCCCGCCCCACTCCTCGATAAACCGGTCGCGATATGCCCGCAGCCAGTCCAGGCGCTCGTTGGCCAGCGCCTGGCCGGCTGCGGTCTGCATGGTGGCCGGCAGGGTCGCCAGCTTGCATTCGATATGGTCGAGCGCATAGGCGCGGTCGTCCGGTTCGCGATGCATGGCGCCCGGATCGTCCGCATGCGCAAGCGCCGAGCCCATGCGGCCGGCGGTGTAGAACAGCCGCGCCAGGCCGATCGCGCCCAGCGCATCCAGACGGTCGGCATCCTGGACGATGCGCGCTTCCAGGGTGCGCGGCGCAATCGCCGCGGAAAAGCTGTGGGCCTCGATCGCATGCGCCACCGCCGCCAGCCGGTCCGGCGGAAAGCCGGCCTGCGACAGCTTTACCGTCGCCAGCGCGGCCGCCTGGCGCGAGGCGGCGCTGCGCTGCGGATGGTTTTTCGGCAGGTTCACCAGGTCATGCAGATAGCAGGCGGCCAGGACCACCAGGGCGTCGGCTTCAGGGGAACGGGCCAGCAGCCTGGCGGCGCTTTGCCAGACCCGGTGCAAGTGCTGCAGGTCATGGGCACCATCGTCGCCCGTGGCTGACTGGGCGATGGCCGCCAGCCGTGGCTGCCAGTATGTGATCAGGTCATTCATTGCATTCGGTAGTTGATCCGGATGCCGGCATGGTAAGGCAGGCCGTCGTTTTTCCTCTGCATTGTCGTGTCGTTTTTCAGCAAAAGTTTCTTTATTGCATTGCTGCATCGAAGCATTTCCCCTAGCCTGTCAACTTTCCTCAATGCACTTTTCCGGGCGCATGCGTGTCGTCTGGTGACTAATTCTTTCTTCTTTCATGCTCATTTCAAGACAAGAACGCAGCCTGCTGCCTTTCGTCACATTGCAGGGCGCAGTCGGCACCCTGTCCGGCTTCATCGGTTTTTTCCTGATGGGTGGCAGCCGCCATGAAGCAATGTTCGAATTCACTGCATTGCTGCTGACGGTGGCAATGATCGCCGCGGTGCTGGCCTATGGCCTCGGTCCGCGGCTGGGGCTGGGCGGCAAGACGCTGATGAAGCTGGGCTTTTTCCTGCCGGGCGTGGTGCTGTTGTCCGGCAACCAGACCGTATGGGCATTGTCGATTGCCTTTGGCGGCTTTCTCGGCCTGACCTGGAGCGCCCGCCACTGGCTGGAAATGCAACTGCTGTCGGACAGCCAGCGCGACGGCTACGCCTCGCATGCGGGCGCACTGGGCGTGGCCGGCGGCATCGTGGCCACGCTGGTGGCGACCATGCTGCTGGCCCAGACCGGCAACAGCGCCCGCCTGCTGTATGCGCTGTACGGCGCGGCCTGCCTGCTGGCCGCCTGGCGGCTCGGACGCGGCATGCCGGATGCGCCGCTGCAACCGCTGAAAGCGCCGTTCGCGCTGGTGAGGCAGCCGCAATTCCTGGCCTGCCTGCCGCTGTTTTTCCTCGAGTCGGGCCTGTTCGGCCTGGGCCAGGCGGTCACCTCGATCGGCGCCTCGCGCGCAATGGGCTCGGCCACCGCGCTGGGCTGGGTCGCCACCGTCGCCGGCCTGGCCGGCGGCGTGGGCCTCTACCTGTCGGCGAAGAAGCGCGATGTCGACAACCGCGGCTCCTGGCTCGGCGGCTCCTGCCTGGCCATGGCGATGGCCTTCCTGTTCCTGGCCGGCAGCGCCTGGCTGCCGGGCCTGTTCGTGGTCCACCTGATCGCCAAGGCCGCCGCCGGCCCCTTCCTGGGCGCCAGCGAGCATGTGCTGAACCAGCGCGCGCTGGATATCCACGGCGACCTTGGCGACCGCATCGTGGTGCGCGAGGTCACGCTCTGGGTACTGCGCATGGCCTCGCTGCTGGGTTTCTGGGCATTGTCGGTGACGATGTCGCCTTCCATGATGCTGGCGGTCGGCGCCGCGCTGATGGCGCTGGCAGTGGGGCTGGAATACCTGGTGGCGCAGGCCTGGTTCGGGGAAGGCGCGCGGCAGGCGGCGTGAGGGGGGATCAGGATTTCCCGAGCACGTAAGGGGTACGCACTTCACCCTCGACGCCTGACGGAAAATCCCTGGTGTTTCGGGTGATGAGCAGCCTGTGGCTGGTTCGGGCGCAAGCCAGGATGATGGCATCGGGCAGCTTGATTTTTCGGCCCTGGCGTATCCGGACCGCTTCCGCCGCAACATCGCTATCGATCGCCACCAGTCTGAACCCTGATAGAAAGGTCTTGATACGGCCGGCATCTTTTCCAGCGCCCACCATGACCTCCATCCAGGTGATCAGGCTAATGGCCTTGTCGTCATACAATGCGATTTCCTCTCTGGCTGCTTCGATGCCGTTCAGGAAATCAATCAGGATATTGGTATCGAAAAGAGCGCTTACCATTCCGAACGCATATCCTCCTGATACTGGACGCCATCGATGCCACGGTTCTTCCAGATGCCAAAAACATCGGCAGTAGAGGGCCGATGCTGGTCCACATAAGCGGCAACGGCACGTCGGATCACTTCGGCGCGCGGCAACTTTTCAGCAGCCGCGATCGCATTGAGTTCTTCCACACAAGGCTGTGGCAGGTCTACCAGGATGCGTGCCATCGTTTTCCCCATTTCAATGATATATGAAGTGTATATCAAAAAACCTGCACGCCGAGGGAATGCCGTCGCCGCGGCACCTGATCAAGTGATGGCAATGATGAGGCAACAGCCTTTTCCCCATCCCGGCCGCGCCGCGTCATTTATGCAAAACTCCGGTCCGTCGGCGGCGTCCACTGGTACAGCCAGGTCTCGGTCAGCGGCTGGCCATCCACTTCCAGATACAGCCGCAGGTTGACGGGCGCCTTGTCGGTGTCGGCCAGCTTCAGGTCGAACATGGCCCGGTATCCCTTCACCGAGTCCAGCGGCCGCGCCGAGGTGATTTCCACTGTGCCGTGGCTGGCCGTGATCACCGGCTTGACCACCGCCTTGCTGCTTAGAAGTCCCAGATCGCCGCCGGCGAAATCGA
Source organism: Noviherbaspirillum sp. L7-7A (assembly GCF_019052805.1). Classification (NCBI taxonomy): domain Bacteria; kingdom Pseudomonadati; phylum Pseudomonadota; class Betaproteobacteria; order Burkholderiales; family Oxalobacteraceae; genus Noviherbaspirillum; species Noviherbaspirillum sp. L7-7A. The sequence continues at coordinate 3,103,591 of NZ_JAHQRJ010000001.1, forward strand.
TGGCGAAGCGCCAGGAGAAGTACTTGCGCTTCTGGCCGATCACGCCGCCGACGCCGGTACGCGTTGCGACCACGGTGGCGAGATTGGGCACGGCCGGCATCTTCGTGCCCCAGTGGAGGCGATAGCCAAACAGCAGTTCCTGGCCCGGCTGCGGCTTTTCTTCGGGGTTCCAGAAGGCGACGATGTTGTCGAAGGTTTCATCCACCGTCGGGATTTCCACCAGCTGTACCGAGCCCTTGCCCCAGCCCGCCTTGGGCTCGACCCACAGGCTGGGCCGGCGGTCGTAGAACACGCCGTCATCCTGGTAATGCTCGAAATTGCGGTCGCGCTGCAAGAGGCCGAAGCCGCGCGGATTGTTGTCGGCATAGGCGTTGAAGCGCAGCTGCGGCGGATTGGCCAGCGGCCGCCAGATCCATTCTCCGCTGCCGGTCCACATGGCCAGGCCGTCGCTGTCATGGATTTCCGGACGCCAGTCATTGGCCATGCGGCGGTCGTTCTCGCCGTACTGGTACATGCTTGTCAGCGGGCCGATGCCGAGCCGCTCGATGGCCTTCCTTGGATAGAGCGCGGCGTCGACATCCATCGCGGTGGTGGCGCCGGGCACGATCTCGAAGCGGTAGGCGCCGGCGACGCTGGGCGAATCGAGCAGCGCATAGACCACCAGCTTGCTCGAATCCTTGCCTGGCCGTTCCAGCCAGAAGTCGCGGAACATCGGGAATTCCTCCGGCCGCTCCATGCCGGTGTCGATCGCCAGGCCGCGCGCCGACAGGCCATACTGCCACTCGCCGCCCACCGCACGGAAATAGCTGGCGCCGAGGAAGGCGGTGATGTCTCGCGTGAGATCGGTATGGAAATTGACGCGGAAGCCGGCAAAGCCCAGGTCCCTGGGCAGTTCGCCGCCCTTCAGGCCGCTCTTGCCGTAGTTGAACATTTCCGGGTCATAGGCCAGTTCGCGGGCCATGCCGTCCACCACTTCATGGATCTGCACCGGCTGCTTGAAGAACAGGCCGAGGTGGAAGAACTTCACCTGGAAGCGCAGCTTGTCGTTGGCCCACAGCGCATGGTCGTCACGGTAGCCGATGGCCTGGTACTGGTCCCAGTCCAGCGCCGCCACCCGGGGCGGCAGCTGGTCGGTCACGGGCTTGTACGGCTGCTGCGCCATCTCGCGGGCGCGGCCCTTGAGCCAGGCGTAGTCGAAGGACTGGGCCTTGCCCAGGGTTTTGAGTCGGGTCGGGGTGTCGCTGGCGGCAGCGGGCCGGGGCAAATAAATGCCGGCCAGGGCCAGCGCGGCGGATGCCTTGAGCAGGTCACGACGATGCATGGAGCTCCTTTTCTGAAGAGGAATGGGGCGCAATGGCTGAATCGGATGCGGCGGCGACAGACACACATATGCTGCGCCGCAACGGCGAAGCCGACACTATACAAGAGGCCGGAGATACGGTTGAGCTTGCCGGAACCCCGGGCGGGATATGGTCAATGCCGCTACACGGCGTGTTGAAAGCCGGAAAAGCGCTTTCCTTTTGAACCTGTCCTCAGCGCAGGCGCCGCAAATGCCGCGGCAGTTGCATCACCGACCGAAGCTTCACATCCACATAGCCTGGCTTGCGCGTGTGCGCCAGCGCCCGGTGCGCGCTGCTGTGCTGGCGCTGGACTGCCTGCGCCGGCAGGTACTGGGTGATCCAGGCCGTGCGCATGCCGAGCTGGCGCGCGCCCTTCAGATGGCCGACCGTGTCTTCCACCAGCACGCAGCGGCCAGGCACCAGGCGGTTCCTGGCCATCAGCCTTTTGAGCATCAGCCGTGACGGCTTGGGCCGCAGCTGCCGGTGCACCGTCATCGCCTCGATCGGCACATGCTGGGCGAAATGGCGGTGCAGGCCGAGATGGCGCAGCACCTCCTGCGAATAGCGGCGCGGCGCATTCGTCAGCAGGATCTTCCTGCCCGGCAGCCGGGCCAGGAGCCTGCCCAGGCCGCGCTCGGCGCGGATCATGGCGGCGAGGTCGTCGAACTGGTGTGCCTCATGCAGGAAGTCGTCGACCCGCACCTGATGGTGGCGCACCATGCCCAGGAGCGTTGCGCCATAGCGCTGCCAGTAAGCCAGCCGCGCCGCGTTCACCGCCTCCGGCGTGGCCGCCATGCCGTTTCGTTCCAGCACCTTCGCGATATAGACATTCATGTTGGCGGTGATCGCCGGGAAGATCGCGTGCGACGCGTTGTGCAGGGTGTTGTCGAGGTCGAACAGCCAGGTCAGCTTGGGCATGAAATAAAAAAGCGCGGCAACGCCGCGCCTGTATCGGAAAACGCGTTATCAGTGCGAGCGGATCATGGTGCCGAAGGCCTGCTCGGTCAGCACTTCCAGCAGCAGCGAATGCTCGATGCGGCCGTCGACGATGTGAACCGTATTGACACCCGACTTGGCAGCGTCCAGCGCCGACGAGATCTTGGGCAGCATGCCGCCGGAGATGGTGCCGTCGTTGAACATCTCGTCGATCTCGCGCGCCGACAGGTCGGTCAGCAGATTGCCCTGCTTGTCCATCACGCCCGGGATGTTGGTCATCATGATCAGCTTTTCCGCATGCAGGATTTCCGCGATCTTGCCGGCCACGAGGTCGGCATTGATGTTGTAGGCCTGGCCGTCGGCGCCGAAGCCGATCGGCGAGATGATGGGAATGAAGGCATCGTCCTGCAGCGCCTTGACCACCGCCGGATTGATCGCCTCGATCTCGCCGACATAGCCGATGTCGAGGAACTGGCCGGGGTTCTCGCGGTCCGGCATCTGCATCTTGCGGGCGCGGATCAGGCCGCCGTCCTTGCCGGTCAGGCCCACCGCCTGGCCGCCGTAGTGATTGATCAGCATCACGATGTCCTGCTGCACCTCGCCGCCCAGCACCCACTCCACCACTTCCATGGTTTCCTCGTCGGTGATGCGCATGCCCTGCACGAAGGTGCCCTGCTTGCCGATCTTCTTCAGCGCATTGTCGATCTGCGGCCCGCCGCCATGCACCACCACCGGGTTCATGCCGACCAGCTTCAGCAGGATCACGTCGCGCGCGAAGCCGTGCTTCAGGCGCTCTTCGGTCATCGCATTGCCGCCGTACTTGACGACGATGGTCTTGCCGTGGAATTTGCGGATGTAGGGCAAGGCTTGCGCAAGAATCTCGGCCTTGATGCCGGATGACACCTGCGACAGGTCGGCGAAATCGGTCATGACTGTTCCAAATTGAGAGATGGGCGCGATTTTACAACGAAAGCCCAGGCGCCCCTGGCGGATTTTTCCGTAAAAAATGGCCGGATATCGGATAAATTGCAACAAGGCGTTTCAAGTCTGACAAGCAGGTTTTCCCGACCATTTTCAAAAGGATATCGATGAGCACATGCAGCCGTTGCGGCGCCGACTTTGAATGCGGCATGGTGGAGGCGCTGGACACCCCATGCTGGTGCACCGCGCTGCCGGCGCTGCCCGCTGACAGCCTGCCCGACGCCGACGACGGCCGCTGCCTTTGCCCTGCCTGCCTGAAGGCGTGGATGGAAGGCCTGGACGGGCCGGCATGAAGACTGGCGAAACGCGCGGCGCCCGGGGCGTGTGATCAATCTCGGGACGGGGATGCGAACTTCGTCGCCCCGGCCACGTCCGGCCGGTTCGGGCGAAGCTGCATCCTTCGGGGCGCTATAACAGGCGCCTGCCGGATGGGCCGGCCCCACGGTTGCCGGCGCAACCGGGCAGGGACTTCTGTTACACACGCCGGCCACTTCGATAAGCAATACGCACTTCGGATGCCCTCCCATTGCTGACGCGTGAAATGGCAACACGACGCAAGCAGGCCGTAGTCCACGTAATCCGATGAGATACGGAGCGCAGGCAAGAGACCTCACCGCATGCCTCGCCAACAACGGCCCGATGCCTTTCCCCATGCAGCCTGTCTCTTCAAGGAATCTTCATGTCCTGCCGCCAGACCACTACAAGCCGTTACCCGATTGTTTCGAATGCCGGCGCCATGGCCGCCGGCTATGCCATTGAAAGCAGCCACGCTTTCGCAGCCGACGCCATCTGCCGCCGGCCACTGCTGCACCCGGCCAGCCAGGAAGACGGCCGGCGCGCCGCCATTCGCCACTTCCTGAATACGCATGGTCGGCTGCTGCCGGCAACGTCCGTACCAAGTACCTCCCCTGGCCTGATCGAACGAACCGGGCAGACATGCACGGCCCTTGCCAGGGAAAGCATGCGCCAGGCCGGCATGCTGGTGGATAGGCTGTCACGGCTGGCAATGGCAATCGACGCAGGCTTGCGGTTTCCCACAGCGACAGCTGGCGCGCCAGACTGCGCGCAGCCGGCAAACGGCCAGCCATCCTGTTACCGGGATGGCGGCAGTGGGCCGGTCAATCAGGACGGCGCGGGCACAGGCGGCGTGTCGTTCAGATTTGATGCCGGCACCACTCGAACCGGCGTTTCAGCCTCCTCCGAATTGCAAACGGAACCCGGCAACAGGAAACAGGCACGCGCACCCTCAACCACGCCCGAAGGCGCCAGTCGGACCTTTTCCGTCGAATCCGCACTGGCTGTGCACGCCTATCACGGCGACCTGCGCCAGGTGGATGCGCTGTTGCAAGCCGGTGCGGATGTCAATGACGCCGACGCCAATCGAAACACGGCGCTGATCGTGGCCACCCGGATGGGACAGGCAAATGTCGTACGCCGCCTGCTGGAAGCTGGCGCGCGCGTCGATTCCGCCAACCATGAAGGCCTGACCGCGCTGCATATGGCAGTCCTGGCAGAGAATGTGGAGGTCGTCGGCATGCTGCTCAAAAAGGCGCCGCCATTGAACCAACTGGACCATTCTGGCTTCACGCCGCTTTCCCTCGCCGTCCAGAATGATCATCCCCGGCTTGTGCAGACCCTGCTTGCCGCCGGTGCCGATCCGAACATCGCGGTGTCGGGCGCCAGCAGTCTGAGCGGACTGACGCCCCTGCTGACCGCCGTGCTGCACAAGCAACATGAGATCGCCGGCCTGCTGCTCGACGCGGGCGCCGATGTGCATTACGCCACAGACAACGGGCGCAATGCGATTCGGTTTGCCGTGCAGAGGAAGGATCCGGAAATGGTCGACCGGTTGTCGCGTGCCGATGCCAACCCCTGCACCATACCGCCCGGAGAACAATCGGCCTTTCAGGAAGCGGTTGAATCCGGACACCATGACATGGTGGAGTCCATGCTGCGGCATGCGAAAAGCCACCCCTGCCCCCCGCTGCTGCTGATGGATGCGCTGCAGCGGGCTGTCTACCATGGAGACCTCGGGATGACGTCACTGCTGCTGGAACACGGTGCGCCCGCCGACCAGGAAGCGCAGACGGGCGCGCTGGGCCTCGCCATTCAGCTTGGACACGACAGCATCGCCGACCTGCTGCGCAAGCATGGCGCACGGCAAGCGGCGTGAAGACCCGACTAGGCCGGAAAGCCCTGACGCACGGTTACTTTGCCGGTGCGGTCGCAGGGACCTCACACTTCCCGACAGCGGCCGCGAGCATCGGCAAGGCATGAACGATGAAAGACGCAGTGACTGGGCAGTGCATCGGCGCTGCCTGCATCCGGGCATGCATGAATTTATTCGGCCTGAGCCAGCCGGGCTATTCCCCTCCTAGCCGCAGCCCTGCGCCTCCTGCCGCGGAAACTCCGCCCGCGCCCGGGTGATCTGCGCCTCGGCCGCCGCGTCCAGCCCGCGCAGCTGGATCGCGATGCGCGCCGGGCCGGTGCCGAACTGCTCCACCCGCGCGGTGCGCACGCCGCGCCGGCTCATCGCCGCCAGGTGCGACTGCGCCGCCTCCTCGCTGCGGAAGGTGCCCAGCGCGATGCCCCAGCGGCGCGCCGAATTGTCCTGGATGATGAAGGTGTCGGTAATGCCCAGCCGGCGCAGTTCCTCGGTCTTGGCGTCGGCCGCCTCGCGGCTGCCCTGCGGCGGAATCATCACCATGTAGCTCGATGGCGTCGGCACGTCGCGCCGGGAGACCCGGTCGGCCAGGCCCAGTTCGGCCATTCGCGCCTCGAAGCGGCCGGCTTCGGCGGCGGTGAAGCTGGCCAGCTCGACGCAGGCGGCTGCCGCGGCTGCCGTTGCCGCAGACGGCGCCGCAGCGGTGGCGACAGCTGCCACGGGTGCGGCCGGCGCGTCGGCAGCGGCGGCCGGCGCGCTGGCGGTCGCCGGCAGCAGCCGGATGCGGTCGGGGTAAAGCTGATTCTTCATGCGGGCCGGCTCATGCCCGGCCGGCTCGCCGCGCTCGATCACGAACATCGCCAGATTGGCCACCAGCAGCGCACCCAGAACGAATTTCAGCATGATGAATTCTGCTTCATCACCATGGTCTGCAGGCCGATCAGCACCAGGTTGTCGATCTGCACGCTGGGATGGTCCAGGTGCGGCGCCAGCATGCGCCCCGCGCCGCCGGACAGGATGCAGCGCACCTCGCGGTACTGCGCGGCATGCGCGGCCAGCGCCTGGCCGATGGCGCCGGTCTGGGCCGCCACGCAGCCGCTGATGATGGCGTCGGTGGTGTTGTCGGCAAAGGGCGTGACGATGTCGATCCTGGAATCGACCTGCGGCAGTTGCGCCGTGTTCTTCGCCAGCGAACTGGCCATCAGGCCCAGGCCCGGCAGGATCATGCCGCCCAGGAAAACCCCGTCCGGCGTGATCGCGTCCACCGTGGTGGCGGTGCCGCAGGTGGCGACGATCAGCGCCTCGCCCGGATACAGCGCATGCGCGCCGATGGCCGAGGCGAAGCGGTCGGCGCCCAGCTGCAGCGGATTGCGGTAGCCGTTGCGCACGCCCGCCAGCAGCGGCGCGGGGCGGAACCATTCGATGGCGATCGGCCGGGCGCCGAAGGCGCGCAGCAGCAGCTGGTCGAGCTTGTCGCGCATGCCTTCGCCGGCCACGTTGGACAGCACCACCCGCGCCACCTGGCGGCCGCGCCAGACTTCCACCAGCTGGCCCAGCGCATCGCGCTCGACCACGCCGGAGCAGATCCACTTGCCCAGTTCGTCGCGCGAAAAGCCGGTGCCGGCATAGGTGGCGGCGGTGGCAAGCGCCCATTTGACCCGGGTATTGCCGGCATCGATCAGCAGCAGCATTCAGGCCCCCGGATCCAGACGGCGCAACGACACGTCGCCGGACAGCACGGCGATCTGGCCGTCGGCGGTGTCGATCAGCAGCCGGCCGGCGTCGTCGATGCCCAGCGCAGTGCCCTGCTGGCGCACCTGCCCCTGGTCCAGCACCGCCACCGCCTCGCCGCGCCAGGCATGCAGCGCATTCCAGCGCGCAATGAAGGGCGCAAGGCCGGCGGCGTCGAAGTCGGCCAGCGCTTGCGCCAGGGCATTGAGCAGCGCCGCCAGCAGCGCCTCGCGGTCGATGGCTTGCGGCGGCAGCGCGGCCGCGGGCCTGTCGATGCGCGCCGCCAGCGCCGGCGGCAGCGCCAGGTTGATGCCGATCCCCACCACCGCCCAGACGCCCTCCGGCGCGGCGCTGGTCTCGATCAGCACGCCCGCCAGCTTCTGGCCATCGAGCAGCACGTCATTGGGCCATTTGAGTTGCGCCTGCACGCCGCTGTCGCGCAGCGCATCGGCAATCGCCACGCCGACCGCGAGCGGCAGGCCGACCAGCTGCGGCAACGCGCGATGGAATTTCCAGGCCAGGGAAAAGGTCAGGCTGGCCTCGGCGGCCGATTGCCAGGTTCTGCCGGAACGGCCGCGGCCCGCGGTCTGGTGCCCTGCCAGCAGCAGCACCGGGCCGGAAAGACGCGGCGCGCGCGCCAGCAGGTCGGCATTGGTCGATCCGGTTTCGGCAACGCATTCGAGCGCGACCAGGCGCGCCGGGCCGGTTGCGCGGGAAGCGAGTTGCTGCGGGGAGGGCAGGAAAGTCATGCAGCGCATTGTAACGGCAGGCGAGCGGCGGCGGAACCGGGAAGCGCTGGTGGAACCGGATGCGCCGGCGGCGCGGGCATGACGAAACCGGCCCGGTAACTTACACTGCGCCCATGCCAGCTTCGCAACCCCCGCTTTCCTCCCCCGTCATGCCCGCCTCGCCAGCCGCGCCGATGCTGCGGCTCGATGGCCTGCGCGCGGCCACGGTGGCCGCCAGCGGCGACTGGCAGGTGCAGGCGCTGGCACAGCCGGCCGCCATGGGCGCGCTGCGGGCGGCGCTGCGCCAGCTGCCGCAGCCGGCGGCGCTGGCCTGGGACCTGTCCGGCATCAGCGCGCTGGACCATATCGGCGCCCAGATGCTGTGGAATGCCTGGGGGCGGCGGCGTCCGGGCCGGCTGACGCTTGCGCCCGGCCAGGAGGAATTTTTCCGGCGCCTGGAACAGGCCGGCACGCTGGCGCTGCCGGCGGGCGATAGCCATCCCTGGTTCTCCATCGTCTCGCTGGCCGGCGCGGCGCGCCGCTTCGGCGGCCACCTGGCCGGCATGCTGGGCCTGGTCGGCCAGCTGGTGCTGGACCTGGGCCGCTTCGCGCGCCGGCCGCGGCACGGGCCATGGAAAGAACTCTCGGCCAATGTCTACCATATCGGCTACCAGGCGCTGGGCATCACCGCGCTGGTGGGCGTGCTGATCGGCGTGGTGCTGTCCTACCTGTCGGCGCAGCAGCTGCACACCTTCGGCGGCGACATCTACCTGGTCAACATCCTGGGCATGAGCATCATCCGCGAACTGGGCCCAATGCTGGCGGCGATCCTGGTAGCCGGCCGTTCCGGGTCGGCCATCACCGCGCAGCTGGGCGTGATGCGGGTCACCGAGGAACTCGACGCGATGCTGGTAATGGGCCTGCCGCACGGTTTCCGGCTGATCATGCCGCGGGTGCTGGCGCTGGCGCTGGTGATGCCGCTGCTGGTGGTCTGGACCGACGCCATGGCGCTGATTGGCGGCATGGCCGCGGCCAATATCCAGCTCGACATGGCGCCGGCCTATTTCATCCAGAAGCTGCCGAGCGCGGTGCCGATCGCCAATTACTGGATCGGCCTGGGCAAGGGCGTGGTGTTCGGCGGCCTGATCGCACTGGTGGCCTGCCATTTCGGCCTGCGCATCGAGCCCAATACCGAAAGCCTGGGCCAGGGCACCACCACCTCGGTGGTGACCGCCATCACGGTGGTGATCCTGGCCGACGCGGTGTTTGCCATCGTGTTCAACCGGGTAGGCTACTACTGATGGCGGCGTCCGATCAGGCTCATACCCATAGCCAGCCCGTAATCGACATCGACGGGCTGACCACCCGTTTCGGCGACGTGACCGTGCATGACAACCTTTCCATGGACGTGCGCGCCGGCGAGGTAGTCTCGCTGGTCGGCGGCTCCGGCTCCGGCAAGACCACGCTGCTGCGCCAGATCCTGGGCCTGGAACGGCCCAGCGCCGGCAGGGTGCAGGTGTTCGGCGTCAACATCCACCGGACAGACGGCGCCACCCTGCAGGCGCTGCGCAACCGCTGGGGCATGCTGTTCCAGCATGGCGCGCTGTTCTCGGCGATGTCGGCATTCGACAATGTCGCCCAGCCGATGCGCGAGCTGCGCGCGCTGCCGGAAGACCTGATCCGCGACGCCGCGCTGCTCAAGCTGCAGATGGTCGGCATCGCTGCGTCGCAGGCGGCGCGCATGCCGGCCGACCTGTCGGGCGGCATGGTCAAGCGTGTCGCGCTGGCGCGGGCGCTGGCGCTGGAGCCGGAACTGCTGTTCCTGGACGAGCCGACCGCGGGCCTCGACCCGGCGCTGTCGGAAGCCTTCGTCGACCTGATCGCCATGCTGCGCCGGGAAATGCGCCTGACCGTGGTGATGGTCACCCATGACCTCGACACGCTGCTGGCGCTGTCCTCCCGCATCGCGGTGCTGGCCGACCGGCGCCTGGTGGCCTTCGGCAGCGCCGACGAGGTGGTGCGCGTGGACCACCCCTTCATCCATGATTATTTCCTTGGCCAGCGCGGCCTGCGCGCGCTGCAGGGCATGCGCGACATGAAAGAGCATCACTATGGAAAATAAGTCGCACGCGATGATCGCGGGCCTGTTCACCATCGCCATGCTGGCGGCGGTCATCCTGGGCGCGGTCTGGCTCAACCGCGACCGCGAGGTGCGGGTGCCCTACCAGATCGCCACCCGGCTGTCGGTGCCGGGCCTGAATCCGCAGGCAACCGTGCGCTACCGCGGCCTCGACGTCGGCCGGGTCAGCCGCATCGGCTTCGACCCGCAGGTGCCGGGCCAGGTGCTGATCGACCTGAGCGTGCGGCCCGACACCCCGGTCACCCGCTCCACCTTCGCCACGCTCGGCTACCAGGGCGTGACCGGCCTGGCCTATGTGCAGCTCGACGACGACGGCAGCGACCCGGCCGGGGTGGAAAGCAGCGCAGCCCATGTGGCGCGCATCGAACTGCGGCCCAGCCTGCTCGACAGCCTGCAGAAGCGCGGCCTGGCGATCCTGCTGCAGACCGAGGAACTGACCAAGCGCATGAACGTGATGCTCAACCCGGACAACCAGCAGGCCATCCTGTCGACCATCACCAGGGTCGGCAATGCCGCGGCGGCGATCGAAGCGCTGCCGCGCCAGCTGGCGCCGACGCTGGAAGCGATGCCGGCGCTGATGGCCGAAGCGCAGCGCTCGCTGGCCTCGCTGGGCAAGCTGTCGCGCACCGCCGATACGCTTGCCGCCAGCCTGCAGGCGCCCGGCAATCCGGTCGCCAGGATCGGCGCGGCGGCCGACGATGTCAGCGTGCTGGCCAATCGCTTTGAGCGCGAGGTGCTGCCGCTGACCTCGGACATCCGCGGCTCGCTGCGGGTACTCAACCGCACCCTGAACAGCCTGAACGAGCGGCCGCAGAGCATCCTGTTCGGCGGCGCCGGCGTGCCGCCCGGGCCGGGCGAAGCCGGCTTCATCGCGCCGCCGGGCAACTGACATGCTTATGAAAACAGCACCACGAGCCATGACTTTTCCAACATCCCGCCTGATTGCCCTGCTGCTGGCCTGCATGCTGTTTGCCGGCTGCACCAGCATGAAGAAGCCGCAGCCCGGCCTGTTCGACCTCGGCCTGGCGCCGCCGGCGGCGGCGATCCCGGCCCTGCCGCCGCTGGCCCTGGCCGACATCGACACGCCGGAATGGCTGGACTCGCCGGCCATCTTCTATCGCCTGAACTATGCCAGCCAGCACCAGCCCAGGCCCTATGCCAACAGCCGCTGGAGCATGCCGCCGGCGCAGCTGTTCGCGCAGCGCCTGAAGTCGCGCATCGTGCAGGGCGGCGGCACCCTGCTGTCTGCTTCCGACGGCGCCGCCGGCGTGCCGGTGCTGCGCCTGGAAGCCGAGGAATTCAGCCAGGTCTTTACCAGCGCCGGCCAGAGCGCGGGCCTGGTGGCCATGCGGCTGTCGGTACTGGACGGCCGGCGCCTGCTGGGCCAGAAAAGCTTTTTGCGCCGCGCGCCGGCGCCCAGCGCCGATGTCGAAGGCGGCGTGGCCGCGCTGGCCGCCGCCAGCGACGCGGTGATCGACGACATGCTGCAATGGCTGGCCAGCCTCGGCCTGGCGCATTGAGCGGCCCGCTGCATGGCTGAGACAGACAACCAGGAACAGTCCGCAAGCGGCGACACCGGCTCGGTGTTTGCCCGCGGCGGCCTGCTGTTCTATGTATTCCTGATCGTCTATGCCAGCTGGTATCCGTTCTCGGGCTGGCGCAGCAATGGCCTGCCGCTGCTGGGCTTCCTGTCGGCGCCGCTGCCCTATTACTGGACCCGGTTCGACCTGCTGACCAACATCATCGGCTACATGCCGCTGGGCGTGCTGCTGGTGTTTTCAATGTATCCGCGGCTGCGCGGCATCTGGGCGGTGCTGCCGGCCTGCCTGCTCGGCGCGCTGCTGTCGGCCGGTCTGGAAGCCGGCCAGAACTTCCTGCCGAGCCGGGTGCCGTCCAATCTCGACCTCTTCACCAATGCCGCCGGCGTTGCCTTAGGCGCGCTGCTGGGCGCGCTGCTCACGCCGGCCTTCCTGGAGCAGAGCCGCCTGCTGGCCTTGCGCAGCCGCTGGTTCCTGGCCGAGGCCAGCCGCGGCCTGATCGTGCTGGGCCTGTGGCCGATGGCGCAAATCTATCCGCAGGCCTATCTGTTCGGCCATGGCCAGCTGCTGCCGATCCTTTCGGAATGGCTGTCGGAACTGTGGTCGGTGGATATCGACCTGGGCGCGCTGCTGCGGCGCGACGCCGAACTCAGCGCCGAGCAGTACTGGCTGTCGGAAACCATCATCACCGCCTGCGGCCTGACCGGCGCGCTGCTGACGCTGTTGTGCCTGACGCGCCGGCGCGCGCCGCGGCTGGCGCTGGCGGCGGCCCTGCTGCTGGCCGCGCTGGCCACCAAGACACTGGCCAGCGCGCTGCTGTTCTCGCCGGACAATGCCTTCGCCTGGATCACGCCCGGCGCCCAGGGCGGCCTCCTGATCGGCCTGATCATGCTGTCGGGCCTGGCGTTCGCGCCGCAGGTGGCGCAACGCCGGGTCGCGGCGCTGGCGCTGATCCTGAGCCTGGCGGTGGCCAATATCGCGCCGGACAATCCCTACTTCCTGTCCACGCTGCAGACCTGGGTGCAGGGCAAATTCCTGAACTTCAACGGCGCCGCGCAATTCCTGACGCTGGCCTGGCCCTTCATTACGCTGTGGTTCCTGTATCACCCGGTGCACCGGCGGAAAAAGCCGGCGCCGGATGCAGCGTCCTAACGCCGACGCCCGGTATTGACCTGGTTGCCGATAAAGCCGCCCACCGCCGCGCCGCCCACGGTGCCGATCGCCGAGCCGCCGGTCAGCACCGAACCGGCCACGCCGCCGATGCCGGCGCCGATGACCGTGTTCTTGTCGCGATGGGACATGTTGGCGCAGCCGGTGGTGGCCAGCGTGGCGGCGAGCAGGACGGCGGCGGAAAGCGGTCGGAGGGTGATGCGCATGGAAAAACCTTTGGGTCGGAGGGTTGCACGAACCGCCGCGCCCGATCGGGCGCGGCGGCAGTCATCGTTGCCAAAGGATAATTGCAAGGGCCGATTGCCGGCCAGAACAGTTGTAATTTGTTACACCCTGGCAGCAGCCTGCTGACCTCCGCTCTTGCCCCGCTGCCGTATCCGAGCGGCGGCATCGCGCTCACTTGTCCGCCATTGGTGCGCCGGCCAGAAGCAGTCCAGGCCTACGCGCAGTCCTCTTCCCTGAACTCGCCCTCGCGCCGCTGCGAGCGCCCTTCTTCCTGCCGCCGCAAATCCACCCGCCGGATCTTGCCCGAGATGGTCTTGGGCAGTTCGGCGAACTCGATCAGGCGGATGCGCTTGTAGGCCGCCAGCTTTTCCCGGGCATAGCGGAAGATGGATGCGGCCGTGGCCTGGTCGGGCGCATGGCCGGCGCGCAGCGTGATGTAGGCCTTGGGCACCGACAGCCGCAGCGCATCCGGGCTGGGCACCACGGCCGCTTCCAGCACGGCTTCATGCTCGATCATCACGCTTTCCAGTTCGAACGGGCTGATGCGGTAGTCCGAGGCCTTGAACACATCGTCATTGCGGCCGACGTAGAAGTAGTAGCCGTCGGCGTCGCGCCGGGCGATGTCGCCGGTGTGGTAGAAGCCGCCGCGCATCACGTCGGCGCTCTTGGCCGGGTCTCCTTCATAGCCCAGCATCAGCCCCTGCGGCCGTTCGGCAAGGTCGATGCAGATCTCGCCTTCGTCGGCCGGCTGGTCGTCCGCATCCAGCAGCGCGATGCGGTAGCCCGGCAGCGGCCGTCCCATCGAGCCGGGCTTGATCGGCTGGCCGGGTGGATTGCCGATCTGCGCCGTGGTTTCCGACTGGCCGAAGCCGTCGCGTATGCGCAGGCCCCAGGCCCGTTCCACCTGCTCGATCACTTCCGGATTGAGCGGCTCGCCGGCGCCGACCAGTTCGCGCAGCGGCACCTTGAAGGCGGCCAGGTCTTCCTGGATCAGCATGCGCCAGACGGTCGGCGGCGCGCACAGCGAGGTCACGCCGCAGCGGCAGATCACATCGAGCACCTCCTTAGCATTGAAGCGGGCGTAGTTGTAGACGAACACCGTGGCGCCCGCGTTCCAGGGCGCGAAGAAGCAGCTCCAGGCATGCTTGGCCCAGCCGGGCGAGCTGATGTTCCAGTGCAGGCCGCCGCGCTCCAGCCCGATCCAGTACATCGTCGACAGATGGCCGACCGGATAGCTCTGGTGGCTGTGCAGCACCAGCTTGGGCCGCGAGGTGGTGCCGGAGGTGAAGTAGAGCAGCAGCGGATCGCTGGCGAGGGTGTCGCCGTCCGGCGCGAAGGCGGCCGGCGCGCCGGCGGCGTCGGCCAGGTCATGCCAGCCCGGCACCTTGCCGCCCACGGCAATGCGGGTATGGCTGCCGGCCATGCCCTCGAACTTCGCGGCCTCGGACGACTGCGCCACCACATGCCGGATCGCGCCGCGCTGCAGCCGGTCGGCCAGGTCGTCGCCCGACACCAGCATCGTGGTCGGCACCATCACCGCGCCCAGCTTGATGCAGGCCAGCATCAGCTCCCAGAGCTCCACCCGGTTGGGCAGCATCAGCAGCACCCGGTCGCCGCGCGCCACGCCCAGGCCGCGCAGGTAATTGGCCGTGCGGCTGGAGCGCGCGGCCATTTCGGCATGGGAGATCTTCTGCTGCGAGCCATCCTCCTCCACCACCCACAGCGCCGGTGCATGGTTGTCGCTCGCCTGGCGGTCGAAGAAGTCGAGCGCCCAGTTGAAGCGGTCCAGCGCTGGGGCGCGGAAGTCGCGCCAGGCAGTGTCGTAGTCGGTGCGATGGCGCTGCAGGAAGTCGCGCGCGGCGAGGAATGCGTCGGAAGCATGCATGGATTCACCTTGTCTCGGAGATGAAGAATGGAAGGCGCGGCTTGTCAGGTCTTATTGTCTTGTTGCCGGGTCTTGCCGCGCCCTGAGCACCGATTCTGCCACGACATGGCCGCAACGGATTGCGCAAGCTGGCATCGACGCCGCGCCTGCAAGCCCCTGCCCCGCGGTGTATCATCCCCCTTCCGCAGAGCAGTCCACCGAATCGAATCCCCATGAGCGACCAAGCTGAAAAACCCTATTACGAAAAGCATGTCTTCTTTTGCATGAATGCCCGCGAGGACGGACGCCCCTGCTGCGCCGATCGCGGCGCGCAGTCGGCGCAGGAGCATGCCAAGCGCCGCATCAAGAAGCTGGACATGAACGGCCAGGGCAAGATCCGCATCAACAAGGCCGGCTGCCTGGACCGCTGCGAGGAAGGCCCGGTGCTGGTGGTCTATCCGCAGGGCACCTGGTACACCTTCGTCGACAACAGCGATATCGACGAGATCATCGACTCCGACCTGATCGGCGGCAAGGTGGTCGAACGCCTGAAGATCTGAGCCCGCCATGAATGCCCATACCCAGCCCTTCACCATTGCCGGCAGCGTCGGCACGATCGAGTGCGCGCTCGACCTGCCCGACAGCGCGCAGTTCCCGTCGCCGCGCGGCATTGCGCTGGTGGCGCATCCGCATCCGCTGTATGGCGGCACCATGGACAACAAGGTCGCGCAGACCCTGGCCCGCGCCTTCGTCGCATTGGGCTATGCCACGGCCCGCATGAACTTCCGCGGCGTCGGCGCATCCGCCGGCGTGCATGACGCAGGCGCCGGCGAGACCGACGACATGGCGTTGCTGCTGGCCCATATGCGCCAGCGCTTTCCCGGCCTGCCGGCGGCGCTGTCGGGCTTTTCCTTCGGCACCTTCGTCCAGGCGCAGCTGCAGCAACGCCTGCAGGAACAGGGCGAGCCGGCCGAGCGCCTGGTGCTGGTGGGCGCGGCCGCCGGCAAGTGGGCCATGCCCGACATCCCGGCCGACACCATCCTCATCCATGGCGAGCAGGACGACACCATCCCGCTGCCGGCGGTGCTGGACTGGGCCCGTCCGCAGGACATCCCGGTGATCGTGATTCCCGGCGCCGACCATTTTTTCCATCGCAAGCTCCAGCACATCAAGAACCTGGTGACGGCGATGTGGCACAGATAGGCGCCTGTCTCAGGCAAAGTCAGGCAAAGCGCCTGCATGCAGGCATTTGCAAGGCCAAAGCGGATTTGGCGCGCCCAATCCGCTCTATAATGCGAACCTTCGTTTTCAACCGCTCGCGCTGCCAGTCCGGCGCGTTGTCATCCTGTCCAACTCCATGAAAAAGATTCTCGCGGCGCTTGCCGCTTCCGTCCTGACCCTCTCCGCCGCGGTCGCCCAGACCATGCCCGCGCCCACCGTGGCCGCCCGCTCCTACCTGCTGCTCGACGCCACCAGCGGCCAGGTGCTGGCCGCCCAGGAGCCCGACCTGCGCATCGAGCCGGCCTCGCTGACCAAGATCATGACCGCCTACCTGGTGTTCAAGGCGATCGAGGACAAGAAGCTCACGCTCGACCAGATGGTCAATGTGTCGGTGAAGGCCTGGAAGGTGTCGGGCGACAGCTCCAAGATGTTCATCGAGCCGGCCACGCCGGTGTCGATCAAGGACCTGCTGTACGGCCTGATCGTCCAGTCCGGCAACGACGCCGCGGTGGCGCTGGCCGAAGCAGTGGCGGGCACCGAGGATGCCTTCGCGGTGCTGATGAACCGCGAAGCCGAGCGCATGGGCCTGAAGTCCACCCGCTTCGCCAATGCGGCCGGCATGCCCAGCCCGGACAACTATTCCACCGCGGGCGACCTGTCGGTGCTGGCTGCGCGCCTGATCCGGGACTACCCGGAGATGTACAAGATCTATTCGACCAAGAGCTTCACCTACAACAAGATCACCCAGCCCAACCGCAACCGCCTGCTGTGGCTGGACCCGACCGTGGACGGCATGAAGACCGGCCACACCCAGGCCGCCGGCTACTGCCTGATCGCGTCCTCGCATCGTCCCAACGGCACCAGCGGCGAGCGCCGCCTGGTGTCGGTGGTGCTGGGCACCCGGTCCGACTCGGTGCGGGCGCAGGAAAGCCAGAAGCTGCTGAACTGGGGCTTCCTGAACTTCGACACGGTCAAGCTGTACGCCAAGGGCCAGGCAGTGGCCACGCCGGAAGTCTGGAAAGGCTCGCAGAAGGAAGTCAAGCTGGGCTTCGACCGCGACATGTACGTGACCGTGCCCAAGGGCACGGCCGACAAGATGAAGCCGGTGGTCGAACGCAAGGACCCGCTGGTGGCGCCGATTGCCCAGAACAGCCGGGTCGGCACGCTGAAGATGGTCGCCGACGGCAAGACTATCACCGAGGCGCCGCTCCTGGCGCTGGAACAGGTGAACGAGGCCAGCATCTTCGGCCGGGCCTGGGATTCGGTACGGCTGATGATGAAGTGATGCGGTGATGGCTTGGGCGGCTTGCCTGGGCTTCTTCGAATCAAGCAAGGCCCTGGCGACAGAGAATGTCGCCAGGGCCTTTTTCATGAAGAGCGGTACCTCTTGACTTTCGCCCGCAAACAGAGGCGGAGCAGGCCACCGGCGACTTTTAGGGCATCAAGTGTGGAGGATCACCTCTTTCCTGCCTGGCCGGCTTGGCATCGGAACTAGGCTCAGAACCGGTAAAGCACAGCCAGCCGCATGCTGGTCAAGGCATGCTCCGGCTGGGCGACTGTTCCCGCATGGCGGCCGTTCCTGCCCAGCGCCGCATCCGCACTGCGTCCCACCTTCCACCAGTCCAGTCCGGCACGCAGTTCCAGCGACGGCCACGCGGCAGGCTGCCAGCCAAGGCCCAGCCGCATGCCATGGGCGGGGCGGGTGTCGAACGAGACATCGTCGAACTGGCCCGAAAACCCGACCCGGAGCTTTTCCGGCGCGGCAAGCAGCAATGCGGCGCCAGCCATCACTTCGCCATGCGTGGTCGGAAACCGTGCGTCCAGCCCGAGCAGCGCGCGGCGCGACAGCGTGCGCTCCTGCAGTCCCAGCACTTGGCCCACGCCCCGGATGTCACGCCGCCAGCGCTCGAACTCGAAGGCCAGCGAGGCGCTCAGCATGGCATTGACCGCATAGGTAATCCCGGCGCCCGATTGCGTCAGTGCGGTGTCGGTGCGGCTGTCCACCGGGGCGCCGGACTGGGTCTGACCGCGATAGCCAATGTCATGCTGATAATGCGACGCCTGCGCCGATAGCGTCCAGTCGCCGCTCCGGTAAGCCAGGCGGCCTTCCACACCGGGCAGCCAGCCTTGCTCCCGCACGATGCGGCGGCCGGCGGCATCGTATTCGTTGAGGGTAAATTGCCTGGCCGCGACGCCCAATGCGGGCGTCCACTGGGCACGGGCCGATGGAGCCAGGGCGCCGGCGGCCAGCATTGCCGCAATGGTTTTGAAAAGCATGTCGATGCCGGAAAAAGAACGGCAGGCCGCCGGCCTGCCGCATGGGTTTGGGATTTCAGGCCTCAGAACGCTTTCTCGAATTCAGGCCAGGGCATCGTCTGGCTCTCGGTGATCACGCCGTCACCCCTGGCGCTCAGGTCAAGCCGTACGCTGGCCGCATCGACTGCCGTGATGGTTACGCTCGAGGCGGCACCGGTCACCAGTATCGAACCGGATACCGGGTTGTCGCCGGCCCCGTAAACAAGTGGCGTGATGGTTTTAACCCCGACATACAAATCCCTGAACGAAGGCGAACTCGTGCTGAGCATGTAGTTCCTGCTGGCAGTGCGTCCGGTGGTCGTGGCAACGGCGCTGGATTCGAATCCAAGCATGGTATGGTCCATCACGAGCGCACCATCCCTTTCCAATCTGGTCCTGAAGGAGTCGCCCGACAGCACGACTGTGATATCGCCTGTGCTGGACTGGTCATACCTTGCCGTCATGTCGCCGTCCATCAGCGCCTTCTCGGTTTCGCTCGCCAGCGACAGGCTGGTGAATCGATACTGCATCACGCTATGCGGTGCGCCATTCAGGGCAGAGGCGGCACTGCCTTCCTTCAAGGTCAGCATCAAACCGCCATTGATCTTCATGCCGGATACGCCGCAGTTGCTCGCTTCCAAGGTAGCGACGTCGCCCGGCTGCATGCTGTCGAGGGAATCGGCGGAAATGCTCACCTTCATCGTGCCGCCGCCCGGGCAGGAAGCCGACTGCACAACCGCCGTCACGGTGGAAGGCCGGTTGCCGACAAGCTGGCGCAGCACATCCGTGGCCAGTTCTGCCAGTCCAGGGACCTTCGTGTCGATGCTGACACCCGAGAGAAGCATGGCACTGGTTTGGGTAAGGCCTGTCATGCTTTCCGGCCCCAGGTAGGCATGCGCCGCTGTCCTGACATAATTGCTCTGGTCAATCACGCTCTGGACCGCCGGCAGGCTTTTTGGTGTGCTTGCGCTGTCGCCAGAACTGGAACTGGAACTAGCGCTGGAGCCGGAACCGGACCCACCGCCACCACAAGCAGCCACAGAAAGTGTCAGAAAAAGAACTGCGCTGTAGAGCATGGAACGATGATGATTTTTCATGTCAGGGTCCGCAATGATGGATGAGGAAAGTAGGCAGGCTTGCGCCATCGGAAGACCTGTGGTGCCTGAACCTGGCAGCCAGCAGGCAGGCAGCCAGGCGCCGTAGGTTCGGTTGAGTGTGCCTTTGATGCCAGAACTATTAAGCACAAAAAACTCATCTTGTAACAATGTTGCCTCTTTGCTTGGACCGGGACGCTGTTGTTCCTGCCGCAGGTCCCATCACTCCCGCTCCGCTATAATTCGCTCCCGTGTACCTTGCCGGCTGGCACGTGGTCATGCCGAATCCGCATCAACTGCCCGGCGCGCGCATGCAAGAATCTGCATTCCCACATCCCCTGAAAAAAACATGAACGATCCCCTGGTCTATCTCAATGGCGAAATGACGCCCCTGTCCGAAGCCAAGATCCCGGTGCTCGACCGCGGCTTCATCTTTGGCGACGGCGTCTATGAAGTCATTCCCATCTACGGCCGCCGCATGTTCCGTTCCGAACAGCACATGGCGCGGCTGTTTCGCAGCCTCGACAAGATCGGCATACCGAATCCGCATGACCTTGCGGGCTGGATGGCGCTGATCCGGCAGGTGGTGGATGCCAGCCCGGACGACGAGCAGATGGTCTACCTGCAGGTAACCCGCGGCGTAGCGCGCCGGGCGCATGCCTTCCCGGCGGAAGTCACGCCCACCGTCTTCATCATGACCAATCCGCTGGTGCTGCCCTCGGCCGAGGTGCGCAGCAAGGGCGTGGCCTGCGTGACGATGGACGACAAGCGCTGGCTGCATTGCGAGATCAAGTCGGTGTCGCTCTTGGGCAATGTGCTGGCGGCGCAACATGCGGCGGAAAACCAGGTGACGGAAGCGATCCAGTTCCGCGACGGCATGCTGACCGAAGGCTCGTCGTCCAATGTCTGGATCGTCAAGGATGGCGTGCTGGCAGGGCCGCCCAAGGACAACCTGATCCTGGAAGGCATACGCTATGGCCTGATCCAGGAACTGTGCGAGGGTCTGGGCATTCCGATGCAGGTGCGCCGCATCAGCCGCGAGGAAGTGTTCGCCGCCGACGAGGTGATGATTTCATCGGCCACCAAGGAAGTGCTGCCGGTTACCCGCATCGACGGCCAGCCTGTTGGAAACGGCGCGCCAGGCCCCATATATGCCAAGTTGTATGAGGCCTACCAGGCAGCGAAAGCCGCAGCCTGAATCAACCAGGAGCGCATGATGGACAAGCTGAACAAGACCGGCAACCTGACGAATCTGAGCGATCTGCCCACACCGGAAAGCCTGATCGAATACCCGAGCGATTTCCCGATCAAGATCATGGGTGCGATGCAGGAATCGTTTGCCGAAGTGATCGTCGAAGTGGTCACGCAGCACGACCCGGAATTCCACGCCGGTCGCATGGAGATGCGGCCGTCGTCCAAGGGCAATTACCTGTCCCTGACCGCCACCGTGCGCGCCACCAGCCGTGAACAGCTTGACAACCTGTACCGCGCGCTGAGCTCGCATCCGATGGTCAAGGTCGTGCTGTAACAGCGCCATGGAAGGCTCGCCCGTTCTCGTTCACCGCGGTCGCGAGCCTTACCAGGCGAGTTTCGACGCGATGCGCGCCTATACCGACGCGCGCACCGCGGCCACGCCCGACCAGCTGTGGATCGTCGAGCATCCGCCGGTCTATACGCTGGGCCTGGCGGCCGATCCGTCCCACGTGCTGAACCCGCACGACATCCCGGTGATACAGACCGACCGCGGCGGCGAAGTGACCTACCACGGCCCGGGCCAGGTGGTGATCTACCTGCTGATGGACCTGAAGCGGCGCCAGCGCGACGCCCGCCTGTTTGCCCGCGAATTCGTCTGGAATATCGAGCAGTCTGTGGTCGAAACGCTGGCGGCGTATAATCTGGCCGGTGAGCGCCGGGCCGGCGCGCCCGGCATCTACATCGCCGACGGCGACTGGCGCGGCGCCAAGATTGCCGCGCTGGGCCTGAAGATCCGCGGCAACGGCTGCACCTACCACGGCGTCTCCCTCAATGTTTCCATGGACCTCGCGCCCTTCGGCTGGATCAACCCCTGCGGTTATGCCGGCCTGGCGACAGTGGACATGCAAACCCTGGGCGTTACCGCGCCGCTTGCGCAGGTGCAGCAGGCGCTGGCCCGCCAACTCATTGACCGACTGAAAGGATAGTGGCGCCGCCAGGCGCACTGCATACCATGGCATCCAACCCGACCGAGATTGCTTCCTCCGCCTACAACCCCAGCGAGAAGCAGAAAGGCGCCGGCAAAACCGCGCGCATCCCGATCAAGATCGTGCCCGCCGAGCGCATCCCGAAACCCGACTGGATCCGCGTCAAGGCCGGTTCGCCCACCACCCGCTTCTACGAGATCAAGGACATCCTGCGCGCCAACAACCTGGTGACGGTGTGCGAGGAAGCTTCCTGCCCCAACATCGGCGAATGCTTCGGCAAGGGCACCGCGACCTTCATGATCATGGGCGACAAATGCACCCGCCGCTGCCCGTTCTGCGACGTCGGCCACGGCCGCCCTGACCCGCTGGACCCGAACGAGCCGGAAAACCTGGCGAAAACCATCGCTGCGCTCAAGCTCAACTATGTGGTGATCACCTCGGTCGACCGCGACGACCTGCGCGACGGCGGCGCCGGCCATTTCGTGGCCTGCATCGAGCGCGTGCGCGAACTGTCGCCGGCCACCCGCATCGAGATCCTGACGCCGGACTTCCGCGGCCGCATGGACCGCGCGCTGGAAATCCTGAAGGCCGCGCCGCCGGACGTGATGAACCACAACCTGGAAACCGCGCCGCGGCTGTACAAGGAAGCCCGTCCGGGTTCGGACTACCAGTATTCGCTGAGCCTGCTGAAACGCTTCAAGGACATGCATCCGCATACGCCGACCAAGTCCGGCATCATGGTGGGCCTGGGCGAGACCGACGAGGAAGTGCTGCAGGTCATGCGCGACATGCGCGCCCATGACGTCGACATGCTTACCATCGGCCAGTACCTGATGCCGTCGGGCGACCATCTGCCGGTGCGCCGCTATGTGCATCCGGACACCTTCAAGATGTACGAGGAAGAAGCCTACAAGATGGGCTTCGTGCATGCGGCCGTGGGCGCGATGGTGCGCAGCTCCTACCACGCCGACCTGCAGGCGCACGGCGCCGGCCTGGCCTGATCAGGCGCTCGCGCCGGCCAGCGCCGGCAGGCTGACCGTGAAGGTGGCGCCCTGGCCGGCGCCGCCGCTGCTTACCTCGATCGTGCCGCCATGCAGCTCGACGATATGGCGCGCGATGAACAGGCCCAGTCCCAGTCCGCCCGCGTTATGCGACTGCTGCTTGTTGAAGGCGCCGAATACCTCGGGCAGGAATTGTTCGGCAATGCCCTGCCCGGTATCGCTGACCTCGATCAGGTGCCTCTGCGCGCCGGGCAGTACCCGCAGCCGCACCATGCCGCCCTCGGGCGTGAACTTCACCGCGTTCGACAGCAGGTTCCAGAACAGCTGCTGCAGCCGCTGCGCATCGCCCCAGACCATCAGCTCTCCCTGCGCCGGCAGGTCCGCGCCCAGCGCCACCTGCTTGGCCTGGGCGCCCGGCTCCACCGTGGACAGCGCATCCCTGACGATGCGGATCAGGGACACATGCTCGGGACGGATCGCCAGCTGGCCGTTGCGGGTCTGGGCGGCGTCGATCAGGTCTTCCACCATCCGGGTCTCCTGGGCCACATGCCGCATCATCGCGCCCAGTTCGCGGCGCAGGCGCTCGGGATCATTCAACTGGCTGCGCAGCAGCATTTCCAGCCGCATCGAGATCGCCGACAGCGGCGTGCGCATTTCGTGCGAGACAGTGGCCAGGAACACGTCGCGCATCCGGTTCAGTTCATTCAGGCGGACGATCGCCTCTTTCTGCCGGGTGGTGGAATCGATCAGGGTGCGCAGCAGTTCGGTGTAAATCGTCATCCGGCCTTGCGGCACCGGCGACTCCAGCCGTGCCTGCGCCCATAGCGGCGTGCCGGACATGCCAAGCTGGCGGGCGATGCGCTCGCAGGCCATGCCGGAAGTGAAGCGGTTGAAGACCCAGCCATAGACCACCGCGCCATAGCTCTTGCCGAACAGGGTCAGCGGCACCGCCTGCACGCACAGCTCCTCGCAGAACAGTGCGCCGGCATGGCCTTCGGCCGCGGCCCGCATCGCCAGCGCCTGCTCGAAGCGGGTGCCGTCGCCATGCGCGTCCCACAGCGTGGAGCCGGCCAGCAGGGTCGACAGCCGGGATTGCAGGAAAGGGCCGAGGCGGCGCTGGCCGCTGGCATCGTAGGCCGAGACCACCAGGCCGCTGGCGGCGGAGAACTCGGCCAGCGCCTGCTCCCAGGCGCTCCAGTCGGCATCGGCGTTTTCCTGCTCGGTCATTGACCCTTGTCCATGTCGCGCACTGCCGGCGCACTGGACTCGGGCAGGCTCTTGCCCTGCGACAGCGCTTCCTCGATGACCGGGCTGCGCCTGGACGGCGAGCGCGCCAGCAAACCGTAATAGGACGAGAACGGCAGCTGCGGCACCGCGCCGCCATCGGCCTCTTCCTCGTCGTCCTCGATCACCGTGATGCCGCCCTGGCCGATCACGTATTCCCTGGTCAGCTGCTGGTTGTCGGCGCCGCGCACCTTGGGTATCGCGATGGCGCGCCGCAGCCTGGTCGAGATTTCCACATAGTTCAGCAGGATGATGTTGTCCACCAGGTGCGAGCCCTTCAGCGCCTCGCTGATCTGCGACAGGCCCAGCAGTTCCGGGCTCTCATAGTTGAAGAGCACGGTGGCCAGCCGGTCCTTGAAGAAGCTGGCCAGCGCATACAGGAAGTCGGCCGCTTCATGGGCGCTGCTCAGTTCATAGACCGCCACCGAGTCCAGCACGATGCAGTCGATCCGATGCTCCTCCACCAGCCTGGCCACCTTGTCGAAGTGAACATCGAGTTCCAGTTCCAGCGGGGACTCGTACAGCATGAACAGCGAGCCGTCGGCCAGCAGCTTTTCCAGGTCGAAGCCGAGCGAGGCCGCGTTGCGTATCAGCTGGCGCGGATGCTCGTCCAGCGTCACCAGCAGCGTGCGCTTGCCGGCGGCGATGGCGGCATTCAGGAACTGCACCCCGAGCACGGTCTTGCCGGTGCCTGAAATGCCGCAGACCATGGTGATCGAGCCCTCATAGACCCCGCCGCCCATGATGCGGTCTATCGCCTCGGCGCCGATGGACAGGTGCTTGCTGGACGTGGGCTGCTCGTCCGCCACCAGCGGCCGCGACTGGGCGCGACGATACACATGGATGCCCACGCCCGGTTCGATGCGCATGGTGTGGCTGCCGCCGATGAAGTCCTGGCCGCGCGACTTCACCACCGACAGGCTGCGGTGCAGCCGACGGCGCTGTTCGTTGCGGCCCAGCGAAATGATGGTGTCGAACACGAAGCGCTCATGCGCGAAGCCGTCCTTGCCGCCTTCGTCGCGCTCGGCGGTCACCATGGTGGTTACGCCCAGCCTGGTCAGTCCTTCGACCAGCAGATGCAGGTCTTCCCGGAACGGCATGTCATTGCTTTGCGCATACAGCCGCAGCGGCGTCAGGCCGTCGATCAGCAGCCGGCGCGCGCCGATGGCGGCCAGTTCAGCCGCAAAGGCGCCGTCATTGCTGCGAAACTCGCTGAGCAGCGCGGCCGGGCTGGTCTGGATGATGCGCACCTTGCCGGCATCGATCAGGCGTTGCAGGTCCCATTCGAAGCCGATGGCGTCGCGCAGCAGCTTTTCCGGCTCCAGCTCGAAGGAAACGATCACGCCCGGCTCGTCGTACAGCGCAGCGCCGGCATGGATGAAGCCCAGGCCCAGCGTGGTCTTGCCCGAGCCTGGCTGTCCTTCGACGATCACATTGTTATTGCGCGGCAAGCCGCCCAGCAGGATTTCATCCAGCCCGGGAATGCCCATTTTTACCAAGGATACGGCCATGATCTTTTCCGACGATTGATGTGGTGGCGCTGTGACGGCTGCCGGGAAGGCGACAGGCACCGTGCGCCAGGACTGGCCTTGGCTGCACGATTTACCCTTTTGAATTGCAGTCAAATACTACTTCAGACAAGCGGGTACCGGCCTTAATGCCAAACAATCTTGGGTTTCTGCAATTGGCAGAAACCCCGGTCGGGCCGGGGTTTTGGAAAGGATTTCTGCTGGCAGTCCATGCCTCAGGCGGCCAGCGCCTTCTCCAGCAGCTTGTGCAGTTGCTGGAATTCCGGCTCGCCGACGTAGCGCTTGATGATGTTGCCTTCCTTGTCGATCACATAGGTGGTGGGCGTGAGCTTGACGTCGCCGAAGGATTTGGCCAGCTCGCCCTGGGTATCAAGCGCCACCCTGAACGGCAGCTGGCGGGTCTGGGCATAGTTGAGCACATAGTTGGGCGGATCGTAGCTCATCGCCACCGCGATGTATTCCAGGCCCTGGTCCTTGTACTTGTTATAGGTCTGCACCATCTGCGGCATTTCCTTGATGCAGGTCACGCAGGAGGTTGCCCAGAAATTGACCATCACTACCTTGCCCTTGAGGCTTTCCGGCGTGATCTTCTGTCCGTTCAGGTCGGTATAGGTGACCTGCGGTGCCGGCTGCCGCGACGACAGGGAAAAGTAAGCGACGGCGGCAATCACCACGACGGCGATGCCGGCCAGCAGTTTGATCCAGTTGCGGTTTGCAGTAGCCATGATGATGAGGAAGGGATGAGGGCGGTGAAGAAAGGAAAGGCGGGAATGCGGACATTATAGTCAACAAGGCCCCTGCCTGCCTGCCTGCCTGCTTGGTTGCCTGTGGCCCGGCCGGCGCCGCCAGCGTCAGGGGCGGATATAGGCGTAGCCTTCCTGTGACTGCAGCCGGGCGATCTCGACCACGCCGGCCTGCACCAGGCTGATGTCCGGCACCAGTTCGGACTTGTCGATGTTGTGCGCGGTCAGGGTATTATTGCAGACCCGGAATTCCACGCCCTGGCGCGCCAGCGCGGCCACCGCCGCGTCGAATGGCCGGCCGTTGCGCTCGGTCGCGCCCTTCAGCAGGAAGCGGATGCCGTCGCCCAGCGCCACCACCACGATCTTCGTATCAGGCGCGGCGCGCAGGTGGTTGCGGATGCTGGCCAGCCCGCGCGTTGCCTGGTCGATGCCGTCGGCCATGTGATAGACCACCTTCACCGGCTCGGCCGCGCGCGCCAAGCCGCCGGCGGCCAGCGAACCGCCAAGGCACAGGTGCAGGAACAGGCGCCGCTTCATTGGCCGTTACCGTGGCTTATTGCCGGGCAGGCGTGTTCGACATCTGCCGCACGTCGTCTTCGGTGATGTACTCGAACACCTTGACCACCTTCTGCACCCCGGCCACGCCGCGCGCCACTTCGGCCGCCCGGGTGCCTTCCCGCTGGGTCACGCGGCCCATCAGGTAGACCACGGCGCGCTCGGTCACCACCTTGAAGCTGTTGGCCGAGATGTCTTTCGCGTCCACCAGCGAGGCCTTGACCTTGCCGGTGATCAGGGTGTCGTTGGAACGCGAGGTATAGCTGGCGGGGGGCGCGACGACCAGGTCGTTGACGATGGACTGCACGCCCGAGATGTCGGCGATTTCACGCTCCACCGCGATCCTGGTGGCCTCGTCCGGCACTTCGCCGGTCAGCAGCACCTTGCGGTTGAAGCTGTTGATGTTCACATGGCCGGCATTGCCGACCATGTTGGCGACCCGGCTCTCGCCCTTCAAGGCAATGGCCTTGTCCTCGGTCTGGGCGCCGAAGGTGCGGCGGTCGGTGGCGGCGATGGTGCCTACCACCGCGGTGCCGACCGCCATCTCGATGCATCCCTGCAGGCTGATGGCGATCATGCCGCACAGCGCGAGCCGCGCCAGCGGACGACGCCAGGCGGCGGCGTTGGATTGTTGTTTCGCGGCCGCGCCTTCAGTCATTTGCATCCCCTCCGAATAGGGCGACGTCGATGCCGTCGCACAGTATGTGTATGGTCAGTCCGTGTACTTCCTGGATGCGGGCGGTGCGCTCGTGCGGCACGCAGATATGCACGTCGCCTTCCGACATCAGCTCGCCGATCACGCCGCCGCCCTTGCCGGTGAGTGCAATGACGCGCATGTCGCGCTCGACCGCCGCCTCGATCGCCGCCACCACATTGGCCGAGTTGCCCGAGGTGGACAGCGCCAGCAGCACGTCGCCGGACTGGCCGAAGGCCTGCACCTGCTTGGCATAGACCTCGTTGTAGCTGTAGTCGTTGGCCACCGCGGTCAGGATCGAGGTGTCGGTGGTCAGCGCCAGCGCCGGCAGCGGCAGCCGCTCGCGCTCGAAGCGCCCGACCAGCTCGGCGGCGAAATGCTGGCAGTCGGCGGCCGAGCCGCCGTTGCCGCAGGCGAGGATCTTGTTGCCGTTCGACAGCGCGGTGAACATGATTTCCACCGCTTGCGCGATGGGCCCGGAGAGCTGCTCGGCAGCCTGCAGCATGAGCTGCGCACTTTCCTGGAAGTGCTGGAGGATACGTTGGTTCGTCATGATGCGCGATTATAAGGGTAAGTTGAAACCAGCCACCGATTCAGGCCTGATCAGGCCTGAATGGCATTCCTGAGCCAGTCCAGCGCGGCGCCTTCGATGGCGACCACGTCGAAGCGGCATGGCGGCGGCATGCGGTAGCGCTGCAGGTAGGTCTGGGCGGCGTTCCACAGGCGCGCCTGCTTGGCGCTGCCGATGCTGGCGGCGGCGCCGCCGAATCCGCTGCCGGCGCGCCGCCGCACTTCGACGAACACCAGCGTGGCGCCGTCGCGCATGATCAGGTCCAGTTCGCCGCCGCGGCAGTGGAAGTTGCGCTCGATGAGCACCAGGCCATGCCTTTGCAGGTGCGCCAGCGCCGCATCCTCGCCGGCGTCGCCGGCCAGCTGGCGTTGCGTGCGCCGTGGCACCTTCCTCAATGTCATTGCGGGTTTGACAGGGGCGCGGCGGCGCCGTCCTGATAGACCGCCGGCGATGCGCTGCGCTCGAAGCGGGCGCGGCCGCCGCCAATGCTGGCCTTCAACTTGCCGGTGGCGCCATCGAGCTCGAACACGCCGCGGCGGGCGGCGACTTCGCGCGCCACCTGGTAGGCATCGATGCCCAGCGCATAGAGGCGCTCCATGTCGGCGCTCTTCTGGGCCGCCGGCGCCGGGGCGAATACGGCACTGGCATCCGGCCGCAGCAGGTAAGGCAGGTCGATGAAGCGCACGCCGTCCATGTCGGGCCGGCGCTCGGCCGCGGACCAGCCCTGGCGCGAATAAGGGTTCAGCTGTGAGGTGCCATACATCGGCAGTTCAGTGCCGATCGATTCGCGCAACTGGCGCGCCTGTGCCGCGTCCAGCGCCACGAATGCGAGGCCGGGGCGGCCGTTGCGCAGGCGTTCCTGCAGCTGGCCCAGCGCGCTGGCGCTCAGGTTGCCGCCGCCGGCGCTCAGTTCCACCAGGTCGGCCGGCAGGCCGCGGCGCTGCCAGGCGGCTTGGAAGGCGCGGGCGGCGCGGCGCTGCCATGCGGTGGCGGTGGAGACGATCAGCGCCTCTTCGCCCGGCAGGTCGGCGGCGGCCAGGTCGGCCGCCTGGCGCGCCTCGTCTTCCAGCGACAGGCCCATGAGCAGCAGTTGCGGCTGGGCGCCGGCCTGCGCGCCGACCGCGTCGGCCGGGGTCAGCGCGATGGTGGGCTTGCTGACCGCGCCGCGCGATGCGATGGCGGCGGCGCCGCTGCGCGACAGCGGGCCGACCATGATGTCCTGGTCGGCCAGCACGCCGTTGTAGGCATCCAGCACGTCCTGGGCGGCGTCGCCGGTTTCGACCACGGTCAGGGTGATATTGGGGTCGCGCCGCTTTTCATAGGCGGCGATGAAGCCGTCGCGCACCATGGCGGCGGCGGCGCCCAGGCTGTCCGAGCGCAACGGCAGCAGCAGGCCGATGCGCACCGGGCCGGACAGGGCGGCCTGGTCCTGCGGCTGCAGGCTGACATCAGGCATCGGCACCGCCTCGGTTTCGACCGGGCCGGTGTCGGTCGGCCCGCCCGGCATCAGGCTGATGTCGTTCTGGGCCAGCAACGGCAGGGCCGGCATGGCCACGGTTGTGTTTGCCTGCGCCAGCGCGCACAATCCGGCCAGCGCCGCCGCCACCAATCCGGTCTTCACTTTTCGGAACGACATTTCGACTCCCAATGACACAACCCGCGTTCAGCTTTTCCGGCGCCCTGCCCCTGCTGCAGGAGATTGTTGCCCAGAATTATCCGGCCTGTGCATTATATGTGCTCGCCACACCCATCGGAAATGTAGCCGACATCACCTTGCGCGCACTGCAGGTGCTGGCCCAGGCCGACGCCATCGCCTGCGAGGATACCCGCAACACCGCGCAGCTGCTGAGCCGTTACGGCCTGCAGCGCCCGCTGATCGCGGCCCACCAGCACAATGAACGGGAAGTCGCCGAAAGGCTGATTGCGCGGCTGCAGGCGGGCGAGCGCATTGCGCTGGTGTCGGACGCCGGCACGCCGGCGGTGTCGGATCCTGGCGCCCGCATCGTCGACGCGGTGCGCGCAGCCGGGCTGCGGGTGGTGCCGGTGCCGGGCGCGTCGGCAGCCGTGGCGGCGCTGTCGGCCGCCGGGCTGGTGAATGACCGCTTTCATTTCCACGGCTTTCTGCCGGCCAAGGCGCGCCAGCGCGAGACCGAGCTGGCGCAGCTGCGGCCGCTGGCCGCGACCCTGGTGTTCTACGAGGCGCCGCATCGCATCATCGACACCGTGGCCGCGCTGGCCGCGGCCTTCGAGCCGCAGCGCCAGGTGGTGTTCGCACGCGAGCTGACCAAGCTGTTCGAGCAGATCCATCGCTGCCCGCTGTCGGAGGCCGCAGCCTGGCTGGCGGCCGACAGCAACCGCCAGCGCGGCGAGTTCGTGCTGCTGGTGGAGGGTGCGCCAGAGCAGGAGGACGCCGGCACGGCGGAGTCGGACCGGGTGCTGTCCATCCTGCTGGAAGAATGCCCGGTCAAGCAGGCCGCCGCGCTGGCGGCCCGCATCACCGGGCAGAAGAAGAATGCGCTGTACGAGCGCGCCCTTGCGCTGAAGGCGCAGGACGAAGGCGACGATCAGCGCTGAACGATGATGGGCATGGCGCCGCCGCTGGCCTGCATCTGGCGCGCCACGGCCTCGGCATCGGCGCGGCTGGCGAACGGGCCGCCATACAGCCGGAACAGCGTGTTGTTGTGCACGATATCAACCTGGCGCAGGCTGCCGTTCCAGCGCTGGGCATGCACCGCCTGCGCCGCCTGCGCATTGGCGGCCTGGGAGAAGGCGCCGAGCTGCAGGTAGAAGCCGCCGGCCGCGGCGGACACGGTGGATACGCTGGACGCGGCGGGCATGGTTGACGCAGCGGCGGGTGCGGCTGCCGGCGGCGCCATCAGCTCGGCCGGCGCGCTGACCATGGTCACCGGCATCGGCACCGCCTCGGTGCTCACGCCCGGCGCCGATGGCGCGGCTGACGCCAGCGCCGGCGCGGCGCCATTGCTGCGCGCCAGTTCCATGCGCCGGATCTCGTCGGGCAGGATGCGCTCGACTTCCAGTTGCGCGCTGCCATGGCCGATATAGCCCAGCTTCAGCGCCGCGGTATAGGACAGGTCGATGATGCGGTCGGAGTGGAACGGCCCGCGGTCGTTGACGCGCACGATCACCGTGTTGCCATTGGACAGATTGGTCACGCGGGCATAGGACGGAATCGGGAAGGTCGGATGGGCGGCCGTCATCTTGTACATGTCGTACGGCTCGCCGGACGAGGTGCGCTGGCCGTGGAACTTGCGGCCGTACCAGCTGCCGCGGCCACGCTGCTTCACCGGTTCCTCATTCATCTGCGGCACGTATTCCTTGCCGAACACCACGTAGGGCTTGTTGCCGCGATTGGCATAGGGCTCGATGCGCGGCTCGGCGTCGGGCACGTCCCAGAGATTGTCGGGGATGTTCTCGCCGGGGCCATCGTCCTGGTAGTAGCCGCCGCGGCCGGAACCGGCGGGCGGCAGCGAAGGCAGGCCGCGGCGCGCCGACTTGGCGGGAACGGCGCCGGCGTTGGCATCAGCGCTCTGCTGCTGCGGCGCGCTGCCGCAGCCGGCGGCGATGAACGCGACCGCGGCGCACAGGATGGCCGTGCCGGGCCATGGGCGGGATGGCAAGTGCATTGCTTTTCCTTTTTCTTGTTCGTGGCGCGCCACCCGCGGGCGCGCCTGGTCCGATCGATGGATCAGGTTTGTACCAGTTTCCGGTGGCGCTGGATGCTCATCAGGATGCCGGCCCCCAGGCCCAGCGTCACCAGCGCGGTGCCGCCATAGCTCATGAATGGCAGCGGCACGCCAACCACCGGGAGTATGCCGCTGACCATGCCCATGTTGACGAAGGCATAGGTGAAGAAGATCAGCGTGATCGCGCCGGCCAGGAGGCGCGCGAAGAACGTGGGCGCGTTGGCGGCGATGATCAGTCCCCGGGCAATCAGCATCAGATACAGGAACAGCAGCACGCAGTTGCCGATCAGCCCGAATTCCTCGGAGAATACCGCAAAAATAAAGTCGGTTGTACGCTCGGGGATGAACTCCAGATGGGCCTGGGTGCCGTTGAGCCAGCCCTTGCCGGAGATGCCGCCGGAGCCGATGGCAATGGTGGACTGGATGATGTGGAAGCCCTTGCCGAGCGGATCGGCGGTCGGGTCGATCAGCATCATCACCCGGGCGCGCTGGTAGTCGTGCAGCATGGTCCAGGCAATCGGCAGGCTGGCGCCGCCGGCGATTGCCAGGCCCAGCAGCACCTTCCATGACAGGCCGGCCAGGAAGATCACGTAGAAGCCCGCCGCCGCCACCAGCAGCGAGGTGCCGAGGTCGGGCTGGCGCATGATCAGCAGCACCGGCACTAGCAGCAGCAGCGCCGCCACCAGGAAGTGGTTCCAGCGCAGCATGCCTTCGCGCTTCTGGAAATACCAGGCCAGCATCAGCGGCATGGCGATCTTCATGATCTCGGACGGCTGGATCACGATGCCGACATTGATCCAGCGCCGCGCGCCCTTCTTGATCATGCCGAACATGGCCACCGCCACCAGCAGCGCCACGCCCACGGTATAGATCGGCACCGCGAAGCGCATCAGGGTCTGCGGCGGGACATTGGCGGCGATGAACATGACCACGAAGGAGACGATGATGTTGCGCATCTGGTCTTCGACCCGGCCCGGAAAGTCGATGCCGGCCGAGTACAGCGTGACCATGCCGGTGGACATGATCAGGAAGATGATCAGCGCCAGGGTGCCGTCGAAGACGGTCAGGTGCGGTTTGACGATCTGCCAGATGGAGCGTTTTTCAGTGAGTTGCATGGCTGCTCAGTCCCGGTTGCCCTGGGTTTCGGCGCCGTCGCGCGGGCCGCCCTCGGAGTCCTGGTCGGCGCGCACCTCGGCCAGCGGCCGGGTATCGGACAGGTCGATCCGCTCCACTGGCGCCTCGTCCTGTACCCGGCCGCTGCGCTTGCCCAGCAGGTAGAAGTCGAGCGCCTCGCGCACGATGGGCGCGGCGGCGGTGGCGCCGAAGCCGCCGTTCTCGACGATGATGGCGATCGCGATGCGCGGATTGTCGGCCGGTGCGAACGCGGTAAACAGCGAGTGGTCGCGATGGCGCTCGTCGATCTTGCTGGCGTTGTACTTCTCGTTCTTCTTGATCGCGATCACCTGCGCGGTGCCGGTCTTGCCGCCGGCCGCGTAGCCGAGGTTGGAGAACACCTTGGCCGCCGTTCCCTCGCGGATCACGCCGACCATGGCCTGCTTGACGATGTCGATGTTCTGCTGCTTCAGCGGAATGCGGTAGCTTTCCTTGGGCACGGTCGGGGTGCGCACCCGGGTGCCGCCATCTTCCATGATCTTCACCAGGTGCGGCTTCATCACCACGCCATTGTTGGCCAGTATGGCGGTGGCATGCGCCAGCTGCAGCGGCGTGAAGGAGTTGTAGCCCTGGCCGATGCCCAGCGAGATGGTTTCGCCGGCATACCATTTCTGCTGCTGGGGCCGGCGGTAGGCGGCGCGCTTCCAGGCAGTGGACGGCAGGATGCCCTTCTTCTCGTGCTCGAGGTCGATGCCGGTCAGCTGGCCGAAGCCGAACGGCTTCATGAAGTCATGCATCATGTCCACGCCCATGTCGGCCGAGAGCTGGTAGTAGTAGGTGTCGCAGGAATGGACGATGGACTTGTACATGTCCACCGTGCCGTGGCCGCCTTCCTTGTCGTCCCGGAAGCGGTGGTTGCCGAACATGAAATAGCCGGGGTCGCTGATGGCCGACATCGGCGAGCGCTTGCCCAGTTCGAGCGCGGCCAGCGCCATGAAGGGCTTGTAGGTCGAGCCGGGCGGATAGCTGCCCGACAGCGGCCGGTTCACCAGCGGCTTGTCCGGCGAATTGTTGAGCTCGTCCCAGCTCTGCTGGTCGATGCCCTCGACGAACAGGTTGGGGTCGAAGGTCGGCATCGACACATAGGCCAGGATGTCGCCGGTGGAAGGCTCGATGGCGATCAGCGCGCCGCGGCGGTTGCCGAAGGCCTGCTCCACCACCTTCTGCAACTCGATGTCGATCGACAGGATCAGGTTGGAGCCGGGCGTGGCCGGCGTGCGCGACAGCGTGCGCACCGCGCGGCCGCCGGCCGACACTTCCACTTCCTCGTAGCCGGTCTGGCCGTGCAGCTGCTTCTCGTAGCTTTTCTCGACGCCTTCCTTGCCGATGTAGCTGGTGCCGTTGTAGTTGGCGGCGTCCTCGGTCTCCTCGATCCTGGCGGACTCGCGCTGGTTGATGCGGCCGATGAAGCCGATCACATGGGACGCCATCGAGCCGAGCGGATATTGCCGGAACAGCCGGGCCTGGATGTCCACGCCCGGAAAGCGGTAGCGCTGCGCGGTGAAGCGGGCCACTTCCTCGTCGGTCAGGCGGGTGCGGATCGGCAGGCTCTCGAAGCTCTTGGACTCTTCCAGCTGGCGCCGGAAACGCCGCCTGTCCTTGGGCTGGATCTCGACGATGCCGCCGAGCAGGTCGATCAGCTCGTCGAGGTCGCGGTTGATCTTCGATGGCGTGATCTCCAGCGTGTAGGCGGCGAAATTGCGCGCCAGCACGACGCCGTTGCGGTCCACGATCAGGCCGCGGTTGGGCACCACCGGCACCACCGAGATCCGGTTGTCCTCGGCCTGGGCGGCGTAGTGATCATGCTGGTAGCCCTGCAGCCAGACGAAGCGCGCGGCCAGCAGGCAAAAGAAAATGAACACGAACAGGCCCGCCACCGACAGGCGCAGCCGGAAGTAATGCAGTTCGCGTTCCGTGTTCTTGAATTCAGTCATGCTTGGCAGGCTCGGCGAATGGCGGGTCAGATCGGACGGGTTTCATCGCGGTCCACGGCGCGCCGCTGCGGCGCCAGCAGCATCCAGGTGACCAGCGGCCACAGCGCCGCGCTGACCAGGCTGGAAGCGAAGTAATACCAGCCGGGAAACTTGCCGCTGACCAGCGCCTGGATCAGCATCTGCACCACCTGCATCAGCAGCAGCAGCGGCAGCACGTGCAGCGCCTGGGTGATGGGGCGGAACCACAGCATGCGGCGATGGATCATGATCGCGAAATAGGAAAGCAGCGTGTAGGCCAGCGCATTCTCGCCCAGCAGAGAGGCATTGTGCACATCCATCAGCAGGCCCATCAGAAAGGCCAGGCCGATGCCGACCTTGCGCGGCTGGTGCACGCTCCAGAAGATCAGCGTCAGCGCGACGAAGTCGGGCACGCCGTACAGGTCGCCCCAGGGCAGCAGATTGAGCAGGAAGGCGCCGACCAGGGTGACGGCGATGAACAGCGGGCTGACCGGGAGCAGGATGTATTGCGGACGGTTCATTTCTTTGCCTCGGCAGCAGCGGCCGGCGTGACGATCCGGGTGATGTTTTTCGAGGAGGCGCTGATCACATTGGCGCCCGCGACCCTGGGTTCCGTCTTGGCTTCATTCCCGGCTTCCGTCTTGCCTTCCGTTCTGGCAACGGGCGCTGTGGGCGCCGGCACTGCGGGGCTGGCGGCGGTTGCCGCCGGCGCCGTCTGGGCGGCATCCTTGCCGGCATCCTTCATCTTTTTCTTCGGCGACTTTTCCTTCTTGGTTTCTTCCGGCGCCGGGCGCGGCAGTTCCTTCTGCTCGTTGAGCAGGATCAGGAACTGCTGGTTGCGGTCGATGCCGGCGGTGGGCTGGCAGATGATGCGGGCAAAGGCGTCCGAGGACTTGTGCTCGACCGACACCACGGACGCCACCGCCAGGCCGGCCGGATAGACGCCGTCGATGCCGGAGGTGACCAGCACGTCGCCCTTCTTGATGTCGGCGTTGGCGGCGATGAAGCGCAGTTCCAGCACGCCGGACTGGCCGCGGCCGTAGGCCACGCTGCGCACGCCGCTGCGCACCACCTGCACCGAGATCGCCTGGTCCTTGTCGGTCAGCAGCGTGACCTCGGTGGTGAAGGGATAAAGCCGGGTGACCTGGCCGACCACGCCGGTGTCGTCGATCACGGGCTGGCCCAGCGCCACGCCATGCTGGGAACCGCGGTTGAGCACGATCTTGCGGGTGAAGGGGTCGCGGGTGTCGTACAGCATCTCGCTCAGCACCGACTTCACCGGCAGCCGTTCGCTGGCAGACAGCAGGCGGCGCAGCTGGGCGTTCTCAGCCGCCAGGAACTGGCCCTGCTGCAATGCCTGGGCATTGCGCACCTGCTCGGTCTTCAGCGCCGCATTTTCCTGCTTCAGCGCCGTCATCGTGTTGAGGTAGCCGCCGATGGCGTAGGCGACGTCGCGCGGCGCCAGCGCCGCCACCTGCAGCGGATAGAGCACGGTGCCGGCCAGCTGGCGCAGCACTGCAAGCGTGTTGGTGCGGCCGTCCACCACCAGCAGCACGATGGCGATCAGCGCGAAGATGACGACTTTGGCACGGGCGGAAGCGCCCTGCTTGAAGAGTGGCGGAGGATAGTATTCCATCAGTGAGAATTATCCTGCCCCGGTCGGGCAGGCCGGGCTGACATGACAAGGAGCGTGCATGCATGACCCGGCATGCCAGGCGCGGCACCGAAGCGGCCGCGCCCTGCCGGCTTTTATTCGTAAGAAAAAATGGAACCGAGCTTGTCCATGCGCTCGAGCGCCATGCCGGAGCCGCGCACCACGCAGGTCAGCGGGTCTTCGGCGACGATCACGGGCAGGCCGGTTTCTTCCATCAGCAGGCGGTCGAGGTCGCGCAGGAGCGCGCCGCCGCCGGTCAGCATCATGCCCTTTTCGGCAATGTCGGCGCCCAGTTCCGGCGGCGTCTGCTCCAGCGCATTCTTCACGGCCGACACGATGTTGTTCAGCGGATCGGTCAGCGCTTCCAGGATTTCATTGCTGGAAATGGTGAAGGAACGCGGAATGCCTTCGGACAGGTTGCGGCCCTTGACTTCGAGCTCGCGCACTTCCGAACCCGGGAAGGCCGAGCCGATTTCCTTCTTGATGGTTTCGGCGGTCTGCTCGCCGATCAGCATGCCGTAGTTGCGGCGGATGTAGTTGACGATGGCTTCGTCGAACTTGTCGCCGCCGACCCGCACCGAGCCCTTGTAGACCATGCCGCCCAGCGAGATGATGCCCACCTCGGTGGTGCCGCCGCCGATGTCGACCACCATCGAGCCGGTGGCTTCCGACACCGGCAGGCCGGCGCCGATTGCGGCCGCCATCGGCTCCTCGATCAGGAACACCTGGGAGGCGCCGGCGCCGAGCGCCGATTCGCGGATGGCGCGGCGCTCGACCTGGGTCGAGCCGCACGGCACGCAGATGATGATGCGGGGGGAAGGCTTGAACAGCTTGGTGTCGTGCACCATGCGGATGAACTGCTTCAGCATCTGCTCGGTGACGGTGAAGTCGGCGATCACGCCGTCCTTCATCGGGCGGATCGCCTCGATGTTGCCCGGCACCTTGCCCAGCATCTGCTTTGCCTCCTTGCCTACTGCCTGTATGGTCTTCTTGCCGTTGGGTCCGCCCTGCTGGCGGATGGCGACGACCGATGGCTCGTCCAGCACGATGCCGAGTCCGCGTACATAGATCAGGGTGTTGGCAGTGCCGAGATCGATGGCGAGATCATTGGAAAAGTAACTGCGGAGAAATCCAAACATTGAATGGTCCTGAGCGCAACCGGTGCGCGTCGCTTGAGGGGTTATTTGTAGCCCGCGGCAGCCGCTTTGCTGGCGCCTTCAGGCAGTAACCCGACATTCTACCTTATAATTTGTCTCCTACCAGACGATGAAAACAGCCGAATTGCACGCCTAATGCGATGTTTTGCCAAGTTTTTATCGACTATTAGCTTATCTTTAATATTTCCAAAAACCTTTTCCGACAAGCGTCTCGCGCGCATACAAACCATGTCCCTTGCCCTTTCCGATGTCAAAAGATTAGCGATCCTGGCGCAGCTGGACCTGAGCGAGGAGCAGGCCGCCTCCACGCTGACCAAGCTCAACGGCATCTTCGACCTGGTGGAACAGATGAAGGCGGTCGACACCAGCGGCGTGGAACCGCTGGCCCAGCCCATTACTGCCTACGACCAAGCATTCTCGTTGCGTCTGCGCGACGATATTGCCAATGAGCCAAACCGCCGCGAGGACTACCAGCAACCCGCGCCCGCCACCCAGGACGGCCTGTACCTGGTGCCCAAGGTCATCGAATAAGCCCGGCCCAGCCACTGCCCAAAAGAACAGATCCATGCACACAAAAACCATCAAAGAACTGTCCGCGCTGCTGCAGGGCAAACAGGTGTCGGCCACCGAGCTGGCACGCCACTTCCTGGCGCGCTCGCAGGCCAGCAACCTCAATGCCTATACCGACATCAACGAGGAACTGACGCTGGCCCAGGCGCGCGAGGCCGATGCCCGCCTGGCGCGCGGCGGCGCCACCGTGCTGACCGGCATTCCGATCGCCCACAAGGACATCTTCGTCACCCGCGGCTGGCGCTCGACCGCCGGCTCGCGCATGCTGGAAAACTATGTCAGCCCGTTCGACGCCACCGTGGTCGAGCAATTCAACGCCGCCGGCGCGGTCACGTTGGGCAAGCTCAACTGCGACGAGTTCGCGATGGGCTCGTCCAATGAGAACAGCCATTTCGGCGCGGTGAAAAACCCGTGGGACCTCGCCGCAGTGCCCGGCGGCTCGTCGGGCGGCTCGGCCGCCGCGGTGGCCGCGGGTCTCGCGCCCGGCGCCACGGCCACCGACACCGGCGGCTCGATCCGCCAGCCGGCGGCCTTCTGCGGCGTGACCGGCATCAAGCCGACCTACGGCCGGGTGTCGCGCTTCGGCATGATCGCCTACGCGTCCTCGCTCGACCAGGGCGGCCCGATCGCCCGCACCGCCGAGGACTGCGCGCTGCTGTTGAACACCATGGCCGGCTTCGATCCGCGCGACTCGACCAGCGTCGAGCGCGACCGCGAGGACTACACGCTGAACCTGAACGACAGCCTGCAGGGCCTGCGCATCGGCGTGCCGAAGGAATTCTTCGGCCCCGGCCTGGCGGCGGATGTAGAGCAGGCGGTGCGCGCGGCGCTGCAGGAATTCGTGAAGCTGGGCGCGGCCCTGGTGGAGATATCCCTGCCCAAGACCGAGCTGTCGATCCCGGTGTACTACGTGATCGCGCCGGCCGAAGCCTCGTCCAACCTGTCGCGCTTCGACGGCGTGCGCTACGGCCATCGCGCCGCGGACTACACCGATCTGTCCGACATGTACCGCAAGACCCGCTCGGAAGGCTTTGGCGAGGAAGTCAAGCGCCGCATCCTGGTCGGCGCCTATGTGCTGTCGCACGGCTATTACGACGCCTACTACCTGCAGGCGCAGAAGATCCGCCGCCTGATCGCCGAGGATTTCCGCCGCGCCTTCGAGCAGTGCGACGTGATCATGGGACCGGTGGCGCCGACCGTGGCCTGGGACCTCGGCGCGAAGGCCGACGACCCGGTGGCCAACTACCTGGCCGACATCTTCACCCTGTCGACCAACCTGGCCGGCCTGCCCGGCATGTCTGTGCCGTGCGGCTTCGGCCAGGGCGAGAAGAATGGCAAGCGTCCGGTGGGCCTGCAGCTGACCGGCAATTATTTCAGCGAAGCCAGGCTGCTCAACATCGCGCACCGCTATCAGGGCGCAACCGACTGGCACCTGCGCCAGCCGACCGAACAATAAAACAGCGAGGTAAGTATGCAGTGGGAAGTTGTTATCGGTCTGGAGACGCATGCGCAGCTCACGACCCAGTCCAAGATCTTCAGCGGCGCGCCGATCCGTTTCGGCGCGGAACCGAACACCCAGGCCTGTCCGGTGGACCTGGCCCTGCCCGGCGTGCTGCCGGTAATGAACCGCGGCGCGGTCGAGCGGGCCATCCAGTTCGGCCTGGCGATCGGCGCCACTATTGCGCCGCGCTCGATCTTTGCGCGCAAGAACTACTTTTATCCGGATCTGCCCAAGGGTTACCAGATCAGCCAGTATGAAATTCCCGTGGTGCAGGGCGGCACCATTTCCTTCATCGTGGAAAAGGACGGCAAGCCGGAGATGCGCACCGTCCAGCTGACCCGCGCCCACCTGGAGGAAGACGCCGGCAAGTCGCTGCACGAGGACTACCACGGCATGACCGGTATCGACCTGAACCGCGCCGGCACGCCGCTCCTGGAAATCGTTACCGAGCCCGACATGCGTAGCGCGGCCGAGGCGGTGGCCTACGCCAAGGCGCTGCATGCGCTGGTAACCTGGCTGGGCGTGTGCGACGGCAACATGCAGGAAGGCTCGTTCCGCTGCGACGCCAACGTGTCGGTGCGGCCGGTCGGCCAGCAGGAATACGGCACCCGCTGCGAGATCAAGAACCTGAACTCCTTCCGCTTCCTGGAAGAGGCGATCAACTACGAGGTGCGGCGCCAGATCGAGCTGATCGAGGATGGCGGCCGGGTGGTGCAGGAAACCCGCCTGTACGACCCCGACCGCCGCGAAACCCGCTCGATGCGCAGCAAGGAAGACGCGCAGGATTACCGCTACTTCCCCGACCCCGACCTGCCGCCGCTGGCGATTTCGCAGGCCTGGATAGACCGGGTGCGGGAAGCGATGCCGGAACTGCCGGGCGCAATGCGGGAGCGCTTCGTCGCCGACTACGGCCTGCCCGAGTACGACGCGGTGGTGCTGACCCAGTCCAAGGCAATGGCCGCCTACTTTGAAGCCGTGGTGGCCGCCGCTGGCCGCGAGCAGGCCAAGCCGGCCGCCAACTGGCTGATGGGCGATGTGTCGTCAACCCTGAACCGCGAGGGCGTGGACATTGCCGACGCACCGGTCGGCGGCGCGCAGCTGGCGCTGCTGTTGAAGCGCATTGCCGACGGCACGATTTCCAACAAGATCGCCAAGGAAGTGTTTGGCGCGATGTGGGAAGCGAAGTCGGATGCGGCGGACCTGGCCGACCGGATCATCGAGTCCAAGGGCCTGAAGCAGATTTCCGACAGCGGCGCGCTGGAAAAGATCGTCGACGAGGTACTGGCGGCGAACGAGAAATCGGTGGCGGAATTCCGCGCCGGCAAGGAAAAGGCGTTCAACGCGCTGATCGGCCAGGCGATGAAAGCCTCGCGCGGCAAGGCCAACCCGGCGCAGCTGACCGAGCTGCTCAAGCAGAAGCTGGGCGCCTGAGTCGATAGTGACTAGCCAGTAGCAAAAACCGGCCGGCGCCCGCCAGGGCCTGGCCGGCGCCGCAGGAAAGCGCCCTACTGCTGGGCCGTCTTTTCCTGCCGCAGTTCCCGGAAGCGCTTCAGCATGGCATCGGTACGGCTGTTGATCAGCAAGATTTCCGCTTCATAATCTCCCAGCCGGCGACGGCTGGCGGCGACCGCATGGTCGGCATCCTGCAGCCGCTGGGGCAGGTCATGGGAAGGCTGCTGCTTGCGGGCCGTCACCGCCAGCTCGTCCTCCGCCGCCTGCTGGCGCTTTTCGGCTGCCGCCAGCAGCAGGGTTTCGCGCTTGACGTTTTCCTGCACCAGAACGATGTTGCGCTGGCCGGCCGAGATGATCTCGTCCTCGCTGCGAAAGCGCGCCAGCAGCGCCCGGTCGCCATGGCGACGCTCCTGCGCCGCCATCTGTTCGGCGCGGCGCGCCGCGTCCTCGCGGGCCTGCTGCTGCCTTTCCTCGGGCGTCAGCGGCGCCGGAATTTCACGGCGGGTGATGCCGCTCCTGTCGACTTCGCGCACCGGGCGGTTGCTGCATTCCGCAATCGGCCGGTCCGAGGTCAGGGTGCGGCCGGCTGCATCCTTGCAGATGTAGATCTTGGCCTGCGCATGCGCCAGCGCCGGCGCCAGCAGCAGCCATAGCAGGGCGGGACGCAGGCGGGCCATGCGCGGCTCAGGCGCCGCTGACGCCGTAGCGCTGGCGGTAGGCGGCGACCGCGTCGCGGTGCTTCGTCAGCTCGGCATTGCCGCCGGCGGAAATGAAGCGCAGCAGGTCGTCCAGGTTGGCGATCGACACCACCGGCATGTCGTAGGCGGCGCCGACTTCCTGCACCGCCGAGTTGGCCGACAGCGCGCCGTCGGCGCCGGAGCGCTCCATGCGGTCGAGCGCGATCAGCACCGCCGCCGGCGTGGCGCGGGCGGCGCGGATCAGGTCCACCGACTCGCGCACCGAGGTGCCGGCGGAAATCACGTCATCGATGATCACCACCCTGCCCTTCAATGGCGCGCCAACGATGGTGCCGCCCTCGCCATGGTCCTTGGCTTCCTTGCGGTTATAGGCGAACGGCACGTTACGGCCCTTCGCCGCCAGCGCCACCGCGG
The DNA here is from genome assembly GCF_019052805.1 of Noviherbaspirillum sp. L7-7A. Taxonomy (NCBI): domain Bacteria; kingdom Pseudomonadati; phylum Pseudomonadota; class Betaproteobacteria; order Burkholderiales; family Oxalobacteraceae; genus Noviherbaspirillum; species Noviherbaspirillum sp. L7-7A. The sequence goes on from NZ_JAHQRJ010000001.1 coordinate 3,145,850, forward strand.
TGGCGGACGCCAGCGTGATGCCCTTGTAGGCCGGGCCGAACAGCATGTCGAACTCGACGCCCGAATCGATCAGCGTCTGCGCATAGAAGTCGGCCAGGCGGCCCAGCGTGGCGCCGTCGTTGAACAGGCCGGCGTTGAAGAAGTAAGGCGAGGTGCGGCCGGCCTTGGTGATGAATTCACCAAAACGCAGGACGCCGGCATCGACCGAGAAGGCGATGAACTGCTGACGTAGATTTTCCAAGATGGGACCGTGTGGACTGGACTTGCGGGACCGCCATTTTAACGCGAAGTCGCTGCGGCCCCGGACCAAAAATTCCAAGAGGAAATGGAAAATGCCCGGACACCGGCGCATGGCCTGCCGCGCCAATTACAATACCGCCTGCAAACCGCCGGCCTCCGGCCTCTTTTCCATCGCGACTGTTTCCATGCTCAACATCATTTCCGCCAATCTCAACGGCATCCGCTCCGCCACGGCCAAGGGCTTTCTCGACTGGCTGCCGGCGCAGGACGCCGACTTCGTCTGCATGCAGGAACTCAAGGCCCAGGCGCCCGACATGACGGCCGCCATGCTCAACCCGGAAGGCTATTACGGCTATTTCCACTATGCCGAGAAAAAAGGCTACAGCGGCGTCGGCATCTATGCCCGCCACCAGCCGCTGCAGGTGATACAGGGACTGGGCGTGCCGGAAATCGATGCCGAGGGCCGCTATATCGAGCTGGTCTACGACGGCCTGTCGGTGGTGTCCGTGTACCTGCCGTCCGGCTCCAGCGGCGAGCACAGGCAGGCCGCCAAGTTCGCCTTCATGGACCATTTCTACAGGCACCTGGCCGACCTCGCGCAGCGCGGCCGCAAGGTGGTGATCTGCGGCGACTGGAATATCGCGCACCGCGAGATCGACCTGAAGAACTGGAAGGGCAACCTGAAGAATTCCGGCTTCCTGCCGGAGGAGCGGGCCTGGATGAGCGCGGTGCTGGACGAACTGCGCTGGGTGGATGTGTACCGCCGCCTGCATCCGGAAACCACCGGCGAGGCCTATACCTGGTGGAGCAACCGCGGCCAGGCCTGGGCCAAGAATGTCGGCTGGCGCATCGACTACCATGTCGCCACGCCCTGCATCGCCGAACATGCGCGCACAGCGGCCATCTACAGGGAGGCGCGGTTCTCGGATCATGCGCCGCTGACCATCGCCTATGACTGGGCGCTGCAGGCGACGTAGTTCGCTGCCCGCCGCGCCCGGCTGGCCGGCTTGCGCCAGCGCGCTTTTTGCGCCTTCTGCCGCCGCGTCAGCGACGGTGCCGCTTCACCTGTGCCGCTTCACTGCACCGGCGCTACGCCCTTCACGTTGCTGCGGTAGGGCGGCAATGCGCCCGGTTGCGCATTGACGGCGCGGGCATACACCGGCATCACCTGCGGCAGGGTTTTCTGGATCTGCGAAATCCGGTTATTGCCGGATGGATGGCTCGACAGCCATTGCGGCGGCGCGCTCTTTTCCAGCATGGCCATCTTGCGCCACAGCGCCACGCCGGCGCGCGGGTCATAGCCGGCGCGTGCAACCAAGTCCAGACCGACAGTGTCGGCTTCGGTTTCGTCTTCCCGCGAGAAGCGCAGCAGCGCCAGTTGCGCGCCCTGCCCCACCACGGTCTGGCCGAGCTGGCCCAGGCCGAAAATGGCCGAGCCGAGATTGGCGCCGAGCTGCAGCAGGCTGCCCTTGGCCACCCGTTCGCGGCCATGTTCCCGCAGCGCATGGGCAATCTCGTGGCCGGCGACGATGGCGATTTCATCGTCAGTGAGCTTCAACTGGTCCACCAGGCCGCTGAAGAAGGCGATTTTCCCGCCCGGCATGCAGAATGCGTTGACGTTGTCCGCCTTGATGAGGTTGACTTCCCATTGCCAGTCAGCCGCGCCCTGGTTCCAGCGTGTGGCCTGGGAGATGATGCGGCGGGAAATCGCGCGCACCCGCTGCAGTTGTGGGTCAGTGTCCGGCGCCAGCACGCCCTTCTGGGCCGCCTGCTGCTTCAGTTCCTGGTACTGCATGGTGGCCTGCTCTTCCAGCTGCTTTTCCGGAATCAGGCCGCGCAGCCGGGACATGCGTTCCACGGCGACGCCTTCGTCCTGCTGCGCCATGGCCGGCAGCGCGGGCGAGGCCAGGCAGAACAGCAGGGCAGAAATCAATGGCAGTTTTTTCATCATTTATTCCACGGTGCAATTTTCGGGAGCATCAGCATGCCGGGCAGCGCCAGCACAAAGCACAGGATAAAGAACAGAAACCATCCTGTCTCGGCGACGATATAGCCGACAGCGGAATTGACAAAGGTTCGGGGCACCGCCGCCAGGCTGGTGAACAGCGCGTACTGGGTGGCGGTGTAGCGCGGATCCGTCGTGGTGGCGATATAGGAGACGAATGCCGCCGTTCCCAGGCCCACGCCAAACGCCTCGAAACCAATGACCAGTGCCAGCAAGACGAGGTCGGCGCCGGCGTAGGCAAGCCAGGCGAAACCGAGAATGGCCACCGCCTGCACCACGCCGAAGATCCACAGCGCGCGGTTGATGCCGAGTTTCACCATCCAGACGCCGCCGATGATGCCGCCGGCGATGCTGGCCCAGAAGCCGGTGGTCTTGGCCACCGCGCCGATCTGGGTCATCGAGAAGCCGAGGTCGATATAGAACTTGGTGGCCAGCGCCGTGGCCATGCTGTCGCCGAGCTTGTAGAGAAAGATGAAGCCGAGGATGGCCAGCGCATTGCCCCAGCCGCCGCGCGCGATGAATTCGCGGAATGGCAGCACCACGGCCTCCCGCATGTTCTTCGGCGGCACGCCGTAGACGCGGGGCTCGGCAATGACGAAGGTGCAGAGCAGCCCAGGCAGCATGAAGGCGGCGGTGATCCAGAACACCGGCTGCCAGGCCATCAGGTCGGCCAGGATCAGCGACAGCGCGCCCGGCACCATGCCGGCCACCTTGTAGGCATTGACATGGATCGCGCCACCCAGGCCCTGCTCGTTGTCCGGCAGGATCTCGCGCCGGTAGGCGTCGATCACGATGTCCTGGCTGGCCGAGAGGAAGGCGATCGCGCTGGCGGCGGCGGCGATCAGCGGCACCTGGGTCAGCGGGTCGAGCATGCCCATGAAGCCGATGCCGAGAAACAGCAGGCCTTGCGTCAACGCCATCCAGCCGCGCCGGCGCCCGAGCCAGCCGAAGCTGAAGCGGTCCATCAGCGGCGACCAGAGGAATTTCCAGGTATAGGGAAACATCACCAGCGCGAACAGGCCCAGCGCCTTGACGTTCAGGCCGGACTTGGCGAGCCAGGCCTGCATCAGGGACAGCAGGATGAACAGCGGCAGGCCGGAGCTGAAACCCAGGAACACGCATATGAGCATGCGCCGGTTCAGGTAGCTGTGCCAGGTCAGCGCATCCTGCTTCATGCAACCGCCCGCTTGCGCAGCCTGAACACGGCCAGGCTGCCGCGCCAGTTGGGCAGGAAGCTCACCGGCTTGCCTGCTTCATCGAGCGCGACGAATTCCAGCACTTCCAGGCCGACCTCGTTGGCCAGGTCCTGGAAATCGTGGATGGTGGCGCAGCGCAGGTTGGGCGTGTCGTACCACTCGTAGGGCAGGCTGCGCGAGACCGGCATGCGGCCGCGCAGCAGCGCGAAGCGATGCGGCCAGTAGGCGAAGTTGGGAAAGGACACGATGGCCTCGGCGCCAACGCGGGCAATGTCGCGCAGCACGCCTTCGACATTCTTCATCATCTGCAGCGCCGACAGGCACAGCACGCTGTCGAAGGCATTGTCGGCAAAGATCGCCAGGCCCGCTTCCAGGTCCTGCTGGATCACCGGCACATTGCGGCCGATGCAGGCCGGTATCTTGGCATCGTCGATTTCCACGCCATAGCCGGCGCACTGCTTGGCGCTTTGCAGATAATCCAGCATCACGCCGTCGCCGCAGCCGAGGTCGAGCACGCGCGAGCCCGGTTCGACCCAGTGCGCAATGAAGGCCAGGTCGGCGCGCAATGCGGTCAGTTCATTGAAGTTCATGCAGCCACCATGCTTTCGCCGCCGATTGAAACGCCGGTCTCCAGCTCGCGCCAGACCCGGTTGTAGTAGGCCCGCACGGTGGCCATGTAGCGCTCGTCCTCGAGCAGGAAGGCATCGTGGCCATGCGGCGCGTCGATCTCGGCATAGGTCACGTGGCGGCGGTTGTTGACCAGCGCCTGCACGATTTCCCGGCTTCGCGCCGGCGCGAAGCGCCAGTCGGTGGAAAACGACACCAGCAGGAACTGGGCCTGCGCCGCGGCCAGCGCCTCGGTCAGGTCGCCGCCGAACGCGGCGGCCGGATCGAAGTAATCCAGCGCCTTGGTGATCAGCAGATAGGTGTTGGCATCGAAGTACTCCGAGAACTTGTCGCCCTGATAGCGCAGATAGGACTCGATCTCGAAGTCGATGCCGTAGCCGAACTGGTATTCGCCGGAGCGCAGCTCGCGGCCGAATTTCTCGGCCATGTCGTCGTCGGACAGGTAGGTGATGTGGCCGACCATGCGCGCCACCCGCAGGCCGTTCCTGGGCACCACGCCGTGGGCATAGTAGTCGCCGCCATGGAAGTCCGGGTCGGTCAGGATGGCCTGGCGCGCCACGTCGTTGAAGGCGATGTTCTGCGCCGACAGCCTGGGCGTGGAGGCAATCACCATGCAGTGGCGCAGCCGGTCGGGATACAGCAGGCTCCAGGCCAGGGCCTGCATGCCGCCCAGCGAGCCGCCCATCACGGCGGCGAACTGCCGTATGCCCAGCGCGTCGGCCAGGCGGGCCTGGGCATGCACCCAGTCTTCCACCGTCACCACCGGGAAGGCCGCGCCATAGGGCTTGCCCGTGGCCGGATTGACATGCATCGGGCCGGTCGAGCCGAAGCAGGAACCGAGGTTGTTGACGCCGATGACGAAGAAGCGGTCGGTGTCGAGCGGCTTGCCGGGGCCGACCATGTTGTCCCACCAGCCCACGCTCTTGCTGCCGTCTTCCTTCAGGTAGATGCCGGCCACGTGGTGCGACGCATTGAGCGCATGGCAGACCAGCACGGCGTTGGAGCGGTCGGCATTGAGTTCGCCGTAGGTTTCATAGACCAGCTGGTAGCCGGCGATGGATGCGCCGCTCTGCAGCGGCAGGGGCGCATCGAAGTGCATGGACTGCGGGGAGACGACGCCAAGAGATTTCATGATGGTCCGGTCTGCGGAACCGGGGCAAGCGTGCCCGCGATCCCAAATAAAAAAGCCCGAGAGCGCATGCTGTCGGGCTAAGTTCGGGGCTTTTCCAAGCTCGCTTTAGCCGTATTTATGCGGGGAGTCCCCTGGCGCCCGCAAGCTGGGCTGCCGCGCGGTGCGCTGGCAGCCGGTCAAATCGGCGCAGTCACGGAAGAATAGCGAAGTCGTGGGGCGGCGTCAAACGGGCGCGCACCGTCATGTTCTAGGCGCTGCGCAGCTGCTCCATCGCCTCGTTGATCGCGTTGGCTTCCATGAGACGCAGGATCTTGCGGGTCCTGGGCACGATGACGGCGAGGTCGCTGTTGAGGATTTCCTGCTTCACCGACAGCAGCTGCGCCGGATGCATCGAGAACTCGCGCAGGCCCATGCCCAGAAGCAGCCGGGTCAGCTTGGTGTCGCCGGCCATCTCGCCGCAGACCGAGACCGGGATGCCGGCCTTGGCGCCGGCCGCGATCGTGGTCGACAGCAGGAACAGCACGGCCGGGTGCAGCGGGTTGTACAGATGCGCCACCTCATGGTCGACCCGGTCCACCGCCAGCGTGTACTGGATCAGGTCATTGGTGCCGATCGACAGGAAGTCCAGCCGCTGCGCAAACAGCGGCAGCGCCAGCGCGGCGGCCGGAATCTCGATCATGGCGCCGACCTGGATCAGCGGGTCGAACTTCCTGTTGGCTTCCCGCAGCTGGCCCTTGGCCTGCTCGATCATGTTGAGCGTCTGGTCGATCTCGAAGGCATGCGCCAGCATCGGGATCAGGAGCTTGATCGGGCCGAAGGCCGAGGCGCGCAGGATCGCGCGCAGCTGGGCCATGAACATCTGCGGCTCGGCCAGGCAGTAACGGATGGCGCGCAGGCCCAGCGCCGGATTGAGCGCGGTTTCCTCGGCATTGTCCATCGGCTTGTCGGCGCCGATGTCCAGGGTGCGTATCGTCACCGGCCGGCCCTTCATGGCCGTGACCGCCATCTTGTAGGACTCGAACTGCTCGTCCTCGGTGGGCAGGCGGTTGGCATAGCCGGCGCGGCCCATGAACAGGAACTCGGAGCGGAACAGGCCGATGCCGGTGGCGCCCGCCTCCAGCGCCGCCGGGCAGTCCTGCGGCAGCTCGATATTGGCCAAAAGCGTGATCTCGGTGCCATCCCTGGTGATTGCCGGCGTCTTCTTCAGCTTGGACAGCTTCTTGCGCTCGCGCAGCATGCGCGCCTGGCGCTCCCGGTACTGCTCCAGCACCACCGGCGGCGGATCGACGATCACCACGCCGGCGTCGCCGTCGATGATGACCCAGTCATCCTGCGCGATCAGGGCCGAGGCGTTGTACATGCCGACCGCGGCCGGGATGTCGAGGCTGCGGGCGACGATGGCGGTGTGCGAATTCTGCCCGCCGAGGTCGGTGATGAAGCCGGCGAAGGCGCGGTCGCGGAACTGCAGCATGTCTGCCGGCGAGATGTCGTGCGCCACCACGATCATGTGGGCGGTCGAATCGGGCGAGCTGGCCAGGCCGGACAGCGTTGAGGCGCTGCCGGTCAGCACCTTCAGCACCCGCTCGCCGACCTGCTGGATGTCGTTCTTGCGCTCGCGCAGGTAGGTGTCCTCGATCTCGTCGAACTGCGCCGACAGCTCGTCGATCTGCGTCAGCAGCGCCCATTCGGCGTTGTAGTGGCGGCTGCGGATGATGTCGAGCGGCATCTCGGAAATCATCGGGTCCGACAGGATCAGCGCATGCACATCGATGAAGGCGCCCAGTTCCGCCGGCGCATCCGGCGGCAGCTCGCGCCACACCGCCTGCAACTCCTGGTGCACGGCGGCAATCGCGTTCTGCAGACGCTGCACCTCCGCCTCCACCTGCTCTTCGCTGATCAGGTAATGCTTGACGTCGAGCGCGGCCGAGGCCAGCAGGTGCGCGCGCCCTATCGCGATGCCGCGCGATACCGGTATGCCATGGAGCGTGAAGGATGCCATTGATGTGTGCTTGTTCTGGTGGATCTGCGGGCCGTTCCTACTCACTTTCGCCAAACTTTGCCTGGATCAGCTGCGAAAGCGCGTCGAAGCATGCCTGCTCATCCGGCCCATCGACTTCCAGACTCACCACGGCGCCCTTGCCGGCCGCCAGCATCATCACGCCCATGATGGATTTGGCATTGACGCGGCGCTTGTTGCGCGTCATCCAGACTTCGCTCTTGTACTTGGCCGCCAGTTGGGTCAGCTTCGCGGATGCGCGCGCATGCAGACCGAGCTTGTTGATGATTTCGATGTCTTGCTGAATCATTGTGGTCTGGTTCTTGTTGGTTTCAGGTGGGAGAAAGTCGGACCCGGTTGTCGACCCGCACGGCGCCGTTCTGGCCGCCGGCCAGCGCCATCTCGACGACGACATCGATGGTGTCATTGCGATACGTCAGCGCCCTCAGCAGCATCGGCAGGCTGATGCCGGCCACCACTTCCACGTGGCCGGGCTCGCACAGCGGCAGCGTGCAGTTCGACGGCGTGCCGCCCATGACGTCGGTCATGACCAGCACGCCGCTGCCGTCGTCGATGCGCCGGATCGATTCCGACGCCAGCCGCCGTACTTCGCCGGTGTCCTGGTCGGCATTGACGTCGATCGCCTCCAGGTGCTCGGGCCGGTTGCGAAAGACATGGGTTGCCGCGTCGATGAAAGCCTGCCCAAGCGGCGCATGGGTCAGGAGCAGAATGCCAACCATATAGGGGTGATCAGAAACGGAAAGCCTGCATTAAACCACGCCCGCCGCGCGTTCCAGCGCATCGATGAACTTCGCGGCCACGGAAAAGCCGGTCTGCTGCTCGATTTCCTGGAAACAGGTCGGGCTGGTGACATTAATCTCGGTGAGGTAGTTGCCGATCACATCCAGGCCCACCAGCAACAGGCCGCGCTGCCACAAAATGGGCGCCACGGTTTCGCCGATCTCGCGCTCGCGCGGCGTCAGCGCCCGCGCCACGCCGAGGCCGCCGGCGGCCAGGTTGCCGCGCACCTCGCCGCCCTGCGGTATGCGCGACAGGCCGAAGGGCATGACCTCGCCGCCGATCAGCAGCACCCGCTTGTCGCCGTCGACGATCTCGGGAATGTAGCGCTGGACCATGATGGTGCGGCGGCCGTTGTCGGACAGCGACTCGATGATGGAGCCCAGGTTCATGCCGTCTTCCCGCACCCGGAAGATGCCGGCGCCGCCCATGCCGTCCAGCGGCTTCAGGATGATGTCCTGGTGCTCGCGGTGGAAGGCGCGGATGCGGGCATTGTCGCTGGTGACCAGGGTCGGCGCGGTCAGTTGCGGAAACTGGGCGATGGACAGCTTTTCATTGTGGTTGCGGATCGCTTCGGGCCGGTTGAATACCTTCGCGCCATGGTTCTGCGCCACTTCCAGCAGATAGGTCGCATAGATGTATTCCATGTCGAACGGGGGATCGGTGCGCTCCAGCACCGCGTCGAAGTCGGTCAGCGCGAGCGCCACGGCCGGCTCGGCCTGGTACCAGTCTTCCGTATGGCCGGTCAGGTGGATGCGGGCGATGCTGGCGATCACGCGGCCGCCTTCGATTGCCATGTCGCGATGGCGGAAGGCATACAGTTCATGGCCGCGGCGCGCCGCCTCGACCATCATGGCGTAGGTGGTGTCCTTGTAGATCTTGAATGTGGAAAGCGGGTCGGCGAGGAAGGCGATCTTCATGTTGTTAATACACTTCCGGATTGGGGTCGGTTTTTTCGAGTTCGATCGAGGCGGCCAGGAGCGCCAGGCGGGCCACCACGCCGTACATGTAGAAGCGGTTAGGCGCCGTGGTGCCGGGGCGGGCATGCGGGTCGGGCAAGGCATGCTGCTGGGCGAAGGCCAGCGGCACGAAATGCGCGCCGGGCGCATTCAGGTTCTCGTCCGCGCCGCGCTCGGCATGCACCCGATAGAAGCCGCCGACCACATAGCGGTCTATCATGTAGACCACCGGCTCGGCCACCGCGTCGTTGATGTGCTCGAAGCTGTAGACGCCCTCCTGCACGATCACATTGTTGACTTCCAGCCCGTCCTTCACCACCGCCATCTTGTTGCGCTGCTTGCGGTTCAGGTCGCGCACCTCGCTGGCGTCGCGCACCGTCATGATGCCCATGCCGTAGGTGCCGGCATCGGCTTTCACGATGACGAACGGGGTTTCCTTGATGCCGTATTCCTTGTACTTCTTGCGGATCTTGGCCAGCACCGCGTCGACGGCCGTCGCCAGCGCGTCCTCGCCCACCCGCTCCTGGAAGTCGACCGGGCCGACCTTGGCGAAATACGGGTTGAGCATCCATGGATCGACATCGATCAGCTTGGCAAACTTCTTCACCACGTCGTCGTAGGCGGAGAAGTGATTGGTCTTGCGCCGCACCGCCCAGCCGGCATGCAGCGGCGGCAGCACGTTCTGCTCGTGCAGGTCTTCCAGTATCGGCGGCAGGCCGGACGACAGGTCGTTGTTCAGCAGGATGGTGCAGGGATCGAAATTCTTCAGGCCGACGCGGCGGCCATTGGCCAGGATCTCCAGCGGTTCGAGCGTGAGCGTGCCCCCGTCGGGCAGGTTGATCGGCGTGGGCTCCTTGATGGTTTCATCCAGCGTGCCGAGGCGGATGTTCAGGCCGGTCTGGCGGAAGATCTGCATCAGCCGCGCCACGTTCTGCAGGTAGAAGGTGTTGCGGGTATGGCGCTCCGGGATCATCAGCAGGTTCTTGGCGTCCGGACAATACTTCTCGATCGCCGCCATCGCCGCCTGCACCGCCAGCGGCAGCATCTCGGGCGAAAGGTTGTTGAAGCCGCCGGGGAACAGGTTGGTATCGACTGGGGCGAGCTTGAAGCCGGCATTGCGCAAGTCCACCGAGCAGTAGAACGGCGGCGTGTGCTCCTGCCATTCCAGCCGGAACCAGCGCTCGATGGCGGGGGTGGCGGCCAGGATTTTCTTTTCGAGATCGAGCAGCGGGCCGTTCAGGGCGGTGACGAGATGCGGAACCATGGTGAACTTTCTTTACATTACGTCTACAGTGACGCAGATTCTAGCGGGATTCCCGGCCCAACGCCGGGTGGCAGGACAAGAAGTGTGCGGCCAACTGCGAGGAGAATGGGGGCGAACGGCCGTTTTTAAAAGGCGGGGAACAAAAAAAGCGCGGGGGTTCGCGTTTGCTGGATGGGGCAGTGGTTGCGCGTAATCCCTGGGGCAGTGGTTCCGCGTAATGCCCCTGCGCGGTATTACGCCCTACAAAGCCATCCCCGGGCCGCATAGAGGTCGTAGGGTGCATTACCCGAAGGGCATTGCACCATGGGTCGCACAACAAAACAGTCATGTCGGCCCCTTGCTTGTTCGACCGGCGGTGGAATGTCCCTTGGGGTATTCCACCCACAAAACGAGCATAAAAAAAGCGCCCCCGTGGGGCGCTTGAGGGGCCGCGGCGCGGCCAGGGAGGTACGACAGGATCAGGCGTGATAGGCGGATTCGCCGTGGCTGGTGATGTCCAGGCCCTCGCGCTCTTCCTCTTCCGGTACACGCAGGCCGACGATCAGGTCCACCAGCTTGTAGGCGATGAAGGACACGACGGCGGACCAGACCACGGTGGTCAGCACAGCCTGCAACTGGATCCAAACCTGGCCGGAGATCGAATACTCAGGCGACACCGCGTTGGCGACATAGTCATAGATGCCGCTGCCGCCCAGCGAGGGCGATGCGAATACGCCGGTCAGCAGGGCGCCCAGGATGCCGCCCACGCCATGCACGCCGAACACGTCCAGCGAGTCGTCGGCGCCAAGCATGCGCTTCAAGCCATTGACGCCCCACAGGCAGATGATGCCAGCCAGGAGGCCGATCACCAGCGAACCCATCGGGCCGACGAAGCCGGCCGCCGGGGTGATGGCAACCAGGCCGGCCACGGCGCCGGACGCGGCGCCCAGCATCGAGGGCTTGCCCTTGGCCATCCACTCGCCCATGGTCCAGGTAACGACGGCGGCTGCGGTTGCCAGCATGGTGTTCAGGGTTGCCATGGCGGCCAGGCCGTTGGCTTCCAGGCCGGAGCCGGCATTGAAGCCGAACCAGCCCACCCACAGCAGCGATGCGCCGATCATGGTCATGGTCAGCGAGTGCGGCGCCATGGCTTCACGGCCGTAGCCGATGCGCTTGCCGATCACGAAGGCACCCACCAGGCCGGCGATGGCGGCATTGATGTGCACCACGGTACCGCCGGCGAAGTCGAGCGCGCCCTTCTGGAACAGCCAGCCCGAGGCAGCGGTGGCGGCTTCAGCGGCGGCGGCGTCGGTATAGGCATCCGGACCGGGCCAGAACCAAACCATGTGGGCGATCGGCAGGTAGGAGAAGGTGAACCACAGCACGGTAAACAGCAGCACCGCGGAGAAGCGCACCCGCTCGGCGAAGGCGCCGATGATCAGGCCGCAGGTGATGGCGGCGAAGGTGGCCTGGAAGGTCACGAAAGTGAATTCCGGCAGGACCACACCCTTGCTGAAGGTGCCGGTCACGGTTTCAACTGTCATGCCCTTCAGGAACAGCCTGTCGAACGAGCCGATGAAGCTGCCTCCCTGGGTGAACGCCAGCGAATAGCCGTAGATTGCCCACAGCACCATCACCAGAGAGAACACCGTGAAGACCTGCATCAGCACCGACAGCATGTTCTTGGAGCGGACCAGGCCGCCGTAGAACAGTGCCAGGCCGGGGATGGACATCATCGCTACCAGAATGGTGGCAACCGTCATCCAGGCGACATCGCCCTTGTTGGGCGTGGGTGCTGCAGCGGCTGGCGCTGCGGCTGTGGCAGGAGCCGCTGCGGCGGGCGCAGCCGCGGGAGCGGCCGGCGCCGCGGCTGCCGGTTCAGCGGCGGCCTGGGCCACCACGGTAGCCGGTGCCTTGGCGGCGTCATCGGCGGCAAACGCCGAGTGACCAAAACCGATGGCGCACATCAACATGCCAGCGGCGAGCAGTTTTGCAAATGGTTTTTTCATGTTGTCATCCTTACAGCGCTTCTTTGCCGGTTTCACCCGTACGGATACGCACCACCTGCTGGAGGTCGTAGACGAAAATCTTGCCATCGCCGATCTTGCCGGTGCGGGCGGCGGTCTCGATTGCTTCAATGGCCTGCTCGACGATGTCATCGTCCACCGCGGCCTCGATCTTGGTCTTGGGCAGGAAATCGACCACATACTCGGCGCCGCGATACAGCTCGGTATGGCCTTTCTGCCGTCCGAATCCCTTGACCTCCGTGACCGTGATTCCCTGCACGCCGATGGCGGACAGGGCTTCACGCACTTCGTCAAGCTTGAAGGGTTTGATGATGGCGGTGATGAGTTTCATGGGAAGCTCCCGGGGTGTCAGAAGGTTTTCGAGATCGACAGCACCGCGCCGGTGTTGCCTACCCGCTTGGTGCGTCCATTGCCGTCGGCAACGGTGTAGAGATCCTTGTCGGCGTCGGTGCCCACGACGGCCAGGCCGACGGTAGCAAAGCCGAAGTCACGCGCCACGCCGATCTTGTAGTCGTTGTAGTTGAAGTCGCCGTAATGACGCACCCACTGGCGGCCTGCGTGCAGCGTCAGCGTGGTCTTTTCCGCAACCTCGAAGGTCGCGTTCAGGTCCAGGTAACCCGAACCCTTGGAATTGCCGCGCGGGATGGCGGCGGTGTTGTTGTTGAGGCCGAAGAAGTCGGTCAGGCCATAGCTGTACTTGGCCGAGAACCACTTGTAGGCGCCGGCGAAGTAGACTTCGCCGTTGTTGTATTTCTCGCCCGTGTTGCCCACCTTGGCAGCCGGGTAATAGTAGTAGAGCAGGCCGATGTCGGCGGTGAAGTCAGGCATCACCTCGAACTTGTAGCCGCCGTAGAAATCCATTTCCAGGCCGGCGCCATTGTTGTACTGGTTGCCGCTGACGTTGGAGTTCCAGTTGCCCAGATAGAATCCGCTGCTATGGGCATAATCGAAGCCGCCCTGCACTGCCGGCTGCTTGAACGTCTGCGAAATGCCGCGGAAGCGGTAGTCCGAGGCCACCGTCACATTGCCGGTGAAGGTATGCTCGGGCGTTGGCGCAGCGGTTTGCGCATGAACGGACATGGACAGGGCACTCAGCACTGCGGCAGACAGAATCAGCTTTTTCATGAAATTCCCTTAAAGTTATTGGAGCGTTACATTCTTTTGTTTTGTTCAGGTACTCTGCATACGCATTAGCATGAGGCGTGCCAGCAAGCCTGACATGGGCGATTCCGCTATGTAATTGCCCACTTGATGGTCCTGTATGATTCAAAACAATCGACTTCCGAACGCACCAGATTGAAGCGCACCGGGAAAGTGCGCACCAAATAAGAGCGCCCCACCTATTCATCAAGGAAAATCATGAACAGATCCAATTTTTTCAACGACTTGCAAAGCAAGATCGGCCAAGTCATCGATAATTCGCCCGCGAAAGATTTGGAAAAGAATGTCAAGGCCATGCTGAGCCAGGGTTTCTCCCGCCTCGATCTGGTGACCCGGGAGGAATTTGACGTGCAGATGCAGGTACTGGCCAAGACCCGGGCCAAGGTGGATGCGCTGGAAGCGCGCCTGGCCGAGCTGGAAGCCCTGCTGAGGGACAAGCAGGGCGGCGCCTGAGCGCCTTGGCCACGGACCTCACGATGCAGGCTGGGCCGGCGGCTGCCGTGCCCGGTCAGATGCAATACCGGTTCCGGCCGGCGGACTTTGCCTGATACAGCAGGCTGTCCGCCCGCTGCATCAGCGCCGTCCAGTTGCGCTCGGTTTCCTGGGGCTGCAGCACGGCAAAGCCCATGCTGACCGTCACCGGAAGATTGTCGCGGAAGCGGTAGCGCCTGACTTCGCCCAGCAGGCGCTCCGCCAGCATGGTGACGCCTTCCCGGTCCATGCCGGGAAAGATAATGCAGAACTCCTCGCCGCCATAGCGTCCGACGATATCGATGTTGCGGCAGGTGTCCTTCAGGATATGGCCGATGTCGGTGATCACATGGTCGCCCGCATCATGGCCCAGCTGGTCATTGATCTTCTTGAAATGGTCGATGTCGATATAGGCCACTGCCAGCGGCCGGCCCAGCCGCTGCGCCACGTCGATCTCGCGCTTGCCGGCCGCCACGATGGCGCGTCGGTTGTAAAGGCTGGTCAGCTCGTCATGCGTGGCCATCTGGTGCTTCTCGGCCACCATGCGCTCGAAGTAAAGCAGCAAGAGGGCCATGGCGAACAGCAGCGTGCTGACCATCGGGATCATGTAAACCACGACGACGCCGACCCCGGCTGCCGTATCGGGCAGAAAATGCGGATGGTCGCGGTAGATGCCGATGGCGCGCGTGCTGAAGGTGGCCAGGGACACCAGCGCGGCGACAAAGGCCAGCATGCCGGCGAACGACGGAACCGGTGAACGCCGCTTCCACAGTTCCAGCAGGTTCAGCAAGGCCAGCAGCGCCATGGCGAGCGAGGACAGCAGCGCGCGGTTGCGCAGCGGTTGATCCAGCAGCATCGACAGCGCAAACAGCGCGGCGAATCCGGCCAGAATGATCCAGCCCAGAATGCTGCGGCGACGGCGGTAGAACGCGCGCACGCCCCACCATTGCGTGACCATCCCGGCAATGATTGCGGTGTTGCCGATGACGGACAAGCCGATCTTCGGGGCACCGGCATTGATGATGACGATCAGCACGCCTGCGGCTGACAGCAGGCCGGAGAGCGCCCAGTAGCGGGTGCAGCGTTCCGCCGGTGATGCGTAGAACGTGCCGGCCATGATGATGGCCACAGCCAGTTGCACCGCCATGGTCGCCGTGGCGGCAGTAATCGGGTCCATCTGCATCGAAAGAGTTAACTCCAGGAAATTCTTCAGGGCGGAAAAGGGGTCGGTACATCATAGCCGATCGACCGTTCCGTCCCGCTGACAAGACCTGCCTCCTTTGTTAGCGCCGCCCGGTTGAAGTTACCGGCCGCCTTGCGTATCGTGCGCTCTCGATCTGCATCCCTGCGTCGACGACGCCCACGATCCGGTTTGCCCCCACTACGGAGCGAGCATGACATTGGCAGTGTTGAAAAGTCGTTCGTTGACAGGCATGGCCGCGCCGGAAGTGACGGTGGAAGTGCATCTGGCCAATGGCCTGCCGGCCTTTACCATCGTCGGCCTGCCGGACACCGAGGTCAAGGAGTCGCGCGACCGGGTACGGGCCGCGCTGCAGAATGCCTGTTTCGAGTTTCCGGCGCGCCGCATCACAGTCAACCTGGCGCCGGCCGACCTGCCCAAGGAATCCGGCCGCTTCGACCTGCCGATCGCGCTGGGCATCCTGGCGGCATCCGGCCAGATGCCGGCCGACCGCCTGGACGACTATGAATATGCTGGCGAACTCTCGCTGTCCGGCCAGTTGCGGCCGATCCGGGGCGCCCTGGCCATGACATTTGCCATGCAGCGGGCCGGCAGCACCCGGCGCGCCTTCATCCTGCCGCGCGCCAATGCCGACGAAGCCGCGCTGGTAACCGACGCCACCGTACTGCCGGCCGACTCCCTGCTGCAGGTCTGCGCCCATTTCGCCACGGTTGATCCGGCGCTGCGGCTGCAGCGGCATCAGGCCTGCCTGTCGCAGCAGCCGCATCCCTATCCCGACCTGTCCGACGTGAAAGGGCAGGCGCATGCCCGCCGTGCGCTGGAAATCGCCGCGGCCGGCGGTCATAGCATCCTGCTGATCGGGCCGCCCGGCACCGGCAAGTCCATGCTGGCGTCGCGCCTGCCCGGCATTCTTCCGTCGATGACGGAGGACGAGGCGCTGGAATCGGCTGCGCTGCAGTCCCTGACCGGCAGCTTCGATGCGGCGCGCTGGAAAGCGCGCCCCTACCGCGCGCCGCATCACACCGCATCCGCGGTCGCCCTGGTGGGCGGCAGCAGCAGCGTGCGGCCCGGCGAGGTTTCCCTCGCGCACCGGGGCGTGCTGTTTCTCGATGAATTGCCCGAATTCGAGCGCCGGGTGCTGGAAGTATTGCGAGAGCCGCTGGAGTCCGGCTCCATCACCATTTCCCGCGCGGCCAGACAGGCGCAATTCCCGGCCCGGTTTCAGCTCGTGGCCGCAATGAATCCCTGCCCCTGCGGCTACTTTGGCCACCAGGCGGGCAGATGCCGCTGCACGCCCGACATGGTCAACCGCTACCAGGGCAGGATTTCCGGCCCCCTGCTCGACCGCATCGACCTGCAGGTCCAGGTCGGCCCGCTGTCACAGGAAGAATTGCTGGCCGGCGGCAGCGGCGAGCCCTCCGAAGCGGTGCGCGCCCGGGTTGAAGCGTGCGCCCGGCGCCAGATCCAGCGCCAGGGCGGATTCAATGCCGCGCTGGCGGGCGCCGGCCTGGACGACGCCTGCCATACCAGCCAGGATGGCGAACTGTTGCTGCGTAATGCCATGTCGCGCCTGGGATGGTCGGCGCGGGCGTACCATCGCGTGCTGAAGGTAGCCCGGACCATCGCCGATCTGGCCGGCGATGACGACATCGGCCAGACGCATGTCGCCGAAGCCATCCAGTACCGGCGCGCACTCAGGCATGACTGACCGCACCTGACCGGATATACGGTACAGGGGCATGGCTCACGGATTTCTGCTGCGTTGCATCAGTGAAACGCAACTGCATCTGCTGCATAATGCGCCGACGGCCCGGCACGCTCGTGCGAACAAGGGCCGAACGATAATCAGGAGACCAACTTGGATCAATCCAAACGAACCTTATTGAAGACCGCGGCAACCGCGGGCATCGGCGGCTTGGCCGGCTGCGCCATTCCGGGCAGAGCCAGCCATGACACGAAAACGCCTTTTGCGGTGTCCCAGCCCATGATTCCCATCGTGGGCAGCAGCGAGATGTTTCCGGTGCGCCGGATTTACTGCATCGGCCGCAACTATGCCGCCCATGCCCGCGAAATGGGCTCCGACCCCAACCGCGAACCGCCTTTCTTCTTCCAGAAACCGTCCGATGCGATTCAGCTGGTGCCGCCCGGCCAGACCATCGATCATCCCTACCCGACGCTGACCAAGAACTATCACTACGAGATCGAACTGGTCGCTGCGCTCGGCAAGGGCGGACGCAATGTCTCGCAGGATCAGGCGCTGGACCTGGTGTACGGCTATGCGATTGGCCTGGACATGACCCGACGCGACCTGCAGCGCGGCATGGGCGACCAGAAAAAGCCCTGGGAGATCGGCAAGAGCTTCGACCATTCAGCGCCGATCGGCCCCATCCATCCGGTGGGCTCCACCGGCCATTTCAAAAATGGCGCAATCTGGCTCAAGGTCAATGACGCGGTCAAGCAGCAGGCCAACCTTGACCAGATGATCTGGTCTGTGGCCGAGCAGATCAGCAAGCTGTCCGAGGCATTCGAACTCATGCCTGGCGATATCATCTATTCCGGCACGCCGGAAAACGTCGGGCCCGTGGTGCGCGGCGACATCATGGAAGGCCACATCGACGGCTTGCCGAACATCCGGGTGAAGGTGGTATAGCAGGGCGCGAAATTGGCGACAGATTGTGTTCGCGCAAAGAACAAATGCGTAGTTGGCAATACTATGAAATCGGTTCTTCGCTGAAGCACCACTCCCTGGAAGTTTTTAGCCCGTGCTGCAAGCGCGGGCTTTTTCTTGGGCGACGCCGCGCTGTTATCCGCTGGTATCATTGCGCGCATGCCAAATTCCCGCCGTGTCTTCTCCGCCCTGCTCCTCTGTGCCGCGCTCGCCGCCTGCTCGCCTGACTACAACTGGCGTCAGGTGCAACCGGCCGATGCCAGCTTCGTCGCCCTGTTCCCCGCCAAGACTGCCAGTCATACCCAGCAGGTCAACCTCGACGGCATACGCACCGACATGGCGATGACGGCGGCCGAAGTCAACGGCGTGATGTTTGCCATCGGCAGCGCCAGCCTGTCCAGCCCGGCGCTGGTGCAGCCGGCGCTGGCGGCAATGAAGACGGCAATGGTGAAGAACATCGGCGGCGCCATCAGCAGCGACAAGGCGGTGGCCGGGCCGCTGCCATTGAACGAGGTAGTGGCCGATGGCAGCCGCAACGGCCGGCCGCTCAGGCTGACCGCCCGCTTCGGTGCGCGTGGCCAGCGGGTATATCAGGTGGTCGTCATCGGCGCGCCGCAGGACGTGCCGGCTGAAGCGGTGACGACCTTCTTCGATTCCTTCAAGCCGGGAAGCTAGCTGTCTTGCGGCGAGCGGGCTTGCGCCTGCGCCAGCGTCGCTTTTACGCCCGTGCTATCGTTTTGCCTATCTTGTCCAAACCGAAAGGGTCTTTATGCTGATTACATTCAAATCAAAGGCCGCCGCCGAAATCCTGATGTACAAGGAGCATGCCAAGCGCATCCTCGACTTGCTGGGCAAGAATCCGGACCAGGGCGTAATCACCCCGCCGGAAATGCCGAACGCAATTGCGCTGCTGGAGACGCAGATCGCCGAAAGCCGGGCTCACTCGGCTGCGGAAGAACTGCAGCGTGATATCGCAGCACATCATGGAGATGACCATGACGACCATGATCATGAACCGGCACAGGTGGTGAGTTTTGCCAGCCGTGCCTATCCGCTCCTGGAAATGCTGCGTGCCGCCGAACGGGAGCAGCAGCCGGTGGTCTGGGGCGTTTAGGCCAACGTGAATGGGCGACCGCATCTCTGGCGGGCTGCGGGCGCTCACGCCTTGCTGAACTGATATGGCGCTCCGATTCAAAGCTACCCGTTCTGGAGAATGGACAGATTCAGGCACGGACGGCACGCAGCGTCAACCGAGAGGAATGCGCCATCCACCGCCTTTGTTAGATCAGCTCGCCTCGTCCTTTGGCTTGAGCGGTTCGATAGCTGACGGATCCTTGAGGTATTCAGCAACCAGGTTCAGAACAACTTCTTTAGCCTTTTCCGGATTGAGTAAAAGCAATGCTTCCCTAAAACTTTCCTGTACCGCTTCTGGGGCGCGTGAAAGCACGCCGCCAATAAATGCGCATAAGAATCCCTGCTGCTCCTGAGGGTCCTCCTTCAAAATCTCATGGCGACATGCATAGTCAAATTGCCATTTCTCTTCTTCATTCATATGGTTCAATCGGTTTTCATCCCGATCAAAACCATAACCAATCATATGAAGAATGGCAGTTGCGCTGCATTTGGACTGAATCACGGCGGAGAGACGAAAACCTGCCTTTACATTCAAAAAAGCGCTATGTGCCAACCGTTCAAACTCGGCCTTCCGACTATCACTGTCTAGAATGCTTATCTTGCTCAACTCATTTTTCAGGTGCTCGGGAAGAAGGTTTCTCACTATTTCCAGAACTGATTTGAGCAACGCATCCTGATCGGCCGGGTTATTCAGTTTCCCAGTTTCTTCCTTCAGTCGTGCTTCAAATTCATTCAGCGCTGCATCTTCATGTTTCGTTACGAATGGAAAATTAGTAGGGCCTGCCTCGTACTGAAGATACAGACAGAACCTCGCAATATGACTCAAACCATTGACTGGCTCCGAAATCAGGCTCGCCGCCTGTTTTGTTTCAATATCGCTTAGCTGCCGAGAAGTGACCGCCCCAAGGCTGGTACCTGTGACCGTCGTGGTGGCAATAGTGGTTGTGGTGTTAGACGTGGTTGTGTGGGAGCTTGTTTCCGACAATGCGCCCGTCTTCAGCTTCGTTAGCGCAAGTTCAAGCACCTGCACCATGCCATGCTTGCGCACATCATAGGCCGGCTCTGCCTCAAGCTGTTCCAGGGCTCGGTTCTGCTCTTCCGGCAAATAGGTGCGCAGCTTGCGGTTAAAAGCTTCCTTGTACTCATAACCAAGTGCAGCGCTGGCCAATCCACCGCCAGCTTGCTTGAGCCTTTCATATGAATTAGCAAACCCACCCTCCGCATTGAGTTCGCCTTTGTATTTGGCGCAGAGAGAGAAACCATACAGTTGAAGCTGCACCCCCACGGAGCATTCTGCGAATTGCGTTGCTGCCTGTTCGGCTTTTTCTATCACCTTTGGCAACTGCGATTCAAAGCTTGCGTGCTGGAGAGAGGATAGATCAGGTGACACATAAGTAGGCAAGGATGCTTTCAACATATTGCTTGCCCTCTTTCCGAGGGCATCACCGGCACTGCCGATTTCCTTGTATCGCTTGCGGATCTCGCCCAGTATGCCTTGCTCACTTTCCGAAGCGCGTTGCTTCTCGATCGGCTTTTCAAAAAGGCTGATAATTTTCAGCTTGTCAAGCGTACTGTATTGTTTGTAATTTTCACCTAACAGGGCCTTCGCCTTGCTCGACAGTTCGTCGGGCA
The DNA here is from genome assembly GCF_019052805.1 of Noviherbaspirillum sp. L7-7A. Lineage (NCBI taxonomy): Bacteria > Pseudomonadati > Pseudomonadota > Betaproteobacteria > Burkholderiales > Oxalobacteraceae > Noviherbaspirillum > Noviherbaspirillum sp. L7-7A. The sequence goes on from NZ_JAHQRJ010000001.1 coordinate 3,166,340, forward strand.
AATCGAACCGGGAGGGCTGGGTGGTACGCATATCGGAATTGTGGCGGTTTGGGATGCTCATCTGCTACTCCAGGTAATGCACGCAACAATTTTGCATGCGGTAAAAGGGATCCGGTTAATACCGAACGCGGTCAGTAACGCATTCCCCTTTTCTTGTCCTTGCTGGAATCGCATCGGATGTTTCTAGGGAAAAAGTGGTCGGCGTGCCGCAGCAATGTTCGCCATCATGATTTCCCTCTGCGTTATTTCTCTAGCAACAACATGAAGAAACAGGAATGATTGAACGTCGCATGCTGTTGGACTTTCCAATTGCTGCACTGACTGATCCGTCCCGGCGCCAGGCAGGCCCGTGACGAAGTGGAAGCCGGGCTGCCGCCACTTCCAGATCTGCATCCGCGCGAGAGCCGAAGCGGCGGGTCCGTTACAATCCTGTCTTTCCGGCGGATTCCCGCCCTGCCTTTCTGCCTTCAGCCGACCCGTGACCTCTTCTTCCCCCAAACATGATTCCCTCGCCTACAGCCTGCTCGGCGCCGCCCGTGCGGTAGCCCTGGTGCGCACCGGCACCGCATTGCCGCAGGCGCTGGCACGCGTCAACCAGACATTGCAGGCCAGCCCGCAGGCACGTGGAGCGATCCAGGATATTGCCTATCGCGCCATGCGCGCACGCGGGCGTGCCGACGCGCTGGTGCAGGCGATGACCAGCAAACCGCCGCAGCCGGCACTGCTGCTCGCGCTGCTGGAATGCGCGCTGGCCTTGCTCGATACCGATGCCGATGCCGACGCCGCCTATGAGGCCTATACCGTGGTCGACCAGACAGTCAGCGCCGCCGGCGCCGAAGCCGAGCTGGCGCATGCGCGCGGCATGGTCAATGCGGTGCTGCGCCGCTTCCTGCGTGAACGCAACGCGCTGGCCGCGCAGTTGGCCGGCAGCCGCGAGGCACAATGGAACTATCCGCAATGGTGGATAGACGCCGCCCGCACCGCCTACCCGGCTGACTGGGAACAGCTGCTCGCAGCCGGCAACTGCCTGCCGCCGCTGACCCTGCGCGTGAACCGGCGCAAGACCGACATGACCGCTTACCTGGCGCTGCTGGAGCAGCATGCCATGGCAGCGCAACAGCTGGGGCCCGACGCCGTGCGACTGACGCAGCCGGTGCCAGTGCAGCGCATTCCAGGCTTCGAGCAGGGCCTGGTGTCGGTCCAGGACGCCGCTGCCCAGCTTGCAGCACCGCTGCTGGACGCGCAGGACGGCATGCGGGTCCTGGACGCCTGTGCCGCCCCCGGCGGCAAGACCGGCCATTTACTGGAATGCGCCGCGCTGGACTTGCTGGCGCTGGACCAGGATGGGCAACGCCTGCAGCGCGTGGCCGACAACCTCGCTCGCCTGCAACTGCAAGCCAGCCTGCAACAGGGCGACGCGGCACGCCAGGACTGGTGGGACGGCAAGCCGTTCGACCGCATCCTGGCTGACGTGCCCTGTACCGCCTCAGGCATCGTGCGCCGCCATCCCGACATCCGCTGGCTGCGCCGCAAGGGCGACGCAGCGCAACTGGCAACGCTGTCGGCACGCATCCTCGACAACCTGTGGCAGATGCTGGCGCCGGGCGGCAAGATGCTGTTCGTCACCTGTTCGGTCTGGCCGCAAGAATCGGAAGGACAGGCCGCCGCATTTGCCGTGCGTCATCAGGCGCTGCGCCTGGCCGCGCCCGGCCAGATGTTGCCCATTTCACAAGCCGGACAGGATCATGACGGCTTGTTCTATGCGCTGTTCCAAAAGCCGGGCCTTTGATACCATGGCCCAAACAATTTCCCGGGCCACAAGCCTGCGATAGCGCGTGATTCGACGATTTTTCCTATGGTTCTGGCTGGCAGCGGCATTGGCGTCCGTGCTGACACTGGCCATGCCAGCGGCGCATGCCGGCGATGTCGAGATCGCGGAAGCCAATCTTGAATACACCGACGAAGGCTACAAGCTGGCCGCCGTCTACCATTTCGATCTCAATCGCAGCCTGGAAAGCGCCATCGCCCGCGGCATACCGCTGTACTTCACCACCGAAATCGTGATCCGCCGCCCGCGCTGGTACTGGCTCGACGAGCGCACCGCCAGCGCCACCCAGACCATACGCATTTCCTACAATGTGCTGACCCGGCAATACCGCGCCGCCATCAATGGCAGCAATCTGCAGCAGAGCTTCGCCTCGCTGGAGGAAGCCATGTCGCTGGTGCGTCGCCCCGGACGCTGGCTGGTGGCCGGGCCGGATGCGCTCAAGCCGGGCGAGCTGTACTCCGTGGCGCTGCGCATGGAGCTCGACGTCGCCCAGCTTCCCAAGCCCTTCCAGATCCACTCCATCAACAGCAGCGACTGGCGGCTTTCTTCCGAGTGGCGCTACTTCACCTTCAGGGCGGACGGCAAGTGACGCGCGTGCTGCGGTATGTGCTGGTCTTTGGCGGAGCGATCACCGGCATCCTGCTATTCCTGCTCGCCTCCGCATCCGAGAATTCGGTCTTCTTCGACCAGAACTATTCCTGGCTGCTGGGCCTGAACGCGCTGTTCGCCGCGCTGCTGCTGGGCCTGGTCACGACCCTGCTGCTGCGGCTGTATCAGCGCTACAAGCAGCGTCGGTTCGGCTCACGGCTGATGACAAGGCTGGTGATGCTGTTTGCGCTGATCGGCATCCTGCCCGGCACCGTGATCTACGTGGTGTCGGTGCAGTTCGTGTCGCGCTCGATCGAATCCTGGTTCGACGTACGGGTCGAGTCGGCGCTGGAAGCGGGCCTGAACCTGGGCCGCACCGCGCTGGACTCCTCGCTGGCCGACCTCAATGCCAAGGCGCGCGCGATGGCGCTGGAACTGGCCGACTATTCCGACGCCAGCCAGATCACCCAGCTCTCCAGGCTGCGCGACCAGAGCCAGTTGCAGGAAGCGCTGATCGTCACTTCCAGCAACCGGGTGGTGGCCAGCGCCGGCGGCAATATCGGCTCGCTGGTGCCGGAACTGCCTACGGCGAACATGCTGAGCCAGGCCCGGCTCACGCGCGGCTTTGCCGCCATCGAAGGCAGCAGCGAAGGGCTCGACCGGCTGCGCGAGGGCAAGCCGCAGCCAGCCGAGCCCGGCGCCGGCCTCCGGCTGCGCGTGGTGGTGGCCATTCCCGGCAAAAGCAGCGACCTGTCGCTGCAGAACGAGGCCCGTTTCCTGCAGCTGCTGCAGCCGGTGCCGCAGCAGCTCGCCACCGACGCCGAGGCCCTGCGCGCTGCCTACAGCGAATATCAGGCGCGCTCGGTCGGCCGCACCGGCTTGCGCAAGATCTATATCGTCACCCTTACCCTGACGCTGCTGCTGGCCATCTTCGGCGCCGTCACCAGCGCCTTCGTGATCGCCAATGACCTGGCGCAGCCGCTGCTGCTGTTGGCCGAAGGCACCAAGGCGGTGGCCGAGGGCAATCTGTCGCCGCGGCCCATCGTTGCCACCAGCGACGAACTAGGCACGCTGACGCAGTCGTTCAACACCATGACGCGCCAGCTGTTCGACGCCCGCGCCGCCGTGGAACGGAACCGCACCGAACTCGAAAACGCCAAGGCCTATCTGGAATCGGTGCTGGCCAACATGTCGGCCGGCGTGATGGTGCTGGACGGGCAGTTCCGCCTGATGAGCTGCAATGAATCGGTGGACCGCATCCTGCAGCATGACTTCGAACCGCACCTTGGCCAGCCGCTGTCGGAGATCGACGGCCTGTCCGCGTTTGCCGATGTGATCATCCGTGCCTTCACCGAGCAGAGCGCCAAGTCGGCCGGCGAGAATGGCAACGACTTCCATTGGCAGCAGCAGATCGAGATACCGCGCAGCGTCGACGACGCCGAAGTCGAAAACAACATCACCCTGCTGGCGCGCGGCTCGCGGCTGCCGGTCGACAGCGCAACCGGCTATGTGGTGGTGTTCGACGATATCTCCGACGTCATCTCCGGCCAGCGCTCGATCGCCTGGGGCGAGGTCGCGCGCCGGCTGGCGCACGAGATCAAGAATCCGCTGACGCCGATCCAGCTGTCGGCCGAACGCCTGCAGATGAAGCTGGAAGAAAAACTGGCCCCATCCGACGCCGCCATGCTCGGTCGCGCCACCAGCACCATCGTCAGCCAGGTAACCGCGATGAAGCGCATGGTCGACGACTTCCGCGACTATGCCAAGACGCCGCCGGCGGTGCTGTCGCCCCTGAACCTGAATGCGCTGATCGAGGAAATCCTGGCGCTCTACATGAGCGGCGACGAGCGCGACATCATCCATGCGGCACTGGCGCCGGACCTGCCGCGGGTGATGGGCGACGCCACCCAGTTGCGCCAGCTGATCCACAACCTGCTGCAGAATGCCCAGGACGCGGTGGCCGAACGTACCGATGCCGAGGCTGAACCGGCCCGCATCGATCTGGTTACCGAGACGGTGCACTTTCCCGGCTCCGACGGCATCAATCAGACGGCAGTGCGCCTGACCATCACCGACAACGGCCCCGGTTTCGCAGCCAGGATCCTGGCCCGCGCCTTCGAGCCCTACGTCACGTCCAAAACCCGCGGCACCGGACTGGGCCTGGCGATGGTGAAAAAAATCGTCGAAGAGCATGGCGGCCGCGTCGATATCCAGAATCGGCGCAATGTCAGCGGCGCTAAAATAGTCATACTGCTTCTGAAGCTGGCGTCCGATAACGAAGTACTAACGAAAAGCTAACAAGATCAAAGAGCGCCACACAGACAAGTAGAATGCACGGTCCGGGAGTGATCCAAATCTGAATTAACCAAGGCAAGGAAATGGCAAATATTCTGGTAGTTGATGATGAGATGGGCATACGTGAATTGCTCTCGGAAATACTGGGCGACGAAGGCCATGTGGTGACCATGGCCGAAAACGCCCAGCAGGCGCGCCAGATTCGCGCCAGCACCACTCCGGACCTGGTGCTGCTCGATATCTGGATGCCAGATACCGACGGCGTCACCCTGCTCAAGGAATGGCAGCGCGACCGCATGCTGACCATGCCCGTCATCATGATGTCGGGCCATGCCACGATCGACACCGCGGTCGAGGCCACCCGCATCGGCGCGCTGAATTTCCTGGAAAAGCCGATCTCCCTGCAAAAGCTGCTCAAGGCGGTGCAGCAGGGATTGTCGCGCGGCCAGGACGTGGCGCGCGCCAGCACGCTCGCGGCCGTGGCAAGGCCGATCCCGGCGCCGGTCAGCGAACCTTTGCCGGCCAGTGCGCCGGCCGCCCAGAGCGCACCGGGCAGCGTGCAGCCGCAGGCGCCTGAAGCGCCCAAGGCGCCCGAGGAGAAGGGCTTCACGGTGTCGTTCGAACTGCCGTTGAGGGAAGCGCGCGACGCCTTCGAGCGGGCCTACTTCGAGCATCACCTGCAGCGCGAAGGCGGCAGCATGACGAGGGTGGCGGAACGCACCGGCCTGGAACGCACCCATCTGTACCGCAAGCTCAAGCAGCTTGGCGTCGAACCCGGCAAGCTGGGCCGACGCAGCGGATGACGGAAGTCACGCTGGTCACAGGCAGTTCCTACGCCGCGCGCGAAGCGGCGATCGCGGCGGCGCTGCGGCCCGGCATATCCGCGTTCGTCATCCTTGAAGGATTGCCGGACGGGAAACCGGGCTCGCCCTTGCAACAGGCACTGCCGTCGCAGCATGTGCTGCGCATTGCGCCTGGCTGTCCCTGCTGCACCGGTAGCCTGACCATGCGCGTCACACTCAACCGCGTGCTGCGCCAAGCACCGCAGCAGCTCTTCATCGGCCTGGCCGATACCGCCCACCTGCAGCAATTCCGCGCATTTCTTCGAACCGATTCCTATAGCCGGTTATTGACCTTGACAGAAGACCTGCATATTGCGTCTTGAAATGCGGCGCGTGGGCGCCATGTTCTGTCTCAGCAGCGGGAAGTTTATTCCAGCAATCAGCAATCGCACGAGGAGCATACATGAACCTGATCTACAACAGCGACCAGTACAGCGTAGTGGAGTTCGGCGCCGACCAGGCACGTGAGGCCTTGCGTTTCGGCGGTTATGAAATCATGGACAAGTCCGGACGCCGCGAAATCTTCATCAATGGCGCATTGGCCGAGTCCTTCCGCCAGCATGTCCAGGACCTGATCGCGCAAGAGCCGAGCATGGAGGAAATCGACGACTTCCTCGGCAACTTTGACGAACTGATGCATCAGCCGGTGCGCCTGCACTGATCGCTGAAGCCGGCGCGGCGCCGCAGTTCCTTGCGGCGCCGCCCTGAAGGATGGCGGCATCCGGGTATACTGCCGCGATGCATGCCAATTCAAGTCCCATCCACAGTACCCAGCCAGGAATGCATGACGACCTGGCGCAGCAAGTGGCCAAGCACGCGGCCACGGTGTTTCGCAAACCTGTCACCGATTACAACCGCCGCGCCTTTGACGCCAGCATCGCAGCCTGGGAAGCCCACGGCAGGGCGCCGCTGATCCTCGACGCCGGCTGCGGCGTCGGCCTGTCGACGCTCCATCTGGCAGCACGCCATCCCGACCATTTCGTGATCGGCGTCGACCAGTCAGCCGATCGTCTGGCGCGCCAGGTGTACTGGCCCGATGCGCTCCCCGCAAACTGCCTGCGCCTGCGTGCCGACCTGGTGGACTACTGGCGCCTGATGCTGGCATCCGGCGTGCGGCCGGCGCGGCATTACCTGCTCTATCCCAACCCGTGGCCCAAGAAGCAGCACCTGGGCCGGCGCTGGCATGGTCATCCGGTGTTTCCCACCGTGGTGGCGCTGGGCGGGCAGCTTGAATGCCGCAGCAACTGGCGCATCTACATCGACGAATGCGCGGCGGCACTGACCCAGCTGACCGGCCTGCCGGTACAGACCGAATCGTTCGATGCGGTCGCACCGATCACGCCGTTCGAGGAGAAATACCGCGCATCGGGCCATGCCCTCTGGCGCTGCCGCCTCGCCCTGCCCTCTTCCCCTGAACGACAATAAAAAGGCTGCAGCATGGATCGCCTGCAATCAATGCGCGTATTTTCCAAAGTGGTTGAACAGGGCAGCTTCGCCCGCGCCGCCCAGGTGATGGAATTATCGAATGCGGTCGTCACCCGCCATGTGGCCGACCTGGAAAACCATCTAGGCACCCGGCTGCTCAACCGCACGACACGCAAGCTGTCGCTGACCGAAACCGGCCAGGCCTATCTGGAGCGGGTCAATCGCATCCTGGCCGACATCGACGATGCCGATGCCATCGTTACCTCGCAGTCGAAGAAGCCCACCGGCACCCTGCGCATCTATTCGCAGCTGGGCTTCGGCAAGCAGCGCCTGGCCGAGCTGCTGCCGCTCTACGCCGCAGCCAATCCGGATGTGACGCTGGATGTGACGCTGTCGGAACGCACCATCGACCTGGTGGAGGAAGGCTACGATATCGGCATCTTCACCGGGCTGCAGAAGTTCGATGCCAGCATGATCTCGCGCCAGCTCGGCATGGCCGAAGTGCTGCTGTGCGCCTCGCCGGGCTACATCAGGCAGCGCGGCGAACCGCGCGTGCCCGAGGACGTGACGGCCCATGACTGCCTGAATTTCTCCAACGTGGACCTGCTGCGCAACCACTGGCCGATCGCCACCGACACCGAAGCCGTCAACATTCCGATCCGCAGCCGCATGCTGAGCAACAACAGCGAGCTGCTGCGCAACTGCGCCGCCGCCGACATGGGCCTGGTGGTGGGGCCCTCGTATGCCATGATCGATGACATCAAGAGCCACAGGCTGGTGCGCCTGCTGGATCAATACCGCCTGGGGCAAATGGCTGTGATGCTGGTCTATCCCAGCCGGCGCCAGATGTCGGCCAAGGTGCGCAGCTTCATCGACTTCATCACCGCCCGTTTCCCGCATCCCGAAACCGATCCATGGTGCGGCAAATAACGCAGGCAATGCCGCATCCGTGGTAGTGTATTTTCCTTTTTGCGAAGCTTCTTCCCGATTCCGCCATGTGCCAGCTTCTTGGAATGAACTGCAATGTTCCGACCGACATCGTGTTCAGCTTCACCGGCTTCGCCACCCGCGGCGGCCGCACCGACAACCACAATGACGGCTGGGGCATTGCCTTTTTCGAAGGCGCCGGCGTGCGCCATTTCGTCGACTACCAGGCCGCCACCGCTTCGCCCATCGCCGCGCTGATCAAGCAATGCCCGATCAAGTCCAAGAACGTGATCGCGCATATACGCAAGGCCACGCAGGGCCGGGTGGCGCTGGAAAACTGCCATCCCTTCGTGCGCGAAATGTGGGGCCGCTACTGGGTGTTTGCCCATAACGGCGACCTCAAGGAATTCCGTCCGGTGCTCGACGGCGCCTTCCGTCCGGTCGGCACCACCGACAGCGAACTGGCCTTCTGCTACCTGCTGCAGCGGTTGCGCAGCCGTTTCGGCGATACCATGCCCGCGCTGCCGGAACTGACGTTGGCCGTGCGTGAACTGACCACGGAAATCGCCGCCCACGGCGTATTCAACATGATGCTGTCCGACGGCTCGGCCCTGTTCGCGCATTGCTCCACAAATCTGCATTACCTGGTGCGGCAGCATCCGTTCGCCGAGGCCCGGCTGTCCGATGAAGACGTGATCGTGGATTTTTCCCAGGTCACCACGCCGCGCGACAAGGTCGCCATCATCGTCACCGCGCCATTGACCACCAACGAGACCTGGCTGCCCTTCGAAGCCGGCGAAATGAAGGTCTTCATCGATGGCGAGCCGATCAGCCCGGCGCTATCCTGAGGCAGCCGCGCAGGCGCCTACAGCAGCGGCCCCAGCCAGGAAGCGACCTTCTCCCAGGCCTTTTCCTTCAGCGGCCGGTCCAGCCATTGCTCGTAGGTGATGCGGCGCGCTTTCTTCAGGTCCTGTTCGAAGATGGCGATCTGCTGGCGCGCGAAGCCGGCGTCGTAAATGTTCAAGTTGGCTTCATCGTTCATCTGGAACGAGCGGTCGTCGAAATTGGTGGAGCCCACCGAGACCAGCAGGCCGTCGACGATCATCACCTTGCAGTGATACATGGTGGGCTGGTATTCGCTGATCTCCGCGCCCGCCTGGAGCAGTTCGCCCCACATGCCGCGTGAGGAACTGCGCACTGCCTCGGCATCGATGTTCTTTCCCGGCAGGATGATCTGCAGCCGCACGCCGCGCTTCATCGCATCGATCAGCGCGTTGCGGGTCATTTCATCCGGCACGAAATAGGAGGCGGAAATCTGGATGTTGCGCTCGGCCGCAGTGATGGCCAGCAGGTACATCAGGTGCATGCTCTCGCTGCCGCCGGAGGGCGAACTGCTGAAGACCTGCGCCCGCGCCGTGCCTGGCTGTGCCTGCGGCGGAAAATAGTCGTCGCCATGCAGCACCTTGCCGGTGGTCTTGGTCCAGTTGTCGATCAGGACCGCCTGCATCTGCGCCACCACCGGACCCTCGGCCCGGAAGTGGGAATCGCGCCAGTGGTCCGGGTCCTGCGCATTGCCGGTCCATTGGCCGGCGATGCCGACGCCGCCGGTAAAGCCGATGCGGCCATCCACCACCAGCAGCTTGCGGTGGGTACGGTTGTTGATGCGGCCGAGGTTGTACCAGCGCAGCGGATGATACTGCCGCACTTCTACGCCGGCCTGGCGCATCTGCTCCAGGTCCTTGTCGTCCATCTTGGCGCTGCCCACCCAGTCGATCAGCAGATGCACCTTGACGCCGGCGCGGGCGCGCTCGGAGAGTGCCTCGGCGAACTCGCGGCCGATCTCCTCGGACCAGTAGATATAGGTTTCGAAATTGATGGTCTTCTTCGCGCCGCGGATGGCTTTGAGCATCGACGGGAAGATCTGGTCGCCGTTGAGCAGCGCCTCGACCTTGTTGCCATCGACGATCTGCGGCCCAAGCATCACGCCCATGGAGCGCTGGAACTGCGGGTCCGACACCGCATAGAGGCGCGATATCTCCTGCTTGATCTGCTTCTCGCCGGAGGAGAAATTCACGACCAGCAGGGTGACGAGCACCGTGGCCAGGATGCTGGCGATAGCCACCATCACTTTGCTGCGCGTGGTTTGCGGTCTCCAGATCATTTTTCGTTGGCTGCAGTATGGATGAGCCAGCTTAGCAGCAACGATGAAAGCCAGGCTTGCGCCGGATCGATTGCAGGAACGACAACGCAAATGAAAGACGCCCGCTATATCGCGGGCGCCGGTGACATCAAACGATCCGGCCCTGAGGCCAGATGCAGGCGATCACAGGTTGGGCGCCAGCCAACGCTCGATCTCTTCTTTCGAAACGCCACGCCGCGCCGCCATGTCTTCCACCTGGTCCATGCCGATCTTGCCGACGCTGAAGTACTTCGACTCCGGATGCGCCAGGTAAAAGCCCGACACCGCCGCGCCCGGATACATCGCATACGACTCGGTCAGCTGCATGCCGATTTCCTCGGCCTGCAACACGCGGAACATGTCGGCCTTGACCGTGTGTTCCGGGCAGGCCGGATAGCCCGGCGCCGGGCGGATGCCCTGGTATTCCTCGCGGATCAGCGCCGCATTGTCCAGCGTCTCGTCCGCCGCATAGCCCCACAGGTCGCGCCGCACCCGCTCGTGCATCTGCTCGGCAAAGGCTTCGGCGAGGCGGTCAGCCAGCGATTTCAGCATGATGGAGGAATAGTCGTCATGCGCATCCTCGAAGCGCTTCTCGTGTTTCTCGATGCCGATGCCAGCGGTCACCGCGAACATGCCGATGTAGTCGGCGATACCTGACGACTTGGGCGCGATGAAGTCGGCCAGGCACTGGTTGGGCCGCGCCACGCCGTCGATCACGGGCTTGACAGTCTGCTGGCGCGCGCCATACCAGGTGAAGGCAACCTCGCTGCGGGTTTCATCGGTATAGATCTCGATGTCGTCATCATTGACGCTGTTGGCAGGCAGCAGCGCGATCACGCCATTGGCTGTGAGCCAGCGGCCATCGATCACCTTCTTCAGCAGCGCCTGCCCTTCCTCGAATACCTTGCTTGCCGAGGCGCCCACCACTTCATCGGTCAGGATCGCGGGATACGGCCCGGCCAGGTCCCAGGTCTGGAAGAACGGGCCCCAGTCGATGTACTGTGCCAGCTGGGCCAGGTCGACATTCCTGAACACCCGGCGGCCGATGAACTTCGGCTTGACCGGCGCGAACTGCAGCTGCGCGCGGTTCTTGCGGGCGTCGGCCAGCGACAGCATCGGCACCGCCTTGCGGTTGGCATGCTGCTCGCGGATGCGTTCGTAGTCGGTCGCAATCTCCTGCACATACTGGTCGCGCTGTTCGGGCGTGAGCAGCGACTGCGCCACCGACACCGAGCGCGACGCGTCCGGCACATAGACCACCGGGCCTTCATAGTTCTGCGCAATCTTCACCGCGGTATGGGCGCGGCTGGTGGTGGCGCCGCCGATGAGCAGCGGAATCTTCAGCATGCGGAAATGCGGGTCGCGCTGCATCTCCCTGGCGACATAGGCCATCTCTTCGAGCGACGGCGTGATCAGGCCCGACAGGCCGATGATGTCGGCATTCTCGGCCTTGGCGCGCGCCAGGATTTCCGAGCACGGCACCATCACGCCCATGTTGACGACCTCGAAGTTATTGCATTGCAGGACCACCGACACGATGTTCTTGCCGATGTCGTGCACGTCGCCCTTGACGGTGGCGATGACGATCTTGCCCTTGGGCTTGGCGGCCACGCCGGTCCTGCGTTCCTCTTCCAGCTTTTCCTGCTCGATGTAGGGAATCAGGTGCGCCACTGCCTGCTTCATCACCCGCGCCGACTTCACCACCTGCGGCAGGAACATCTTGCCCTGGCCGAACAGGTCGCCGACGATGTTCATGCCATCCATCAGCGGCCCTTCGATCACCTGGATAGGACGGCCGCCGCTGGCCAGCAGTTCCTGCCTCGCTTCCTCGGTATCCTCGACGATCCACTGGGTGATGCCATGCACCAGCGCATGCGCCAGGCGCTGCTGCACCGTGCCGGCACGCCATTCCAGGCTCTGCTCTTCCTTCTTGCCGCCTGCCTTCAGGGTGCCGGCGATCTCGATCATGCGCTCGGTCGCATCCGGCCTGCGGTTCAGCACCACGTCTTCCACCCGCTCGCGCAGTTCGGGATCGAGCTCGCTGTAGACGCCGACCATGCCGGCATTGACGATGCCCATGGTGAGGCCCGCCTGGATCGCGTGATACAGGAATACGGTGTGGATGGCTTCGCGCGCCGGATCGTTGCCACGGAAGCTGAAGCTCACATTGGAAACGCCGCCGCTGATCTTGGCATGCGGCAGGTTCTCGCGTATCCAGCGGGTCGCGTTGATGAAGTCGACCGCGTAGTTGTTGTGTTCCTCGATGCCGGTGGCAATGGCGAAGATGTTGGGATCGAAGATGATGTCTTCCGGCGGGAAGCCCACCTTTTCAACCAGCAGGTCGTAGGCGCGCTTGCAGATCTCGATCTTGCGCTCGAAGGTGTCGGCCTGTCCGGTCTCGTCGAAGGCCATCACGATCACGGCCGCGCCATAGCGGCGGCACAACGTGGCCTGGCGCAGGAATTCCTCCTCGCCTTCCTTCATCGAGATCGAGTTCACCACCGCCTTGCCCTGCACGCATTTCAGGCCGGCCTCGATCACGGACCACTTCGACGAGTCGATCATGATGGGAACGCGCGCGATGTCGGGCTCGGACGCGATCAGGTTGAGAAAGCGCGTCATGGCCGCCTGCGAATCGAGCATCGCCTCGTCCATGTTGATGTCGATGATCTGCGCGCCGTTTTCCACCTGCTGGCGCGCCACCGCCAGCGCCTCGTCGTACTGCTCGTTCAGGATCAGCCGGGCGAAGGCCTTGGAGCCGGTCACGTTGGTGCGCTCGCCCACGTTGACGAACAGCGAGTCCTCGTCGATCGTGAACGGCTCCAGGCCGGACAGCCGCATCGCCGGCGGCACCTGCGGCAGCTTGCGCGGCGCAATCGTCTTCACCGTCTCGGCGATGGCGCGTATATGGTCGGGCGTGGTGCCGCAGCAGCCGCCGGCGATATTGACGAAGCCGCTTTCGGCGAAGTCCTTGAGCAGCGAGGAAGTCACGTCCGGCGTTTCATCGAAACCGGTGTCGGACATCGGGTTGGGCAGGCCGGCATTGGGATAGATGCAGACAAAGGTGTCGGCGATCTTGGACAGCTCTTCCGCGTAGGGCCGCATCAACGCCGCGCCGAGCGCGCAGTTCAGGCCCACCGTCAGGGGCTGCGCATGGCGCACCGAGTTCCAGAATGCCGGCACGGTCTGGCCGGACAGGATGCGTCCCGAGGCATCGGTCACCGTGCCGGAGATCATGATCGGCAGTCGCTGGCCGGATTCCTCGAAGAACTGGTCGATCGCAAACAGCGCGGCCTTGCAGTTGAGCGTGTCGAAAATCGTTTCGACCAGCAGCACGTCGGCGCCGCCTTCGACCAGGCCGCGGGTCTGCTCCAGATAGGCCGCCACCAGTTCGTCGAAGGTGACGTTGCGCGCGGCCGGGTCGTTCACGTCGGGCGAGATCGATGCGGTCTTGGGCGTCGGCCCCAGCGCGCCGGCGACGAAGCGCGGCTTGTCAGGCGTGGAATACTTGTCGCAGGCTGAGCGCGCCAGGCGGGCCGCGGTCACGTTCATTTCAGAGGCGAGGTCGGCCATCCTGTAGTCTTCCTGCGCCACCGTGGTGGCGCCGAAGGTGTTGGTCTCGATCAGGTCGGCGCCGGCGGCCAGGTATTTCTCATGGATCTCGCTGATGATCTGCGGCTGGGTCAAGGTCAGCAATTCATTGTTGCCCTTGACGAACATTTCCTTGCCCGGCACCTGGAAGTCGGCAAACCGCGTGCCGCGGTAATCCTCTTCGGTCAGATGGTATTGCTGGATCATGGTGCCCATGGCGCCGTCCAGGATCAGGATGCGCTGGGACAGCAGATCGCGCAGCAGCGCCTCGGTGGAAGAAATGGAATCGCGTTTCATGTGATGTGGTCCAAGAGAACAAAAATGAAAAACCCGGCCGGTAAAGCGGGGCCGGGTTTGTTCAGGTCCGCTTTAGCTGCATTTGTTGGAAGACGGCCTGTGGAGGACTGTTCCGCGCCCGCAAGCTGGGTTTGACTTTGCAATCAAATCGGCGCGGGAAAAATTATACGTGAATTCGCTTTGCGCCGAGCGGACGGGGCATCGGCGCAGCAGCGTGTCAGGGCAAGGCCAGCGCCGGCGTGCGCGCTTCGGTCAGCTTCAGGGTCAGGCATTTGGCCGAGCCGCCGGCTTTCATGAATTCCGACAAGCGGGTCTGGTGCACGGTATAGCCGTGGGCGGCCAGCGCCGCGCACAGGCTGTCGGATGCCTGGTTCAGGATCACATGGCGGCCGCAGTTGACGGCATTGCAGGCGAATGCGTCCGCATCCGCGGCGCCGACGGCAATACGCAGTTCGGGCGGCACCAGCGTGGCGATGCGTTCCTGCGAGGCCGCGTCGAAGGCGGCCGGATGGTACAGCAGCGCGCCGCCCTCCAGCGGGCACAGGCAGGTGTCGAGATGATAAAAGTGCGGATTGACCAGCCGCAGCGGTTCCACTTCGACATCGAACCGGCTGGCGATCATCGCAGCGGCCGCGGAGTCGGAGCGGTGGCCATGTCCCATCCACAGCAGGGGCAGGCGACGGTCGAACAGCGCATCGCCAGCGCCTTCGAAGTAGACATCCGGCGGCAGCGTCAGCACCTCAAAACCATGCTCGGCGAACCATTGCGCGAAGTAGGCTTCCTCTGGCCGCCGCTCGGCATGCCGGAAATTCGACAGCAATACCCTGTTTTCCAGCACCAGCCCGGCATTGGCGGTGAATACCAGGTCCGGCACGCCTTCCCTGGCACTGATACAGTCGACCTGCGCATGGCGTCGCAGCAATGCCAAGAGCGCGCTCCACTGCTGCATCGCCACTGGATTACTGCCGCGCGCGATGTTGCCTTCCATCCATGGATTGATCACATAGGCCACTTCGAAGTGCTGCGGTGCGCACATCAGGAAACGCGCTTTCATTGCCAGCCCTCCCTGCTGATGATTGTTCTACGGCGGCGGCCAGCCGCCATTCAGGCTGCCATGTCGAATTCGTCCAGCACTGCCGCCACTGCCGCTACAGCAATATCGATTTCCTGCTCACTGATTACCAGCGGTGGCGCCAGCCTGACCACGGTGCCGTGGGTGTCCTTGCTTAGGACGCCGAAGTACATCAGGCGTTCGCAAAACTCCCGCGCGGAAATGTGCGTTGAATCAAGTTCCATGCCGATCAGCAATCCCTTGCCGCGCACTTCCCGGATTGCCGGATAGCGCAGCCTCCGCAGCCGACCCAGCAGCAGCGCACCCATGCGCTCGGCGCGCGCGGCCAGATTTTCCTCTTCAAGCAGGTCCAGTGCCGCATGGCCGACAGCGCAGGCCAGCGGATTGCCGCCAAAGGTGCTGCCATGGTCGCCCGGCCGGAACACGCCCATCACGTCCGGGCGCGCCAGGAAGGCTGACACCGGCAGCAGGCCGCCACCGAGCGCCTTGCCGAGAATCAGACCGTCCGGCTGCACGCCCTCGTGCTGGCACGCCAGCAGACGGCCGGTGCGGCACAGGCCGGTCTGCACCTCGTCGCAGATCAGCAGCACATTGTGGCGGCTGCAGATCGCGCGGCATTGCGCCAGATAGCCGTCGGGCGGCACGATGATGCCGGCTTCTCCCTGCACCGGCTCAACGAGGAATGCGGCGGTGTCGGGCGTGATCGCCGCTTCCAGCGCGGCGGCGTCGCCGAACGGCACCGACACGAAGCCCGGCGCAAACGGCCCGAAACCCTGCCGGTATTGCGCCTCGGAGGAAAAGCCGACGATGGTAGTGGTGCGGCCGGCGAAATTGCCGGCGCAGACGATGATCTGTGCCCGCTCCGGCGTCACGCCCTTGACCTGATACGCCCACTTGCGCGCCGCCTTCAAGGCCGTTTCCACGGCCTCGGCGCCGGTATTCATTGGCAATGCGCGCGCCATGCCCGTCATTTCGCACAGCCGCTGCAGGAAAGGTCCCAATCGGTCGGTGTAATAGGCGCGTGATGTCACCGCCAGGGTTTGCGCCTGCGCCGTCAGCGCCGCTACCAGGCGCGGATGGCTGTGGCCGAAACTGGTGGCCGAATAGGCTGACATCATGTCCAGGTAGCGCTTGCCGTGGATGTCGGTCAGCCAGACGCCGGCGCCGCTGTGCAGCACTACCGGCAGGGGCGCATAGTTTTCTGCGCAAACCTTTTTTTCAAGGGCAATCAGGTTTTCCATGAACGTATCCCCATTCAGATCAACCAAGCGTTTGCCTACACATGTTAGCCCCGAATGCGGAAAAGATTTGTGCTTTATCAGGCATGGAACAGATGGGTTATGAAAGGATCGTTTGTGTATCAATCCTTCGGAGAGAACAAATGGAAAAGCTCGACCGATACGACCGCATACTTCTGACGACATTGCAGAAAAACGGCCGTGCTTCCAATGTCGAATTGTCGGAGCAGGCCAGCCTTTCAGCGCCCCAGTGCTACCGTCGGGTGCGTCGGCTGGAAATGGACGGCATCATCCGGGGCTACACCGCGCAGGTGGTGCCTTCCAGCCTGGGTCTGGATGTGGTGGCCTTCGTCAGCCTGACGATCGATCGCGAACAGTTCAAGAATGTGCGCGACCTGGAGAAGGTGATACGGGATTTCCCCGAAATCCTGGAGTGCTACACGATTTCGGGCGACTTCGACTATCTGCTCAAGGTGGTGTCCACCGACCTGCGTTCCTTTTCCGCCTTCCTCACCGACAGGCTGATGCAGGTGCCGGGCGTAGCCCGCATGCGCTCCATGATCTGCCTGGAAGAGATCAAGCCGGCCAGCCCGCTGCCGCTGCCGCCCGCGCTGAGCTAGCGCCTGTCGTCAAGGCTCACAAAGCGTTCAGGAAGCCGCTTTGGCGCCCGCGTCGAAACGGCCACCTTCCATCGGAAAGCCTTTCAGGAAATCGACTGCGGGGAGCCGCTTGCCGCCTGGTTTCTGCAACTGCCTCAGGCGCAGCACGCCTTCTCCGCACGCCACCAGCACGCCCTTCGCAGCATCGGCGGCGAGGATGGTGCCCGGCGCCGCGCCGCTGCCCGCATCAACGGTGTCGACTTGCCAGATCTTCACCGGCACGCCGTTGAACTGCCCGCTTGCGCCGGGAAATGGATTGAATGCGCGGATCTTCCTGGCCAGCACGGCGGCTGGCTGCGTGAAATCGAGCGCGGCCTCTTCCTTGGCAATCTTGGCCGCGTAGGTCACGCCTGCTTCAGGCTGCGGCCGGGCAGACAGCGTTCCCGCCTCCATCTGGCGCAAGGCATGGACGATCATGGTCGCGCCCAGCGCGGCGAGCTTGTCGTGCAGGCTGGCGGTGGTGTCGTCCGGCGCGATCGGCAAGGCCTGCCACAGCAGCATCGGGCCAGTATCCAGGCCTTCGTCCATCTGCATGATGGTCACGCCGGTTTCGGTGTCGCCCGCCTCGATGGCGCGATGAATCGGCGCCGCGCCGCGCCAGCGCGGCAGCAGCGATGCATGAATATTGATGCAGCCGCGCGGCGCAATGCCCAGAACCGATGCCGGCAGGATCAGGCCATAGGCGGCCACCACCATCACATCATGCGGCGTGTTCTGCAGCAGCGCATGCGCCTGGCGCGCTTCGTCGGGATATTTGCCGTTCAGGCGCAGCGACACCGGCTGCGCTACCGGGATGCCATGCTGCTGCGCATACTGCTTCACGGCCGATGCCTGCAGCTGCATGCCGCGTCCGGCCGGACGGTCGGGCTGGGTCAGTACCAGGGGAATCTCGAAACCTGCCTCGTGCAGGGATTTCAGGGCAGACGCCGCGAATTCGGGCGTGCCGGCATAGATGATTTTCATGGGCGCGATTGTAGCGCCCCGGCGCTTACCTCGCGCCCACGACCTTCTGCTGTTCCCGCTTCAGTTCGCGCTCTTCCTTGATCATGCGGGTCTTGATCCGGTTGCGCTTCAGCGGAGACAGGTATTCGACGAACACCTTGCCCTTCAGATGATCCATCTCGTGCTGGATGCAAACGGCAAGCAGGCCGTCGGCCTCGACTTCGAACGGCTTGCCGTCAAGATCGAGCGCGCGCACTTTCACCCGCGCCGGCCGCTCCACGCCGTCATACACGCCGGGCACCGACAGGCAGCCCTCATCGTAGACCTGCCTTTCCGGACTGGCCCAGGTGATCTCGGGATTGATGAACACCTTGAGATCGTCATGGGTTTCGGACGTGTCGATGACGATCAGTTGCTCATGCACGTCGACCTGGGTCGCCGCCAAGCCCACGCCGGGCGCTTCATACATGGTCTCGGCCATATCGGCGGCGAGCTTTTTTAACCTGTCATCGAACACCTTGACCGGTTGTGCGACCTTGTGAAGACGCGGGTCGGGATAACGGAGAATATTCAGTTGGGACATACGACTTTTGCGCAACAATAGAAGAGGAATAGATGGTGGTTCTTCTTGCCAGTTCAAGTAATTGAAGGCAGAATTTGATTCACTACGGCAACATTTTTCAACGATTGCCTGACAAGCATCACGCTGTGCCCAGCCTGTAGTCGTTCCTTCGCTTCGCCGTCACTACCGGAAAAACCATGAAAAAGTTTAGCACAGCCGGCCTGCTGTTCGCGCTTGCCTGCACTGCGGCATCCGCTGCCACGTCCACTGAAACGCCTTCCACCGCAGCCAAGTGCCAGTTCCTGGACAACGCGCCAGATCAGCATCAGGTAGCGCGCGGCGACACCTTGTGGAGCATTTCCGGGCGTTTCCTGCAGCATCCCTGGTGCTGGCCGCAGGTGTGGGGCATCAACCGGGAGCAGATCAGCAATCCGCACTGGATCTATCCCGGCCAGACGGTGTATTTCGACCGCGCCAGCGGCCAGTTGCGGCTGGCGCGCGCCGTCGGCGGCGAAGGCGGCCTGCCAACGGTGCGCATGTCGCCGCAGATACGGATGGAAAACATGGCTGCCGATGCCATCCCGGCCATTCCGGCCAGCGTCATCGAGCCCTTTCTCACGCAGCCGCTCCTGGTCGAGGAAGGCAAGCTGGCCGAGGCGCCGCGCGTGCTGCAGGGCGGCGACGGGCATGTGTACATGGGCAAGGGCGACGTCGCCTATGTGCGCGGCAGGATCGATGGCGACACCGTGTTCCAGGTCTATCGTCCCAGCCAGCCGCTGCGCGATCCGGACACCGGCGCCATCCTCGGCTACGAAGCCGCTTACCTGGGCACGATGAAGCTCACGCGCGCGGCGCGTGCCGACGACGAGGCGCATCGCTTCGTGGTCACCAGCGCGGTGCGGGAAATCGGCGTGGGCGCGCAACTGGTGCCGATGCCGCCCGCGCCCATCGTCAACTACGTGCCGCACCGGCCGCAGGTGGAAACCAGCGCCCGCGTGATGTCGGTCTATGGCGGCGTGGCCTACGCCGGCCAAAACAACGTGGTCACGATCAACCGCGGCAGCAGGCAGGGCCTGGATGCCGGCAGCGTGCTGGAACTGTATCGTCGCGCCGGCGTGGTGGCGGACCGGGCGGCAGGCAACCAGCCGGTGCGCTTGCCTGATGAGCGCTACGGTTCGGTGTTCGTTTTCCGGACTTTCGACAATGTCTCCTACGGCCTGGTCATGCAGGTCACCGCGCCGGTCCGGGTCGGTGACGTCGCCAGGTCACCAGAGTAAGCGCGGCCATGACCGGCGGAGACCTGGCGGCATGGCTTAGACTTCAACAGACGCCCGGCCTGGGCATCATCGCCGCACACAAGCTGCTCAGCGCATTCCCGGGACCCGAGGCTATCCTGGCTGCGGATGCCGGCCGCCTCTGCGCGCTGGTCGGCAGCAAGCTGACCACAGCGCTGCTGGCACCACCCACGGCGACGCTTCAGGCCCTGATAGAAAAAACTCTTTCCTGGGCCGCCCTTCCCGGCAATCATGTGCTGACGCTGGCGGACGAGCACTATCCGCCCCTGCTGCTGGAAATCGCCGATCCGCCGCTGCTGCTGTATGCAAAGGGCCGGCTCGAACTGATCCGCCGCGAATCGCTGGCCATCGTCGGCAGCCGCAATGCCAGCGTGCAGGGCACGATGCATGCGCGCCAGTTTGCACAGACCCTGTCGGAGGCTGGCCTGACCATCGTTTCCGGCATGGCGCTCGGCATCGACACGGCGGCGCATGAAGGCGCGCTGGCAGGCGCGGGCAGCACGATTGCCGTGATCGGCACCGGCGCCGACATCGTCTACCCGGCGCGCAACCATGCGCTCGCCCACCGCATTGCCGAGGCAGGCTGCCTGCTTTCCGAATATGCATTGGGGACGCCGGCGCTGCCGGCCAACTTCCCGCGCCGCAATCGCATCATCAGCGGGCTGTCCGGCGGCACGCTGGTGGTGGAAGCGGCGGCCCAGTCAGGCTCGCTGATCACCGCGCGCCTTGCGGCCGAGCAGGGCCGGGATGTCTATGCCATCCCGGGCTCGATACAGTCGCCGCTGGCGCGCGGATGCCATGAACTGATCCGTCAGGGCGCCAAGCTGGTCGAAACGGCGGCAGACATTCTGGAAGACCGGAAATCTTTGCATTTGACCAGCAATCCGGAAGAAAAGCCGCTTTTTGTCCCCGGCTCTGGCAGTTGCGACAACGATATTTTGAGGATAATCGGCTATGATCCGGTCAGCCTGAATGCGCTGGCCGCTCGGGCCGGCGTGGATGCCGCTACAATGAATGCGCAGGTGCTGATGCTGGAAATGGATGGGCAGGTGGAACTGCTGCCAGGCGGATTGATCAGGCGATTGGCCTGAAGTTGAGCAAGCTCCACTAACCGCCGACGTGCGCTCTTATAATGAATGCAACGCTTTGGCGTTGCAGCAGGTCCTGAATGGCAAACGGGTTTTTTACATCGATCTTGAAAAAACAAGCTGTCACAAATTTGCAACTGCGATGCTGTTAATCGCACAAATTATTGTGATGCTCAACTTCTTACCTTTACAGTAAAACCATGTTTGATGTCCTAGTCTATCTTTACGAAACCTATTACCGGCCGGATGCCTGCCCGGACTCCGAGGCGCTCGTGAAGAAACTGTCAGCCGTTGGCTTCGAGGAGGAAGAAATCTCCAAGGCGCTTGGCTGGCTGACCGACCTTGCGGAAACGACCAATGAATTCTCGATGCTGCATCCGCAGCAGACCAGCTTTTCGGCAGGCTTTCGCATCTACGTGGAACGGGAATTCGACGTGCTGGGCACGGCTGCGATCGGTTTCATCCAGTTCCTGGAGTCGGCCAAGGTCATCAATCCGCTGCAGCGTGAAATCGTGGTGGAACGGGCGCTTGCCGCCAGCGAATCGCAGATCTCGCTGGACAAGCTCAAGGTCATCGTGCTGATGGTGCTGTGGAGCCAGGGCAAGGAACCGGACGGGCTGATGTTCGACGAATTGTTTCTGGATGACGACGAGGCGCAAACCCGGCAATTGCATTAACAAACATCACGGGTTTGTGCGCGCCAGCTGGCGCGCCAATGATTACAGGCCGCGTTATCGCGGCTTTTTCATTCGGCGGCTTGCTTGCGATTTCAGACGCAACCCGCTTATCATTGGCCGCAACTACGCAGGCGGTGCGGTCTGAGTCACCTCTTCCAGGCCTGATGCATTCAGGCAAGCGTCTGAATGCAATGTAAATTATCCCTGTACCATGCAGTCCATCACGCGAAACACGCGTCCATTGCGAGACCCATTTCTATGACCAAGACCCTCATCATCGCAGAGAAGCCTTCTGTCGCGAACGACATCGCGAAGACGCTCGGCGGCTTCACGAGGCACGATGAGTATTTCGAGTCCGACCAGTACGTGCTGTCGTCCGCTGTCGGCCATCTGGTGGAAATCACCGTGCCTGAAGAATACGACGTCAAGCGCGGCAAATGGTCATTCGCGCATCTGCCCATGATCCCGCCGCATTTCGATCTCAACCCGATCGCGAAAACCGAGTCGCGCCTGAAGGTGCTGAACCGGCTGATCAAGCGCAAGGATGTCGGCATGCTGATCAATGCCTGCGACGCCGGGCGCGAGGGCGAGCTGATCTTCCGCCTGATTGCGCAGTATGCGAAGGCCAAGCAGCCGATCAAGCGGCTGTGGCTGCAGTCGATGACGCCGGGCGCGATCCGGGAAGCCTTCGGCCATCTGCGGGAAGACCGCGAGATGATGCCGCTGGCCGATGCCGCGCGCTGCCGCAGCGAGGCCGACTGGCTGATCGGCATCAACGGCACCCGTGCCATGACCGCCTTCAATTCCAAGGAAGGCGGCTTCTATCTCACCACCGTGGGCCGGGTGCAGACGCCGACGCTGTCCATCGTGGTCGAGCGGGAAGAGAAGATCAAGAAGTTCGTGCCGCGCGACTACTGGGAAGTGCGCGCCGAGTTCGGCTGCGCCGCCGGCACCTATGAAGGCCGCTGGCTCGACACGAAGCACAAGCGCGACGAGAACGACCCCGAGAAGCGCGCCGAGCGGCTGTGGAACCGGGCCGACGCCGATGCCATCGTGGCCGCCTGCCGCGGCAAGCCCGGCCGCGTCACCGAGGAATCCAAGCCCACCACCTCGATGGCGCCGGCGCTGTTCGACCTGACCAGCCTGCAGCGCGAGGCCAATGCCCGCTTCGGCTTCTCGGCCAAGAACACGCTGGGCCTGGCGCAGGCGCTGTATGAAAAGCACAAGGTGCTGACCTATCCGCGTACCGATTCCCGCCATCTGCCGGAAGACTACCTGAACACGGTGCGGCAGACGCTGGACACCATCTCGGAGAACAACAACTACCACCAGTTCGCCAAGCAGATCCTGAACAACAACTGGGTCAAGCCGAACAAGCGCATCTTCGACAACACCAAGATCAGCGACCACTTCGCGATCATCCCGACCACGCTGGCGCCGAAGAACCTGTCGGAGCCGGAACAGAAGCTGTACGACCTGGTGACGCGCCGCTTCATGGCGATCTTCTTCCCGGCCGCCGAATTCCAGGTGACCACCCGCTTCACCGAAGTGGAAGGACACCAGTTCAAGAGCGAGGGCAAGGTGATGACCAATCCCGGCTGGCTGGCGGTGTACGGCCGCGAAGTCGCCGAGGAGAAGTCCGAGAAGTCGGACAAGGCCGGCAGCGACCGCATCCTGGTGCCGGTGGCCAAGGGCGAACAGGTGAAGACAGAGAAGGTCGACACGGTGGCGCTGGTCACCAAGCCGCCCGCGCGCTATACCGAAGCCACGCTGCTGTCGGCGATGGAAGGCGCCGGCAAGCTGGTCGATTCCGAGGAGCTGCGCGAAGCGATGGCGGGCAAGGGCCTGGGCACGCCGGCCACGCGCGCGGCCATCATCGAAGGCCTGCTCAATGAAAAGTACCTGCTGCGCGAAGGCCGGGAAATCATCCCGACCGCCAAGGCCTTCCAGCTGATGACGCTGTTGCGCGGCCTGGGCGTGAATGAACTGACCGCGCCGGAACTGACGGGCGAATGGGAGTACAAGCTCTCGCAGATGGAGCGCGGCCGCATCAGCCGCGAGGAATTCATGCGCGAGATCGCCGCAATGGCCGAGGTCATCGTCAAGCGCGCCAAGGAATACAGCAACGACACCATCCCCGGCGAATATGCGACGCTCAACACGCCCTGCCCGAACTGCGGCAGCGTGGTAAAGGAAAACTATCGCCGCTTCGCCTGCACCAAGTGCGACTTCTCCATGAGCAAGACGCCGGGCAGCAGGCAGTTCGAGATCCATGAGGTGGAGGAACTGCTGGCCCGCCGCACCATCGGTCCGCTGCAGGGCTTCCGCTCCAAGATGGGCCGGCCGTTTGCCGCGATTCTCAACATCGTGCGCGACGAGGACATCAGGAACTTCAAGCTGGAGTTCGACTTCGGCCAGAACGATGGCGAGTCCGAGGACGGCGAAGGCGTCGACTTCAGCGAGCAGAAGCCCCTCGGGCCCTGCCCGAAATGCCAGGCGGGCGTCTATGAAATGGGCCTGGCCTATGTCTGCGAGCACAGCGTGGCCAAGCCCAAGACCTGCGACTTCCGCAGCGGCCGCATCATCCTGCAACAGGAGATCCTGCCCGAGCAGATGGCCAAGCTGCTCAACGAAGGCAAGACCGACCTGCTGCCAGGCTTCGTCTCGCAGCGTACCCGGCGGCCGTTCAAGGCCTTCCTGGTGCGCGGCAAGGATGGCAAGGTGAGCTTCGAGTTCGAGGAGCGCAAGGGAAAGCCGCCCGCCAAGGGCAAGACCGATGCGGACGGCCCGGAACAGGCAGCAGCGGCAGCCAGGAAGCCGGCGGCGGTGAAGAAGCCAGTGGCAAGGAAAGCGGTGGCGAAGAAGGCTGCTGCCAAGCGGCCGGCGGTAAAAAAAGCCGCCTGACGTCAGCGGTGCGCATCAGACCGCGCCACAGCGCAACACAAGGGAAAAAGGGCCGTGATTACCGCGGCCCTTTTTTAATGGCGATGCAGTGGCGGCAAAATGCTGCCTTGGGTCCGCCGTCCATGTGCATGCTCCCCTGTCTTCTTCAAGCATGCTGTTGCGCGACGTGTGGCTTGAATATATAGTTGTAATACAAGTTACAGGCAGCTGCGATTCAGTTCCCCTGAGCCGCTCATCCCACCTTGACCACAACAACACCCAGGAGACTTGCATGATTTCTTTCCGCATGGGCGCATCCGCGCTCGCATTGGCAGTGGCCGCGGGCTTTTCCGCGAGCGCGATGGCTGTCACCACGATGCGCATCAGCGTCTCGATTCCGCAGAACTCGCACCAGGGCGTGGCCATCGACACCTTCGCCAAGGAAGTGGAGAAGCGTACCGAAGGCCGCTACAAGATCCAGACTTTCTATTCCGCGTCGCTGGGCGCCGAGCGCGAAGCCACCGAGGCAGTACAGCTGGGCACCCAGGAACTGACCTTTACTTCCACTGGCCCGATACCCAACTTCGTGCCCGAGGTGAAGATCCTCGACGTGCCCTTCCTGTTCCGCGACTATGCCCATGCGCGCGCCGTGCTGGACGGCCCGATCGGCCAGGAACTGCTGCAAAAATTCGATGCCCGCGGCATGAAGGCGCTGGCATGGGGCGAGAACGGTTTCCGCCACATGACCAACAGCAAGCGCGCGGTCAACGCGCCGGAGGACCTCAAGGGCCTGAAGATGCGCACCATGGAAAACCCGGTGCACGTGCAGGCCTACAAGGGCTTCGGCATCATCCCGACGCCGATGGCATTCAGTGAAGTATTCACCGCGCTCCAGCAGGGCACGGTCGATGGCCAGGAAAACCCGCTGTCGGTGATCACCTCGGCCAAGTTCGACCAGGTGCAGAAGTACCTGACCCTGACCGGCCATGTCTACTCGCCCTGCGTCTTCCTGATGAACAAGGGCGCTTTCGACAAGCTGTCCGCAGCCGACAAGACCGCCTTCCTGGAAGCAGCCAAGGAGGGCGTGAAGGCCAACCGCATGCGGGTCGATTCGGATGAAAAGATGGCCGTGGCCGACCTGCGCGCCAAGGGCATGACCGTGGTCGACCAGGTCGACAAGACGCGTTTCCAGAGCGCGCTGTCGCCGGTGTATGCCGACTTCGAGAAGCAGTTCGGCAAGGCCAACCTGGACCGCATCCGCAACTACAAATAATCCTTCAGCCCGCCCCCATCCGGGGCGGCGCTCGTCGCGAGCGACTTTCCCCTCAAGGACAGCAACATGAAATCTGCCTTCCTCAAATTTGAGCATGGCCTGAATCTCGTATCGCTCAGCATCGCCGGCATCATGCTGCTCATTGCCGCCGTGCTGGGCATGGTTCAGGTCCTGATGCGCTTCGTGCTGGAGCAGCCTTCCGAATGGAGCGAGGTGCTGGTGCGCTTTTCCCTGATCTGGATGGTGTTTCTCGGCATACCGGCCGCGTTCCGGCTGGGCTCCATGGTGTCGGTGGACCTGATGCACCGCAAGTCCTCGCCCGCCTTCCGCCGCGTGCTGGACTTCCTGATCATGGCGGCGTCGCTGGTGCTGCTGGGCTTCATCGCCTGGTTCGGCTGGGACTATGCCGTACGCGGCCAGGTGCAGACCATCATCGGCCTGGAGGCATTCTCGATGTTCTGGGCTTACCTCTCCATGCCGGTCGGCGCGCTGTGCGCCATGGTGGGCGTGATCGGCAACTTCCTCGATCCGCGCCACGAAGAACTCGAAACCGCAACCTGAACCGACATCAAGAGAGCCATTCATGTCCACCACCATGCTCATCACGATGATTGTCTGCTTCGCCTTTTCGGTATCGATTGCGGTATCGATCGGCCTGGCCAGCATCGTCGGAATTTCCGTCGCCAATGCCAACATGCTGCTGGTGGCGAAGGAGATCTTCAATTCAATCAACAAGTTTCCTCTGGCCGCGATTCCCTTCTTCATCCTGGCCGGCAACCTGATGGAAACCGGCGGCATCTCGCGCCGGCTGGTGGAGTTCGCCAAGTCGCTGGTCGGCGGCATCCAGGGCGGCCTGGCCGCCAGCTGCGTGCTGACCTGCATGATCTTCGCCGCCGTGTCCGGCTCGTCGGTAGCCACCACCTTCGCCATTGGCGCCATCCTGATCCCGGCCCTGATCAAGCATGGCTATCCGGTCGGCTATGCGGCTGCGCTGCAGGCAACGTCGGCGGAACTGGGCGTGATCATCCCGCCATCCATCCCGATGATCCTGTACGGCGTGTCGGCCGAAGTCTCGATCGGCGAGCTGTTCATTGCCGGCATCGGCCCCGGCCTGTTCATCGGCATTGCGCTGATGATCTTCGCGGTGATCTATGCCCGCTTCAAGGGCTATGGCAAGGATGACCATGTCGGCAAGATGAACGTGCTGCCTGCCACCCGCCAGGCTGCACTGGCGCTGCTGATGCCCGTCATTATCCTGGGCGGCATCTACGGCGGCATCTTCACCCCGACCGAGGCGTCCGCAGTGGCGGTGTTCTATGCCCTCGTGGTGGGCGTCTTCATCTACCGCGAAATCAAGCTGCCGGACCTGGTCGTCATCTTCAGGAAGTCGGTGCTGTCGTCGGCGGTGGTGATGTTCATCATCGCCAATGCCGGCCTGTTCTCCTTCATGATCACCCGCGCCGGCGTGCCCGACATGATCGGCGCCTGGCTGGCCGACGTGCTCAAGAGCCCCGCCTACTTCCTGCTGGGCGTGAACGCCGCGCTGTTCGTGATCGGCATGTTCATCGAGACCTCGGCCTCGATCATCGTGCTGGCGCCGATCCTGGCCCCGGTGGCGATGCGCTTCGGCATCGACCCGGTGCACTTCGGCATGGTGATGGTGGTGAACCTGGCGCTGGGCATGATCACGCCGCCATTCGGCGTGAACCTGTTTGCCGCCTGCACCGTGGCGAAGATCTCGCTGGACCGCATCATCCCGAGGCTCTTGCCCTTCGTGCTGACCGTGATTGCCTGCCTGATGGTGGTGACCTATTTCCCCGGACTGTCGCTGTACCTGCGCGACATCGTCTATCACCGCTGATGTAAAAAGCCGCGGCGGGTATCCCCTGCCGCGGCTTCTGCCTGAATTGCCGACTGCGTCGCTTATTCGCTAGACGCAGCGCGCGCCATCCACTTCAATGCACACGCCGCTGATGAATGCGGCCTCATCCGAGGCCAGGTACAGCGCCGCATTGGCCACATCCAGCGCGGTCGAGAACCGTCCCAGCGGAATCGTCGACAGGAATTTCGCCCGCCGCTCCTCGGTGATCTCGCCGCCGATGAAGGATGTCGACAGCGCCGTATCCGGATTGAACACCGGGTTGATGCAGTTGACCCGGATGTTGTCCGGCCCGAGTTCCACCGCCATCGACTTGCTGGTGCCGATCACGGCCGACTTGCTGCCGTTGTACCAGGTCAGGCCGGGCCGCGGCCGCACGCCGGCGGTGGACGCGATGTTGATGAACACGCCGCCGCCCTGGCGCCGGAACACCGGCGTGGCATGCATGGCCGACAGGTAGATGCTCTTCACGTTCACCGCATAGCAGCGGTCGAAGTCTTCTTCCGGCACGTCCAGCATGGGCTGGTTGCGATGGGTCCAGCCGGCGTTGTTGACCATCACGTCCAGCCGGCCGAACTGCTGCACGGCTTGGGCAACCAGCGCCGCCATGCTGGCGCTGGATGTCACATCGCCCTGGATGAAGCGGGCCATGCCGCCGCCGGCCAGTATCTCTTCCGTCACCCGCTCGCCGCCGGCCGGCAGCAGGTCATTGACGACCACTTTCGCGCCCTCTTCCGCCAGCCGTTTGGCAATGCCTTCGCCGATGCCCGATCCGGCGCCGGTAACGATCACCACCTTGTCCTTTAACCGCATGCTGTCTCCTGTTGTTATCGAAATGAATGCTGTCGCGCATCAGCCATGCCGGATGGCGATGGTCTTCAGCGCAGTGAAGCCGTACAGCGCCTCGAACCCTTTTTCACGGCCATGGCCGCTGGCCTTGACGCCGCCGAAGGGCAGCTCAACCCCGCCGCCGGCGCCGTAGTTGTTGATGAAGACCTGGCCGGCGCGCACCGCGCGGGCCATGCGCATCTGGCGCGCGCCGTTCTCGGTCCAGACGCCGGCGACCAGGCCGAAGGCGGTGCTGTTGGCCAGCCGCAGCGCGTCATGCTCGTCGTCGAAGGCCATGGCCGCCAGGACCGGGCCGAACACTTCCTCCTGCGCCAGGCGATGGGTATGCGGCACGTCGCGCAGCAGGGTCGGCGCCTGGTAGAAGCCGCTTTCCGGCGCCTGCGGCACGATGCTGCCCTGGGCCATCACCGAGATGCCGTCGCTGTGCGCGTCCGACAGGAAGTCCCAGACCCGCTGCTGCTGCTGGCGGCGGATCAGCGGACCGCAGTCGAGGTCCATCTGGGCCGGGCCGACCTGCAGCCGTTCGAACACGCTGGCCAGCAGGTCCAGCACCTTTTCATAGGCGGGCCGCTCGATGAGCAGGCGGCTGCCGGCTGAGCAGGTCTGGCCGGCGTTCTGCACGATGGCGCTGGTCACGGCCGGCAGCAGCAGGTCCATGTCGGCGTCGGCAAACACGATCTGCGGCGACTTGCCGCCCAGCTCCAGCGTGACCGGCACATGGTTGACGGCGGCCGCCTGCGACACCAGGGTGCCGACCGAAGGCGAGCCGGTGAAGGACACATGATCGATGCCCGGATGCGACACCAGCGCCGCACCCGCTTCATGGCCATAGCCGGTAACGATGTTGATCACGCCGGCGGGGAAGCCGATGTCCGCCGCCAGCTGCGCCAGGCGCAGGATGGACATGCAGGCATCCTCGGCCGGCTTGACCACGCAGGTATTGCCGGCCGCCAGCGCGCCGCCGACCGAGCGCCCGAAGATCTGCAGCGGGTAGTTCCAGGGAATGATGTGGCCGGTTACGCCCAGCGGCTCGCGCAGCGTCAGCACCGTGTAGCCAGCCTGATACGGAATGGTTTCGCCATGCAGCTTGTCGCAGGCGCCGGCATAGAACTCGAAGTAGCGCGCCACCGCGGCGGCATCGGCGCGCGCCTGGCGCAGCGGCTTGCCGCAGTCGCGCGCTTCGAGCTGCGCAAACTCCTCGCCATGCTCGATCAGGGCCTGGGACAGCCGATAAAGCAATCGGCCGCGCTCGGCGGCCGACATCACGCTCCATTCGCCCTCGAACGCCGTGCGCGCCGTCTGGATGGCGAACTGGATATCTTCGGCATTGCCGCGGGCGATTTCGTCATATTGCTGGCCATCGGAGGGATCGATGACGGGAATCGCCTGGCGCGATGCCGAAGCGACCCAGCGGTTACCGATGAAGTGCTGGTCAGGCATGATGATCCTCCAGGGTTGGGTGGTCGTGCGTGGCGGCGCATTGCTCATTGTGCGCTGCGCTGCATTTCTGCCTTGCATTGCAAAGTGCAATGGTCGCCGTGAACAATCAGGAAGACGCCATGACGCATGGCAAGTTCCGTTGCCGTCTACATCTGCCTGCGTGCCGGCATGGCCCAGGGCGCGCCGGATCGTGTGGAAGCATAGCCGAGCCAGTTGTATGATTACAATACATTTCCCCTTCAGGACCGCTCCATGACCAAGCTGCAGGATCTTCCGATAGCAACCCTGAGCGCCACCGCCAAGATGCCGGACCGTGTCACGGCCGCCCTGCTGTCGCTGATCCGCACCGGTGAATATCCGCCCGGCGCCCGGCTGCCGTCGGAAATGCGCATGGCCACCAGCTTCGGCGTAAGCCGCACGGTCATCCGCGAGGCAGTGTCGCGGCTCAAGTCGGAAGGGCTGGTCGAATCGCGCCAGGGCAGCGGCGTTTATGTGCGCACCGGCAGCATGGATACGCCCTTCCGCATCGATCCGACCGTCGCCGACTCGGTGCAGTCCTTGTTGCAGGTGGTGGAACTGCGGCGCGGGCTGGAATCGGAAATCGCCGCGTTGGCGGCCGAGCGGCGCACGCCGGCGCAACTGGACGAAATCCGCGCTGCGCTGGCCGCAATCGAAGCCGATGTGGCCACCGGCGGCGACGGCGTGGATGCCGATATGGCATTCCACCGGGCGATTGCGCGCGCCACCGGCAATCCGCATTTCCTGGCGCTGTGGGACTTCCTGGGGCAGTTCCTGCGCGGCGCCATGACGGTAACCCGGGCGCTGGAAGCCGAGCGGCAGGAAATGGGCCGGCAGGTGCTGGACGAGCATCATGCCCTGCTGGAAGCCATCGCCGCCGGCGACCCGGCCGCCGCCAGCGCCGCCGCGCGCCACCACATGGTCATGGCTTCGCAGCGCATCGGCACCCTGGAAGCGGGCGCGCTCGGCGCATAGACGGCTGCGGCGGGCACAAAGCCGGCGCCTCCGCTTCTCGCTACAATGACTGCGTTAATCAAACTACAACCAGCGAGACAGCTCAAATGACAGCAAACAGCCTGATGGCGCCGCTCGCGCGCGCCGATTTCCGCCTCGATCCGGCCCGCCTTGAACACCTCACCCGCACGATACAGGCCGACATTGACAACGGCCGCATTCCCGGCGCCGTGATGCTGGTTTCCCATCGCGACGAAGTGGTTTATGAAAAGGCGCTGGGCATGCAGAACGCCGCCGCCGGCGTGCCTATGTCCATCGACAGCATTTTCCGCATCTATTCCATGACCAAGCCCATCGTCTCGGTCGCGGTGATGATGCTGGTCGAGGAAGGCCGGCTCCTGATCAGCCAGCCGGTGTCGGCTTTTCTGCCGGAACTGGGCCAACCCCGGGTCGGCGTTGCATCGGCCGATGAAAACGGAGAGCCGGTGTTGAACACCGTGCCGGCCCAGCGCGAAATGACGGTGCATGACCTGTTGCGCCATACCTCGGGCCTGACTTATGGCATCTTCGGCGAATCGCTGGTCAAGAGCGCTTATGGCGACGCCGGCGTGGAGCGCAAGGACGTGACCAATGCCGAGATGGTGCGCCGGCTGGCCACGGTGCCACTGGCCTACCAGCCGGGCACGATCTGGGAATACAGCCGCTCCACCGATGTGCTGGGCGCGCTGGTGGAACGCATTTCCGGCATGGACCTGGAGGCATTCCTGCAGCAGCGCATCCTCGGCCCGCTGGGCATGAATGACAGCGGCTTCTGGGTGCCGGAAAACCAGCAGTACCGCCTGGCCGAAGCCTTCGATACCGATCCGCAGACCGGCGTGGCGGTCAAGCTGATCAATGTGCGGCGCAAGCCCGACTTCCTCTCCGGCGGCGGCGGCATGGTTTCCACCGTGCGTGACTACCTGCGCTTCGTGCGCATGCTGGCGGGGCACGGCACGCTGGACGGCGTGCGCATCCTGTCGCGCAAGACCGTGGAAACCATGACCAGCGACCACCTCGGCGACCTGCCCGGCGCCCGCGCCACACTGGACTTCCTGCCCGGTCCGGGCTACGGCTTCGGTCTTGGCTTCGCGGTGCGCATTGCCGCCGGCGACGCCATCGTGCCGGGCTCGCTCGGCGACTACAACTGGAGCGGCCTGGCCGGCACCTATTTCTGGATCGATCCGCAGGAAGAACTGGCGGCGATTTTCCTGATGCAGGCGCCGGAACAGCGCTCGCATTACCGCCAGCTGTTCCGCAACCTGGTGTACGCGGCGCTATAAGCCGCTATTTTCTGTCTGAACCAACCATGAAGACCATGACGATAGAAACCCTGCTTGACCGCGATTTCGGCACCATCCCCGAACTGATCCATCTGCATGCACAGCAGCAGCCCGGCCATCCGGCGCTGGTGCAGGACGACCGCAGCGTGAGCTATGCCGAACTGGACGCATTAATGAACCGGGTGGCTGCCTCTCTGCAACGCGACGGCGTGCAGCCACGCGAGGCCATTGCGATTTGCGCCGGCACCTCGATCCAGTACGCTGCGCTGTTCCTCGGCGCCCTGCGCGCCGGCGTGGCGGTAGCGCCGCTGGCGCCTTCCTCCACCGCGGAAAGCCTGGCGATCATGATCCGCGATTGCGGCGCGAAGCGGCTTTTCCTCGATGCCAGCACCGCCCCTACGCTGGCCGCGGTGCAGGACCGCATCGATGTGGCCCAAGTGCGCCTGGACGGCAGCGCCGAACCCGGCTGGGACAGCTGGCTGGCTGCGCCCGGCGCGGCGCCGCAACCGGTGCAGCTGCAGCCGGACTGGATCTTCAACATCATCTATTCCTCCGGCACTACCGGCGCGCCCAAGGGCATTACCCAGCCGCACGGCATGCGCTGGCAGCATGTCAAGCGCGGCCACCTGAACGGCTACGGCACCGAGGCGGTGACGCTGATTTCCACCCCCTTGTATTCCAACACCACGCTGGTCAGCTTTTTCCCGACCATTGCGCTCGGCGGCACGGTTGTGATGATGGCCAAGTTCGACGCCGGCACCTATCTCGAACTGGCGCAAAAACATCGGGTCACCCATACCATGCTGGTGCCGGTGCAATACCAGCGGCTGATGGCGCATCCGGATTTCGACCGTTACGACCTGTCTTCCTTCCGGATGAAGTTCTGCACCAGCGCACCCTTCTCGGCTGCATTGAAAGCCGACATCCTGAAACGCTGGCCTGGCGGCCTGGTCGAGTATTACGGCATGACGGAAGGTGGCGGCACCTGCATCCTGGCCGCGCACGAGCATCCGGACAAGCTGCACACGGTGGGCCAGCCGGCGCCGGAGCACGACATCCGCCTGATTGACGAGCAGGGTCGGGAAGTCGGGCCGGGCGAAACCGGCGAGGTGGTTGGCCATTCCGGCGCGATGATGCAGGGTTACTTCAACCAGCCGGAGAAAACCGCCGAGGCCGAGTGGTACGCGCCCGACGGCAAGCGTTTCATCCGCACCGGCGACCTCGGGCGTTTCGATGCCGACGGTTTCCTGACGCTGCTGGACCGCAAGAAGGACATGATTATTTCCGGCGGCTTCAACATCTACCCGAGCGACCTGGAAGCCGTGCTGCGCGAGCATCCGGACGTGGCCGACGCTGCGGTGGTAGGCGTGCCATCGACGGCCTGGGGCGAAACGCCAGTGGCCTATGTCGTGCCGCGGACAGGCGCCGGCATCACACCGGATGCGCTGATGGCCTGGGTCAATGAGCGGGTCGGCAAGACGCAACGGCTGTCGGCGCTGGAGTTCGCCGAATCGCTGCCGCGCAGCGCCATTGGCAAGGTGTTGAAGCGTGAACTGCGCGACCAGTACCAGGCAGGAAAGTAGTCAGCCAGGTAAGAGATCTCAGCGGGAAAGACATTTACCGTTTTTGGACGCCTTTGTAGGGTGCAATCCCCGAAGGGCATTGCACGGCTTTGCAGAATGTTGGGGAGTCGTGGGCTGCCATTCTTTGCGACCACGCGTAATGCCCCTGCGGGGTATTACGCCCTACAACTTGCATGAATCCCCAAATAAAAAACCGGCGCCGCAGCGCCGGTTTTTTCATCACCCGTCGCCATGCCGTCCTGCGACGGCATGGCCGTGTTTCAGGCCTCTTCCTGGAACGCCTCCTCGCGCTTGGACTTGATCGACGGCAGCGCCACGATCACCACCAGCGCCGCGGCCGCCAGCAGCAGGCCCAGCGAGATCGGCCGCGTGAAGAACACGCTGAAGTCGCCCCGCGACAGCAGCAGCGAACGGCGGAAGTTCTCCTCCATCATCGGCCCCAGCACGAAGCCCAGCAGCAGCGGCGCGCCCTCGCAGCCCAGCTTGATGAACACATAGCCCAGCACGCCAAAGCCCGCCGTCATGAACACGTCGAACACGCTGTTGTTGACCGTGTAGACGCCAATGCAGCAGAACACCAGGATCGCCGGGTACAGGTAGCGGTACGGCACCGTCAAGAGCTTGATCCAGATGCCGATCAGCGGCAGGTTCAGGATCACCAGCATCGCATTGCCCAGCCACATCGACACGATCAGGCCCCAGAACAGCGTCGGGTTGCTGGTCATGACCTGCGGGCCCGGCTGGATGTTGTGGATCGTCATGGCGCCCACCATCAGCGCCATGACCGCATTGGGCGGAATGCCCAGCGTCAGCAGCGGAATGAACGAGGTCTGCGCCGCGGCATTGTTGGCCGACTCCGGACCGGCCAGGCCTTCGATGGCGCCCTTGCCGAACTCGGCGCTGTTCCTGCTGATCTTCTTTTCCATGGTGTAGGCGCCGAACGAGGCCAAGGCCGCGCCGCCGCCGGGCAGGATGCCCAGCATCGAGCCCAGGGCGGTGCCGCGCAGGATGGGCGCCACCATGCGCTTGAAGTCGTCCTTCGACGGGAACAGGGTGGTGATCTTGCTGGTGAAGACTTCGCGCTTTTCCTTCTGCTCGAGGTTGGTCATCACCTCGGCAAAGCCGAACACGCCCATGGCCACCGCGGCAAAGCTCACGCCGTCGGACAGCTCGGGAATGTCAAACGCATAGCGCGACACGCCGGTGTTCACGTCCGTGCCGATCACGCCGCCCAACAGGCCCAGCACAATCATGGCAATGGCCTTGACCAGCGAGCCGGAGGCCAGGACGACGGCGCCGATCATGCCCAGCACCATCAGCGAGAAGTACTCGGCCGGGCCGAACTTGAAGGCCACTTCGGCCAGCGGCACCGCAAAGGCGGCCAGCAGCAGCGTGCCGACGCAGCCGGCAAAGAACGAGCCGATGGCGGCGGTGGACAGGGCCACGCCGGCGCGGCCGCGGCGGGCCATCTGGTAGCCGTCGATACAGGTGACCACCGACGAGGTCTCGCCGGGCAGGTTGACCAGGATGGCGGTGGTGGAGCCGCCGTACTGGGCGCCATAGTAAATGCCGGCCAGCATGATCAGGCCGCCCAGCGGGGGCAGCGCATAGGTTGCCGGCAGCAGCATGGCGATGGTGGCGATCGGGCCCAGGCCGGGCAGCACGCCGATCAGGGTGCCGATCAAAGCGCCGATGAAGCAGTAGGCCAGGTTCATCGGCAGGCTCATGGTCAGGCCGAAGACCGAGAACGGCTCCAGGGCCAGCACCGCGCCGAAGCCGGTGGAGAGGTTGGCAATCAGGGTTTCCATGTGTGCTCCTTAGGCGCCGAGGAAAGTGGGCCACAGCGGAAACTGCAGACTCAGGGCATAGACGAAGACGAACAGGCACAGCAGGACCAGCACGACGGTGTTGATCAGGGCGGCGCGCCAGCCGAATTCATGGCTGGCATAGCTCGACACCAGCACCACGGTGACGAGGGAAATGACCAGGCCCAGGCGCGGCAGGAACAAGCCGAAGAGCACGACCGAGCCGAGGATGAGGATGATGGTGGCCCAGGAAAAGCGGTCGACCTTGTGCGCCTCGGCCTTGGGCGAGAGCGCCATCAGGGCAATGCCGACGCCCATGACGATGAGGATGACGCCCAGTACGGTGGGGAAGTAGCCGGGGCCCATGCGGGCGGCCGAGCCGAAGGTGTAACGGGTACCAAACCCGGCGAAGAAAAGGCCGAAGGCGGCAAACATCACCCCCGACCAGAAGTCCTTCTGGTTCCTGATTAACATGCTGCAAAGTCTCCTTTTTGTCGCTTTTTGAGCGGACCATGATTTTTGCCGATCATGGCAAAGGATGCAATGGTCAATATTGATTCCGCGACATAAAGCAGTGTTTATTTAGCGCCTTGCACCAAATAGAGCGCCTTTTCCCGCAATTTGGGCAAAGTCAGCATGGCTTCACGCTCCTCCCTGTTTGCGATCAGAGCATCGTGAAAGAGTGGCTGCATATCCAGTCCGGTCGAAAAGACGAATTCAAAAAACATGTTCTTCCCTGGCTGCGCGTCGACTTTCGCCTCGATCACGGCAGCCCTGGGACCGGGCGCAACCTCCAGTAGATGCCGGCCTGGCGCCAGGGATAGGCGCAGGTAGGATGCATTTGACAGTTGTCCGCAAATTTTGCCGTCAATAATGACATCAAAGCCCTGGGCATAGGCAGCCATGGCGTCACGCCGGTACAGATAGACCTGCGCCATCTCCGGCGCAACGGCGGACAGGCCCGGAAATAGCGGCCCTTCAACACGGTCGCAACTGAAGACCGCAAGGCCGGCAGCCAGGGTCAGGAGAAAACCGTAATGAATCAGTTTTGAATGAAGGAATATCATGCGGATTGCAGTAAGGGACAAGGCGCGCCCCGTTGGCGCGCCCGCCGTAAGTTGCAATCCCGCGTGAAACGTTGCCCGCTCTTAGCCAGGCGGGCTAACGGCTACTCGATCAGCGCCAGGGACGGAGCTTGCGGCGCTGCCTCAAACTGTAGATCAACCCGATGGCACCGCCGATGGCCAGTGCCTTGCCGGCTAGGCCGATCGGATTGTGCTTGACCTCGGCCATGATGCCCATTTCGCCGAGGATGTTGGGAATATGTCCGGACTTGAGGTCATCGGCCAGGCCTTCGACCATGTTGACCCGGTCTGCGAACAGCAGCAGCAGCCAGTGGCGGATGTCGTTTTCGCTCAGGGTAAAGGCGAAATCACGGATTTTCCCGGACAAGCCGGTGGGCGGGACACTGGTGCCGAATACCGGCGTGATGCTCGGCCGCTCGGTCGAATGGAAAACCTTGACGTTCACCGGTTGCTGCTCGGGCACATCCCAGTGCACATTGTCCAGCCGGGGCGGCGTACGTTCCATTGGGTAGGCAGGACGGTTCTTATGGTCCAGGTCGGCTCCCCAGCCGGTGATGTGCGACATGTCGCGCTTGGGTTTTTCGTGATGATGGTGGCCGATCTCGGGTGTGGTGTTGTGCTGGATGTCCATGATGCTGCGCTCCTTGGTCCGTGGGTTCAGGCTTCTTCCTTGGCGACAACGCTATTGCTGTAAGCGCCCGGCGGTATCAGGACAGTCTTGATGCAATTGTCGAGCTTGCTGGAAAACAGGTGATAGGCATCGGCCACTTCTTCCAATGGGATCCGGTGCGTGATGATCTGGCGCGGAATGATGCGGCCGGCCTGGATATGTTCAATCAGCCGCGGCAGATGACGCTTGACGCTGGCCTGGTTCATCCGCATGGTCAGGCCCTTGTTGATTGCATTGCCGATCGGGATCGCATTGAAGGTGGGGCCATAAACCCCGACAATCGACACCGTGCCGCCCTTGCGCACCGAGTTGATGGCCCAGTGCAGGACGGTCGCTGCGCCAGCCTGCAGCTTCAGGTAGCGACCGGTGAGCGTCTGGGCGGCATTGCCCGCCGCCTCGCAGCCGACGCAGTCGATACAGACATCCGCGCCCAGCCCGTCTGTCATCTTCTTGATGTGGATGGCCATGTCGGCCACCTCCTTGAAGTTGACGACCTCGCACTGCGCATAATTCTTGATGAATTCAAGGCGGTACTCGACATGATCGACGACGATCACACGGCCGGCTCCCATCAGCCAGGCGGATTTGGCGGCAAAGATGCCGACCGGGCCGGCGCCGAACACCACCACGGTGTCGCCTTCTTCGATATCGCCCATCTCCGCCGCCTGATAGCCGGTGGGGAACGCATCGGTCAACAGCACCGCGTCTTCCACATGCAAGTCCTTGGGAATGACAGTCGGCCCGACATCGGCCATCGGGATACGCACCAGTTCAGCCTGGCCGCCATCGTAGCCGCCGGCCGTATGGGAATAGCCGTAAATGGCGCCAACCGCAGTCGCTTCCGGATTAACGTTATGGCAATTGCTGTACAACTCCTTCTGGCAGAAATAGCAGGAGCCGCAAAAGATGTTGAAGGGCACCAGAACATGGTCGCCCACCTTGAGGTTTTGCACGGAAGACCCGACATCCTCCACCACGCCAGTGAATTCATGGCCGAAGGTGGAGCCGATCCGGGTGTCCGGCACCAGGCCGTGATACAGGTGCAGATCGGAGCCGCAGATGCAGGACCGGGTGACGCGGACGATAGCGTCATTCGGGTGCTCGATTACCGGGTCGGGCTTGTGCTTCGCTCGTACGCGGTAGGGACCTCTGTAATCCATTGCCAGCATGATTTTTCTCCTTTTTACCGGGGTCGCCGCGCATATCGCCGCGCGTCACGCGCACAGCCCGATCAGGGCTGCTGTCTGTTTGTTAAGACATCGCGAGGTAAAAAGGTTCGTGAAGCAGGGATAAGGCTTGATCGTTTTCCACTAGATAGACGAAAGAGCGCCTTTTCCTTTGCCTGCCATCCTGGCAGGCAAAGGGCACACGGCCGGAGTTCAGACAGTGTGACGAGCTGGCTCTACCAGGCTTGCCGCTATCGCCACCAGCAGGATCAGCCCGACGATACCCAGGGACACCTGGACTGGCATGTGATACCACTGCGCCGCCAGCATCTTGCCGCCAATGAATACCAGCACCACGGCCAGACCATATTTCAGATAATGGAAGCGGTCGGCCATGCCAGCCAGCAGGAAATACAGCGCACGCAATCCCATGATGGCAAACATGTTGGAAGTAAAGACGATGAAGGGATCGCTGGTAATGGCAAAGATTGCCGGAATACTGTCGACCGCGAATACCAGGTCGGTGAACTCGATCAGCACCAGCACCAGGAACAGGGGCGTGGCATGGCGCAGGCCATCGCGCATGATGAAGAACCGCTCGCCATGATAGTCAGTGGTGACCCGCATATGGCCGCGCATCCAGCGCAGCAGCGGATTGGTTTCCAGATCCGGCTCGTGGTTGGCGAAGATCAGCATCTTCACGCCGGTAAACAACAGGAAGGCGCCGAAGACATACAGGATCCAGCTGAACTGGCTGATCAGCCAGGCACCGAGCAGGATCATGACAGCGCGCATCACGATGGCGCCGATCACGCCATACAGCAGCACGCGTCGCTGGAATTCCGCCGGTACCGCGAAATAGCTGAACAGCATCAGGAAGACAAAAATATTGTCGACCGACAGCGCCTTTTCAATCAGGTAACCGGACAGGAATTCCAGGCCCTTGACGTTGGCCACTTCACGGCCGACCGTATTGTCCAGATGCCACCAGAGCAGCAGGTTGAACAGCAACGCCAGTGCAAACCAGGCGATTGACCAGCCCAGCGCTTCACGGAAAGACACCTTGTGAGCATTGCGCCCGCCAAGCACCACCATATCAATGACCAGCATGCCGATGACAAACAGGATGAAGCCAGTCCACATCGGCGCGGTCGCGAAGGTTTCAATATCCGCCATGACAACCCTTATCAACCCTTGACAATAAAAAGGCCGACATGACGATCCGCATGTCAGCCCTGAAAATTCCCGATACGCTTGGTAACGCGTCCTGCCGGCAGTTCAATCGAAGTCGAACAGTTCGGCAAGAAAACTGCGCCGCCGGCGCATTGCCGGGCTCGCGGACTGCGCTCGATACATGGACTGCTCGCCACGCCTGGCGTCATTGCTTCCTCGATAGGCACTCAGACGGTCAAGCAACTTGTCGAGTTCGCCACGGTCCAGCCAAACGCCGCGGCATCGGGCGCACCAGTCGATTTCGACGCCTTCCCGATACTGTGGCGTCAGCGTGGCCGCGTCACATGCGGGGCATCTCATGACTGGGCCGCGACATGCAATTGTGACGCCTTGACCGTACGCCTCTGGCTCAGGCGTCGTGCCACGCCACGGCTGATGCGCCGCGCCGCCTGGGCGATGGCGGCATACAGGTCGCGGTCCGTGCTGGTAGTGACCACCTGCCCCACGCCGTCCACCACCACGTGAATGCCACAGTGCTTGTCGGCGCCGCCGCGTGGCCCGTTGAGATCACACAGCCGTACCGTCACGTGCCGCACCCTGGCACGGGTATGCGACAGTGCGCTGCGCAACTGGTGCAGGGTATATTCCTGCAGCGCCGCGGTCAGTCCAAAGCGTCGGGAGTGAATGGCGATCTTCATGAGTTTCTCCTTTCGGGTGTTGGTGAGGCACACTATAGGACGGCGCGATTGGCTTGAATATTCGAATATAACGTTTGTGAAATTCGAAAAAACCGATGAGAAAACCATGGGCGCAATGAACTACAAACACCTCCATTACTTCTGGATGGTCGCCAAAACCGGGAGCATCGGGCGCGCCAGCGCACGCCTGCATGTGACGGCCCAGACCATCAGCGGCCAGCTGACGCTATTCGAGGAGATACTGGGCCATCAGCTGTTTGACCGCGTGGGCCGCCGCCTGCAGCTCAATGACATGGGGCGCCTGGTGCTGCGTTATGCCGACGATATCTTCACGCTGGGCGGAGAACTCGAGGAAGCCGTGCGGCGCGGGCCGGGCGAGCGCACGCTGCAACTGCGGGTCGGCGTGACCGACGCTGTGCCCAAGGCCATGGCGTACCTGCTGCTGGAACCGGCGATGCAGTTGCCGCAGGGGCTGCGCATTATCTGCCGCGAGGGCAAGCCGCGCCAGTTGCTGGCCGAACTGGCGACCCATCAGCTCGACATCGTGATCGCAGACAGCCCGCTGCCCGCCAATGTCGAAGTACGTGGCTTCAATCACCTGCTGGGTGAATGTGGTCTGGATTTCTTTGCCGCGCCAGCGCTGGCGCGGCAATACCGCAAGGGCTTTCCGCACAGCCTGGACGGCGCCCCCTTCCTGTTGCCCGGCGAGGATGCCGCGATGCGCCCGAGGCTGCTGCGCTGGTTTGACCGGATTGGCATACGGCCCCAGATCGTCGGCGAATTCGATGATGGCGCCCTGATGAAAGCCTTTGGCGAAGCCGGCGCCGGCATCTTCTGCGCACCGCAGGCCGTTGCCGCGCGCCTGAGGAAGCAGCTTGCAGTGCAGCGTCTTGGAACGACCAATGAGGTCAATGAGCAGTTCTATGCAGTCTCGATGGAACGGCGCCTGACGCATCCGGCGGTAGTGGCCATCCGCTCGGCTGCGCGCGACAAGCTTTTCGGCACCGTGCAGTCGGCTGGCTGAATCAGCGGCGATTCAACCGCGGAAACTTTTGCCGCGCAGGCGCCTAGCCTTGCGCCACAGCGCTGTCTGCACCGGCCTTGCCCTGCAATGCGCTGCTGATCCCGGCAGCCGCGGCCAACTGGCCTGGCGTCATTTCCTGCGCCAGCTGCGCAAGCGCGCGGCTGGCCTGCCAGATGCCTTGCCCGGCTGCCAGGTTCAGCCAGGCCCAGGCCTGCGCTCCATCGGCTGCTACGCCATGGCCCTGCGCATACATCGTTCCCAGATTGAACTGCGCCCTTGCATGCCCCTGCTCGGCAGCACGGCGATACCACGAGAGCGCCTTGGTCGCATCCTGCTGCACGCCGTTGCCGGCGTCGTAACGCAAGCCCAGGCTGAACTGCGCATGCGCATTGCCGCGCTCGGCCGCCTTGCAATACCAGGCCATGGCCTGCTGCGCATCGCGCGGCAGGCCATGGCCGCGGTCGTACATCACGGCCAGGCTGTATTGCGCCTTGGCCAGCCCCTGTTCGGCCGCAGCGCGAAACAGGGCCTGCGCCTGCGGCAGGTCCACCGGTACGCCCTGCCCGGCTTCCAGCATCGCCGCCAGGTTGTACTGCGCCAGCGCATACCCCTGGGCGGCCGCCCTGCCATACCATCCGGCTGCCTGCTGCAAATCCTGCGGCAACGATTTGCCGCTGGCGTACATCAATCCGAGATTGTTCTGCGCCGCCGGATCGTTCTGGTCCGCCGCGCGCTGGAACCAGTGCAGCGCGCGCATGCCGTCGGCCGGTACGCCCACGCCATTCACGTACATCAATCCGAGATTGTTCTGCGCGCCGGCATGGCCAAGTTCAGCGGCCTCGGTGTACCAGGCCAGGGCCTGCGCCTGGTCTTGCTGCACGCCCTGGCCATTGGCATACATCAGGCCCAGATTGAACTGGGCCTTGGCATGCCCCTGGTGCGCAGCCTTGCGATACCACAGCAGCGCATGCGCATAGTCCTGCGCGCGCCTGCCATTGCTGTAGATAACGGCCAGATTGAATTGCGCATTCGCATGCCCCCGGTCAGCTGCCTTGCGAAACCAGGTGCGCGCCTGCTCCCAGTCCTGGGGAACGCCATCACCGCTGCTGTACATCATGCCCAGCCGGTTGGCTTCATCCATCTCGGCCTGCGCGGAGTCCTGCGCGGAAGCCGCGGATAAGGGATGAACACTTTGCTGCAGGCTATTCATTCGCAGATCCGGCTTCAGGCAATACGGGCGACATGGCGTGGCAGCAGTTGCAGAAAGTGGGCCGCTGACACCGGCCGGTGGTACAGGTAGCCCTGCATCACCGAGCAGCCGATGCGTTGCAGATAAGCGGCCTGGACGCCGCTTTCCACGCCCTCGGCGACCACGTTCAGCGACAGCCCGCTGGCAATCGACATGATCGCCAGCACCACGGGGTAATGGCCGTCGATCCGGTGGATCTCCCTGACGAAGGATTGATCGATCTTGATGGTATGTACCGGAAAGCGATGCAGGTAGGCGAGCGAGGAATAACCGGTGCCGAAGTCATCAATGGCGACGCTCACGCCAATCGCCTCGAGCTTGTTGAGCTGCTCGATCGCATACTGCGGATTGCGGATACAGATGTTCTCGGTGATCTCCACCTCGATCTGCGATGCCGACAGCCTGTGCCGTGCCAGCATGGTCTTCATCTTTTCGACGAAGTCGCCGCTGTCAAGATACTGCGGCGAGACATTCAGCGACAGCCGGATGCGGGATGGCGACTGGCTGTTCCACCAGGCGAGATCCCGGCAGACGGCATCCAGCATCCAGTCGCTGATGGGCATCATCAGGCCGTTCTCTTCGGCGAAGGGCAGAAACTCGCCGGCCGACAGCAGGCCGCGCTCGGGATGATGCCAGCGCATCAGCCCTTCCACGCCCACGATCCGGCCCGTGGCGGCATCCACCTGCGGCTGGTAGTACATCTCGAATTCATTGCGCTCCAGCGCACGCCGCAGGCTTTTCTCCAGCGTGATCTTCTGGTAGGACGCCTCATGCATCGATGGCTCGTAGAAGCTGTAGCTGTTCTTGCCGCGCGCCTTGACCTGGTACATCGCCATGTCCGCATGGCACAGCAGTTCATCGATGGTCGTGCCGTCATGCGGATAGACAGCGATGCCGATGCTGGCGGATATATGGTTGTCGCTGCCGGCCAGCTCAAAGGGCAGCTGCAGGCATTCAAGCGCCTTCTGCGCCACCACGTCGGCGTCGCCACGGCTTTGCAATTCCGGCAGGACGATGGTGAATTCATCGCCGCCCAGCCTGGCCAGCGTATCGCCCTGACGCAGCGCCGCCTTCAGCCGTGCCGCCACCTGCTGCAGCAATTCATCGCCATGGATATGGCCCAGCGTATCGTTGACCAGCTTGAAACGGTCGAGATCGATGAACATCACCGCCAGCTCTGCATCCTTGCGCTTGGCCTGCGTGATCGCCAGCCCCAGCCGGTCCTTGAACAGCATCCGGTTCGGCAGGTCGGTCAGGATGTCGTGATACGCATGGTAGGAGATCATGGCCTCCGCCCGCTTGCGCTCGGTGATGTCGCGCGCCACGCCATAGGTGCCATAGAATTCGGCGCCGTGCTTGTCCGGGGCACTGCCGTACATGCCCATGGAATTGAATGAAAGCGTGAGCAGCGTCGTTTCAAATGCCGGCCCCTTGTCGCGGCCACCGGCGGACTTGAGCCTCAATTCGATATTGCGGCTGGCCCGCTCGCCGACACGGCGCTCGTTGAAGACATAATAGGCCCGGTCCATGTCCTCGGCATGCACCAGCATCGAGTAATGGTTGCCGATCAGCTCAGTGCGGCTGAAACCCAGCAGCTGCAGCGCCCGGTCATTGACGAAGGAAAAGCGCCCTTCCTCGTTCAGCGTGTAAATAATGTCCGGCGAACTGTCGACCAGGTAACGGTAGAGCTTTTCGGAACGTGCCAGCTGCTGCGCGATGCGCTTGTTCTCGGCTTCGAGCCGACGCTGGCGCAAGGCGTTGTCCACGGTGTTGAGCAGCTCTTCCCGGCTGTAGGGCTTGCGCAGATAGTCATAGGCGCCCCGCTTCAATGCGCCGATCGCGCCATCAATGCCGGTCTCGCCGCTGAGCACGATGACGCGGGTCTCGAGCTTCTTGCGGTTGATGACGTCCATGATCTGGTGGCCGCCAAAGTCCGGAAGCCGCAGGTCCAGCAAGGCCAGATC
The DNA here is from genome assembly GCF_019052805.1 of Noviherbaspirillum sp. L7-7A. Lineage (NCBI taxonomy): Bacteria > Pseudomonadati > Pseudomonadota > Betaproteobacteria > Burkholderiales > Oxalobacteraceae > Noviherbaspirillum > Noviherbaspirillum sp. L7-7A. Next base: position 3,210,877 of record NZ_JAHQRJ010000001.1, read on the forward strand.
AAAGGACATCTTTTCCAGCAGTGCCACCGCTTCGCTGCCGCAGGTGGCGGTGTGCAGTTCATGGCCGCTGTCTTCCAGCAGCGCGCACAGGCTGGCAAGCAGGCGTGGCTCGTCGTCGACCAGCAGCAGGCGGTGCGCTGGCGGCATGGCCGACGCCGTTGCCTCGTTCAGTGGCGCATCGGCATTAAGCAATGGCATGAACGGCGCCACGTTGCGCTGATTGATCATGATGGATACTGTCCCGACTGTTTGGACTGGCCAGCGTAGGCCGCTGAGGGTTGCACATGCAACGGCAGCTGCACATCAAAGGTCGTGCCACGGCGGCTGCTGCGGCAACTGATCGTGCCGCCCATCTTCTGCACGAGGCCATGGACGATGCTCAAGCCAAGTCCGCGCCCCACGCCGGCCTTGGTGCTTTGCACGGGAGAGAAAAGCTTGGCCATGACTTCGGCCGGAATGCCGCCGCCGTTGTCGCGCACGCTCAGCTCCGCATACAGCCGGCCGTCGCGGTTGACGTGGCCATTGTCGACGATCTGGATTTCACCGCCATTCGGCATCGCCTCCATGGCGTTCTTCAGCAGATTGACCAGTACCTGCTTGAGCAGATCGGCGCTGGCTTCCAGCACGCTTTCATCGTCCTGCACGTCGGCACGCAGGGAAATCGACGCCGGCATGTACTCAGTGTCCTGGAACAGGCGCACCACATCCCTTACCACCCGCCCGACTTCGGCCTGCGCGCTGGCAGACTCGGGCTCCAACTCGGCCAGGCCATGCACGATCTGCCCTACCCGGTCGATTTCCTCATTGAGGATGGCGACCTCGCCCACCACGATGTCCTGCTTGCGCAGGCGGCTATCCAGTATGCCGAGATAGTTCTTGATGATGGACAGCGGATTATTGACTTCATGCGCGACGCGGCGCGTGGCTGCCTGGTATTGGTCTGCGACGCTGGCGATGCGCTGGTCGAGTTCGGCCTGGCTGCTGATTGCGGCATGGAGCGCGTTGGCCGCCTGGGAGGCGTAGGCGAGCAGGAATCGTTCACGTCGCTGCAGGTCATCGACCTGGTGCTCGCCGATGCTGCCCACCAGCATGCCGATGCAGCGGCCGGTCACTGTCATCGGCAGGCACAGCAGGCAGTCGGCACGCATCAGGCTCAGCAGCTGCTCCTCGGCCAGGCTCAGCAGCTCCCTGCCGCGCCGCACAAATGCAATGCGCCGCATCAGGGCGGCCTCGGCAATCACGCCGCCTGCTGTCAGGGGCAATGAAAATTCGGCCAGTCTTTCGACCTGGCCCTTGCCCGGCTTGCCTGCCAGGGCCTGGCCGGCCTTGTCAGTCAGCAGCAGGAACACCTCGCCAAAACTGAACAGGATTCGGGCCGATCCGGACACGGTTTCCATCAGGCCCGCCATGTCGGTCTGGCGCGAGAAAAAGCGGCTGGCCTGGGACGCCAGCACCATGTTGCGCATTTCCTCATCCATCTTTTCCTGGGTGGGATTGCGCGCTGCGGCTGGCTGGGGCGGCACGTAGGCGGCCTGGGCGACGATGTCGTCTGCGCCCGCCAGGTCTATACCCAGTGCGCTTGCGGCACGCACGACTTGCGCCTCGGCCTTGCCGCGGATTTCCTGGATGGCGTCGGCATCGAGGCCGCAAAGCGCCGCGACTTCGTCCAGTGCCGCCTCGTCGGTATCGTGGCTGGCCAGTAGATGCGCCAGCATCACAATACGGATCAATGGGTGGGCATTGGCCACGCGGGCTGCCGGTTCATGGTGGTACTGGATGCTGTCGCACAGGAATGAGTCCAACTGCCAGCGCTCGATGATGGCTGCGCCTGCTTCGGCGTGCGTGATCTGCATGGTCCGCTGCTCCACCCAGCACAGCTTGGCATCGTCCCTTGCATGGAAGTTCACCGCATATTCCTGGGGCGCTACGGACAGCAGGCCTAGCCGCCCGACATCATGCAGCAGGCCGGCAAGATAAGCCTCTTCGATATGCGGGTGCTTCATCTTGATCGCGATGTCGCGCGCCATCACGGCTGCAGTCAATGAATGCTTCCAAAAGCCTCGCAGGTCAATCGTGCCAGGCTTGGAAAAGTCGTTGAACATTTGCAGCACCGACTCACTGATCACCAGTGTTTTGATCATGTCGGTGCCGATTGCCATCAGCGCCTGGTCCAGATTGGCCTTGCGGCCTCCGCTACGGTGGTAGGCCGGGCTATTGGCAACGGCAAGAATGCTGCTTGCCATCCCGGGATCCTGCGATATCAGAGCGGCGAGTTCCGACATGCCAGCTTCTTCGTCCTGGCATTGTTCGATGAGCTTCAGGAGAATTTGCGGCATCGTTGGAAGATGCGCTTGCTCCAGTCGCTTTCGTATGTCTATTTCGGATCGCTGCATCATTTATCGAACTTTGTCGCTGTTGCTTGCGCTTTGCTTGAAAGGCAACTGCAGCAGAATCACTGTCTGCTACTGGCTGCATGCCAGCCCGTTACCGCATTCGAGCATCGTATTATTCCTTAATATGACCGAGAAGAAACAATTTCTTGCAAATAATACCATTTAAAACTTGCAATGAATCAACTTTACAGGGTAATGCGTGTGGTTGGAACAACTTAGTTGTTGAAGGAAACATCGTGACGTTGATTTTTCAGGTTTTTATCACAATCGTATTGCGTGAAGCAGCGATGCGGCATCAACAGAAAAGCTGGCCCGGAAGTGTTTGGTATCGCATCGAAATACCGAAAAGGCAAACCATGCGGTCGAGCTTCCTCGCATGTAGTCGTCCGGCAGGAATGGCAAGTTGCCTTTAAGTTGGAAAAAGGCAACCGAAGAAAATAGCGCGCCAGTTGTTCAAGGCATTTGCTGGCCGTAAGGTAAAGGTGGGCTAGAGAATCGTGGCAGTAGAGTAGGAACTGGAATAAGTCATGAAATGATATGCAACTGGGCCACGGTGGCTGTCGAGGATAAGCTATTTGGCACCGGAAACCGAGGAGTTAGGCTAGACGAAATAGAATTGAACCCGCTGCTCGCCAAGTGGCTACGTTTGCAGCGCAAGATTGAAACCGAAAAAAGCGGCGATGTACTTCGCCAATGATGGGTTGTGCAATGAGCCTGAATTGGCCTGCAGTAGAAGCATTCCAGGCGCCATGAGCTTGTGCCATTTACATCGTTCCTTAACCGCAGCGGCAGCATGCGAAGCAAGCGGCCTAGGAATAGGCAGTTGCTCGCGCCGATGGAGGCAGACAGTCTTGGATCCGCGTACACGTTTCATTAGTGCCAGTCATACGCGGGTGAAATGCCTTACACAAACTTGGCAGCCAAAGTGTTGACCATGGCATGGTTTCGGTGACGCCCGGTGCTGGGAGTGCTACTGCATTTGGATCGCTCTAATCAATATGCCAGTGGTACGGTCCGTGGTCTCGCCCCTATATTCCCGTACCACCGGCGTTAGTTAATCAAAGGCTGTTTCTCTCTGAACATGCGTGGCGGCAGGTACTTTAGCGCGCTATGCGGGTGCTTCGTATTGTAGTGCTCAAACCAGTCCACCAATTGTCGCATCACAGTTCTGGCATCTGGAAGTAATGCCAGCCTGGCGTAATCGCGCTTGATGGTCTTGACCAGACTCTCGGCCATTCCGTTGCTCTGCGGGCTGGAAACCGCCGTGGTCACCGGTTTGAGACCCAGTGCACGCGCAAACGATCGGGTATCAGCAGCGGTATAGCAACTGCCATTGTCGGTCAGCCATTCGATCTCCGATGGCGCCGTGTTGTTTGGACCAAATCGAGACTCGACCGCTTGCATCATCAAGTCGCCCACCAGCCCGGCGTCAATGCCTTTTGTCGTCGCCACCCAGCTCATGACTTCTCGATCGCAGCAGTCCAGCGCAAAGGCTATCCGTACCCGTTCGCCATTGTCGCAAGCCAGTTCAAAGCCGTCCGAGCACCAGCGGGTATTGCTGCTGTCGACGGCTACCTTGCCATCGTGCCTGCGGGTAGAGACAGGTCGCTGACCATGACGATACAGCAGTAAGCCATGGTCCCGCATGACCCGATAGACGCGTTTGTGGTTAGGAGACTGTCCGTTCGGCCTGGGATGCTGATGTCGCAATACGCCCCAGACCCGTCGGTAGCCATAGGTGCCGAGGCCATGAATGACGTGCCGAACGTCTTCCAGCAGTGACGTGTCATCCATCCGGCTGCGTGCCGTGCGGCGGTCAGTCCAGTCATCAGAACGCTTGCGTAGTGCCACGAGATGACTGCGCGCCACGCCAAGGGTCGAACACACCAGTCTCATTGGTCGTCCCCGGGCAACAGCGGCGAGCGCGCAATCCACTTTTTTGCTTTGGCAAGGTCCACTGCTTCCTTGAGGATGTCATTCTCCAGGGTCTTGCGTCCCAATGCCGCTTCCAGTTGCTTGATGCGCTTCATTGCATCCTGCAGTTCAGACGCTGGCACCACGGGCTCATTGGCACCCACGGCAACCAGCGATCCTTCTGTATAGGCTTTGCGCCACTGGAACAGCTGGCTGGCAGTGATACCCGCTTCCCGAGCCACCAGGGACACCGACATCCCCGGTTCCATGCTGCGCTTGACCCATTCCAGCTTCTGTTCCGGGGTCCAGCGTCTGCGCCGCTGGACCCCGGTAATGACTTCCACTTGCTGACTTCTTCCCGAAGGCATAGGCATATCCATAGCAGTATTCCTAGTCGTTAGTTTAAGGAATACCGACGGTCCGGGGAATCAGGGGGCTACTTCAGTCCGGTAAAACTGCTCGCTTACGACATGGTGAGTTGGATGAGCCGTTAAGGTCGTTGCCGAAATTACCACTGAAGCCAAGCTGGTTCAACAGTTTTGAAAACGAACGCGTTCATGATATGCGCACTATCCTGCTTTTGCCGCGATAGTCGGCTGGCCCAAGATTAGTCGAAGCCTTCTGTAATCGAAAGTTTCAACGTTCCACTTCGGCTATTAGTCGCAGAGTCAGTAGGTGGAGCAAGGGAAGCTGCAACAAGAGCAACAATACACAGCATAAGCCGCTGGCTGGAAGACAAAAACGAGGGAAGCTCGGGGAGTCACTACTACGTTGGCATTGATAGTACTGCTGGTGCTGGTGCTGGTGCTGGTGCTGGTGCTGGTGCTGGTGCTGGTGCTGGTGCTGGTGCTGGTGGAGATACACGAGATTGTTCAGGTATCCGGCGAAAGTGATATCGAAATCGATTCAGCTCGACCACCCCATGCGGCCGCCCCAAAGCAAAAACCCCCGACGCCTGCTGGCGCCGGGGTTTTCTAATAACAGCCTGACGATGACCTACTTTCACACTGGTTGCAGCACTATCATCGGCGCAAAGTCGTTTCACGGTCCTGTTCGGGATGGGAAGGGGTGGTACCAACTCGCTATGGTCATCAGGCATGACTTGTCGGTTGTCTGTCGCGCTGCCGGCTCCTCGCCTGGCACACGCCACATCCAACCCAAAGGGAAGAAGCAGCCGCATCGCTCCTGCACTTCGCAGGGGTGATGCAACGATCAATGTCTTGTCTTGCAGGTTGTGAGTATCGGAACGTCACGCACCACACAGCGCCGCTATGCACCATCAAGGTTATAGGGACAAGCCGCACGGGCAATTAGTACTGGTTAGCTTAACGCATTACTGCGCTTCCACACCCAGCCTATCAACGTCCTGGTCTCGAACGACCCTTTAGGGGAGTCAAGCTCCCGGGAAGTCTCATCTCAAGGCGAGTTTCCCGCTTAGATGCTTTCAGCGGTTATCTCTTCCGAACTTAGCTACCCGGCAATGCCACTGGCGTGACAACCGGTACACCAGAGGTTCGTCCACTCCGGTCCTCTCGTACTAGGAGCAGCCCCCTTCAAACTTCCAACGCCCACGGCAGATAGGGACCAAACTGTCTCACGACGTTTTAAACCCAGCTCACGTACCACTTTAAATGGCGAACAGCCATACCCTTGGGACCGGCTACAGCCCCAGGATGTGATGAGCCGACATCGAGGTGCCAAACTCCCCGTCGATATGAACTCTTGGGAGGAATCAGCCTGTTATCCCCAGAGTACCTTTTATCCGTTGAGCGATGGCCCTTCCATACAGAACCACCGGATCACTATGTCCTACTTTCGTACCTGCTCGACTTGTCAGTCTCGCAGTTAAGCACGCTTATGCCATTGCACTATGAGCACGATGTCCGACCGTACCTAGCGTACCTTCGAACTCCTCCGTTACACTTTGGGAGGAGACCGCCCCAGTCAAACTGCCTACCATGCACTGTCCCCGATCCGGATAACGGACCAAGGTTAGAACCTCAAACAAACCAGGGTGGTATTTCAAGGTTGGCTCCACGAGAACTAGCGTCCCCGCTTCAAAGCCTCCCACCTATCCTACACAGATTGGTTCAAAGTCCAATGCAAAGCTACAGTAAAGGTTCATGGGGTCTTTCCGTCTAGCCGCGGGTAGATTGCATCATCACAAACATTTCAACTTCGCTGAGTCTCGGGAGGAGACAGTGTGGCCATCGTTACGCCATTCGTGCAGGTCGGAACTTACCCGACAAGGAATTTCGCTACCTTAGGACCGTTATAGTTACGGCCGCCGTTTACTGGGACTTCAATCAAGAGCTTGCACCCCATCATTTAATCTTCCAGCACCGGGCAGGCGTCACACCCTATACGTCCACTTTCGTGTTTGCAGAGTGCTGTGTTTTTATTAAACAGTCGCAGCCACCAGTTTATTGCAACCCCGTCGCCCTTCTGGCGCAGGCCAGTCAAGCTACCAGGGCGTACCTTATCCCGAAGTTACGGTACCAATTTGCCGAGTTCCTTCTCCCGAGTTCTCTCAAGCGCCTTAGAATACTCATCTCGCCCACCTGTGTCGGTTTGCGGTACGGTCTCGTGTGACTGAAGCTTAGAGGCTTTTCTTGGAACCACTTCCGATTGCTTCGCAGCTTAAAGCCGCTGGTCTCGACCCCTTGAATTACGCCCCCGGATTTGCCTAAGGGCCTTCTACAAGTCAAGAACCGGGACATCCAACACCCGGACAACCATTCGCGATCCGTCCCCCCATCGCATCACACGACGGTGCAGGAATATTAACCTGCTTCCCATCAGCTACGCATCTCTGCCTCGCCTTAGGGGCCGACTCACCCTGCTCCGATGAACGTTGAACAGGAAACCTTGGGCTTACGGCGTGGGGGCTTTTCACCCCCATTATCGCTACTCATGTCAGCATTCGCACTTCTGATACCTCCAGCATCCTTTACAAGACACCTTCGCAGGCTTACAGAACGCTCTCCTACCATATGACGTAATGAATTACGTCATATCCGCAGCTTCGGTGACTGGCTTAGCCCCGTTACATCTTCCGCGCAGGACGACTCGATCAGTGAGCTATTACGCTTTCTTTAAAGGGTGGCTGCTTCTAAGCCAACCTCCTGACTGTTTTAGCCTTCCCACTTCGTTTTCCACTTAGCCAATCTTTGGGACCTTAGCTGGCGGTCTGGGTTGTTTCCCTCTTGACGCCGGACGTTAGCACCCGACGTCTGTCTCCCAAGCTCGCACTCATCGGTATTCGGAGTTTGCAATGGGTTGGTAAGTCGCGATGACCCCCTAGCCATAACAGTGCTCTACCCCCGATGGTGATACTTGAGGCACTACCTAAATAGTTTTCGGAGAGAACCAGCTATTTCCAAGTTTGTTTAGCCTTTCACCCCTACCCACAGCTCATCCCCTAATTTTTCAACATTAGTGGGTTCGGACCTCCAGTACCTGTTACGGCACCTTCATCCTGGCCATGAGTAGATCACTTGGTTTCGGGTCTACACCCAGCGACTGTCGCCCTGTTCGGACTCGATTTCTCTACGGCTTCCCTATGCGGTTAACCTTGCCACTGAATGTAAGTCGCTGACCCATTATACAAAAGGTACGCCGTCACCCCACGAAGGGGCTCCGACTGTTTGTATGCACACGGTTTCAGGATCTATTTCACTCCCCTTCCGGGGTTCTTTTCGCCTTTCCCTCACGGTACTGGTTCACTATCGGTCGATTACGAGTATTTAGCCTTGGAGGATGGTCCCCCCATGTTCAGACAGGATTTCACGTGTCCCGCCCTACTTGTCGCAAGCCTGGTTCCACAATCATGATTTCGCGTACGGGGCTATCACCCGCTACGGCTGCACTTTCCAGAGCATTCCACTATCACGACTGCTAAATCTTGCTGGCTGGTCCCATTTCGCTCGCCACTACTTTGGGAATCTCGGTTGATTTCTTTTCCTGCAGCTACTTAGATGTTTCAGTTCGCCGCGTTCGCTTCACACACCTATGTATTCAGTGAGTGATGACCCTTGCGGGCCGGGTTTCCCCATTCGGACATCTGCGGATCAAAGCTTGTTTGCCAGCTCCCCGCAGCTTATCGCAAGCTACTGCGTCCTTCATCGCCTGTAATCGCCAAGGCATCCACCATGTGCACTTAGTCACTTGTCCCTATAACGTTGACCTCTGGAGTCACCTCCAAAGACGTCACAGGCAAGCGCTGTGTTTCATTTGATGCATGTTTGTTTCGATACAATCACAACCCGGCAATGCTGCTTACAATGAACATGACTGCTCACTGTCTTCGCATTGCGAATTACATTGATCTTTACTACTTCTTCCACTTTGTTAAAGAACGAATACAGCCTTGTTGATTGCAATGATCAAACCTAAGTCCCGCAACGCTGTTGCTGACTTACGTTTGTACCTTGCCACAGTGTGATCAGGATAATGGTGGAGGTTGACGGGATCGAACCGACGACCCCCTGCTTGCAAAGCAGGTGCTCTCCCAGCTGAGCTAAACCCCCAGGGACTTGCCAACTTCTCGCTATGACTTCAGCGCTGCTGCCAACTGGTGGGTCTGGTTGGGCTCGAACCAACGACCCCCGCGTTATCAACACGGTGCTCTAACCAGCTGAGCTACAGACCCCGCACACGATGCGACGCCCCTGCTGCAGCGCCTTGTGTACCGATCACTTCATGACCTTGACTGTGTTTTGACTGTTCTCGTTTTGCCGAACAACCGATAAGTGTGGACACCCAACTATGTGCATATCTCTAGAAAGGAGGTGATCCAGCCGCACCTTCCGATACGGCTACCTTGTTACGACTTCACCCCAGTCACGAATCCTACCGTGGTAAGCGCCCTCCTTGCGGTTAAGCTACCTACTTCTGGTAAAACCCGCTCCCATGGTGTGACGGGCGGTGTGTACAAGACCCGGGAACGTATTCACCGCGACATGCTGATCCGCGATTACTAGCGATTCCAACTTCATGGAGTCGAGTTGCAGACTCCAATCCGGACTACGATACACTTTCTGGGATTAGCTCCCCCTCGCGGGTTGGCGGCCCTCTGTATGTACCATTGTATGACGTGTGAAGCCCTACCCATAAGGGCCATGAGGACTTGACGTCATCCCCACCTTCCTCCGGTTTGTCACCGGCAGTCTCATTAGAGTGCCCTTTCGTAGCAACTAATGACAAGGGTTGCGCTCGTTGCGGGACTTAACCCAACATCTCACGACACGAGCTGACGACAGCCATGCAGCACCTGTGTGCAGGTTCTCTTTCGAGCACTCCCTGATCTCTCAGGGATTCCTGCCATGTCAAGGGTAGGTAAGGTTTTTCGCGTTGCATCGAATTAATCCACATCATCCACCGCTTGTGCGGGTCCCCGTCAATTCCTTTGAGTTTTAATCTTGCGACCGTACTCCCCAGGCGGTCAACTTCACGCGTTAGCTGCGTTACCAAGTCAATTAAGACCCGACAACTAGTTGACATCGTTTAGGGCGTGGACTACCAGGGTATCTAATCCTGTTTGCTCCCCACGCTTTCGTGCATGAGCGTCAGTGTTATCCCAGGGGGCTGCCTTCGCCATCGGTATTCCTCCACATCTCTACGCATTTCACTGCTACACGTGGAATTCTACCCCCCTCTGACACACTCTAGCCGTGCAGTCACAAATGCAATTCCCAGGTTGAGCCCGGGGATTTCACATCTGTCTTGCACAACCGCCTGCGCACGCTTTACGCCCAGTAATTCCGATTAACGCTCGCACCCTACGTATTACCGCGGCTGCTGGCACGTAGTTAGCCGGTGCTTATTCTTCAGGTACCGTCATTAGCCCCGGGTATTAGCCAGAACCGTTTCTTCCCTGACAAAAGAGCTTTACAACCCGAAGGCCTTCTTCACTCACGCGGCATTGCTGGATCAGGGTTGCCCCCATTGTCCAAAATTCCCCACTGCTGCCTCCCGTAGGAGTCTGGGCCGTGTCTCAGTCCCAGTGTGGCTGGTCGTCCTCTCAGACCAGCTACTGATCGATGCCTTGGTAGGCTTTTACCCTACCAACTAGCTAATCAGATATCGGCCGCTCCACGAGCATGAGGTCTTGCGATCCCCCACTTTCATCCATAGATCGTATGCGGTATTAGCTAGTCTTTCGACTAGTTATCCCCCACTCCAGGGCACGTTCCGATATGTTACTCACCCGTTCGCCACTCGCCACCAGACCGAAGTCCGTGCTGCCGTTCGACTTGCATGTGTAAGGCATGCCGCCAGCGTTCAATCTGAGCCAGGATCAAACTCTTCAGTTCAATCTCTGTTTTGTGCCATTGCTGGCAGGTTCCGAAGAACCGTCGCTCACTCAAAATACTGACAGACCGATTCTTGCGAATCGTTCTACTTCTTTGTTGTGAGCACTTGCTTGATATTTTGAGCATCCGGCGTTGCCGCCGGCGCACTTCGTCAAGTGCCCACACTTATCGGTTGTTGGTTGTTAAAGAACCGGGCAATTCGGTCTGCCGCCGGCCGCCCCGTGGGACTGGCCGGCTGCTGCGAAGCGTTGTGTTCGTCAGCAGCAGAGAAAGCGATTATGCGATGTTTGGTGGCTTGCGTCAACTGTTTTTTGCTTCGTTTTGACAATCTTTATCACGCATTCGCCGTGCATCATGTCTTCCATCGACGCCTCTTTCGGCTAGCGCTGAAGCTAGTGGAGGAGGCACAACACGGAAGGTCAGCACTTTAGTGAATTTCGATAAGCTTCAAAACTTTTAAAAATTGATAGTCGCAATGCTTTCCGTGAATACCAGCCCTGGCGCTTAAGATCTAGCACCTGAGAACAGGATGTCTGGAACAAGATCCTGCTCCCAAAGTTAGATATAGCTTGATATCCGACAAGGTTACGAAATCGACAACGTTTAATATGAACACATAAAAAAAGCCCGCACAAGGCGGGCGAATCGGAAAAACAAAACAACACCGACATCGTATTTCCAACAAGAAATCGTGTCAACAAAAAACTGTTCGGGTGACCGCAACAGCTTGTGCAGTCTGTATTCCTTGTTGGTCGACTGCTTGCGCTTTCGGCTCTCAGGGATACAGGCCGCGCATTTCCCTTGCTTGCAGTATGCGGGTGCAGCCCACGATGAATGCCGCTGTGCGAAGCGATACTTTTTTCTCGGAAGCGAGTTGCCAGACGCCGGCAAATGCTTCCCGCATGATGCGCGTAAGGCGCAGATTGATTTCGTCTTCAGTCCAGAAGAAGCTCGAGAAGTCCTGTACCCATTCGAAATAGCTGACGGTCACGCCGCCGGCGTTTGCAATCACATCCGGAACAATCAGAACGCCCTTCTCATGCAGGATATCGTCGGCAAGCGGCGTGGTCGGGCCGTTTGCGCCTTCAAGGATGATTTTCGCGGTGATTTGCCCGGCATTGACTTCAGTGATCTGCTGCTCAAGGGCAGCCGGAATCAGAATGTCGCAGTCCACGCCCCAGAAACGGCTACGGTCACTGATGTGTTCTGCGCCGGCATAACCGCCGACACCGCCGTGGGCAGCAACGTGCTCCTGGAGCGCGGCTAAGTCGAGGCCGGCTTCGTTATATACCGTCGATTGATGGTCCTGCACGGCCACGATGCGGGCGCCGGCTTCGCTGAAGAGCCGGGCCGCGATGCTGCCGACATTGCCAAAGCCTTGCACGGCAATCCTGGCGCCCTTGATGTCCAGACCGGTCTTTGCCGCCGCTTCGCAGCCGACAACGAATACGCCGCGGCCTGTCGCTTCCCGCCGGCCGAGGCTGCCACCGAGGGAAATCGGCTTGCCCGTCACCACGCCGGATGCCGTGCTGCCCTGGTTCATCGAATAGGTGTCCATCATCCATGCCATGACCTGCTCGTTGGTGTTGACGTCCGGGGCGGGAATGTCCTTGTTGGGGCCGATGATGATGCCGATCTCGCTGGTATAGCGACGCGTCACGCGCTGCAGTTCGGCTTGCGACAGCAAACGCGGATCCAGCCTGATGCCGCCCTTGGCGCCGCCATACGGCACGTTGACCGCCGCGTTCTTCACCGTCATCCAGGCCGACAGCGCCATCACCTCGGACAGCGTGACGTCCTGGTGAAAACGCACGCCGCCCTTGCCGGGGCCGCGGGAGGTATTGTGCTGCACCCGGTAGCCTTCGAAATGCGCGATGCTGCCGTCGTCGCGCTCGATGGGCACGTCGACGATCAGCACGCGCTTGGGCCGCTTCAGGGTTTCCACCCAGCGCGCCAGACCGCCCAGATAAGGCGTCACACGGTCAATCTGCTCGAGGTACACGGCCCATGGGCCGACTTCATGCGGGGTCAGATAGGACGGAATTTCATGCTGGCTGGACATTTGGGGTCTCCTTGGTTGAACGACGCAGGCAGCGAACCGTGCGGGGCTTGCGCTGCAGAGACCTGTATCTTATGACTGGCCGCCGCTACGAATCCAATGCCTTGTTCGCATGTAACTATGCGTATAAAACATAGATTTAGTTCCCAGTTAGCCTTTCGATTTGACACCAGCCTTGCCGGAAAGGTGTTTTGATGAAGGCGGCTGAACCAGGTAATCCCACAGCCGGCTAACCACCGGCTTGCCAGGCCTCTGTGCGGAAGGACGTTCCCGGTACAGCCTGATTTCCATCTGCACTTCCCAGTCCGGTATGCCACCGTCCGCGCGCGCCAGCTGCTTCTGCTTCAGTTCGCGCATGACGGCGGACTCCGGCAGGAAAGCCAGGCCATGCCCTTCCAGCGCCATCATCTTCAACCCTTCCGCCATGTCGGTTTCGTAGCGGCGTTCCAGATGCGGCGTCTTGCGGGCATCGGTCAGGATCAGATCCACCATGCGGCCGAGATAGGCATTGCTGGTATAGGACAGAAAGGGCAATGGCGAGCGGATATCGCCAGGCAGCAGGAAGTCGGGCGTGCCGGCGCGGTCGCAGCGGGCATAGGCGCGCAAGGTCTCGTGTCCCAGCACCAGCATGTCGTAGCGGCCGGGATCGAGTTGCACCGGCTGGCGTGGATGGTGGTAGCACAGCAGCAGGTCGCAACCGCCTTCGACGATGGTCATCACGGCGTCATGCACGTTCAGCGCCATCAGGCGCGCGCCGACCGGGCCGAAACCGGCTTCCATGGATTTGATCCATTTCGGCACGAAGGTCAGCGACAGCGTATGCGGCACGGCAAAGTCGATCATGCCGGGCGCCATGGGCCGGTTGCCGCGTAACAGCGCGCGGGCGTTGTTGACCTGGCCGAGCATTTCCATCGCCTGCTCATAGAAAACCTCGCCGGCCGGCGTCAGGCGCGTGGGATAGGAAGTGCGGTCGATCAGGTCGGCGCCGAGCCAGGCTTCCAGCGACTGGATGCGGCGCGAGAATGCCGGCTGGGTGACATGCCGCAGTTCAGCCGAGCGGCTGAAGCTGCGTGTCTCTGCCAGGGAAATGAAGTCTTCAAGCCATTTGGTGTCCATGGCGCCATGGTAATCGGCTGGCCAGCCGCAGGCAAAGCAATGGCGTCAGGCGGCTTCGCTGGCGCCCATCGGATCGGCGCGTGGCGAAGCCTGGGCTTCGTCCGGCCTGGCCTGCTGCCGTGCCCACATCTGCGCATAGGCGCCGTCCGCCGCCAGCAGCTGCGCATGGGTGCCGCGCTCGATGATGCGGCCGTGGTCCATCACCAGGATCTGGGCCGCGTCGGCGATCGTGGACAGCCGGTGCGCGATGACCAGCGTGGTCCGGGTACGGGCAATCGCCTTCAGTTCGGCCTGTATCGCCTGCTCGGCACGTGAATCCAGGGCGGACGTCGCTTCGTCGAAGATCAGGATGGCCGGGTCTTTCAGCAGCGCGCGGGCAATCGCCACCCGCTGCTTCTCACCACCCGACAGCTTCAGGCCGCGCTCGCCGACCATGGTCTGGTAACCCGCCGGCAGCGTTTCGATGAAGTCGTGGATGGATGCGGCGCGCGCGGCGGCGATCAGTTCCTCGCGGCTGGCGCCCGGCCTGCCATAGGCGATGTTGTATTCGATGGTGTCATTGAACAGCACGGTGTCCTGCGGCACGATGCCGATGGCGCCGCGCAGCGATGACTGTGTTACCTGACGCAGGTCCTGGCCATCGATGCTGATGGCGCCGCCATCCACATCGTAGAAACGAAACAGCAGCCGCGACAGCGTCGATTTGCCGGAGCCGCTATGGCCGACCACGGCAGTCGTGCTGCCGGCCGGGATGGTGAAGTCGACGTCGAACAGGATCTGCCGGTTTTTCTCGTAGCTGAAATTCACATGGGAGAAGCGCACCTCGGCGCCATGCGCGGCAAGCGCCGGCGCACCGGGCACGTCCGCCACTTCGCGATGCTGGTCCAGCAAGGCAAACAGGCGTTCCATGTCGGCCAGGCTCTGCTTGATCTCCCGGTACAGCACGCCCAGGAAGTTCAGCGGCACATACAGCTGGATCATGAAGGCATTGACCAGCACCAGGTCGCCCAGCGTCAGGGTGCCGTCGATCACGCCCTGGGTGGCGCGCCAGAGGATCAGGGTGACGGCAACGGCGATGATGGCGGACTGGCCGGTGTTGAGCAGCGACAGCGAGGTTTGCGAGCGCACCGCGGCGGCCTCGTAGCGCTGCAGGCCCTCGTCATAGCGCCGTGCCTCGTACTCTTCGTTGCCGAAGTACTTGACCGTTTCATAGTTGATCAGGGAGTCGATCGCCTTGGTGTTGGCCTTGGAGTCCAGGTCATTCATCGTGCGCCGGAAGTGGGTGCGCCACTCGGTGACCAGCACGGTGAAGGCGATGTAGGTCACCAGCGCGCCGGCCGTGATGATGGAAAACCAGATGTCGTAATGCAGCACCAGGTAGCCCAGCACCAGCGTGATTTCGACCAGCGTGGGCAGGATGGAAAACAGGGTGTAGGAAACCAGCGAGGAAATGCCGCGGGTGCCGCGCTCGATGTCGCGCGTCATGCCGCCGGTCTGGCGGTTCAGGTGGAAGCGCAGCGACAGCGAATGCAGATGCTTGAAGACCTGCAGCGCGACAGTGCGCACTGCGCGCTGGGTGACCCGGGCGAATACGAATTCGCGCAACTCGGTAAAGAGCGTGGTGGACAGCCGCAGCGCGCCATACGCAAGCAGCAGGCCAAGCGGCAGCGCCAGCAATGCCTGCGGCTGGCTGGCGGTGATGGTGAGACGGTCGATCAGCTGCTTGAGGATGAGCGGAACGCCCACATTGGCCATCTTGGCGCTGACCAGGAACACCAGGGCCAGCGACATGCGCCATTTGTAGGCCCACAGATAGGGCAGCAGGGTCTTCAGGGTGGCCCAGTCGTTGCGGGTGCCCTGGTTGGCGGGTGCGTCGGGAAGCGGGGGCAGAGTGCGTCGCATTGAGAGTGGGCTGGCGGATGGTTTATGCTTGGCCCTCGATTGTAACGTTCTTATCCCAGGAAGGCAGGACCGCTCCATGACCGAAAGTAACCAGACCAGACTTCCGCCCGGCATGCCGGCCTTGCGGGTCATGCCGATGCCGGCGGATTCGAATGCGCACGGCGATGTGTTTGGCGGATGGATCATGGCCCAGGTCGACATCGCCGGCGCCCTGCCGGCGGCCCGCCGCGCCAATGGCCGGGTGGCCACCATCGCCGTCAACTCCTTTGTCTTCAAGCAACCGGTGTTCGTCGGCGACCTGCTGTCGTTCTATGCCACGGTCGTGAAGTCGGGCAAGACCTCGGTGACGGTAAATGTCGAGGTCTATGCCGAGCGCAATCGCCTGCAATGGGAAGTGGTGAAGGTGACCGAAGCCACCCTCACCTATGTCGCCACGGGGGAAGACCGCAAGCCGCGGCTGTTGCCGCCCGAGTCGGCCCAGCATCCGGACGGCGCATAACCTTCCAGCGCATGGACAGGCGTTCCTTCCTGCTCAATGCAGCACGCCTTGCGGCCTTGGGCGCTGGCGCAGCCGGAACCACGCTCTGCGCCGCCAACTGGTATCCATTCCGCCTCGGCGTGGCTTCCGGATCGCCGCTGCCCCATGGCGTGGTGCTGTGGACCCGTCTCATGGCCGAGCCAGGCAATGACGCGCCGCCATCGTCCGGCCCTCTGACAGTGCGCTGGGAAGTGGCGAATGATGAAGCTTTTCGCAGCATCGTCGCGCGCGGCGACGCCCTCGCGGCGCCGCAGCTTGCGCACAGCGTGCATGTCGACGTGGGCGGCCTGCAGCCGGACCGCTGGTACTGGTACCGCTTCATGCTGGGCGATGCGATCAGTCCGGTGGCACGCACCCGCACTGCGCCTGCGGCAGAGGCAATGCCGGCAAGAATGCGGCTGGCCTACGCCTCCTGCCAGCACTGGGAATTCGGCGAGTATGCGGCGCATCGCCACATCGCCGCGATGGCGCCCGACCTGGTGGCCTTTCTCGGAGACTACATCTACGAATGGGGACCGTATCAGAGCACGCATCCGGACTCGCCCCGGCGCAGCGATGAATCCATCACGCTGGCGGACTACCGTGCCCGTTACGCGCAGTACAAGGCCGACCCGCATCTGCAGGCATCGCACCATGCCGCGCCCTGGATCGTTACCTGGGATGACCATGAAGTGGCCAATGATTACGCCGATGACCGCGACGGCCGGCTGGACCCGGCCTTCCTGCAGCGCCGCGCCGCCGCCTACCAGGCTTTCTATGAGCACATGCCGGTGCGGCTGACGGTGCCGCCGGCGCATGCCGGAGGCTTCGCCCATATGCGCATCTATGAGCGTTATGACTGGGGGCGGCTGGCACGCCTGCATGTGCTGGATGACCGCCAGTATCGTTCGCATCAGGCCTGCGCGCCGACCGGGCGCGGCGGCAGCACATCGGTCGGCGCGTCCTGCCGGGAACGGCTGGCGCCGCAGCGTACGCTGCTTGGCCTGGAACAGGAAGCCTGGCTGGCGCAGGGGCTGGCCTCGTCGAGGGCACGCTGGAACATCCTGGCGCAGCAGACGCTGATGGCACAGTGCAGCCATGCCCAGGCTGACCGCGAAGGCGAGGGCCGGTTCTGGACCGATGGCTGGGATGGCTATCCGGCAGCGCGGCAGCGCCTGATGCGCGATATCGCGCGTTACCGTCCGTCCAATCCCGTGGTGATTTCAGGCGACGTGCACAGCTTTTTCGCCAGCGATCTGCGCAGCGATTTCTACCGTCCCGCTTCGCCGGAAAACCCGGTGCTGGCGACCGAGTTCTGCGGCACGTCGGTGACGTCGAATTCGCGGCCACAAGCGCGCACGGACGAGTACCTGACGATGAATCCGCACATTGCCTACGGCCGCAGCGACCGGCGCGGCTTCGCCGTGATGGACCTGGCGCCGGATCATGCCACGGTCTTGTTCCAGGGCCTGGAGAATGTAAAAAGCGCCAGCTCGGCAATGACCACGCTGGCGCGTTTCAGGGTGGAGGATGGCCGGCCGGGCGTGTTGCCGGCCGCCTGAGGAAGTTAAGCCGCCTGCTTCTCGTCGCGCAATTCGCGCCGCAGTATCTTGCCCACATTCGTCTTCGGCAGTTCATTGCGGAACTCGATGTACTTGGGACGCTTGTAGCCGGTCAGCTGCTCGCGGCAATAGTCCATGAGCTGGGCCGAGGTCAGCGCGGGGTCCTTGCGCACCACGAAAACCTTGACTGCCTCGCCCGAACTGGCATCGGGCACGCCCACGCACGCCGACTCCAGCACGCCGGGATGGGTGGCCAGCACATCCTCGATCTCGTTCGGATAGACATTGAAACCCGACACCAGGATCATGTCCTTCTTGCGGTCGACGATGCGCACATAGCCGCGTTCGTCCATCACGCCGACGTCGCCGGTCTTGAAGTAGCCCTCAGGTGTCATCACCTTGGCCGTTTCTTCCGGACGGTTCCAGTAGCCCGCCATCACCTGCGGTCCGCGGATGGCGATTTCACCCACCTGGCCAAGCGGCAGGGGCTGGCCGTTGTCATCCAGGATCGCGATTTCTGTCGATGGAACGGGCAAGCCTATCGTGCCGGTGAAGGCATGGTTGTCGGATGGATTGCAGGTGGCGACCGGGGAGGTCTCGGACAAGCCATAACCCTCGATGATGGGGCAGCCCGTCACCTGCAGCCACTTGTCCGCCACCGCGCGTTGCACCGCCATGCCGCCACCGTTGCAGACCTTCAGCCCGGAAAAGTCGAGCTTGGCAAAGTCGGGGTTGTTGAGCAGGCCGTTGTACAGCGTGTTGACCGCCGGGAAGATATTGATCTTGTACTTCGACAGCTCCTTGACCAGGCCAGGGATGTCGCGCGGATTCGGTATGAGCAGGTTCGTGGCGCCCATGCGGGTTCCCATCAGGCAGCAAGCCGTCAGCGCAAAGATGTGATACAGCGGCAGCGCGCAGACATACACCAGTTCCTCGACATGCGGCTCGCGCTTGATCGCCGGCTGCGCCCAGGCTTCGCTCTGCAGCACATTGGCCAGCACGTTGCGATGGGTGAGGGTCGCGCCCTTGGAGACGCCGGTGGTGCCGCCGGTGTACTGCAGGAAGGCCACGTCCTCGTGGGTCAGCGGCACGGGCTTGAGCGTCATGCGGCTGCCTTCGGCCAGCGCCCGCTTGAACGGCACGGCATTGGACAACTGATAGGCC
Organism: Noviherbaspirillum sp. L7-7A; assembly: GCF_019052805.1. Classification (NCBI taxonomy): domain Bacteria; kingdom Pseudomonadati; phylum Pseudomonadota; class Betaproteobacteria; order Burkholderiales; family Oxalobacteraceae; genus Noviherbaspirillum; species Noviherbaspirillum sp. L7-7A. The sequence goes on from NZ_JAHQRJ010000001.1 coordinate 3,229,818, forward strand.
GGCACCATCTTTTTCACATTGCGCACCACGAAATTGACGATGCCGCCCTTCAGTCCGCCCAGCAGGTCGCCCATCGAGGCGATCACCACGTGGCGCACCCTGGTGTTTGCCACCACCTGTTCCAGCGTGGTGGCGAAGTTCTCGAGAATGATGATGGCTTCGGCGCCGGAATCGTTGAGCTGGTGCGACAGTTCGCGGGCGGTGTAGAGCGGATTGACGTTGACGACGGTATAGCCGGCGCGCAGCACGGCGGCCAGGGCCACCGGGTACTGCAATATGTTGGGCATCATCAGCGCCACGCGGGCGCCCTTTTCCAGCCCCCTGCTCTGCAGCCAGGCGCCGAGGCGCTGGGACATGGCATCGACCTGGGCATAGGTCAGCGACTTGCCCATGCAGATGTAGGCCTTGCGCTGCGCATAATTCTGGAACGCTTCTTCCAGCAGGTGAACCAGCGAACGGTAACGGGTGTAATCGATTTCCGCGGGAACGTCCGCCGGATAGGACCTAAGCCAAATCTTGTCCATAGTCTGCCTCGAAATATTGTTATGTATGGAGATGGAAGAATGCGCTGGGCGCCGGACCGGCAGGCCTCTCGAAAGCTGCCGGTAAGCAGGATGCTAGTCGGCAGGCCCTGGCGTCGCAAGCATTTTGCGAAAATTTGGAGCAATTACTCTAGCGGCGATGATTTCCTCTGTGAAATTGCCTGAACTGATAGGTTGATTGCTCATTCCTGGCGGGTCGCCGCTGCCTGGCTTTCGTCGGACGCCATTCTGGCAGGCTGCCCCAAATCGGCGAGTTGCTGATGGCGCTGGCTCTTGTCCTCCGCCGCCATGTGCTTTACCGCGGCATAGAAGGCAGACAGGCTTTTCTCCTGCCGCAGCAGGCTCCGGAAACCCGGCACGAAATCATGGTAGGTCGCAATCGACGCCAAATGCGCATTGGACAGCGGCTCGGCGAACCAGCGGTCATAGCCGGCATAGCCGCCCCAGCTGGCCTTGAGCACCTGGTAATCGTCCTTCAGGGACTGGAACAGCGCGGCCTTGGTTTTCAGCTTTTCGGCGTCGGCCGCATCGCTGTCGTAGTTGGCCTTCAGTTCAGTGCGGTATTTCAGCAGCAGGGCCAGGAAATCCTTCTTGCGGCTCTCGTAGTCGGCATAGGCACGGCGCATCTTTTCATCGCCGAAGCGCGCCATCCAGCGTTCCACGCCAACCTCTTCCACCGCCACCGCGAAGGATTCATTGAACTGGCTGTCGTCCTTGGCATAGGCGACCTGGTGCGCCAGCTCATGGAAGACCAGGCGCGCCAGTTCGCCGTCCGGGTACTGGATGAAGGTCGACAGCACCGGGTCGTTGAACCAGCCCAGGGTCGAGTAGGCGGGCACGCCGCCGATCTGCACATCGAGCCCCTGCCCGCGCAATTCGCCGGCGAATGCCTGCGCCGCTTCCTTGCTGTAATAGCCGCGGTAATTGACGCAGCCGGCAATCGGGAAGCACCATTTGGTCGGCTCCAGCGACAGCGCCGGCGCCGCCACGACGTTCCACAACACGAAGGGACGCTTCAGGTCGGCGTAGAACTTGTAGCTGCCGTTGTCGGGCAGCTCCAGTTCGGCCGCGGCGAAACGACGTATTTCCTTGACCCGCTGCAGCTTGGTCTTGAGCTTGTCGCCGGTCGCCGGGTCGGCCAGCCAGTCGTCGATCGGACGGGCCTGTGCCATCAGGGAGTACTGCCCTTGCGCTGCCTGCATGTAGTAACCAAGCTGGGCGCAGCCGCCGGACAGCCCGGCAGCCAGGATGGCGGCGCTGGCCAAGAGCGCGGTGCGATAGCGTATCTTCATGCTTCTATTCCCGTTCTTTCCACTTCCACCAGCACGTCGTAAAAGGTGGGCGCCCGGCCCATGTCGGTCAGGCGCTGGCTGGTCAGTTCATTGGCGTTTTTCCCGTCCGAGGCCAGCTTTTTCCACCAGATCGACAGGCCCACCACCAGGCCGGGGCGGGCATGGTCAGTGACGCGGGCCCGGGCGATGAAGGCGCCGCGGTCATTGCGGATGCGTACCATGTCGCCATCGGCAATGCCGCGCTCAGCCGCGTCCCGCGGATGCATGTCCAGGTGCGGCTCGCCCTCCGTGCTGCGCAGGCTTTCCACATTGACGAAGGTCGAATTCAGGAAATTGCGGGCCGGCGGCGAGATCATGGCCAGCGGATAGCGCTGTGCCAGTTCAGGATTGCTGGCGGCGGATTCATAGGGCGGGATGTAGGACGGCAGCGGATCGAGCCCGTCGGCCAGCATGCGGGCGCAGTAGAACTCGCATTTCCCGGAAGGCGTGGCGAAATTGCCGTTGGCAAAGGGCGCGTCTGCAATGGCCAGCTTGCGCCAGCCGATGCGCTTCAGCTCCTGCCAGTCGAAGTGCGCGGCGCGCGGGTCGGCCCGGTTGAAGGCCCGGGCGGCAATCTCGTCATCGGTTTCATGGAAGCAGTCGTCGTCGAAACCCATACGGGCCGCGAGCAAACGGAAAATCTCGGTATTGGGCTTGGCCTCGCCCAGCGGCGCGATGGCGGGATTATTGGCCAGCATGTAGAGATGGCCATAGGCGCCGTGGACGTCGGCATGCTCGAGCTGGGTCGTGGCAGGCAGCAGGATGTCGGCGTAGTCGGCGGTGTCGGTCTGGAAGTGCTCCAGCACCACGGTAAACAGGTCGTCGCGGGCAAAGCCCTGCGCCACCTTCGGCGACTCCGGCGCCACCGCCACCGGGTTGGCGTTAAAGACGATCACCGCTTCGATCTGCGCACCGAACCCGGGCGATGCCGGCCGCAGCAGATCGTCGCCTATGGTGCTCATGTTGATCAGTCGCGGCAGCTTGCCCGGCAGCAGATCGGGACGCTGCAATGCCTGCGCATTCTTGGGAAAGCTGTCGCTGGCCGACAGCTGCACGCCGCCAGCGGCATGGCGCCAGGCGCCGACCAGCGCCGGCAGGCAGGCGATATTGCGCACGGCCATGCCGCCGCCGCGCACCCGCTGCAGGCCGTAATTCAGGCGTATGGCCACCGGCTGTCCGGTGCGGGCGGTGCCGCCGTAAAGCTGCGCGAGTTGTTCGATCTGCTCGACCGGCACGCCGCAGATTTCCGCCGCCCGCTGCGGCGGCCATTCCATTGCGCGCGCCTTGAGCTCGTCAAAGCCCAGGGTGTGCCGCGCAATGTAGTCGTGGTCGAGCAGGTCGTCGCGGATCAGGATGTGCATCATCGCCAGCGCTAGCGCCGCGTCGGTGCCTGGCAAGGGAGCGATATGGATCTGGCACTTCTCGGCCGTCAGCGAGCGGTAGGGATCGATCGCCACCAGGATCGCGCCGCGTCGCTTGGCTTCCTGGGCCCGCATCCAGAAATGCACGTTGGACGCGATCGGGTTGCCGCCCCAGATCAGGATGACCTGGGCATCCTGGAACTGCTCGACGTCCATGCCGACCTTGCCGCCCAGCGTGTAGGTGATGCCGGCCGCACCGGCCGAGGCGCAGATGGTGCGGTCCAGCCGCGATGCGCCCAGCCGGTGGAAGAAGCGCGCCGACATCGACTCGCCCTGCACCAGGCCCATGGTGCCGGCATAGTTATAGGGAAGAATGGCTTCCGGGGCACGCGCCGCAATCGCCTTCAAACGCGTGGCGATGGTGTCAATCGCCTCCTCCCAGCTGATTGCCTCGAATTTGCCCTCACCCTTGGCGCCGACGCGGCGCATCGGATGCAGCAGGCGATCCGCATGGTAGATGCGCTCGGTGTAGCGGGCGACCTTGGTGCACAGCACGCCGGCCGTGGTCGGGTGCTCCGGATCGCCGCGCACCTTGGTGGCAATGCCGTTTTCCACCGTCACCAGCATGGCGCAGGTATCGGGACAGTCGTGGGGACAGGCAGCGCGGATGGTCTTGGTCGTCATGGGGATATCGCTTTCGGAGCGTTCAATCGTACTGCAAAACGCTTTTCGCGAGGCATGAAATTTCAGCTTAAGCCTCTGTTTCTGAAGATGTTTTCTTTTTAAAATTGACTGTCTTACAAATGCTTGACGCTTCAATATTGTCGAGCATGCAAATCGGCTATGCTGTCGGTTCAAAATACAGGAGAACATCATGCAGTTGATCGATCCCATTGTCGCGTTTCAATCCGAACTGGCGCAGACCCGGCGTGACATTCATGCCCACCCGGAGCTGTGCTATGAAGAACAGCGCACGGCGGACGTGGTCGCGCAAAAGCTGACCGAATGGGGCATTCCGATGATCCGCGGCCTGGCCAAGACCGGCGTGGTGGGCATCATCCGCAACGGCGACAGCCCGCGCGCCATCGGCCTGCGCGCCGACATGGACGCGCTGCCGGTGCAGGAAGTCAACACCTTTTCCCATGCATCGCGCCATCCCGGCAAGATGCACGCCTGCGGCCATGACGGCCATGTCGCCATGCTGCTGGGCGCGGCCCATTACCTGTCTCGCCACCGCAATTTCGATGGCACCGTCTATGTGATTTTCCAGCCGGCCGAGGAAGGCGGCGGCGGCGCCAGCAAGATGATGGAAGAAGGCCTGTTCGAGCAGTGCCCGATGGACGCCATCTTCGGCATGCATAACTGGCCGGGCGTGGCCACCGGCACCTTTGGCGTGACGCCCGGGCCGATGATGGCATCGTCCAACGAGTTCGAGCTGACCATCACCGGCCGCGGCGCCCACGCGGCCCAGCCGCACAAGGGCATCGACCCGGTGATGACGGCGGTGCAGATCGCGCAGAGCTGGCAAACCATCATCAGCCGCAACAAGAGCCCGCTTGCGCCCGCGGTGCTGTCCATCACCCAGATCCACGCCGGCAGCGCCACCAATGTGATCCCGGACCAGGCCACCATGATCGGCACCGTGCGCACCTTCGACCTGCCGGTGCTGGACCTGATTGAAAGCCGCATGCGCACGGTTGCCGAGCATACCGCCGAGGCATTCGACGCCAGCGTCCATTTCGAATTCAAGCGCAATTACCCGCCGCTGATCAATCATGCGCGGGAAGCGGCATTCGCCACCGAGGTTCTGCAATCCATCGTCGGCGCCGACAAGGTCGATGCCAAGGTCGAACCCACGATGGGCGCCGAGGACTTCGCATTCTTCCTGCAGAAGAAGCCCGGCTGCTATGTCTTCATCGGCAATGGCGACGGCGATCACCGCAGCGGCGGCCATGGGCTGGGGCCGTGCAACCTGCACAACCCGAGCTACGACTTCAACGATGCGCTGCTGCCGATCGGCGCAACCTACTGGGTGCGGCTGGCCGAAGCCTGGCTGGCGCGCGGCTGACCGGGCGCCTGCAGCACGGACGGGACAATGCGGTAGGTCCGCGCCCCGTCCGGCTGTGCCTTGCCGCCATCTTCATCATTGTCATCAGCCACGAACTGCCAGCGCAGGTGATGGTATTGCGCCACCGATTCCCGGTGCGCGATGCTCACAATAGTCGAGTCCGGCAGTTCCGCGGTAAGCAGCGCATAGAGTGCCGCCTCGGTATCGCCATCCATGGCGCTGCTGGCTTCATCCAGGAACACGATGTCCGGGCGGATCAGCAGCACGCGCACCATCGCCAGGCGCTGCTGCTCGCCAGGCGAAAGCTTCTGGCTCCAGTTTTCTTCCTGATCCAGCACGGGCGCCAGGTGCGCGAGCCGGCAGGCATCGAAGTGCCGCAGGATATCGGCATCGTCATAGTTCTGCGCCGACAAGGGATAGGTCACCGCGGCCCGCAGCATGCCGATCGGCAGGTAACTGCGCTGCGGCAGAAACAGCACGGAAGCCTGTTGCGGTATGTCGATCGCACCATCGCCATAGGGCCAGATGCCGGCGATGGCCCGAAACAGCGTGGACTTGCCACAACCTGACGGGCCGGCAACGAGGATGCGCTGCCCTGTGCCGATGGCGGCCGACAGGGGCTGCGTCAGCGGCAGGCCGGAGGGCAAGGCCAGCGTCAGGTTGGCAAGGGTGATGTCCTGCGTGCCGTTGCGCGCCACCGTGATGCCCGACTCGGTATGACGGGCCGCTTCGACGACGTCATGGAAGCCGGAAAGGCGGTTCACGCTCGCCTTCCATTCAGCCAGCGAACTGAAGGCCTCGATGAACCATGACAAAGCCGACTGCACCTGGCCGAATGCCGACGAGATCTGCATCAGGCCACCCAGGGTGATGGCGCCACTGAAGTAGCGCGGCGCGCCCACAAGGAAGGGAAAGATGATTGCAAACTGTGCATAGAAGGTGGATGCCACATTCAGGCGCTTGGTCGTGCGCATGATCTGCCACCAGTTGTCGCGTATCTTCTCGAAACGTCCTTGGAGCTGGGCATGCTCCTGGGGCTCGCCACGGTAAAGCGCGACGGACTCGGCGTTTTCCCGCACCCGGATCAGGCCGAAGCGAAAATCCGCTTCGAAGCGTTGCTGCATGAAGTTCTGCTGCACCAGCGGCTTGCCGATCCAGGCCACCAGCAGCGATCCGATGCCGGCATAGGCGATCGCGAACCAGACCATATAGCCCGGAATCACCCAGTCGCGCCCACCCAGCATGAAAGCCAGCGGCCCGCTGACGGACCAGAGTATTCCCACGAACGACACCAGCGTGACAACGCTGGACAGCAGGCCCAGCGACAGCGTCAGTGAGCCGTTGGTCAAGTACTTGAGGTCTTCGGCGATGCGCTGGTCCGGATTGTCGGCGCCGCCGGCTTGCTCAATCCGGTAATACGCCTGGCGAGAAAGCCAGCCTGCCATGTATTGCCGCGTCATCCAGCCGCGCCAGCGGATCTCCAGCGCCTGCGTCAGGTAGACCTTGTAGATCGCCACCGCGATATAGATGAAGGCTAGGTAGGAAAACCGCCATAGCTGCTGCTTGAACGTTGCCAGGTCCTTGCTTTCCAGCGCGTTGTAGAAGACCCGGTTCCATTCATTGAACAGCACGTTGATATACACCATGCCCAGCGCCAGCACGACCACCGTGGCGAGCAGGCCGCGCGCCTTCCATTTTTCCTCCGATACCCAGTAAGGCTTGAGCAGACGCCAGACCGCATGCCAATCAGTCGGTTCGTTGGTCCGGCGTTTTATCTGCATGGTGTCGATCCTTATGTAATCGGAGGGTTTGCCTGCTTAGTCGCTTGCTTAGTCCACCTTGGCGCCGGAAACCTTCACAACCTTTTCCCATTTCTTGGTTTCAGCCTGGATATGCGCGGCGAACTGCTCAGGCGTATTGCCAACGGGGTCGGCGCCCTGGCCTATCATCTTTTCCTTCACCGCCGGGCTCGACAGCGACTGCGCGATTTCCTGCTGCAGCTTGTTGACGATGTCTTTCGGCGTGCCGGCAGGCGCCAGTATGCCGAACCAGGAGCTGGCTTCAAAACCGGCAAGCTCCCCGCCGGCACTGGCCAGCGGCATCACGCCAGGCAAGGCCGGCGACGGCTTGCTGCTGGTAACGCCCAGTGCAAGCAGCTTGCCCGATTTGATGAACGGCAGCGCCGACGGCAGGTTGTCGAACATCAGGTCGGCCTGTCCGGCGATCAGGTCGGTCAATGCCGGGCCGGAGCCGCGATAGGGAACGTGGACCATATAGGTCTTGGTCGTGGTCTTGAACAGTTCGCCAGCCAGGTGAATGGACGTGCCGTTGCCCGAAGACGCCATGTTGAGCTTGCCGGGATGCGCCTTCACGTAGGAGGTGAAGCTCTTGATGTCGGTGATCTTGTTCTTCTCGGCAAAATCCTTGTTCACCACGAGGACGTTGGGCACGGCAGCCACCAGCGTTACCGGCGCGAAATCCTTGATCGGGTCGAACGGCATCTTGGGATAGAGGGACTGGTTGATCGCATGCGTGCCGACGGTGCCCATCAGCAGGGTATAGCCATCGGGTGCCGACTTGGCCACGATATCGGCGCCGACATTGCCGCCGGCGCCGGGCCGGTTGTCAATGATGACCGACTGCCCCATCGACTTCTGAAGTTCGGCGCCAACGGCGCGGGCCAGCAGGTCAGTCGTGCCGCCGGCGGCGAATGGCACGACAATCTTGATGGTCTTGCTGGGATAGGTGTCTGCGCTTGCCGATGCGCTGGCCATTGCCATCACAGCCATGCCAAGCAGGGATAAGCATTTCTTCAGTTTCATTGTCTCTTCCTCGGTTTTCGTATAGGGGAATCTCCGGCGACAGCCAGGTGATGCAGGCTGCGTCCGGTCAGGCGCCGGCCGGTACCGCATATTACGATGATTACCATAGCCTGGCCTTGCGCTCCGCGGGGGCATCCTGTCGAACGCTATTGCATAATGCACATTTTCCTCATCAGGACCTTGTCATGCAAATTTCTGACATCCAGCTTGCCTATCCCGTGCCGATGCAGCTTGGGGAATGCCCTTTATGGCACCCTCGGGAAGACCAGCTTTACTGGATAGACATCGACGGCCGCGCAGTGCACCGGCTGGCTTTGCAGAACAACATGCACCAGTCCTGGGCCATGCCGTCGGAACCGGGCGCCATCGCCTGGTGCGCATCGGGAGGCATGGTCGTGGCGCTGCGCACCGGCATGCACCTGCTCGACACCGTTGCCGGTTCCCTGAATCTCATCGCCCCGCCGCCGTATGACGCGGCACGCGAACGCTTCAACGACGGACGATGCGATGCCGCCGGACGCTTCTGGGTAGGCACGCTGTACGAGCCGCGCGACCAGCCCAATGCCGTGCTGTATGCATTCGAACGCGGTGCGCTGCGCGACAGCGGCATACGCGCCACCGTCTCCAATGGCGTCGCCTTCAGCCCCGACAACCGCGTCATCTACCATAGCGATACCACCAGCCATCGGATCAGCGCCTATGAATTCGACCTGCACACTGGCACGCCTGGCGCTGGCCGCGTGCTGCGCCAGTTTTCGACCGAGCGCAATGCGCAATATGGCGGCAGGCCGGATGGCGCGGCAGTCGACGCCGAAGGCAATTACTGGTGCGCTATGTATGAAGGCGGCCGCCTGCTGCAGTTGGCGCCTGGCGGGGAAATCCTTCGTGAGATACTGCTGCCGGTGCGTTGCCCTACCATGGTGGCCTTTGGCGGCAATGACCTGCGCACGCTTTACATCACGACAGTGAGCAGCAAGCGCAGTCCGGAAGAGCTGGCAGCATGTCCGCATTCGGGCTGCCTGTTATCGCTGCGGGTCGACGTGCCAGGCTTGCCCGAGCACCCTTACATTCCATAGCAATACCCGTCGCAACCATAATCAATATAACGATAACGAGACAAGCATGAGCAACTACATTCTTGCGCTGGACCAGGGGACAACCAGCTCGCGCGCCATCCTGTTCGACCAGGCAGGCCATGTCCGCGGCTGCGCCCAACAGGAATTCCGGCAAATCTTCTCGCATCCAGGCTGGGTCGAGCATGATCCCGACGAGATCTGGCAGTCCCAGCTTGCCGTTGCCCGTCAGGTGATGAAGGAGTGCGCAGTCAGCGCTGCGGACATCGCCGCGATCGGCATCACCAACCAGCGCGAAACCACCGTCGTATGGGACCGCGCTACCGGCCAAGCCATCGGCAATGCCATTGTCTGGCAGGATAGGCGCACCGCCGATATCTGCGACGCGTTGCGCGAAGCCGGCCATGCCGACCTGTTCCAGCGCAAGACCGGGCTGGTGCTCGATGCCTATTTTTCAGGCACCAAGGTCAAGTGGCTGCTCGATAATGTGCCCGGCGCGCGGGAACGTGCCGAACGCGGCGAGCTTGCATTCGGCACCATCGACAGCTGGCTCATCAGCAAGCTGAGCGGCCTGCATGTCACCGATGCCAGCAATGCCTCCCGCACGCTGATGTTCAATATCCATAGCCTGGAATGGGACGAGGAACTGCTTGAGATACTCGGCATTCCAGCGTCGATGCTGCCACGCGTCGTCCCGAGCAGCTGTGTGGTCGGCCATACCCATGCGGCACTCTTTGGTGCAGCATTGCCGATTGCAGGCATCGCAGGAGATCAGCAGGCGGCGACATTTGGCCAGGCCTGCCTGCGGCCCGGCATGGCAAAGAACACTTACGGAACCGGCTGCTTCATGCTGATGAATACCGGTTCCCAACCCATCGCTTCCCATAACAATCTGGTGACAACCATAGGCTGGGCCTGCGGCAATGTCGGGCGCAGCGATGCTGTCTATATGCTCGAAGGCAGCGTTTTCATGGCCGGCGCGACTGTGCAATGGCTGCGGGATGGCTTGGGAATCATCCGGAGTTCGGATGAAGTGGAGGCGCTTGCCGCCAGCGTGCCTGATACCGACGGCGTGGTCTTCGTCCCTGCCTTTGCAGGGCTGGGCGCACCGCACTGGGACGCCTATGCGCGCGGAACCATCGTCGGCATGACGCGGGGCACCACCAAGGCGCATATAGCGCGGGCGGCGCTGGCCAGCATTGCTTATCAGACGGTCGACATATTGCTTGCGATGCAGAACGACTCCGGCATCGAATTGCAGGAACTGCGTGTGGACGGCGGCGCGTCGAAAAACGACTTGCTGATGCAATTCCAGGCAGATGTGCTTGGCGTACCGGTGGTTCGCCCGGTCATCACCGAAACGACCGCGTTGGGAGCGGCTTATCTTGCCGGCATCGCGGTAGGGTTCTGGAAGTCGCAGGACGAAGTTGCCGCTCAGTGGCAGAGAGAGCGGCGGTTTGACCCGGACATGAGCGAAACGGAGCGGAACGGTCGCCTGGCTCAATGGCACCGTGCTGTTGAACGCGCACGTGCCTGGGTGGAGTGATGGGGAGTGTGGCGCCTTGTGAAACGTCGGGCCGATTTTGGGGCAGTGGCGATACATCGCGCGCCAGATGGAAATGATTGCTCTCTTCGCCGGGCAAAGAGGTAGCAGGGAACAGCGATGCATGCTGCCCGCCTGCATCGCTGTTCCCTCTGCCGGCCGTGCTCGCGTTAAGCAAATGATGCGTCAGCCGCCAGGCGATTATGCCGATTCCGGCATGAGCGAACATTGAAAGCGCGGCTTGTTTGCATGTTAGGAATTGGATAAGGAATAGTCACGCGACGACAAATTGGGTTCGGTTTAAGCAGAGGTGGCAGCGTCTTCCATCGGAGGCTAGCGACCAATGCCTGCCGCTGCACGGTGTTGATCATTTAAGTGGCACGTGGCGTCCCTCGGTCCAGACGAAGCCGTCGTGATCAAGGCGCTGGGCAGCCAGCCAAATCCCCGAGCGGCCTTGCACTGGAACCTTCATAGGCATCGGCCAATTCCATCTGGAAGAAGCGCATGGTGATCAAGGAGGACCGTGTCCACGTATAGTCACGAAGAATCCGCGTACGCCATGCATAAATGCTACCTGGCAGGCCACTGAACCGCTCGATATGCGAGGCGGCACAACACCGCAGCGACGCGCGTGATAAAGGTATTCAGCGCTGCGCGGCTGCAGTGCGCCTATATGCCCATCAACGAGGCGGCTACCCGCATCAAGGTATTTGCCATCGATGGCTTCGGAATCTGGCTGGCTGCCCGACGCCGTAATCGCAGCCGCATTTCTGGAAGGGCAATCCTTCCACGCATACTGTTGCGCCGGATGCCGAGCAGCCGTAGGAGCCGGTATATGAACTACACGAAAAGGCGCCGGAGGCCCATCATCGCGTGTCGGCGGGGACAAAGCCGAGCGGCTCGATCAGCAGCTGGCGTTTTTACCGTCGAACGGCATAGGCGCGGCAAATGAGTTTTTCGGCAGCAGTCTGCGACTTCATTGCACAAGCACGCCATTTGCGCACGAGATTGGCATGAATGCCATGCGATATAGCTATTAACGCGATGGAGGCTAGAGGTTTGCCCGTCTAGCTCAAGCATTTGGCCTTTAGGGCTTGCCTTGACGATATTGGCGTGATGCCGTTTCCATCGTAAGGTATGCACCTCGCATAGGTGGGCACCATCATCCCTTGCCCCAAGTGGCTTCAAAGCGATTTTGCCAAACGTTGACGTTACTCCCGACACATCGTTTTATACGCCGCCCCAAAGCAAAAACCCCCGGCGCCTGCTGGCGCCGGGGGTTTTCTAATAACAGCCTGACGATGACCTACTTTCACACTGGTTGCAGCACTATCATCGGCGCAAAGTCGTTTCACGGTCCTGTTCGGGATGGGAAGGGGTGGTACCAACTCGCTATGGTCATCAGGCATGACTTGTCGGTTGTCTGTCGCGCTGCCGGCTCCTCGCCTGGCACACGCCACATCCAACCCAAAGGGAAGAAGCAGCCGCATCGCTCCTGCACTTCGCAGGGGTGATGCAACGATCAATGTCTTGTCTTGCAGGTTGTGAGTATCGGAACGTCACGCACCACACAGCGCCGCTATGCACCATCAAGGTTATAGGGACAAGCCGCACGGGCAATTAGTACTGGTTAGCTTAACGCATTACTGCGCTTCCACACCCAGCCTATCAACGTCCTGGTCTCGAACGACCCTTTAGGGGAGTCAAGCTCCCGGGAAGTCTCATCTCAAGGCGAGTTTCCCGCTTAGATGCTTTCAGCGGTTATCTCTTCCGAACTTAGCTACCCGGCAATGCCACTGGCGTGACAACCGGTACACCAGAGGTTCGTCCACTCCGGTCCTCTCGTACTAGGAGCAGCCCCCTTCAAACTTCCAACGCCCACGGCAGATAGGGACCAAACTGTCTCACGACGTTTTAAACCCAGCTCACGTACCACTTTAAATGGCGAACAGCCATACCCTTGGGACCGGCTACAGCCCCAGGATGTGATGAGCCGACATCGAGGTGCCAAACTCCCCCGTCGATATGAACTCTTGGGAGGAATCAGCCTGTTATCCCCAGAGTACCTTTTATCCGTTGAGCGATGGCCCTTCCATACAGAACCACCGGATCACTATGTCCTACTTTCGTACCTGCTCGACTTGTCAGTCTCGCAGTTAAGCACGCTTATGCCATTGCACTATGAGCACGATGTCCGACCGTACCTAGCGTACCTTCGAACTCCTCCGTTACACTTTGGGAGGAGACCGCCCCAGTCAAACTGCCTACCATGCACTGTCCCCGATCCGGATAACGGACCAAGGTTAGAACCTCAAACAAACCAGGGTGGTATTTCAAGGTTGGCTCCACGAGAACTAGCGTCCCCGCTTCAAAGCCTCCCACCTATCCTACACAGATTGGTTCAAAGTCCAATGCAAAGCTACAGTAAAGGTTCATGGGGTCTTTCCGTCTAGCCGCGGGTAGATTGCATCATCACAAACATTTCAACTTCGCTGAGTCTCGGGAGGAGACAGTGTGGCCATCGTTACGCCATTCGTGCAGGTCGGAACTTACCCGACAAGGAATTTCGCTACCTTAGGACCGTTATAGTTACGGCCGCCGTTTACTGGGACTTCAATCAAGAGCTTGCACCCCATCATTTAATCTTCCAGCACCGGGCAGGCGTCACACCCTATACGTCCACTTTCGTGTTTGCAGAGTGCTGTGTTTTTATTAAACAGTCGCAGCCACCAGTTTATTGCAACCCCGTCGCCCTTCTGGCGCAGGCCAGTCAAGCTACCAGGGCGTACCTTATCCCGAAGTTACGGTACCAATTTGCCGAGTTCCTTCTCCCGAGTTCTCTCAAGCGCCTTAGAATACTCATCTCGCCCACCTGTGTCGGTTTGCGGTACGGTCTCGTGTGACTGAAGCTTAGAGGCTTTTCTTGGAACCACTTCCGATTGCTTCGCAGCTTAAAGCCGCTGGTCTCGACCCCTTGAATTACGCCCCCGGATTTGCCTAAGGGCCTTCTACAAGTCAAGAACCGGGACATCCAACACCCGGACAACCATTCGCGATCCGTCCCCCCATCGCATCACACGACGGTGCAGGAATATTAACCTGCTTCCCATCAGCTACGCATCTCTGCCTCGCCTTAGGGGCCGACTCACCCTGCTCCGATGAACGTTGAACAGGAAACCTTGGGCTTACGGCGTGGGGGCTTTTCACCCCCATTATCGCTACTCATGTCAGCATTCGCACTTCTGATACCTCCAGCATCCTTTACAAGACACCTTCGCAGGCTTACAGAACGCTCTCCTACCATATGGCGTAATGAATTACGCCATATCCGCAGCTTCGGTGACTGGCTTAGCCCCGTTACATCTTCCGCGCAGGACGACTCGATCAGTGAGCTATTACGCTTTCTTTAAAGGGTGGCTGCTTCTAAGCCAACCTCCTGACTGTTTTAGCCTTCCCACTTCGTTTTCCACTTAGCCAATCTTTGGGACCTTAGCTGGCGGTCTGGGTTGTTTCCCTCTTGACGCCGGACGTTAGCACCCGACGTCTGTCTCCCAAGCTCGCACTCATCGGTATTCGGAGTTTGCAATGGGTTGGTAAGTCGCGATGACCCCCTAGCCATAACAGTGCTCTACCCCCGATGGTGATACTTGAGGCACTACCTAAATAGTTTTCGGAGAGAACCAGCTATTTCCAAGTTTGTTTAGCCTTTCACCCCTACCCACAGCTCATCCCCTAATTTTTCAACATTAGTGGGTTCGGACCTCCAGTACCTGTTACGGCACCTTCATCCTGGCCATGAGTAGATCACTTGGTTTCGGGTCTACACCCAGCGACTGTCGCCCTGTTCGGACTCGATTTCTCTACGGCTTCCCTATGCGGTTAACCTTGCCACTGAATGTAAGTCGCTGACCCATTATACAAAAGGTACGCCGTCACCCCACGAAGGGGCTCCGACTGTTTGTATGCACACGGTTTCAGGATCTATTTCACTCCCCTTCCGGGGTTCTTTTCGCCTTTCCCTCACGGTACTGGTTCACTATCGGTCGATTACGAGTATTTAGCCTTGGAGGATGGTCCCCCCATGTTCAGACAGGATTTCACGTGTCCCGCCCTACTTGTCGCAAGCCTGGTTCCACAATCATGATTTCGCGTACGGGGCTATCACCCGCTACGGCTGCACTTTCCAGAGCATTCCACTATCACGACTGCTAAATCTTGCTGGCTGGTCCCATTTCGCTCGCCACTACTTTGGGAATCTCGGTTGATTTCTTTTCCTGCAGCTACTTAGATGTTTCAGTTCGCCGCGTTCGCTTCACACACCTATGTATTCAGTGAGTGATGACCCTTGCGGGCCGGGTTTCCCCATTCGGACATCTGCGGATCAAAGCTCGTTTGCCAGCTCCCCGCAGCTTATCGCAAGCTACTGCGTCCTTCATCGCCTGTAATCGCCAAGGCATCCACCATGTGCACTTAGTCACTTGTCCCTATAACGTTGACCTCTGGAGTCACCTCCAAAGACGTCACAGGCAAGCGCTGTGTTTCATTTGATGCATGTTTGTTTCGATACAATCACAACCCAGCAATGCTGCCTACAATGAACATGACTGCTCACTGTCTTCGCATTGCGAATTACATTGATCTTTACTACTTCTTCCACTTTGTTAAAGAACGAATACAGCCTTGTTGATCGCAATGATCAAACCTAAGTCCCGCAACGCTGTTGCTGACTTACGTTTGGACCTTGCCACAGTAGGAATCAGGATAATGGTGGAGGTTGACGGGATCGAACCGACGACCCCCTGCTTGCAAAGCAGGTGCTCTCCCAGCTGAGCTAAACCCCCGGGGACTTGCCGTTACTTCTTCACTGCTGCATCAACTGGTGGGTCTGGTTGGGCTCGAACCAACGACCCCCGCGTTATCAACACGGTGCTCTAACCAGCTGAGCTACAGACCCCGCACATACTGCCCTGACGGCTGCATGTACCGATCACTTCATGACCTTGACTGTGTTTTGACTGTTCTCGTTTTGCCGAACAACCGATAAGTGTGGACACCCAACTACGTGCCTATCTCTAGAAAGGAGGTGATCCAGCCGCACCTTCCGATACGGCTACCTTGTTACGACTTCACCCCAGTCACGAATCCTACCGTGGTAAGCGCCCTCCTTGCGGTTAAGCTACCTACTTCTGGTAAAACCCGCTCCCATGGTGTGACGGGCGGTGTGTACAAGACCCGGGAACGTATTCACCGCGACATGCTGATCCGCGATTACTAGCGATTCCAACTTCATGGAGTCGAGTTGCAGACTCCAATCCGGACTACGATACACTTTCTGGGATTAGCTCCCCCTCGCGGGTTGGCGGCCCTCTGTATGTACCATTGTATGACGTGTGAAGCCCTACCCATAAGGGCCATGAGGACTTGACGTCATCCCCACCTTCCTCCGGTTTGTCACCGGCAGTCTCATTAGAGTGCCCTTTCGTAGCAACTAATGACAAGGGTTGCGCTCGTTGCGGGACTTAACCCAACATCTCACGACACGAGCTGACGACAGCCATGCAGCACCTGTGTGCAGGTTCTCTTTCGAGCACTCCCTGATCTCTCAGGGATTCCTGCCATGTCAAGGGTAGGTAAGGTTTTTCGCGTTGCATCGAATTAATCCACATCATCCACCGCTTGTGCGGGTCCCCGTCAATTCCTTTGAGTTTTAATCTTGCGACCGTACTCCCCAGGCGGTCAACTTCACGCGTTAGCTGCGTTACCAAGTCAATTAAGACCCGACAACTAGTTGACATCGTTTAGGGCGTGGACTACCAGGGTATCTAATCCTGTTTGCTCCCCACGCTTTCGTGCATGAGCGTCAGTGTTATCCCAGGGGGCTGCCTTCGCCATCGGTATTCCTCCACATCTCTACGCATTTCACTGCTACACGTGGAATTCTACCCCCCTCTGACACACTCTAGCCGTGCAGTCACAAATGCAATTCCCAGGTTGAGCCCGGGGATTTCACATCTGTCTTGCACAACCGCCTGCGCACGCTTTACGCCCAGTAATTCCGATTAACGCTCGCACCCTACGTATTACCGCGGCTGCTGGCACGTAGTTAGCCGGTGCTTATTCTTCAGGTACCGTCATTAGCCCCGGGTATTAGCCAGAACCGTTTCTTCCCTGACAAAAGAGCTTTACAACCCGAAGGCCTTCTTCACTCACGCGGCATTGCTGGATCAGGGTTGCCCCCATTGTCCAAAATTCCCCACTGCTGCCTCCCGTAGGAGTCTGGGCCGTGTCTCAGTCCCAGTGTGGCTGGTCGTCCTCTCAGACCAGCTACTGATCGATGCCTTGGTAGGCTTTTACCCTACCAACTAGCTAATCAGATATCGGCCGCTCCACGAGCATGAGGTCTTGCGATCCCCCACTTTCATCCATAGATCGTATGCGGTATTAGCTAGTCTTTCGACTAGTTATCCCCCACTCCAGGGCACGTTCCGATATGTTACTCACCCGTTCGCCACTCGCCACCAGACCGAAGTCCGTGCTGCCGTTCGACTTGCATGTGTAAGGCATGCCGCCAGCGTTCAATCTGAGCCAGGATCAAACTCTTCAGTTCAATCTCTGTTTTGTGCCATTGCTGGCAGGTTCCGAAGAACCGTCGCTCACTCAAAATACTGACAGACCGATTCTTGCGAATCGTTCTACTTCTTTGTTGTGAGCACTTGCTTGATATTTTGAGCATCCGGCGTTGCCGCCGGCGCACTTCGTCAAGTGCCCACACTTATCGGTTGTTGGTTGTTAAAGAACCGGGCAATTCGGTCTGCCGCCGGCCGCCCCGTGGGACTGGCCGGCTGCTGCGAAGCGTTGTGTTCGTCAGCAGCAGAGAAAGCGATTATGCGATGTTTGGAGCTTGTCGTCAACACCCTCGACGATTTTGTTCGAGGTTTTTTTCAGTCTGTGTGGCGCGGCTGGCTGGGATCGAACCAGCGACCCTTGGCTTCGGAGGCCAATACTCTATCCACTGAGCTACAGCCGCGTTGAGATGCTGAAACAGGCGTGCAGGATACCGCCTTTCTTGTGCGCCGTCCATGGATAGCCGGGTTTTTCGTGCCAAATTGAAGATGTTAAGTCTATAATCAAGGGTTTGGCGAGACATTGCTTTGCGGCATGCAAGGTAGCAGCGTCGGGGCGCTTCGCCGCAGATTTCGAACAAATCGTACTTGAGGAAATAATGAGCGACGCACATAACGAACATCAGTCCGTAATACGCACACCCAAGCAACTGATTGCCGCCGTCATTGCAGGTTTTTTAATCCCTATTATTTGTATCGTGCTGCTTGTCCAGTACGTCACGAACCATAATCGGGTCGGCGCAGGCTCCACGGGGCAGACTGCTGAAGGCATTGCGGCGCGCATCAAGCCGGTAGCGGACGAAGGCTTTACATTCCGTGACGTCAACGCGCCCAAGCAGCTGCTGGCTGGGGCGGATGTCTATAAATCCGTTTGCGCTGCCTGTCACCAGAGCGGTGCTGCCGGCGCGCCCAAGACTGGCGATGCCGCTGGCTGGGCCGCGCGCATCAGCCAGGGCTACGACACCCTGGTAAAGCATGCAGTACAAGGCATTCGTGCAATGCCGGCCAAGGGCGGCAATCCGGATCTGGATGAGATCGAGGTGGCACGCGCAGTCGTCTTCATGACCAATCAGTCGGGTGCCAAGTTCAAGGAACCTGAAGCGAAGGCGGCGCCTGCCAAGACGGCCGATGCAGCGCCGGCGGAACAGCCTGCTGCGGCGGCTGCACCGGCCGCAACGCAAATGGCCGCCGCGCCGGCCGCAGCAGCCGCGCCGGCCGCTGCACCTGCACCCGCTGCGGCACCTGCAGCATCGGCAGACGTGGGCAAGAAGATTTATGATTCGGCTTGCGTGGCATGCCATGGCGCCGGCGTGGCGGGCGCGCCGAAGTTTGGCGACAAGGCCGCCTGGGCCGACCGTATCAAGCAGGGCTCCAATGTGCTCTACGAACATGCCATCAAGGGCTTCCAGGGCAAGAATGGCATGATGCCTCCCAAGGGTGGCTCGGCCGCTTCGGACGACGAAGTCAAGGCTGCCGTGGACTATATGGCCGCAGCCGCAAAATAATTCGGCAGCCCTGCCTGCAAGGGCTGCAAAATAAAAAACCCCATCCTGTACAGGATGGGGTTTTTTATTGGGGGATGGGTGCCGGCATCGGCATGTTGGATTCCTGAGCTGAGGGCTTATTCGCTAAGGCGGTAGCCGAGTTTCTCCCGCCTGCCTGCAATAGTCCGCAGCAGCGCCAGGCCGCTCTCGAAATCGGGAACGACCGTTATCCGGCCGCCGCCCTGTCCATTGCGACTGCTGCCCCAACTGCGGGTAACGCTCCATTGACCGAACAGATCACGGTCCAGCACCGCACTGTAGAAACGTGTGCGCCAGATGAACAGCAACTTGACCGGCTGATGGCCCGCCATGCAGTGATCAGGCTATACCGCCGTGACGACGGCATACCCGGGCAATGTGCCGGGAGCCGTCACGGCAGCGGACCAATACCCGGCGCTTCCTGGCCTGCTCGGCTTCATACAGCTGGCGTTCGTTGTATTGCATTGCACGCGGATGCCTGGCTGGTGCATCGAGAGCGGCGGACTGTGCCTGGGCTTGGCCAATGGATGCGAACAGAAGGAATGCGGAGAGACCAATGAATTTTGTCATGATGAACCGTGGCAACAAGGCAGTCTGGAATGTCGGACAGGCGAGGTCCGATCGGGAACCTGGGCCTGCCAACCAACGTACAAGGTTTCAGCCCAGCAAGTGCTGTATGTTAATACAGCCCGGTATCCAGGGCATCAATTTGTCCACGCCAGATTTGCAATTTCGCCACACCGTCAATGCCAGTCATGATTACTCGACACCGGCTTCCTACCTGGGTGGCAAATCGAATACCAGGCATGTCGTCGTGGCATGCGCATACAGCTTGCCGGCAGCGTCCACCAGGCGGGCTTCCGCGGTTGCCACCTGGCCGCCGACATGGATGGTGCGGCCCTCGGCCCGTACCAGTTCCACTTTCTTGGTCAGTGCGCGCAGCATGTTGACCTTCAATTCCAGCGTGGTGTAACTCTTGCCGGCTGGCAGGGCAGTGTGGACGGCGCATCCGAGCGCCGAGTCCAGCAGGGTGGCGAACCAGCCGCCATGCACCGTACCCAGCGGATTGTAGTGGCGCTCCAGCGGCCGGCCCTGGAATACCGCCCGTCCGTAGTCCACCTCGATCAGGGCGAAGTCCAGGGTGTCGCTTATCGGCGGCGCCGGCAGTTCGCCGCGCAGCAATGACTGCATGATCTCCAGCCCGGTCTTGCCGGCAATCTGTTCGCGGCTGGCCACGCCGAGTTGCAGGTCGCCGCGGGTCCGGCCCGCACGCAATTGCTCTTCCTGGTGCCTCCAGGCGGCCAGTACGTCGTTTGCCTCCATGATTTCTCCTTGTAATGGTGTTGCTCAGGCGGCCACGGCGGGACGGGGCACCGGCGCTTCGCGGATCGGCAGATTGACCAGCGCGGCAGCCAGGGCCAGCGCGATGTCGGCGTACCACATCCAGTTGTAGTTGCCATAGGTGACGAAGGACAGGCCGCCCAGCCAGGCGCCGAAGAAGCCGCCGATCTGGTGCGACAGCAGGGTTAGGCCGAACAGGGTCGCCAGGTAACGCACGCCGAACAGCTTGCCGACCAGGCCGGCGGTGGGCGGCACCGTGGCCAGCCAGGTGAAGCCGAGCGCGGCGGCAAACAGGTAGAAAGTCCAGGCGGTCTTGGGCGCGGCGAGGTAGATCAGGATGATCACGGCGCGGCTGCCGTACATGGCCGCCAGCAGGTATTTCATCCGGAAGCGCGATGCCAGCATGCCGGCCGACAGGCTGCCTGCGATGTTGAACAGGCCGATCAGGGCCAGCGCCGCAGCCGAGACGCTGGCCGGCAGGCCGCACAGGCCGACCTCGCCGGGCAGATGGGTGACCAGGAAGGCGATGTGAAAGCCGCAGGTGAAAAAGCCGGCATGCAGGCAGAGGTAGCTGCGGTCGCGCAGGGCCAGCCGCAGCTGCGCCTTCAGCCCGCCGTCCGCGCCCGGGGCGCCGGCATCGCTCTTCGGACGCGGTGGCGTGCGCAGCGGACGGGCCAGCGGGATGGTGAGCAGGGAACTGGCGGCCATGGCCAGCATCGCGACGACCCAGCCGGCGCTGCCGATGATGGCCTGCACCGCCGGCGCAAAGACGAACTGGCCGAAGGAGCCGCCTGCATTGATGAAGCCGGAGGCGAATGCCCGCCGCTCGGCCGGCAGCCGTTGCGATGCGGCGCCGATCAGGATGGAAAAGCTGCCGGCGCCGGCGCCGGCGGCGCTCAGCAGGCCCATGGTCAGCAGGAGTCCGGCCTGGCTGTGCATGAAGGGCGTGGCCGCGGTGCCGGCCGCCAGCATCAGTGCGCCGATGACGATGACCCGCATCGAGCCATAACGGTCGGCCACGGCGCCGAATACGGGCTGGGCGACGCCCCACATCAGCTGGCCCACCGCCAGCGCCAGGCTGATGGAGGCAATGCCCAGGCCAGTGGCGGTGTTGAGCGGCGACAGGAACAGGCCCATGGTCTGGCGCGCGCCCATGGTCAGCATCAGGATGGCGGCGGCGGCCAGCATCAGCATCCAGGCGCTGCGCGAGGCGGTGGTGGAGGTGTCGTTGGAAGCAATGGCGCTCATGGCGGATTTTCCGGAATGAAGGGGGAGGGGATCAGGCAGTTGTCGTGGCAGCCGCGTCCGGCAGCACGACGGCAGCGCGCACGACGTCCAGGATTTCAGAGGACAGGTCGCTGCTGCCGAAGGCGCGGGCCAGCACGATGGCGCCCACCAGTTGCGCCATCAGCGCCAGCGCCCGCTTGCGGCGCGCGGACGTATCGGCGCCGGGCAGGAAGCCGGACAGCACGCCGACCAGGCTTTCGAGTTCCATGGCGAAGGCATGGCGTACCGGGTCGGCCTGGCGCGCCACTTCGGGGCCGAGCGCGGCAATGGCGCAGCCCGCGCCGGGAAGGTCGCGGTGCTGTTGCGAAAGGTAGGCATCGACGATGCGTTCGAGGCCGGCGGTGCCGCTTCTTTCCAGCGTGGCGCGCCAGCGGTTGGCCGTCTGCAGCAGCGCATGGGTGGCCGCTTCCGCCGCCAGCGCCTCCTTTGACGCGAAGTGGCCATAGAAGCCGCCGTGGGTCAGCCCGGCTTGCTGCATGATTTCGGCAACGCTGACGTTGTCAAAGCCGCGCTCGCGGAACAGGCGCGAGGCGATGTCGAGCAGACGTTCGCGGTTGGCTGCCATCTGTTGGCGTGACACCTTCATCTGACACCTCGTTTTTACATGACGATGATCATGATAATACCGAAGCGGGAATAACTGTCAGCTTTTTTTGCGCAAGGACATTGGCTGGCTCCCGCACTGGGCCATAGTGAGGGAACCAGCTTACGACGCTGGCGTCTACCAGTCCTTGGGAAACACCCGATCCGCCCATCGTATTCCCGCCGGCGAACCAACATGGACGGAAGCAGCCAGGTATGAACAGAACAGAAGAAACGGAAATACTTCGGGAGGCGCTTGCAGCCTCGATCGGCGACGTGGCGCGGCAACCCCTGGCCGAGCGCCTGCAATGGCTGACCGCCGTCCAGGCCAGCCTGACCGCGGCCGACGATGAAAGTCACGCACTGGATATCGCGCGCGATGCCGCCTGGCGGCTCGGCCAGGCGCATGGGATCACGGTTGCGCAGCGCGACCACGGCTCATGCCGCCTGCTGCCCACCGCGGGCGGCGATCTGCCTTGCCCGGCCCTGGACGGAATCTGCGCCGAGGCCGCGCAGCATGGCCGCTCCCTGATGATCAACAGCCCCGACAGCGACGCGCCCCATTTGCCGGATCCGCTGCGCAGCCTGCTGCTGGTGCCTGCCGGCCGCGCCGGCTCGCGCACGATAGGCGTGTGCTGGTACCGGCCCTGTCCGGTCGATGAAGACAACCGGGTGCTGCTGGAAATGCTGTGCCGGACCACGGCCGCGGCGCTGGACCAACTCGACATTGAAACCCGCAGCCGCATGAACGACCAGCGTTTCCGGGTGCTGGTGGAAGGGGTGGCGCAGGCGATCTGGGAAGCGGCGCCGGACGGCGCGGTGGCAATCGATTCGCCGACCTGGCGCGCCTGGACCGGCCAGAGCGTGGAGCAGATGCTGGGCCATGGCTGGATGGAGGCGATCCATCCGGAGGACAGGCGCGAGTTCGACGCCAGGTGGCAGGACATCCGCCAGAAGCGCTCGCCGGCCGACCTGGCATTCCGGCTGCGCCGCGCCGATGGCAGCTGGAGCTGGACCGACATGCGCACGGCGCCGCTGTTCAATGACGATGGTAGCGTCCAGAAATGGGCCTGCATGAACATGGACATCACCGACCGCAAATGCGCGGAGGAAGTCCTGCATCGCAGCGAAACCCGCTTCCGCGCGCTGGCCGAAGCATCGCCGGCGCTGATCTGGCAGCTCGACCCGGCCGGCAACGTTGTCTATCTCAATCCACGCTATACCGAACTGAGCGGCCGCCCGAAGAATACGCTGATGCATGCCGGCTGGCGCAGCCTGCTGCATCCCGAGGATGCGCCGGCCTATCTGACGGCGCTGTCGGACGCCCGCAGGCTGCGCCAGCGTTTCCAGTGCCGCACGCGGGTGCGCAGCCGTGACGGCACATGGTGCTGGCTGGAATCCTATGGCATGCCGTTCTTCACAGGCGATGGCGGCTATGCCGGCCATGTCTGCATGTCGATCGATATTTCTGACGCCGTGGCGGCCGAGAAGGCGCTGCGCGACGCCGACCGGCGCAAGGATGAATTCCTGGCGACGCTGGCGCATGAGCTGCGCAATCCGCTGGCGCCGCTGTGCAGCGCCATGCCCATGATGGGACGGTCCAACGGCGCCCGGCTGTCGGACCGGCTGCAGCAGATGATGTCGCGCCAGCTCGACTATATCGTCCGGCTGGTGGACGACCTGATGGACATTTCCCGTGTCACGCGCGGCCGCATCGCGCTGCGCCGCGCGCCGACGGCGCTGGCCGATGTGCTGCAGGGCGCGGTGGAAACCAGCATGCCGCTGGTGGAAAGCGCGCACCATCGCCTCAACCGCACGCCGATCGAGGCCGATATCATGCTGGACGCCGATGCGGTGCGCCTGACCCAGGTCTTCGCCAACCTGCTCAATAATGCCGCCCGCTATACCAGCCCGGGCGGCCAGATCTGGCTCCATGCCTATGAGGAGGAAAACATGGCCATCGTTTCGGTGCGCGACAACGGCATTGGCATTTCGCCGCAGATGCTGCCGCGGGTGTTCGACATTTTTTCGCAGGAAAGGGAGGCGGCCAGCCAGCGCCAGGGCGGCCTGGGCATTGGCCTGACGCTGGTGGCCAACCTGGTGCGCATGCATGGCGGCAGTGTCGAGGCGCGCAGCGCCGGCCTCGGGCTGGGCAGCGAATTCATCGTGCGCCTGCCGCTGATGCCCAAGATGGCGCAAGCCGAAGAGCAGGGCGCCTCGGGCGGCGGCGCCACCGAGGAGGGCGCTCAAAAGGTGCTGGTGGTGGACGACAACCGCGATGCCGCCGAAACCCTGTCGATGCTGCTGGAATTCATGGGCAGCAAGGCGGTCAGGGTGGCCCACGACGGCCCGTCGGCGCTGGCAACGATGGAAACCTTCCGGCCCGATGTGGTGCTGCTCGATATCGGCATGCCGGGCATGGACGGCAATGAAGTGGCGCGCCGCATCCGCGAGCAGCCGCGCTATGCCGGCACCCGGCTGGTGGCGCTGACCGGCTGGGGCCAGGAAGAGGACCGGAAACGCACCCACGAAAGCGGCTTCGACCATCATCTGACCAAGCCGGTGGATATCGCGGCGCTGCAGTCGCTGCTGTCGCAGTTCTAGCAGATACCGGCATGCCGGTCGGCGCTACATGGCGCCGTAGGTCGCGCCGCCGGAATGCGTACCGGCATCGTCCTGCACAGGCCGCTTGAACAGGTCCTGCCAGCGCGAACGGCCGGCGCGATTCTCCAGCAGCATCTTCTCGAACTCCGCCGGCACCACGGCCCTGGCAAACAGGAAGCCCTGGCCGTAATCGCAGCCGGCTGCTACCAGCAGCGCGAGCTGCTCGGGCGTTTCGATGCCTTCGGCAATGACCTTCAGGCCCAGCTTGTGGGCCATCACGATGATGGATTCGGCGATGGTGCGGCTGCCGGCATCGGTGGCTATCTCGCTGACGAAGGACTGGTCTATCTTCAGGTAGTCGATGTCGAACTTCATCAGATAGGCCATCGAGGAATAGCCGGTGCCGAAATCGTCGATGGCGACCTGGATGCCGGCGTCGCGGTATTCCAGCAGCTTGTTGGTGACGGTGGACGACGCATGCAGCAGCATGCCCTCGGTGATTTCAATGGAGATGCTGCTGCCGGGCACATTGGTGCGCTTCAGGTACTGCAGCCAGTCGGCGTCGTCGTTATGCGCCAGGAACTGGATCGGCGACTTGTTGACGCCGATCTGGAAGCGCTCGCCGATGCGTTCGCTCCATTGGCTGGAGCGGGAAGCGGCCTGCTTGAAAACCCAGTTGCCGATCTGGTTGATGATGCCGGTCTCCTCGGCCAGCGGGATGAAGCTGGTCGGCTCGACCAGCCCGAAGCGCGGATGCTGCCAGCGCAGCAGCGCCTCGGCCTTGAAGATGCCGCCGCTGCCCAGGTCCAGCACCGGCTGGTAATGCACCTCGAGCTGCCCGGCCTGCAGGGCGCTGCGCAGTTCGCTGGCCAGGCGCAGGCGCAGGTGCGCCTTTTCGTCCATCGCATAGGTGAAATAGCTGAACTGGTTCTTGCCGGCGTTCTTGGCGGCGTACATGGCCTGGTCGGCCTTGCGGATCAGCTCTTCCGAGGTGATGGCATCGTTGGGATAGATGGTCACGCCGATGCTGCCGGACATGTAGGCCACTTCCTTGCCGATATGGAAAGGGCTTTCCAGCGTCTCCAGGATTTTCTGGCATACATGCTCGACCCGGGCCGGGCTGTCGAGCGCGGTGAGAATGACGGTGAATTCGTCGCCGCCCAGCCGGGCCACGGTGTCGGCATCGCGCACGCAGCCCTTGATGCGGTTGGCCGCCTGCGCCAGCAGCGTGTCGCCGGCGTCGTGGCCGAGCAGGTCGTTGACCTGCTTGAAGCGGTCGAGATCGATGAACAGCAGCGCAACCTGCTGGCCGCTGCGGGCGGCCTTGCGCACTTCCTGATCCAGGCGGTCGCGGAACAGGCGGCGGTTGGGCAGGCCGGTCAGGGCGTCGAAGTTGGCATGGTGCCAGATCTTTTCATCGGCTTCCTTCCTGGCCGAGATGTCTTGCATGGTGCCAGTCATCAGCAATGGCCTGCCGTCGCTGTCGCGCGCCACGATGATGCCGCGCGACAGCATCCAGATCCAGGAGCCGTTCGGGCGCTGCACCCGGAAGTCGCAGGCATAGGCGCTTTCGCGGCCCTCGATGTAGGCGCGCAAGGCCATCCAGATGCGCGGCAGGTCGTCGGGGTGGATGCGCTTGCGCAGCGCTTCCTTGATATCACCGTTGCCATTGCATGCCACGCCGAGATTGAGCATGCGCTTGAGATGGTCGGAGAAGGTATAGACATCGCGCCGGATGTCCCAGTCCCAGATGCCTTCGCCCGAGCCCTCGATGGCCAGCTTCAGGCGTTCGTTGCTGATGCGCAGCGCATCCCGTATGCCCTGCTGCTCGGTGACGTCGCGCAGCAATACCTGGACAGCTGGCTGGTTTTCCCAGGTGATGAAGCCGGCCGACACCTGCACATGCACCTCGGCCCCATCGATGCGGCGCCAGCGCTGCTCCATCAGCGGCAAGCGGGGATGGCCGTCCTGCAAGGCATGCGCGATGCGCTCG
Source organism: Noviherbaspirillum sp. L7-7A (assembly GCF_019052805.1). Taxonomy (NCBI): domain Bacteria; kingdom Pseudomonadati; phylum Pseudomonadota; class Betaproteobacteria; order Burkholderiales; family Oxalobacteraceae; genus Noviherbaspirillum; species Noviherbaspirillum sp. L7-7A. The sequence continues at coordinate 3,256,511 of NZ_JAHQRJ010000001.1, forward strand.
CCGACGCTGTTGTGAAACTCCGGCGCGATGAAGGCGAACGGCGAATGCCCGACGATATCGCTGACGCTTTCCGCACCCAGCAGGGCTACCGCCGACTGGTTGGCATAGACGACGCGGTTGGCGACATTGACCAGCATCGCATCCGGGCTGAGCTCGGTGAGCATGCGGTAGCGCTCCTCGCTGGCGCGCAGGGCCGCTTCGCTTTCCTTGCGTTCGGTGACATCGAGCGACACGCCGTGGACGCGGGCGCTGCGTCCGGAACTGTCCTTGACCACGCCGCCGCGGTTGTACATCCAGCGCAGCTCGCCGCTGCCGTGGCGGCGGATGCGCAGTTCAATGTCGAGCTGCGCATCGGCCAGCGCCACCGCTTCCAGTTTCGAGGTCAGCATGGCCAGGTCTTCCGGCTCCACCATGCTGCTCCATTGGGCGCTGGTCAGCATGGTCTGCTCGGCCGGATAACCAAGCAGCGTCGCCATGCGCGGCGACACCGTGCAGTTGCCGCTGGCAAGGTCGATTTCCCATTTGCCGATGGCGCCGGCATCGGCCGCGAAGCGATGGAATTCCTCGCTCTCACGCAGCGCCGCTTCGGCCTGCCTGCGCTGGGTCAGGTCGACCGTGACCGCCAGCAGCGAGCGCGGACGGCCCTGGTCGTCGTCGAGCCGGGTCAGTGCGCTGTTGCAGAAGATGATGCTGCCGTCGCGGCGCAGATAGCGCTTGTCCAGCGCCACCTGCTCGACCCCGGCCAGCAGGCGCTGGACGGCTTCCATGCTGGGCGGCACATCCTCGGGATGCGTGACATCGACGATGCTGGCCGACAGCAGTTCCTGGCGCGAGCGGCCCAGCATCTGGCAGATGGTGTCGTTGACGCGCAGGAAGCGGCCGTCCAGCGACAGTTCCGACAGGCCGGCGGCGGCACGCGAAAAGATCGCCGACAGCCGCGCTTCGCTGTCGCGCAGAGCCTGCTCGGCCTGGCGACGGGCGCGCGTCTTTTCCGTCACATTCACGCCATAGCCCAGGAGCCAGGCGTTGCGGCCATCGGCGTCCACCAGCGGCGAGTAGACCACATCGATAAAGGTTTCCTCGGGCGCAGCGCCCGGCTCGGAGGCCAGCATGACGGCCATGTCGCGGCCCACGAAGGGCTCGCCGGTAGCACGCACCTGGGCCAGTACCGACTGGTAGCGCGCCGAACTCAGTTCCGGCACGGTGTCGAACAGCGGCCGGCCGATCAGGTCGCGATGGCCGACCATTCTGGCATAGGTCTCGTTGGCGAATTCCACCACGTAGGCCGGCCCGCGCAGCACATGCACGAAGGAGGGGGAGCGGCGGAACACTTCCTCCAGCAACTGCAGGCGGTCGGCATGCAGCACCGCGCTGCGCCGGGCGCGTTCGGCCTGCATTGCGCCGCCCTGGTCGGGCTGGCCGGTGTCCTGCAGCAGGATCAGCATGCCGCCCAGGCCGCCATCCTCGGCCGGCACCGGCGTGCAGGTCATGCTGAACAGGCCGGACTCCTCGCTGTCGCCGACGAAGACGGGCAGCGATTGCTGGTGGAAGGTGCGTGACTGGCTGCGGCCGGTGAGCGTATCGATGACGGAGGCGCCAAGCTCCCACCGCTGCGGCCAGTGGCTCTGGAACGGCTGGCCCAACATGTCCGGCGCGGTATGGCCGAGCAGGCGGCGGCAGGGGTCGTTGAGAAATTGCACCAGCCGGTCGCCCCACAGCAGCACCGCCGGCACCGGCAGGCGCAGCATCAGGTCGACGGTGGCCCGCAATACGGGCGACCATGTTGCGACCGGGCCGAGCAGGGTGCCGCCCCAGTCATGGCCACGTATGCGCTCCCCCATATCGCCGCCATCCGACGGCCAGATCGCATGATTCGTTTTATCAGTCTGCTTCATTTCATGGCGTACTTGTCTCGCTCGCCTGACGGCTGTGCAGGCGAACGTGCGGCAGAACTCATCGCGACGCGTCATGCACTCGTACGCTCCTGAAAGCAATACAAGGCTTTCCGTAGGACGATACCGAAAAGCATATTGCTCTACAGTCAGTCTGGACTACTACTTTTGGTAAAAGTTCCAACGCTGGCGGTGATCATTTGCCCACAGGAAGCGCACATTGATTCATGGCTACGTTGCACCGCTTCAACGCGGTACGCTGCCGCATGTCAATCTCAGGACGGGCTAATTACCAGGCGCGCCAGAAGCGCTTCCAGCGCCGGATGATCGGGTAGGCGAATGCCGAATGATTCGGTTAGCAATTGCCGCAGGCTTTCAGGGTGTTCAATCATGCTGACCATGCTGCCGCCCACTTCATGCACGGTGTACCGGTTGTTGAGCAGCGAATGGCGGCGGCCCGGCTCGGCCCGCGCCGCCATGAGCCTGCTGACGAAAGGCGACTGCGGATAGTGGGCGAGGTACCAGTTGGCCATGGCGAAGTCGGGCGGCAGCTGGGTGCGCAGGTCGAAGGCGTACAACGGGCGCCAGCCCTCCGGCAGTTCGGCTTCGAGCCGATAACCATCGTCAATGGGCTCGAGGCGAAAGCGGCCATGCGGCGTGTGCTGCGGCAGATGCGGCACCAGCCGCAGCGGGGCCGAGAGCGTCATGCCGCCGAAGCCGGCATCGGCGATCCATGGCTCGCCGTCGAGTTCGACCTGGAGCAGCATGTGGGTGCGCGGACTGACCACGCCCGGCGGCACATTCCACGACACCCGCGCGGCCAGCGGGCGCACGGCAAAGCCGAGTTCGGCCAAGGCATGCTGCAGCAGGGTGTTGTGCTCGAAGCACCAGCCGCCGCGGCCATCGGCAAGCAGCTTCTGGCGCAGCGCCGGCAAGTCCAGCGCCACCTCCATGCCCAGCAGGGGCGACAGGTTTTCGAAAGGGATGGCGTCGACATGCAGCGCGTGGATGGCGCGCAGCGTTGGCAGGTCGGGGCCGGGCTGCGGGCCGCGATAGCCGATGCGGCGCAGGTAGGCGTCAAGGTTCGTCGAAGTGTGCGGCACCATGGTTCTCCATTGGACGATGGCTGGGATTATGCGGCAAGGCGTCAATGTGTCCATGAATCGCGGTGATCTATGCGGCCGGCCTGGTTACCGACCTGCTTTCCGCTGCAGATGGCGTGGTCGTGGCTTCGGGCGCGATCCCGGCGTCGCCGCAGCGGCATGACATCCTTCCATTCGTTAACCAAGGACACCGCCGTGATTTCACTTGCCAGGCTTCGCTTTCTTCCCTTCCTTCTTTCCGCACTCCTCGCCGTCGCCGCCTGCGCAGGCCAGCCGCAGGCAGCAGAGCCCGTGCTGGCGCTGGCAAGGCAGCACGAGGCGCCGCTGCTGGAAACGCTGCGGACCCTGTGCAGCATTGAATCGGGCAGCCGCGACATCGATGGGCTGGAGAAGGCGGCGCAGCTCGTCGCCAAGCGCCTGAAGGCGCTGGGTGGCGAGGTGGAGCTGGTGGATGGAAACAAGGACGTCTACCCCATGGCGCACACGCCGGAGAAGGTTGGCCGCACCGTGCGCGCCACATTCCGGGGCACTGGCAGCAGGAAAATCCTGATGCTGGCCCACATGGATACGGTGTACCTGAAAGGCACGCTTGAAAAGCAGCCATTCCGCATCGAGGGCGACAAGGCTTATGGCCTGGCGATTGCCGACGACAAGCAGGGCATTGCCACCATCTTCCATACGGTTGCCATGCTCAAGGAGCTGAAGTTTGACGACTACGGCACCCTGACGGTGCTGATCAATGGCGACGAGGAAATTGGCTCGCCCGGCTGGGCGCAGAGCATGACGTGACGATGTCCTTCGAGTCTTCCAGCAGCACATCGGGCAAACTGTCGCTGGCCACGGCAGGCAGCGCCGCGGTGACTCTGGACGTACAGGGACGCGCGTCGCATGCCGGCGTGGCGCCGGAAAAGGGCGTCAATGCGCTGTATGAAATGGCGCACCAGATCATGCAGATGCGCAGGCTATCGGACCCACAGACCGGCGTGAAGCTGAACTGGACGCTGGGCAGGGCCGGCAGCACCCGCAATGTCATTCCCGATACGGCACAGGCGCAGGCCGATGTGCGGGTGCTGCGCGTGGCTGACTATGACGACATCGAGCGCCGGGTGCGGGAAATCAGCGCGCATAAACTCCTGCCCGAATCCACCGTCCATGTCGGCTTCGAGCGTCGCCACCCGCCGCTGGAAGCATCGGCCGCTTCGCGGGCGCTGGCGGCGCATGCGCAGCAGGCGTACCGCGAGATCGGCCGCGAACTGGTGCTGGAGAAGGTTGCCGAAGGCGGCGGCACCGACGCAGCCTACGCGGCCCAGGGCAACAGCCGGGCAGTGGTCGAGCGTTTCGGCCTGCGCGGCCACGGCGCGCATACGAAGGATGACGAGTACATTCTGGTCGAGAGCATCGTACCGCGCCTTTACCTGGCTACAGGGATGGTGATGGACGTGGCCACAGGCAGGGCGGGGTTATAGATGCGGGCAGTGAGGCAAGGTCAGGCCCAGACTGCGATAGCCGATGCAACGCAGCTTGGGCATCGATGTGGGACGTGCATGCGACATGGGTTGTCCCCATGGATAAGCAGTATTGTCATGGCAGGTTAGCGTCATCCGGATACATGCGGTTATCTTCACGAATTCACGAGGGCAAGCGCTGGAAATTGCCGGAACGGTATGGCATTCTTTTCACCCTTCCAAAAAGAACATCCGCCATGACAACCTCCATCAAGCTCCGCATTCTTCCTCTTATTGTATCGGCCGCCCTGGGCGCGGCTGCGTTCGCAGCGCAGGCCCAGCCGCTCGAGCCGGTGCTGGCGCAGGCAAAGCAGCACAAGGCGCCGCTGCTCGAGACCCTGAAGGAACTGTGCAATATCGAATCCGGCAGCCGCGACCTCGAAGGACTGGACAAGGTCGCCAACCTGATCGCCGGCCGCCTCAAGGCGCTGGGCGGCGAGGTGCAGCTGGTCGACGTCAGCAACGACATCTACCGCATGCAGGACACGCCGGAGAAGGTGGGCCGCGTGGTGCGCGCCACCTTCAAGGGCCGCGGCACGAAGAACATCATGATGCTGGCGCACATGGATACGGTCTACCTGAAGGGCATGCTGGAGAAGCAGCCGTTCCGCGTCGAGGGCGACAAGGCGTATGGCCTGGCGATCGCCGACGACAAGCAGGGCATCGCCACCATCATCCACACGGTTGCCATGCTGAAGGAACTGAAGTTTGACGACTACGGCACCCTGACGGTGCTGATCAATGCCGACGAGGAGATCAGCTCGCCCGGCTCGCGCAAGCTCATCGCCAAACTGGGCGCGGAACATGACGTGACGATGTCCTTCGAGGCCTCGCGCAGCAACTCGGACAAGCTGTCGCTGGCTACTGCCGGCATCGGCTCGGTCACGCTCGATGTGCAGGGACGCGCCTCTCATGCCGGCTCGGCGCCGGAGAAGGGCGTCAATGCGCTGTATGAAATGGCGCACCAGGTCACGCAGATGAGCAAGTTCTCCAATGCCGAGACCGGCGTGAAGATGAACTGGACGCTGGCCAAGGCCGGCACCAACCGCAACGTGATTCCCGACCAGGCGCAGGCCGAGGCCGACGTGCGCGTGCTGCGCGCGGCAGACTACGACAACATCGAGCGCCAGGTGCAGGAACGCAGCGCGCAGAAGCTGCTGCCCGAGTCCAAGGTCACGGCCGTGTTCGAGCGCCGCCGTCCGCCGCTGGAGGCGTCAGCCGCGTCCAGGGCGCTGGCCTCCCATGCCCAGGCGGTCTACCGCGAGATCGGCCGCGAGCTGGTGGTGGACCCGGTGGCCGAAGGCGGCGGCACCGATGCGGCCTTCGCCGCGCAGGGCAACAGCAAGGCGGTGGTGGAGCGCTTCGGCCTGCAGGGCTTTGGCGCGCATACCAAGGATGCCGAATACATCCTGGTCGACAGCATCGAGCCGCGACTGTACCTGGCCGCGCGCATGGTGATGGATGTGGCGGCCGGCAAGGTGAAGTAAGGCCCTGCCGCGACAGCCGCCACGTGCTGGCGGCCGCCGTCATGCTGCCGATACAATGCGGTGATCCAATTGGTCATGGGAATGCTTCTTGCATCGGCAGGAGGGGTTCCCGCCTAACCTGACATCGGAGCACAGCATGCTGACACCGCAATTCATTGCCACCACCCGCTTCGACGATCCGGCCGCCGCGCTCGAACAGGTGCGCACCATCTACGACAACGGCATCCGCCACCTGCGCCATCATCTGCAGGACTTCATCCGCGGCGACAACCTCTCCACAGCCGTGCGCGCCTGCTATCCCTTCGTACGCATCCATACCGATACCCGCATGCCGACCGATTCGCGGCTGTCGTATGGCTTCGTGGCTGGACCGGGCACCTATGAAACCACGCTGACGCGGCCGGACCTGTTCGGCAACTATTACCTGGAGCAGTTCAGGCTGCTGCTGAAGAACCATGGCGCCCAGAACGTGCAGATCGAGGTCGGCACCAGCGCCCAGCCCATCCCGGTGCATTTTTCCTTTGCCGAACACGACCATGTGGAAGCCGACATGCCGGCCGACCGGCTGCAGCGCATGCGCGACCTGTTCGACCTGCCGGACCTGGCGACCATGGACGACGGCATCGCCAACGGCACCGACGACATACCGCCCGGCCGGCCGCAGCCGCTGTCGCTGTTTACCGCGCCGCGCGTCGACTATTCGCTGCAGCGGCTGCGCCATTACACCGGCACCGCGCCCGAGCATTTCCAGAACTTCGTGCTGTTCACCAACTACCAGTTCTACATCGATGAATTCATCAAGCTCGGCCAGGAGATCATGTGCAGCCCGATGAAAGGGCCGGATGACTACATCGCCTTCGTCGAGCCGGGCAACCTGGTCACCCGCCGCGCCGGCCAGCCGGCCGGCCCGAACGACGAGCGCGGCATGGCGCCGCCGCGGCTGCCGCAGATGCCGGGCTACCACCTGGTGCGCGCAGACGGCGGCGGCATCACCATGGTCAACATCGGCGTCGGCCCGGCCAATGCCAAGACCATCACCGACCATATCGCGGTGCTGCGGCCGCATGCCTGGCTGATGCTGGGCCACTGCGCCGGCCTGCGCAATACCCAGCAGCTGGGCGACTATGTGCTGGCCCACGGCTATGTGCGGGAAGACCATGTGCTGGATGAAGACCTGCCGCTGTGGGTGCCGATACCGCCGCTGGCCGAGATCCAGCTGGCGCTGGAGCAGGCGGTGGCCGACGTCACCTGCCTGACCGGCTATGAGCTCAAGCGCGTCATGCGCACCGGCACCGTGGCCAGCACCGACAACCGCAACTGGGAGCTGCTGCCGCAGCGCACGCCGGAACGCCGCTTCAGCCAGAGCAGGGCAGTGGCGCTGGACATGGAAAGCGCCACCATCGCCGCCAACGGCTTCCGCTTCCGGGTGCCCTACGGCACGCTGCTGTGCGTATCCGACAAGCCGCTGCACGGCGAGATCAAGCTGCCCGGCATGGCCAATGTGTTCTACCGGCAGCGGGTGGACCAGCATCTTCGCATCGGCATACGGGCCGTGGAGCTGCTCAGGGAAAGGCGGGTGGACAGCCTGCACAGCAGGAAGCTGCGCAGCTTTGCGGAAGTGGCGTTTCAGTAAGGGCGCATGGGTTGAGGATGCGGGCGTTTGGCTCGATCCTGATACGTAGTTCTGTGAGTGGAGCGCCTCACGACCCGGGTTGAAAAATGCCACCCAGCGACGTTCCTGGAAAACGTAGGGTGGAATACCCGAAGGGCATTCCACCGTGGGCGGTGGCAGGAGCGGTTAAGGTCGGACTTTGCCGTGTCCTGGTGAACCGGTGGAATGCCCCTGCGGGGTATTCCACCCTACTGAATTCGCGGAAGTGGCGTTCTGACAAGGGCAGGTGGCCTCGTCGGTGCTGTGACCAGCCTTTGTCGGCTGACGCTATCAGCGGGCGCTTTTCTTGCGGCGGCGCTTTGGCGCCGGCTTTCCGGTCAGCGCGCTGGTCCAGGCGTCGGTCATCTCGCGCGTACTCTTGCTGACGGCGGTCGATGCCTGCCGCTTCACCTCGGCGGTGGCACGGCCCCGTGCCGCGCCGGCGACGGCGTTGGCGCCGGAGAGCCACATGCTCATGAAGGGGTTTTTCTTGCCCCAGGGATTTTTCATCGCGCCACCCCGATCTGATCGTATGACGGTCAGAAAGGCAGCAACGCGCTTGGTTCCCCGCTATTTGTTGCGCTGCGACAGACGATCAGAACTCTTCCCAGTCACCACCCTGGTCGGCAATCCGGCCTGCCGGCGCTTTCCCGTTGGCCGGAGTGGCCGGCACGGCACGCGGGCTGGCGACTACGGGCGCGGTGGCGCGTGCCGGCGCAACGCTGGCTGGCATCGCCTGCGTGGCGTACGCCAAGGCCGGGCTGGACTGGTCAAGCCGGAACGCACTCACCACACCCACCAGCGCCGACGCCTGCTCCTCCAGCGAACCGGCCGCCGCCGCCGCCTGCTCCACCAGCGCCGCATTCTGCTGGGTCACCTGATCCATCTGGGCGATGGCCTGGTTCACCTGCTCGATGCCGGCGCTCTGCTCGCTGCTGGCCGCCGTGATCTCGGCCATGATGTCGGTCACCCGCTGCACGCTGGCCACCACTTCCTGGATCGTGCTGCCGGCCTGCGCCACGAGCTTGCTGCCGGCCTCGACCTTGTCCACCGAATCGCCGATCAGGCCCTTGATCTCGCGCGCGGCCGCCGCGCTCTTCTGCGCCAGGCTGCGCACTTCGGTCGCCACCACCGCAAAGCCGCGGCCCTGCTCGCCGGCACGAGCCGCTTCCACGGCCGCATTCAGCGCCAGGATGTTGGTCTGGAAGGCGATGCCGTCGATCACGCCGATGATGTCGACGATCTTCTTCGACGAACTGTCGATGGCAGCCATGGTGTCGACCACCTGGGCCACCACTTCGCCGCCCTGGGTGGCCACGCCGGAAGCGGTGAGCGCCAGCTGGTTGGCCTGGCGGGCATTGTCGGCATTCTGCTTGACCGTGGAGGTGAGTTCTTCCATCGACGAGGCGGTTTCCTCCAGCGAGGACGCCTGCTGCTCGGTGCGCGAGGACAGGTCCATGTTGCCCGAGGCGATCTCGCGCGCGCCGGTGGTCATGCTGTCGGCGCCGCGGCGCACGTCGGCAACGATGCCGGCCAGGCTGGCCGACATCTCCTGCAGCGCCTGCATCAGCTGGCCGGTCTCGTCCTTGCTGCGCACCTCGATGCGGCGCGACAGGTCGCCGTTGGCGATGGTGCGGGCGATCTCGACTGCCTGCGCCAGCGGCGTGGTGATGCTGCGCGCCAGCCACCAGGCGAAGCCGGCGGCAAACGCGATGGCCGCCGCGGCCAGGCCCAGCATCAGCGCGCGGCCGCTCTCATAGGCTGCCGCCGAGTCTTCGCCCGCCTTTTCCAGCAGCTTGTCGCCCAGCGTCACCAAGCTCTGCACCGAGGCCATGTAGGCTGCCTGCTCCTTGGGCATGGTCTGCATCAGCAGGTTGGTTGCCATCGCGCCGCGGCCTTCGGCCAGCATCGCAAGGAATTCCAGCTGGTGCTTCTGGTAGGGCGCGCGGGCGTCCACGATGGTCTTGTAGAGCGCCTTGCCCTTTTCGGTGGTGAGGGTCTTGCCTATCCACTCCAGGTTTTCAGTGACGCGGGCCGAGCCGGCCTTGATGTTGTCGAGCTCGCGCTTGACCACATCGTCATTTTCCGACAGCACCGCGTTGCGCATCGAAATGGCGATGGCGTTGATGTCGCTGTTGACCGTGAAGGCCATGCGGATTACCGGATAGCGTTGCTTGCGGATGACGTCCGACGCCTCGTTGACGACGGAAAGGCGGTTGATGCCCAGCGCCATGATGCCCACCAGCAGCAGGATGACGATGCCAAATCCCGCAGCCAAACGGGTGCTTACCTTGAAATTAGCCAGAAACATAGTCCACGCTCGCCGATCTGTTTGTTGTCGTGCCGGCAGCATGGCTCCCGGCGTCTCCTTCAGGCATGCTGCCTGCCCACCCGGTTGGGCGGCTTTTTGTTAACAACAGGAAACAAACCGGTCTTTAGCGTGGCGTGGAAATAATCCCGGAACGTGAGTGAACCGAAACTAGTAAGGTCGCGCCAGATCCATGGTCCAGTAGGTGGGATAGCTCGACGTGCTGCTGGCGGCGCAGGCCGTGCCGATGTCGGCATAGCCGGGATTCATGATGTTGGCGCAGTGGCCGGGGCTGGCCAGCCAGCCGTCCACCACGGACTGCGCGCTGGTCTGGCCGGCGGCGATGTTTTCGCCGTAGGCGCTCCAGGCGTAGCCGGCGCCGGTAATGCGCTGGCCGGCGTTGCGGCCGTCCAGGCTGGTATGGGAAAAATAGTTGTTGGCCGCCATATCGGTGGAATGGGCGCCGGCGGCGTTGAACAGGTTGGTATTCCAGGCCAGCGCCGGCGCCGGGCCGTAATAGGTGGTGCCGCAGCTGCGTCCGGCGGCGCGTGCCTGGTTGATGCGATCGATGATCTCCTGCTGGAAGTTGGGCAGGTTGCAGGTCAGGCGGGCATCGAGGGCGCCGCCCGACGTCGTGGTGGTGGTCGTAGTGGTGGTAGGCGTAGTGGTGGTAGTGGTGCCGGTATTGGTGGTGTTGGAAACCCGCTTGCGCGCCAGCAGCTGGGTCGGCAGATTGCCATCGCCGACGGCAACCGAGGAAGAGAGCAGGCGCGTGCCGGCAGTGTCGTCGGCGCCGCCGCCGCAGGCGGTCAGGACAATGGATACGCCGGCAAGCAGCATTGGCAGAATGATTTTCAAGGAGGACTCCGTTTTGTTGTTGAATAGTGGCAAACATCGCCTTTCGGAAATAATTGCCTGGCGGATGGACTGATGCCCGGTTGCAAAGTTCAGCCCGTGACGTTCAAAGACCGGATCAGCACGACGGGCGGCAACGCTGCGGCGACGCAAGGCGCGGGGAACCCGCACAGTGCCGATGGACTGGCCAGCCTGTTGCGCGAGGTGCGGTCCTGCACCGCCTGCGCCACGCATCTGCCGCTGGGACCGCGGCCGGTCGTGCAGCTCGGCGCCGGCGCCCGCATCCTGATCGTGGGCCAGGCGCCCGGCCTGAAGGTCCACAGGAGCGGCATACCGTGGGATGACGCCAGCGGCAGGCGGCTGCGGGAGTGGATGGACATTGCGCCGCCGGTGTTCTACGACCCAGAGCGCGTTGCCATCATTCCGATGGCCTACTGCTATCCGGGCCGGGGCGGCGGCGGCGACCTGCCGCCGCGCCGCGAATGCGCCGATCTCTGGCTCGACCGGCTGCTGGCGCAGTTGCCGGATATCCGCCTGACACTGCTGGTGGGCCAGTATGCGCAGCGGCATTTCCTCGGCGGGCGCGCACGGCCCACGCTGACCGAAACCGTGATGGCCTGGCGCGACTACGCGCCGTCGATGCTGCCGCTACCGCATCCCTCGCCGCGCAACCAGCCCTGGTTCAGCCGGCATGCCTGGTTTGGCGAGGATGTGCTGCCGGCACTGAAGCAGGCGGTGGCGGCGGCGCTGGCGGAGCAGGGCTTGGGAATCGGCGCGGCTGAAGGCTAGTCGGCTGCAACGCGTTTCGCTTCGCTGCCTATCTTCTGCCGCCCGGACTTTTAGCCCTTGCCCCAGTGCGAGCGCATGCGTCGCGGGTCGGGGCCGTTCTCCATGCGCCGCACGAGGCCAGTGTCATCGACGTAGATCGTCATCATCGAGTCCCAGACATTGCTTTCCCTGTACGGATAATTCCAGGCCTGCATGCCGGGATAGCGGTAGACCTTGATTTCACTGGGCGCGCCGACGATGCGCAGCACCTGTTCCTGCCGCGTCACGCCAGGAGTGATGCGGGCGAAGCTTTCCATGGTCAGCACCTGGGTCAGGGATTGCAGCCGGCCATCCGGGCCGATGCGCGCCATGTCGGTGGTCTGGCCCATCGGGCCGCGCATGTATTCCAGCAGGCGGGCGTCGCCGTCCTGGTAGACATGGGTCGGCTGGCCAAGGCGGGCCAGCACGTCGGCCTCAGGCGCGCCCGGCATGAGGGCTGGGCCGCCGAAGTTGGCGCAGGCGGACAGAAGCAGGGCGGATGCGGCAGTCAGGCCGCGGCGGAGCAGGGAAAACATGATGATCGGATATCGGATCAGGTGGCTGGCAATTCACATTAACTGCGCTTGACGGCCATCGTCAATCCGCCTGGCCGGCTGCCGATCAGGGCTTTTGCGGCTTCACAAACATCGGCCGTGGCGATGTCTGGCAGGCATGCGTCTCGCAAGTTCCGGTGGTTTCCAACCCCATCCGGGAATCCATGAAATGCCTCAGGCGGCGCGCCGCCACAACCTGGACAGCCAGCCTCGTCCATTGGACGCCTGCCGGGCCGAAGCCGGCGCCTGTGCGTCCGCTGTCTGGCCTGTCTGCATGTCGACTGTCCGCGCCTGGTCATGGCTGGCGGTTTTGACAGGCGCAATGTATTCCAGGAGCTTCATCTGGTTTTGCAGCACGCCGATGATCTGGTCCTTGGCCATCAGCTCCGCCCGCTGGGATTCCAGCTGCTGGCGCCGCGCCGCCGCTTCCAGCGACAGCATGCGCTCCAGCAGTTCGATGCGCTGCTGCGCGCCTTTCAGTTCGGTCTCCAGCACCGCATGGACAGTCGGGTCGACAGTGCTGTCCACGCCGCCGTCCTGGGTGTCGAAATTGACATTGCGCACTGCCTGGCCGACCGGATTGAGTTTCAGCTGGCCGTACACCCGCTGCAGCTCGGCTGTATCGATGCCTGGCTTGCCTGTCTCGAGCGTGGTCCACGACAACTTTCCGCTGTCACGGTCGTTGTAAAGTGTCTGACGGGTCTTGCCAACCAGCCGGGACGCTTCCGATATCGATACCACCGCCATGCCATCCTCCTTCGCGAAGCGGGAAATGTCGCCCAAACAGCGGGGACAGTCAAGCCTGGATGTCCGGTTACAGCTCAATTGCCTGTAAAAAATACAGAATTTGACAGCAGACAACAGCCTGTCTTTTCTACCTGTCTTGCGCCTGCCCATACTGGCGTGCAGCAGTCGACGACCGGGCACCGCTATAATCTCTTTTCCTTTTTGCCACAGGTTCCGCCGTGTCCGATCGCACCGCTGTCTTGCCGCAGTACCTTTTCCCCAAACATGCAATGACGGTATTCGCCGGCCTGGTGGCCAATGGCAGGTGGGGCAGCATCACCACAGCCATCATCCGCCGCTTCGTGCGGAAGTACCGGGTCGACATGAGCGAGGCGGCCAATCCGGATATCGCCAGCTACGACAGCTTCAACGCCTTCTTCACCCGCGCGCTGCGCGATGGCGTGCGGCCGCTGGCGGACGCGGCCTATGTCTGCCCGGTCGACGGCGCGCTCAGCCAGTTCGGGCCGATCGAACAGGACCAGATCTTCCAGGCCAAGGGCCATTACTATTCGACTACCGCGCTGGTGGGCGGCGATGCCAGTCTGGCGGCGCAGTTCCGCAACGGCAGCTTCGCCACCATCTACCTCAGCCCGCGCGACTACCATCGCATCCACATGCCCTGCGACGGCCGCCTGACCCGCATGATCTATATTCCCGGCACGCTGTTCTCGGTCAATCCGACCACGGCGCGCGGCGTGCCCGGCCTGTTCGCCCGCAACGAGCGGGTCGTCTGCGTATTCGAGTCGGACCATGGTCCCTTCGTGCTGACGCTGGTCGGCGCCACCATCGTCGGCAGCATGGCCACGGTCTGGCATGGCGTGATCAATCCGCCGCGCACGAAGCAGATACGGGAATGGACGTATGCGGCGGGCGAGGTCAGCCTGAAGAAGGGCGAGGAAATGGGCCGCTTCCTGCTGGGCTCGACCGTGGTGCTGCTGTTCCCGGAAAACACGCTGGGCTTCCGGCAGGAATGGGAAGCGGCGCGGCCGGTGCGGCTGGGCGAAACCCTGGGCCATCCGCGCATGGGCCAGACCCATGTCAGTTTCGGTGAACCGGACAGCGACGCCGTCTGAGCCTTGGCGCGACAAGAATAAGGAGACAACATGGAACACGATCAATTCGTCGAACTGCTGCGTCAGGAAGGCTTCGAGCAGCTTGTCACGGTGGAACGCGAGCCAAATGGCGTGATGGCGCTGCACACCCATCCGTTCGAAGCAAAGGCGCTGATCCTGGATGGCGAACTGCGCCTGGTCGAGGACGGCCGGGAACAGGTTTGCCGGCGCGGCGACCTGTTCCACCTTGCGCCGAATGCGCCGCATTCCGAGAGCTACGGCCCGGAAGGCGTGCGCTACCTGGTGGGTCGCAAGCCGGTCTGAGGCGGCAGGCATCACGGGATGGCATAGGGAATCAGGCGGTTTCCTCAGCCGGCAACAGCGGCAACAGGCGCCGGTAGCGCACCAGGTGCAGAGGCGTGCCTGTCAGGTTGGCATCGACCTGGCTGGCGCCATCGGCTTCAAAACCATGGGCCTCGTAAAACCGCCTGGCCTGCATGTTTGCTTCCAGCACCCATAGCGTGACCGCCTGCCAGCGCCGTTCGGCGGCCACCGTCAAGAGCCGCGTCATCATCACGCGCCCCAGCCCTTGCCGCCAGTGCGCGGGCAGCAGGTTGATGGCAACCAGTTCACCGGTTCCGACGGCGGCGTCGGCGTCGCGCGACGGGCCATAGACGAAAAAGCCGATGATTTCCCCAGCCTGGCCGAGCACCACATCGGTCGCCATTGCCCCAGGCGCGGACAGGGCGCGCCGCCAGCCGGTCACCCGGCGCACGCTGTCCATGCGGTCCAGGAAAGCCTGCGGCATCATGCCGGCGTAAGCCTGCCGCCAGGCCAGTATCTGGACGCGGGCAATGGCGTAGGCATCGTCCTCGACGGCGGGACGCATTGACATGAACAAACCTCCCTGGTCAAGCTTGCGGCAAGATGGCTGCCGGATAGCATACTGCTCTGAAGTCCCTCGGCAGACGCCGGCAGTTCCGGGTACGACGGCATCATCGCCAATCCATATGGTGGCATCGACGGACGGAAAGCCTGTGGACCGCGGCCGGATGCCACCTGGACAGCGGCGGGCTGCACACCAGCACTTACCATGCTTTTCTGCAATCCCGGCAATTCCTGGCAAACGTCGGCCGAACATTTACAGCACTGGCACGACCCGATACACTAGCCCTCCATTGCGGAATTCAATGCTGCAATGCAGAACAACATGGCACGACCGCTCGCATCCTTCGCGTCCGGATCTCGCCGAACAAATGAAAGCCATCAGACGCAGTCTTGCATAGCAGAATAATCAAGCAGCTTTCGCTGTTTCTGATTGGCAGCCACCGACCTGACCGGAGACCAGCATGACCCACAGCAGATTCCATTTCACCCGCCGCGACTTCCTGAAAGCCACGGCCGCCGGCGCCGCCGCGATCGCCGCGCCCGGCCTGGCCCAGGCGCAGGCCTATCCCTCCCGCCCGATCAAGCTGCTGTGCCCATGGCCGGCGGGCGGCTCCACCGACGTCGTCATGCGCGCCTTTGCCGAGAGCGCGGGCAAGGCGCTGGGCACGCAGATGATCGTGGAAAACCGGCCGGGCGCCGGCGGCATCCTGGGCGCGGTGGAGATGGTCAAGGCCAAGCCCGACGGCTACACCATCACCCAGACGCCGCTGGGCGTGTTCCGCGTGCCGCACATGCAGAAAGTGCAGTTCGACCCGCTCAAGGACCTGAGCTACATCGCCTGCCTGACCGGCTATACCTTCGGCCTGGTGGTGCGCGCCGATTCGCCGATCAAGTCGATGAAGGACCTGGTCGAGTATGCCAAGGCCAATCCCGACACCTTCACCTACGGCTCGACCGGCACCGGCACCACGCCGCACTTGGTGATGGAACAGTTCGCTAAGCGCGCCGGCATCAAGCTGCAGCACATTCCCTACAAGGGCAATGCCGACGGCATGCAGGCGCTGCTGGGCAACCATGTGATGGCCCACAGCGACGCCACCGGCTGGGGCCCGTTCGTCGATGCCGGCCGCTGCCGCCTGCTGGCGGTCTATGGCAGCAAGCGCGCCAAGCGCTGGCCGGATGTGCCAACGCTGCTCGAACTGGGCTACCAGACCGTGTCGGACTCGCCGTTCGGCGTCGCCGGCCCGGCCGGCATGGACCCGGCCATCGTCAGGAAGCTGCATGACGCCTTCAAGAAGTCGCTGGAAGATCCGGCCCTGCTGTCGGTGCTGGAAAAGTACGACCAGTCGGTGATCTATCTCGACAGCGCCGCCTACACGAAATTCGCGCGCGACACCTTCGAGGCGGAACGGGAAACCATCCACAGCCTGGGCTTGCAGGCCAAGAGCTGACAAGGCATCGCGGCCCTGCTTCAGGGCCGCGACGGCATGGGAGCGGCCGAGGCCGGCAGGCCGAAGATGCGGTCGAAACACCAGTTGAAGACAAAGGTGTAGGCGAGGAAGAACGCGGCCAGCCCGAGGTCCATCACCAGCGCGCGCAGCAGGCTCACTTCCAGCCACCAGGCAATCAGCGGCACCAGCAGGACGATCAGCCCGGCCTCGAAGATCGCCGCATGCGCCAGCCGGCGCGCCACGCTGCGGCCGCGCACCGGCTGGCGCGCTTCCCAGGCCTCGAACATCATCGTAAAGAAGAAATTCCACAGCACCGCCACCATCGACGTGGCCACCGACAGCACGCTCGCATGGCCGAGACTGCGGTCCGACAGCGCGGCAAAGCCCAGGCTGCACACCACGATCGCAATCGCCTCGAAGACGCTCACGTACACCACCTTGCGTTTGATTCCCTGCACTGGCTCACCCTCTTTTTTGATTCCGGACCACATTATAGGAACTGCCGCCCGCAACCGCCGGCATGCGCCATGCCAAACCGCAGGCAGGACCGACTACAGACACTGCCATCACGGCACTACAATGGTGCAGCCGCCCCAGGCGGCTTCTCATATCAATGCCAATCCATGACGTGGCGGATGAAACCGACGGATTTTTTTATCTGGCAAGAACGTAGCCGGGCATTCGGGCGGCATTGCCGCTTGCAAGGCAGAAAAATTCGCGGTTTCACGGCGCGTCATGGGTCGGGCCTGGTATTTGGTATCCATAACGACGATAAAAGAGGCAAACAGTGAGATTCAAAAAAGCGTTATTCGGCATCAGCCTGCTGGCCGCTGCGTCGGCCGCGGCCGCGCAGAACCTGCCGCAAGTGCAGTTCATCGCCACCGGCGGCACCATTGCGATGAAGATCGACCCGGTCAAGAATGCGCCGGTGCCGGCCATTTCCGGCGACGACCTGCTTGCCACCGTGCCCGACGTCGCCAAGTATGCATCCATCCAGGTCAACAACCTGTCCAACGTCCCGTCCGACTACATGGACCCGGCGCGCTGGATCGAATTGACGCGCGCGGTGCAGGCCGCGCTCGACAAGCCCGAGGTGGCCGGCGTGATCGTCTCGCACGGCACCGACACGCTGGAGGAAACCGCGTTCTGGCTGGACCTGACCGTGAAATCGGCCAAGCCGGTGGTGCTGATCGGCGCCCAGCGCAATGCCTCCTCCCCCGACTTCGACGGCCCGCGCAACCTGCTCAACGCGGTGCGCATCGCGGTCGACCAGCAGTCGCAGCAGAAGGGCGTGATGCTGGCCATGAACAACCAGATCAACTCGGCCCGGTATGTCGTCAAGACCCACACCGCCAATGTGGAAACCTTCAATTCCGGCGACTTCGGCTTCCTGGGCGAGGTCTATCCCGACCGGGTAATGTATGCCAACGCGCCGGTGCGCCGGCAGCACATCCCCATCCGCGCGGACAAGATGCCTGAGGTGGAAATCGTTGCCATGTATGGCGGCGCCGATGGCATGGCGCTGCGCCAGGCGGTGGACCGGGGCGTGCGCGGCATCGTGGTGCAGGCGCTGGGCATGGGCAACATGAACATGGCCATGTTCGAGGCGGTGAAGTACGCGCTGTCGAAAGGTGTGCCGGTGGTGGTGTCGACCCGCGTGCACAGCGGCCGGGTGCTGCCCAACTACGGCTTCGTTGGCGGCGGCAAGACCACCGCAGACGCCGGCGCCGTTATGGCCGACGACCTGAAACCGGCCAAGGCGCGCATCCTGTTGATGCTGCTGCTGCAAAGCGGCATCAGCAGCCAGGCCGACCTGCAGGCGGCCTTCAACCGATAGCATGGCGCCCGGCATCCTGACAGCGGTCGGGTGCCTTCACCGCCGGCCGTCCACGCATGGCCGGCGGCGCCAAGCCATCAATCCAGCCGGATATGGTTCTTCCTGATCACCGGCTGCCAGCGTGTCAGGTCAGCCTGCAGCGTGGCGCGGAACTCGGCCGGGGTGCTGCCCACCGGCTCCATCAGCTGGGCCTGCAGCCTGGCCTTCACCTCATCCTCGTGCAGGATGCGCGCGATCTCTTTCTGCAGGCGGTTGATGACGGCTACCGGCGTGCCGGCCGGCGCGATGAAGCCCATCCAGGCGTCGCCCTGGATATCCGGCAGGCCGGCCTCGCCCAGCGTCGGCAGCTCGGGCAGCACCGCGGAACGGCTGGCGGTGGCGACAGCCAGCGCATTGAGCCTGCCGGCCCGCACATGCGGCATTACCGCCGCTGCCGGCAGCACTGCCATCTGGGTATCGCCGGCCAGGATGGAAGACACCGCCTGGCCCGAGCCGGGATAGGGCACGTGCACGATCTCGGTGCCGCTGCGCGCCGCCAGCGCCGCCATGGCCAGGTGCGAAATGCTGCCGGTGCCCATGGACGCGTAATTGAATTTGCCCGGATTGCCGCGCAGCCGCGCCAGCAGCGCCGGCATGTCGGCCACGCCGGTATCGCGCGCCACCACCAGCACGCTGGGCTGGGTGGCGGCGATGCTGATCGGCGCGATGTCGGTCTGCGGGTTGTAGGGCAGCTTCCCGAACAGCACCGTGTTGGCCGCCAGCGGGCCGGAAATGGTGACGCCCAGCGTATGGCCGTCCGGCGCCGCCTTGGCCACCGCGTCGGTGCCGATATTGCCGGCCGCGCCCGGCCTGTTTTCCACCACCACCGGCTTGCCCAGGCTGTGCGCGAGCCGGTCCGAGACAATGCGGGCCACGATGTCCGGCGTCGAGCCGGGTCCGAAGGCGACAATCACCCGCAGCGGCCTTGCCGGCCATTGCTGCGCGCCGGCGAGGCCCGCGATGCACAGCAGCGCCGCGCCAAGCAGGCCGGCGATGGTCAGTCCAATGGTCTTCATGCCTGTTCTCCCGAAAAATCCAGGCCGATTGTCTCATCGGAAAACGCCTGATGGTAGCGGGCACCTGGCTTGCGGCCATCGCTGCCGTGGCCGCTTGCGTCAGGCGCTCGCGCCGTCCGGGCAAACCTGCGCCTGAAACCACGCGGCGGTTCCGGCATCGGCCGGGAAGAAGGATTCGATGCGCAGCTCATGCACGGTGACGTCGCGCGGCGTGCCCATGGTGGCGATGGTGGTAAAGAGGCGCAGCTCGGTATCGCCCTTGTGCAGCGTAACCGTCATGAAGGGCAGGGCATGGCTGTCGGGATTGACGGCGCGCGCGGCCTGCCGCACGCCGGGCAGGGCCAGCAGCGATTCGAGCAGCCGGGTCGCCTCGCTGCCGGGGCCGTCGGCCATGGCTTCGCGCTGCACCCAGTGCAGCAGGTCGGCGCAGACTTCCTGCCAGTTCGGCAGGCAGGGCCGGATGCCGTGCGCATCCAGCATCAGCCTGATGACATTGACGCCTTCCGTTGGCAGCGCCTGGCCGGGCGCCAGGTTCAGCAGCCAGCCCATCAGCCGCCGCGCGGGTTGATTGAGCATCACCAGGTTCCATAGACGGTCCACCACCAGCGCCGGATACGGCGCCTGCTGGGTCAGCATGAAGTCCAGCGCCCGCCTGACCGCGGCCAGTTCGGGGTCCGTCAGCGAGCGCTCCCGGTAGGCCGGGGCGAAACCGGCCGCCAGCAGCATCGCATTGCGCTGGCGCAGCGGCATGTCGAGCGCGTTGCCGAGCCGGAGGATCAGTTCGCGGCTGGGCTGCGAGCGGCCGCTTTCCAGGAAGCTGATATGGCGCTGCGAGATGCCGCTTTCGGCCGACAGCCGCAGTTGGCTGTAGCCTCGCCTGGCGCGCCAGTAGCGCAGCGCCTGCGCGAAGTCGCGAAACAGGCCCTCGGCGGCGGGCCGCCCCGTGTCCTGGCCGATGCGCCCTGCCTGCCATCCCGTCATGTCCATGCTCCTTTCCGTGATGCCCTTGCGTTGAAGCCGCAGCATACCCAACTCAGCCCGCAAAGGGATTGGCGAAGGCGAACAGCATCGCCACCCCGACGCCGATCAGGAAGTTCGCATCGATCAGCCCGGCCAGCAGGAACATCTTCACCTGCAGCGTGTTGATCAGTTCCGGCTGGCGCGCCGACGCTTCCAGGTAGCGCCCGCCCATCAGCGCGATGCCGATGCAGGCGCCCACCGCGCCCAGTCCGATGATGATGCCGCAGGCAAGCGCGACAAAGGCAATGTTGTTCATGATGGCTCCTTTCGGTTGGCAATGGATGCGGCAGGTGTCTCACAGGCTGGTGCGCGCCGGTGCGCGCCGCATGCCGGATGACGCCATCAGTCCCGCATGCTGCCAGGCTGCGAAAGCCAGCACGCAGGCTGCCTGCAGGCCGAGATAGGCGGCCGCCAGCGACGTCGGCGCATGGCCGGGCAGCGCCATCAGCGCCAGGCAGGCCAGCGCCCATGCGCCATTGCCGGCGATGATGAGCCGCAGCAGCCATGGCCAGATGCGGTCGGCATAGGCCAGCACCAGCAGCAGGTTGGCATAGCCCAGAAGGAAGATGCCGGTATGGAGCAGCAGGGCGCTGTCGAGCGCCAGCCATTGCGTCAGCATGCGGTTCAGCAGCAGTTGCAGCAGCGCCAGCGCGCCGCTGGCAAGCGCGTCGGTCAGCAGGGCGGCCTTGAGCATGCCGGAAGGATGGATGGTTTTCATGGCCGGATCTCCTTTTCGAAATGGTGATGGCCCATTCTGCGGGCGGGCCGGCGGCGCGTCGATTACCTGCCAGGTAATCGCGCCATTGACCCGGCGCTAGGCTGCCAGAAACCGCAGCCAGCGATTTTTCAGTGGACAGGCAGGGCATGGACGGGTCAAATACCTGCTGCGCCGCATTGACTGGAAATGCCGCATTGCCGATTCGGCGCGCAAGCAATCCCGTCAAGGCAAGCCTGGCGAGAAAAATCCATTCAATGCCGCGCATGCGCTGCGGCAAGCATGAACGCAAATCAATGAGTTCGACAGGCAAGACAGGCAATGCCCCCGAAAACCGCCTCGCCGAGCGTATCGCCCGCTGGCCGGTGCGCTCGCTGCTCAACTGCCTGGTGGTGGCTTGCCTGCTGCCAGGCGTCATCGGCGCTGCCGGACTGCTGATCGCCGAATACCACCAGCAGCGCGAGGAGCTGCGCAAGTCCACCATCCAGACCGCGCGGGCGCTGGGGCAGGCGGTCGACAGCCATCTGCTGCGGGCGCTGGCCGTGGCGCAGGTGCTGTCGGCCTCGGACGCGCTGGCGCGCAACGACCTGCCTGCCTTTCATCGCCAGGCGCGCGAGGCGGTGGCCCTGGCCGGGCTCGGCACCAATGCCGTGCTGCGGGACAGCAGCGGACAGCAGTTGCTCAATACCTCCACCGCGTTTGACGCGCCGCTGCCGGGATGGCAGCTGACGGAAGAGCTGCGGCAGGTTTTCGCCACCGGCACGCCAGCGATTTCCAGGCTGTTCATGGGGCCGTTGCTGAAGAAGCACATCGTCAGCGTGAACGTGCCGGTCAAGGTGGATGGCAGGGTGGCCTATGTGCTGGCGATCGGCATCCTGCCGGACCGCTTCCTCGACCTGCTGGCATCGCAGGGCCTGCCGCCGCAATGGATCGCCGGGATACTCGATCCCGAGCTCTCCATCGTCGCCCGTACCTTGGGACAGCAGACATTCGTCGGTCGCAAGCCACCCGGGCAATTGATCGAGGCAATGGCGCGCGAGCCGCAGGGCATGGCCGAACTGACCACGCTGGAAGGCGTGCCATCGCTGGTGTTCTACAGCCGTTCGGCGGCCACCGGCTGGAGCGTGGCCATCGCGGTGCCGCGCCATCTGCTGGAAGGCCCGCTCAAGCGCTCGATCCTGACCGCGATGGTCGGCGTGGCGGCGCTGTTTGCCATCGGCGTCGGCCTGGCCTGGCTGATCGGGCGCCACATCGCCGGCTCGGTCACGGCGCTGATTGCACCCGCGGTGGCCATCGGCGCCGGCGAGTCGGTATCGATGCCACGCGCCGGCGTCAGGGAAAGCCGCGAACTCGCCCTGGCGCTGGGCCGCGCCATGGACCTGCTCAACGAGCGCGGCGCGCGCCTGGCGGCCAGCAAGGCGGAACTCGAGGAAGCCCATCTGCTGGCCCGCTTCGGCACCTGGCACTGGCAACGGGACAGCGGCAAGCTGACTGTCTCCGACTCGATCCATATGCTGTCCGGGCATCCCATCAATGCCTTTGCCGACATGAAGGGAACGCTGATACCCACACGCGCCTGGGACAAGGTGGAGGCCGCGGTGGAGCGCACGCTGGGCAGCGGCAAGCCCTTCGACATCGAGATCGCGGTGAATGCCGATGCCGATGCCAACGTTGCGAGCCAGCCGGCCAAGTGGCTCAACATGCGCTGCGAGGCGGTGAGCGACGACAGCGGCGCTGTCGTCGCCCTGCGCGGCACGGTGCAGGACATCAGCGAGCGCAAGCTGGCCGAGCAAAGGGTGCGCGACGCCGCCCTGCATGACCCGCTGACTGGCCTGCCCAATCGCGCGCTGATCTTCGAGCATTGCACCCACCTGCTGGCAGCCGCCGAGCGCGGCCACGGCGGCGGCGCGCTGCTGTTTATCGACCTTGACCGCTTCAAGCCCATCAACGATGTCCATGGCCACGAGACCGGCGACCGGGTGCTGCAGGAAGTGGCGCAGCGGCTGCGCCAGTGCGTGCGCGATGAAGACCTGGCAGGCCGGCTGGGCGGCGATGAATTCGTGGTGGTGCTGCCTTATCTACAGGCCGATGGCCAGCGCGCCGCGCTGGTGGCGCAGCACATCATCGATCATGTCGGGCGGCCGATCCGCGTCAATGCACTCGAACTGACGATCACGCCGTCGGTGGGCATCAGCTACTTCCCGCGCTATGCCAGGGATGTGAGCGCGCTGATTCATACCGCCGACCTCGCCATGTACCGGGCCAAGCAGACCGGTCGCGGCCATTACCGCATCTATACGCCCGAACTGGAACGGCAGGCCGAACTGGTGCTGTCGGTGGAAGCCGCACTCAAGGAGGCCTTGCGCGATGACGGCTTGCGGCTGTGCTACCAGCCCGTGATCGACCTCAACTCCGGCAAGCTGGTCAGCGCCGAAGCCCTGGTGCGGCTGCAGGATGCGGATGGCAGGCAGGTGCCGCCGACGAGCTTCATCGCGATTGCCGAGTCGGTCGGCCTGATCGAGCAGCTTGGAGAATGGGTGATCGGCGAAGCCTGCCGGCAGCACCTTGCGTGGCGCCGGGACGGGCTCGCTATCACGAGCGCGGTCAATGTATCGCCCCTGCAGTTCAGGCAGAGCGCCTTTGCCGAAAGGCTGGGCGGCATCATCGCCAGCGCCGGCGTCGAGCCCGGGGCTATCCAGCTGGAGATCACCGAGAGCGCAATCATGGACAGCGTCGACGACGCCATCGCCCTGATGCAGCGGATCAAGGCGATGGGCGTGAAGATCTCGATGGATGATTTCGGCACCGGCTATTCCAGCCTCAGCAACCTGACCAGCCTGCCGATCGACAAGCTCAAGATCGACCAGTCATTCGTGCGCCGCATGGCCCTGGGCGATGAAGCCAGCCGCACCGTCACCGAGGCCATCATCGCCCTCGGCCACAGCCTGAAGCTGGAAGTGGTCGCCGAGGGCGTGGAGTCGGCGCAGACGGCCGATTACCTGAGACAGCAGCACTGCGACCAGGCCCAGGGATACTGGTTCAGCAAGCCGCTGTCGGCGGACGAACTGGCGCACTGGTGCGCGCAGTGCGACGTGCGCTGAGGCTGATGTCAATGGGAGCGGTATAGCTGCCCGCTGTCCCCTGTTCGGGACGATATCGCATTCACCCGGGCCATGAGCGCCGCCAGCCCCCTGCCGGCCAGGACCGCACTGGCGCATCTGCATGCCCGATCCGGGCAAAAACTGTCGAGCAAACTGAAACATTGCGGGTTTTCAATACCTTGTTTTTCCGGCACTGCACAATCCCTGGCAAGCCATCACGTCCCGATCCATCCCCAACCCATTGGCCGAGAAGCGATCACGCCACCAAGCCCGATGAACGATTCCCCTGGCAGCCATACCCTGTTGTATCTGGCACTGGCCAGCCTGTTCATCATCCTGCTGCTGGTGGCCGTGATCTGGTCGCACCGGCGCCATCGCGATCCGAAGCTGCGCATCGAATGCCAGGCATCGATCGGGGAACTGGTGCCTTCGCTGGCCGGCCTGACGCTGGGCACGGCGGTGGCGGGCAATGCAGTGACGGTGCATGAGAACGGCGCCTTCTTCGACGCGCTGGTTGCCCGCATTGGCGCCGCGCGCAAATCGGTGCATTTCGAGACCTTTCTGTGGAGCGAGGGCGTGCTGGAAAAACGGGTCGCCGACGCGCTGTCGGAGCGGGCCCGCGCGGGCGTGCAGGTGCGCGTGATGCTGGACGCGAACGGTTCCGGCAAGATGGGCAAGGCGGCGCGCCGGCAGATGGAAGCGGCCGGCTGCAAGGTCGTGTTCTTCCATGACAATTCCTTTCGCAACATCGGCGTGCTGAACGACCGCACCCACCGCAAGATCGTCATCATCGATGGCCTGGAAGCCTTCGTCGGCGGCCACTGCATCAAGGATGAATGGCTCGGCAACGCCGAGGATGCGCATCACTACAGCGACGTCAGCGTGCAGCTGCGCGGCCCCATCGTGCATGCGATACAGGGCGCCTTCAGCGAGAATTGGACCGGCGAGACGGGCGAGCTGTTCGTCGGCGAGGATGTGTTTCCGGCGCTGCAGCCCGAGGGCGACGTGCTGATCCATGCCGCCTTCCTGAAGCCGGAAAACTCGGCGCCGGCGGTCAAGATCCTGCATCACACCGCGATCTGCCTGGCCAGGAAGCGCATCTGGATACAGAACCCGTACTTCATTCCCGAGCCGGACGCGATCGATGCCTTCGGCCAGGCGGTGGCACGCGGCGTGGACGTGCGGGTGCTGATGCCGGCCACCAGCGGCAGCGACAATCCCATGGTGCAGCATGCCGGCCATCGCAACTTCGAAAAGCTCATGCGCTGCGGCGTGCGCCTGTTCGAGTATCCCGACACGCTGCTGCACCAGAAGATCATGACGGTGGATGGCATATGGAGCGCGGTCGGTTCCTCCAACTTCGACGACCGCTCCTTCGAGACCAATGACGAGATCATGCTGGGCATCAAGGACGAAGCCATCGCGCAGCGCTTCGATGCAATCTTCGAAAAGTACGCCGCCGGCGCCAGGGAGGTCGATCTCGAGCAATGGACCCGGCGCAGCCTGTGGCACAAGCTCAAGGACCATGCCTTCTACACCATCAACGAGCTGTTGTAGGTCAGCTGCCGGTCAGTCGAGCAATGTCCTGGCCGCTTCGAAACGGTCGGACCAGTAGCGGGTGGCCAGGTTTTCCACCCGCACCCGGCCGCGCGCGCTGGGCGCATGGATGAAGTCGCCGTTGCCGAGATAGATTCCGACATGGGAATAAGAATGGCCCAGCGTGTTGAAGAACACCAGGTCGCCGGTGCGCAACTGCCCCGGCCCGACCGGCCGGCCTTCCCGCGCCAGCGCGGCGGCATTGCCTTTCAAGGGCATGGCGGCCGCCTCGCGATATACATGCGTGACCAGCCCGGAACAGTCCAGCCCGGCCGATGGATTCTTGCCGCCGAACTGGTAGCCGGTCTGCAGCAGCATCAGCGCATACATGCCCACTTCCCGCGCAGCGGGCGAGGCCATCGGCTCATCGCGGAAGACGGCCGGGGTGATGCGGCCTGCCGGCGCGCGCGGCGGGCCGGCGCAGCCGGCCAGAACCAGTGCAAGCAGGAAAAGGGCGGGACAGAGGATGCGTTTCATGCGCTTCGGTATTGGATGACGGTATGGCGTTGGATGGGAGAAGGCCTGGCTGCCGAGCTTACCTGAACTTGCGCCGGCCCGATGGGGACGGGCGGCCGGGGCGGTCATTCACCCCCCTGCGCCATTGCTGCGTTCAACATCGAAAAAACCGATCTGTATTGAAAATTTATTCTACTTGTTCGATGTGCCGGTCTGGCCGACACTGAAAACCATCAGCCGCTGCAGTGACGGTATTGGCAGACGCCGCCATCACTGCCACGCTGCCAGTTGCGGATCAGGCTGGCCAATGCGTCGGCCTTCCATGGTCCACTGGTCCATCGTTCAAGGAGCGATCGTGCAGGACATCGATAGTTTCGCGACGCCGTCTATGTGGCTCGCCTTCATCGCTTTCGTGCTTGCCATGCTGGCACTCGACCTGTTCGTGCTGGGCGGCAGAAAGGCGCACCAGGTGTCGGTCAGGGAGGCGTCGGCCTGGGTAATCGCCTGGGTCACGCTGGCGCTTTCCTTCGGTGCGCTGCTGTGGTGGCATCTCGACGGCAGCGTCGGCCGCGAAGTCGCCAACCGCAAGGCGCTGGAATTCATCACCGGCTACCTGATCGAACAGTCGCTGTCGGTGGACAACATGTTCGTCTTCGTGATGATCTTCACCTATTTCGCGGTGCCGCCCGAATTGCAGCGCCGCGTGCTGCTCTATGGCGTGCTGGGCGCCATCGTCATGCGTGCAGGCATGATCATGGCGGGCGTCTGGGTGGTGCGGGAGTTTGCCTGGGTGCTCTATGTGTTCGGCGCCTTCCTGGTCATCACCGGCATCAAGATGCTGGTGTTGGCCAGCAAGCAGTCCGACCTCGAGCGCAATCCCTTGCTGCACTGGCTGCGCGGCCACATGCGCATCACGGCCGGCTTCCACGGCCAGGCATTCTTCGTGCGCCGGGAAGGCCTGCTGTATGCCACGCCGATGTTCCTGGTGCTGGTGATGATCGAGGCCAGCGACCTGGTCTTCGCGGTGGACAGCATCCCGGCGATCTTCGCCGTCACCACCGATCCCTTCATCGTTTTCACGTCCAACATCTTCGCCATCATGGGCCTGCGCGCGCTGTACTTCCTGCTGGCGGACATGGCCGACCGCTTCCATTTGCTGAAGTATGGCCTGGCCATCGTGCTGGTCTTCATCGGCGGCAAGATGCTGGCAATGCCCTGGTTCCACATGCCGGTGCAATGGTCGCTGGCCATCGTTGGCGGCATCATCGCGCTGTCGGTGATGCTCAGCCTGCAGCTGTCGCAGCGCAAGGCGCCGCAGGTCGCCCACGATGCGTCCCGATAAGCGATTGCTTGCCACGTTCAATGCATACACGAACCGGCATGCACTGCAGGCATCGGGTAATCCGGCTGCAGGCGCTACGTCCGGCGTGAAGATCGGTTTCTGTCGTAAGCGATGATGTGCAACTACAGGAGAAACACCATGTTGAAGATACTCGTTCCGGTTGACGGCTCCAGCAACGCCCAGCATGCCGTGCGGCATGTGCTGCGCCAGTTCAGGCACAGTCCGGCGATGCAGATCCATCTGCTGAACGTGCAGCCGCCGTTTTCCAGGAATGTCACCCGCTTCACCGGCAGGGCGGCCGTCAGGGCCGCTCAACATGAAGCATCGCGGGAAGCGCTGCAGGCAAGCAGGCGCATGCTCGACGAAGCCGGTGCGCCGTACTCGGTGCACTACGCGGTCAGCGAAAGGGCAAGCCTGATTGCGGAAGTGGCCGAGGAGCTGCGCTGCGACCACATCGTCATGGGCACCGCGCGCAAGAGCTCGCTGGTGCGAACCTTCCAGGACTCCGTCACCAGCAAGGTGCTTGAATTGACGACCGTGCCGGTCGTGGTGATTCCCGGCGAGCCGGCATCGCGGGCGGAACGTTACGGCATTCCCGCCGGGATCGGCGCCGGGCTGGCATTGCTGGTGGCGGCTGCCGCGGAGTAGGGCGTGTCGCGGCCGGCGTGGCGCCGGCCGGACTATTACACGTCGATGTTGCCCGCCTGCAGCGCGTTCATTTCGATGAATGCGCGGCGCGGCTCGACATCGTCGCCCATCAGCGTGGTGAAGATCTGGTCGGCCGCGATGGCATCCTCGATCTGCACCTTCAGCAGGCGCCGCACCTTGGGGTCCATCGTGGTTTCCCACAGCTGCTCGGGGTTCATTTCACCCAGGCCCTTGTAGCGCTGCTTGGACACGCCGCGTTCGGCTTCGTCGCGCAGCCAGGCCATGGCCTGGTGGAAGTCGGTGATGGCCGATTCCCTGACCTTCTCGCCGCTGCCGCGGCGCACCAGCGCGCCCGGACCGATCAGGCCGCGGAAGGTGGCCGCCGCCGCCGACAGCACCGCGTAATCGGGGCTGTCGATGAAGTCGGCATCGATCACGGATACCCGCACATTGCCATGGTGCATGCGCTGGATGCGCAGCATGTGCTTGTCCGACAGTTCATCGGAGCGCACCACCACTTCCACGGTCGGGTCCTTGATCGCCTCGCGCATTGCCTGCGCCGAGGCTTCGGCATCGGCTACCGTGTCGAGCTTCAGGGTCACGCCGGTCATGATGGCCGACAGCGCCGCGCTGTCGATGGCGCGGGTCAGGCGCATGATGATGGCGTTGGCGGTGTTGTACTGGCGTACCAGTTCGGCCAGCGCGTCGCCGCTGATGGGCTCGGCATGCTCCGCCGGCACCAGCGCGGCGTCATGCAGCGCGATCTGCATCATGTAGCCGGCTTCCTCGACATCGTCCTTCAGGTAACGCTCGTCGCGTCCGTGCTTGACCTTGTACAGCGGCGGCTGCGCGATATACACATGGCCGCGCTCCACCAGCAAGGGCATCTGCCGGTACAGCAGGGTCAGCAGCAGGGTGCGGATGTGGGCGCCGTCGACGTCGGCATCGGTCATGATGATGATGCGGTGGTAGCGCAGCTTGTCGATGTTGAATTCATCGGCGCCGATCGAGGTGCCGAGCGTGGCGATGAGCGTCGTGATCTGCTCGGACGACAGCATCTTCTCGAAACGCGCCTTTTCCACGTTCAGCACCTTGCCGCGCAGCGGCAGGATGGCCTGGAACTTGCGGTCGCGGCCCTGCTTGGCCGAGCCGCCTGCCGAGTCGCCCTCGACCACGTAGAGTTCGCACAGCGCCGGGTCCTTTTCCTGGCAGTCGGCCAGCTTGGCCGACAGGCCCAGGCCATCCATCACGCCTTTTCTGCGGGTCAGGTCGCGCGCCTTGCGCGCCGCCTCGCGGGCGCGCGCGGCTTCCACGATCTTGCCGCAGATGATCTTGGCGTCGGCCGGCTTTTCCTGCAGGTAGTCGGACAGGGTCTTGGCCACGATTTCCTCGACCGGGCCGCGCACCTCGGACGACACCAGCTTGTCCTTGGTCTGCGAACTGAATTTCGGCTCCGGCACCTTCACCGACAGCACGCAGGTCAGGCCTTCGCGCATGTCGTCGCCGGCGATCTCGACCTTGGCCTTCTTGGCAAAGTCGTTTTCATCGATGTACTTGTTGATCACGCGGGTCATCGCCGCGCGCAGGCCGGTCAGGTGGGTGCCGCCGTCGCGCTGCGGGATGTTGTTGGTGAAGCACAGCACCTGCTCGTTGAAGGCATCGTTCCACTGCATCGACACGTCCACCGTGATGTTGGTGTTCTGGTCCGACAGCCTTTCGCCGGTGGCCTGGAAGATGGTCGGATGCAGCACGTTCTTGGCCTTGTTGATGTATTCCACAAAGCCGCGGGTGCCGCCTTCGAAGGCGAACACTTCTTCCTTGCCGGTGCGCTGGTCCGACAGCCGGATGTGCACGCCGTTGTTCAGGAAGGACAGTTCGCGGATGCGCTTGGCCAGGATGTCGTAATGGAATTCGACATGGGAAAAGATTTCCTCGTCGGCCCAGAAATGCACCTCGGTGCCGCGCTTGTCGGTATCGCCGGTAACCTTGATGGGCGACACCAGCACGCCATCGATGGTTTCGAGTTCGCGGTTCTGCGGCACGCCGCGCACGAACTCCATGTAGTGCTGCTTGCCATCGCGGCGCACGGTCAGCTTCAGGAGCTTGGACAGGCCGTTGACGCAGGACACGCCCACGCCATGCAGGCCGCCCGAGACCTTGTACGAGTTCTGGTCGAACTTGCCGCCGGCATGCAGCTCGGTCATCACGATCTCGGCCGCGCTGCGCTTGGGCTCGTGCTTGTCGTCCCACTTGATGCCGGTGGGGATGCCGCGGCCGTTGTCGGTGATGGAGATCGAGTTGTCGGCGTGGATGGTGACGTGAATCTCGGTGCAATGGCCGGCCAGCGATTCGTCGATGGAATTGTCCAGCACCTCGAACACCAGATGATGCAGGCCGGTGCCATCGGAGGTGTCGCCGATGTACATACCCGGGCGCTTGCGCACGGCTTCCAGTCCTTCCAGGATCTGGATGGAGGATGCGCCGTACTGGTTGGCTTGTGGCTCTTTGGTCGGTTCAGTTGGAATCGCGGACATGGCTGCCTTCTAAAAAACGGATGCTGCTAAAAATCGAAACGGAGTTCAAATGGGGCGGGGGACATGCAAGCAGGGCTTGCCGTCCCGCGACTGCCATCTTGCTGGACAACATGAGGTACTGCGCCCCGCGGCAATCGCGCAGGGCCCCCGGCCGCCGCTTCGCGGCGGTCATCAGATACGCATCGGCATTACGACATACTTGAAATCGGCATTGTCCGGAATCGTGATCAGGGCCGATGAATTGGCGTCGCCGAGCGCGATGTTGACGTTGTCGCATTTAAGGTTGTTCAAGACGTCCAGCAGGTAACTGACATTGAAGCCGATGTCGATGCTGTCGCCGCCGTAATCGATTTCGAGTTCGTCGACCGCTTCTTCCTGGTCGGCGTTGGTGGAACTGATCTTCATGCTGCCCGGGCTGATCACGCAGCGCACGCCCTTGAACTTGTCGGAGGTCATGATGGCGGCGCGCTGCAGCGAGCGCAGCAGGCGGTCGCGGTCGATCGTGAAGTCATTCTTGTAGCCCTTGGGAATGACGCGGGTGTAGTCGGGAAACTTGCCCTCGACCAGCTTGGACACCAGCTCGATGTCGGCAAAGGTCAGCCTGACCTGGTTGCCGGCGATATCAAGCTGCACCGGCTCGTCGCTCTCTTCGAGCAGGCGCTGCAGCTCGATGATGGTCTTGCGCGGGATGATGACTTCCTGGCGCGGGAATTCCTGGTCGACCTCGACCTGGCAGAACGCCAGCCGGTGGCCGTCGGTGGCAACCGCGATCACGTTCTTGCCGTCGACCACCAGCAGCAGGCCGTTGAGGTAGTAGCGGATGTCCTGCTGGGCCATCGCGAAATGGACCATGTTGAACAGGTGCTTCAGGGTTTTCTGGGGCAGGGTCACGGTGGCGTTGTACTGCTCGGCCTGGGCGACCGTCGGGAATTCCTCGGCGGCCAGGGTCTGCAGCGCAAAGCGCGACTTGCCCGACTGTACCGTCATGCGCTTGTTGGCAAGCGACAGCGCGACATCGTCGCCGTCCGGCAGCGCGCGCAGGATGTCGAGCAGCTTGCGCGCGGCCACCGTGGTGGCGGCGACGTCGCTGCCGCTGCCCACGTTGGCATGGGTGGTGATCTGCACTTCGATATCGGTCGACAGGAAGGACACCCGCTCGCCGTCCTTGCGGATGAGGATATTGGCCAGAATCGGCAGCGTATGCCGACGCTCGACAATACCACTCACGACTTGCAGTGGCCGAAGTAGCGTGTCCCTGTGAGTTTTGACCAATTGCATGGCTTTTCCTTATGGTTGATCAGAATCCTGGTTCTGGTTCTGGTTCGGTTTGGTTATGCTGTCCATCTCATGCAGGCGTCGCCTGCATGCACTGCCTGCTGCGTATTTCCGACTGCCGGTCTTGCTGATTGCTGCCTGTTGCCCTTGCTTGCCGCCTGTTGCGTATTGTCCGCAGCCTGCGCTGGCGGTGCCGTTTTATCCACAGCCGCGCAGGCAGCGACTCAACCCTTCAATGTCTGCTCCAGCACATGCAGCTCGTGGTTGCATTCCGGGCTCTTGCTGCGGTCCGCGGCGATCTTGCGCACCGCATGCAGTACCGTGGTGTGGTCGCGCCCGCCAAACAGCTCGCCGATTTCCGGCAGGCTTTTCTGCGTCAGTTCCTTGGCCAGGTACATCGCGATCTGGCGCGGCCGCGCGATGTTGGCCGGCCGCTTCTTCGAATACATGTCGGCGACCTTGATGTTGAAGAAGTCGGCCACCGTCTTCTGGATGTTTTCCACCGAGATCTGGCGGTTCTGCACCGACAGCAGGTCCTTCAGCGCATCCTTGACCACGTCGATCGTGATCTCCTTGCCGTGGAAGCGGGAGTAGGCCAGGATCTTGCGCAGCGCGCCTTCGAGCTCGCGCACGTTGGAACGCAGGTGCTTGGCCACGAAGAAGGCCACGTCGTCGGACAGGTTGGCGCCTTCCGATGCCGCTTTTTTCAGCAGGATGGCCACCCGCATTTCCAGCTCCGGCGGCTCCACCGCCACCGTGAGGCCGGAGTCGAAGCGGGAAATCAGCCGGTCATCCATGCCGGTGATTTCCTTGGGATAGGTATCGCTGGTGATGATGATCTGCTTCTTCGCCGCGATCAGCGCCTCGAACGCATAGAAGAATTCTTCCTGGGTGCGGCTCTTGCCGCCGAAGAACTGGATATCGTCGATCAGCAGAAGGTCCAGCGAATGGTAGTAGCGCTTGAAATCATCGAAGCCCTTGCGCTGGTAGGCCGTCACCACGTCGCGCACATACTGTTCCGCATGGATGTAGCGGATGCGCACATTGGCATTCTCGGCCAGCACCTGGTTGCCGATCGCATGAATCAGGTGGGTCTTGCCCAGGCCCACGCCGCCATACAGGAACAGCGGGTTGTAGGAAATGCCCGGATTGTTGGCCACCTGGATTGCCGCCGCCCGCGCCAGCTGGTTCGCCTTGCCGGTGACGAAGCTCTCGAAGGTCAGCGCGGTGTTGATCTTGCTCTGCTCGCGGCGCGGGGAGTCGGCCAGGTCGGCCGCCGGCTCGCGCACCTCGGCATCGGCCTGCATGCCGTCGCGCTCGCGCGGCGCTACCTGCGAGGTGGTGGTCGGCCCGGCCTGCTCGGCTGCCCGGCGCGCATTGCCCACGCGCGGATCCAGCACGAACTGCACCTCGATCGGCTCTTCCCAGAACTGCGCCGCCAGCGTGCTGATCCGGCTGGCAAACTGGGTTTTCACCCAGTCCAGCTTGAAGCGGTTCGGCGCGGCAATACGCAGGCGCCCTTCCTCGAAATCGAGCGGGGCGAGCGGCTTGATCCAGGCACTGAACTGCTGAGGCGTCAGTTCCTGCTCCAGCTGCGCGGAGCAGGTCTGCCAGAAATTTTCCATGAATCGTCTGATTTAGTAGCGCGGGACCGATGGTGCGTTGGCCCAGATTGCGTTTGTTTATCGCAGGAATGCGGACTTCGAATTGGTGTATTCTACCCGCGACCGCCAAAGTTATCCACAGGCAGGCGATCCGGCAACTGCCATGCGCATTTCACCACGCTCATCTATATGGGGCTAAGTGATTGACAAACAAGCGCAAACTGCTGTCTAATCACGGGTTCACTGCCAGCAGCGTCGATGTTGTGGCGGCTGCAGGCTCCGCAAGCGCCTGTTGTGGCTGAAGTCGACGCCAGCGGCGCCGGGGTTGCAGCTTGCGAACTTTCCGCCCTATTTTCTTTTTCCGTACTTCTGCTCAATAGCGAGAACCAACATGAAACGTACTTACCAACCTTCCGTTGTCCGCCGCAAGCGCACCCATGGCTTTCGCGTACGCATGGCAACCCGCGGTGGCCGCGCTGTGCTCAACGCACGTCGCGCCAAGGGCCGCAAGCGCCTCGCCGCCTAAGTCGGCACCTGATTGCTCGCTGCTGGCGTGACCGGCGAACGCCCTCAGGATTACGCACGCGACAAGCGCATCATTAAAACGGATGAGTTCTCATCCGTTTTTCGTTTGCGGCCCGTGCAGCGTACAGCGCATTTCGTGCTGTACACGCGTTCCAATGAACTGGCGCATGCGCGCCTGGGCGTCGTCGTCGCCAAACGCTTCGCGCCGCGCGCGGTCACCCGCAATGCCATCAAGCGCATCACCCGGGAACTGTTCCGCCAGAGCATGCTGCCCCCGGTCGACTGCGTGGTCCGGCTTTCCAGGCCGGTCAACACCAAGGCCGGGCCGGCTACCACCTCGGCGCTGAAGACCGCGCTGCGCCTGGAAGTCTCCCGCCTGTTCCACCCGCTGCGCCAGCAGGGCGGAACGCAGCCATGAAGACCTTGCTGCTTTTGTTGCTGCGGGCCTACAAGCTGGGCATCAGCCCGTTCATGGGCCAGAACTGCCGCTTTTATCCCAGTTGTTCCGACTACGCCGCGCAAGCCATCCGCCTGCATGGCCCCGCCCATGGCAGCCTGCTGGCCGCGCGGCGCCTGTGCAAATGCCATCCGTGGCACCCGGGCGGGCTCGATCCGGTCCCCGCAAAATCGCCCGCTCACTCCTGAATTGCTGATTACTGATGAATAAACATATGGATATCAAACGCACCGTCCTGTGGGTTGTATTCTCGATGTCGATGCTGTTGCTTTGGGACAACTGGTTGCGTTATACCGGCAAGCCGTCGATGTTCTTCCCGACGGCAACCCAGCAGGCCCAGCCGGCCACCGCCACGGGCACCACCGGCACGGCGCCAGCGGCCAATACCGCCGCCGTACCGCAGGCCACGGGCGCTGCAGCCGCGCCGGGCGCCGCCGCGGTACCCGGCGCAGCCACGGCCGCCGTGCCGAATGCCGCGCCAGCCGCGGCTGCCGGCGAGCGCATCACCATCACCACTGACGTGATGAAGGCCGAAATCGACAGCATCGGCGGCGAACTGCGTCGCCTGGAATTGTTGAAGCACAAGGATACGCAGGACCCGACCAAGAACGTGGTGCTGTTCGATTCAAGCGCGGAACGTACCTACCTCGGCCAGACCGGCCTGATCGGCGGCGCTTTCCCGAACCACCGCACGCCGTTCACCGTGCAACCCGGTCCGCGCACGCTGGACAGCGGCAATGAGATCAAGCTGGTGCTGACTTCCGAGCAGGGCGGCGTGAAGCTGACAAAGACTTACACATTCCATCGCGGCGATTACACCATCGACGTCAAGCATGATGTGACCAACCTCTCCGGCGCGCCGGTGTCGCCGTCGCTGTATGTGCAATTGCTGCGCGATGGTGGCGCATTGCCGGGCGATTCCAAGTTTTACAGCACCTTTACAGGCCCGGCTGTCTATACCGAATCCGACAAGTTCCAGAAGCTGGCCTTTGACAAGATCGGCAGCGGCAAGGACAACCATGCCACCAAGTCCGACAACGGCTGGATCGCGATGGTGCAGCACTATTTCGTCTCGGCCTTCGTGCCGCCGGAAAAGGCGCCGCGCGAGATCTTCACCAAGAAGGTGGACAACAACCTGTATGCGGTCGGCAGCATCCTGCCGCTGGGCGCTGTCGCGCCGGGCGCGACGGTCAGCATGGACACCAAGCTGTATTCCGGCCCGCAGGAATCGGAAACCCTGGAAAAGGTCGCTCCTGGCCTGGAACTGGTGAAGGACTATGGCTGGCTGACCATCATCGCCAAGCCGATCTTCTGGCTGATGACCCATATCCACAACATCCTGGGCAACTGGGGCTGGACCATCATCGTGCTGACCATCCTGATCAAGCTGGCCTTCTTCCCGCTGTCGGCGGCAAGCTATCGCAGCATGGCCAAGATGAAGCTGGTCACGCCGCGCATGACCGCCATCCGCGAGCGCCACAAGGGCGATCCGCAGAAGATGAACCAGGCCATGATGGAGCTGTACAAGACAGAGAAAATCAATCCGCTGGGCGGCTGCCTGCCCATCGTGGTGCAGATTCCGGTCTTCATTGCGCTCTACTGGGTGCTGCTGGCCAGCGTGGAAATGCGCCATGCGCCGTGGCTGGGCTGGATCCAGGATCTGGCCGCGCCTGACCCCTGGTTCATCCTGCCGGTGCTGATGGCGGTGTCGATGTTCGTCCAGACCAAGCTGAACCCAACACCGCCGGACCCGGTCCAGGCCAAGGTGATGATGTTCATGCCCATCGTGTTCTCGGTGATGTTCTTCTTCTTCCCGGCCGGCCTGGTGCTGTACTGGGTGGTCAACAACATCCTGTCGATCGCGCAGCAGTGGGTCATTACCCGCAACATCCAGACGCCGAAAGCGGCCTGACCTGACATCATGTCGTAGCAGCAAAGGCCCGTGCGCTTCGCCACGGGCCTTTTTTCATGGAAACCGAGTAAACCTTCGATAACGAAAAATTGATCGCATGAATCTCGACTCGACCCCGATCGCCGCCATTGCCACCGCACCCGGACGCGGCGGCATCGGCGTGGTGCGCCTGTCCGGCAAGAACATCGACAGCGTCGCGCGCGCCGTATGCCGCCTGCCCGAAGGCCGCGCGCTGGCGCCGCGCCATGCAACCTACCTCGACTTCATCCAGGCTGACGGCAGCGTGATCGACCAGGGCCTGGCGCTCTGGTTCAAGGCGCCGCATTCCTATACCGGGGAGGATGTGCTGGAACTGCAGGGCCATGGCGGCCCGGTGGTATTGCAGATGCTGCTGCAGCGCTGCCTGGAGGCCGGGCAGGAAATCGGCCTGCGGCTGGCCCAGCCGGGCGAATTCACCCAGCGCGCCTTCCTGAACGACAAGCTGGACCTGGCGCAGGCCGAAGCGGTGGCCGACCTGATCGAGGCGTCGACCGAGGCGGCGGCCAAGTCGGCCTCGCAGTCGCTTTCCGGCGCCTTTTCGAAGGTCATCCGCAGCCTGGTCGACCAGGTGATCCACCTGCGCATGCTGGTGGAAGCCACGCTCGACTTCCCGGAAGAGGAAATCGACTTCCTGGAAAAATCCGACGCCCGCGGCCAGCTGGCAAGGATACGCGCGTCGCTGCAGCAGGTGTTCGAACAGGCGGCGCAGGGCGCGCTGCTGCGCGACGGCCTGAACGTGGTGCTGGCCGGGCAGCCGAACGTCGGCAAGTCCTCGCTGCTCAATGCGCTGGCGGGGTCGGACGTGGCCATCGTGACGGCCATCGCTGGCACTACCCGCGACCGGGTGACCGAAACCATCCAGATCGAAGGCATACCGATCAACATCATCGACACCGCCGGCATCCGCGACGCCGCCGACGCCAGCGATGAAGTCGAGCGCATCGGCATCGAGCGCACCTGGGGCGCGGTGCGCGATGCCGACGTGATCCTGCACATGCTCGACGCCGGCCGCGGCCCGACCCTGGCCGACGAGCAGATCATGGCCCGCTTCCCCGGCAACGTGCCGGTGATCCGGCTATGGAACAAGATCGACCTGTCCGGTCATCGCGCCGCAGTGGACCAGATGCCGGACGCCACCCACATCTACCTGTCCGCCACCGACCGCACCGGCCTGGACCTGCTGCGCGCCGAGCTGCTGCGCATCGCCGGCTGGCAGCAGACCGGCGAATCGCTCTACCTGGCCCGCGAACGCCATCTGATCGCGCTGAAGGCTGCCCGTGAGCACCTGGATATCGCGGCAGAACTGGCAGCGCAGAATGACC
Source organism: Noviherbaspirillum sp. L7-7A (assembly GCF_019052805.1). Lineage (NCBI taxonomy): Bacteria > Pseudomonadati > Pseudomonadota > Betaproteobacteria > Burkholderiales > Oxalobacteraceae > Noviherbaspirillum > Noviherbaspirillum sp. L7-7A. Next base: position 3,294,288 of record NZ_JAHQRJ010000001.1, read on the forward strand.
AGGCGCTGGACCTGTTTGCGGAAGAACTGCGCCTGGCGCAGGACAGGCTCAACAGCATCACGGGAGCGTTTACGTCGGATGATTTGCTGGGGGTGATCTTCAGCAGGTTCTGCATCGGGAAGTAACTACGTCGTCGGCGGCAGTCTCCACTTCTCGGCATGGCCTTGATGGCCTGCCCGGTGATTCTGCGCAAGCGGGATGCATTAATAAGCCGGTCTGCCTTGGATCAATGCAGACCCGTTGCTACCATGAACTTGTCTTTTAAACCACTTCAAGGAGGCAACCATGGCTGACAACCTCAATGAGCGCGGACCGCAGGACCGCTCCCGCATCAACGTCAACGAGGCATGGGAACTGCAGTACTGGACCAGGAAATTCGGCGTCAGCGAAGAGCAATTGAAAGATGCCGTAAAGGCCGCCGGCCCATCGGCGGATGCCGTCGGTAAGCATCTCGGGAAGTAGCAATTTCAGGGTGTCTGACAGACACCCTGACGCAGTTTGATGAGGCGCATGCTGCAGTGCGCCAACCGGAACCGTCGACACAACATCTTGTCAACTTTGTACCGCGTTATTTAACGCATTACTTGGAGAAATAAGATGAAAAAAATTGCTGCAGTATTACTCGTGATGGTGATGGCCGGCTGCTCCAGCATGGGCATGAGTTCTTCGGGTCGCTCGGGTATGTCCAACACCGGCTCCGGCATGGGTGCAAGCGGGATCGACAACCGCCATTCCGTGATCGATCCCAACGGCCAGCTCAACATCTATCACGGTGGCTGATAGCGTGGACAGACAGGCGGATTATCAACTCGGCTGTGTGATTCACCGTACTGAAGCCCGGCCGTTACGGCGCTAATCTGCCTGTTCCGATCACAACAATCCAAGGAGAGCCCCATGAACAAGTTAGTGACCACGCTGACTGCCTGCCTGTTTGCCGTGACCATGCATGCGCCGGTATTCGCAGCCGATGCGGCCAAGCAGGATGCCAAGGCGCAGAAGGAACTGGCCGAAGGCGACTACAAGGCTGCCAAGGCAAAAGCCGACAGCCGGGAAGATGCGGCCAAGGAAGAATGTGAAAAGCTGAGCGGCGCCGACCAGCGCGCCTGCAAGAAGAGGGCGGATGCCGCAGCCGATCGGGCCAAGGCAGAGGCCAAGGCCGACCGTGACCATGCGAAGGCGAATGCGAAGGCGATGAAGTAACTGGCAGCGTTTGCGGGTTTGAAAAAGCCGCCGTTTTTACGGCGGCTTTTTTACTGAAATGCTGATCGCTGCAGGGTACCTTTTTCGAGATTGCATACCGGGTATTGCAGCAGCAGCCCTCTTGCCATGCAGGCACTTGGTAGGGTGCAATACCCGAAGGGCATTGCACCCTACAACATCCACTTCAGCAATGTTGATCCAAGCGAATGTCAGACTCGCTTCTGCAACAGAGCTTCCACCATCATGCCCAAGGCCAGCACATCCCGGTCGCGTCCTCCCGCCGCCGCAATCATCAACCCCACCGGCGCCGTTCCCGGTGTCTGGCAGGGTAGCGACAAGGCGCAGCCATCCAGGAAATTGATGAAGGTCGGATTACGCAGAATGAGCGCATTGGTCCGGTAATAGACGTCATCTTCGGTCAGTTCAGCCAGCGTCGGCGCCACTACAGGCACAGTCGGCATCAGCAGTGCATCGTAACCGGCAATGCGCTGCTCCAGCGAGGCGATCCAGCGCACGCGTGCATCCAGCAGTTCCAGCAGGTCGGACGCCGTCATGCCCTGGCCGCGGCGGATGCGTGACAGCACCCGCGGATCGTAGCGGTCGCCGGCACGTTCGATCAGCGCGCGGTGCCAGGTCCAGGCCTCGGCCGAACTCAGGCCGCCGGTGGCATTGATCGATGCCAGTTCATCGAACTCCAGTACGACAATCTCTTCCAGCAAGGCGCCGGCCGCCGACAGGCGCGACAGCGCGGCCCGGAAGGATGCCGCGACATGGCTGTCCATGCCATCCTGAACGATGTTGGTCGGCACGGCCAGGCGCATGCCGGCCAGCCTTGCCGGCTTGGGCAAGGGCCGGGTGTCGGCGGCCAGGATCGCATCGAGCTGCGCGCAGCAGGCGACGCTGGCGGCGATCGGGCCGATCGAGTCGAGCCGGGTTGCCAGCGGCAATGCACCGGTCAGCGGCACGCGGCGCGCGGTCGGCTTGAAGCCGGCCAGGCCGCACAGCGCGGCGGGAATGCGCACCGAGCCGCCGGTATCGGTGCCGATCGCGGCAACGGCCATCTGGTCCGTCACCGACACCGCCGCGCCGGACGAGGAGCCGCCCGGAATGCGGCCGGTGGCGCGGTCCCAGGGATTGCGCGGCGTGCCGTAATGCGGGTTCAGGCCCAGGCCGGAATAGGCGAATTCGGTCATGTTGGTGCGGCCGACGATCACCGCGCCGGCTGCCAGCAGGCGCTGCACGACAACCGCGTTTTCCCTGGCGGCCGGCGCGCCCTGCAGCGCCACCGAGCCGGCCAGCGTGGTGTCGCCGGCGACGTCGAACAGGTCCTTGATCGAGATCGGCAGGCCGTCGATGGCCGAGCGGGGCAGGCCGGCGCCGCGCAGCAGGTCCGAGGCCTGGGCCGCGGCGCGCGCCTGCGCCGAATACACCTTGGTAAAAACCCGTACGCCTTCGCCGGCCGGGTCGGCGATGTGCGCCAGCGCGGCGTCGGTCAGTTGCAGCGAGGTGGCGCGTCCTTCATCGAGCGCGGTGCGCAGTTCAGCCAGGGTGGGAATCATCATCGTTCCATGTCGGTGGTTGGAGTCGGCCGCCGCCTGCCGGGTCTACCAGTAGGTCAGCAGCATCTTGGTTGCCAGCACATAGAGCAGCAGGGCGAAAATTCGTTTCAGGGCCAGCACCGGCAGCCGGTGCGTCATGCGGGCGCCAAAGGGCGCGGTCAGCACGCTGCCGCTGACCAGCCCGGCCAGCGCCGGCAGGAAGATGAAGCCCAGCGACCACGGCGGCAACTGGGCGATGCCCCAGCCCGACGCCAGGTAACCCAGGGTGCCCACCATGGCCACGGGAATGCCCAGCAACGCGGCGGTGCCGATGGCGGTACGCAGCGGCACGCCGCACCAGAGCATGAAGGGCACATTCAGGAAAGCGCCGCCGGCCGACACCAGGCCGCAGATGGTGCCGATGGCCAGGCCGGCGATGAACAGCGGCAGCGGACCCGGCAGCGGCCGGTGCGCGGCGGGTTTGCGGTTGAGCAGCATCTGGGTCGCGCCGGCATACACGATCACGGCGAAGGCCATGGCCAGGTGGCGCTGGGAAATCCAGCCGGCGGCCAGGGTCGCCAGCAGGCTGCCGGTGACCATGCCCGGCGCCATGCGCTTGAAGATGTCGGTGTCGATGCCGCCCAGGCGCCAGTGCTCGCGCACGCTGGAGGCGGAGGTGAAGACGATGGACGCCATTGCCGTGCCCAGCGCCAGGTGCACGATATGGTCGGGCGCATAGCCCTGCAGGGTGAAGATGGCAGCCAGGACCGGCACCAGCGTCATGCCGCCGCCGATGCCCAGCAGGCCGGCCAGCACGCCCACCAGCGCGCCGGCGCCCAGGTATACCGCGAACCAGGCCATCAGAACTGGCTGCGCACGCCGACGAACAGGCGGCGGCCGGGCGCGGGCTCGTAGAAGCGGCCATTGCCGTCATTGACGATGACCGAGCCGGCATACTGGCGGTCGAACAGGTTGTCGACGCGGCCGAACAGGTAGAAGCGGGCGGCGGCGGTGCGGAACTCCCTGCCCAGGCGCAGGTTGAAGGCGGTGTAGCCGGGCGCGGCTTCCGAGTTGACGTCATTGACCCAGGTCTTGCTTTCGGCACGCATTTCCAGCGCCAGGGTGGTGGCTTCGGCGATGCGGGTTTCGGCCTGCGCATACAGCGCATGGCGCGGCACGCCGGGCAGGCGGTTGCCGGAAGCGACATTTTGCCTGGTACCGGCGGCAGTGGTGCTGGTGAAGCCGCTGTAGAAGCGGGCGTCGAGCAGGGTATAGGCCAGGCGGGTGGTGACCTGCTCCCAATCGGCCTTCCAGCCCACCTCAATGCCGCGGCGATCGACCCGGTCGGCATTCTGGAACACGGTGCGGCCGCCCGAAACCAGTTCGGGCACGATTTCGTCGCGGCTGCGGGTGGCGAACAGGGCCAGGTCCAGGCTGTGGCGGCCGCTTCGCGCCTTCATGCCGATCTCGGCCTGGTTGCTCTTGGAAGGCTTCAACTGGAAGTTGGGGCCGGTGGCGGTGCCGGCGCGGTAGGCGCTTTCCGCCAGGGTCGGCGTCTCGAAGCCTGTGCCGAGGTTGCCGTAGAAGTTGAGGTTGTCATTGGCATGCCACACCAGGCCCAGCACCGGGCTGGTGTTGCGATAGGTGACATTGCCGCTGTCATTGCGGCCGTCGCCGGTGTACTTGTCGTTGACCGAGAACTTCACCTGGCTGACCCGCACGCCGGCCTGCGCCTGCCATTGCGGCGCGAATGCCCATTCGATCTGGCCGAAGTAATCCAGGTTGCGGGCGGTATCGTCCTCGTTGCGGCGCAGTGCGCCCGGCGTGCCGGCGTTATTGACGAAGCCCTTGCGGGTTTCCTTCAACCGGTCGGCTTCCACGCCCAGCGTCCATTGCAGCGGCATGTCGTTCAGGCGGGTCTTGTGCACCCAGTTCAGGCCGACGCCGCCAAAGCTGCGGTCGAGATCGACCACGCCGCCGGCCGAGGTGGTGAAGCCGGTGCGCCGGTCAGTCTGGTCGCCGGCCATCGACAAGGTCTGGAACACGTCGCGCCGGCCCACGTAGACGCGGGCATTCAAGCGGTCGCTGGAAGACAGGTCGTGCTCGACCACGATGCCGGCCTGTTGCTGGTCGATCGTCTTGCGGGTGTCGAACTGGATCGCCGCCGGAATCACCTGGCGCGGATTGCTGTTGAAAGCAGCACGGTTCAAGCCCAGCGGGTCCTGCGACAGCGGCTGGTCGAAGCTGTTGAAGATGCCGGTAATCCTGGTGGAAGAGGACGGCCGCGCCACCACCTTGGCATTGACCTGGGTCCGCTCCGCGGCGCTGTGGTCGCGGTAGCCATCGGTGGTGAAGCGCGACACGTCCAGCAGCGCGCCCAGGGCCTCGCTGCCGCCGCCGACCGACAGGTCGAGATGGCGCTGGTTGTCCGAGCCGATGCCGGCGGCGACACCGAACTTCGGCGTGGACGACACCGGGGGATCCTGGGTGAACACCTGCAGCACGCCGCCGGCGGCATTGCCGTACAGCTGGGCCAGCGGTCCGCGCAGCAGTTCGATGCGCTTGGCCGATGTCAGGCTGATGGACGAGGCCTGGCCCTGGCCGTCCGGCATGGTGGCCGGGATGCCGTCGATCAGGATGCGCACGCCGCGCACGCCGAAGGTGGAACGGGTGCCGAAGCCGCGCACCGACAGCTGCAGGTCCTGCGCATAGTTTTCCCGGTTGCGCACCTGCGTGCCCGGCACGGCCGACATCAGCTCGGACAGGTTGACCAGGGGCGAACCGAGCCGCATCGGATCGATTTCGACTGCATCGATTGCGCCGGGCACGTCGAAGCGCCGCTGCTCGCTGCGGCTGCCGCTGACCACGATCTCGCCCAGCGTGGGGTCGGAAGGCGCCGGCGTGGCTGTCTGCGCCTGTGCCGGCATGCTGGCCGCTGCGGCGCATGACAACAAGACGGCCAGGGAAATTGGAGTAGGACGCGGGCAGGTAGGCATGGTCTGGAAATTGGCAGGTGGGCAAGATTTTCGGTCAGCCATTCTAACTGTGTAGAGCGACCACGCAAACTTTTGGTGCATGAACTAACAACACTGGATGCGTGCGTGCAAATCTGCAGCCGGCGTTTTATGGCAGCATCGACGCATGTCTGAATCTGCAAGCAATGCATCTCCAGCGGAAACGCCCTGGCTGCCACGGGCTTTCTTCGACCGCGACACCGAACTGGTAGCACGCGAACTGCTGGGCTGCCTGCTGGTGCACCGGGTCGACGGCGTCGAACGTGTCGGCAAGATCGTCGAAACCGAAGCCTACCTGGGCGTGGGCGACCTGGCTGCGCATTCCTCCAAGGGCGTCACGCCGCGCACCCAGGTCATGTTCGGCCCGCCGGGCCATGCCTATGTCTATCTGATTTACGGCATGCATCACTGCCTCAACATCGTCACCGAGGCCGAAGGGCAGGGCACCGCCGTGCTGCTGCGGGCGCTTGAGCCGGTGCGCAATCTGCACGGCAAGACCAGCGGGCCGGGCCTGCTGTGCAAGGCCATGGGCATAGACCGACGCCTGAACAGCCATGACTTCTGCAGCCCGACGCTGCATGTGCTGCCGCGGCCGGCCGGCCAGGCGGCTGCCGTGGTGAAGCGGCCCAGAATCGGCGTCGATTATGCCGGCGAATGGGCGGCACGGCCGCTGCGGTTCTACCTGGAAGGCAACAGCTACATTTCGCGCAAATAGGCTGGCTGCTCCGCTGTAACCGCCTTTTACCAACAGCACCATCCGTATTATTACCTTTGGTCAACAAATATTGATCCAAATCAATTTTTGACGTTCCTTGAATGCACCATAATTGCTCAACAGAAATATAAAGGAGCAGCACCATGCGGATGAACCTGCCGGTCACCCAGCGCGAATATGAATTGCAGGATGGCCAGGCTATCGTTTCCAAGACCGATACCCACGGCAACATCACCTATGTCAACGCCTACTTCATCGAAGTCAGCGGCTTTGCCGAGGAAGAGCTGCTGGGTGCGCCGCAAAACCTGGTGCGCCACCCGGACATGCCGGCCGAGGCCTTTGCTGATATGTGGGCAACGCTCAAGGACGACCGTCCCTGGACCGGGCTGGTAAAGAACCGCCGCAAGAATGGCGACCATTACTGGGTGCTGGCCAATGTCACGCCTGTGCGCGAAAACGGCGTGACCGTAGGCTATATGTCAGTGCGTGGACGCCCTGACCGCGCCGCGGTGCAGGCGGCAGAGGCAGCCTACCGCGAGTTGCGCGAAAACCCCGACTGCGGATTCATGGTGCGCAATGGCCGCATTGCCCGCAGCGGCTTGCGCGGCCGGCTTGCGTCGCTGACAAGGCTGAGCCTGTCGACCCGGATCGGCCTGACCATGGGTGCGCTCAACCTGCTGCTGGCCAGCCTTGCCATCTCCGGATGGATGGGCGGCGATGCAGGCTGGCGCACCGGCGCCGAAATCGCCGGCATGGCTGTCTGCCTGGGCTTGTGGGCTAGCCTGCAGGCCCGGGTCATTGCCCCGCTGCGCGATGCGGTGCAGGCAGCGCGCGCCATCGCCGGCGGCGACCTGGCAACCAGCTTCAGCAGCCGCAATGAAGACGAGATGGGCCAGCTGATGCAGGGCCTGCAGCAAATGAATGTGAATCTGCGTTCCATCATCGGTGACGTGCGTGCCGGCATGGACACGATGCTGCTTGGCGCACGGGAAATCGCTGCCGGCAATATGGACCTGTCCGGCCGCACCGAGGCGCAGGCCTCCAGCCTGGAGGAAACCGCGTCCAGCATGGAACAGTTCGCTTCCACCGTGAAGCAGAATGCCGGTCATGCAGTCAATGCCAGCGAACTCGCCGGCAAGGCATGCGGCATTGCCGAGCGCGGCGGCGCGGCGGTCAGCGAGGCAGGCGCCACCATGCAGGAAATCAGTCAGGCGGCGCACCGCATCGTCGACATCATTTCGGTCATCGACGGCATCGCCTTCCAGACCAATATCCTGGCGCTCAACGCCGCGGTGGAAGCAGCCCGCGCCGGCGAGCAGGGCCGCGGCTTTGCGGTCGTGGCGTCCGAGGTGCGCGCACTTGCACAGCGCTCGGCCGCCGCCGCCCAGGAAATCAAGGTGCTGATCGACGACTCGGTCAACAAGGTCGACAGCGGCACCAGCAAGGTCACCCAGGCCAGGCGCACCATGGAGGAAATGACCACCGCCATTACCCAGGTCAGCACCCTGATGGCCGAGATCACGGTGGCCAGCAAGGAGCAGAGCCAGGGCATCGACCAGGTCAACCAGGCGGTCAACGACATGGACCAGGTCACCCAGCAGAACGCCGCGCTGGTGGAGGAAGCCGCGGCTGCCGCCGCCAGCCTGCAGGATCAGGCGCGGCGGGTGACGGAAGCGCTGTCGGTATTCAAGGATAGCGGGCGGGCGCGGTGAGGGCGGCCGGGAGGCACTTTACTAGCGGGTGCGGAACGACCATGACCGGTTCACGGCGACATTATCGACCGTGCCGGTGAAGCGCACGTCATAGTCGGTCTGCGGCTGCAGCACGTCGATCGGGATGATGGCCGCAACCGAGGGTTCGGCAATCTCCTTGTCATTGTCATAAGTGAGCAGCAGCGTGGACAGAGGCGCGCGGCCGCGCGGACTGATGTTGAAGCTGATGACCTTGAGCTTGGAGGTGATATCGGCATGGACGCTGACCGGATAGCCGACCTCATTGCGGGCCGGCACCGGGTCCGGCTGCTCCTGATTGGAATAGAACACGGTGGGCAGGTTTTGCTGGCCATTGAACGGGTAGGTCACCAGGCCGCCATTGCCCAGCCCGCCCTGGTTCAGGGTGCGTGTCGCGAAATTGGTCGTGAAATAGGTGTAGCCGCTGCTGCCGGTGGCAACGCCCGCACCGGCTTCCAGGAATTTGGGCTCCATGATCACGAAGCGGTGATAGATGGCGGTAATCAGTTCTTCGGCAGCGTTGACGCCGCTCCTGTCGCCGGTAGCAGAGATGACTTCGCCAAAGGCGTAATTGCTGCCGGGAAGAGAATAGCCGGCCGACTGCAGTCGCTCGAAGACGCTGGCGCCGGTAAAGCCGCGCCGCGTGGACACTTCGTCGTGCGTGATGAAATCGTTGATGGCCTGGTAATTCGAATGCGCCAGCGCCGCCTTGTCCACCTGCGCATTGCGCGCAACAGGCGCCAGACCCATCTGCTGCCGCCGGAAGTTGAACCAGTTGAAGCCATCGGCTGCCATATCGCCGGTCTGCCTTGGCGCGCCGGCTTCATTGAGAATGTTGACTGGCACGCCACCGTCGCTGACGACGCCATCCGGCTGCAGATTACCCGTGCGATCTGTGCTGCCGCTACTGCTGCCGCCTCCGCCGCCGCAACCGGCTGCCAGGACCGCGATCAGCAGGGAGATCAGCCAGGCGCTGGCTTTTCGGTTGAATGATCGTGAACTGGTCATGGCGTTCCTTGCGCAAAGTGTGGCAAGCACGTTGTGCCTGCCGTGATGGTGATTGGTGAATGACAGCGTGGTGGTGTTGCACGTCGAGGGAAGAACTGCATGACGACGTGCATGGTTCGCATCCTCATTTCTGGCAATCTGGAATGAGTACCAATCTGCCACGCTATTGCACAACATTATCACGCACTGCGCTTTCCACAGGCAGGCGCAACGACAGACCTTGACCTGCCCGGAATGCCACTCCGGACGCAAAGCCTATTGCCCTCTACAATACCGGCTGGCCGCATTTCGCACGCCCGCTCACCTCAGCCCGACCCATGCCGTTTGCTTCATCGTCCGATCTTCGTTCATTCCTGCTGACTTTACTGCTGGGCCTGGCTGCGGCCGGCCTGTGCAATCTGCTGCACACGCCTTTGCCGTGGATGATAGGGCCGCTGTTCGCCAGCGCCGCCGCACGCATGGCGGGCATTGCGCTGTTCTGCCCGGCACAGGTCAGGCAGGGCGGCCAGTGGGCAATTGGCACGGCGCTGGGCCTGTATTTCACGCCGCTGGTGCTCGGCGTGCTGGCCTCGTATGCGGTCTGGATTGCCGTTGGCCTGGCATTTGCGATGCTGCTGGGGCTGGCCGGGGCCTGGCTGCTGTCGCGGCTGTCGGACGTGGACCGGGTCACCGCCTTCTTCGCCATGGCGGTCGGCGGCGCGTCGGAAATGGCGGCGCAGGGCGAGCACCATGGCGCGGCGGTCGACCGCATCGCCGCCGCCCACAGCCTGCGCATCATGATGGTGGTGGCCATCGTGCCGTTCGCCTTCAAGTTTCTCGATGTGCATGGCGCCGATCCCTTTGTGCCCGGCGCCCGTGAAGTCCGCTATGACGGCCTGGCGCTGCTGATCGTGCTGACCGCCAGCGGCGCGCTGCTGCTGGGACGCTTTCGCTGGCCGAACAACTGGGTGATCGGCCCGCTCGCGGTTTCCATCCTGCTGACCGCCTTCGGCCTGAACCTGTCGGCGCTGCCGGAATGGATGACGCATTTCGGCCAGCTGTTCATCGGCATTTCGCTCGGTACCCGTTTCACGCCGGAATTCCTGCATACCGCGCCGCGCTATCTGGCCAGCGTGGCGCTGTGCGCACTGCTGGCCATCCTGGTGGCGGGCGGGTTCGGCCTGCTGCTGGCCTGGGCCAGCGGCATCAACCCGGCCACTGCCATCCTGGCCACGTCGCCGGGCGGCATCGCCGAAATGAGCCTGACCGCGCGCACGCTGCAACTGGGCGTGCCTATCGTCACTGCCTTCCATGTGATCAGGATGTCGGTGATCGTGCTCACCATCGGGCCGCTGTTTCGTTCGCTGCGCTATTTCCAAGAACGGGCGGACGCCTGATGCAGGGCGGGCGGGGAGCGGTAGCGTTGAAGCGCCGAGGTCGATGCGCCTGCTGCGCCGCCTGGTGCGGTGAAAGCCAGACCCTGAACGTCAGGCATGAAGCAGCAAGCGTCAGGGCCGCAGCGTCTCGAACACGCCCTGCACCCGGTTCTTCTGCACATTGTCCCAACTGAACACCTGGCCGCTCATCGCAATATAGACGCCGGCCGGCAGGGCTTGCGCCAGGCCGAAGGCCATGCCGAAATTGAACAGGGCATCCGAATTGGCGATCTCATAGGGAATCATCGCGCCGGTCATCACGATGGTCTTGTCCAGCCTGGCCGGACCCAGCAGGCGGGCGGTTTCCGGCATGGTATCGGTGCCATGAACGATCACCAGCCGCTGTTCCGGCGCCTCGATACAGGCCTGCAGGATGCGCTCGCGGTCGGCGTCCTGCATGTCCAGCGAATCCAGCAGGGGCAGTGGCGCCACCCTGACCGGCTGGCTGATGCGGCTGCGCGCGATGACCGTGGGCAGCACGCTGGCGCCGAAGCCCAGCTTGCCGGCGATTTCATCGTAATGTTTTTCAAATGTGCCGCCGGCGGCGACGATGCAAACACTCATGACAGGGGAGGAGGAAGTGGCAGATCGCGGCTATCATAGCCTACCGGGAGCCATGCAAAAATTTTGCCCGCCTGGGAATTTCCGGCATGAATCATGAATCAAAGCATGGCATCCGCCGCTTTCGGCCGGTGAAATTCGCCTGTCAGGCGCACGGCGAATACCGCTACACTGGCATCCTGCAAGCCCTCCTTTCCCTGTCGAACATGAAACCCGTCGCTCCCGGAACCGTTATTTTCCATCGCTATCGAGGCTATGGCGTCATCACCTCGGTCAACCTGCTGACCGGATGGATCTCGGCGCGTTTCGGTGCGGAAGGGCGCACGCTGGACCTGAATCTGTCATCCGACCAGGTGCAGCATGCGGACGGCGAGCCCATCCTGTTCCGGCGCCAGCCGCCGGCCCGCATGCCGCATGCGCGCCTGATGGAAATGGTGCGCGACCTGCACCGCGCCGGCTATCAGCGGCTCTACCTGTACAGCTGGCCCAAGGCGTCCGGCCTGCACTGGCGCTGGCATCTGTTCACCGGACCGCGCAACTGGATGCAGCGGCCCTGGCGCGAAGGCTGGTACGGGTCGGGCGCGGAGTACAACCTGAATCCCATCATGGGCTGGGGCGACGCGCCGGGCGCCGATGCCCAGGAACTGGGCAGCGCGCTGGCCAGGTTCGATCCGCAGGGCCTGGCGCAAGCGCTGGGCCGCGACCAGGACCATACGGCCTGGTTCGAGATGGTATGCGAAGCGCTGCTGCCGGACTATGCCTTCAGCCTCGGCTGGGACCAGCGCGAGGCGCAACCGGAAGGCCTGCCGGTGATCGCGGTGCGGCGCGGCGTGCCGGACTATGCCGGTCCGGTGCTGCCCTGGCCGCCCGGCTGGGCTGGCCTCTGGAGCAATGTGCCGGCGATCCGGCTGGTCAGAATAAATCCGGCTGGCGTCCCGTCCGACGACGTTCGTTGATCTGCGCAATCGACAACTGGCGCGGTCCGGGCAGGAGCCGCGCCGTCTCGCCGGCATTGACCAGGCCCGGCTGCAGCACCCGGAGATAAAAGCCGGTGGCGCCGCTCTGGTCCATCAGCCTGGCCGCATTGGACAGGCCCATCTTCACATTCAGCTTGAAGCAGGGCGTGCGCACTTCGCTGACCTCCAGCAGTACACGGCCCAGCGACAGCCGGTCGCCCAGCCAGACATCCTGTTCCAGCAGGCCCTGGATCGTCAGGTTCTCGCCCAGCGCGCCATACGCCAGCGCCGCATCGGCCTTGCCGGCCTGCCGCCGCTGCGCCTCCCAGAAAGCATAATGCTCGACCGGATAGGCATACACCGCCTTGCCCGGCCCGCCATGCAGCCTGCGGTCCGCCTGCGCATCGCCGTCCAGTCCCAGCCGTCCGACAACCACCGGCCCGCTGCGGGCCTGCTTGTGGATGCCGGTCGCCACGTGGCGGCCAGCCTCGGCCTTGGTGCCGAACAGGTTGCCCACAGGCGCGGTATTGACACTGACGATGACCATTCTTCCTTTTCCTTCATGCTCCAGCGCTGTGCGGGACGCCGCGCCGCGCACCATGCCGGCGCTTCCATCACGCAATTTTATGGCATGGCTCTTGCTGAAACGGGCGGTCAACCACACAGGAGCATTCATGGACCGCACGCAAGTCACCAGCAAGATACTCGCCGCCAAAGTCAGGAAGGGCCTGCAATGGCGCGACATCGCCACCCGCATAGGCCAGAGCAAGGAGTGGACCACGGCCGCCTGCCTGGGCCAGATGACCTTTACCAAGGCCCAGGCCACGGCGGCCCAGGACCTGTTCGAGCTGAGCGACGAGGAAACCGCGTGGCTGCAGATCGTGCCGTACAAGGGCTCGCTGCCTACCGCGGTGCCGACCGATCCGCTGATCTACCGCTGGTATGAAATCGTCAGCGTGTACGGCAGCACCATCAAGGAACTGATCCACGAGGAATTCGGCGACGGCATCATGAGCGCCATCGACTTTTCCATGGACATCCAGCGCCAGGAAGATCCCAAGGGCGACAGGGTCAACGTCGTCCTGTCCGGCAAGTTCCTGCCCTACAAGACCTACTGAACCGGCCCGGAAGCCTTCCTTTCGAGCGCTTCCGGATTGAGCACATTCCTCGGCTCGCCCCTGGCGAAATCGACGATGTTCTGGAATGCCGCGCCGAAATACAGCTCGTAGCCGTCCTTTTCCACATAGCCCAGGTGCGGCGTGGCCAGGACATTCTCCATGCGCAGCAGGGGGGAATCGGGCGGCAGCGGCTCCTGCTCGAACACGTCGATCGCAGCCTGGCCCGGGCGGCCCTGCGCCAGCGCCGCTTCCAGCGCGCCAGGCGCGATCAGCTCGGCCCGGCTGGTATTGACCAGGATGGCGGTCGGCTTCATCGCCGCCAGGTCGGCTGCCTGCACGATGCCGCGGGTGGCGTCGTTCAGGCGCAGGTGCAAGGTCAGCACGTCCGATAGCGCAAAGAATTCCTCCTTGCTGGCAGCCGCGTCGTGGCCGTCATGCAGCGCCGCCTCCAGGCTGGGCGGGCGTCCCCAGACCAGCACCTTCATGCCGAATGGCTTCGCGTACGAGGCGATCTTGCGGCCGATCTTGCCGTAACCCCAGATACCCAGCGTTCTGCCCTTGAGCACCACGCCAAGCCGGTTATGCTGCGGCGCCAGCGAGGCGGTCTGCCAGAGGCCCTGCTTCAGGTTCGCGCTGTACTGGGTGATGCGGCGGGTTGCTGCCATCACCAGCGCCCAGGTCAGTTCGGCCGGCGCGGTCGGATCGCCGCTTCCTTCGACGATGGTCACGCCGCGCGCCGTCGCCGCGGCCACGTCCACATGGCCGCTGACCTTGCCGGTCTGTGAAACCAGCTTCAGGTTCGGCAGCTTGTCGAGCAGGGCCCTGGAAATCGCCGTGCGTTCCCGGATCAGTACCAGGGCGTCATAAGGCGCCAGCCGTACCGCCAGTTGCCCGATGCCGCGCGCGCTGTTGTTGAACACCTTGACTTCATGGCCGTCCAGAAGACGGAAACAATCGAGCCGCCGGACGGCGTCCTGGTAATCGTCGAGAATCGCAATTTTCATCAAGAATTCCTGGGAATCGGGTAGGGGATTGGAAAGGAAAGAATTGTTTCGCAGGAAATGATAGCCGGCCTCACCCGGAAATGCAGGGCACGACCAAAAATGGCGCATTGCAGCAATTTCCAGAATAAAATTCTTCGATAAAACAAGATCTTATCGGCCAATAGCCTACTATTTAAGTCGACTACTATTTCCTCCAAACTTGTGTTTGGTCATTGGATTTGCAAAAAAGACAGGTGTACAATCACCCACCATTTTTAGCAAAAGCCCGCTTTTCCACCCTTGAGCCTGGTGCTGTCTTCAGCACAGGTGGCGCGGCAGATTGCCAGCGTTTCGACAAGACCGCCGTGGCGCGCCATACTGCGCCAGCAACAGCGACGATCCTGCCGTGCCGGGACAGATTTTTTTTATTGGCATTGGAGGTAGTACTCATGAACCAGCCTGTCATGAACGGCGTCACCGCCGTCGAGGCCCCGTCTTACGTCAAGCACCAGAAACTGATCAGCTGGGTCGCGGAAATCGCCGCGCTTACCAAGCCCGACAGCATCTACTGGTGCGATGGCTCCGAAGAGGAATATAACCGCCTGTGCGCCCTGATGGTCGAAGGCGGCACCATGAGGAAGCTGAACCCGGAAAAGCGTCCGAACAGCTACCTGGCCTGCTCCGACCCGTCCGACGTGGCGCGGGTGGAAGACCGCACCTTCATCTGCACCGACAACAAGGAAGATGCCGGCCCCACCAATAACTGGATGGCCCCGGCGGAAATGCGCGCCACCATGAACGGCCTGTTCGACGGCGCCATGCGCGGTCGCACCATGTATGTGGTGCCGTTCTCAATGGGTCCGCTCGGTTCGCCAATCGCTCACATTGGCGTGGAATTGTCCGACTCACCCTATGTCGCCGTCAACATGCGCATCATGACCCGCATGGGCCGTGCCGTGTACGACGTGCTGGGCAGCGACGGCGAGTTCGTGCCTTGCGTGCACAGCGTGGGCGCGCCGCTGGAGCCGGGCCAGAAGGACGTGGCCTGGCCCTGCAACCCTACCAAGTACATCGTGCATTATCCCCAGACCCGCGAAATCTGGTCCTACGGTTCCGGCTACGGCGGCAATGCGCTCCTGGGCAAGAAATGCTTTGCGTTGCGCATCGCGTCCACCATGGGCCGCGAGGAAGGCTGGCTGGCCGAGCACATGCTGATCCTGGGCGTTGAAAACCCGGAGGGCAAGAAGCACTATGTCGCGGCGGCGTTCCCGTCGGCCTGCGGCAAGACCAACTTCGCGATGCTGATTCCGCCGGCCGGTTTCGAAGGCTGGAAAGTCACCACCATCGGCGACGACATCGCCTGGATCAAGCCGGGCGCGGATGGCCGCCTGTATGCGATCAATCCGGAAGCCGGCTACTTCGGCGTTGCCCCCGGCACCAACAGCGACACCAACTACAACTGCATGGCATCGCTGAAGGACAACACCATCTTCACCAATGTCGCATTGACCGATGACGGCGACGTATGGTGGGAAGGCATGACCAAGGAGCCGCCGGCGCACCTGATCGACTGGCAGGGCAAGGACTGGACGCCCGCCATCGCCAAGGAAACCGGCGCCAAGGCAGCCCATCCGAATGCACGCTTCACCGTCTCCGCCACCAGCAACCCGGTGCTCGACCCGTCCTGGGACGATCCGGCCGGCGTGCCGATCTCGGCCTTCATCTTCGGTGGCCGCCGCTCAACCACCGTGCCGCTGGTCACTGAAGCGCGCGACTGGGTGGAAGGCGTCTACATGGCCGCTACCATGGGATCCGAAACGACCGCAGCAGCCACCGGGCAGCAGGGCGTGGTGCGCCGCGATCCGTTCGCGATGCTGCCATTTGCCGGATACAACATGAGCGAGTATTTCCAGCACTGGCTGGAAATCGGCGAAAAGCTGAATGCAACCGGCGCCACCCTGCCGCGCATCTATTGCGTCAACTGGTTCCGCACCGACGAGAATGGCCGCTTCGTGTGGCCGGGTTTTGGCGACAACATGCGCGTGCTGAAGTGGATGCTGGAACGCATCGAGGGCAAGGCATCGGAAGGCGTCGAACACCTGTTTGGCGTCACCCCGCGCTATGAAGACATGCACTGGGACGGCCTGGACTTCGGCCGCGACAAGTACGAGAAAATCACCTCGATCGATAACAGTGCCTGGGAAGACGAGCTCAAGCTGCATGCTGAACTATTTGACAAGCTCAGGCATAAACTGCCGCCGGAACTGGAAGCCGCCAAGGGCAAGCTGGAACAGCGCCTGAAGGCCTGAGGTTTGGATCAAAAGCCTGGAGCCGCTGTTTTCAATGCATGAACCATGCACAAAAACGGCAGTTAAAAAAGCTTAGGCTGTACTCGCAGACGTCCAGGCGAACAAAAATCTGGTGGAGGAGACAAACAAACGCGGCAGGGAAACCTGACCGCGTTTTTCTTTTTCCCAAGGATACGCATGGCCATTCTCATCATCGTCTACGATCTTAGCCCAGTCCCGACTTCCTATCATGATCTGGTCAGTGCGATAAAAAAATTTCCTTGGGCAAAGTTGTCAGCAAGCAGCTACGCAATTTCTACCAACTTCACTCCCCAAACCGTGTTCAATCAGTTGCGTCCATTGATGGACAGCTCAAGCAACCTGTACGTCATTACGGGGCATAAGCCCTTTACTGGCTATGGTCCGGAAGCTGTCAATAAATGGCTGCAACAGATGTAAAGGCGGCGAAGACCGTCGCTAGTCAATACTCAAGTTCATAAGTCCAACTCGCAGCAGGAATTACCAACACTAATGCCTAGAAGGGAGCAACAGGGAGTTTCACCAGCAACACGGAAGCGCCATCTTTCTCCAAAAATCCAGGTTTTTTCAAGCGATAATCCAGTTCCCTTCTTTCAGTGCAAGCGCGACAGGCATTGTGCAACTCGCCAGATAACAAGCAGTCTGTCATGTCTGAAGCTAGCCTACCTGCCTCTGGAGCTGCCATGTATATGGTTTACTGGACTGAGATAGCCGACGAAACCAGAATCCCTTACCAGGAACTATTTCCTCCATCCGATCTGCGCGCTGCACTGGAATTCATGGAAAAACTGCGCCAAAGGCAACGTGCGGGAGAATCGGTTTGTTTTGTTGTGATGTCTTCGGAAAATCCGGATTCGGTGGGGCATGCTGGCGCAGCCGACCCGCCTCCGGATTATAAGTGGATGAAAAGAAGAAAACAGTAAGCGAATGATGAGCTTGTCTGAACTGGCTATTCGTTCCTTATCGTGTTAGTTCAATCGGCAAATTCATTCCGTCATTTTCGAGGGATAAACTAACTGTATTCTTCATTTTCCTCGTTTTTGACCGCGTCCGATACTCTTCATCTTTGTCAACGGTCGCCCAAACAAAAAAGTTTTCCGATTTGCTATCACTATTCACTGGCTTGGAACCGGATGGTGGTGTCCTGGAATTGCTTTGATTACCGGCATCGGCAGTATTGTTGGTGTTTCCGCTATTTTCGCCTTTACCACCAGGATCAATACTGACGTTTCCAGGTTCACCTGCTCCTTTACCCGCTAGCTCCCCGGACGAAGGGGTGGAATCGTTTGAAACTGGCAAATCCGTGTTTCCGGCTGGCTTGCCTGGATCCGCTGGAGGTGTTGTTGGTGACGCAGGGTCTGGTTTACCAGACGGATTGGATGGGCTAGTTCCCGGATCTTGAGTCGACGGTTTCTCGCGAATTAAACCACTGCTGCTTGACTTAACGATTTGATAGTTTTCAGTAACATTTTTTCCTTCAGCATTAATGATCTGAACCTCACCTACTTGTAAGGTTCGGTTTCCAGGCACATTTGAATCAAATGCCTGGCGCGCTGTCATCACATCACCTTCCACAAGCCCCATATTGCCGCTGTTGTAATTCTTAGAAATTTGCGGTGTTAGAGAAGAGGTAATCGATTCATCAAACTGTTTAGACTCAGGGCTTGCTTCAACAAGAATCGGCCTGGCGTAGATTTTTACCGAAGCTTGCTGATCAATAATCGGATTTTCAAGATAATAGCCTTGCTGATCTGACCAGAATTTCTTTTGATTTTTATACGAAATTTCACCAACGTTCATCAGGCTGTTAAAATTAGGGTCAGAAGTGGAATATAGATGTTTCGAATCTACTGCGTTTAAATCAGAGTAGAGTAATTTTGGTTGGACCCGGACCGCTACACCGTCGTAGGCTTTCGTCACATTTGCATCAACTGATAAAATTTCCAGGGGCTTGAGAAAAGACTTTAGCAGCGGAAAGGTATAACCGTCATAGCGCGTCCAAGTCTCGTCAAAATCGAAATTCAACTTTGCATTCTTGAGTGCCGATGCACTTAACTGGCCGTTTTCCGCATAGCTGGTGCCATTACCTGGATCATAAACAAATGCATTTGTTTTTCCTTTTCCATCCGTGGTGTAATAAGCATTGGTAATTTTTCCACTATTCATTCCTGCAATGCCATTTTTTGAATTATTCCATAGTGCATAAGCGCTATCAATTTTTCCATCGTTCGTGCCGGCAATCCCACCCAGCCCTGAACCGAAGAACGACCCTGCCACTGATGCCAGGCTATAGGCGTTTTTGATCTCGCCCATGGATCCATTTTTTCCTGTAATTCCTCCCGCAGAATTAGGAGAAATCTCCGAATATCCGGGCTTAACGTCAATGGATACGCTTCCCGTTACGAAGACATTGTGAATATTTCCATTGTTGTGGCCGGCTATTGCGCCTACCGAGTCATTACCCGTGATGTTGACGTCAACCAGACCAAGGTTTTTGATTTCGCCACTGGAGGAAGAGAACAGGCCAATCTTGCTTCCAATAGGCCTGTTTATATACAAGTTGGATATAATATGATTCAAGCCGTCAAGCTTGCCCGAAAACTGCTTGACATCATTCAAAGCCAGCGGGATGAATCCTGTGTTGTAGTTCCATATATCCCTTGGCAAACCGCCAGTGCCCTGATTCCACAACGTGGTCTCGGTCGCATCAATATCACGACCAAGTGCATAATAGCCCGACAGATTCTCATTTATCCTTTGCAACTGGCTGACGTTGTTCACCAGCATCCACAAACGATAGGGGCTGGTGATGAAGTTTTCATAAATCCGGTTGTTTCTGAAGCTCTCTACATTTGTATAAATGTCGATATCTGCATTATCGGCAGCATTGATCTTTCCAGCTTGTCCAAAGATCAGAGTACCGCTGCTGGTACCGTTGGCGTCTGTACGAATTTTCAGCCCGCCGGTGCCTAACTTTACGGAAGCGTTAATCAACACATTTTTTTCAGCTTCTAAATTAAGTTTGTTTTGTCCACTGGATGAGATCGCATTATTGATGACAAGATCGCCGCTTTCTACCTGTCTGTTACCCTGAGCTTTCACCGTAATGTTGGTGGTTGACAGATTGCTATGGCTTTGTTGCGCAAATCGGGCAGCCAAGCGCATTGGCAGCAATTCGGGTAGGCTGGGTGCATGAAACCCGCTGCTCGGAAGTACCAAACGACGAACTGGAAAGCCTATAACGCGGCATTAAAGGCGCGTGGCTCTCTGCTGATCTGGCTCGATCCCACTATGAACTGGCACGGCCAGGCAAACGGTAAGCGTGGACGAAGTCCAACCTTTAGTGACGAAGCCATTCAGTTCTGTCTGAGTATCAAATGCCTGTTCAGCTTGCCGCTACGCCAGGCCATGGGCATGACGCAAAGCTTGCTGCAATTGACAGGCCTCGACTGGCCCGTCCCCGACTACAGCACGATAAGCCGCCGGCAAAAGAAATTGCGCGTTGCCATCGAAGTCATGCCCACCACGACCGGCCTGCACCTGCTGGTCGATAGCACCGGCATCAAGATGCTGGGCGAAGGCGAATGGAAGACCAGGAAGCATGGCGCTGATTACCGCCGCCAATGGCGCAAAGTCCATCTTGGCATTGATGCTTCCACACTCGAGATTCGCGCGATGGAAGTGACGGACAACAGTATCGGCGATGCGCCTATGTTGCCCAACCTATTGGGTCAGATTCCTCCAGAAGAGCTGCTCGCCAGCGTCAGTGGTGATGGCGCTTACGATACGAAGGGCTGCCATGAAGCCATCGCACGACGTCAGGCCGATGCCATAATCCCGATCCGGAAAAATGCCAAGCTATGGAAGATGAATCGCATTGGTGCCACGGCACGAAATGAGATTCTACGAGCGACACGCCGACTGGGCCGAACGATCTGGAAGAAATGGAGTGGCTATCACCGACGAAGTTTGGTCGAGACTAAGATGCGCTGCTTCAAGCTACTTGGCGAACGCATCATGGCCCGTGACTTTGATCGGCAAGTCGCTGAATTACAGGTCCGTGCCGCTGTGCTGAATCGCTTTACGCGCCTTGGCACGCCAATTACGGTCGCTATGCCATAAATCCATCTACAGCAAGGTTAACTCGTCCCTTACTTTATTTCTGCAACAGAGCCCCTGTGGAGACCCGTGCAGCAGATGCATGGACCGTACCGCCGGGGCCGTCTGTCGCAGATGCATCCAAAGTGCCATTAAGGTTGACTACGCCGCGCTGGGAATCGGCAAGCAATTCTATTTTGCCTTTTACATTGCTCAATGTTTTTGCTTCAATGACGCCGGTATTATTAACTACTGCATGTTTGCCTAAATCGTCCACGCCGTTTGCCACAAGGGAAATCGTACCGCCAGCTGCCTTGATTTTTCCGGAGTTTTCTACAAGAGCATTAGCAGTTTCCCGATTGATCGCATAACTGATCAGCGAATTTTTGGAAAAATAAACAGCAGCCTGGTCACCGGCACCCATCAGTACTCGCCCTCCTGACGCATCCAGGTCGCCACTGTTTTTGACTTCATCAGAAAGAAAAACAATATAACCGCCTTCCGCGGCAGTCACAGATCCCGAGTTTTTTACCGAAGTTGGCAGGCTGGAAGTTTTGGAAAACTGAAAATTTCCATCCATAAAGTTCTTGTCTGATATACCCAGGGTACTGGCTACAATGCCTCCGGCATTAATTTGTGCACCCTCACCCAACAGCACCCCATTGGGGTTGACAATAAATACCTGGCCATTCGCAGTCAACCTCCCATTAATCAAACTCGCGTCCAGTCCTGTTACGCGGTTCAGTATCAGGGAAGAACTTGAAGGCTGAATGAAGTTGACCGTTTCTCCCGATGCGATGCCAAACTGCTGCCAGTTAATGATAGCCTTGTCAGTCGCCTGCCTGATCTCCATGCCACGGTGGTTGTTAACGACATCAATAGAACCCGAAGCAATTAAGGGACCTTGTGGTAACGCGCTTGCATTCGACGTGTAAAGCGATGCAAAAGCCAGAAAAATGGGCATTCTAAAACTCTGGTTTTTTTTTGTGGTTTTTATTTTTCTTGCGTTATTTTTTTTAAAAGCGCCTTTCTTTTTCATGATGTTTCTCCTTAATAAGGACGAGGATGATGAAACCGTTGTTCGTCCGAATTTAAGTTCTTACTTCTAAGGCAAGAACAATCATTAGCTTCAAAAAACTTAAAGACCTCTTTATAGAACGGGTAACCGATTATTGGAGATCAATATTCCGATCATCGTTTATACTGATTGCTTGTCGGTACCATAAGTATTGAATCGCGATTTAAAGGGAACATGAATGAAGACGAAAGCAGCAATTGCCTGGAAAGCCGGTGCGCCGCTGACCATCGAGGACGTTGACTTGCAAGGACCCAAAGCGGGTGAAGTGCTTATCGAGGTCAAGGCGACAGGCATCTGTCACACCGATTACTACACCTTGTCGGGTGCGGACCCCGAAGGCATTTTTCCTTCCATTCTCGGACATGAGGGCGCCGGCATCGTGGTCGACGTCGGTCCGGATGTAAAGTCCTTGCGGGCCGGTGATCATGTCATTCCGCTCTATACGCCGGAATGCCGCCAGTGCAAATTCTGCCTGTCGCAGAAAACCAATCTCTGCCAGGCAATCCGTGCCACTCAGGGCAGGGGACTCATGCCGGACGCGACCTCGCGTTTTTCCCTTGATGGCAAACCGGTTTTTCATTACATGGGTACGTCGACCTTTGCCAACCATATTGTCGTACCGGAGATTGCCGTTGCAAAAATCAGGTCGGATGCACCCTTCGACAAGGTTTGTTATATCGGATGCGGCGTTACCACGGGCGTGGGCGCGGTGCTGTTTACGGCCAAGGTCGAGGCAGGGGCGAATGTGGTGGTATTCGGGCTTGGCGGCATCGGCCTGAATGTCATCCAGGCAGCGAAAATGGTGGGCGCAAACGGGATTATCGGTGTCGATCTCAATCCGGAGCGGGAGGCGATGGCGCGCAAGTTCGGCATGACGCATTTCGTCAATCCAGGCAATGTCGAGAATGTCGTCGATCACATCATCGAGCTCACCGACGGCGGCGCCGACTATTCCTTCGAATGCATAGGCAATACGACTACCATGCGGCAGTCGCTGGAGTGCTGTCACAAGGGCTGGGGCCAGTCCATCATCATCGGTGTGGCTGCAGCAGGCGAGGAAATCAGTACCCGGCCATTCCAGCTGGTCACAGGCAGGGTGTGGAAGGGTTCCGCCTTTGGCGGCGCACGGGGGCGTACCGATGTGCCGAAGATCGTCGACTGGTATATGGAAGGCAAGCTGAACATCGACGACCTGATTACGCATACCTTGCCGCTGGACCGGATCAACGAAGGCTTCGATCTGATGAAGCGGGGCGAGTCGATCCGTTCGGTAGTGCTTTACTGAAGATGACACATCCCTTGGGTAAGCGGCCGGCAGCAACGGGGAAGGGCATGCCATGACGCTACCAATGCGCGATGGCGTGGCCCCCAGCTTTGTCATTTTGCCGGCAGGTTGCAATGGCAACCTGCTCGACTTCCTGACGCAGCAGTTTCCGGCTGTCCCGCGCCCGGTGTGGGAAAGCCGCCTGGCCCGTGGCGAAGTGGTGGACGATCGTGGCATGCCCATGCGGACCGATACGGCCTGCCGGCAGAATGCCAAGATTTTTTACTATCGCGAGCTGCCGCCGGAAACCCCGATTCCCTTCGAGGAAACCATACTGCATGCAGATGCGCACCTCCTGGTGGTCGACAAGCCGCACTTTCTTCCGGTCACGCCTAGCGGACGATTTTTGCAGGAAACCCTGCTGGTTCGGCTCAGGCGCAAGACCGGGCTGGCGCATTTGTCGCCCATTCACAGGCTGGATCGGGAAACCGCTGGCGTGATGCTGTTTTCAGTCGACCCGGCCAGCCGCGGGCAATACCAGTCGCTGTTCCAGCGGAGGGCGGTCAGCAAGGTGTATGAAGCGCTTGCCGACCCGCTGCCCGATGTCGACTTCCCGTTGACCTACCGCAGCCGGATGGTGGACGGGACGCCTTTCTTCCGCATGACGGAAGTTCCTGGCGAGCCGAATTCGGAAACCGTGATTACGCCAATCGAAACTTGTGGCGACCATGTGCTGTATCGCCTGGAGCCGTTGACCGGCCGCAAACACCAGCTGCGGCTGCATATGGCCAGTCTGGGCATCCCCATCGTCAATGATGCGTTTTATCCCGATGCCTTGCCATGCAAGGCGGACGATGTGTCTTCGCCGTTGAAGCTGTTGTCCCGTTCAGTACGCTTCATCGATCCTCTGAGCGGCGAGACCAGGCATTTCGCCAGCCAGCTGGTGCTGTAGGGTGGGCGCCAGGCAACTGCAAGACTTCCTCCGGCTGACTTTATGAAACATGCAACATCGATTCCCCCCACCGCTGTTCTGGCTCTGTCGCTGGCCGCCTTTGGCAGCGGCATGTCGCTGCGTTTAACGGATGCTCAGCTACCGCGCCTGGCAGCGGATTTTGGCGTATCCTTGGCCAGCGCTTCGGATGTCATCACCTGTTTTTCGGTCGCTTATGGCATATCGCAGCTGTTTTTCGGCCCGTTGGGAGACCGGTTCGGAAAATACCTGGTGATCGCCTGGGCAAGCGCTTGCTGCGCGATGACCGCATTACTCTGCGCAATTGCGCCTAATTTTCCTCTGCTGCTGGCAGCACGTTTTCTGGCCGGCGCTACCGCGGCTGCCTTGATTCCCCTTTCGATGGCATGGATAGGCGACGTCATTGCGTATGAAGACCGGCAACCGGTGCTCGCACGATTTTTGATCGGGCAGATCCTTGGCGTATCGGCAGGGGTATTCGTCGGCGGAATGGCTGCGGATTACCTGAACTGGCGTATTCCGTTTTTTGGCATTGCCATGGGCTTTGTACTGATCAGCCTGAAGCTGTTTTCCCTGAACAGAAGGCTGCCGGAACATGCGAGACAAACGGTGCAGGGAGAAGGGGCCGCCGGACGCCGGATGATGCGTGAGTTTTCGCAGGTGTTGTCAGGAAAATGGGCGCGAATCGTGCTCGCAACGGTATTTCTGGAAGGCCTCTTCCTGTACGGTGCATTTGCGTTCATCGCTACCCACGTCCATGTGGTCCACGGCTTGCCCTTGTCGAAGGCGGGCTTGCTGGTCATGCTCTTCGGGTTTGGCGGCGTGTTGTTCGCCACGGCCGCGAGAACGCTGGTGCGCCGGCTTGGGGAGGCCGGACTGACGCTCTGGGGCGGCATGATTGCCTCCTTGTCGCTGCTGGGCATCGGCATAGGGCCACACTGGATCTGGGCGCTTCCCGGCTGCTTCTTTGCTGGCGTGGGCTTTTACATGCTGCACAACACCTTGCAAATCAATGCCACGCAGATGGCGCCCGAACGCCGTGGCGCCGCCGTGTCGGCGTTTGCATCCTGCTTCTTCATCGGGCAGTCTGCCGGCGTTGGAATGGCCGGCCTGCTGGCCGATTACAGCAGTACAACCACCGTTCTCATCCTTGGTGCGGTGGGATTGCTGACGCTGTCATTGAATTTCAGTCGACTGCAAAGAAAAAAGCCATAAAAAATGCCCCTCTAGACTATTGTCCGAGGGGCTAACCTTCCCGAGTGGGAGGAGGAGACAACCTGAAAAAACATCTGACGCAGGCCAAAGTTTCTTTGATCGCTTCTACCTCAACCAGATTTATTAATGTGAGAGAAGATTGCTTAACTAAATGACTTAACCACGCGATGCAATCTGCCGCAGCTCGGCGGCCAGGTTAGGCTGGCTACGTTCGTATTCACAGGCCATGCTGTGCAACATGGCGATGCCACGCAGCTTTTGCGCGAAGCGACGCTCTTCCAGCGATTTGCGTGGTGCCATCAGCAGGATGGCAGCCTGGATCAGGCCCTTGAGCAGGGGTTTGAAAACCAGCAGCAGGGTAGCAAACAAGCTTACGCCAAGCAGCGGGCGCGCGGCGCCAGCGGCGACCCCGGCAAAGGAAACTGCAGCTTCAAGCGGAAAGGCAATGGACATGAACGACATAAGGCAACTCCCGACCAGTTATTCTGTAAAAAATTTCTTCGAAACACTCATATGTTGCGATGCAGTATAAGTAGGCATAAGATCGAAAGCCAATTTTCTGTTTGGATAGCCGTTATGTTTCTCATGAATAAGGTTTGGGCCAAAGAAGAGGTACGCGGGTGAGCTTCCTGAGCCTGGATCTGAATCTGTTGCGCGTCTTCGATGCTGTCATGAGCGAGCAGAACCTGACACGCGCGGCAAGTCGCCTGGCGATGACCCAGCCTGCGGTATCGAACGCCATCCGCCGCCTGCGTGATGCACTGAACGATGACATCGTGGTACGGACCGCGCATGGAGTGAAGCCGACACCCAGGGCGGAAAGCCTGTGGCCGGCAGTGCGCAGAGCGCTTGCGCAGTTGCAGGAAGCCGTGGCGCCCCATACCTTTGACGTCTCGCAGGCAACAGCGACCTTTCGGCTGGCGATGGCCGATGCAACCGCCGCACTGGCATTACCTTCGCTTATGCGCGCCATTGAAAAGGAGGCGCCGGGCTTGAGCATCAGGATGATGCCGCTTACCACCCGTGAACCACGTCCGATGCTGCTGCGCGCGGACATCGACCTGGCCATCGGCTTCTTTCCGGGAGTGGTGGCGCAGCTTTCGGGAGAAGTGGCAACGGCAATCAGGCACGAGCGCCTGTATTCCGGCAAATATGTGTGTGTAATGCGCCGGGATCATCCCCTGGCGAAAGGCCCGTTGACGGTGGACGATTATTGCCAGGCCAAGCATTTGCTCGTCAGTTTTTCAGGCCGGGCCAGGGGACTGGTGGACGATGCATTGGCCCGCATGGGGCGGGAACGCCGCATTCTGCTGACCGTGAATCAGTTTTTCACGGCAGGCCGGGTCGTCGCCAATTCCGACCTGATTACGGTGCTGCCGCGTCATTTGATTGCTTCCACCGGCATCAGCTACGAACTGGTTGACCTCGAGCTGCCATTCGACATGCCTGATGTGCATGTGGACATGCTGTGGCATGAGCGCGATGCGCACAATCTGGCGCACAAGTGGATGCGCGAACATCTGATGACCATGGCGGCAGAAGCTAGTCCCCATGCTGCTTAATGCTCCTGCGCCTGGCATGCCGCACAGCCACCCAGTAAGCCATGCTGGCCATCATGCTCATTGCCAGCAGCAGCAGCATCGTGGATGTCTGCCCCAGGGTGGCCAGCGCCAGGGTAAAGCCGAATGGCGCCAGGGCCCGCGCAACGAATGCGGGCCGGGCCAGCCGGCCCAGCAGGGTGGTGTAATCATGGCGGCCATACAGCTCGGCGGGCACGATGCCCCGGACGATGGTCATTAATCCGTTGCTGATGCCATACAGCGCGGCCACAAGATAGGCCAGTTGCGTCGAGCCATCCAGCAGGAACAGCGCTGTCATTCCCAATATCATTGCCGCGAAGGTCATGGTGCCCACATGCACCGCGCGCGTGTTGCGGCCCATGCCCAGCTCCAGCAGTCGCCCGAGCACCTGGGTTGGCCCGACCAGCGCCGCAATCATGACCGCCTGTGCATCGCTCAGGCCAGCCGTGCGAAACATGCCGATCAGGTGTACTGACAATACCGACAGCACGAAGCTGCCCGCCGCAAAGGCAAGCGCCAGCCAGGCAATGTCAGGCGCCTGGTTCTCGATTGCAGGACGGTCAGGAAGGCTGCCGTGCTTGCGGCCGTTCGCTGGCAACAGGCACGCGTGCAGTGGCAGGCAGACGAGGATCTGCAGCAATGCATAGAACAGCAGCGCCTGGCGCCATCCAGCCATGGCCATCAGGAATTGGGATACTGGCCAGGAAAGCGTGCTGGCAAAACCGCCAAACAAGGTTAATCCTGTGACAGAGCGCCGATAGGCGTCGCCTGCAATCTGGTTCAATGCCATGAAACCTGCGTCATATAAGCATGCGGACATCGCAAAACCAGCAAGGATGGCTGCGCCAAACAGGCTTAGAGGCCCGCTGGCGGCCGCAAGCAGGCACAAAGCCAGCATGGACAGGACAGACCCGGAGCACAGCACGGCGCGGGCGCCATGGGCTTCCATCAGCCTCGCGACTGCCGGCGCCGCCAAGCCCGAGATGGACAGGCTTAATGTAAAGGCGGCAAACAGCATGCTTGAACTGATCTGCAAGTCCTGTTGCATGCGCTCGCCAAGCACGGCAATCGGGTAATAAAGACTGCCCCAGGAAATGATCTGGGCAACGCCCAGGCCGCTCACGACGACCGTTAATGGGCGTTTCATCCATGCTCCGCGATGTGGATAAGGCTTTGGATAAGCTGTGCAGCTTGTGGGGATAAAACCGTCTTTGCGCCGGACAGGATTCTTGTACAGAATCGCCCACTGCAAAATACAGGGCTTATGCAGGATTTATGAAATTTCCAAGTGGTTGATTTCATGAATTTTTTTATTGTTATCCACAATAATGGGCATGCGTTAACAACTACTACTATTCGTATACAAAAACCTTGATTAAATAAACAGCGCAAACCTGAAGCAGGGGGGGTTAACAAACGGCCTCAAGGCAGCAGAGCAGACAACCTGCGTATCGTATGAAATGCGTAGACAGAAGCGACGTGCCGAATAAAGGAAAGAAAATCGACTGCAGAGTCTTCGTTGGCGTTGTCAGAGATGGTGCGAATCACGGAAAACGGTATGCCAAATTCATGGCACACCTGGGCAACCGCAGCGCCTTCCATCTCGACAGCCAGTAAATCCGGAAAATCCCTCTTTAATTCTTGCAGTCTTGATGCGCTGGCAATGAATTCATCGCCGCTGGCAATCAGTCCCTGATGTAGGCGGGGCTGATGCAGATTGAAATTCGCGCGGTTTTCCTCGGATATCTCAGTCAGCAAATCCTGGTCCAGGAAATTGGTGGCTGCTTCCAGCAGATAACGATTAATTTGCGCATCGCTTGGAAATCGGGAAAGCCCGGTGAGTGGAATTTCAAATCGCGGAAAAAGCGGGCGCGTGTCCATGTCGTGTTGCACAAGCTCGCTTGCAATAACGATGTCGCCAACCCGCACTTCGGGGTCGGCAGATCCGGCAACGCCGGTAAATAACAGATGAGAAACGTCGAAACGCTCGATCAACATGGCAGCTGTTGCAGCTGAAGCAACTTTTCCCAATCTGGACAAGACGCAGATGCAATCGATTCCCCACAAATTGCCGTGGACATAGTCTCTCTTGCCACGGGTAAAAATTTTTCCATCGCGCATTTGGGTGATCAGGCCTGCCTGTTCTTCCTGAAGCGCGCTGATGATGCCAAGTCGGTACGGTTTTCTGTCCATTTTTTCTCTTTCAAAGGCCCGGAAGCCGCATAAAACCGCGTATCTGGTTTTATCTTAAATAGCTGTATACAAATCTAGTAATAGTGTTAACCGGTGATTTTTTCTGTGAGTAAGTCTCGTAACGCCTTTTAAATCAATTACTTGAAACGGGGATAAAGGCTGGATAAGCCCTGTATGTTAACGTGATAGCTTCTGAACAAAAATCGGAAGTTTTGGATATCCGCGCTTATGCACAAGCCGGCAACCGGATATCCATAGGTTTGTCCACAGTTCAAGTGATTGAAATTTAAGGAAATTCACCGCTCCCAGACGGTTTTCAACAAGGAAAAAACGGCCTGGATGATGGGTTCCTGGGCACGCTTTGCCTGGCAAACGAAGCTCAAATCCATTGCCAGACTGACCTGATCGGCAATCACCAGGCCACGTGCCTGGGCTTCCCGCAGTGCGACGGAGTCCCTGGCTAGCGCCAAGCCGACGCCGGATTTCACGAGATCAAGCATGGACGGTTCCTGATCCACCATCGCCACCTTGTGCGGTGACACCTTATGTTGTGCAAACACTTTTGTAAGCAGTCGGTTATGGGCGGATTCGGGTGGCGTCCATATCCATGGAAGGCTGGCCAGCGATTTCCAGTCGCGGCCGGCGACCCGATTTTTCCAGCCTTGCGGCGCCAGCACATAGTAATTAAAGGAAGTCAGCGCCTGATAACTGAATTCCTTGCCGGGAATGCCAAGGTAAAAACCGACGTCGAGTCCACCGTTCTTGATCTGCTGAAGCACCGAGCCCGACATGCCCTGCTGAAGTTGTGTTGATAATTGCGGGTAAGATTCGACAAGTCGCTTCAAAAATGCGCCAAGTCGGATGAATTCGGGATCGAGTATCGTGCCTATCGAGAGCGTGCCCGACAGGGTGGAATGCAATGCATCGGCGCCTTGGCGGAATTCCATCAAGCTGGCCAATACCCGTTCGGCAAACGGAAGCAGTTTGGCACCGTCATCGGTTAGCATCATGCCGGCTGCGGTGCGATGAAACAGTTGCAGGCCCAGCGTACTTTGCAGGGCCTTTAATTGCAGGCTGACGGCAGGCTGCGTCAAATGCAGACGCTCGGCGGCGCGGGTCAGGTTCGCTTCCTGGGCGATGGTGACGAATGCACGTAACTGATTGAAATCCATAGAAGTTTAGCTTTATAAAAATTCCTTATATTGGTCGCCAGCATAACTCATTGGATTTGCCAGTTGGTCATCGTTATCCTGTGCGCCATCGAACATCAATCATTCATGAGGATTTCCATGAGCCAGCCCGCACGCATCGAGCACTTCATCAATGGCACCATCACCGCATCGTCCGGCGACCGCAGCCAGGATGTGACCAATCCCGCGACTGGCGAAGTCGGTGCCCAGGTGGCGCTGGCCAGCGTGGCCGATGTGAATGCGGCGGTGGCGGCGGCAAACGCTGCCGCGCCGGCATGGGCCGACACGGCGCCGCTGAAGCGGGCACGCATCCTGTCGAAGTTCAAGGAACTGATCGAACGGCATCATGACGACCTGGCCAGGGCGATTACGCGGGAACACGGCAAGGTATTTTCGGATGCGAAAGGGGAGGTGATCCGCGGCCTGGAGATCGTTGAATTCGCCTGCGGCGTGCCGCAGCTCCTGAAAACCCAGTTCACCGACAATATCGGCGGCGGCATCGACAACTGGCAGCTGCGCCAGCCGCTGGGCGTCACCGCCGGCATCACGCCGTTCAATTTCCCGGTCATGGTGCCGCTGTGGATGGCGCCCATGGCGCTGGCAACCGGCAACACCTTCGTGCTCAAGCCATCCGAGCGCGATCCGTCGCCGTCGCTGATGATGGCCGACCTGCTGAAGCAGGCCGGACTGCCGGACGGCGTCTTCAATGTGGTGCAGGGCGACAAGGTGGCGGTGGATGCGCTGATCCAGCATCCGGATGTGAAGGCGGTGTCCTTTGTCGGCTCGACCCCGATCGCGGAATACATCTATACCGAAGGCGCGCGCCGCAAGGGCGCCTGGCCGCTGCGGGTGCAGGCGCTGGGCGGCGCCAAGAACCACCTGGTGGTGATGCCGGACGCCGACCTGGACCAGGCAGTGGATGCGCTGATTGGCGCGGCCTATGGCTCGGCTGGCGAGCGCTGCATGGCCATCTCGGTGGCGGTGGCGGTAGGGCAGGTGGCCGACAGGCTGATCGATGCGCTGATACCGCGCGTGAAGTCGCTGAAGGTCATGAACGGCATGGAGGACGCGGCCGAGATGGGCCCGGTGGTCACCGCCCAGCACAAGGCCAAGATCGAAGGCTATATCGAGGAAGGCGTGCGCGCCGGCGCCCGGCTGCTGGTCGATGGCCGCGGCCTGAAGGTGCCTGGCCATGAAAACGGCTTCTTCCTGGGTGGCACCCTGTTCGACCAGGTGACGCCGGAAATGAAGATCTACCAGGAAGAGATTTTCGGGCCGGTGCTGTGCGTGGTGCGCGTGCCCGACCTGAAGTCGGCGGTGGAACTGATCAATGCCCACGAATACGGCAATGGCGTGTCGCTGTTCACCTCGGACGGCAATACGGCCCGCGAATTCTCGCGCCGCATCGAGGTGGGCATGGTGGGCGTGAACGTGCCCATCCCGGTGCCGATGGCCTGGCATTCCTTCGGCGGCTGGAAGCGCTCGCTGTTTGGCGACGCCCATATCTATGGCGAGGAGGGCGTGCGGTTCTACACCCGCTACAAGTCCATCATGCAGCGCTGGCCGCAATCCATCGACAAGGGTGCGGAATTCACGATGCCGGTGGCGAAGTAAGGTTGAAAGACAGGGAGACGACAGTGGAATCGGCAGGCAAATTCGACTACATCATCATCGGCGCCGGCTCGGCCGGCTGCGTACTGGCCAACCGCCTGACCCAGGACCCGGATGTGTCCGTGCTGCTGCTGGAGGCGGGCCGCAAGGATGATTACATCTGGATCCATATCCCTGTCGGCTATCTGTACTGCATCGATAATCCGCGCACCGACTGGCTGTACCGCACAGAGGTCGATGCCGGCCTCAATGGCCGCAGCCTGGTCTACCCGCGCGGCAAGGTGCTGGGCGGCTCCTCGTCGATCAACGGCATGATCTACATGCGCGGCCAGTCGCATGACTATGACCAGTGGGCCGCGCTGACCGGCGACGACAGCTGGCGCTGGGACGCGGTGCTGCCGCTGTTCAAGAAGACCGAGGACTACTACAACGGCGCCGATGAATTCCATGGCAGCGGCGGCGAGTGGCGGGTGGAAAGGCAGCGCCTCAAGTGGGAGATCCTGGAAGCCTTCCGCGACGCGGCGGAACAGGTCGGCATTCCGAAGACCGCCGACTTCAATCGCGGCGACAACAATGGCTGCGGCTACTTCGACGTCAACCAGCGCCGCGGCATACGCTGGAACACCGCCAAGGCCTTCCTGAAGCCGGCCAGCAAGCGCAGCAACCTCACCATCATGACCGGCTGCCATGTGCAGCGGCTGAAGATCGCGACGACGGAAAGCGGCAAGGCCTGCACCGGCGTCGAATTCACCGGCGGCGGCCGTGCATGGACGGCCGATGCCACCCGTGAAACCCTGCTTTGCGCCGGCGCCATCGGCTCGCCGCAAATCCTGCAGCTGTCGGGCATCGGGCCGGGCGCGCTGCTGCAGCAGCATGGCATCAAGGTCGAGCTCGATGCGCCCGGCGTTGGCGACAACCTGCAGGACCATCTGCAGATCCGCATGGCCTTCAAGGTAAGCGGCGCCAAGACCCTGAACACCATGGCCAACAACTGGTTCGGCAAGATGAAGATCGGCATGGAGTATGTGCTCAACCAGAGCGGCCCGATGTCGATGGCGCCATCGCAGCTTGGCGCCTTCACCCGCTCCGACGCCAGCCAGGCCACGCCCAACCTGCAATACCATGTGCAGCCGCTGTCGCTGGAGCGCTTCGGCGAACCGCTGCATCCATTCCCGGCCTTCACCGCCAGCGTCTGCAATCTGCGGCCGACGGCGCGCGGCCATGTGCGCATCGCGTCGGCCGACGCCTCGGCGGCGCCGAAGATCACGGCCAATTATCTGAGCACGCCGGAAGACCGCAAGATCGCCGCCGAATCGCTGAAGCTGACCCGCACCATCGTCCATGCGCCGGCGATGAAAAAGTATGCGCCCGAGGAATTCAAGCCCGGCGCGCACCTGACGACCGACGAGGAACTGGCCCGCGCGGCAGGCGATATCAGCACCACCATCTTCCATCCGGTGGGCACCTGCAGGATGGGTCGCGATGACGATGCCAGCGCCGTTCTCGACAGCCAGCTGCGGGTGCGCGGCGTGGCGGGACTGCGCGTGGTGGATGCGTCCATCATGCCCGTCATCACCTCCGGCAATCCGAATTCGCCCACCATCATGATTGCCGAAAAGGCGGCTGCGCTGCTACGCGCGAGCTATCGTTGACGGCATCGACCCGCACGCCGTGGAACAGCCTCTTATTTGTTGAACAACTGCAGCAGGCGCATGTATGATGCGCTAGCGCAAAACACAGTAACAAAGCTTGACGCACGGTAGTTATACCGTATTGCTAAAAAGATCAGGCGCTGTGTAGGATGCGAAAAATCTAGACGAATAAGCAAGAGCCACACAGGAGACCCCATGGCCGATGTCATTCTGGAGACCAGGCACCTGACCAAGGAGTTCAAGGGATTCACTGCGGTGAACGATGTGAATCTTCAGGTCCAGCGGGGCCATATCCATGCACTGATCGGCCCCAACGGCGCCGGCAAGACCACCTGCTTCAACCTGCTGACCAAGTTCCTGGTGCCAACGGCGGGCCAGATCCTGTTCAATAACCGCGACATCACTTCGGCAGCACCGGCGCAGATCGCGCGCCAGGGCATCATCCGCTCGTTCCAGATCTCGGCCGTCTTCCCGCATCTCACCGTGATGGAAAACGTGCGCATCGGCCTGCAGCGCGCGCTTGGCAATTCCTTCCACTTCTGGACCAGCGAACGCACGCTGTCGCGCCTGAATGACCGCGCGATGGCCTTGCTGGCCGAAGTCGACCTGACCGAGTTCGCCGACACCGTCACGGTGGACCTGCCATACGGCCGCAAGCGTGCGCTGGAGATCGCCACCACGCTGGGCATGGAGCCCGAACTCATGCTGCTCGACGAGCCTACCCAGGGCATGGGCCACGAAGACGTCCACCGCGTCACCGCGCTGATCAAGAAGGTATCGGCCGGCCGCACCATCCTGATGGTGGAACACAACATGAGCGTGGTCTCGGGCATCTGCGACCGCATCTCGGTATTGCAGCGCGGCGCCATGCTGGCCGAGGGCAACTACCAGGAAGTGTCGTCGAATCCCCAGGTGATGGAAGCCTATATGGGCACCACCAGCGGCGCGCTCGAAGGCGCACATTGATCAACACGGCGGCGGCACGCTCTGCTGCCGCCGGTCTGGAAAGCACACATGGAAAAAGCGCTTGAAGTCGCCAACCTGCACGCCTGGTATGGCGAATCGCATATTCTGCACGACCTCAGTTTTTCAGTGAGCAAGGGCGAGGTCGTCACGCTCCTCGGCCGCAACGGCGCCGGGCGCACCACCACGCTGCGCGCCATCATGGGCCTGACCGGCGCGCGCCGCGGCTCCATCAGGATCAACGGCGCCGAGGCGATACAGCTGCCGACCTACCGGGTGGCGCACCTGGGCGTGGGCTATTGCCCGGAAGAGCGCGGCATCTTCTCGTCGCTGTCGGCCGAGGAAAACCTGATGCTGCCGCCGTCGGTGTCCAAGACCGACCGCGGCATGTCGATCGAAGAGATCTACGACATGTTTCCCAACCTGGCGGAGCGCCGCAACAGCCAGGGCACCCGACTGTCCGGCGGCGAGCAGCAGATGCTGGCGGTGGCGCGCATCCTGCGCACCGGCGCGCGCCTCCTGCTGCTCGACGAGATTTCCGAAGGCCTGGCGCCGGTCATCGTGCAGGCGCTGGCGCGCATGATCACAACCCTGAAGGCCAAGGGTTACACCATCGTGATGGTGGAACAGAATTTCCGTTTCGCGGCACCGCTCGCGGACCGGTTTTACGTGGTGGAGCATGGTCAGATCGTGGAGACCTTTGCTGCATCCGAATTGAACGCCAAGATGCCGGTGTTAAACGAACTGCTCGGGGTCTGAACCCGGGCCCGGGACAGCATAAAGGCATCGCCCCATTCATCAAGGAGAAGACAATGAAGTTGAAGGCTAAAGTAATTGCGATGGCAGTGGCATCGATTGCCGCCATGGGTTTCGGCGCAGGCGCGAACGCGCAGATCTCCGGCGACGTAGTGAAGATCGGCTTCATCACCGATATCTCGGGCCTGTACTCCGACATCGACGGCCAGGGCGGCGCCGAAGCCATCAAGATGGCGATTGCCGACTTCGGCGGCACGGTCAACGGCAAGAAGATCGAGCTCGTCACCGCCGACCACCAGAACAAGGCCGACATCGCCGCCAGCAAGGCGCGCGAATGGTTCGACCGTGAAGGCGTGGACATGCTGATCGGCGGCACCAACTCGGCAACCGGCCTGGCGATGGCCAAGGTCGCGGCCGAGAAGAAGAAGCCCTTCATCTCGATCGGCGCCGGCACCGCGCGCCTGACCAACGAGGAATGCTCGCCCTATACCGTGCACTATGCCTATGACACCGTGGCGCTGGCCAAGGGCACGGGCGGCGCGGTGGTGAAGCAGGGCGGCAAGTCCTGGTACTTCCTGACCGCCGACTACGCCTTCGGCGCTTCGCTGGAGAACGATACCTCGGCCGTGGTCAAGGCATCCGGCGGCCAGGTGCTGGGCTCGGTCAAGCATCCGCTGTCGGCATCGGACTTCTCGTCCTTCCTGCTGCAGGCGCAGGCTTCCAAGGCCCAGATCCTGGGCTTGGCCAACGCCGGCGGCGACACCATCAATGCGATCAAGGCCGCCAATGAATTCG
Source organism: Noviherbaspirillum sp. L7-7A (assembly GCF_019052805.1). Classification (NCBI taxonomy): domain Bacteria; kingdom Pseudomonadati; phylum Pseudomonadota; class Betaproteobacteria; order Burkholderiales; family Oxalobacteraceae; genus Noviherbaspirillum; species Noviherbaspirillum sp. L7-7A. The sequence continues at coordinate 3,330,218 of NZ_JAHQRJ010000001.1, forward strand.
GCGTGACCAAGACCATGAAGCTGGCCGGCCTGCTGATGTTCATCAATGACGTCCACTCGCTGACGCCGGCGCTGACCCAGGGCATGTACCTGACCGACAGCTGGTACTGGGACCAGAACGACGACACCCGCGCCTTCGCCAAGCGCTACTTCAGCAAGATGAAGAAGATGCCATCGAGCCTGCAGGCGGCAGACTATTCGGCCACGCTGCAGTATCTGAACGCGGTCAAGGCAGCCGGCACCGATGACACCGAAAAGGCCTGGGAGAAGTTCAAGTCCAGCAAGATCAACGACATGTATGCCAAGAACGGCACCATCCGCGCCGACGGCAGCATGATCCATGACATGTACCTGATGCAGGTGAAGGCGCCCAACGAATCCAAGACGCCGTGGGACTACTTCAAGATCGTGGCGACGATTCCGGGCGACCAGGCTTTCACGACCAAAGCCGAAACCAAGTGCGCTGCCTGGAAATAATCAGCAGCCTGTGTGCGGCGCGCGGCTGGTTCGCGCGCCGTTTTTTCTGTGCCCGTCCGGCTCCGGCCGGATGATTTGAGATAAGCGCGATGGAAATTTTCGGCATACCCCTGCAGGCGATGTTGAGCCAGCTGCTGCTGGGCCTGGTCAATGGCTCGTTCTACGCGATGTTGTCGCTTGGGCTGGCCGTGATCTTCGGCTTGCTCAACGTGATCAACTTCGCCCATGGCGCCCTGTACATGATGGGCGCATTCATCGCCTGGATGGGCTTGAGCTACTTCGGCATCAATTACTGGGTGATGCTGGTAGCCGCGCCGCTGATTGTCGGCCTGTTCGGCATCATTATTGAAAAGACCATGCTGCGCTGGCTCTACAAGCTGGACCATCTGTATGGCCTGCTGCTGACCTTCGGCATCACGCTGATGGTGGAGGGCGTGTTCCGCTCGGTCTATGGCGTCTCCGGCCAGCCTTATTCGGTACCCAGCGCCCTGAGCGGTGCGACCAACCTCGGCTTCATGGTGCTGCCCAATTACCGCGCCTGGGTGGTGGTGGCTTCGCTGATCGTCTGTTTCGTGACCTGGTTCGTGATTGAAAAGACCAAGCTGGGCGCCTACCTGCGCGCCGGCACCGAGAACCCGAAGATGGTGGAGGCCTTCGGCATCAACGTGCCGCTGATGGTCACGCTGACCTACGGCTTCGGCGTGGCGCTTGCAGCTTTTGCCGGCGTGCTGGCCGCGCCGGTGATCCAGGTGTCGCCGCTGATGGGTTCCAACCTGATCATCACCGTGTTCGCGGTGGTCGTGATCGGCGGCATGGGTTCCATCATGGGCTCGATCCTGACCGGCCTGGGCCTGGGCATCATCGAAGGCCTGACGCGGGTGTTCTATCCGCAGCTGTCGGCCACCGTGGTGTTCATCATCATGGCGATCGTGCTGATGATTCGTCCCGCCGGCCTGTTCGGCAAAGAAAAGTAATCGGAGATGGCAATGAATAAGAAACTGCTGTACGGCATTGCGCTGCTGCTGGCGCTGGCCGCGCCGTTCTTCCTGTACCCGGTGTTCCTGATGAAGGTGCTGTGCTTCGCGCTGTTTGCCTGCGCCTTCAACCTGCTGATCGGCTATACCGGCCTGCTTTCCTTCGGCCACGCGGCCTTCTTCGGCGGTGCCGGCTATATCACCGGCTATGCACTGAAGGGCATGGGCCTGCCGACCGAGATCGGCCTGCTGGCCGGCACCGCGTTCGCTGCGCTGGTGGGCCTGGTGATGGGCGGCCTGGCGATACGCCGGCAGGGCATCTACTTCACGATGATCACGCTGGCGCTGGCCCAGATGCTGTTCTTCGTATTCCTGCAGGCGCCGTTCACCGGCGGCGAGGATGGCCTGCAGGGCGTGCCGCGCGGCCGCCTGCTGGGCATGCTGGACCTGTCGAATGACGTCACCATGTATTTCGTGGTGCTGGCCATCGTGATTGCGGCTTTCGCGCTGATCGTTCGCATCATCCACTCGCCATTCGGCCAGGTGCTGAAGGCGGTGAAGGAAAACGAGCCGCGCGCGATCTCGCTGGGCTATGACGTGGACAGGTACAAGCTGCTGGCCTTCGTGCTGTCGGCCGCGCTGTCGGGCCTTGCAGGGGCCACCAAGACCCTTGTGCTGGGCTTCGAGACGCTGACCGATGCCCACTGGACGATGTCCGGCCTGGTGGTGCTGATGACGCTTGTAGGCGGCCTGGGGACCATCGTCGGCCCGGTGGTCGGCGCCATTGTGATCATCGCGCTGGAAAACAAGCTGGGCGACCTGGGCAATGGACTGGCACGGCTGACCAGCATCGAGTGGTTCAATACGCTCGGCGATTCGGTCACCATCGTCACTGGCCTGATCTTCATCATCTGCGTGCTGGCATTCAGGCGTGGCATCGTGGGCGAGATCGCGGCGCGCATCCGGCCTGCCTCACGGCATTGACGGCAAATACCCGGTGAAAAACCCGCTGTGATGAACAGCGGGTTTTTTTATGGGGCGCGTACGAGGGGGTGCAAAAGGACAGGGGAGGGCGGCCTCGTGGCCATGCCTATTCTCGAAATCGCCATGCCGGCGGCCAGATTTTATTATTTTCCATACTTGGAATTGAAAGCGCAGTCGAGGCGGCCGCCTATGCCGTGAGAACGCAAAAGCACCATAAGTGCTTGAAATTTAAAAATATTTAAATGAATCGGGACGTGAAAATGGAGAACATCAGTTTAAAAATTCGTTCGCCCGGGTGTATCCCTGGTCCGCGGCTTTGCGAAACCACTGGGTGGCCTGGTTCGTGTCCTTGTGCACGCCTATCCCGTACCAATAGCAACGGCCCAGGGAAAATTGCGCCTCGACGAGCCCCTGGTTTGCGGCCGTCCGATACCATTCGATCGCTTGGTCCTGGTCCTTTTTCACGCTTTTGCCCTCCAGCAAGAATGTGCCAAGGTCGAATTGCGCCTTGGCGTATCCCTGGTTCGCAGCCTTGCCAAGCCATCTGATGGCCCGAGCCTTGTCTTCCTTTACGCCTATGCCGTTCCAATAGAAGTTGCCTACGATAAATTGAGCCTCGGCGAGCCCCTGGTTCGCAGCCTTCTCGTACCATGCCAGCGCCTCGGCGTCGTCCTTGGGTACACCCGTGCCATTCCAATAGCAACTGCCCAGGTTGAGCTCCGCCCCAGCGAACCCTTGGCTAGCAGCCTTCTCATACCACTCGGCGGCCTTTGCGTAGTCCTTGCTTACACCGATGCCATTCCAATAACAATTGCCCAGGTTGTCTTGCGCCCCAGCGACCCCCTGGATCGCAGCTTTCTCATACCACGCAAAGGCCTTGGCGTCGTCCTTGGGTACACCCGTGCCATTCCGATAGCAATTGCCCAGGTTGACTTGCGCATCAGCGAGCCCCTGGTTCGCCGCCTTCCCGTACCACGCCATGGCCTTGGCGTAATCCTTGGGTACACCTCTGCCATACCAATAGCAATTGCCCAGGTTGACCTGGGCATCAGCGAACCTCTGGTTCGCAGCCTTCTCATAGCACTCTGCGGCCCTGGCGTAGTCCCTGGTTACACCCGTGCCATTCCAATAGCAATTGCCGAGGTTGACTTGCGCCCGAGCGAGCCCTTGGTTCGCCGCCTTTTCATAGCACTCGGCGGCCTTGGCGTAGTCCCTGATTACACCGGCGCCATGCTCATAGCACATGCCCAGGTTTAATTGCGCCTCAGCGAGCCCTTGATACGCAGCCTTGCTAATCCACGCGAAGGCCGCGGCCATGTCTTTCTTCACGCCTGTGCCGTTCTCATAGCAATTGCCCAGAGCGAATTGCGCTTGAGCGAGCCCCTGATGCGCAGCCTTGCCAAACCACTCGAAGGCAGTGGCCATGTTCACGTTCACGCCTATGCCAAATTCATGGCACATGCCCAGGTTGTATTGCGCGTTGGCGTCCCCATTCCTTGCGGCCGTGCGATACCAGCCGGCGGCCCGGGCCTTGTGTTCCTTCACGCCTATGCCCTTCTGATAGCAATAGCCGACGCCGCTTTGCGCCTCGGCGAGCCCCTGGTTCGCAGCCGCGCGATACCACGCGAAGGCCTGGGCCTTGTCCACGCTCACGCCCGTGCCGTTCCAGTAGCAATTGCCCAGCCTGAGTTGCGCCTCGGCAAGTCCCTGGTTCGCAGCCGCGCTATACCACGCAAAGGCCTGGGCCTTGTCCACGCTCACGCCTGTGCCGTTCCAGTAGCAATCGCCCAGCCTGATTTGCGCCTGAGCGTCTTCCGGATCAAAAGTCTGGCGATTTCCGGCTGTGGTAGTGGTTGTGGTTGTCGTTGTCGTGGCGCCTGTCTCGGTCGTGGTGGTTTTGAACGTCGGGATCTTCGTCTCCGCAGCTATCAATCCGTGGCGCTCCAGCAGGTTTTGCATGGCCACGCTGGTCGGCTGGTGCGTGGCGAAGTGGCGTTGGAGGTCCGTCCTGGCTGCCTCATCCTGCCTGGCGAGAAAGTAATCGAGGGATGTGATTACCTCGTCATCCAGCAACGCAATGTTCTGTTGCACCGCGCTCAGGAATGGGCCAATCTGTTCGTCGAAGCGGTATCCAGTCTCAGGAGCCAGCAGCCACATCACGACCGTCAGTTGGCCGGAAGCGAGCGCGCATGCCAGCGCGCCTAGGCTTTCCAGGCCTTTTCCTTTCTTCCGATTGAGCAGGCCGGGCTGGCCGGCCAGTCGCTTGAGGCGTTCCAGCGCTTCTGGATCCCTGGAGTTGAGCAAGTCAAACCATTCGTCTTCCGGCCTGGCGGTGGGGTTCAGGGCGCGGCTCGTTTGCTGGTGTCGCTTTTGGGCGGGCTTGGCGTGTGTCGCCGGCTTGCGTGGTGTAGCGCTGGCCGGCTTGGGTTGTGGCTCTGCCTTGCGCTGTGGCGGCGTGGCGGCCATCGACGGCGCCGGCTGCTGCGCTTGTGGCAGAGCCGCAGACCTGACGCCATAGGCCTCGGTCTGACGGTTTGCCCTGGCGACCTTGCGCGGACTGTGCCACCCCTGGCTTTCCGGCTTGTTCGCGGCGGCCAAGGTGGTAGTCCGCAGGGACGTGGCGGCCCGGAAGGTGGGCGCGGCCATCCTGCCCCTATCGCTGTGACTGCTGCTGGCGGTGGACGGCGGGATGATCCGCGTATAGCCTGGCGGCAGTGCGGGCCGAATCGCTTTGCGCGAAGGCGACGTCAGCACCTTCAGTACTGCCTCAGCTGGCGGCAGTGCAAGGACCTCGTCCTCGATCACGCCTCTGTCCCGGATGGCGGCTGCCAGGTCTTCCATGCTGTAGCCGCTCGGGTTGTTGCACGGACCCAGTAACGCAGCCAGGCCAGGTTGCGCCTGCGCCAGGGTCACCAACTTCGCGCTCAGCAAGCCGCGTAGCGCCGGCAATGCCACCATGCGCGATTTCTCCTTCCACGTCGAGGAGCACCAGGCCATGTTGTCCATCAGCCCCGCCATGAAAGTCTTCAGTTCGGGCGTGGCTGATGCCAGATTGCGGCGCACGACGTAGTCCAGGCCTGACAAGAGTCCACTGAGGGTTTTGGGGCCAGTAAATGCGTCTGGGGTGCAGTGTAGTGAATGCTGGATCAAATGGTTCGCAGCTCTGCGCAGTTGATCTTGCGCGAACCCCGGGGCGGTGCTGTCGGTGGCCGGGGCAGTGGCGGCGGCCGTCGTGGTAGTCAGCCTGGCAGGCATCATGGTCGTTGTGGTGCCGCCAGCGGGAAGGCTTTGCCGCAGGTGACGGTCGCAGCGCTTCACAAAGCTGATCAGGTTCGCTACCGCCTGGCCGCTCGGCAGGCAGTCCATGAACGCCTCGTCATTCATCACGCCAAGCAGGGCATGGCTGGCAGCGACCCAATTCGGTACCAGTGCCTGCTCCGGCAGGCTCGCGCCGTGCTCGCCGAGCACCCGCAGGAAATTGGCGCAATTGGATAATGTGCGGCAGTCGTCTGCAAGCATCTGATCAGCAGAAATCCGCAGGATTACCCCAACCAGCCCCGCCAGCCCCTGCGAGAGCAGGACGTTTGTAGCCGCCGGCAGCAGGCCGTGCGCCATCATGTCCTTGACCAGATTGCATACATTCGTGCAGGCCACGGCATCGACCCTTCCTGTCCCCAGCCGGGCTGCCATGTCGCTGGAACACAGCCACTCGCCGCAGGTGGCCAGACGGCGGCGGCCGGCCAGGCCTTTCTCGCTGCTATCGACTTTTATTAAGCGGAACTGGAAGATGGTGTTGATCTGCACGGCGCATTTGCCGAGTTGGTGCGTGGTCAGTCCGCAGGTGTTCAGTTTGCCCGCCAGCGATTCCTCGAACACGGTCAGTGCCTTATTGAACACTTTCTCGATAGGCTGGCTTACTTCAATGCACTCAGCCTTGAGGGCGCGACTGGCCCAGTTCAGGATATCGAGCACGACGCCGATCGAGGCGGTCGCTGCCGGCAGGCCGGCTTCGCATGCACGTTCCATCAGCACGTCGGTGATTGCCTGCAGGTCCGGCCTCAGCCTTTGCAGGCGCTCCTTCTCGAACATTGTTCCCGCTGCCGGCGCCACGCAGGTGGACAGGCCCATGCACAGGGTGTGGATGGTGTTGATGTCGAGGCTGGCGCTGCCATCGCCGCAGAGCAGGACGCGCAGACGAGGAAGGAGGACATACAGGCCGTCGGCCAGCCTGCGGAGTGCCGCGTCATGCGGATCGTCGCGCATGAAGGCCTTGAGCTTCTGTTCTGATGCCTTGATGGCGTCAAAGAACTGCAGAACCTGTTCCAGGTCGATTGGATTGGTGCCGCGCAAAGGCCGAAGATGCTCATTGAGCACGCCGATTGCTTGGGCATGGTCATCCGGCAGGCGGGCGTCGGCGTCGGATAACAGCGGTGTGCCTGAACGGTTGCCGGCATGCAGGCGGGGTTGCCGCGTTGCGCCATCCTGGCCGGTCGCGGCTTGCCCATTGCAACTGTCACCGTCGACTGGGGTGCTATCCGAATCGGACAGGACGTAGGAAAAGCTTGAACCGCTGGTGCCATCAGTTGGATTGCTGGATTGCATGTGTGAGTCCGACAAAAAATGAAGCGTAGTCCGCGAGGCTGTCATGAGCCCCGGGAGGCTGTGGACGCTGCCATCACAAGCCATCTGCGGCGGTTGAATTCTCGTGATGGCAAGTACCGTCACTGTGTCTGCCTATGGCCCGGTCTGTCCTGGGGATTGCTGGATCAGCTTCCAGGGCGCGTAGAAGACCGTATGGGACGAATCTGAACGACGGGTTCCATGGAGTGTGAAGCAGAGCAGGGCAAGCCTGCTCCATTCCCGTGCCGTACCGTGTGACGCAGGATTGATCGTTGGTTCAGCCAGGCGAAGCTGTGCTGCAGCACTGGCGGGTGTTCGCGCAGGCTTCGGGTGCACGCCATGCCCGGACGCTCGCTCAGTTTGGATTGGCAGGTAGAAAGGTTGGCATCGCTACCGGCAGCGTCTTTGGCTGCGGCAGCCAAGTGCTGGTGCCGTCTGTCTCTCTGACAGTGGAAAGGGGAGGGGGCGGCGAGACAGGGCGGCGCTGCCTGCCCTGTCTCGCGACCTGCAGTCTACAAGGCGGCAGCGTAGATTGCCCGCGCGTCGGCGCGTTGCAATTCACGCGGATTGTTGACGAGCAGCCGGGTCTGCAGCATGGCGTCGTCGGCCAGGCGGTCGAGGTCGGCTTCGGTAATGCCGACTTCACGCAGCGTGGTTTCAATGCCAACCCGTTTTGCAAGTTCTTCGACTGCGACGATCAGTGACTGGCTGCGCGCTTCGTCGCTGCCCTGGGCGCCTGGCGCCACGATATCGGCCAGTTCGGCATAGCTGGACGCGGCATGGCTGGCATTGAAGCGCAGCACATGGGGCAGCACCAGGGCATTGGACAAGCCGTGCGGAACGTGGAATATGCCGCCAATCGGATAGGCAAGCGCATGCACCGCGGCCACCGGTGCATTGGAGAATGCCTGGCCAGCCAGCATTGCGCCGAGCAGCATTGCCTGCCGTGCCTCCAGGTTGCTGCCATCCTCACAGGCGACAACGAGATTTCTAGAAAGTAACTTCAATGCCTCCCGGGCAAGCATGTCGGAGAGCGCATTTTTCTTGTGCCTGGTGGTATAGGCCTCTATCGCATGCACCATGGCGTCAATGCCGGTAGCGGCAGTCACCTTGGGCGGCAAGCCGACTGTCAACGATGCGTCAAGGATAGCAAGGTCGGCATACAGCTTGGGCGACACCACGCCCATCTTGGTTGTCTCGCCTGTCGTCACAATCGAAATCGGTGTCACCTCAGAGCCGGTGCCAGCGGTGGTGGGAATCTGCAACAAGGGCAATCGCCGTCCTTGGACATTGCCTATGCCATACATGCTGGACAGCGGCTGCTCGCTTCCGGCCAGGATGGAAATCAGCTTGGCGACATCCATCGAACTGCCGCCGCCAAAGCCGATGACGATGTCTACGCCATACTGTCTTGCGCTGTCGGCCGCCTGCAGGACAATGTGTTCAGGCGGGTCAGCCAGGACATCGGAATACGTCTGCACCTGTATGCCGGCTTCCACCAGGCTGGCTCGGGGCGCATCGATCAGGCCTGTCCCGAGAAATCCCCGGTCTGTCACGATCAGAGCGTTTTTGACATCTGGAAACTGTTGTCTGAGCAGTGTCCCAAGCCTCTGTACGGCGCCTGTCTCGCACACAATGTTGGGTACGGTGCTGAAGGTAAATGTGTTGTAAGTGTTCATCTTGTCTCCTTGTCCGGCGATTGTAGCAAGATGACATGCGCCGGGCTAACTGCTAAGGTGCCTGTCTTTTTGCCCGGCAACCTGGGCGCCTCAACCAGAAGAGCAAGAAGACATGACGGATTACCTGGTGCTAGCTGCGGCCGCCTTTCTCGCCGGATTGATTGATGCAGTAGTCGGTGGGGGAGGGCTGATCCAGATACCGGCATTGTTCTCCACTCTGCCGACGGTGGCGCCGGCAACGCTGCTGGGTACCAGCAAACTGGCCGGGATCTGGGGTACCGGTGCAGCAGCAATCAACTTTGCGCGTCGGATCACGATCCAATGGTCGACTGCTGCGCCTGCCGCTGGTGCGGCTTTCGTGCTGTCCTTTCTGGGCGCTTATACGGTAACCAAAATTCCGCCCGATTTCATCCGCAAGCTGCTGCCCTTTATCCTCGTTGCCGTAGCGGTTTACACGCTGAAGAAGAAAGACCTCGGCGCGCACCATGCGCCCCTACATGCAGGCTGGCAGGAAAAATCACTGGCGGTGCTGATTGGAGGAAGCATCGGTTTCTATGACGGTTTCTTTGGCCCTGGCACCGGCAGCTTTCTGGTGTTCCTGTTTGTGCGTGTCTTTGGATACAACTTTCTGAGCGCAGCGGCGGTGTCCAAGATTGTCAACGTTGCCTGTAACCTTGCCGCGCTGCTGTGGTTTGGTTACAGCGGACATCTGTTGTGGAAGGTCGGGATCATGATGGCGGTATTGAATGTGGCTGGTTCGCTCATCGGTAGCAGGCTGGCATTGCGGCATGGAAGCGGCTTCGTCAGGAAGATCTTCCTGTTTGTTGTAAGCGCGCTGATCTTGAAGACAGGGTATGACGCGTTTCTGATGCATTAATTGGTTTCACGTGAAACAAAAGGTGGATTACGTCTGTCTGTTTCACGTGAAACAAAGGACAAACATCTGCGCCACCAAAGCGGCACCGAAAGAAAAGACTCTATAATCTCGCCTCTGTTCATCGTCTCACCGAGGCGCACAATGCTATTTCCTACTGAATTTGATGTCATCGTCGTTGGCGGCGGCCACGCCGGCACTGAAGCTGCGCTCGCCGCGGCACGCATGGGGCAGAAGACCCTGCTGCTGACCCACAATATTGAAACCCTGGGCCAGATGTCCTGCAACCCGTCTATCGGCGGCATCGGTAAAGGCCACCTGGTAAAGGAAGTCGACGCCATGGGCGGCGCGATGGCAATTGCCACCGACGAAGCCGGCATCCAGTTCCGCATCCTGAATTCCTCAAAAGGCCCCGCCGTTCGCGCCACGCGAGCGCAAGCCGACCGCATCCTGTACAAGCAGGCCATCCGCTCACGCCTCGAAAACCAGCCTAACTTGTGGCTATTTCAGCAGGCAGTTGACGACCTGATGGTGGAGGGCGACCGCGTCGTCGGCGCGGTAACCCAAGTGGGTATCCGCTTCCGCAGCCGTGCCGTGGTACTCACCGCAGGCACTTTTCTGGATGGGAAGATCCACGTCGGCCTGAATAATTATTCTGCCGGCCGCGCCGGTGATCCTCCTGCCGTGTCGCTTTCGGCCAGGCTGAAGGAACTGAAGCTGCCGCAAGGCCGGCTGAAAACCGGCACGCCGCCACGTATCGATGGCCGCAGCATCGACTTCACGCGCCTGACCGAACAACCGGGTGACCTCGATCCGGTGCCGGTATTCTCGGTCATGGGGAACACCGCCATGCATCCGCGGCAGGTGCCATGCTGGGTTACCCATACCAACGCCCGTACCCATGACGTGATTCGCGGCGGTCTGGACCGCAGCCCGATGTACACCGGCGTCATCGAAGGCGTCGGCCCGCGCTATTGTCCGTCGATCGAAGACAAGATCCACCGCTTCGCGGACAAGGAATCCCACCAGATTTTCCTGGAGCCGGAAGGCCTGACGACCAACGAGTTTTACCCGAACGGCATCTCCACCAGCCTGCCATTCGACGTGCAACTGGAACTGGTGCGCTCCATGATCGGCCTGGAAAATGCGCATATCCTCCGTCCGGGCTATGCGATCGAATACGACTATTTCGATCCGAGAGGGTTAAAGGCATCGCTAGAAACCCGCGTCATCCAGGGTTTGTTCTTCGCCGGCCAGATCAATGGCACGACCGGATATGAAGAAGCCGCCGCCCAGGGCATGCTGGCCGGACTGAATGCCGCGCTGCAAACGCAGGGCAGGGAAGCATGGACGCCAAGGCGTGATGAAGCCTATCTCGGCGTGCTCGTTAACGACCTGATTACCCAAGGCGTGATGGAGCCGTATCGCATGTTTACCAGCCGTGCCGAATTCCGCCTAAGTCTTCGCGAGGACAATGCCGATATGCGTCTGACCGAAATTGGCCGGAAGTTGGGTTGCGTCGGCGATGCGCAATGGCAGGCATTCGAGGAAAAACGCGAGGCTGTTTCACGTGAAATCGAGCGCCTCAAATCGACCTGGGTCAGCCCAAAGCTGGTTGCATCGCTGGAAGCTGAACGGGTTCTCGGCAAGGCCATGGAGCGCGAGTACAACCTCGCCGACCTCTTGCGCCGTCCTAATGTGAACTACGACTTATTGATGTCTATGCAGTCAGTTGACGGAAGGAAGTTCTCTGCCGAACAACCTCTCGCTGACGCCGTGCGCGAACAGATCGAAATCCAGCTGAAATATGCCGGCTACATCGACCGCCAGGCGAAGGAAGTGGAGCGGCATGAACACTTCGAAAACCTGAAGCTGCCCGCCGAACTGGACTACATGCAGGTCAAGGCGCTGTCGATGGAAGTGCGGCAGAAGCTGAACAAGCATAAACCGGAGACGCTGGGCCAGGCATCCCGTATCGCGGGCGTTACGCCGGCGGCAATTTCGCTGCTGCTCGTGCATCTCAAGAAAGGCGGCTTCCGCGAGTTTTCTGCAGTGCCCGCCGGAACCAGCGCGTCATGAGAGCGCCGGCATTCGACCGTGCCGCACTCTCAGTCCAGCTGGAAGAGGGCATCGCGGGATTGTCGCTCAACCTGAGCCAGGCGCAGGTGGCAAAGCTGCTCGACTATCTCGCCTTGCTGGCGAAATGGAATGCGGTCTATAACCTGACCGCGGTGCGCGACCCAGCCCAGATGGTGGTGCAGCACTTGCTCGATTCCCTCGCTGCGATGCCTGCATTTACCGGTGCAAACCGGGTGCTCGATGTCGGATCAGGCGGTGGACTGCCAGGCATGGTGCTGGCGATCTGGGCACAGGAAGCGGCGCCGGACATGCGGGTCGACATGATAGACACCGTGCACAAGAAGACCGCATTCCTGACCCAGGTAAAGGCAGAGCTTGGTTTGAGCAAAGTCACCGTGCATACCGGCCGGGTGGAGGCGTTACAGGTTACGCCGCTGTATGACGTGATCACCTCCCGCGCCTTTGCGGATCTGTCCGACTTCGTCAACTGGGCAGGCCACCTGCTGGCGCCGGGCGGCCGATTCATTGCGATGAAAGGCGTCGCCGCCAGCGAAGAAACCGACCGGCTGCCGGCTGCATGGCGGGTTGAAAAAAAGCAGCCGCTGCAGGTGCCGGGTCTGGATGCGGAACGGCATCTGGTCTTCATTGCCAGGGCAGGGGAGTAAGGTCAGCATGCTTGCGCCGTTACCGTTCATGGGCATTTCCGATGTGTGGCAGCTCATTCTTGCCGCCACGGTGTTTCTGATGCTGCCGGGTCCGGGAACGTTCTGCGTGCTTACATGCACTGCGCGCCATGGCGTGCGCGGCGGCTTCGCCTCGGTTGCCGGGCTGATGCTGGCCGACGCCATGTTGATGCTGCTCGCCGCATTGGGTGTCGCCGCGCTGCTCAGGGCCAACCCGCTGGCATTCCAGGCAATGCAGTATCTGGGCGCGGCTTACCTGGCCTGGCTGGGTCTGCGGCTACTACTGGCCAGGGAAGCGGCGAGCGGCGTGGTGCCATTTTCAAGCGCTGCCGACTTCCGTCGCGGCTTTCTGGTCACCAGCATCAACCCCAAGGCCATTGTGTTCTACATGGCGTTTTTCCCGCTGTTCATCGATCCGGCTACGCACCGCGGCGGCCTGACCTTTGTCGTCATGGCCGCCATCATCGCCAGCTGCACGCTGTGTTACTGCAGCCTGCTGGTCTTGGTCGGCAATGCCGCCGCGTCGCGCCTGAAACGGCATCGCGGACTGGCCCGGCTTGCCAATCGGGCGGCTGGCCTGTTCCTGATTGGCTTCGGCATCAAACTCACAACCAACTGACAAATCCATGGCCAGAATATTTTGTGTCGCAAATCAAAAAGGCGGAGTGGGGAAGACCACCACCGCAGTGAATCTGGCAGCCGGACTGGCCAAGCTCGGCCAGCGCGTGCTGCTGGTCGACCTCGATCCGCAGGGCAATGCGACCATGGGCGCCGGCATCAACAAGGCTGAACTGGACGGTTCCATCTATGAAGTGCTGGTTGGCCTGGCGGACGTCGCCGCCTGCCGCAAGGAGTCGGAAACCGGTCGCTTCGATGTCTTGCCGGCCAACCGCGAACTGGCGGGCGCCGAAGTGGAAATGGTGGAACTGGACAACCGTGAAAAGCGGCTGAAGCTGGCGCTGGCTGCGGTGGATGCCGACTATGACTTCATGCTGATCGATTGCCCGCCGGCACTGTCGATGCTGACCCTGAACGGCCTGTGCGCCGCCCATGGCGTGATCATTCCGATGCAGTGCGAATACTATGCGCTGGAAGGTTTGTCCGACCTGGTCAATACCATCAAGAAAGTCCATGCCAAGCTCAATCCGGACCTGCGCATCATCGGCCTGCTGCGGGTGATGTTCGACCCGCGCATGACACTATCGCAGCAGGTATCGGCCCAGCTCGAGCAGCACTTCGGCGACAAGGTATTCAAGACCATCATCCCGCGCAACGTGCGTCTGGCCGAAGCGCCTTCCTACGGCATGCCGGGCGTGAGTTTCGATCCCTCTTCCAAGGGTGCCCAGGCCTATGTCGCCTTCGGCGCCGAAATGGTCGAGCGGATCAAGGGCTGGTAAGCCGATACATATGCACTCCTCAATGAAATGACGATCTGACACATGGCGACCAAAAAAACCAAGGGCCTGGGACGCGGCCTCGACGCGCTGCTTGGCGGCTCCTCCGACACTTCCGAGACGGAAGCCATGGGAGTTAGCACGCCATCCTCGCTGGCCATCGACAAGCTGCAGCCCGGAAAATACCAGCCGCGCACCCGCATGGACGAGGGTGCCCTGGCGGAACTGGCCGATTCGATCCGCGCGCAGGGATTGCTGCAGGCCATCCTGGTCAGGCCAGTGCCCGAGGCCAATGGCCGCTATGAAATCATCGCCGGCGAACGCCGCTTCCGGGCAGCGCAACTGGCTGGCCTCACGGAAGTGCCGGTACTGGTCAAGAGCGTGGATGACCATGCCGCGGCGGCGATGGCGCTGATCGAGAATATCCAGCGCGAGGATCTGAATCCGCTGGAAGAAGCGCAGGGCATACAGCGGCTGATTTCGGACTTCGGATTTACCCATGAGCAGGCTGCCGGCGCGGTAGGCCGCTCGCGCAGTGCGGTTTCCAATTTATTGCGCCTGCTCAACCTGGCGCAGCCGGTGCAAACCATGCTGATGGCCGGTGACATCGACATGGGCCATGCGCGCGCCTTGCTGTCAGTCGATGCTGCGACCCAGATCAACCTGGCCAACATGATCATCGCTCGCAGGCTCTCGGTCCGCGAGGCGGAAAAGCTGGTAGCCCAGGCACTGGCGGACGACCAGCAGCAAAAACCCGCACCGCGTGAAAAGCCGCGCGACATCGTGCGCCTCGAGGAGGAGTTGTCGGACGCGCTCGCGACCCAGGTTGCCATCAAGGTCAGCGCGCGTAACAAGGGACAGCTCGTCATCGATTTTGCCAACCTCGATGCACTGGATGGCGTGATTGCACGCTTGCGGCGTTGACATTCCAAATCGCAACACTGCGCTGACTCGGCCGTTCCGGCTGTTGTATATCAGTCACGTAAAACTACGGTAGGCGTTTACATGTTCGACGATGTGTGATGCATAACCGATGATCCCATGCTTTTAGCGCGCGTTGTGCGCGATTTCAGTGCAAGTAAACGTTTGACGCCGCGGAAAGAATAATCTTATAATCCCGTGGCTTCAGAAATCGCACTCCATCCGCAAGCCTTTGCATTTCACACGAACCACACGGCCCGTACCGCGACTCGCAAGAGCCCAACGGGTTGCATGAGTCTGGACAAGTATGCTTCGCCTGGTCCTTCTGCAACTGTTGACTACGGTCTTGGCTGGCGCCGTGGCTGGAATGCTGGGCGGAATCCACGCACTGATTTCCGCATTGCTGGGTGGTTTGTGTTGTGTGGTGCCGAATGGTTTGCTTGCGCTGCGCTTGTACTCGAATGCGCGCCGATCACAGACCGTCAATCCGATGTCGTTTTTCATCGGTGAATTTATAAAGATTGCACTGACCATTGCATTGTTGGCTGCGGTGGTCTGGCTGTACCGCGATTTGAACTGGCTGGCGCTGATCGCCGCTTTCATCGTGGCACTGAAAAGTTACATCATCTTATTATTTAGGCACTGACATGGCGACTGAAACTGCTGCTGGGGCGGCTGCGGGGCATGCTGCTCCCACCGCTTCCGAATACATCGTCCACCATCTTGGACACTTCTCCACCAATCATCAGGAAAAGATCGTCGATTTTTCCATCATTAACATGGACACGCTGTTCTGGTCCGTTGCGATGGGCATCGTCGGCTGTCTCGTGATGTATTTGGCCGCACGTCGTGCTACCGCCGGCGTCCCCGGCCGTCTGCAGGCTTTCGTTGAAATGGTCGTGGAAATGGTCGACGACCAGGCCAAGTCCATCGTGCATGGCGACCGCAGCTTCATCGCACCGCTGGCGCTGACCGTGTTCGTCTGGGTTGCGCTGATGAATTCCCTGGATTTCCTGCCGGTTGACCTGTTTTCCAGCCTGTTCAGCGTGCTGGGCATCGAGCACGTGTTCCCGCATCACCGCGTCGTGCCAACCGCCGACCTGAATGGCACCATGGGCATCGCCCTGGGCGTGCTGGTCCTGATGCTGTACTACAACGTGAAGATCAAGGGTGCCGGCGGCTTTGTCCATGAACTGTTTGCCGCACCGTTCGGCATCTGGCTGGCGCCGTTCAATCTGCTCCTCAATATCATCGAATTCGCCGCAAAAACCGTATCGCTCGCGATGCGACTGTTCGGCAACATGTACGCCGGCGAGCTGCTGTTCCTGCTGATCGCTTTGCTTGGTTCGACTGCAACCGTGTTCGGTTTCGTTGGGCATGTAATTGCCGGTTCGATGTGGGCCATCTTCCACATTCTGATCGTGCTGTTGCAGGCGTTCATCTTCATGATGCTCACGCTGGTGTATCTCGGCCAGGCACATGAAGGCCATTAATCAGCAGATTGATGGCAAGCGGTAAAACTTTCTGATTCAACCTTTCGTTTTTAATTTTTAACTTTACTTAAAGGAATTGTCATGACTGACATCTCGTTCGTAGCACTGGCTTGCGGTTTGATCATTGGTCTGGGCGCTATCGGCGCTTGTATCGGTATCGCCATCATGGGCGGCAAGTACCTGGAAGCTTCGGCTCGCCAGCCTGAACTGATGAATACCCTGCAAACCAAGATGTTCCTGCTGGCTGGTCTGATCGACGCTGCGTTCCTGATCGGTGTTGGTATCGCCATGCTGTTCGCCTTCGCAAACCCGTTCGTTCGTGGCTAATACGGTTCGACCGTCCTGATTCTCATGCTGGAATAGGATTCCAGCACTCGCCATTCTGAGAAGGAAACTACCATGAACCTGAATGCAACATTGTTTGCTCAGTTCGTGGTCTTCTTCATCCTGGCTGTCTTCACGATGAAATTCGTGTGGCCGCCATTGATGAACGCGCTCGACGAGCGCGCCAAGAAGATCGCGGACGGTCTGGCTGCTGCCGAGCGCGGCAAGCTGGAAATGGCTGCCGCGGAAAAGCGCGTGCAAGCCGAACTGGCTTCGGCGCACGACGCTGGCCAGAAGCGCATCGGCGACGCTGAAAAGCGTGCCCAGGCGATCATCGAAGAAGCAAAGCGGACTGCCTCGGAAGAAGCAGCCCGTATTCTGGCTTCGGCCCGCGCGGACGCAGAACAGCAAGTCAGCCAGGCACGTGACGCACTGCGCGCCCAGGTGGCAACGCTGGCAGTTCAGGGCGCCGAGCAGATCCTGAAGCGGGAAATCAACCCCGCCGCTCATGCCGATCTGTTGAACCAACTGAAGACCGAGCTGTAATCATGGCCGAACTCGCAACGATTGCCCGCCCCTACGCCGAGGCGCTGTTTCGTGTAGCCCAGTCCGGAAACATGGCGGCCTGGTCTGAACTCGTTTCAGGCATGTCGTCGGTGGCCGCCAATCCTGACATGCAGGAACTGGCGCGCAACCCGAAGGTGTCCGATGAGCAGATCGTCTCTACTTTTCTCGCCGCGCTGAACTCGCCCGCCAATGCCGAACTCCAAAACTTCGTCGGCATGCTGGTCGAAAACGGTCGCCTGGCACTGCTGCCGGAAATCGCGCTGCAATTCCATGCATTGAAAAATGCGCAGGAAGGCGCGGCGGATGCGGAAATCGTGAGCGCGTTCGAGCTGACGCCGGCGCAGATAAACGACCTGGTTGCGACGCTGCAGAAGCGCTTCGGCCGCAACCTGAACCCGTCGGTGACCGTGGATAACTCGCTGATCGGTGGCGTGCGCGTCGTGGTTGGCGATGAAGTGCTCGACACGTCGGTGCGCGCCAAGCTGCAGCAGATGCAGACCGCATTGACCAGCTGACCCGGCCCGCTTCGGCAAGCACGCAAGACATCTAAATTAGGAGTTAACATGCAACTCAACCCGTCTGAAATCAGCGAACTGATCAAGAGCCGGATCCAGGGCCTCGGCGACAACGCCGAGATTCGCAATCAGGGCACCGTCATTTCCGTGTCCGACGGCATTTGCCGCATCCACGGTCTGTCGGACGTGATGCAGGGCGAAATGCTGGAATTCCCGGGCAACACCTTCGGCCTGGCGCTGAATCTCGAGCGCGACTCGGTCGGCTCGGTGATCCTGGGCAGCTACGAACATATCTCCGAAGGCGACACGGTCAAGTGCACCGGCCGCATTCTGGAAGTGCCTATCGGCCCTGAACTGCGTGGCCGCGTGGTCAACGCGCTGGGTCAGCCGATCGACGGCAAGGGCCCGATCAACACCACCCTGACCGCCCCGATCGAAAAGATCGCACCGGGCGTGATCGCCCGTCAATCCGTTTCCCAGCCGATGCAAACCGGCCTGAAGTCGATCGACGCGATGGTGCCCATCGGCCGTGGCCAGCGCGAACTGATCATTGGCGACCGCCAGACCGGCAAGTCGGCCGTGGCAATCGATGCGATCATCAACCAGAAGGGCCAGGGCATGACGTGTATCTACGTCGCCATCGGCCAGAAGGCATCGACGATCAAGAACATCGTGCGCGCGCTGGAACAGCATGGCGCCATGGAATACACCATCGTCGTGGCCGCATCCGCTTCCGAATCCGCCGCCATGCAATACGTGTCGGCCTACTCCGGCTGCGCCATGGGCGAATACTTCCGCGACCGCGGCGAAGACGCGCTGATCGTCTATGACGACCTGTCCAAGCAGGCTGTTGCCTACCGCCAGGTGTCTCTGCTGCTGCGCCGTCCGCCAGGCCGTGAAGCCTACCCCGGCGACGTGTTCTACCTGCACAGCCGCCTGCTCGAGCGCGCAGCCCGCGTGAACCCCGACTATGTCGAGAAGTTCACCAACGGCGCCGTGACCGGCAAGACTGGCTCGCTGACCGCACTGCCCATCATTGAAACCCAGGCAGGCGACGTTTCCGCCTTCGTTCCGACCAACGTGATTTCGATCACCGACGGCCAGATCTTCCTGGAAACCTCGCTGTTCAACGCCGGTATCCGCCCTGCGATCAACGCCGGTATCTCGGTGTCGCGCGTCGGTGGCGCCGCCCAGACCAAGGTCATCAAGGGCCTGTCCGGCGGTATCCGTACCGACCTGGCGCAGTACCGCGAGCTGGCAGCGTTTGCGCAGTTTGCATCCGATCTCGACGAATCGACCCGCAAGCAGCTCGAGCGTGGCGCCCGCGTGACTGAACTGCTCAAGCAGCCCCAGTACTCGCCGCTGCCGATCTCGCTGATGGCTGTGTCGCTGTTCGCGGTCAACAAGGGCTACTTCGACGACGTCGAAGTCAAGAATGTACTCGCGTTTGAATCTGGCCTTCATAACTTCATGAAGACCAGCCACGGAGCGCTGCTGCAGAAGATTGAAGATAGCAAGCAACTCGACAAGGATGGCGAAGCCGCAATGGCCGCCGCGATTGGCGACTTCAAGAAATCTGTATCGTTCTGATTTGAACGCGGCTAGAAGGAGCAAGGACTCATGGCTGTAGGCAAAGAGATACGTGGCAAGATCAAGAGCGTAGAGAATACGAAGAAGATCACCAGGGCGATGGAAATGGTCGCCGCTTCCAAGATGCGAAAGGCGCAGGAGCGGATGCGGTCGGCCCGTCCCTATAGTGACAAGATTCGTAATATCGCCTCCAATCTTGCCGAGGCCAATCCGGAGTACACCCATCCGTTCCTGGTCAAGCAGGATGCCTCGAAGACGGTCGGCATCATCGTGGTCACCACTGACAAGGGCCTGTGCGGCGGCATGAACACCAATGCGTTGCGTGTTCTGACCAACAAGCTGCGCGAGCTCGAAGGCAAGGGCAACAAGGTCGAGGCCGTCGCCATTGGCAACAAGGGCTTCGGCTTTCTGAACCGCGTTGGCGCCCGGGTCGTGTCGCATGCAGTCCAGATCGGCGACACGCCGCATCTGGAAAAGCTGATCGGCCCGGTCAAGGTGCTGCTGGACGCTTACCAGGAAGGCCGGCTGGACGCGGTCTACATCGTCTACACCAAGTTCATCAACACGATGAGGCAGGAGCCGATGCTGGAGCAGTTGCTGCCGCTGTCGTCCGAGCGCATGACGGCTGACAAGCACGGCATGGACTGGGACTACATCTACGAGCCGGATGCCCAGACCGTGATCGACGAACTGCTGGTGCGCTATGTGGAAGCGCTGATTTACCAGGCGGTTGCCGAGAACCTGGCGTCCGAGCAGTCGGCGCGCATGGTGGCGATGAAGGCGGCGTCCGACAACGCCGGCAACGTCATCGGTGAACTGCGCCTGGTCTACAACAAGACCCGGCAGGCCGCGATTACCAAGGAACTCTCCGAGATCGTTGCCGGTGCGGCAGCGGTGTAAACACGCAAACGCGTGAAACAGAATTTAAATACTACATATTGAAGGAACGAAAATGGCTGATGGCAAAATCGTTCAGTGTATCGGCGCCGTGGTGGACGTTGAGTTCCCGCGCAACGCGATGCCCAAGGTGTTCGACGCCTTGAAAATGGAAGGCTCCGAACTGACGCTGGAAGTGCAGCAGCAGCTGGGCGACGGCGTGGTGCGTACCATTGCGCTGGGCAGCTCCGACGGCCTGCGTCGCGGCATGATCATCCAGAACACCGGCAAGGCAATTCAGGTGCCTATCGGCCCTGCTACCTTGGGCCGCATCATGGACGTGCTGGGCAACCCGATCGACGAATGCGGTCCGGTGAGCCACGAGCACATGGCTTCCATCCACCGCGAAGCGCCGAAGTACGACGAACTGTCGCCTTCGCAAGACCTGCTGGAAACCGGCATCAAGGTGATCGACCTGGTCTGCCCGTTCGCAAAAGGCGGTAAGGTTGGCCTGTTCGGCGGCGCCGGCGTGGGCAAGACCGTGAACATGATGGAACTGATCAACAACATCGCCAAGGCGCACTCGGGTCTGTCCGTGTTCGCCGGCGTGGGCGAGCGTACCCGTGAGGGCAACGACTTCTACCACGAGATGGCCGATGCCAAGGTGGTTGACCTGGAAAACCCGACCAACTCCAAGGTTGCGATGGTCTACGGTCAGATGAACGAGCCGCCGGGCAACCGTCTGCGCGTGGCGCTGACTGGCCTGACGATTGCGGAAGGCTTCCGCGATGAAGGCCGTGACGTGCTGTTCTTCGTCGACAACATCTACCGTTACACCCTGGCCGGTACCGAAGTGTCCGCACTGCTGGGCCGTATGCCTTCCGCCGTGGGTTACCAGCCGACGCTGGCCGAAGAAATGGGCCGCCTGCAGGAGCGCATCACCTCGACCAAGACCGGTTCGATCACCTCGATCCAGGCCGTGTACGTCCCTGCGGACGACTTGACCGACCCGTCGCCGGCAACCACCTTCGCCCACCTGGACTCGACCGTCGTTCTGTCGCGTGACATCGCTTCGCTGGGTATCTACCCCGCAGTGGATCCGCTGGACTCGACCTCGCGCCAGCTGGACCCGCTGGTGGTCGGCCAGGAGCACTACGAGACCGCCCGCGCCGTTCAGGGCACCCTGCAGCGCTACAAGGAACTGCGCGACATCATCGCGATTCTGGGCATGGACGAACTGGCGCCGGAAGACAAGCTGGTCGTGGCACGCGCTCGTAAGATGCAGCGTTTCCTGTCCCAGCCGTTCCACGTCGCTGAAGTGTTCACCGGCTCGCCAGGCAAGTACGTGCCGCTGAAGGAAACCATCCGCGGCTTCAAGATGATTGCGTCGGGCGAACTGGACCACCTGCCGGAGCAGGCGTTCTACATGGTCGGCACCATCGACGAAGCGATCGAAAAAGCGAAGAAGATGCAGTAATGGCCAACATGGGACGGCCGGCGTCGCGCCGGCCGTCTTTTGTTGTCCGCACTGCACCGAACAGCTCAGCTTGAGAAGGTTTTGATATGGCAAATACAATACACGTGGACGTCGTTTCCGCCGAAGAGCAGATCTTCTCCGGCGAAGCGGAATTCGTCGCGTTGCCGGGTGAAGCGGGCGAGCTGGGCATCTATCCCAAGCACACCCCGCTGATCACCCGCATCCGCCCGGGCGCGGTGCGCATCAAGGTGCCGGGCCAGTCCGAAGACGAGTTCGTCTTCGTCGCCGGCGGCATCCTGGAAGTGCAGCCTAATGCCGTGACCGTGCTGGCCGACACCGCCATCCGCGGTGGCGACCTCGACGAAGCCAAGGCGGCGGAAGCCAAGCGCCTGGCAGAGGAAAGCCTGGTCAATCGCGAATCGAAGATCGATTACGCAACTGCGCAGGCGGAACTGGCTGTGGCGATTGCCCAGCTGGCGGCGATCCAGAGACTGCGGCAAAAGCGCTGATCTGGTAGTAGCGGCAGTAAAAATGAAGGCAGCTTTGGCTGCCTTTTTTTATTGCTGTAGCCAATTGCGGGCTGTGCGTTGTTTGAGTCAGCAATTGGTGGCAAAGCGCGTGTGCGCTATTCCACTGCAACGCTAATTCCTAAAGCTCCTGATTACGCATGTCAAAGTCGCAAATGGTAGTGGACTTATTTACTTCAGTAGCTGAAAACCACAGAATCTCTTTATTTCTCGAGTAATAGAGCATGTAAGGATTTTTCTCATCTAAGCTGGCGAATAAAAAGCCAGGCTCGTCAATATTGCGCATGATTAGTGGCTTTGTTGCGCAAATCGGGCAGCCAAGCGCATTGGCAGCAATTCGGGTAGGCTGGGTGCATGAAACCCGCTGCTCGGAAGTACCAAACGACGAACTGGAAAGCCTATAACGCGGCATTAAAGGCGCGTGGCTCTCTGCTGATCTGGCTCGATCCCACTATGAACTGGCACGGCCAGGCAAACGGTAAGCGTGGACGAAGTCCAACCTTTAGTGACGAAGCCATTCAGTTCTGTCTGAGTATCAAATGCCTGTTCAGCTTGCCGCTACGCCAGGCCATGGGCATGACGCAAAGCTTGCTGCAATTGACAGGCCTCGACTGGCCCGTCCCCGACTACAGCACGATAAGCCGCCGGCAAAAGAAATTGCGCGTTGCCATCGAAGTCATGCCCACCACGACCGGCCTGCACCTGCTGGTCGATAGCACCGGCATCAAGATGCTGGGCGAAGGCGAATGGAAGACCAGGAAGCATGGCGCTGATTACCGCCGCCAATGGCGCAAAGTCCATCTTGGCATTGATGCTTCCACACTCGAGATTCGCGCGATGGAAGTGACGGACAACAGTATCGGCGATGCGCCTATGTTGCCCAACCTATTGGGTCAGATTCCTCCAGAAGAGCTGCTCGCCAGCGTCAGTGGTGATGGCGCTTACGATACGAAGGGCTGCCATGAAGCCATCGCACGACGTCAGGCCGATGCCATAATCCCGATCCGGAAAAATGCCAAGCTATGGAAGATGAATCGCATTGGTGCCACGGCACGAAATGAGATTCTACGAGCGACACGCCGACTGGGCCGAACGATCTGGAAGAAATGGAGTGGCTATCACCGACGAAGTTTGGTCGAGACTAAGATGCGCTGCTTCAAGCTACTTGGCGAACGCATCATGGCCCGTGACTTTGATCGGCAAGTCGCTGAATTACAGGTCCGTGCCGCTGTGCTGAATCGCTTTACGCGCCTTGGCACGCCAATTACGGTCGCTATGCCATAAATCCATCTACAGCAAGGTTAACTCGTCCCTTACTTTATTTCTGCAACAGAGCCGTGCCGGGTTGTGAATCCGCGAACCAATTGGGGTTGGTGCAAGCCGATAGCGAAAATGCGATTGCAATCAATAATGCGAGACGTGCTTTCATTTGATTCCTTTCATTAAGCGAGGAGGGATTTTCAGATTGACGCGACTCCTGATTGGTGGCGTGCAGGGTATGCCACACCATGTGAAACCCCGAAAACGATGTGGCCAGCAATCTGGGCTGCATGAGTACCCATCTTTTCATGTCGGTTCCTTGTAACCTAACTCCTGTCTTTTCCGATTTTGTCTGCACCTATCTACGCTCAGATCCACATGCAGCGCACCGGATTTCACGCAAGCCCGCATGCAGGGACCCGCTTACAATAAACGCAACAAATTCCCTTTTCGAGGTTGACCAATGTCCAAAGCCTTCGAGTCCATTCCGCAACTGCTGTCCACTGCACGAACGATTGCCGTAGTCGGCCTGTCCAGCAAGCCGGAACGCGCCAGCCACGAAGTCGCGCATTACCTGCAGCAGCATGGCCACCGCATCATTCCGGTCAATCCGACCTATGCCGGACAATCCATCCTCGGGGAGCATTGCTATGCGACGCTGACGCAGGCGACCCGGGAACATGGCGTGATCGACGTGGTCCAGTGCTTTCGCAAGCCGGAAGAGATCGTGCCGGTGGCCGAGGAAGCGGTGGCCATCGGCGCGCGTTGCCTGTGGATGCAGCTCGGCGTGGTCAACGAGGCGGCGGCGCAGATCGCGCGCAAGGCCGGCATGATGGTGGTGATGGACCGCTGCATGAAGATCGAGCATATGGCCCTGGCATCGAATCCGGCGGGTAGGCCATGAAGACGCAACAGCAGTTCCGGCCGGCCAAAAAATTCAAGGTGCGCGACGAGGATGCATCCGCCAAGCCGCTGTCCTCTGGCGACAAGGCGGTGGACAAGAGCGCTGTCGAGATCCTGGCGCGGGAAATCGCCGAGATGCAGGACATCTTCTATGCCGAGCATGGCCGCAAGCTGATGGTGATCCTGCAGGGGATGGATACTGCCGGCAAGGACGGCACGATACGCGGCGTGTTCGACGCCACCGATCCGCTGGGCATACGCACCATCGCCTTCAAGGCGCCCAGCACGGTGGAAAAGGAGCACGACTTCCTGTGGCGCATCCACCGCGAAGCGCCGGGGCAGGGCGAAATCGTGATCTTCAACCGCAGCCATTACGAGGATGTGCTGGTGCCGCGGGTGCATGGCTGGATCGATGAAAAGACCTGCAGGCAGCGTTACGCGCATATCCGCGACTTCGAACGCATGCTGGCCGAAACCGGCACCGTGATCGTCAAGTTCTTCCTGCACATATCCAAGGATGAGCAGAAAGCCAGGCTGCAGGCGCGGCTGGACGATCCGCAGAAGCACTGGAAATTCGATCCGCAGGACCTGGAAGAGCGCAAGTTCTGGTCCGATTACCAGGCCGCCTATACCGAACTGCTGTCTGAAACCGACGCCGACCACGCGCCCTGGTATGTGATCCCGTCCGATTCCAAGACCCACCGCAACCTGGCGGTGGCGGCGATTTTCAAGGAAACGCTGGAAGGAATGAAGCTGGCTTACCCGGAGCCGCATGCCGATTACAGCAAGCTCAAGGTGGAGTAGACGACCGAGCATGCGACGCTGGCTGCCCGAACTGGTCGCGCTGCCCCTGCTGCCGCTGCTGGCCGCACAGGGCCGTGGCGTGCGCCGGCGCACGCCACGATTGCCGCCAGCGGCGGGTGCGGATAACGGCCTGTGCGGCGACACGCTGGCCGGCGCGCCATTGCGCCTGCTGGCGGTTGGCGAATCGCCGGTGGCCGGCGTCGGCGTCGATCACCACGAGCAGGCCATTACCGCGGCGCTGGCGCGCGAACTGTCGCGCAGGCTGCACAGGCCGGTGCAATGGCGCGCCTGTGGCCTGAACGGCGTGACGGTGGCGCAGGCACGGCAGGCATTGCTGCCGCTGGTGCCGGCGCAGCGGGTCGATGTGCTGCTGGTGGCTTTCGGCGTCAATGACAGTACCGCGTTTCGCTCCAGCGCCCGGTGGTTGAGCGACCTGTCGCTGCTGCTGGCCGGCCTGCGCGAGAAATGCGATCCGGCCGTGGTGCTGCTGGCCGGCGTGCCGCCGCTGGCACGGTTCCCGGCCTTGCCGCAGCCACTGCGCTGGGTGCTGGGCCTGAAGGCGGCGGAACTCGACCGGGTGGCGGCCGGCATGGCTGGCGTACGCCATGTGCCGATGCAGAGCCAGGCTGATCTGGCGGGGATGATGGCCATCGACAATTACCATCCCTCGACGCTGGGCTGCGCCGCATGGGCACGCGACCTGGCGCAGGCAGTCGAACTGGCGCTGCCGTAACGGCAGGGCCAGGAGCCTGTGCGGCAGAAGGTGGCGAAGTCAGACCACATCGTTCTCCCGCGCATTGCAGCCCACTATTCTTCCACCACGCCCGCTTCCAGGCGCGCGCGGCATCAGGCGTGCTTGACTGCCTGCGTTACCGGCGTGGCGGCCAGCCAGCCCTCCAGCGTTGCCGCTGCCCCGGTCGGCAGCAGATGGCCCAGCCGGGTACGGCGCCACAGGATATCTTCGGCGGTCTGCGCCCACTCGTGGCGGATCAGGTAATGCAGTTCGGCCTCGAATAGTCCCGGCAATATTTCCCGACCGAGGTCATGCATGCCGGCGCAACCCTGCAGCAGCCGGTCGGTCCGGCTGCCATAGCTGTGTACATAGCGCTCGACCAGCTCCGGCGGCGCCCAGGCAAACGCCTGTTTCTTCATGCGCAGGTAGTCGCTAAAGCCGAGCACGCTTTGCGCAGTGGGCGCCATGCCGAAAAGCGTGCCGCCCGGCAGGCAGGCCTGCGCGGTCCAGGCGCCACCGCTCTGGCCCAGCAGCGGCGCCAGCTGGTCCACCGCTTCTTCCGCCACGCGCCGGAAACTTTCGGCGTCGCCGCCGAGCACGGACAGCAGCGGCGCGCCATCGCGGTCGAGCCGCAGGGCATGAGGCTGCGGCAGCGCCTGCGCGCTGCTGTCGCTGCCGTCGACGGCCAGGCGCAGGCCGGCGCTTGCCTGCGCCACATCGGCGGCGCTGGTGCGGGCGGTGAAGTAGCGGTTGAGCAGGCCGCACAAGCGTTCGATCTCGGCGTCGCTGACCTGCGGCGCGCCCGGCTCGCCGCCATGCGGCAAGCCATCCGCGATAACCAGTGTGGAATCGTTCTCGCACGGCAGTACCAGCACGCTGCGGCCATCGGCATCCCGCAGCAGGTAGCTGCACGGATGCGCCAGCTTCTTGCGCACCACCAGGCGGATGCATTTGACCAGCGGAATCGGCAGGTCGACATTGCTGGCCGAACGCAGGAAGCGGGTTGCCCACTGTCCGGTGGCGTTGACCATGGCGCGCGAGCGCACCAGCGTGCCGGCGCCGCCGGGGCCGCGCAGCGTGGCCTGCCAGCTTTCGCCGCTGCGCTGGGCGGCATCGCAGACAGTGCGGGTCAGGATGGTGGCGCCGGCCTCGGCGGCATCCATCGCGTTGAGCACCGCCAGACGCGGGCCATCGACCTTGCAGCCGGACACCAGTTCTCCCTGGCTGAACTGCGGTTTCAGGGGCAGGCCGGCCACATGATGCAGCAGGTCCAGGTGGCGCGACGCCGGCAGCAGCTGGCGCGGCGCCAGCCGGTCGGCCAGCAGCCGGCTGGCGCGCTCCCGCCATGGCTGCCGGTCGTCGTCACGCGGCACTACAAGCCGCAGCGGCGTGACGGCATGCGGCGCAATGCGCATCAGGGTTTCCCGTTCAGCCAGCGCTTTCCTGAGCGTGGAGAGTGCCTGCCTTTTCAGCGAAGGCACGGCGGTGTGCGAGGGGCCGCAGGCGGAAGCGACCGCGTAGGCGCCAAGGTCATCACGTTCGCACAGCACCACCGACATGCCGCGTCCGGCGGCGTCGCGGGCAATCGCCGTGCCATTCAGGCCGCCACCGACCACCAGCAGGTCGCAATCTATCGTCGAGTTCATCAGCATCCTTTGCCTGCCCGGAATGGACAGGCTCCGGGCAAGACTACTTTCTGTCATGCAAGTCAAAGTAGCGCATTGCGGTAAAAGATGTTTCAACTCGTATCAAAAAGACATCGGGTTTGATGCAAAGGGGGTCAAATCGCGACCTGGCTTCCCCGCAGCACGCAACGGCCGAGCATCACAAGGCCGCGGGCAGTGTCTTTGGGCGATAATACCGGCTTCCCGAAATAGCCCCCCACGCCGATGTCCACTACCTTCGCCGCACTCAAGAACGACACTTTCCTGCGCGCGCTGCTGCGCCAGCCAACCGACTACACGCCCCTGTGGCTGATGCGTCAGGCCGGGCGTTACCTGCCGGAGTACCGCGCCACGCGCGCCCGGGCCGGTTCCTTCCTGGGCCTGGCGAAGAATCCTTCCTATGCGACGGAAGTCACGCTGCAGCCACTGGACCGTTACCCGCTGGACGCGGCCATCCTGTTTTCCGACATCCTCACCGTGCCGGACGCGATGGGCCTGGGCCTCTATTTTGCCGACGGCGAGGGGCCGAAGTTCGAGCGGCCGTTGCGGGACGAGGCGGCGGTGCAGGCACTGCGCGCGCCCGACCTGAATGAACTGCGTTATGTGTTCGACGCCGTGACCCAGATCCGCACCGAACTGCAGGGCAGGGTGCCGTTGATCGGCTTCTCCGGCAGCCCCTGGACCCTGGCCTGCTATATGGTCGAAGGCGGCGGCTCGGACGACTTCCGACGGGTCAAGACCATGCTGTACGACCGCCCGGACCTGATGCACCATATCCTGCGTACCAATGCCGCCGCGGTGGCTGGCTATCTGAATGCGCAGATCGATGCGGGCGCCCAGGCGGTAATGATTTTCGACACCTGGGGGGGGGCGCTGGCCGACGGCGTCTACCAGGAATTTTCCCTAGCCTATATGCGCGAGGTGGTCAGCCGGTTGCAGACCGAGAAGGACGGCGTGCGCATTCCGAGCATTGTGTTCACCAAAGGCGGCGGCTTGTGGCTGGAGCAGATTGCCGACATCGGCGCGGATGCGGTCGGCCTGGACTGGACCGTGAACCTGGCTTCGGCGCGGGCAAGGGTAGGGCACAAGGTCGCGCTGCAGGGCAATCTTGACCCGTCGGTGCTGTTCGCCAAGCCGGAACAGATCGAGGCGGAAGTTGCCAAACTGCTGGCCTCCTATGGCACGCCGGCGGCAGGCCATGGCCATGTGTTCAACCTGGGACACGGCATTTCGCAATTCACGCCACCGGAATCCGTGACCGCCATGGTTGATGCAGTGCACCGTATCAGCCGCGCGCAGCGCGGACAGAAATAAACAGCGCTGGTACGCAGGCAAGAATTGTTAAAAACATTTTTTGCCTGTGCTTATGCGACTTATGCACAAAATCATCCACCGCCGATTTGGCGCCATTCTCCTGGCCGTACAATGCGCAGGCGCATGATTTAATTGTCAAACCATTGATTTGTAAGCTGTTTTATAAAGAATGGCTGTTTTTATCCACAGGATTGACTAAAGCCGTTATGGCTGCTTCTGCAAGTTGCGCACATTTGTGCACAAAGTTATCCACAGCCTGCGCACTGTCTGAATCTCCTTTGTAAACCGGGGCTTATGCGTGTTTGTTAATACGATGTTTCGTTGAACCCAAGAAACATGACAAAATTGCTGTTCCGTTGAGTTTATTGTGCCGCAGCAATTCTTTTTCACGCATGCCAATGTCGTTGTTCACCGATTTAACAGTGGAAATTTTGTGCTTGTGAGTAAGTCACGACGAAATCGCCAAAAGCTGCGGCAGCGCAAGAGATGCGCTTGCTCAGCGCACAAAAAATAACGGCGGGAAAGCCCACTTATTCACAAAAACAGTATCGTGCACCGCAAAAAGAAAATATTTTTTGTCGCGTTTACGCAAATCTTAAGTGGTTGATTTTAATAGGGTCTTTTTTTGGCTCAGTTCGGTGCAGCGGCCGGAAAGCCGCATGGGATCTGGGTTTTGGCGTGTCAAGAGGGTTTTGTTCACAAAGTTATCCACAGGCGCGGTGCGTCGTTGAAAAACTGCTTAGTAAACCGTGAGTTAGCTCATTTTTTCAGGATTGGTCTCAGGTGGCTCGTTTCAGGATACTCAAAGTAGCACTCGATACCCCTCTTGACTTCCTCTTCGACTATGGCTGGACGGTGGAAGAGGGCATGCCGGAACCGCTGCCGGGCCAGTTCGCACTCGTGCCGTTCGGCCGGCGCGAAGTAATGGGGCTGATCGTCGATATTGCCGACAGCACCGAACTGCCGCCGGAAAAGCTCAAGACCGCTTTGGCCGTGCGCAGCCAGCTTGCGCCGCTGTCGGCGCAGTGGATGGATCTGTGCCGCTTCGCGGCGGCGTACTACCAGCGTCCCCTGGGCGAGGTCGCCGTGCCCGGCGTGCCCAAGAACCTGCGCGCGGAGAATCCGGTCTCGCTGAACCGGGCGCTGAAGAAGATCGGCCAGCACAGGCCGGTGCCGGATGCAACGCCGGCCGGCGTGCCGGCCCTCAATGCTTCCCAGCGCGAAGCGGCCGACAGCATTGCGCAAGCCAGCGGCTTCGCGCCCGCCCTGCTGTATGGCGTCACTGGCAGCGGCAAGACCGAGGTGTACCTGCAGGCCGCTTCCCGCATCCTGGCCCGCGAGCCGGATGCGCAGGTGCTGATCATGATCCCGGAAATCAACCTGACGCCCCAGCTGGAAACCAATATCCGGGCACGCTTTCCCGGCCTGGTGGTGGCAACGCTGCATAGCGGGCTGGCCGAGGGCGAGCGCATGGTCAACTGGCTGACGGCGCACCTGGGCCATGCCAGCATCGTGCTCGGCACCCGGCTGGCGGTGCTGGCCTCGCTGCCGTTTCTCAAGCTCATCATCATCGACGAGGAGCACGATCCTTCCTACAAGCAGCAGGAAGGCCTGCGCTACTCGGCGCGCGACCTGGCGGTCTGGCGCGCGCACCAGCTTGGCATTCCGGTGGTGCTGGGCTCGGCCACGCCGTCGCTGGAGAGCTGGCACCATGCCCAGTCCGGGCGCTACCGCCGGCTGGAACTGCGGGAGCGGGCAGTACAGGACGCGGTGCTGCCGGCGATACGCCTGATCGACATGGAGCGCGACAAGCCGGCCGAAGGCCTGACCTCCACTCTGGTGTCGGCAGTGAAGCGGCGCCTGGAGCGCGGCGAGCAGTCCCTGCTGTTCCTGAACCGGCGTGGGTATGCGCCGGTGCTCAATTGCGATGCCTGCGGCTGGGTCAGCAATTGCATCCGCTGCACCGCCTTCATGGTGCTGCACCGGCCGGAGCACCGGCTGCGCTGCCACCACTGCAGCCTGGAGCTGCGCATACCGCGTTCCTGCCCGACCTGCGGCAATGTCGACCTGCAGCCGCTGGGCCGCGGCACCCAGCGGGTGGAGGAAAACCTGCAACTGGTGTTCCCGACGGCCCGCATCCTGCGCATCGACGCCGACTCCACCCGCAGGAAAGGCAGCGCCCAGGCCGCGTTCGACAGCGTGCACAACGGCGAGGTCGACATCCTGATCGGTACCCAGATGGTGGCCAAGGGCCACGACTTCAAAAACCTGACGCTGGTGGGCATCCTGAACCCGGACACGGCGCTGTTCTCGCATGACTACCGGGCCAGCGAGCGGCTGTTCGCGCAGCTGATGCAGGTATCCGGGCGCGCCGGCCGTGCCGCGCAGAAGGAGGGCGGCAGCGCCAGCGAAGTGCTGATCCAGACCCGTTATCCACAGCATCCGCTGTATGCCTCGCTGATGGCGCATGACTATGACCGCTTCGCCGACAGGCTGCTGGAAGAGCGGCAGATGGCCGGCCTGCCGCCCTTCCTGTTCCAGGCGCTGCTGCGGGCCGAGGCAAGGGAGCTGGAGATTGCGCTGGATTTCCTGCAGCAGGCGGCGACCTGCGTCGAGCATCCGGGCATCGTGATCAATGACCCGATACCGATGACCATGACGCGGGTCGCCAATGTCGACCGGGCGCAGCTGCTGCTGGAATCGGGCTCGCGGCCGGCGCTGCAGGCGTTTCTGAAGGTGTGGATGGAGGCGCTGCGGGAGATAAAGACGCGGGCCAGGTGGTCGCTGGAAGTCGATCCGGTGGATATCTGAACTCAGGAACGGGAGCGGCCGGCGTGGCCCCCTCCCTTTGCGCCACTTGCATCCTGTTCCCGTGGCATGCCCTGGTGGCGCAGGGTGCAATACCCCGAAGGGGCATTGCACCAGACCGTCGATCAAGGGGAAGCGCGTTAGGTGATGCCTGTCGTTCCACCGCCGCCTTCCATTCTGGCGCCGCCTCACGTTCTGCCGCCGCATGGTGCAATGCCCTTCGGGTATTGCCCCCTACTCATCCAGGCGGCGCTTCCAACGGCAATCCGACCTGGGCGGGAGATGCCGGTCAGGCTGGAAATGCGTCAGCGGTTGATGTCCGGCCCCGTGCCCGGCGCCGGTCCGGCGCCTTCCGCATGCGGCCGGTCGGCCGTGCGGGTCTGCTGGTCGATGAAGCGCGGCGGTGCGACCGGGTCGAAATCCTGCCAGTCGCCGGCGACGATATTGCCTTCGCCGATCTCCAGGTCAGCCGCGCCGACTGCGCGCAGGGTATCGGCCGCCCGGTCCGTGGCGCCGGCAGCTTCCACCGCCACCAGCATGCCTGCCTGACGCACCGGGATGCGGTTTTCATCGGCGTCGCCGCCATCGTCCTTGGTCGCGCTCATCGCACCGACCAGCTGTCCCATGTGGCCGCCGACGAAGGCGCCGGTAATGGCGCCGATCGGGCCGGTCAGGGGCGCCGTGATCGCGCCCACCGCCGCGCCAATCGCGCCACCGGCGGCGATGCCGGCGGCATTGCCCTTGCCGGTGCCTTCGGCGCCCGGCGACTGGTCGCGGTCGCCGCCGATCGGCGTCTGGTCATGCTGGCCGGCCGAGCTTACATAGAACACGCTGATGCGGTCGGCCGGGAAGCCGGCGCGCGCCAGTTCTTCGGCGGCGCGCTGCGCATCGTCCTGCAATTCGAACCTGCCTGCGATAATCGTTGTCATAATGCCTCTCCTTAGGCTGGGTGCCGAGTGATGTCGCTCAGTCAAGTCAGAGCGCGGCAGCGGACAATAAGTTCTGCCCGAAAGTATGCGCAAACCGAAACCCGGTGCGCCGTATATCATTGGCAACCCATGAGCAACCCCGGCGCCGTGCGCCGTCCATCCAGAGAAACCATGCAGAAAACAGCACGGAAACTGCGCATTGCCCTGCTTGCGGCCAGCCTGATGGCAGCCAGCGCCCTTGCCGCCGACCTGAAGATCGGCCTGGCGGCCGATGTCTCCTCGCTCGACCCGCATTACCTGAATATCGCGCCCAACATCAGCCTGTCCAGCCACCTGTTCGACACGCTGGTGCTGGGCGACGCCAATGGCAAACTGATCGCCGGCCTGGCGACTTCCTGGCGAGCGGTGGACGACACCACCTGGGAATTCAAGCTGCGGCGCGGCGTGAAGTTCCATGACGGCAGCGAGATGACGGCCGACGATGTGCTGTTCTCGCTGGACCGGCCGGCCACGCTGACCGCCAGCCCGGGGCCGTTCACCAGCTATACCCGCCAGATCGTGGCCAAGAAGGCGCTCGATCCCTACACCGTGCAGTTAAAAACCGCCGCGCCCTACGGACCCCTGCCGCTGGACATGAGCTCCATCTTCATCGTCTCCAAAAAGGCGGCGCAGAATGCCTCTACCGAAGACTTCAACAGCGGCCGCGCGCTGGTTGGCACCGGCCCCTTCAAGTTCGTCAGCTTCGCCCGCGGCGACCGGGTGGAGCTGGCCCGCAACGACCAGTACTGGGGAACCAAGCCGGCCTGGGACAAGGTCACCTTCCGCATCATCAGCGCCAGCGCGCCGCGGCTGGCGGCGCTGCTGGCGGGCGACGTCGACCTGATCGAGACCGTGCCCACGGCCGACCTGGCCAAGCTGAAGACCAATCCGAAATTCACGCTGGAGCAGAAAATCTCGTGGCGCACCATCTTCTGGCACCTGGACCAGCAGCAGCATGCCTCGCCCTTCGTCACCGACCGCGCCGGCAAGCCGCTGGAGAAGAATCCGCTGGCCGATGTGCGGGTGCGCCAGGCCATCTCGAAGGCAATCGACCGCCGGGCGATGGCGGCGCGCACCATGGAAGGCCTGGCGGTGCCGGCGTCGAACATCGTCGCGCCCGGCATCTTCGGCTACAACGCCGCGCTGCCGGTGGAAAACTACGATCCGGAAGGCGCGAGGAAGCTGCTGGCCGAGGCCGGTTATCCACAGGGCTTCGCCCTGACGCTGCACGGCCCCAACAACCGATACATCAATGACGAGCGGGTGGTGCAGACCGTGGCCCAGTTCCTGACCCGCATCGGCATCCAGGCCAAGGTGCAGACGCTGCCGCTGTCGGTGTATTTCAGCAAGGCGCGCGCCGGCGAATTCAGCATGGCGCTCCTGGGCTGGGGCACGCTGGCTGGCGATTTCGGCCTGCGCACCCTGGTTGGCACCCGCAATCCCGACACCGGCTGGGGCACCTGGAACTGGGGCCATTACACCAATCCGAAGGTGGATGAGCTGGTGCGCTTGGCCTTGTCTTCAGTCGACGAGAGCAAGCGCGAAGCGTTCGCGAAGGACGCGGCGGCGCTCGCCCTGGGCGAGGCGGCGGTGATCCCGCTGCATCACCAGTACGCCAGCTGGGCGATGCGGCGCGGCCTGGTGTATCCGGGCCGGGTCGATGAATTCACCTTCGCGCACCAGGTCCGGCCGCTGTAATCCATGCTGATTTTCCTGATCCGCCGCCTGCTGCAAAGCGTGCTGGTGCTGCTGGTGATGTCGCTGCTGGTCTTCGCCGGCGTCTATGCCATTGGCAACCCGGTCGATATCCTGATCAGCCCCGACGCCAACCAGGCCGAGCGCGCCCGCATCATCGCCGCCTTCGGCCTGGACCAGCCGCTGTGGCGCCAGTACCTGCTGTTCCTGCAGAATGCCGCCGCCGGCAACCTGGGCCGCTCGTTCGCCTTTTCCACGCCGGCGCTGGCGCTGATCCTGGAACGCTTCCCGGCCACCATGGAGCTGGCGGTGTCGGCCATGCTGCTGTCGGTGGGGCTGGGCATACCGCTGGGCCTGCTGGCTGGCCTCAAGCCCGGCAGCCTGGCCGGCAAGGCCATCATGACAATCTCGGTGCTGGGCTTTTCCCTGCCCACCTTCTGGGTCGGGCTGATGCTGATCATGGTGTTCGCGGTCAAGCTGGGCTGGCTGCCTTCCAGCGGCCGCGGCGAGACGGTCGACGTGTTCGGCGTGCCGCTGAGCTTCCTGACCCGGGACGGCCTGCAGCATTTGCTGCTGCCGGCATTGAACCTGGCGCTGTTCAACATCGCGCTGGTGATCCGCCTGACCCGCGCCGGCGCGCAGGAGGCGCTGCAGCAGGACTATGTGCGCTTCGCCCGCGCCAAGGGCTTGTCGAATGGCCGCATCATCGGCGTGCATGTGCTGAAGAACATCCTGATCCCGATCGTCACCGTGCTGGCCCTGCAGTTCGGCTCGCTGATCGCGTTCGCCATCGTCACCGAAACCGTGTTCGCCTGGCCGGGCATGGGCAAGCTGATCATCGATTCGATCCGGGTGCTGGACCGGCCGGTGATCGTGGCCTACCTGATGCTGATCGTGACGCTGTTCATCGTCATCAATCTGGTGGTGGACGTGCTGTACTCGCTGCTCGATCCGCGCGTGCGGCTGGGGGATGCGCGATGATGACCCGCATGGTGCGCCAGCCCGAAACGCCGCTGATGCGCTTCGCCCGCGCCTATTTCGCCAGCCGCATCGCCGCCGCGGCCAGCGCCGTGCTGCTGCTGATGATCCTGGCGGCGCTGTGCGCGCCGCTGCTGGCGCCGCAAAACCCCTATGACCTGATGACGCTGGACATCATGGACTCGCGCCTGGCGCCCGGTACCCGCTCCGGCGACGGCCGCCTGCATTACCTGATGGGCACCGACGAGCAGGGCCGCGACATGCTGTCGGCCATCCTGTATGGCCTGCGCATCTCGATTGCGGTCGGCTTCGCCAGCACCGCGGTGGCGCTGGTGATCGGCCTGGCGCTGGGCCTCCTGGCCGGTTACGCCGGCGGCCGCATCGACAGCCTGATCATGCGGGTGGCCGACATCCAGCTCTCCTTTCCGCCCATCCTGATCGCGCTGGTGCTGCTGGCCGTCTCCGGACCCGGCGTGGGCAAGATCATCATTGCGCTGATCGCGGTGCAATGGGCCTATTACGCCCGCACCGCGCGCAGCGCCGCGCTGGTCGAGCGCGGCAAGGAATACATGGAAGCCGCGGCCGGCCTCGGGTTGTCGCCGGCGCGCATCGTGCTGCGCCACCTGCTGCCCAACTGCCTGCCGCCGCTGATCGTGATCGCCGCGCTGCAAGTGGCTTCCGCGATTTCGCTGGAAGCCACGCTGTCCTTCCTCGGCCTGGGCCTGCCTGTCACCGAGCCGTCGCTGGGCCTGCTGATTTCCAACGGCTTCCAGTACCTGCTCTCGGGCACCTACTGGATCAGCTTCTATCCTGGCCTGGCGCTGCTGCTCACCGTGGCTGCCATCAACCTGGTGGCGGACCAGTTGCGCGACGTGCTCAATCCGCGGCTGCAGGGAGTATGACGATGGAAGAACCCGTGCTGGCAGTGGAACACCTGCGCACCGAATTCAACACTGCGGCCGGCGTGGTCAGGGCGGTCGACGATGTGTCCTTCACCGTGGCGCGCGGCCAGATCATGGGACTGGTTGGCGAATCCGGTTCAGGCAAGTCGATGACGGGCTATTCCATCATGGCCCTGGTCGATCCGCCCGGCCGCGTGATGGCCGACAGCATCCGCCTCAATGGCCGCGAGCTGGCCGGGTTGCCGGCGCAGGACATGCGCAAGCTGCGCGGCGAGCGCATCGCGATGATCTTCCAGGACCCGATGATGACCCTGAATCCGGTGCTGCGCATCGACACCCAGATGATGGAAGCGGTGCTGGCGCACCATCCGGTGGGGAAGAAACGGGCGCGTGAGATGGCGCGCGACGGCCTGGCGCGGGTTGGCATCGCCGCGCCCGACGAGCGGCTGCTGGCCTATCCGCACCAGTTTTCCGGCGGCATGCGGCAGCGGGTGGCGATTGCGATTGCGCTCCTGAACAAGCCCGACCTGATCATCTGCGACGAGCCCACCACCGCGCTCGACGTCACTACCCAGAACCAGATCCTGTATGAAATGCAGACCCTGTGCCGCGAGTCGGGCAGCGCGCTGGTCTGGATCACCCACGACCTGGCGGTGGTGGCCGGCCTGGCCGATACCGTGGCCGTGATGTATGCCGGCCAGCTGGTGGAGCAGGGCACGGTGCGCGAGGTGCTGGAGACGCCGCGCCATCCCTATACGCTGGCGCTGATCGCCTCGGCGCCGTCGCGCAATCCGCGCGGCCGGCCGCTGGCCCAGATCAACGGCATGGCGCCGTCGCCGCTGACGGCGCCGTCCGGCTGCCGCTTCCGCGACCGCTGCCCGCGGGCCACGGAAATCTGCGCCACGCCGCCGCCGCTGTACGAAGACGGCAGCCATGGCTGGCGCTGCTTTCACCCGGTCTTCGAGGAGCGGGGCCGATGACGCCGCCCGTCCACGCCGCGCCGCTGCTGGAACTGCGCGAGGTCAGCAAGCGCTTCGAGCGTTCGCCCGACCTGGCCGAGCGCCTGGCCCGCCTGCTGGGCGCGCCGGCGCGCGGCCATGTGACGCGGGCGGTCGACCAGGTCAGCCTGGCGGTGGCGCCGGGCGAAGTGCTGGGCCTGGTGGGCGAGTCCGGCTCCGGCAAGTCCACCCTCGGACGCATCGCCGCCGGCCTGCATGCGCCGTCGGCCGGCTCGCGCTGGTGGAAGGGCGCCGACATGGATGCGATGAACGCCGCCGACAAGCGGCGCGCCCGGCTGGCGATCCAGATGATCTTCCAGGACCCGTATGCCTCGCTCAATCCGCGCATGCGGGTGGTGGACATCGTCGGCGAGGCACCGGTGGCGCACGGCCTGGTGGAGCGGCAGCTGCAGCGCGAGCATGTCGGCGCCCTGATGCGCCAGGTCGGGCTGGATGCGACCCTGATGCAGCGTTTCCCGCACCAGTTCTCGGGCGGGCAGCGGGCCCGCATCGGCATCGCGCGGGCGCTGGCGGTGCGGCCGGACATGCTGATCTGCGACGAGGCGGTGGCGGCGCTGGACGTGTCGATCCAGGCGCAGGTGCTGAACCTGTTCATGCGGCTGCGCCAGGAGTTGCAGCTGACCTCCATCTTCATCAGCCATGACCTGACCGTAGTGCGCCATGTGGCCGACCGGGTTGCCATCATGCTGCGCGGGCGCATCGTCGAACTCGGGCCGACCGAGGCGGTATATGGCAATCCGCGCCATCCCTACACCCGGGCGCTGCTGGCGGCGGCGCCGAAGATGGAAGTGGGCAAGATCACCTATGTGCCGGCGCTGGAGCCGGCCCGGTTTGACCGGGCCGACAATGTGTTGCGGGAAGTGGAACCCGGGCACTACTGCGCCGGTCTGCCCTGAGTGGCGCCGTGTCGGGCCGGCTTTCCCGGTGCGGCATTGGCCCGGTAAATGACCCGGTAATGCCCCCGGCGGCGCGCTGTACCGCCGATAAACCGCTTGCCTGCCGCCGCAACGGAGTAGACTACGCCCCTTGTTTTTTCACCGCGTCAAAGAAATCCGTGAGTTCCGCCATGTCCGACACCTCCTTCCCGCTGTTTGCCGATCTGAATCTGGGCGAACCCCTGCTGCGCGTACTCAACGAACTCGGCTATGAGTCGCCGTCGCCGATCCAGGCCGCCACCATTCCGCTGCTCATGTCCAACCGCGACGTGCTGGGCCAGGCCCAGACCGGCACCGGCAAGACGGCCGCCTTCGCCCTGCCCATCCTCGGCCGCCTCGATGTGCGCCAGAGCGCGCCGCAGGCCCTGGTGCTGGCGCCGACGCGGGAACTGGCGATCCAGGTCGCCGAAGCCTTCCAGCGCTATGCGACCCACATTCCGGGCTTTCACGTGATGCCGATCTACGGCGGCCAGGCCTACGGCCCGCAGCTCTCCGCGCTGCGCCGTGGCGTGCATGTGGTGGTGGGAACGCCGGGCAGGGTGATCGACCACCTGGAAAAGGGCTCGCTGGACCTGTCGCAGCTGAAGACCCTGGTGCTGGACGAAGCCGATGAAATGCTGCGCATGGGCTTCATCGACGACGTCGAGACCATCCTGCAGAAAACGCCCCAGAGCCGCCAGACCGCGCTGTTCTCGGCCACCATGCCCTCGGCCATCCGGCGCATCGCCCAGACCTATCTTCGCGAGCCGGCCGAAGTCACCATCGCCGCCAAGACCGGCACCGCTGAAAACATCCGCCAGCGCTACTGGCTCGTCAGCGGCATGCAGAAGCTCGACGCGCTGACCCGCATCCTGGAAGCCGAGACCTTCGACGGCATGATCATCTTCGCCCGCACCAAGCTGGGCACCGAGGAACTGGCCGGCAAGCTGGCCGCGCGCGGCTTCTCGGCTGCCGCCATCAATGGCGACATCAACCAGCAGCAGCGCGAGCGCACCATCCAGATGCTGAAAGACGGCAAGATCGACATCCTGGTCGCCACCGACGTCGC
Organism: Noviherbaspirillum sp. L7-7A; assembly: GCF_019052805.1. Taxonomy (NCBI): domain Bacteria; kingdom Pseudomonadati; phylum Pseudomonadota; class Betaproteobacteria; order Burkholderiales; family Oxalobacteraceae; genus Noviherbaspirillum; species Noviherbaspirillum sp. L7-7A. The sequence goes on from NZ_JAHQRJ010000001.1 coordinate 3,369,302, forward strand.
CGCCCGCGGCCTGGACGTGGAGCGCATCAGCCATGTGGTCAACTATGACGTGCCGCACGACCCGGAAAGCTATACCCACCGCATCGGCCGCACCGGCCGCGCCGGGCGCAGCGGCGAAGCGATCCTGTTCATCACGCCCCGCGAGAAGGGCCTGCTGCGGGTGATCGAGCGCGCCACGCGCCAGCCGGTGTCGCCGCTGACGCTGCCGACGGTGGAGGCGGTCAACGATGTGCGCATCGCCCGCTTCAAGGACCAGATCGCCGATGCCCTGGCTGGTGGCGGACTGGAGATCTATCGCGACCTGATCGAGCAGTACGAGAGCGAGAAGAATGTACCGGCGATCGAGATCGCCGCCGCGCTGGCCAGGATGGCGCGCGGCGATGTACCGCTGCTGCTGGAGAAGCCGCGGCGCGAGCCGGCGGCGGAACGGCCGGAGCGTGCCGAGCGTTTTGAACGTGCCGAGCGCCCTGAGCGCTCCGACCGATTCAGTCGCGACGAGCGCGAAGCCCCGCCGCGCCGGGAACGCGCGGAACGCGGCGAGCGCCCGGCTGAGGCCGGCATGGCACGCTTCCGGATCGAGGTCGGGCACATGCACGGCGTCAAGCCCGGCAATATCGTCGGCGCGATTGCCAACGAGGCCGGCATGGATGCGAAGAATATCGGCCGCATCGACATCGAGGACGACCACAGCCTGCTCGACCTGCCCGACGGCCTGCCGGACGATGTGATCAACAAGCTGAAAGGCGTGCGCATCTCCGGCCGCCAGTTGCACCTCAGCCGCGTCGGCGAACAAGTGGAAAAGATTTTCACCCCGGCGCCCGCGCCGCGCCCGGCCAGCCGCGAGGCAGCCACGGCGCCGCGCGCCGAGCGCGCCTCAGCCGAGCGTGCTCCAGCCGAGCGTGCGCCGCGTGAACCGGCAGAAGAGCGCGCACCGCGCGAGCGGCCAGTGCGGGATGCGGGGGCTGAGAGCGTAACCGAGCGCGCGCCGAAGAAGGACCGCAAGGGCGATATCGGCATGGAGCGCTACCGCATCGAAGTCGGGAGCAGCCATGGCGTCAAGCCGGCCAACATCGTCGGCGCCATCGCCAATGAAGCCGGGCTGGAAGCGAAGTACATCGGCCACATCGACATCTTCGACGACCACAGCGTGGTGGACCTGCCCGAAGGCATGCCCAAGGAACTGCTGCAGCATCTCAAGACCGTATGGGTGGCTGGCCAGCAGCTTCGCATCTCCCATGCAGACGGCCCGCCGGCAGCGCCCAGGGCGCCCGGCAAGCGTCCGCCGCTGACCGTGCCCAAGCGCGGCGCTGAACGTCGCGTGGACGAGAAGAAGACCCACCGCAAGGGCGGCAAGCCGAAGTAATTACGGCGCTGAGCGCATGGCGCAATGCCGGGGCGGCATTGCGCCTGGCAAGGCCAACTTCTGCACCATCGTCTCTCGGTAAAAAGCGCCGCTGTTCGGGACTGCGGTCCCGCCAAGGGCACGCTTCTCAATCAATTCCATTGCCAAGCCAGGCCCGCTGGCGGCCTGCGGCCGGCTGTTTGCGGCCTGGCCCCGGCGCCCGTCCCGGTCAGTCCAAAGCGCCGTTCTCGGCCAGTTCCCTGACCATGCGGATGGTATCGATGTCGGCCTCTTCATAGGCCGAGCGGCGGAATTCGTTGTAGAACGCCTCCGCCTGGTTTTCCTCGCCCTGATGATCGTCATAGATGAAGCGCACATACAGCGCGCCCGGCTGCGGCTCCTCGATGGTCATCGTCAGGTCCGACATCGGGATGTCCTTCTGTTGCGGCACGTGGTAATGCACCTGCATCTGCGGCAGATAGCTCACGCGGTCGCGGATCACGGTGTCGCCGTAGCGCAGTTCGCGCTCCACCAGGGCGGCGGATTTTTCCAGAATGTCGCAGGCATCGAGATGCGGCACGAACATTTTCGGCCGCTCGGCCCGCAACACCAGCCCGCGCCAGAGTTGCGCCCGCGACAGCGGCTCGATCAGCGGATTGAGCGGATCGTTGATTTCGACGAGATGGGAAAATTTCATGGCGGATACGCCGCGTGAGACGGCGGCGTAAGGGAAGAAATGGAAAAGGGCGACTTTATCATGAGTGAGGTAGGGGCTGGGGACGAAGGGCGCCGTTGCAGTTGCGGTCGTTGTCATCAACTTCCCCCCGAGCGCGCCGTGAAGGCAATGCCTGCAGCGAACAAGGCTCTGCTTTCTTAGGGTGCAATGCCCCGCAGGGGCATTGCACCATGGGTCGATCAAGAAAGTCGGCCGGCAATGCCATCCCGGTTTGCGAACAGCGGTGCAATGCCCTTCGGGTATTGCACCCTATGAAGGGGCTCACGTTTGCGGCCGCATTTGCAGTACGCGTCGCAACAGTTGCCGTTGCGCGTGAAGCCAACGCCAGCTGCATTCATCGCCCCGACGGCGTCATCCTCATCACTCCGCTACAATACCCTGCTCCTTTCCGCCAATGATTGTCTGCATGACCACCACCCCCCAGTTCGGCCTGAATGCCCCGCAGCGCGAGGCCGTGAAGTACATGGATGGCCCCTGCCTGGTGCTGGCCGGCGCCGGCTCCGGCAAGACCCGTGTCATTACCCAGAAGATCGCGCACCTGATCGAGGAATGCGGCTACGATCCGCGCCACATCGCCGCGCTGACCTTCACCAACAAGGCCGCACTGGAAATGCAGGAGCGCATCGCCAAGCTGCTAAAGGATCCGCGCGGCGCCAAGCAGCTGACCGTATCGACCTTCCACTCGCTGGGCGTGCAGATCCTGCGCCGCGAGGCGCGCGAGCTGGGGCTGAAGGACCGCTTTTCCATCATGGACAGCGATGACTGCTTCTCGCTGGTGCAGGACATGGCCATGACCACCGACAAGCAGGTGATACGCCGCATCCAGAACACCATTTCGCTGTGGAAGAACGGCCTGGTCGATCCGGACAACGCCATCAGGCAGGCCGTCACCGAGGATGAAGCCCAGGCCGCGCGCATCTACCGCGACTACGTGGCTACGCTCGCGTCCTACCAGGCGGTGGACTTCGACGACCTGATCCGCCTGCCGGTGCAGCTGTTCCAGTCTAATGACACGGTGCGCGACAAGTGGCAGCGCAAGCTGCGCTATTTGCTGGTGGATGAATACCAGGACACCAACACCTGCCAGTACGAGCTGGTCAAGCTGCTGGTCACCGGCGTGGGCAAGAAGCCGATGTTTACCGCGGTGGGCGACGACGACCAGGCGATCTATGCCTGGCGCGGCGCCACCATCGAAAACCTGCGCGCGCTGCAGGTGGATTTTCCCGACCTGAAGGTAATCAAGCTGGAGCAGAACTACCGCTCCAGCACCCGCATCCTGCAAGCGGCCAACTCGGTCATCGCCAACAATCCCAAGCTGTTCGAGAAGGCGCTCTGGTCCGAGCATGGCCTGGGCGATCCGGTCAAGGTGCTCGCCATGCAGGACGACGAACATGAAGCCGACCAGGTCGCCATCATGCTGTCGGCCCACCGCTTCGAGCGGCGCGGCAAGTTCTCCGATTACGCCATCCTGTATCGCGGCAACCACCAGGCCCGCATCTTCGAACAGGCGCTGCGGCGCGAGCGCATTCCCTATGTCATGTCCGGCGGGCAGAGCTTCTTCGACCGCTCCGAGATCAAGGACATCATGAGCTACCTGCGCCTGGTGGCCAATGCCGACGACGACCCGGCCTTCATCCGCGCCGTCACCACGCCCAAGCGTGGCGTCGGCAAGGCCACGCTGGAAGTGCTGGGCAGCTTCGCCGGCCAGTGGCAATGCTCGCTGTTCGAGGCGGTGTTCAAGGGCGGCATCGAGGCCAAGCTGACCGAGCGGCAGCTGGGCCCGCTGCGCGAGTTCTGCACCTTCATCAACCAGCTGGAAGCCCGGGCCCACCGGCCCGGCGAGACCGCCGGCGAAGTGCTGGACGACATGATGAAGGCCATCAATTACGAAGCCTATCTGTACGACGCCTTCGACGACCGCGGCGCCCAGGGCAAGTGGCAGAACGTGATCGACTTCACCAGCTGGTTGAAGGAAAAGGGCAGCGGCGGACGCGACGGCGCCGGCGAGGAAAAGAGCCTGCTCGACCTGACCCAGATGGTGGCGCTGATGACCATGCTGGAAGGGAAGGACGAAGAGCCGGACGCGGTGCGCCTGTCCACGCTGCATGCCTCCAAGGGACTGGAGTTCCCGCACGTGTTCCTGGTCGGCGTGGAGGAGGGCATCCTGCCGCACAAGGGCGACCCGGACGCGCCGATGGACACGCTGGGCGCGCGCATCGAGGAAGAGCGCCGCCTGATGTATGTCGGCATCACCCGCGCCCAGCGCACGCTGCACATCACCTGGTGCAAGAAGCGCAAGCGGGCGCGCGAAAGCGTCAACTGCGACATGTCGCGCTTCATCAAGGAAATGAAGCTCGACGAAGGCGACGCGGTGCCGAAGGAAGAGGAAGTGATCACGCCACAGAACCGGCTGGCCAACCTGAAAGCCCTGCTGCAAAAGCCGAGACCGACGTGAAGCCGCAGAAGAAGCCGCTGCGCAATCCGCATAACCTGCCGGTGAAGGTATGCGAGGCCTGCGGCCGGCCCTATACCTGGCGCCGCAAGTGGGCACTGAACTGGGACGAGGTGCGCTACTGTTCCGACGCCTGCCGCGCCGCGCCGAAGAAAGCGAAAGGACAACATGATGGATGAAGAACGCCTGGTCGATATCGAGATCAAACTGGCGCGGCAGGAAGACCTGCTGGATGTGCTCAACAGCACAGTCTACCGGCAGCAGCGCCGCATCGACGAACTGGAAGCGCTGTGCGCCGCGCTGGCCAAGCGCGTCGCCGAGTCGCAGCAGGCCGACAGCGGCGGCCAGCAGGCCGCGCACGAGATTCCGCCGCATTATTGAACGATTTGAGAGACGCGATGAACCATGAAAAGGATGACGAGCTGCGCCGCCGGCTCAACAGCGAAACCTCGAAGCTGCGCTGGACCGAACTGCAGCGCCACTACGCCGGCGGCAACGTGGTCGCGGTGGACACGAGCCTGGACCTGATCGAGGTCGCGGTCGGCATCGCGCAGGACGACACCGAATCGGTGAAGAAATGGATGGCCGACGGCCGCCTGGCCAGGCTGGGCGACATCCAGGCCGCGGCCTGGCTGCAGGCCGATGTGGAACTGTGGGCAGTGGTGGTCAAGCCCTGGGTGCTGGTGCAGCGGGTGGACAGGTTGGAGGGGCGCCGCGGGCTGCATTGAAAGCCACGATGTCAAGCCGCAGTAGGGTGGAATACCCCGAAGGGGCATTCCACCGTCGCCGCTCACGGCGAAGTATGACCTTCGCTCCTCGTGCAACCGCCCATGGTGGAATGCCCTGCGGGTATTCCACCCTACGAAAGCCGGGTCCAGGAATGGCGTGTGACGCGCATCTGCGCAACCTTTTGAGGAGCACCGGCAAGCATCCCTGTATGTGCTGCCGTTAAAATAGCGTCCGCCGATCAGGACTTTTCCGCCGCTTGCCATGCCCGCCTCATCCCGCCGCATCGCCCACCTCGACATGGATGCCTTCTATGCATCGGTCGAGCTGCTGCGTTATCCGGAACTGCGCGGTCAGGCGGTGGTGATCGGCGGCGGGTCCGACCACCAGCCGCAGACCCTGCCGGACGGCAGCCGCCGCTTTACCACGCTGCGCAACTATGTCGGCCGCGGCGTGGTCACCACCTCCACCTATGAAGCCCGCGCGCTCGGCGTGTTCTCTGCCATGGGCATGATGAAGGCGGCCAGGCTGGCGCCGGACGCGGTGCTGCTGCCCACCGACTTCAAGGCCTATCGTCATTATTCGCAGCTCTTCAAGGCAGCGGTGATGGAGGTCGCGCCCGAAATGGAAGACCGCGGCATCGATGAAATCTACCTGGACCTGAGCGGCCACGACGAGCCGACCGACGCGCTGGCGAAGCGCCTGAAGCAGGCGGTGCGCGACGCCACAGGGCTTTCCTGCTCGATCGGCGTGGCGCCCAACAAGCTGCTGGCCAAGATCTGTTCCGACCTCGACAAGCCCGACGGCATCACCATCCTGACGCCGGCCGACATCCAGACCCGGATCTGGCCGCTGCATGTGAAGAAGGTCAACGGCATCGGCCCGAAGGCGGTGGAAAAGCTGGCCGGCCTGAACATCCACACCATCGCCGAGCTGGCGCAGGCCGACGCCGGCCTGCTGCAGACCCATTTCGGCCGCAGCACCGCGGCCTGGCTGCGCAGCGTGGCGCAGGGCGAGGACGACCGTCCGGTAGTGACCCGCTCCGAGCCCAAGTCCCTGAGCCGCGAAACCACCTTCGAGCGCGACCTGCATCCCCGGCATGACCGGGAAACGCTGTCGGCCATCTTCACCGGCCTGTGCGTGCGGGTATCCGAGGACCTGCAGCGCAAGGGTTATCTTGGGCGCACCATCGGCCTGAAGCTGCGCTACGACGACTTCCAGACCGTCACCCGCGATGTCACGCTGCCGGTCCCTACGGACGATGCCGCCGCGATACGTCGTGCCGCCGGCGAATGCCTGCGCCGGGTGCCGCTGGAAAAGCGGCTGCGGCTCCTGGGCGTGCGGGTCGGCACGCTGTCGCCGCGCGGGCAGGCCAGCAGCGCAGCCGCGCAGCCCAGCCAGGGTGAATTGTGGCTGGCGTGAAGCCGGCGCCGTAGCGACAGCGCCGCTGGCCAGCAGCCGGTCAGCCGCCGGCCGGGCCGGTCAGCCGCCCGAAGAAGGGATAGTTTGGATCGTTGTAGCCCGGGGTAGAAGCATGGCCGGGCCGCACCAGGGTGTCGATCATTGCTTCCTCGGCCGCGTCCAGCGTCACGTCCAGCGCGGCGTAATAGTCCTCCATCTGTTCCAGCGTGCGCGGCCCGGCGATCACGGACGTGATGTGGCGGTTGGCCAGCACCCAGGCGGTGGCGAAATGCCCGAGCTTGATGCAGCGCCGGTCGCAATGCTCCTTCAGATGCTGGGCGATCGCCAGCGACTCCTCGCGGAACTCGGTTTCCATCATGCGCTTGTCGGCGCGGCCGGCGCGGCTGCCTTCTGGCGGCTGCTGGCCGGGCAGGTATTTGCCGCTCAGTACGCCGCGCGCGATCGGGCTGTACGGCACCACGCCCAGGCCGTAATGGGCGCAGGCCGGCAGGATCTCGACTTCCGGCATCCGGTTCAGCAGGTTGTAGTAGGGCTGGCAGACCGCCGGCGGCGCGACGTTGGCACGCTCGCAGGCGCGCACCGTCTCGGCGATGCGCCAGCCGCGGAAATTCGACAGGCCGAAGTAGCGGATCTTCCCCTCGCGCATCAGGTCGCCCATGGCACGCACCGCTTCGTCCAGGTTTTCCTCGTGGAAGTCGCGGTGCAGGTAGAGGATGTCGATATAGTCGGTGCCGAGCCGGCGCAGGCTGTTCTCGGTCTCCTTCATGATCCACTTGCGCGAATAGTTTGACTGGTTGGGCTGGGTGCCCATTGTGTTGCCCAGCTTGGTGGCCAGCACCCAGTCGTCGCGCTGGCCGGCCAGCAGCCGCCCCACCATCAGCTCCGACGCGCCCTTGGTGTAGACATCGGCGGTGTCGATGAAGTTGACGCCGTGCTGCCGCGCCGAGGCGACGATGCGGCCAGCCTCGGCCTCGGCGGTCTGATCGCCGAACATCATGGTGCCCAGGCACAGGGCCGAGACTTGCAGGTTGCTGTTGCCGAGACGTCGATATCGCATGCTGTTCTCCTGGTATTTTCTGATGGGATTGCGGCTCAAAAAGCGCGGATTGACCATAGCACAACACTCCCGGCCCCTGCGCCGCCGCGACGCATTGCAAGGCTGGCAAGCTTGCCGAAAATCCTCGATTCGCCGTGTAGAATGGCCGCTTTTTGCGACGATTGCCATGTGGTTCAAAAACCTCCAGATCTACCGTCTGCCCGCGCCGTGGGCAATGACTCCCGAACAACTGGAAGACAAGCTGGCGCCGCAGGCGTTCACGCCCTGCACCAGCCTTGAATTGCAGACCCAGGGCTGGCTGCCGCCGCGCCCCAGCGGCGGCCTGGTCCATAGCGTCAACCGCCAGATGCTGCTGCAGTTGTCCACCGAGAAGAAGTTGCTGCCATCCTCCGTGATCAACCAGGTCGCCAAGGCCAAGGCGGCCGAGCTGGAAGAGCAGCAGGGCTTCAAGCCCGGCCGCAAGCAGATGAAGGAACTGAAGGAGCAGGTTGCCGACGACCTGCTGCCGCGCGCGTTTTCCATCCAGAGCAGCACCTGGGTCTGGATCGACCCGGTCAATGGCTGGCTGGTGATCGACAGCGCCAGCGCCGCCAAGGCCGAGGACGTGATCCGCCTGCTGTTGAAAGCCGTCGACAAGTTCCCGATGGACACCCTGCGCGTGGCGCAGTCGCCGGTGACGGCCATGACTGACTGGCTGCTGGCCGATGAGGCGCCGGGCGGCTTCACGGTCGACCAGGACACCGAACTGCGCGCCACCGGCGAAGGCAAGGCCACCGTGCGCTATGTGCGCCACACGCTGGAAGCGGCCGACGTGCGCCGCCATATCGAGTCGGGCAAGCAGTGCACGCGTCTTGCGCTGACCTGGGCCGACCGGGTGTCCTTCGTGCTGACCGAGTCGCTGGCCATCAAGCGCATAGCCCCGCTGGACGTGCTGAAGGAAAACAATGAAGGCGGCTCGCAGAATGACGACGAACGCTTCGACACCGACATGGCGCTGATGACCGGCGAACTGGCGAAAATGATCGCCGACCTGGTCGCCGCGCTGGGCGGTGAAATGACCGAGCTGATGACGCCGGTGGCCAAGGCGGCCTGAGCGGGCACGGCACGCCGCCTGACTGTCCTGGTCAGGCGGTTTCCGGATGAATTAATGCATTAAAGATCGGAACAAGGTTTTCCTGGCGACCACTCAACGTGATTATCCGGGCAAGCTCTGACTGCCACAGGGGCGGTCTTTCCCGGAAAACGAGGAAAGCCGCGCATGAACCATAGCTACCGCCTGATCTGGAGTCGCCGGAACCATTGCTTTGTCGCCGTTGGCGAGCATGCCCGGCGCTGCGGCAAATCAGTCAGGGGCGCGGCCCTTGTCATTGCGGCCGCACTGGCGGCCGCAGTCCTTCCGGCTTCTCTCGTCAGCGCTGGGCCTACCGGCGGCACCATCATCAATGGCATTGCCGGGGATGCCATTACGCGTCCGAACGCAACAACGACCGTCATCAACCAGGCCAGTCAGCGCCTGGCCATCAACTGGACCAGCTTTTCCTCCGCCGAAGCGGAAAAAATTCAGTTCGTGCAGCCGAACGCTTCGATGATTGCGCTTAACCGCGTCACCGGCAGCACCCCCAGTGAGTTGCTGGGCAATCTGACGGCCACAGGCCAGGTGTTCGTGATTAATCCGAACGGCGTGCTGTTCGGGGAGAAGGCATCGGTCAACGTGGGTGGCCTGTTGGCGTCAACCCTGAAAATGGAGAGCGACAGCTTTCTCAAGGATAGCCAGGTGCTGAATGTGGATGGCGGGGCTATCGGCGCCGTGGTCAACAAGGGCACGCTTACAGCCAACCCGGGCGGATACATCGTGCTGGCCGGGCCGCGCGTGCTCAACGATAGCGGCGCGACCAACGAAGGGACTATTAACGCGGTGCAGGGCACGGTGGTGATGGCAGCCGGCGACAAGGTCACCCTCACGCTAAAAGACGACAAAAAAAGCCTGGCGAGCTACACCATCGACCGTGGCAGCCTGAATGCACTGGTGCAGAACAGTGGACGCATCAGCGCCAACGGAGGCAATGGCGAAGTCACTCTCACTGCCACCGCAGCAAACGACATTGGCCGCGCGGTCATCAATCACACGGGCATCATCGAAGCGAAGAGCTTGCAAGGTAAGCCTGGCAAAATCAGGTTGGTGGGAAAGGGAGAGTCCGACATGCTGGTAAACGGCATATTGGATGTTTCCGCGCCTGCGGGCCAAGGCGGGTTGGTAGGAACCCACGCAGCGCGGGTGAATATCGGTGAGAAGGCTTTGATCAACGGTAAAACGCCCAATGAGAAAGTCCTTGAGGATACCTGGACCAACACGTCCACTGACTTCGTGATCGCAGAGGGGAAAGGGCCACAGACAAAGACGTCCATCGGCGCAACAACGCTCAGCGCACTGTTGTCCAACGATTCCCAGAACCCGGCTACCCCCGATATCTCGACTGGCGCGGGCGACCTGTATGTCAATGCTTCGGTAAAGTCGGAGTCGGGCAAAAACCTGACCTTGTCAGCGTCCGGAAATATCTATATCAATGCAGACATCAATGCTGCTAAGGGTGTAAGCTTGTTGCTTGAGTATGGTCAGGGTAGCGGTACCAAGGGTGAAATTCCTATTTATTCAATAGGCAACGGTGCAAAAGTCTACTTGCCGAACGGCGATAACTTCAGCTTGCGCTTGGGCAAATTGGGCTTGATCAAGACTTACCGCGTCATCGGAGGGGTAGGGGAGACAGCGGTAACGGAGCTGCAGGGTATTTCCAATGCTGTCAATAACGGCCGCTACGTTCTCGGTGGTGACATCGATGCTTCGGCCACCAAAGATTGGAACAACGGCGCTGGTTTCATTCCACTTGGGAGTTTTGAAGGCATTCTGGATGGCTTGGGCCACACGATCGGCAACCTGCATATCAACAGCACGGAAAGTCTATGGGTCGGTTTGATAAGGGACCTGACACCGACTGGGCGCATCCAGAATTTGACAGTGGACAAGGCGAATATAACAAATAGAGGAACTTCTCCTACAACCGCAGTTGGCACAGTAGTAGGCAAGAATGACGGAACCCTTTTCAACGTGCATGCAACCACGACAAACGTGGTTACCACTTATAACAATGCCGGCGGCCTGGTAGGCGTCAACAACGGCGAAATCAGGAACAGTTCTGCAGTAGGGACAGTGACCTTCCTGGGGAATAATGATGCCGAGGCAACCGGCGGGCTCGTAGGCAGACAGGTAGGCATGGAAACGTCCGACAAAACCAAAAAGATCGGCGGCACCATCATCGACAGCTATGCGGCGGTTGGCGTAACTGGCAATCGTTCTGTCGGCGGCTTGGTCGGACTCATGGAGAAAAGTTCGACCGGCATCGCAAACCCTACGGTAACTGGCAGCTACGCCGGCGTAAGTGCAGATGGATACAAAGGATCTGTGTCAGGCAAGGAGAATGTAGGCGGCTTGGTCGGATACCTTGAACTTGGTGGTATCACCGACAGCTACGCAGCGGTACCAGTGAAGGGCACGGGCGGTAATGCAATCGGCGGCCTGGTTGGCTTGTTGCAAGGGGTGGTGGCAGGTACGTATGCCACTGGCTCTGTAACCCCTGGAAGCGCTAATCCGGCAACTGTCGGCGGCCTGGTTGGTGTGAACGACAGCACAAATAAAAATGTTCTCAATAGTTTCTGGAACAGGGAAACAACAGGACAAGACTCAAGCCAGGGCAGCGATAACGCGAATGGGCTCACGACTGCCCAGATGAGAACCCTGTCCACCTTCAAGGGCTGGACCATCGATGCCGAAGGGGGCACCGGCAAGACCTGGCGCATCTACGATGGGCAAACCTCGCCGCTGCTGCGCAGCTTTCTCGTGACGAAAAGCGTCGAGGCCAAGTCCGTTACTTACAACAGCGAAACCCAGATCGGCTGCACCGGCACGCCCTGCGACAGCGCTTCGGGCAATACGACTTTTACGCCGGCTTCCGGGAAGAATGTCGGCACCTATAGCCCTTATGACTCGCAGCAGCGTTATGACATCCGGGGCGGCAAGCTGACGATCACGCCCTTTTTGCTGACACCGACGACAGACGCGCCTGAAAGGGAGTATGACGGAACGCGGCAGGTACCGGCGAGGCTGCTGCAGGTTACGTCGCTGCGCAAGGACGATGTCACAGCGAAATATGGATCGGCCGAGTATGACAGCAAGAATGCGGGTGATAACAAGACGGTCACTTTCTCTGGCGTTACGCTTGAAAACCGTGATGGCGCTAGCAATTATGAGATTCCAGGCACATTTAGTATTGGCAACGGAAGGATCACGCCGCGGGAGGTGTCGTTGTCGGGCACGACGGTTGACAATAAGGTTTATGACGGCGACCTTGCTGCCAAGGTCTTGGATGTGGGCACGCTGGGCAATAAGGTAAAGGATGATGTAGTCAGCGTGAGTGCGGGAATTGCGGCGTTTAACGACAAAAATGTGGGCGAGAAGAAGGACGTAACGGTAAGCGGCCTGACGCTTACGGGGAACGATGCGGGTAACTACACCCTTATGAACCCAAAGGTCACGGTCAATGCCGCCATCACGCCGCTGACCGTTTCATTGTTGGGCACGGTGGTTCCCAACAAGGTGTATGACGGCGGCATGGATGCTGATGTCCTGGATGTAGGCACGTTGAACAAGATGGTGGCAGGTGATGTAGTCATCGTAAATGTGAGTGCTGCAAAGTTTATTGACAAAAATGTGGGCAAGAAGAAGGATGTGACGGTCAGCGGCCTGACGCTCGCCGGTAAAGATGCCCGTAACTACCTCCTTGACAAGACCACGGTCACGGTTAAGGCCGACATCACGCCGCTGACGCTGGCGTTGTCGGGCACCGAGGTTGCCGGCAAGGTATATGACGGCAAGACCACTGCCACGCTGACGAAAGCCGGCACCCTGGCAAAAGGCATAGGCAAAGACGACGTCACCCTGAATGCAACAGGCGCCTCGGCCGCGTTCGCTGACAAGACTGTCGGCGAGGACAAGGTAGTAACGGTCAGCGGCCTGGCCTTGCAGGGGGCTGATGCCGGCAACTACCGCATTGCTGATCCATCAGCCAAGGCCAGCATTACTGCCCGCGCCTTGTCCTTGTCCAAAACAGAGATCGCCGACAAGGCGTATGACGGCAGCACGGTGGCCACGCTGACGAATGCCGGCACGCTCAACGAGGTGGTGGCCAATGATGACGTGAAGACGACGACGGCAAGCGTTACAGCCGCTTTCGCCGACAAGAATGCGGGTCAGGGCAAGGCTGTCACCGTCAGCAACCTGAGACTCACCGGCGCCGATGCCGCCAACTATGTACTGGACAGCAGCGTAACTGCCACCGCCACCATCCGGCCGCGCCCGCTCGCGGTTCGTGCCCAGGGCGTGGACAAGGTCTACGACGGCAATGCCAATGCGACCGTCACCCTCGGTGACAACCGCGTCGATGGCGACAAGCTCAATCTCCGCTATGCCAAAGCCAGCTTTGCCGACAGCAATGCCGGCAGCAACAAGGCCGTCACTGTTGCTGGCATCGCAGCCTCCGGCGCCGACGCCGGCAATTACGTGGCCGACACCAATGCCGTCACGACCGCCAGCGTCAGCAAGGCGCCGCTCACCGTCACCGCCAATCCCGATAAAAAGGCATTCGACGGCAAAGCTTACCGCGGCGGCAATGGCGTCACCTATGCCGGCTTCGCCGCAGGTGAAAATGCGGCAGTGCTCAGTGGTCAGCCGAGTTATGGCGGGGATGCGCAAGGCGCGGTTAATTTAGGAACTTACCGTATTGCGCCTGCCGGCTATGCCAGTCAGAACTACGCCATCGTCTATGTGGACGGCAAACTGACGATTCAGCCGCCTCCCCTGGAACCGGTGTACCAGGCAGCCGGCACCGAGGTGGCCGCAACCGCTGCTGCGATGAGCGATGCCGCAACCAATCCGGACAGAATGCACCTGCTGTCGCAGCAGACGACGCTACAGGTCGCCGAATGCGGCACCCGGCTTCCCAAGCAGCCGGTAGCTGTAATGGTCGAGTGCAAGGAGGGAGGGGCATCAACAAATACACCCGGTAGCGTAATGTCGGCTTTCGGGTTCTGATCATGCGCTTGCTGATAGGCGAAATAGCTGGCTCGGTTACCCGCTAAGGGCAGTACACAGGACCGTGCGCAGGCCCGCCTGTATGATGCTTTCAGAAAATTGTTTCACGGGAAACATACGCCACATCCCGTCTGGCTGCGCTTGCAGGCACAGCCTTTCCCGCCCCGCCGAAAGCCGCGCAGGCGGCTTTACCCACTCCGGACGGCACAAATGCAAACGCCCGCTTGCGCGGGCGTTTGGTACGACTGGCGGAGTGGACGGGGCTCGCCCACGTGGCGCGGGCCGCTGCTGCGCCTGCAGGCGCAGCCCTTCTCGCCCCGCCGAAAGCCGCGCAGGCGGCTTTCTCCACCCCGGACGGCACAAATGCAAACGCCCGCTTGCGCGGGCGTTTGGTACGACTGGCGGAGTGGACGGGGCTCGAACCCGCGACCCCCGGCGTGACAGGCCGGTATTCTAACCAACTGAACTACCACTCCTAAACTGCTGAAATCTTCGCATGCCGTCTGCTGAACCTGGTGGGTGCTGAGAGGCTCGAACTCCCGACCTACGCCTTGTAAGGGCGCCGCTCTACCAACTGAGCTAAGCACCCCGGTGCTTGCATCCTGCATCGAATTCAGACGTGTTGCCTTGTGTCTGAAGCGGGGCGAAGTCTACAGGAAGTCTTTTTGAAAAACCAGTGCCCGGCGAAAATTTTTGAAAAAAATCGTTGATCGCTCAGTCTGCTGCTGCATCGCACAGGCGAATCAGCCAGAATGGACGCTGGCCGATCATCAATACAGGCCTGTGGAGACTTCATCATGGCTATCCGATTTACCTTCCTGCTGGCCGCCGCCATGCTGGCCGGCTGCGGCCACAGTCCGCCCGCCGAGACAGCCGGCACGCTGCGCTATGGCGTCGAGCCGGTCGATACCACACGCGACGGCATGTCCACCGCCGCCACCATCGACAGCTACAAGGCCGACCTGGCGCAGCGGATCTATCAGGTCAATTCCACCCGCGTCTACACCACCCGGCCCCAGGCGCTGCTGCGCTCGGTGGTGGTGGTGAAATATACGGTCGATGCCGGCGGCAACCTGGTGCGCAGCGAGATTGCCCGCAGCAACCACGACCGGGCCACGGAAGCCACCGCGCTGGCGTCGCTGCGCAACAGCGCGCCGTTTCCCAAGCCGGCGCCGCATCTGCTGCGCAATGGCAGGGTGGAGATGCATGAATCCTGGCTGTTCAACAACGATGGCCGCTTCCAGTTGCGTTCGATCGCCCTGGTCCAGATGAACGAATGAGCAGCGCCTGGCTGCTGGTCAACGCGGTCAGCGCATTGCTGCTGCCGCCGCTGAACCTCCTGCTGCTGTGCGCCGCGGGCGTGCTGCTGCGCCGGCGCTGGCCGCGGCTCGGAGGCGGCGTGGCGATGCTGTCGCTGGCCGTGCTGCTCGGCTTGTCGACCCATGCCGGCGTGCGCCTCCTGGCGCGGCCGCTGGAAAACCGCATTCCAGTGCTGGACATGGCGCAGGCCAGCAATGCCGAGGCCATTGTCGTGCTGGGCGGCGGACGCAGCCGCAATGCGCCGGAATATGGCGACCTCGACGTGCCGCGTCCCAATGTGCTGGCGCGCCTGCGCTATGCGGCCCGCCTGCAGCGCCAGACCGGCCTGCCCCTGCTGGTCAGCGGCGGCAAGCCGGAAGGCGCGGCACAATCCGAGGCCGCATTGATGGCACGGGTACTGCGCGAGGATTTCCGGATCAGCGTGCAATGGCTGGAAGAGGAATCGGACAACACCGCCCAGAACGCCGCTTTCGCGGCCGCGCTGTTGCGGCAGGCAGGGATTTCCCGGGTGCTCCTGGTGACCGATGCGCTGCATATGCCGCGTTCGCAAAGGATCTTCGAACAGACCGGCCTGGAAGTGATTGCTGCGCCCACCAGTTACATCGGGCAGGGGGCGTTGCATCCGGCCGATTTTATCCCGAATGCCGGCGCGCTGCGGGACAGCCACTATGCGCTGCATGAATGGATAGGCCTGCTCTGGTACCGGATCGCCTACCGCCCTCGACCGGTTTTGCCCTCGGCGTTGTAAGTAATTCTCCAAAGAAACAATTTCTCTGGATAAATACAAACCTCTCTGGTTAAATAGTCGTACCGTTGCGTTCTAGGAGAGCCGCCGTGCGATTGAAAGCCTGTTCATCCCTGTTGTTGGGTCTTGCCTTTGCACTGGCGTCACAGGCGCATGCCGATATCGTGGTGGCGCAGTCGGCGCCACTGACCGGCGAAGCCGGCGGCGCCGGGCGCGGCCTGGCGCTGGGTGCGAAGATCTATTTCGATCATGTCAATGCCACTGAAGGCGGCGTCAATGGCCACAAGGTCGTCCATGTGGTGAAGGACGACGGCTACCAGATCGAAAGCACGGTGCGCAATGCCAAGGAATTCATCGCCGACCCGCGGGTGGTGGCGCTGACCGGCCTCTACGGCACCGACAATGTCACCGAACTGTTCAAGCAGGGCCTGTTCGACAACACGCCGCTGTCCATCGTCGGCGTGTCGACCGGCGCCAAGCTGCTGCGCGAGCCGCTGAACCCCAGCATCTTCCATCTGCGCGCCAGCTATATCGAGGAAGTCGATGCCATCGTGCGCCATGTCGCCGGACTCGGCACCAAGCGCATCGCCGTGGTGTATGAAGACAATCCCTTCGGCGAGGCCGGCCTGCGCGCCGCCGAAGACGCCGTCAAGAAACGCAACCTGGCGCTGGTAGCACGGGCGACCTACCAGCAGCACACTACCGACGTGCGCGATGCGGTGAAGGACGTGGTGGAAAGCCAGCCCGACACCGTGATCCTGGTGGCGATCACGCCGCCGGCCGCCGAATTCATCAAGCAGTTCCACGCCGCCGGCGGCCGCGCCTACCTGTTCGGCCTGTCCACGGCGAACGTGGAAGGTTTGTCCAAGGTGGTCAGCCCAACCGCATTGCAGGGCCTGGGCATTTCCCAGGTCGTGCCGTTTCCGTACAGCGCCACGCTGCCGCTGGTGGCCGATTACCAGGCAGCGATGAAGACCTACGCCAAGGGCACGCCGTATTCCTATTCGACGATGGAAGGCTACATGAATGCGCGGGTGCTGGTGATGGCGCTGAAAAAAGCCGGCAATACGCCCACCCGCGCCTCGGTCCGGCAGGCGCTGGAAGGCCTGGGACAGATCAATCTGGGCGGCTATCCGCTCAACTTCTCGCCGACCAATCATGTCGGCTCCCGTTTCGTGGACCTGACCGTCGTAAGCCGCACGGGTTCGCTGATGCGTTGATATGCCGATGTGCCTGCGTGGATTTCGCTTCGGACCCAGTGTTCGTTAGCGCACCGCTTTTTTCTGCAATCCACCTTATCCTTTGCCTGGAAGCGCCGGCTGCGCCATGCAGCAGCGCATCCGCAAGGCCTTGCAGACTTGCAAAAATTGCCACTTTTTTGTAACCTGCAGCACGCCTTACGCAACGGCCGCCGGCCCGCGTTGAACCGCCGTCAGAGCCGCCTGCGCATACTTCACCTAGCCTTGGGGGTACCACCATGTTGGAAAACAATCTGAAGACAGTCAGGACGGATCTGCGCTCGCTGCTGCGCGATGCCCAGGACCTGTTCCGCGAGGCGACCTCGTCCACCGGCATGAAGGCCGACGACCTGCGCGAGCGGGGCCTGGAGCTGCTCGATACCGCGCTGGTCAAGGCGCAGGACCTGCAGTCGGTTGCGCTGGACACCAGCAAGGAAGTGGTCGACACCGCCGACAGCTACGTCAAGGACAACCCATGGCGCGCGGTGGCGATTTCGGCAGGAGTGGGCGTGCTGCTGGGGATGATGATCGGCCGGCGGTAAGAAGCCAGCCAGCCGGACATGCGAAGCGCCCTTCGGGGCGCTTTTCTTTTAGTCTTAGAGAAAGAGCCCAACCTGGCAGGCAGTTGTAGGGTGCAATACCCCTTCGGGGTAGTGCACCCCTACGGCTGTTGCCGCTTGGAGCGGCTGGTGATGTCCTGGATAAGAGGGTTGATGGCGGTGATGGTCGAGGATATGGGGCTGAAGCGCAAGCAGCATTTGGAACTTGATTCGGTCTAGCCTATTGTCGCCTATAGGTCAGAGGCTTGGTGAGGAGTTGATCTAGATTGCTCAGATCAGATTATGCGATTGCTGCCAATGTTTGAGAATCTAAAAATAAAAGCCAGCCGGATTAACGGCTGGCTTTTATTTTGATTACCCGCCAGTGTTATCTGGTGAGTCTAGAGAAACACATTAGATTTTGCAGGCGTTGGCGGCGACGCAGGTGCCGCTGACTGGCATCGGAATCGAAGTTGCGCCGGCAGCTGGCAGAGCTGGAGTGATGATGTATGTATAAGCACCTGCTGCTGCAGTACCGGTCGCAGTAATAACTGCGGTGGTAGCCGTAATTGCGACGCTGGCCGGGTTGGTATCAGCGGTCGGGGCAGTCAAATTCAACTCCGCAAAGGTATCGCAAAGAGTCAGATCATTGTTGTTCTGAATGCACTCAGCCATCGCTGTCTTGATTGCATTGGTTGCGGAAATTACGTTGGCAAACTTGGCCTTCTTGACATAGTCCTGATACGCCGGAATAGCCACCGCCGCCAAAATACCGATAATCGCAACCACGATCATCAGTTCGATAAGGGTGAAACCTTGCTGAGCCTGCTTTTTGTATTGAGCGAATTTCATGATGTCCGTCCCGAGAAGTAGAGTAAAAAGTAAAACCACCGAAATCTGTTGAAGCTGCTTTCTCTAAAGCAACATACGTGCCAGCAACGTTTCTGCACAGAAATCATGGAAAACCCTGGTTTTTGCCCCCCTGCATGAAAAAATGGCGGGCAGAAACGCTGTGCCAGCCGGTCTGGCACCGCTGCGGGCCCTGCCAGCCACTGCTGGCACCGGCCGTCTACCCGCCAGGATCTGGCGCCAGAGAGAAAGAAGCATCGTGGAACTGATCAGCCTTGCAGCAGCCATTACCCTGACTGAATGGAGCGAGCGCACCTTCTGGCGGCGCTTTGCCGATGGTTCGGTGAAGAAGGAAGTGGAGGGCGGCGGCAATGGCAAGTCCATGGTGCACCTGGATTCCATCAAGCCGTATATCGCCATGCCGCTGGACGCCGACGACTTCGCGCTGCTGAAGCTGGCCGACCGCGGCGATGCCGCCGCCCAGAACGACCTGGCGCTCATTTTCCTGGCCAACGGCAAGCCGCGCGGCGCGATCGCCTGGCTGGAAATGGCGGCGCGGCAGGATCATGCCGATGCCATGCACTGGCTGGCGCGCTGCTACCTGGAAGGCAATGGCGTGGCGCGCGACGACAATCTCGGCATGATGTGGCTTTCCAAGGCCGCTGCCCACGGCCATCTGATTTCGGAAAACCAGCTCCGGCTGATGCGCGAGCGCTTCATCGCCGCTGGCTAGAACGGATCCGGCCGGCGGCGGCAAGCCAGGTCAGACTGAACCCGCTCTGACGGTATCCACGGTACGCGGCCGGCCGCCCAGCAGCACGCAGGCCAGCGCGGCGACGATCAGCGCAATGCCGGCCCACTGCCAGCCCGTCACGCTTTCCCCCAGCACCAGCATGCCGCTGGCAATGCCCACCACCGGCACGCCCAGGCTGAACGGCGCGATCCGGTTGGCGCCGTGGCGCTGGATCAGGCCGGTCCACATGCTGTAGGCGAAAATCGTCGCCACCCAGCCCAGGTAGGCCACCGCCACCCAGCCCTGCCAGGGCGCATTCGTCCACTGCCAGCGGCTGCCGGGCGCGTCGAACAGCAGCGACAGCCCGATGAAGGGCAGCACCGGCACCGCGCTGCACCAGACCAGGAAACTGAGCGGCGCAAAACCGGGCGCGGCCCGCTGCGCCAGGCGCACCACGATGTTGGAGGCGGCCCACATCGACGCGCCGCCCAGGCACAGCGCAAAGCCCAGCGCCGTGGTAGCGGTCGCCGCGCCGGCCGCCGGCAGCAGGTAATTCATCGCGAAGCAGCACAGGCCCAGCGCCGCCAGCGCCAGGCCGGCCAGCAGCGGCCGGCCGGGTTTTTCGGCCAGCACGAAAAAGCTCAGCAGGGCGGTAAAGAACAGCTGGGTCTGCAGCAGGACCGAGGCCAGCGCCGCCGTCATGCCGATCTTCAGCGACAGGAACACCAGGCCGAACTGGCCCACGCCCTGGCACAGGCCATACAGCAGCAGCCATTTCCAGTGCATCCGCGGCGCCGGCACCAGGAAGATCAGCGGCAGCACCGCCAGCAGGTAACGGGCCGCGCCAAGCTGGAAGGGCGTGAAGCTGCGCAGGCCGACCTTCATCGCGATGAAGTTGGTGCCCCAGATGACGACAATGCCGAGAGCGGCCAGCAGCTCGCGGCCGCTCAGTGAAGTGTTTTGCATGATGTCTTTCTGGAGCCTGTCATGGATTTCGTGGGGTGCCGGGGGACAGGCGTCGCCGGAACCGGCCACATGCAAGGTGCGCGACGAGGCAGCAGGCGCTTGCGTGGAGGAGCCGCAAGGCGGCAGGTGAGCCGATGGCGGCGTTCAGGCTTTCTTCCGGAGTCATGCCGCGCCCTATGCACCCGGCGCAGCCCGGCGCACGTCCCACCAGTCGGGCAGCAGCCGCCGCACCTCGCTCCTGGCGTAACGGTCGTCGATCAGGTACACCACGCCGGAATCGGCGCGGGTGCGGATCACCCGGCCGGCCGCCTGCACCACCTTCTGCAGGCCGGGATACAGATAGGTATAGTCGTAGCCGGCGCCGAACGCCTGCTGCATGCGCTCGCGCATCTGCTCGTTGACCGGGTTGATCTGCGGCAGGCCCAGGGTGGCGATGAAGGCGCCGATCAGCCGCCGGCCGGGCAGGTCGATGCCTTCGCCGAAGGCGCCGCCGAGCACCGCAAAGCCAACGCCCGCGCTGTCGGCGGTGAAGCGGGTCAGGAAGGCGGTGCGCGCGCTTTCCTCCATGCCGCGCGACTGCTCCCAGAACGGAATGCCGGGATGCCGTTCGGCCATCAGCGCTGCCACCTGCCGCAGGTAATCGAAGCTGCTGAAGAAGGCCAGGTAGTTGCCCGGCTGGCGCGCATACTGGGCCGCGATCAGGTCCGCGATCGGCGCCAGCGACTGTTCCCGCTGCCGGTAGCGGGTGGAGATGTGGCTCGCCACCCGCACCGCCAGCTGGCTCGCCTCGAAGGGCGATTCGACATCGATCCAGCTGGTCTCTTCCGCCAGGCCCAGCATGTCGGTATAAAAGGGCCGCGGATTGAGCGTGGCGGAAAACAGTACCGTGGCGCGCGCCAGCTTCAGGCGCGGCCGCAGGAAGGGCGCCGGCACGATGTTGCGCAGGCAGAGGCGGGCGCCGGTTTTTTGTCCACGGCCTGCGTCAAGGGTTACGTCGAACAGCGAGTGCGGCCCGAACAGTTCGGCAATGCGGCCGAAGTGCAGCGCGTCGAAATAGAAGTTCTGCAGCGCGCCGTGGACTTCGGTCGGATGCTCGGCCAGGTAGTCGGTCATGGCGCTGGTGGCCTGCTGCAGCGCATTGACGAAGCCGTCCGGCAGGGTGTCGTGCACGACGTAGCTTTCCTCCTGGTCGCGCCACAGCGCGTTCCACTGGCGGTTGAGCTTGTCCAGCGGCTTCTTCAGCAGGGCCGGCGCGTCGCGGCGCAGGGCGGCGAAGCCGTGCTGGTCCAGTTCGGCGCTATACATCTTGCGCGAGCGTTCGACCATGTTGTGCGCCTCGTCCACCAGCACCGCCACGCGCCACTGGTTGGCCAGCGTCAGGCCATGCAGCATCGCCGACAGGTCGAAGTAATAGTTGTAGTCGCCAATCACCACGTCGGCCCAGCGCGCCAGTTCCATGCCGAGGTAATAGGGGCAGACGTCGTGCGCCAGCGCCGCGGTGCGCAGGCGGTCCTGGTCCAGCGTGCCGGCGTCGAGCGCGGCGCTGCGGGCGGCCGGCAGGCGGTCGTAGAAGCCCTGCGCCAGCGGGCAGGAAGCGCCATGGCAGGCCTTGTCCGGATGCACGCAGGCCTTGTCGCGCGCCACCAGTTCCAGCGTGCGCAGCGGCCGGGCGGCAGGCGCGGCGCCTGCGATCTGTTCCAGCGCGTCCAGCGCCAGCGCCCGCCCCGAAGTCTTGGCGGCCAGGAAGAACACCTTGTCCAGCGCCTGGCCGGGACAGGCCTTGAGCAGCGGGAACAGCGTGCCCACTGTCTTGCCGATGCCGGTCGGCGCCTGCGCCATCAGGCAGCCGCCGTCGCGGGCGGTGCGGTAGACCGAGGTTGCCAGATGGCGCTGGCCAGGACGGAACTCGGCATGCGGAAAAGTCAGGGCAGACAGCGCCGCGTCGCGCGCGGCGCGGTGCGCCAGTTCCTGTTCGGCCCAGGCATCGAAACGCCGGCAGTGGTCTTCGAAATGCGCGCGCAGCCAGGCGGCGTCGCGGGTTTCGGTCAGCACGGTCTCGCGCTGGCTGCCGATGTCGAAATACACCAGCGCCAGTTCGATGCTGTCCAGCGCCCGTTCCTGGCACAGCAGCCAGCCATAGATGCGCACCTGCGCCCAGTGCAGGTGCCGGTGGTTGTCCGGCATCGCCGCCAGGTCGCCGCGATAGGTCTTGACCTCGTCCACCCGGTTCGCCGCCGGGTCGTAGCCGTCGGCGCGGCCGCGCACCAGCAGCTGGCCGAACTGGCCCGACAGGCTGACCTCGGCTTCATAGGGGGCCGGCCGCCGCGACGCCACCACCGCATGGCCGGCGATGCCTTCCAGCGCGGTGGGCGAGGGCGTAAAGCGCAGGTCGAGGTCGCCCGCCTTGGCGGTGAACTCGCACAGCGCGCGCACGGCCACCGTGTAGCGGCGCGGTATCGGTTGATCGCTCAAGGCAGGCGGGGAAGGGGCGACGGCGGAACCTAGTTCGGCCGGCGGAAGCCGCCTTCGATCCAGGCGGCGGCGCTGGAGGGGCTGAGCTTGAAGTTGGGCGCCACCCGCACTTCGGCCAGCTGCTCGCCGTACTCATCGCGCGCCGACAGCAGCGCATACGGGTCGTCCTCGTCCGGCACGATATCGAGGATGACCTCGATGCGGCCGGCCTCGGCATTGACGAACAGGCTCTTGTGCAGCATCGCGTGCAGCTGCTGCTCGTGGCGGCGCAGCACCTCGGACGCGGTCTTGACCAGGGTGCTGAAGGCGGAGGCGTCGAGCGGCTTGGGGTTTTTCTTGTCGCGGCCCATGGTCCAGGGGCCGACCAGCGCCGGCTCGGCTTCGCCATCCTTGATCATGGCCACCGCCCAGCCGTCGTCATCCTCGTTCTTGATCACGCGCGCGGTCCAGCCGTTGTCGCGCCACAGGCGCGGCTCTTCAATCTTGGCGTCGTCGTCGGACGCGGGCAAATCGGGGGAAGTGTCAGTCATTGCGGAAATGCATGGAGGGGAAATTTCAAGCCGGTATATTAATCCAGATCGGCCGCGCTCACAGCGCGCCATTCACCTCACGGGATTCCCATGTCAGACCAGCAACCCGACGCCGAGCGCCAGGCCCAACTGCGGCAGCACCTGAAGGAAATGTTCGACTACGCCCGCTCCGGCGACGCCGCCACGCTGGCGCGCCTCCTGGCTTTGGGCGTGCCGGTCAATCTGCGCAACGAGAAGGGCGACACCCTGCTGATGCTGGCCTGCTATCACGGCCATCTCGAGGCTGCCCGCGTGCTGCTGCAGCATGGCGCCGATACCGAGATCTACAACGACAACGGCCAGTTGCCGCTGGCCGCGGCGGTTTTCAAGGATTACCGCGAGATCGCCGAGCTGCTGCTGGCCAGCGGCGCGAAGGTGGACGGCGCCTCGCCGGACGGCCGCACCGCGCTGATGATGGCGGCCATGTTCAACCGCACCGCGATGCTGGACCTGATGCTGGCCCACGGCGGCGATCCGCATGCGCGCAATGCCAAGGGTTTGAGCGCCAGAGACCTGGCGCTGACGATGGGCGCGCCGGAGACGGCCAGGCAGCTCGAGGCATTGGGCGCCTGAACCGGCAGCCCGGGCGTCAACCGGGCCGGTGCGGCTGGCGCCGACGCGCCGGCACGGACTCGTTTCCCGGCAGACGCAAACGGCAAAGGGTCGCCGGCATTGCCGCGCCGGCCTGCCGGATTCAACCAGCTCGCCTTGTCCGCTGCCGGATGCCTCCGGTGGCGCTGTGCGCATCCCTACGCCCGCCGCCCGGCCGTCCGGTCTGTTAACCGTTACAATCCCGGCTCCCGACCCGGCAACCATTTCTCCATTTCATGACCGCCAGACTCACTCCGTCCACCATTGTGATGCTGCTGCTTCCGCCGCTGCTCTGGGCCAGCAATGCGGTGGTCGGCCGCATGGTGCAGGGCATGGTGCCGCCGGTGATGATGAATTTCGCGCGCTGGCTGGTGGCCTTCCTCGTACTGCTGCCGCTGGCCGGCTGGGTGCTGCGGCGCGGCAGCGTGCTATGGCCGGCATGGCGCCGCTTCGCGCTGCTGGGCCTCCTGGGCGTAGGCCTGTACAACGCAATGCAGTACCTGGCCCTGAAAAGCTCCACGCCGATCAATGTGACCCTGGTCGGCGCCAGCATGCCGGTCTGGATGCTGGCCATCGGCTGGCTGTTCTTCAAGGTGCGGGTGTCACCGCGCCAGATGGTGGGCGCGGTGCTGTCCATCCTGGGCGTGCTGGTGGTGCTGTCGCGCGGCGAATGGCAACTGCTGCTGGGCCTGCGGCTGGTGGCCGGCGACTTGCTGATGATCGTCGCCACGATTGTCTGGTCCTTCTACAGCTGGCTGCTGACGCTGCCCCTGCCTGGCGCGGCGCAGAAGCTGCGGCCGGACTGGGCGGCCTTCCTGATGGCGCAGGTCGTATTCGGCCTGGCCTGGTCCGGCCTCTTCGCCGGCGGCGAATGGCTGGTGTCGGATGCCCGCATACACTGGAGCTGGCCGCTGGCGGCGGCGCTGGTGTATGTCGGCATCGGCCCGGCGGTGATTGCGCTGCGCTGCTGGGGCACCGGCGTGCAGCGGGTCGGCCCCAGCATTGCCGCCTTTTTCAGCAATCTCACGCCGCTGTTCGCGGCGGTGCTGTCCCTGGCCTTCCTGGGCGAGCTGCCGCATCTCTATCATGCGGTGGCCTTCCTGCTGATCGTCGGCGGCATCGTGCTGTCCTCTCGGCGCTGATTGCCTGCCGCGATGCCGGTACAATCCCGGCTGGCGCGCGTTGCGCCGCAACATCAACCAGCACATCATGGCACGCCTGACGCTCGATTTTCCTGAAGACCAGTATTACTACGCCACCCAGCTCACCGTGCGCGTGACCGACATCAACGGCGCCAACCATCTCGGCAACGACTCGATGATCTCGATGATCTCCGAAGCCCGGGCCCGCTTCCTGTTCGACTTCGGCCTGGAAGGCACCCTGGACCAGGATGTCGGCACCATCGTCACCGATCTTGCCACCACGTACCGCAATGAAGCCCATGCCCGCGACCAGCTGCTGTTCGAGGTCGGCGTGATGGACTTCAACACCTATGGCGGCGACATCACCTTCCGCATCACCCGTCCGCGCGACCAGGCGCTGGTGGCCATGGCGAAGTCGGGTTTCGTGTTCTTCAATTACAAGACCCGCAAGGTGGTGCCGATGCCCGACGCGTTTTCCGGCAAGTTCCAGCGGGTGAACTGGGTGTCCTGATTCCCTGCCCGGTACGCCAGGGCTTTCGCCGAACAGTGGGAAAACAACAAGTCTCGTAGGGTGCAATACCCCGCAGGGGCATTGCACGACTGGTCGCTCAGCCAGGGCGGCCGACATGGCAATCCCGGAATGCGACCAGTCGTGCAATGCCCTTCGGGTATTTCACCCTACGATAATGAGCCAATGCCTGCGATGGCCCCAGCGGCATGAAATGCATTGCCGCCGGCTTGCGCTGTGCAATACCATGTCGCCGGCAGTTCCCGATCCACGCGTTGCCTTTTCCACAGCTTCCTGATGCAGGACCACATGCCCCATTTTCTCCAGGGTCCCGGCGAAGTCCGAGGCCTGTTGCGCCAGACGGACCGCCTGCCAGGCCTGGGCCAGCCGCATGACTGGCCGCAGGCGCTTGCCACCGCGCTGTCGCTGGCGCTCGATTCGGGCTTTGCCGCCTGCATCGCATGGGGACCGGAAGGCCTGCTGCTGTACAACGACGCCTATGCGCAACTGCTGGGCGACCGTCATCCGGCAGCCCTGGGCCGGCCGGTGGCCGAGGCCTGGCCGTGGGACTGGCAGCAGCTGCAGCCGCTGTTTGCCGGCGCCATGGCCGGCAACCCGGTGCATCGCCAGCGCCAGGCGCTGAGCCGCCTGTGCGGGGGCATTCGCGAAGTGGCCTGGCTCGACTATTCCCTGGCGCCGGTGCGCGATGCCTCCGGCGCGCCGGCCGGCGTTTGCTGCACCTGTGTCGACGTCACCGCCAGCGCGCCGCGCGACGATACGCCGCCATACCGCAGCATTGCCGACCACGCAGAGATCATGATGTGGACCACCGAGGCGAGCGGCTACTGCACCTATCTCAATCCCGCCTGGTATCAGTTCACCGGCCAGTCCAGGGACGAAGGCCTGGGCCTGGGATGGCTGGACACCACCCATCCTGAAGACCGGCCCGCCGCCGAGACCGCTTTCCTGACGGCCAACGAAGCCCAGTCCCACTTCCGTGCCGAATACCGCCTGCGCCGGCATGACGGCGTCTACCGCTGGGTCATCGACGCGGCCGCGCCGCGCTTCGGCGAGGACGGCACTTACCTCGGCTATGTCGGCGCCGTGCTCGACATCCATGACCGCAAGCTGGCCGAAGCCGCCGTGGCGGCCAGCAATGCCCGCTTCCAGGCTGCCATCAGGGCCGTCGAGGGCGTGCTCTGGACCAATGACGCCACCGGCCGCATGCGCGGCGAGCAGCCCGGATGGGCCATGCTGACCGGCCAGAGCTACGAGCAGTACCAGGACTTTGGCTGGACCGCCGTGGTCCATCCGGATGACGTCCGGCAGAGCGTCGACGTCTGGAACCAGGCCGTGGCGGAGCGCCGCGCCTATCTGGCCGAGCACCGCCTGCGCCGTCGCGACGGCCAGTGGCGTCATTATTCGGTACGCGCCATTCCCACCATGGATGCCCGTGGCGACATCATCGAATGGGTCGGCGTGCATACCGACATCACCGAGCTGCGCCGCACCGAGGACGCGCTGCGCCAGCTCAATGCCGGCCTCGAAATCGGCATCCGCCAGAGCACGCTAGAGCGCGACCGGCTGTGGGGCATGTCGCAGGACATCATGGCGATTGCCTCGCTGAATGGCTACTTCCTGAATGTGAATCCGGCCTTCACCGCCATCCTCGGCTGGAGCCTGGAAGAGGCGGTATCGATGCCCTTCCTGGAAATGACCCATCCCGACCATCGTGCCGACCTCGTCGGCAAGGTGGAATTGCTGGCGCGCGGCGAGGCGCTGGTGCGCTACGAGGTGCGCGACCTGCACCGGGACGGCGGTTTCCGCTGGCTGTCCTGGACCATCGTGCCCGAGGGCGATGTGCTCTACGGCGTGGCGCGCGACATCACCGCGGAACGGCGCCAGGCCGAATTGCTGCACCAGACCGAGGAAGCGCTGCGCCAGGCCCAGAAGATGGAAGCCGTGGGCCAGCTGACCGGCGGCATTGCGCATGACTTCAACAACCTGCTGGCCGGCATGGTGGGCAACCTGGAACTGCTGAAGGTCAAGATGCGCAGCGGCGGCGTCGGCCTGTCGCGCCATATCGACGACGCCATGGCGGTGGCCAACCGCGCCGCCGCGCTCACCCACCGGCTGCTGGCCTTTTCCCGCCGCCAGACCCTGATGCCCAAGCCGCTGGACCCGAACCGCCTGGTGGCGGCAATGACCGACCTGATCGGCCGCACCGTCGGTCCTTCGGTCCAGGTGGAAGCGAGGCTGGCGGCCGACGTCTGGCCGATCGAATGCGACCCCAACCAACTCGAAAGCGCGCTGCTTAATCTGGCCATCAATGCCCGCGACGCCATGTCCGGCGGCGGCCTGCTGACCATCGGA
Organism: Noviherbaspirillum sp. L7-7A; assembly: GCF_019052805.1. Classification (NCBI taxonomy): domain Bacteria; kingdom Pseudomonadati; phylum Pseudomonadota; class Betaproteobacteria; order Burkholderiales; family Oxalobacteraceae; genus Noviherbaspirillum; species Noviherbaspirillum sp. L7-7A. The sequence goes on from NZ_JAHQRJ010000001.1 coordinate 3,397,224, forward strand.
ACCGCCAATACCGTGCTCGACGCGGACTACGCCGCCCGGCATGCCGAAGTGCAGCCCGGCGACTATGTGTCCATCCAGGTAGCCGACAACGGCACCGGCATGACGCCGGAGGTGGCCGCGCGCGCCTTCGATCCCTTCTTCACCACCAAGCCGCAGGGGCAGGGCACCGGCCTAGGGCTGTCGATGATCTATGGATTCGCCAAGCAGTCCGGCGGCCATATCGCCATCGATACCGCGTTGGGCGCCGGCACCGTGATCCGGCTGAAGCTGCCGCGCTATCGCGGCGACGCACTGCCCGACAGCCACATGCCCGGGAGTGGCGCTGCGATACAGGCTGTCAGCCAGGCGACCCTGCTGCTGGTGGACGACGAAGGCCATTTGCGCGAACTGCTGGCCGAGATGCTGGAAATGCTGAACTACCGGGTGGTACAGAGCGGCGACGCCGCCGCCGCGCTCGCCCTGATCGACGCCGGCCAGCATGCCGACCTGCTGATCACCGATGTCGGCCTGCCCGGCGGCATGAACGGGCGCCAGCTGGCCGAAGCGGCGCGGCAGCGTAGACCCGATCTGAACGTGCTGTTCATCACCGGCTACGCGGAAGACGCGCCGACCCGCAACGGCATGCTGGAGCCGGCGATGGAAGTGCTGACCAAGCCATTCAGCCTGGACACCTTTGCGCAGCGGGTGGCGGCGATGCTGAAGGCGCGCGGCTGAGTCCGGAGCCTGATTCAAGGAGCCCATCGATGGAGCAGGTGATTATCCAGACAGCACGACTGCGCCTGCGCCCCTGGCGCCCCGAAGACAGGGCGCCATTCCAGGCACTCAATGCCGATCCCCGAGTTATGGCGTTTTTTCCGTCCATTCTGTCGGCCGCAGAGAGTGATGCCCTGGCAGAGCGCTGCCAGGGCCTGATCGAGCAGCAGGGCTGGGGCTTTTGGGCGGTGGAGTGCAAAGCAACGCAGGCATTCATCGGCTTACTCGGCCTGCATGCGCAACCGCAGGCGTTACCGTTTTCTCCCTGTGTCGAAATTGGCTGGCGGCTGGCCCATGACTGCTGGGGACGGGGGTATGCCAGCGAAGGCGCAACCGCGGCCTTGCGCTTTGGCTTCGACAGGCTGGGTCTGGGAGAAATCGTCGCTTTCACCGCTGTTGGCAACCTGCGCTCACGCGCGGTGATGGCGCGCATCGGCATGCGCGAGGATAGCGCAGCAGGTTTTGGCCATCCATCCCTGCCGGCCGGCCATCCGCTGCATCGCCACTGCCTCTACCGCATCAGCGCAACAGCGCCAGCGTAGCCTGGTCTTCCACGCCGGCGAAATACTTGCGCAGGCAGGCCGCGAATACCGGCTCGTCGGGGTCTGCCCGGCCAAACAGCGTCAGGCAGGACCTGAACTTCACGTCGTCCGGGTGTCCGAATATCTGGCAGGCGCTGCGGCCCCTGACTTCATGAATGATCTGGCAGGCTTCGCGCAGCCGCGGCCCGAGCACCGGATGGGCCAGGTAGGCGCGGGCTTCGTCGAGGGACGCAATGCCATAGCGATGCGCCATTTCGCTCCTGCCCAGGCCGCGCAGCTGCGGGAAGAAAAACCACATCCAGTGGCTGGACTTGCGGCCGGCGCGCATTTCAGCCTTGACGCGCTGCCGCAGTGGTTCCTGGGCATCGACGAAGCGTTGCAACTCAAATGGGTCATGGTCCATAGGCTCTCCAATGAAGGACCGCTGATGCCAGTCCCAATCCATCACGTCCCAAATGAAACCGATGGATTTTTTCGCCTGGCAAGGCGGGCGAGGAGTCAATAGCCCGGCTATTGACGACAATCCCAACGCAGCCAGGCGGAAAAAGACGTGGTTCCATGGGGCGTGATGGTTGGGACCGGCATTAGTGCCGCAGCGCCGCCATCAGTGCCCCGAAGCCGACGAAAACCCCGCCGGTCACCCGGTTGAACAGGCGCAGCACCCTGGCACGGCGCAGGTAGACCGCTATGCGCTGGCCGCCGGCCGCATAGGCCATGTACCAGCCGCCTTCGATCAGCGCAAACGTCAGCAGCAGGATCATGAACTGCGGCAGCCTGGGCGCCGACAGCGTGATGAATTGCGGCAGGAAGGCGGCCGCGAACAGGATGGCCTTGGGATTGCTGGCCGCCACCAGGAAGCCGCGCCGGAACAGGGCCGCGCCGCGCTCCGATGGCATGGCGGGCGCATCATCCGCCCTGGTCACCGCTGGCGCGCGCCAGCTTTTCACACCCAGGTAAACCAGATAGGCCGCGCCGATCCAGCGCAATGCATCGAACACGGCGGGCGAGGCCTGCAGCAGCGCGCCCAGGCCGGCTGCTGACAGGCCCATCATCAGCATCAGCGCCGTCATGCAGCCCGCCATGACCGCCAGCGCCTGCCTGATGCCGTGGCGGGCGCTGCTGCTCATGACCAGCAGCATGTTGGGGCCGGGCGTGCCGGAAACGACAAAGCTCATCATCACGAACAGCCACCAGGTGTGCAACGTCATGACAGGGTCCTGGCAGGGTCGCGCAGCGGCGAGAGCAAATGGCGCAGCGCATTGTGGTCGAGCTCGTACATCAGCGCCAGCAGACTGCCCAATTCTCCCCTGGGGAAACCCTCGCGGGCAAACCAGGCCAGGTAGTGGCCCGGCAGATCGGCCAGCATCCGTCCCTTGTATTTGCCAAAGGGCATTTCACGGCTGACCAGCAGTTGCAGGGTATCGGGCGTCATCGGGAAAAGGAAAGAAAGCGGTGGCCGATATAATAAGCGCTGTTCGGTCTGCCCAGCGCTGGTGGCCGTCAAAGGAAAAAACATGGCTGTCTACACACTGGTGCAGGCGGTGCACGCCGACATCGACATCCGCAAGAGCCGCTTCATCGCCATCGCCATGCCGGTCGACGGCCGCGACGCCGCCCAGCTGGCGATTGCCCGGCTGCGGGCCGGGCACCCGGCCGCTACGCATGTCTGCTGGGCCCTGCTGGCCGGCGGCCAGTCCGGCATGTCCGACGACGGCGAGCCTTCCGGCACGGCCGGGCGGCCCATCATGGAAGTGCTGCGTCATCACGAGCTGGACAATGTGCTGGGCGCGGTGGTGCGCTATTTCGGCGGCATCAAGCTGGGCGCCGGCGGCCTGGTGCGCGCCTACACCGACGCGATCGCCAGCGCGCTCAAGGACGCGCAGCGCATCGAGTACGTGGCCCAGGCCACACTGAGGGTGGAAATCGATTATCCCGAGGAAGCCAGGATCCGCCGCTGGATCGCCCGGCACGGCTACCTGCTGGAACACGGCAGCCACGGCGCGCAGGTGGAACTGGCGATACGCCTGCCGGCGGCCGAACTGCCGGCAGCGCGCCTGGCCCTGCGTGACCTTACCCAGGGCCAGGCGCGCATCACCGCGCCCGAAGGCTGACCGCCTCTGCTCAGGCCAGCGCCGGATAGTCGGTATAGCCTTCCGCGCCCGGGTGATAGAAGGTCTCCGGCTGCGGCTGGTTCAGCGGCGCATTGATCCTCAGCCGCTGCGGCAGGTCCGGGTTGGCGATGAAGAGCTGGCCAAAGGCCACCGCATCGGCTTCGCCCGAGGCAATCACCTGTTCGGCGCTGTCGCGGGTCATCTTTTCATTGGCGATATACACGCCGCCGAAAGCCTTCTTCAGCTGCGGGCCCAGCCGGTTCGGGCCGAGCGCCTCGCGTGCGCAGATGAAGGCAATGCCGCGCTTGCCCAGTTCGGTCGCCACATAGCCGAAGGTCTCGGCCGGATTGGTGTCGCCCATGTCATGCGCATCGCCACGCGGCGCCAGGTGCATCCCCACCCGCGACGCGCCCCATACCGCGATGCAGGCATCAGTCACTTCCAGCAGCAGGCGCGCCCGGTTTTCCACCGAACCGCCATAGGCATCGGTGCGCTTGTTGGTCTTGTCCTGCAGGAACTGGTCCAGCAGATAGCCATTCGCGCCATGGATTTCCACGCCATCGAAACCGGCGCGCCTGGCATTCTCCGCGCCCTTGCGGAAAGCCGCGACGATGCCCGGAATCTCCTCCGTGTCCAGCGCGCGCGGCGTTACATAGGCGCGCTTGGGGCGGACCAGGCTGACATGGCCTTGCGCCGCGATCGCACTCGGCGCCACCGGCAAGTCGCCGTCGAGGAAGACCGGGTCGGAAATCCGGCCCACATGCCACAGCTGCAGAAAGATCCGCCCGCCGGCCGCATGCACCGCATCCGTCACCATCTTCCAGCCCGCCACCTGCTCGTCGGACCAGATGCCCGGCGTATCGGCATAGCCCACGCCCTGCGGCGTGACCGCCGTGGCTTCGGACAGGATCAGGCCGGCCGAGGCGCGCTGCACATAGTATTGCGCCATCAGGGCATTCGGCACGCGGCCGCCGCCAATGGCGCGGGAGCGTGTCAGCGGCGCCATGATGACCCGGTTGGGCAGTTCAAGGTCGCCGACGCGGATGGGATCGAAGAGTTTGCTCATGAAAGATTCCTTTTTTAAGACGGCATTCAGGCCGGGGATGGAAAAGCAGGGGTTGAATACATGGCAGGGAAGCGACGCCTGGAAAAGCGGCAAGCCTTACAGCGCCCCGTCAAGCTGCGCGATGAAGCGGCCGATCAGGTCTTCATTGCGCTTGAAGAAGATCCACTGGCCGACCTTGTGCGAAGTAATCAGGCCGGCGCGCTGCAGCGTGGCCAGATGGGCCGATACGGTGGATTGGGAAAGTCCCGCGCGCTGATCGATCAGGCCAGCGCAGACACCGAGTTCAAGCGGATATTCCTGCATTGAGAAATGCGCCGACGGGTCCTTCAGCCAGGCCAGGATCTGGCGGCGGGTAGGATTGGCCAGCGCCTTGTGTATCGCATCCACATCCATTTCCAGCGTTCCGTCGGCAGCAGTCATTTCGCTTTTACCCAATGTATTTATCGAGATGTTTGAAACCATGTATCGGAATATGGCGATTTAAAAACCGTTTTCAAGTCTTTCTTTCTTCATTCCGCCGGGCAAGGATTGAACCGATTTTTGCAATAGTTCATTGCTTGGGATGCCATTTATTGCCGGGGCAGCGATCTGTAACATGCCTGTCATCGATCAGCGCCGTTTGCGCGATCCAGCCAGGCCGATCGTGGCGACCCAGGCAAATGCCCGAACCGCCAGATCAGCAGCCTCTACTTATTGGAGAAAAACCATGAACATCAAGAACATCATCGTCGCTACCGCCATCCTCGCTGCCGCAGGTTCGTCCTTTGCCCAGCAAACCGAATTCGTCGCTCCGGACGCCGGCTTCAAGTCCAGCCTGACCCGCGCCCAGGTGCGCCAGGAACTGGCCCAGGCCTATGCGCAAGGCGACGTCGTCCAGCGCCAGCATGACGGCCAGGACACCCAGTTTGCCGGCAGCACCCAGACCCGCGAACAGGTAAGGAAGGAAGCAGCCCGCGCCGCCCAGACCCGTCATGCAGGCGACGTCAACGATCTGTATTTCGGCGCATAAGCAGGCCAGCCCACTGCAGAGAGTCATAAAGAGAAGGACGTTGCCAGGCTTGATGCGATGAGCGCTGCCTTTTCCAAGGCGCGAACCATGTAAGTCCGTGGCAAATCCTTGAAGGCCCGGTCGACTTGATTGTCGACCGGGCCTTTTTTCGTTCAGGAGCCAGCCCTGTGTCACCCGGACACGACGCTGCTGGCGCAGCGTGGGCAAGCCCGGCAATGCGGCACCCGAGCGCCACCTGCCCATGTGGCCGTTACTCATGTATGGCTTGACGGATTCAGCCGTTACATGCGGACTACTGCATCAGGAGTACGCCACGCAACCCGGTCGAACCCGTGAAGGCATCCCGTTTCCAGCCGAAAGAAGCTCATTGGCGTCATTCAGCGCATGAAGTCCCTGAATCATCTCCCATGCGCCTGCCGGTATCCAGCAACAACTTCATTCTTCGATAACGTTACTTTTAATTAAAAGGTGTTCATGAATGTTAGTGTTTTTTTGCAAAACAAAATAATCAACAAACATTTTTCGCACAAATATACTGTTTGATACACTAGAGAAGCTTTTTGATAACGACAACACATCGAGTGTCGTGCTGCCTATCCATTTTGTGTTCAGGAGAATTCATGAAACTGCATGCCCTACTTACCGTGATGATCGGTGCCAGCCTGATCACGAGCGCCGTACACGCACAAGAGCTGACCGGCACGCTGAAGAAAATCAAAGACACCGGCACCATCACCCTTGGTGTACGTGACTCGTCCATTCCTTTCTCCTATCTGGACGACAAGCAGTCCTATCAGGGCTATTCGATCGATCTATGCATGAAGATCGTGACGGCGGTCCAGAAGCAGCTTGGACTGACTTCCCTGAACGTCAAGATGAACCCGGTGACATCGGCCACCCGGATTCCCCTGATGGCGAACGGCACGGTGGATCTGGAATGCGGCTCGACCACCAACAATCTCGAGCGCCAGAAGCAGGTCGCCTTTGCACCAACGACATTCGTCACGGCAAACCGTCTGCTCGCCAAGAAAGCGTCCAACATCAATACCCTGGACGACATGAAAGGCAAGAGCCTGGTTTCCACATCCGGCACCTCGAACCTCAAGCAGGTAACGGCCCTGAATGGCGAGCGCAATCTCGGCATGAACATCATGGCCGCCAAGGACCACGCGGAGGCCTTCCTGATGGTGGAAACCGGCCGCGCCGTCGCCTTCGCCATGGATGACATCCTGCTGGCTTCCCTGGCCGCCAGCTCCAAGGCGCCTAACGATTACGCCATTACCAAGGAAGCGCTGTCGGTGGAGCCATACGGCATCATGCTGCGCCGCGAAGATCCGCAGTTCAAGAAGGCTGTCGACACGGCCATCGAGAACGTGATGAAGTCGGGCGAAATCAACAAGATCTATGCGAAATGGTTCATGTCGCCGATCCCGCCCAAGAACATCAACCTCAATGTTCCGATGAGCGACCAGTTGAAGATGGTCATCGCCAAGCCGACCGATTCCGGTGATCCTGCGGCCTACGCAGACGTGCCGGACGCGCAAAAGAACGGCGCAAAAAAGAAATAATTCAGCACTGCTGAAAAGGACGGGAGGCTTTGGCCTCCCGTTTTTATTTGGGGCATGAAAATTGCTCGCTTGAATCAACTATTTTGTTGTAAGCTGCGCGGTTTTCCGTCGCTGCCATCCTGCACCTGCAGACCAACTATAAAATCGGCTTCTCGACCCGGATGAGGAAACCCCTATGAACTACAACTGGAACTGGCGCATCTTCTGGGAGCCCTCCCCGGACGGTGCCGGCACCTACATGGATACGCTATGGTCCGGCCTGATCTGGACCCTTGCCACCGCGCTGACCGCCTGGGTGATGGCGCTCCTGATTGGTGCCCTGATCGGCACGATCCGCACCACGCCCAACAAGCTGGCGGTTCGCCTTGCCAATGCCTATGTCGAACTGTTCCGCAATGTGCCCCTGCTGGTCCAGATGTTCCTCTGGTACTTCGTCATGCCCGAACTGGTGCCGCAAGGCCTGGGCAACTGGCTCAAAGCCCTGCCCAACGCGCCTTTCATCACCGCCGTGCTCTGCCTCGGTTTCTTCACCTCGTCACGGGTGGCAGTGCAGGTTTCCGCCGGCATCAACTCCCTGCCCCGCGGCCAGAAGCTGGCCGGCACCGCGCTCGGCCTGACCCTGCCGCAGACCTACCGCTACATCCTGCTGCCCATGGCCTTCCGGATCATCGTGCCGCCGCTGACCAGTGAATTCCTGAACATCATCAAGAACAGCGCCGTGGCGCTGACCATCGGCCTGATGGAGCTCACCGCGCGCGCCCGTTCCATGCAGGAGTTTTCATTCCAGGTCTTCGAGGCATTCACCGCCGCGACGCTGATCTACATCCTGGTCAACGTGGTCGTGGTGTTCCTGATGCGCTGGATAGAGCGCCGGGTTGCCGTGCCTGGCTTCATCAGCAGTTCCACCGGCGGCGGAGGTCACTGACATGTTTTCCAATTTCGACTTCGACGTCATCGAGCGTTCCTGGGTCTACCTGTTCAAGACCGGCATGGTCTTCACCCTGGAACTGACCGGCCTGGCGATGGTGGGCGGCATCATCATCGGCACGCTGCTGGCCATGATGCGGCTGTCCAAGTTCCGCACCCTGTCCATGGTGGCCACCGGCTATGTGAACCTGATCCGCTCCATCCCCCTGGTGCTGGTGATCTTCTGGTTCTACTTCCTGGTGCCCTATATCGGCGCATGGATCATCGGCGCCAAGGAGCCGATCATGGTCGGCGCCTTTTCCTCGTCGCTGATCACCTTCATCCTGTTCGAAGCAGCTTACTACTGCGAGATCATGCGCGCCGGCATCCAGTCGATACCGCGCGGCCAGGTGTCGGCCGGCTATGCGCTGGGCATGAACTACTGGCAAACCATGGGCCACGTGGTACTGCCACAGGCATTCCGCAACATGATCCCGGTGCTGCTGACGCAGACGATCGTGCTGTTCCAGGACGTGTCGCTGGTCTATGTGCTGTCGATCACCGATTTCGTCGGTGCCGCATCCAAGGTGGCGCAGCGCGATGGCCGTCTGGTGGAAATGTATCTGTTTGTCGCGCTTGTCTATTTCGTGCTTTGCTACGGCTTGTCCCTGCTGGTCAAGCGGCTGCAGCAACGGGTGGCGATCATACGCTGACCTTGTGAATTCAGAATCCAGGAGAAAACATGATAGAACTGAAAAACGTCAGCAAATGGTATGGGCAGTTCCAGGTCCTGACCGACTGCACCACCAGCGTGGCCAAGGGCGATGTGGTGGTAGTCTGCGGCCCGTCCGGCTCCGGCAAGTCCACGCTGATCAAGACCGTGAATGGACTCGAGCCTTTCCAGAAGGGCGACATCACGGTCGACGGCGTCTCCGTTGGCGATCCCAAGACCAACCTGTCCAAGCTGCGGGCGCGCATCGGCATGGTGTTCCAGAACTTCGAACTGTTCCCGCATCTCTCCATCCGTGAAAACCTGACCATCGGCCAGGTCAAGGTGCTGGGCCGCAGCGTTGCCGACGCCACCGAGCGCGGCCTGAAATATCTGGACCGGGTCGGCCTGATCGCCCAGAAGGACAAATTCCCCGGGCAGCTGTCAGGCGGCCAGCAGCAGCGCGTGGCCATCGCCCGCGCCCTGTCGATGGACCCGATCGCCATGCTGTTCGACGAGCCGACTTCCGCGCTCGACCCGGAAATGATCAATGAAGTGCTGGACGTGATGGTGGGCCTGGCCCAGGAAGGCATGACCATGATGGTGGTGACCCATGAAATGGGATTCGCCCGCAAAGTCGCCAATCGCGTGATCTTCATGGACAAGGGCGTGATCGTAGAGGATTGCACCAAGGACGAGTTCTTCGGCACCCCGCGTTCCGACCGCGCACGTGATTTTCTGGCAAAAATCATCCATTAAGCCTTTTGTGCGATTGACCGCAAGCCGCTTCAGCGACAAACTGAGGCGGTTTTTTTCGCACATCGCCCGGTCTGCCAATAAGGAATTTCATGGATTATCGAACACTCTTGATAGACAGCTTTCAAGCGGCAGTCGCTGCCGCCGATCCCTTGAAAATCATTGCCGCCCATCTCCCCCCGCCGCCCAAGGGACGCACCCTGGTCGTTGGCGCCGGCAAGGCCGCGGCCAGCATGGCGCGGGCGGTGGACCTGGCCTGGCCGCAGGATGCCGCACTGGACGGCATCGTGGTTACTCGCTACGCACATGCGATTCCGACCGAGCGCATCACCGTGGTGGAGGCCAGCCACCCGGTGCCGGACGATGAAGGCGAAAAGGCCGCTGCCGATATCCTGGCGCGGGTTGCTGCACTGGGACCGGATGACCGGCTGATCGCACTGGTATCCGGCGGCGGTTCCAGCCTGCTGTCGCTGCCCGTGGACAGCGTGCCGATGGCCGACCTGAAGTCGGTCACCAGGTCCCTGCTGAAATCGGGTGCGCCGATCACCGAAATGAACATCGTGCGCAAGCATTTGTCCCGGATACAGGGCGGCCGCCTGGCCGCTGCCTGCCGTGCTCCGGTCACCACACTGATCATCAGCGACGTCACCGGCGACGATCCCAGCGCGATTGCATCCGGCCCGACCTGCCCGGACGCAAGCACCTATGCCGATGCCATCGCAATCCTGCAGCGCTACGGCGTCGAGGCGCCGGACAGCGTGCTGGCGCATCTGGAGCGCGGCGCGTCCGGCCAGATCGACGAAACGCCCAAGCCGGGCGACGCCTTGTTCGAACGGGTCGACAACCGGGTTATCGCCACCGCGCGCCAGAGCCTGCAGGCAGGCGCCGAATTCTTTGCCGCGCAGGAGATCACGCCAGTCATCCTGGGCGACACCGTGACCGGCGAAGCGTCCGAAGTCGCCAAGGTCTATGCGGCAGTCGTACGTGAAATCCGGGCTTACCAGCAGCCGTTCAAGCCGCCCGTCGCGCTGATTTCGGGCGGCGAATGTACGGTCACAGTGCGTGGCAATGGACGGGGAGGGCGCTGCGCCGAATTTCTGGCATCGCTGGCGGCCGAAATGGACGGCATGCCCGATGTGTATGCGATTGCCGCCGATACCGATGGCATCGATGGCACCGAGGACAATGCCGGCGCGGTGCTGCTCCCGGACAGCAAGGCGCGCGCCGACCAATTGGCTATCAGCGCGCGCAAGATGCTGGCCAATAACGACGGCTACAGCTACTTTTCGGCCTTGGGCGATCTGGTCATTACGGGGCCGACGCTGACCAACGTGAACGATTACCGGGTGATTCTCGTGCTGTAAAATTGGCGCACTTTTCCTGGCGCCCATCATGCAAACATCACCCAACAGCATCACCATTACTCGTCCCGACGACTGGCATCTTCACCTGCGCGACGGCGCCACCATGGCCAGCGTGCTGCCGCATACCGCGCGGCAGTTCGCTCGCGCCATTGTGATGCCCAACCTGAAGCCGCCAGTCACGACCACCGCACAAGCCCTGGCTTACCGCGACCGTATCCTGGCGGCGCTGCCGTCAGGCATGGATTTCGAGCCCTTGATGACCTTGTACCTGACCGACAACACGGCGCCGGAAGAGATCCTGCGCGCCAAGGAAAGCGGTCTGATCCACGCCGTCAAGCTCTATCCCGCGGGCGCAACCACCAACTCGGACGCCGGCGTCACCGACCTGCGCAAATGCTACGGCGCGCTGGAGGCCATGCAGAAGGTCGGCATGCCGCTGCTGGTGCATGGCGAGGTCACCGATCAGGAAATCGATATTTTCGACCGGGAAGCGGTCTTCATTGACCGCGTGATGACGCCTTTGCGCAGCGATATGCCTGAACTGAAGGTCGTGTTCGAGCACATCACCACGCAGGACGCGGCGCATTATGTTCAGGAAGCTGGACAACATACCGCCGCAACCATTACCGCCCACCACCTGCTTTACAACCGTAACGAGATATTCAAAGGCGGCATCCGCCCGCACTACTATTGCCTGCCTGTCCTGAAGCGTGAAACCCATCGCAAGGCCCTGGTGCAGGCGGCAACTTCCGGCAGCGGCAAGTTTTTCCTGGGTACGGACTCGGCGCCGCATGCGCGCAATACCAAGGAGCATGCGTGTGGCTGCGCCGGTTGCTACACCGCACTGCATGCGATGGAGTTGTATGCCCAGGCATTCGATCGGGCCAACGCGCTCGACAAACTGGAAGGCTTCGCCAGCCTGCACGGCCCTGACTTCTACGGCCTGCCGCGCAATCACGGCACCATCACGCTGGTGCGTAAGTCCTGGACCCTGCCCAGCGAGTTGCCCATGGGAGAATCGACGGTCGTTCCGCTGAACGGCGGCGAAACCATGGACTGGGCAATGGCCTGAGCCGCAACGTCATCCAGCAATGAAACAATGAAGCGATGCCGGACGATTTCCTGAAACAAATCGACTGGCGTCGTCCTTGGCTTGCACCTCTGCAGCCGGTGGCGGAATTGGTCCTGCAGGCGCCAGCCTGGCGTGACGGACTGAATCAGCAGGCAACAATCCGCCATCTCAGAAATCATCTCTCGCTGCCGATCCAATTCGTGCCGCAGTCTGCCCTGCCGGAAGGCGTAGCCTATGAAAGCTTTATCAGCGCAACGGGATGCGTACCGACGCGGGATAACCTGCATGACTTCTTCAATGCGCTGGTCTGGCTGGCTTTTCCGCGTATCAAGGTGAGGCTGAATCAACTGCAGGCAGCCGAAATCGCCCGCCGCGCTTTGGTAGTCAAGCAAGCCCAGCAGGGACAACAGGTACGAGGCAGAGTCAGGGATGCGGCAACGATTTTCGACGAGAACGCCGTGCTGTTCCTGACATCAGATCCGTCCTTCTCTTCCTTTCTGCGTGCCCATCATTGGAAAGAGCTGTTCATTGAAAGCCGACAAGAGTTCGAAGAGCACTGCGCCGTGTATTTGTTTGGCCACGCACTGCTGGAGAAACTGGTCGATCCCTACAAGGCAATCACGGGACATGCCTGGATCCTCGAAACCAGTGAAGACGTTCTTGCCTTGCCGGAGCCGGCAAGACGTGAATGGCTGGACCAGGAAGTAGCTGGCGAATTGAAGGAAGGATTGAGCACGTCGGACTTTTCTCATCTCCCTGTACTCGGGGTACCTGGCTGGTGGCCTGCGCAGGATGAGGCATTTTATGCCGACAGCAGCGTATTTCGGCCAGCAAAGAAAAAGTAGTCTTCGACCCTCATGTGACCTCAGTCTACAGACTATGGAATCTGCAACAACGCCCTTTGCTCGAACGGGACGTGCTCATGTTAAAAAACAACGAGGTATAGGGCATCAAAACCGTTAGGCAAAAAAACAGGCCCACCGAAGTGAGCCTGAAATTCTTGCATTCAACAGACCATTAAAGCAGCCTGCTTAGATTGAAACCACCACCGAAGTAGGGCTTCAATCTAGACTGTTTTATTAGAACAGGTGGTTGATACCAACCGAAACGCCAACCATGCTGTCTTGGCCAGGAGCTGCGCGCAGCGAAGATTGACCGGTGATGGCGCTCGGACCGTTTTCCAGACCATCTTTGTACTTAGCGTAGTCTACGTCTGCGTAGAAGTTGGTACGCTTCGACAGAGCATAAGTGGCGCCGACGATGAACAGGCCACGCTTGCCGGCTGCAGTGTTGCCAACGCCGAGTGCACCAGCATCAACTTTGGTGTGGTAGTAAGCTGCGGTCAAGCCCAGAGCTGGGGTGATGTCGTAGCTGCCGCCGATCCAGGCATTCTTCTGGTCAGCTTCGCCACCGGTAGCACGATCTTGGGTTTCGTTCTGGTAACCAGCAGCAATACGAGCCGGGCCAAAGGTGAACGCGCCGCCGACGGTCCAGTTCTTGTTGTCTTGCAGGTTAACAGCGGTCGCGGTGCCAACATTTGCTTTGCGAACGGTGTAAGCAGCGCCAAACGACAGTGGGCCGTTAGCGTAAGTACCGCCGACTGCTGCGTGATTGCTAACACGGCCGCCGTTAGTGGCTTCAGCCAGTGCGTATTCAGCACGTGCAGTGATCGGGCCAAAAGTGCCGGTGTACTGGATGTCGTTGTCAACACGGGTACCAGCGGAAACGCTTGCGCCGGTCAGAGGGATGATGCCGGTGAATTTGTAGTTGAACGGGTCATACGCGCCAACGGTCTTAAATGCAACCGTGTACTGACGGCCCAGATCCAGGGAGCCCCACTGACCACCCAGACCAACGAATGCGGAACGCTGGAACAGACGGTTTTCGGTGTTGTTCAGAGCGCCGGTGCCGGAGTTGAAGCCGGATTCCAGGGTGAAGTGAGCATTCAGACCGCCGCCCAGATCTTCAACGCCTTTGAAGCCCAGACGGTTGGAGTTGTAGGTGCCGTTGGAGCTCATGGTGGTGCGGCTGTGGCCAGCTGCGTCAATGTCGCGCTGGTTGCGAACGCCTGCGTCAAACGAACCGTAAATCGTCACGCTGGTTTGTGCTTGTGCAACGCCTGCAAATGCACCCAGTACTGCCAGTGCGAGAAGCGATTTTTTCATTGAGTAATCTCCAGAAGTTGTAGTGCTAAAATTTTTCGCTGCATTCAGCAAGGCTACCAGTAGGGAGCCCCCCTGCCGAGACTTCCAAACCAGTTGATCAAGAAGCTAGTAGTCATTTCATCAAAATACCGATGGCAGGGCAAAGAAATTTTGGCTTTTCTATGCAATCATCCTGCTTTATGTGGCATTGAAACAACGATTATTTGATTTAGTGGCAACGCCGCTAATGTAAAAAGGAAATTAATGGACGGCTTGATTATCGGGTTTGACCGGGCGTTAAGGGTTGTTGGCGGGGTGGCTTCGGCGTTCCGCGCAACGCCTGCTGCTGCTACGGCAGATACGGAACTGACTGAAAGCGAGCGCAAGCATAGTGCCGGCCTCATGCGGGTAAACCATGTCGGCGAGGTTTGCGCCCAGGCTTTGTACGAGGCCCAAGGCCGTTTTTCGCAGAGTCCTGATATCCGCACACAATTCGACAGCGCCGCGCGTGAAGAGGAGGATCATCTTGCATGGACGGCGCAGAGGCTGCAGGAGTTGAACTCCCATACCAGTGTATTGAATCCGCTCTGGTATGCCGGCGCATATGCACTGGGCATGGTGGCAGCGCGTTTGGGCGATGCGCGCAGCCTCGGCTTTGTGGTGGAAACTGAGCGCCAGGTTGAGGCGCATCTGGCCAGTCATATGGAGAGGTTGCCGCAAAGCGACCACAAATCCCGGGCAATAGTGGAACAAATGAGACAGGATGAGATTGCGCACGGCGCATCGGCCCAGACACTGGGCGCTGCAGAGGTGCCGCAGCCTGTGCGTCAGGCAATGCGCGCCATGTCGAAAGTCATGACGGGCATTGCCTATTATTTATAGCGAATGGAAAAAGCGGCGATAAGTGCCCGCTTCAGCTGGCCGGCGTTTCGGTCAGGTCGTCGATAATTTCGAAGGTATGCGTCATTGTCGCTGTCTTTTCCAGCATGATGGAAGCCGAACAGTATTTTTCATGCGACAGCTTGATGGCGCGTTCGACAAGATTCGCTTTCAGGTTGCGGCCGCGAACCGTGAAATGGAAATGGATGCTGGTAAAGACCTTGGGATCCTTTTCGGCGCGCTCCGATTTCAACGTGACGTCGCAGCCACGGATGTCCTGGCCGCTTTTCCTCAGAATCAGCACAACGTCATAGGCAGTGCAGCCGCCCGTGCCGGCAAGCACCACTTCCATCGGGCGTGGTGCCAGGTTGCGGCCGCCGCCCTCCGGCGCACCATCCATGGTCACAAGATGGCCAGAGCCGGTTTCGGCCATAAATGTCATGCCGGACAAGCCAGTCCAGCGTACGGTGCATTCCATCGCATCCTCGCAAAAATTGAACGTGCGCTATTGTAACTGTTGAATATCGACTTTTCTGTTTGACGGCAAGTGCTTGAAAAGGCTATACTTTCCGATTCCCTGTTTGCTCAAGGGAAAAGATACAAGGCAGAGTCTGCGGCAAAAGCTGAAACAAGGCAGCGCAAAACCACCATTTTGAGCGAATCAATTGATCAGGAAGTCATCATGAAAACCTTTTCCGCTAAAGGACACGAAGTCCAGCGCGACTGGTTCGTGATTGACGCGACGGACAAAGTCCTCGGACGTGTTGCCAGCGAAGTGGCACTCCGGTTGCGCGGCAAGCACAAGCCAGAATTTACCCCTCACGTCGATACCGGCGATTTCATCATCGTCGTCAACGCAGACAAGCTGCGCGTGACGGGCACCAAGTCCACCGAGAAGAAGTACTACCGCCACAGCGGTTACCCGGGCGGCATCTACGAAACCAATTTCCTGAAAATGCAACAGCGTTTTCCGGGCCGCGCGCTGGAGAAGGCAGTCAAGGGCATGCTGCCCAAGGGTCCTCTCGGCTACGCCATGATCAAGAAGCTGAAGGTCTATGCGGAAGGCAGCCATCCGCACGCCGCGCAGCAGCCGCAGCCCCTCGAACTGTAAGGAACAGTCATGATCGGTAACTACAACTACGGCACCGGCCGTCGCAAGAGCGCAGTGGCTCGCGTGTTCATCAAGTCTGGCTCGGGCCAGATCGTGGTCAACGGCAAGCCGGCCAACGAGTACTTTTCCCGCGAAACCGGCCTGATGGTGATCCGTCAGCCGCTGGAACTGACCAACAATGTCGAGCGTTTCGACATCATGGTCAATGTCAACGGCGGCGGCGAGTCCGGCCAGGCAGGCGCAGTGCGCCACGGTATCACCCGTGCACTGATCGACTACGATGCAACGCTGAAGCCGGAACTGTCCAAGGCAGGCTTCGTTACCCGCGATGCACGTGAAGTCGAGCGTAAGAAAGTCGGCCTGCGTAAAGCACGTCGCGCAAAACAGTTCTCGAAGCGTTAATCACGTTTTTGGCACTGCGAAAGCCGCCCGGTTCGCCGGGCGGCTTTTGTCATTGTGGCCAGGCCCGAGCAAAACGGCCGTTGGCCGACACTGTTAGAATTTCGGGACATTATTTCAATCCGGCTTGGAAAAATCATGATCAAAGTAGGCATCGTAGGCGGCACTGGCTATACCGGCGTCGAGCTGTTGCGTTTGTTGGCAACGCATCCGCAGGTGGAACTGACCGCCATTACGTCGCGCAAGGAAGACGGCATGCCGGTTGCCGACATGTTTCCGTCCCTGCGTGGCTTTGTTTCGCTCGCCTTTTCCGCGCCTGAAAAGGCCCGGCTGACCGACTGCGATGTGGTTTTCTTTGCCACGCCGCATGGTGTGGCCATGGCGCAGACGCCGGAACTGCTGGCCGCTGGCGTAAAAGTGATCGATCTGGCGGCAGATTTCCGCCTGAAAGACACTGCGGTTTTCGAGAAATGGTATGGCATGCCGCATTCTTGCCCGGAGATCCTGGAGGAAGCGGTCTATGGTCTGGCCGAGGTCAACCGTGAGGCGATCAGGAAGGCCCGTGTCGTGGGTCTGGCAGGCTGCTATCCGACCTCGATGCAACTGGGCCTTGCACCCTTGCTGTCGCAAGGCAAGCCACTGGTCAACGAATCCGCACTGATCGCGGATTGCAAGTCCGGCGTTTCCGGCGCAGGCCGCAAGGCCGAGGTAGGAACGCTGCTGGCGGAGGCTTCGGACAACTTCAAGGCATACGGCGTGAAAGGGCATCGCCACTTGCCAGAAACCCGGCAAGGGCTGGAAGCGATCTCCGGTCGTCCGGCCGGACTCACTTTCGTGCCGCATCTTGTGCCGATGATCCGCGGTATCCATTCCACTCTATACGCCACCATCCTGCCCGAGGCGCGCGACATTGATTTCCAGGCGCTGTATGAAAATCATTATCGCAACGAGCCTTTCATCGATGTGATGCCAGCCGGCAGCCATCCGGAAACCCGGTCGGTACGCGCTTCCAACATGCTCCGGATTGCCGTGCATCGTCCGGATAACGGTGACCAGCTCGTTATCCTGGTGGTGGAAGACAACCTTGTTAAAGGCGCGGCGGGGCAGGGTGTGCAGTGCATGAACATCATGTTCGGACTGGATGAAACGACTGGCCTGAAGCAGGTGCCTGTTCTTCCCTGATTGCCCTGGCGATGAGGATAGGTCGTTGGCCGCGACGGCGCCGGCCTCTTGCGGCGCCCAAGCTTACTGTCAGCAAACAAGTCTCCTGGCGGGTGCGCCTGTCGCGAATGGCGCTGCTGTTTTTCATCATCGGCTGTCTGGCGTTGTGGACCTATGAGCTCGGCCGTGGCGTGAATGTGCTCGGCGCGGGCATCAGTGCCGAGCAGGCGCAGTTGCTCAAGGCACAGGCCGCCAAGGCGGTTGCCGAGCGGGATCAGGCAAGCGGCACGCTTGGCACGCTGGAAAACCAGCTGGCCATGGAGCGGGCGGCACATACGCAACTGGCCTCCCAGGTACAGTCGCTGACTGCCGAAAATGCCCGTCTGCAGGAGGATCTGGCGTTTTTCGACAGCCTGGTGCCTGCCGGCCCGGTGTCGGAAGGCATTTCGATTCGTCGGCTGAAAATGGAATTCGTGCCGCCCAACCAGTTGCGATATCGTCTGCTCGTCATGCGACGCGGCAATAATCCACAGGATTTCAAGGGCAGCCTGGCGTTGTCGCTGGCGGTAATCCAGGCAGGCAAGGCCTCGGTGCTGAATTTCCCCGGTAAGGATGACAAGACTGAGGCGTTTCAGCTGGAATTTCAGCGCTACCAGCGTATCGAAGGCATACTTCCCTTGCCAGAGGGCTTGCAGGTCAGGAATGTACAGGCTCGCGTGCTGGAAAATGGCAAAGTGCGTGCGCAACAGTCGGCCAATTTGGAACGATAAAGGAGAGGCTTGATGTTCGGGCAAAAGGCAAAGAACACGATAGACAGCCTGATCGGCATGTCGACGACAATCGAGGGAAATATTCGTTTCCGTGGCGGCTTGCGGGTAGACGGGCATGTCAAAGGCAGCCTGATTGCCGATCCGATCGATGGCAGCATGCTGGTCATTTCAGAGCAGGCCAGCGTGGAGGGTGAGGTCAGGGCGGAACATATCGTTGTGGACGGCGTAATCAATGGCCCGGTTTTTTGTTCCGAGCTTCTTGAATTGCAGCCCAAGGCCCGCATAACCGGGGATGTACATTACAAAGCGCTGGAAATGCATGGCGGGGCGTTGGTTTCAGGCAAGCTCAGTCATCCACAGGACAGCGAGCAGGTGCTGAAGCTGGCATCGCCAAAATTAGCCTCCAATGTGTGAGTGCGCTATTAGTTCTATAATCGAACATTATTCGCTTTAATTAGCAGGAGTCCAAATGAACGCCATTGCAGAAATGCCAGCACCGATTGTTTTTACCGACAGTGCAGCCGCCAAGGTTGCCCAGTTGATTGAAGAGGAAGGAAATCCTGACCTGAAGCTGCGCGTATTCGTGCAGGGTGGCGGTTGCTCCGGTTTCCAGTATGGTTTCACCTTCGATGAAATCGTCAACGAAGACGACACCACCATGACCAAGAACGGCGTGCAGCTGCTGATCGATTCGATGAGCTATCAGTACCTGGTGGGCGCGGAGATCGACTACAAGGATGACCTGGAAGGCGCGCAATTCGTGATCAAGAATCCGAATGCCACTACGACCTGTGGCTGCGGTTCGTCCTTTTCGGCTTAAGCCTCATTGGGGCACCTTGGCCAGTGGTCACAGGCGCCCCGTTTTCAATGATTAGCTTGGAGCCATAACGCGCCACATTAACTTGCCATAGTTACTGCATTGGCTCGCGCCGCATGAAGTTTCCTGTAGCTATCGACCAGGCGATGATGTCTTTCCAGCCCTTCGAGTTTCATGCTGGTTGGCGTCAGTCCAAAGAAGCGCACGCTGCCGTCCAGTGAGCCCAGCACTGCATCCATCCGTGGATTGCCAAACATCCTGCGGAAGTTGACGACATAGTCGTCCAGTTCCATGTCGTCATCGAGTACCACCTCCAGCACCACGTTCAAGGCCTGGTAGAACAACCTGCGCTCGACCGTGTTGTCGTTGTACTGCAGGAAGGCTCCCACCAGTTCGTGCGCTGCCTCGAAATCTTGCAAGGCAAGATGAATGAGCAGCTTCAGCTCCAGCACGGTTAGCTGCCCCCATTCCGTATTTTCGTCAAATTCGATGCCGATTAAAGTGGCGATATCGGAGTATTCATCCAGCTCGCTGTTATCCAGACGCTCCAGCAGCGCTTCCAGGCTTTCGTCGTCCAGGCGGTGCAGGTTCAGGATATCTGCGCGGAACGACAGCGCCTTGTTGGTGTTATCCCATATCAGATCTTCCACAGGATAGATTTCCGAATAGCCGGGCACCAGGATTCGGCAGGCAATGGCTCCCAGCTGGTCATAGACCGCCATATAGACTTCCTTGCCCATGTCCTCAAGAATGCCGAGCAGGGTCGCGGCTTCCTGGCGATTGGAATTCTCGCCGTGGCCG
Organism: Noviherbaspirillum sp. L7-7A; assembly: GCF_019052805.1. NCBI lineage: Bacteria > Pseudomonadati > Pseudomonadota > Betaproteobacteria > Burkholderiales > Oxalobacteraceae > Noviherbaspirillum > Noviherbaspirillum sp. L7-7A. The sequence goes on from NZ_JAHQRJ010000001.1 coordinate 3,417,162, forward strand.
GAAAAATCCCATTCGACAAAATCGAAATTCGCTTTCGCGCTGAAAAAGCGCCACGACACCACGCCGCTGGAATCAATGAAGTGTTCGACAAAGTTGTTTGGCTCGGTCACGGCATTGCTGACAAAGCTGGGCTGGGGCAGATCGTTCAGGCCTTCAAAACTGCGACCCTGCAGCAATTCAGTCAGGCTCCGTTCAAGCGCCACTTCAAAGCTTGGATGGGCGCCGAATGAAGCAAAGACGCCGCCAGTGCGCGGATTCATCAACGTAACGCACATCACCGGGTAGATGCCACCCAGCGATGCATCCTTTACCAGCACCGGAAAGCCCTGCGCTTCCAAGCCCTGAATGCCTGCCAGGATGCCGGGGTATTTCGCCAGCACTTCCTGGGGCACATCGGGCAGCGTCATTTCGCCTGCCAGGATTTCACGCTTTACCGCCCGCTCGAAAATTTCGGACAGGCATTGGACCTGCGCTTCAGCCAGGGTATTGCCAGCACTCATGCCATTGCTGACGAACAGGTTTTCAACCAGGTTTGACGGGAAATACACCACTTCGCCATCGGACTGGCGCACATACGGCAGCGAACAGATGCCGCGTTCCACATTGCCCGAGTTGGTGTCGTACAGGTGCGAGCCCCGCAACTCCCCATCGGGATCGTAGATGGACAGGCAGTAGGGATCGAGAATGTCGGCCGGCAGCGCATCTCCGCGGCCGGGCTGGAACCAGCGCTCGTTGGGGTAATGCACAAAAGGCGCATTGGCGATGTCTTCGCCCCAGAAGCTGCCGGCGTAGAAATGGTTGCAGTTCAGGCGCTCGATATATTCACCCAAGGCCGACGCCAGCGCGCTTTCCTTGGTCGCTCCCTTGCCATTGGTGAAACACATCGGCGAGTGCGCGTCGCGGATGTGCAGCGACCATACATTGGGAATGATATTGCGCCATGAGGCGATCTCGATCTTGATGCCCAGGCTCGCCAGGACACCCGACATATTGGCGATGGTTTGCTCCAGCGGCAGGTCCTTGCCTGGAATGTAGGTGCTGGCGTCGGAAGACGGTTTCAGCGTCAGCAGGGACTGGGCATCGGCATCCAGGTTCTCCACCTCTTCGATCACGAACTCCGGTCCGGCCTGCACCACTTTCTTCACCGTGCAACGCTCGATGGAGCGCAGGATGCCCTGGCGGTCGTAGTCAGAAATATCTGCCGGCAGCTCGACCTGGATCTTGAAAACCTGCTGGTAACGGTTTTCTGGATCGACAATATTGTTTTGGGACAGGCGGATGTTCTCGGTCGGAATGTTGCGCGTGTTGCAGTACAGCTTGACGAAGTAAGCCGCGCACAGGGCCGATGAAGCCAGGAAGTAATCGAAAGGGCCAGGCGCGGAGCCATCGCCCTTGTAGCGGATCGGCTGGTCGGCCACCACCGTGAAGTCATCGAACTTGGCTTCAAGACGAAGTTTGTCGAGAAAGTTGACTTTGATTTCCATGGGAGATTTCCAAAATAAGGTGGCCGCTATTATCCGCCGCTGTGTTGGACCCGCTTATACATTAAGCATAAGTGATCGCTAGCATATCCATACGGTTGAGAGCAGCCACAGGAAAGGCGAGCTCAATTTCCGCCCGGACATTCAATCGGACAATTCGACCGGAATGGCTTACAACGGATCGGGGAAGCAGGCCAAAAAATGAACAATAGCGAAAATTTGGCAGATACCGCGCATCATGAAAAATTTGGGCGGCTCCATCAGCACTGGTTGCTTCCCGAGATGCAAGAGAGCTGAGTTGCCGATGCGTTCTTCATCTGGGTAGCGCGGGCGGAAGTGAACTACCGACAAAAAGATCTTCAAGACGAAGCCCCAGCGAGGTTGCGGAGTCTATCATACATGCAACCACTTTTTCCGAGGCGCACCGGACCAGCAATGCTGGATGCAGGTCGATCTTCATGTAAGCCGTGTAGACCAATCTTCGTCGCAATGACAGCGCTAGGAACCCATGCCGGTCCTGCAGTCTCAGGCATAAAGTGCCACAAGCTTGGGCACTGGCCTGTACCGGAACAGGTGTCGAACAAGGTTAGCTTGCACTAGCCTTCTTCCCTGCACACTCCCTCGAACACGACGGCGAGTACGGCAAATTTTTCAGGTTTGAACGAGCCACATACCGGCGTCATCCTGGCTCGCAACCTCGAACTTGCCTGTTTCGGCACTCTTGGCCCCTCAAGAGAATTTGCTATTCGTCTAACCGATGCGATCGCTGACGCCGATTGATTTCCTTGGCAAAAAAGGGGATTTTGAGCAAGACAAAAAACAAAAAGGCATTAGCCATTCTTCAGATTGCTTATGACACCCACGTTCAAGTTTTCTGGGAATTGACGATCCTACTGCTGGAAAATCAATATGCCGTCTTGCAATTGAACCAGAAACATCAATGGACGAGGTTGCGAGATGAGAACAACCAGATTGTGTAAAAAATAATATGCTATGAAAAAGGCCTTGCATGAATATGGTAGGCGTTCTTTCCAGCTTTCTTTGCTCGATACATGGCCTCATCCGCAGCCAATAGCAACGAGCGAGCATCAATGCCGTCTACAGGATAATTTGCGATACCAGCGCTGGCTGTTACCGTCACAGTAACCTCGCCAAGGCAATACGGCTGTCGAACAACACTCAATACTCTCTGGGCTACCGATTCGCCGATCGTACCTTCTCGCTCCGTTGGCACGATGACTACAAACTCATCGCCGCTCACTCGAAATGCTTTGTCTTGCTCGCGGATGGCCTGACACAGACGAGAGGAAAACTGTTTGAGCAAATCATCGCCGCACAGATGCCCGTGCGTGTCGTTTACATGTTTAAACCCGTCGAGATCCAGAAACAAGACAGCAAAAGGCAGGCCCGATTGCTGGCATACATCGAACGTATCATTAAGGTGGCGTGAAAGTGCCTCGCGATTCGGGAGTCCCGTTAGAGAATCCGCATACGCCTTGTTGGTAAGTTCTGCATTGGTTTTTAATAATTCCGAGCGTTCCCTGGTTCGCACCGTATGTTGTTGTGAGACGTCGCGGCAAACGAGAGTCGTTCGTGTCCCGGAGAGCGTTTGAAACGTCGCATGCGACACCTCAAGGTATAGCGTGCGATCTTCTCCATGCAGACCTTTGAGTTCACAAAGAAATTGTTTCGAATCCGCTTCGCTTTCCAGCGTGAGCTTGGACAGGCCGGAAGGTATAAATTGGTCCAAGGGGAGACCCTTGGCCGAACTTGCGGAATATCCAAAAAGCTGCTCCGCAGCTGTATTGAAGACGATCACGCGTCCGCTGCTGTCCACGGAAATCACAGCTTCGCTGACTGCGTTCAGAATTTCCGCTACCTCTGCTTGTATCTGGAGTTGAGCTTGAAGAGAGCGGCGGATATAGAAAGTGCCCATTGCTGCGATGAGCGCGGCAATGGCTGCGTTTAACCCCAGTAGCACCCGTCGGACGAGAACGGATCCTTGACGAAGCTCCTCAGAGAAGTTGCGTTGCAACAGGCTGAGTAGTTTGTTCATTTCGGGAAGGCGCAACTTCAAATGCTGAACCGAGGCAGCATCAGGCGTGCCTTGAAGAATGTCTGTACGCGCAGCTTTTGCTAGCGAATGCAGCTCTTCCATTGCTGCATCGCCTTCAGCCCATGTATTGATAGCCCTTTTCATGAAAGGAATATTTTTCCCCCATAAAAATAGCCGAATCATGCCGTCTAGATCATCCCCATGGTTTTCCCCTGCCAGAAAACCATCTCGTGCCAACTGCCAATCTACCGTTTTCTGTTGCAGAGCCAAACGGGCTTGCGCATCGCCCTCGATGACTTTTAATCTGGAAACGAACTCCTGATAGTCCGCATCGACATTGGATTCTATATAGGACTTCAGACTGAGCAATCCATCTTTTTGCGCTTTTGAATACAAGCTTTCGCCTGCTACGTATCCTCTTACAGAGGACATTATTTCAATGCTGAAGGCAGCGAGCAGTACCTGTAGAACGACGATGAAAAGAAAAAAACCGGCGAGCGACCTTCTATGACGGAACAGGATTTTGTTGGAGATAGCCTTTTCCAAAGGATCTCGTTGTGTTCTTAAGGAACTGGATAAAACCTCTTTTATTTTCTTCATAGAAAACTTTTAACGCTACCAATTGTATTTCAAGGTTTTTCTCTGCAGTCAACATTCTTAGGGTGATGCAGGGACCATGCGATAACCAATAGTTAACGGAAGATTACGAGAAATCTTAAGAGGGCTGGATTGGCATTTTTTCTTTGGTCTTGCCAAATAGGCTATGCGCTGTGTGGAAAAAAAGGAAACTTATCCGCTGCTATGCCGCCTCCGCAAGAATTCCAGGCGCAATCATTCCGCTTGCCCGTACTTAAATGCCGTACAACCGCGTCCGCGTGACGCTTCACTCAGGGCTGGCTTCCTATGCGCCCTCAATGTTTGCCAAATTGCGTCCGAGAGAGTTAGATGCTTTGACAGGGTGGCGTTCTGTTCTCTTTAACTTTCATCGGAAGTACGCAGAGTCCATTGTTAATAATGGGCCTCCGGCTAGAGTTTTTCGCCAGACATTTCCTTGCCTGATATCACGGCATGACGTACATGCGGCAAGTCGACAGAAGTTTCGCTTCTGGCATTAGGCCAGAGATGGGCCGAATACGATAATTGTGAAGCGGAAAACAAAAACGCCAACCTGTGAAGGTTGGCGTTTTTGTAAGAATTAATCTTGGTGGCCCGGGGCGGAATCGAACCACCGACACAAGGATTTTCAAGACGAGGGTCCAGCGGGGCAAGTAAGAAGCGTCCTGCTGCGTGGGCTTCCTTCCGCGACCCGCGGCTTTTAGATCGTCACTCGCTAGACAAACCTTGATCGGCACTCGGAAGCCATTGTAGCAGGGAAAACCAGGCATAAAACAGACTTGGCCTTGTCGTGAGCCTTGCCTTTTATGTCGTGTCCAACGGCCTAAAGACCGGCGGCGGACCGGACAAGGCACCAACTCCAAAGAGATTCCTTCAGGCAAAGTCCTAGCCCAAAGGGTTTCAAGTAAGAACATCTATGCTAAATGCTGCAGAGTTGGAACCAGCCAGAGACCAGCACTGAAAAGCCCGAGTCAATCAGCGTGGGAGTCCGAGTACGAAATATCGGGCCCGCTGGAAGACTACGCCCAACTGTTCGACCCGCTGTTTCATTCGCTGGCGCAACGCCGCAGCTTCCAGACCTATCTTGCCGGCCTGCTGGCACCGCGTGACCGGCCCAAAACGCTCACGGCACTGGCGGGCGCCGAGCCGTTAATCCAGGCGCAAACTGCGCCTGTGCAGCAACTGCAATTCTTTCTTTTTGAATCGTCTTGGGACGCCGAAGCCATGACCGCCCTCACGCTGCAATTGCTGGGCGAGGATACCCTGACGGCCAGCGATGCAAACGGCGTACTCGTCATCGATGTCACCGGCGCCCGCAAGGATGGCTGTGCGATCGAGCATGTGGCACGCCAGTATCTGAGCTCGGTGGGCAAGATCGATAACGGGATCGTGGCGGTGACGACCTTATGGGCCAATGAGCAGCGCTACTATCCCTTACATGTGGCGCAAACACCGGATCCATCAGTCGCTGCAAGCTGCGAGTGCCCAGGCGTCCTGGCTGCGCGACTACAGCACAGAATTGGCCTATATGGAATAGTAAGGTCAGCTGTCGAGTGCTAGCGCTAGCGGATGCGGATCGTGATCAAGCCAAACGGTCGATATACATGCCTGCCAATTCATACAGCTTTACTCGTAATTCCACATCGTCCTCTGCCGCAACAATGCTGGCCTCAATAGAGCGCAGGACATCGTCATTGTTTATCGCCCCGTGCATCTGACGCATTTCCAGCCGCCATAGTTTGAAAACACGGTATATCTCTTCTGCGATGTTTTTTTGGCCCAGCGTAGTTGACCGTTTGTAGGTAATGATATTGCTAGTTGGGGAAATGAGAATCTTGTACGAAATATAGTCCCCGTAATTCGCCATATTAGGATGGAAAGTATGGCGTTCGGCCTTTTTAGCGACGTTGCAATCGATGCAACACACTACTAAATTTTCAATATCAAAACAGAGTTTACGTGCATGATGCAGTGCTATTGCCGCCTTAGTTTTCGGCGTTTTTGGAACGACGTGATCAATATTGATGGCCGTCCCGTGCAGATATAGCTGTCGACGACAGTAGCAACAAAAACCTCGTTGGCGATTAGTCAGATACGTGCGTAGTTCTTTTTTCGTCTTACTCAAACATTTATCGTCGCCGTTCTGCAGCGCTGCAAAAAACGTGTCGGCCATGTTTTTGTAGGAAATGTGATCAGCGGTAGGTTTTTTAGGGAGTAATATTTGCGGGAGCTTTCCTCCAGTTGTGAAGAACGCCCACGCGTCGGCCGTCGTCACGCTGCCATAAATCGTTTCCCACCGAAGCTTGTCTAGGATCTGCGCTTCCTTCAAATCCACACCGGTGGGATCAGCGAGGAGGTCGATTAGGTTATTCATCGTCAGCGGCGGCGATATCAACTATTTCTAGCGCTTTTCCCAGAAATTCCTTGTCACGCGCCGTCAGATCGTTGTCATAGAACTTCATTAGCTCCTGGCGTGCTTGAACTGCTGTCGTCGTGTCATGGGTTAGGCTGTGCAGAATGCGTGCGCATGTTTCAGGCACGATGCTGCTCGACAGTGACAGGTAGTTGAACTGTTTGAACAGAAGTTTTTCGATATTTGACGGAATTTCCTGCGACGTAACGGTTTCACCATCCGGAATCGTGTAGATAAAGTCCAACTCCTGAGTAGTATTGGAAACGATCACAGGAGAGTGGGTTGCCACTACCAGTGCGCATCTGGTTAGGGATGAAAGGGTCGAGCGGAACAGTTTGGGCAATTCTGCTTGCCATGTCACATGCAAACTAATCTCGGGCTCGTCGATCAAGATCAAGCAATCGTCCTCCGCCTCCTGCGCAACCGTGAGCAGCAACCTGATTTTTTGTATGTACCCCGAACTCAAATCCTCGGGGAAATAGCGGTCCTCCTTGTCCTTGGGGCCGAGCTTACAGAAGAATCGCAAATCAAGACGCAGGCACTGCTCCAAAATATCTGCATCATCAACAGGCATTTTTTTCCAATCGACCTTCCCGCAACGCGCAATCGCGCTTTCGGCAGAAGCACGCTGCACTTCGCTTGCGCGGCGAGCCATAGGAGTGCGCTTGTCCCACGTGGTGGCTGCAGAAGAAAACGACAACCCCATATGCAAGTCGTCCAGGACAGTTTCGAGCAACGCGCTTTTTCCATTCTTCAGCAAGCTCAGGATCAGCAACGTGATACTTTTATTTAAGGTCGTGAGGAACACGGCATTCTGCTTAGAGCGATAGCCCAAATAGTGCACCTTCCCGCTCGACTTAGGGTCAAATCGATCCATCATTCCACAGGGCAATGCAATGATCTTTCGAAAATCTTTGACATATGTCTTGGTGCAATTCTGCAAAAACGTGCTTTTTCCAGATCCGTTATTTCCGATGATATAGAAAAAGAGATTGTCCTGTGAACGGGTATTACGGTCGAGAGCAAGCATGATCTTGTAGATTACCAATCTGAAACATCTGTTGCACAGGGAAATTCGGTGTCGCCCAGACGTTATGTATTTGGCCTAAGACTACATATTCTGAATCGCCTGTTAATCGCTAAGGCCTAGAAAAGCGCAGTGTACGAATTTGTTGCCGTTTCGGCAGGTCGTCGCAATTGTGTCGCCCGACTGCATCGTATCTAAAGGATAGCCAAGGCGCAACTTGGGGGCGCAACGCCAGCCTCGTCGGTTCAAAGAGACGCCGACAGCACCCATTCCCAAGAGATTTTCCGGGTGGTAACCATTATAGTAAAGCGAGGTTGGAGAACGACCGAGATTGGTCAGTTCCTGCTGTACGCTCCTTCCGTAGACCAGTCATCTAAACGGCTACTGTGTTCTGTAATCCGTCCTATTGACTACGCCTACAACTCGGCCATAGCAGTCATTAAGGCTGGCTACGGGCTTCCACAACCATTTTGGTGAAACGGGTTAACGTCGCTGAACTTGGCCAATATTGGGGAAGGTGATGGAGGTCACTTAATCTGGCAGGTAGGAATGGACTTGTTTCCGCTTTTCATCAAGCAATCGCAAGGTGTCGTCATCCGTGACATCAAGTAGGACGAACAATTTTAGCAAGCCGCCCACGCATGCATCACAGATTATGGTCAAGTACATTGCCATTTCAGGTTCATCCAATTTGCATGAATAAATCAATTTGGCGCCGGCAGTCTCCTCTCGTAGAAAACGGCCTTTCATGATCTTCAGGTTGTTGTGAACATGCTCGCTCAAGCGCGCGAATACTGTCGGGTACCATGACCCCATGCCTGCCAGTTTGAAACGATTATCAGCTCTAATCGGACGGAATCCTGCGCTAATCAGTTCATCTAGTTCTTTGCGCTCACTAGTCAGCAGTTCGGCGAGACCTTCTGCCTTCGCCAACGCATCAAGTGCTTCACTCTCGCCATTGCTTTGAAGTGCCCGAGAATAAAGCTTTGTGCGCTCATGTAATTCATTTGCTACAAGAACATTTTCGTGTTGCGGATCATCGGCCAAGATAATCAGGTCCACATAGGCATCAAGCAATGCCCGTGTGATAATCGGAATAGCTACATCATCACCCGCTCGGATAAGAATAAGGCAAGAGTTACTTGTTTCCAGTATTCGACCGTACAAGGTAGCCGCGGCAAATTGGTGTGACGGACCCTGTGGTTCTATGACGAGCGCCTTTGCCCCAGCAGAAGCAATATCAAATAGAGATTGCATTTCATCGATCATCCCAGCCATTTTTTCTCCGCAAAATTTAAATGGAATCATCGCATAAATATGTTCGCCGGAATGGGTACACGATCAAGTTGAACCCATTTTCATGCTCATATGCTTAGGCGTAGTGAAGGACGCGCCTTTTGCGAAACTTAAAGCGAAAGAGCTGAACATTACATGCAAACTCTATTTGTAATCGTCCCACGATACTCCCTTCAAATGTTGCGGCACCAATTCCCCATCTGAAGCCCATTCTTCCGCATGAATCATCTTTTTGTTAAGACTAACATTCGCTATCAAGCTAATGAGCCTCGAGCCCGACCTCCCTGTGTATCAGCTCCACTAGTTGATTGATCTGCGCAGGGCCGAAACGGACAAACCCGGTATTAACCAAGTTGTTCGTGCGTACCAAAAGCGTGTTATTGAGAAAACGCCACAGCACTGTGTGTTTAGGTTGGTCCACGACAGGTTCGCTCTTCCAGCCAGATTTCAACTCCGGATCTGCTTCAATCCATCCGTCGTGTTGCGTCTTACCATGCAGGATCACAACTTCCGGACTGTGCTCTTTAACCATGTTGATGAGTCGAGGAACCGTGTGAAGCAAGGCATCAACGACATACTCGTTCGATGTCGCAAACCATTGATGGTATACGGCTGGCCATTGATTCGTCTGTGATCGTGGCAGCGGCAAAATTTCGCTCAATAATAGATCGCTTATTTGCGGGTCTAACCTGCCGATCTCAGTATCAGCGTCATAAACGCCGCGATATATTTCACGTGCGATACGCCAGACCGACACGCGCTCGATGGCAGGCATCGCGCCCTGAACTGCGATGTGGAACGCCTCGATGTCCAAAAAGGTTTGTGGATTAGCGGTGCGAACCTCGATGCGTTGCTGGATATCGGCCGCGTTGTCACAATGTTCCTCAAGTCCGACAACCCAGAATCGCGCTCCCGCATGACCATAGCCGAATAGAGTTTGCATTGCCTCGTACATAAGTAGCTTTCCAATTTAAATAAAATTGATACCGTGCTCTGGAGGTCAAGGCGATTGCGAATAAGCTGTCGCCATCCTTAGAGCGATTTCCTTCATCTCTGCCCGTAACTGCACTGGCTCGTGCACCACGACGCCTGAACCAAACCCGGTCAGCCAAAAAACGAGCGTACGCGTCGCCGCAACGGTGGCTGTGAGCGTAAGGGTCCCTTGCTCTCCCACTTCCAATATCTGATCAGAGGACAGGGGCGTTTCGTACAGGTGTTCTCCAGCGGTACGTGTAAATGTGGCACGCAAAATAATTGGTTCGCCTGTACGAAAGCCAAGCTCTCCAGACGCAATGAACTGGTCGAGATCAAAACCCGGTTTTCTTCTGGCTGACTCACTGGTCATGTGTGCATGCCGCACACGATGTAGTGCCAGCGTTTTCACATCGTCATGGCCGGCAAAAATGCATACTAAATAAATGAGTCCGCCTCTTTGAATAATTGCTAGAGGGTGCACTGACTCATACACGGTTTCCTCTGCGGCATTCCGCTTCTTATAGTGCAACTTAAGCTGCTGATCTCTCATCAGCGCGAGATAGATCGTCCGTTGGCAATCTTCGTCAATCGCTGGGGGCTGTAAAGGCTGCAGCGGTGCGATTGTCCGTACCTTATGCAGCCAGCTCGTAGATATCTTCATTCCGTCGGCCAGTGACAGTATCCTCGCCGCCGAGTGAAAATGTGGTTGTAGCGCATCGAGTGCAATCGGCGGCAACTGGTCGCGAAGATGCTGCTCGACGAGCGTGAGTGTCAGCGCTTCCGGGACCGTTAGACCTGGCAGGTCGAAGCTGGGCGCATCACGCTGCCAACTCCAGCCAAACGGCTTTGTCCGATCGTCAACAGCAAGCGGAAAGACGGCTGACAGCTCCAGCAAGTCACGCTGGACAGTACGGCTGGTGACGGGAAAATCTGCGTCCCGCAGCTTGTCGCACAGGTCCCTGACTGAAATCTTGGACGGTGCTCGGGGAATGAACCGTAGCATTTGCCATTGTCTCAGGAGGGAAAACTGGTTGGTTGCCACTGGGTTGACCTATACCGGTCGCAAGGTATAAGCGTTGGCTTCGTCGACTTCGAAGATGATCTCACCGCGTAGAGTGTCAGGAGCGTCCCGCCACATGGTCACGGCAGCTGCAGCCTCCTTAACTATGTGCCGCAATTCCGAATTGTTTTTCATTGCTGCGCTCAGTTCTTCGCGCGTCGTGCCAGGCAAAAATAGCGGCGCCAGGGCAAGTTTGCTGTCCAGGCCGCGCTCGCTCCAGTTTGCCAGTTTGCCGTGCACGAGTCTTTGCAGTCTTTTCACATCGAGATGGTGGCGTGCATCAGGGACCGACAATTGGAAGACCTCAGGGAGCATTCGGAACGCTATTTGACATGGAATGTACTTGTCCCGGGGTAGTCCGCCGGCACTCGCACTGTCCAGCGCCAGTTCGACGGTCGGGCTTGCATAGACAGCACGTCGACGCGACGGCTTTTCTTCCGGCCGTGTGAATTCCCATAAATTGTCGACGAGGTACGGCACATTCCCAGGTAGGCGCTGGCCATCCCGCCATTCATAAACTCGGTTCGGGTTAAAACCATCACGAGGAACTGCACGAAAGATATTCATTGCACCTATTTCCATAAAGAAACCATGATAAAGAGAATATTTCCATGATGCAATATTAAATCTCTTAGCGACATGGTTTGTCGCAGCTACACGTCAATATGAGCTCTTTAGCTAAGGAAAATCCCATGTCTTCAAAACCCCGTGAGTTCAGTGATTCCAATCCTGTCGATGCACTGTCGAGGTTGTGGATTTTGCGCATGCTCGTTCCATTGGGTGGCCACAAAGTGCTTGTCTCACGTAGCGGCTTTTCCAACAGTGCCTTGGCGCGCGCAGTCGGTGTCGGCGCCTGGCTCGATAATGACGAACTCGACTTCAATCCTTCCGCCGTGCACAAAAAGCTTCGGGAACTGCACCGCATGGCTGAGGAAAATGCTGCTGCGGCACGCTTGCCAGACACGCTGGTCGTGAACATGGCACGCCTCGGCGAGTTGGTCGGCCTGTCGCCAACTGACGCCCGGATCCTCGAATTTGCAGCGATGCTGCATCAGGATCGCCTCCTCGACGATAGCGCTGACACTCTCGGTTTGCTCAATTCGCTCAAGGTGATCGACACACTGGCAAGGCTGCTCGACCTGAATGCCGACGACGTGCGAGCATCGATTAGCCCGCACGGAGTCCTGGCGCGCTCCGGCCTGCTGGCAGTAGACCGCGGCACCAATGATTACCTTCGCTCCAAACTGGATGTCCTGTCGGGGAGCTTCGTCGATCACATTGTGGCGTTTGAGGCCGATCCAATTTGCCTGTTGCGCGACACGATCAGTTCGAGCAAGCCGGCGAGTCTCACATTGAAGGACTACGGTCATCTCGACCAGGCTTTGGCGCTGCTCAGGCCTTATCTTGCAAACGCCTTGTCGTCCGGGCTCACCGGGGTGAACGTGTTTTTCCACGGCGCGCCGGGTATGGGGAAAAGTGAGCTGGCGCGTGCATTGGCTGCAGCCCTCGAATGCGAGCTGTTTGAGGTGGCAAGCGAAGACGCAGACGGTGATCCGGTCAACGGCGAACGCCGGCTGCGCGCTTACCGCGCTGCGCAAAGTTTCTTTTGCCAGCGCAAGGCCATGATCTTGTTCGACGAGGTAGAAGACGTATTCGACAATGGGGATGGCCCGTTTGGTAGGAAAAGCACAGCCCAACGTCGTAAGGCCTGGCTTAACCGCACGCTGGAGCAAAACAAGGTGCCCACGCTGTGGCTATCGAATTCTATCGACGGAATTGATGCGGCCTTCATGCGGCGCTTTGATATGGTGATTGAGGTGCCGATCCCACCGCGTGCACAGCGCGAACGCATCGTGCGCGTTACGTGTAACGACCTGCTCGATGATCAGGCCATCAAGCGGCTGGCAGAATCGGAGGTAGTAGCCCCGGCGGTAATCAGCAGGGCCGCCTCTGTCGTGCGGTCGATCCATGACCAGTTTGACGCAACCGGGGCCACGCGGGCATTGCAATATCTGGTCGATCAGTCACTCGAGGCGCAGGGACACTCGCCGCTACGCGTAGGCGATGCGAACCGCCTGCCGGCTGGCTATGACGCGTCGCTCATCAATGCGAACGTTGACCTGTGCCGGCTGGCCGACGGCTTGGCCAAGACCCGATCGGGCAGGCTCTGTTTGTACGGCCCGCCCGGGACAGGCAAGACGGCCTATGGTCGCTGGCTGGCTCAGTACTTGGGAATGCCGCTCACGCTGTATAGCGCATCCGAATTGATGTCAAAATGGGTAGGCGAAAGCGAGAAAAACATTGCAGGGGCATTCCGTCAAGCTGAGCGCGACAACGCGCTGTTGCTGATCGACGAAGTGGACAGTTTTCTGCAGGACCGCGCCCACGCCCGACAGTCTTGGGAAGCGACGATGGTCAACGAAATGTTGACGCAGCTGGAGTCGTTTTCTGGGGTATTCGTTGCCTCGACCAACCTGATGGATGGTCTGGATCCAGCCGCACTGCGTCGGTTCGATCTGAAGATCGCTTTCGATTTCCTGCTGCCGAACCAGGCTGCTACGCTGCTTGAAAGCTACTGCAAAGCTCTTTCCCTGACTGCACCTGAACTCACCGAACTCGAACAGGTACGCCATTTGCGCTCAGCCACGCCCGGCGACTTTGCAACCGTCGCCCGGCGGCATCGGTTCGCACCGATCGTCTCACCGGCCGAATTGGTGGCTGCCGTGGAAACAGAGTGCCGTCTGAAAGAGCGCAAATCGTCAGGAATTGGCTTTGTGTACTGACCCTTTGAATGGTTCGCTTCGTCCCAACGATAACAACCGAAATTGGGGCAGCTTGCGTAGTGTGGGTTACGACAGTCCACCAGATCGCCGCGCAAGCGCCAAAAATTGGCGTGCCGTGCTGCCCCAATTATCTTTTTAAACCGTTATAGATCTGCACCTAACATGATGCACCCAACCTATAAAAACCTCGAGAAAGCCACCGACGGAGCAAACGCTAACGTCTATTACGCAAGCGGTTCACCTGCTCCGCAAGGAAACCCAAGTATGTACAAATATTTCTGGCGCGTTTTCAGTGCGCAATCTCCCTGGGAGGATGACGACTTCTTCACGCACGCGCCAGTGCTGTGTGCTGCTGATTGCGAGAAGGAAGTGCAACGGCTATTGGCATTAAACCTTTCATGCCTGCTCTATGGATTCCGCCGTCCCCGGAAAGATCCGGCCAATCCATGGGACATGAACAATCCGAAGTGGGCAAATGTGCAATTCGCGGTGTCGTGGGACGAAGATGTCGACCCGATTGTCACGGGTGGGCACAAATAACAGGTCTTTCTAGTGGTGCGTGGCTTCTTCGAATCTCAAAACCGGATCTTGGCGATTGCGACCGATAAAAATAGCCACGTTCTTCCGGGGAAACCAAACATGTGCAGAGGGTGAAAATGGATGTTGACGAATATGATTTCGAAAAAGAGGGAAACCACGATGCAGGCGGCGGAGCCTGGTGGATCTTCCTGATTCCAATTGTCATCATCATCCTGACGTTCATTTGGTTCGGGTATTGGCTCGCAAAGAATGGTGCGAAATTTCGCACAGTTCAATTTTGGACAATCCCTTCGACCTTCTTCCTGATGAACATGATTGGCGTATTACTCATCTTCCCGATGTCATTTCTGTACACGATGTTCACTGGTGATAAAGGGCCTGGCACATGGGTGTGGTCTAACTGGTGCGATCTCACCGTGTTCCCGATTTGGGGCCGTATCCTGTCATTCGTGTTTCGCATGGGCTTGACCGAGGCGGATTATGCGCTGAAGATTCCCGTGGGAGCTGTGCTCACCTACCAGTTGATCCTGCTCTTTGGTGTTGGGCTCCGCATCTCTCGTCATTTGACAACTACTCTCATGGACATGGCAGTGGCAGTAAATGCCAAGCTGGCAGGGTACGACCCTTATGATGCCCGTGAAGTTCGGCTCAAAAATGACAAAGCCTATGCTGAGGCAGCAAAGCACTACAAGGAAACAGGCAAGCCACCTTTCTTTGGCTTCTTTGGCGTTTCGTTGGTCGGCACTTGGCCTAATGACATCTACCGATTCCTTAAATAGATTCCTTATGGGAGAGGCTTACACGAACCGCCGCGCTGTTGGGAAGGCCGCGCGTGGTTCTTATGGAGTACCGAAGCAGTTCGATGAACTGGAGTTTTTGTTATTGATGTGATGTACCAAATTTATAAAAGACTCCCTCCCTCCCTCTCTCCCTCCCTAAGGCGTCAGGAGAAATGGAAAGCAACGTAAATATTCTGGGTACATTTTGTCTAACGGACGTGTTGTGGGATTAACAGGCTTCATAGAAACTGCCGATTTAAGACCGGCCGGTGAGGGAGGGAGGCAGTCTCCCATAAGCTGCATTCGTCAAAGGGTACTGCTTCTTATAATTGCATTTAGCCACGTATCACTTCGTCCGGGCCGCTGGTCGCCAGTAATCCAACTTTCAAGCAGCCTGCATTGTGCTGTAGATGGTAGAAGTTGTTCCAAGCTTCCCTCGGTAAGGTCAGTAAACCAGCGGCCATCCTTGATGCGGTCGACTTCTCCATGCTTGAAGGACAGGTACATGACCCCACCCGGCTCAAGTGTGCTGAGTAATGCTGCCAACACTGGCGGCAATATATCGCGTTTGACGTGAAGCAGTGACGCGCAACACCAGATTGCGTCATACCGTCTCTCCAGCGATGTGTGTAAGAGTTCTTCGAAAAACATTTGTTTTACGCTGATGCCCGTGAGAGCACTTGCGCGTCGTGCCATTTCGGCAGAGCCGTCGAATGCATCAACACTGTAGCCGCGTTGGACAAAAGCGAGCGTGTCACGCCCTGAGCCGCAGCCGGCGTCCAAAATCGAACCTCCTGTTCTAACTAAAGGGAGGAACCGCTCATAAATCGCATCCATGTTGGTTGTAACAGTATCCCCAACAAATGCGTCGGCGTTGCGATCATAGAACTCAGTACTTTTCATTGTTCTGCTAAAAGTGTGGGCAGTTCCGCGTGAGGAGAAGGCCAGTTGACGCCTTCGTTGTTGAGCAGGACATCTGGGAACAGCTCGGATGCTACGCCAATCAGCAAATACTCCTCAAACGAGAGAAAGCAAGAACCAAAGTCGTTCCAGATGTTGTAAGAATCCGGTGTCCACGCAGTGGCCCAAAAATACACGGGACGGCGGAGTGTAGGCGTCAGTGTGGGGGCGTCCGAGAACAGACGCTGCGCCCAACGGCGATACTTCTGTACGACCTTCTCCGAGGCATGCCCTGGACAAGCAGCGGCGCTGAGGTCACCGATGTGGTATGCATAACCCGAGCCCCAGCGGGCGAACTTGGACATGTCCGTCTCGATGCCTAGTAGGTTAGCCGAGATATTGCCTCCGCCCTTGCCATACTTGCCGGCGCGGCCGATATACAAGGGCACGATCCTGCCTGAATTTTCCCGCCAATGCATCATGTAAAGCATACCCTCGCTACGGCTACCTTCCTGCATCACGGTAGAAGCGACCTTGCGGATCAGGCCCTCCATCTCGGGCGATCTGCATAGGATGCGCCGCCCGTCCTTACCAAAAGGTGCAGATGCGACCCTTCCAGAGGCATCACAGGAGAATAGTGGTACTCCGGAGTTGAGTATTTTGTGTTCTCTACAGAACCGGTCCCATAAAGCTAGCTTCTTCTCGCTCATATCATCGAATTAGTAGCAACGGCATGGTGGCTTGTTACTGTAGCATCCACTGATAACTCTTGATTTCCTAGCACTAGATTGTAATTGAGAACTAGTGCAAGCTAGCAAACTCGACGATCAGTGTTCGAACCCCTTACCATGCAACAGCACGATGATTTTTCCGCGAACGACTACTGGAAGGCGCTGATTCTCTATGGCCTGAATCAGGCAACTTACAAGATCGCACTGGGTAAAACTCTGCTTTCCATGAGTGCCAAGGGATACAACCGTGTCCCCTGGGATGTGCTTTCTGCTGAATTCTTCGATCAGTACCGCACCCGCCTCGAGGTTGAGGACCGGATGCCACAGCAAGCTACTCCAGGGCGGCGGACCACTATGGAACGGATTTTCAGTTCATTCCAAATACGGCAAAACCTTGACGGGGCGATCAGCGAAGTAGGGGCCACAGCCTTTGAGGATGTTGTTCCGCGCTTTCATAATCTTGTAGGCATGGAGGGCATTCAAGGAAAGTTCTACCGCTTCGAATTCGGACGTTACCTTGAGCTGACAGACGCGCTACATACTGTAAGAGAAGAGCAGGAAAACGCACTCCACGCTGAGCTAGATGCCAGATGGGGGCTGCTCGAAGGTGCTTTCTCAATTGCAGCAGGCAACTACCGCTTAGCCAACGACGTTCGGGAAATCTATTTAACAGGCGCATACAAGAGAAAGCCATTGACCGGGAATATTTCCTTCCTCCAAGGCTATCAAGGCAACATCTGCTTTTACTGTGGCATGGAGATGCAGCCCGGCGACATTGACGTCGACCACGTGCTTCCACGTCAAGTGCTGCAGCACGACGAGATTTGGAACCTAGTACTGGCTCACCGCGCTTGTAATGTGCGTAAGCTAGACCGCATAGTAGGTGAGCACTTCATTCTCAAGCTCATCGCAAGAAACGAAAATATCATGGGCAGTAACCATCCATGGAAAAAGCGGATAGCCAGCGTGCTTGGTGCTACCTCCACCGCAAGAGCAAAGGAACTCTACTGGCACTATGGGAATGTGAAAATGGTTCTTGGGTCGAATTATTGGGGAGGAACGGAGGGATACAATCCTGGAAGCGATCCCTTTTATCGGCGGTTGATCACAAGACTCAATAACCGGGGTTAGTGCCTGAGGCGGTCCGACTTGCTGACTGCCCGTTTCGCATCAAATAGCGAGTCAGCAATTGGTCTGAGTTCGGCCAATTGCAGTCATTCAGCTCTCCCAGGTAGCACCCAGGTGCCGGACGCCCGAGGCGCAGTTCACATAACACCATCGACCGCTCGAACCAATTGGCTATATCCCGCTGGCAGAAGTTAAGGCAAACTATTGCCGGCAGCTAACCGATCAGGTCGAAATGGCCTGACTGAAACCAACTGGTCTCCTCAAGAACTGGGGACGGTTCAAAGTGCTTTGGTGGCCCCAATCACGTGAGTTTGTTGAAGATTAGAGGAAACTTCCTCGTTTTCGGTGCTGCGGAACTTAAAGCAAGACGCAAGGGGATATATGGGAAAGAAGTCGCGCGAGAAGCATGAACGTCGGGAGCGCGCTGAGGCGAGTAATGCAGCGACGTCGCTGCTAAAACAGATGCAGGACTTCCGCAGTAGATCAGAGCAACAGGAGGAGGTCGACTTGCACTTCCAGCGTGACGTAGTGGCTGTAGAGGCGGTACTACATAAGTACGTGCGCTTCGATGCCGCTGTAGCAGTGGCCGTATCAGACCTTTGGCCGCCGAATGTGGCTAGCCCGGTCAAGCACCTGTTTGCCTGGGCAGTGCTCCTGGGTCTTCAGAGCGACTCGAACGACGCGCAGCCAATCCAGACTCACGAAGAATTCGCCCGCTTTCTGACGGAGCTCTACGCGGCCTGGCCGCAGTTCCCGACTCTAGAGGACTTCCCCATCGAAGCAGATTGGGACCGAGTTCGTGTCCCCCTTGGCGATAGCTACGTGCCGATGTTCTACGGCAGCTGCGTCGAGCGGCTTCCAGACTTTGTGCAGGCATTCCGCATCACGCATGCCGGCAACCAGGCAGCACTGGCCGACATGGACTTTGCTGTCGCTCTGCACGCTGACCTGATTGGGGCAGTGCCGAGCCCGGCTGGCGCTGTAATCCCGGAGCCTGACCACGGTCACGTGGAGGTGCCGCCTAAGGAATTCTGGGCCTCGTGCTGTGCGGCGCTCCAAAGCACAGGCGCTCGGGTCGCCAAATGG
The DNA here is from genome assembly GCF_019052805.1 of Noviherbaspirillum sp. L7-7A. Lineage (NCBI taxonomy): Bacteria > Pseudomonadati > Pseudomonadota > Betaproteobacteria > Burkholderiales > Oxalobacteraceae > Noviherbaspirillum > Noviherbaspirillum sp. L7-7A. The sequence goes on from NZ_JAHQRJ010000001.1 coordinate 3,436,032, forward strand.
CGAGCCAACGCAAGCGCCAAGCTGGTCGCTTCCATGGGTACGTACAAGGCGCCACTGACTTGGGCGTCGTTTGGGAACGCTGTCCTCACGGGCGGAGCCCTGCCGTTCTTGGGAGTAGGGCAAGGCGAAACGTGGGTTCCAGTCTCGTTGCGGAGTGGACCAGCGGTCATCATCGACCACTGGGCTGAAGTCGGGCCACCAGGCGTCACCGCGCATACCCATAAGGGTGTTGGCCGCTATGTTGCCGCCCGACTGCGGCATGTGACCGTCGGCCCGATGAGGCTGATGGTCAGCCGACAAGAATTCCCAGCCCTGACCGTCAGCTGCACCACCACCGGGGGCTCAAAGGTGCATCTGTTCTGCACCTGCGACCATCAGTCACTTCAGGCCGCCGGCGCCGCTGCTTCCGCGGTCTATGCAGCTCTTCGCAGCGGCGGTGTCCTAAACCTGCGAATGGGCGATGGACAGGGTCTTGCTTTTGGCCGAGGTGAGCAGGGCGGCCCCGGAGCGGACGATGTACAGATAGTCATCGTCCTGACGCAGTCCGGTACTGGTTTCAACATGCTTGACGCACCCAAGCTGCCCACGAGGGTCATACCCTTGGGTGACTTGGTCAGTATCTTCGATGACCTTGAGGACATGCAAGAGCTGGAGCAGTTCTGGAGTTTTGCGGACACACACCGGGGAGCGCTGTCGCCCTTCTCCCGCGCGCTTGCTGACCTCTTCGGGACGTTCAAGGACACGCACGGGGTCCTAGTAGAGGGAGCCATCAACCCGACGATGATTATGCTAGACCCGCATTGGGGCAGCGGGTGGCGCTTCCGTAGCCTGGCCAAGTTCTGGGCGTCGGCGCCGCCGCGCTTCCCGGACGGGTCTCCTGGATGGCGCGTGAACCACACCGCCAAGGGGGTCGTTGAACTTTGCTCGCGTCACCATGCTGCGATGGCGTACTCCACCCAAGTCGGCTCCTGCACCGTCCAAGCAACGGTGACAATGGAGCCCGGGTTGGAGGTCGAAGACGCCAAGATGGCGGACATGTTCGCGCAGATGGTCATCGACGCGCTTCATGAGTGTGCGGGCGACTTTCAATCGGAAGCGCTATTTCAACGACAGCAGCTGGTCTTCGCCTGCCGCGTCGCCAAGAAGGGGCGTGATAACGGAGAGCAGTCCCCGGCGCCTCAGGAAAACTTCGAGAAAATAGTGCTGTCTGCCACCGGACGCGTGGGGAACCCAGCTCGCGTTGAACTGAGACTGCATGCAACCGCCATACAGGCTGGTCTGAACGGGGCGCGGAACGCAGCCTTCGAGGCCCGCTGCCTTCAAGAGACATTTTTCGCCTGCACAGCGTCACTAGGCATCACTGCCCCGCAGAACCTCGCATCCCGACTGGCGGGCCTTGCGGCGAGCCCCGCACGGTACCATCTGGAGGTGGTGGAGCGGACGATAGACGTGCCCGACTTTGCTGACCCAATCGTTCCGACACCAACGGAGTACAAGCTCGCGCGCAAGGCACTGGCCGTCGTGATGAAGGAAAGTGGGCTCGAGCCTGGCCGCTACGAGCTGCACGAGGCAAAGGTTCGCATCGACGCGGCTCGAGAGCGCTTTCGCCTTCATCTCGAAAAGCGGCTTGCGCCTCTGGACAGGGAGATGCTGGCCATGGCCTGTGTCGAGCAGCACGACGGCTTACTTCTCGCCAGGCGCATCCGCGAGACCCGAGTACACCAGAGCCGCGTTCATCAGGTCGACTACGACCGCTTGGAAGCTCTCTCCGAGGCTCGGAAGGAGTTTGAAAGCGCCGCTCGCAACTACCGCTACCTGCTGGAGAAGACGGTCAACTCCACCACGAGTGGCCTGGAGCGAATCACGCCGCAGCTCCTGCGAGAGCTTATCGGGTTGGTTGACTGGTACATGGTTCTTGCGGGAGCCAGCGACGTTCTGCACAACCAGGTTGACGTAAGCGGCGTAGACATCGACGACCAGTTCGTCCCCGAGGTCTTTTACTCCGAAACTTGGCAGGAGCAAGAGGAAGGGTACGCGCACGAGTTGGCGAGGATCAGGCTAGGTGAGGGCATCAAGAATGCCGACGCCGTGGAGGGAGCAGCCGCGGAGCTTCTGGTGAGCGAAGAGCTCCAGAAAGCATTCCGGGCTGACGTGGGGTTCGAGTTGCAGCAGCTCCTGCAGGCCCTGACCGTGTTCACCCAGCCGGTGAGTCATGGCTTGGGGGGCGACTTGGCGCTGTTCTACTTAGGAGAACCGGACCGCCTTGCAAATGCCATCGTGCAGGGCATTGAGGGAATCACGCCGGCCGAGGCTGCTGCAATCGTGTCGTTCCTTACGCTTTCGGGACCCGACATCAGGCGCCTTCCCGGTAAGGCAATCGACGAGAGTGATGTCCCGTTCTGGGAGCACAGCAAGCGTCTTCATCGTTATGCCATTCGGCCTCTTGTCCCAGTCGGCGAGCAGGTCGTCTGGGGAGCCGAGCACGCTAGTCGGTCTCAGCTCATATGGCTGTCAGCCGTTCGAGACGGCGTTCTCCCAGCCGACTTCCAGTGGCCAAACGTCCAGGCAGTTGTCAAGTCCATCAAGAAGTCCATTGAGGATGCGCTCGAGGACCGTGCCGTGGAGATTCTTAAGCGCCACACCCCGCACGTTGAAGGCGTAGATTTCTTCCGTCGTTTTCGCAAGGAGGGATTTGCGGACGTCGGGGACTACGACGTCCTCGCCTACTGGCCGGCCACGAACACTGTACTTTATGCGGAATGCAAGTACAACCAGACGGCGCACTCAATGAAGGACTTGCGGCGGCTGCGAGACCGCATATTCGGCGTGAGCGACGTGGACAAAGGTGGTCAGTACAGCCGAATTCGCGGCCGTCGAGAGTTCCTGGCCAAGAACCGAGACAGGATGTTTGACCTCTTAAAGTGGCCCAAGCCCGCGCAAGTGCCTCCCAGAGATGTCGAGGTTTATGTCAGCCGCGAGCTTCACTATTGGATGGTGCACCCCCCGTATGGGGTTCCCACCAAGTTCATCCGAGTGGATGCATTGGATGCCTGGGTAAGCAATGGGATGAGAACAGAGAAGCACTAGGCAAGGTGACTTGAGCACTTGTAGCGTGCCCGCACGCCTGAGGACGAGAATCATAGAAGATATCGGCTCGAGTACGCGGTAATCTCAGCGAGAAGTGCCCCCTAACCTGTCGTTCGGCTGGGACACTCAGCGATATTGCCCCACGTAGCGTGGTAGGTGAGCATGTGCCATGTGGGCAATTCCAGTGAGTGCCGGTCAACTCCAACGTTGAATCGCACTGCAAATTTCCGGTATCGGCCCGGCTGACAGGCCGCTTAGGGTCGAGCTGTGACATAGCAAGAGGCGCAGAACGGACCAGTGTGCTGTCGGATGCCGGGGTCGAAACCGTGGAGTGGTAGCACAGTCAAAACATCTGAAGCAAAGATATGTAAGGCGGGGGGAGGACCTGCCGCAGCAGGGAGAAGACCTAGGTCAGAATCTCGACGTACTGACTGATTTATGCACCGGTTATACGTCAATATAGGAAAAGGGTACCAACGCCGGAACTGGCGTGGGTACCCGACCTCACAAGTTCATATCAGTGGGCTTGTAAGCGCCGATTGGCTAAGCAGCCTCTTGCCGATGCTCTTCGTTACCTGCGGTTTCGTCGAAGCTTGCGAACGCTTCCTCGATACTAATCTTCGTACGTCCCGAGCGGGGTTTGGCCGATGCAGCCAGATTCAGGGGCGTCTCTCCAGTTCCATCAGGGTCATCCGCGTCGGTACGATGCTTGGCCGCCCGGATCGGCTTACCGCAGGACTTGCCAAGCTTGCCGACTCCGAGTTCCGTGAGCCGACGGCCGAAGACAGCCGCATTGGTCGGATGGAACCCGCCTCTCGCGCAGAACTCGCGGTACGCCGCGTACAGATCGCCCACCGGGGTGCCAGTCTCACATGGCGTTAAGCACTCTTCGTTGAACAGGGACACCGAATCAGATTCGGTGCGGTATGTTTCTACCGTCGTGACAGATGACGGAGGTGGTACGAATCTGCCCCGCTTAAGCAGTCGTTGCAGGCCCCTTACAGCGAAGGCGAGTATCCCAGGTAATTCAGCACGGAGCTTCTGCGAGAGATCCGGGTCGCGTTCTTCTGGCCCGAAGGTGCGGTTGAAGGACAGAATAACGGCCCTTCGCGCGAACCCGCCCGAGGTATCCTTGAGCCGCGGCAGATGATTTGTCGCCGCGACCAGTTTTACCGTCGGCACGAATGAGTAAGAGTCTTTGTACTTTGGCTCTGTCTCCACTGCCTCACCTGAGGTGATTGACTTCAGGTAGCCGTCCGCCAGGGTTGCCTCGGCACTCATCTCTGTTGAGATGTTGAGCATCTTACCTTCCAGCGTCGCCCGGACTGCTGGACGGTTGAGGCGTTCTAAGTGCGCATACGACGTGTTCCTTTGGCCAACCAAGTCCGCCATCATGCCAAGCGCGACGCTTTTCCCATTTGCACCCGACCCGGTACACCAAAGGAACGTTTCGAACTTATTGCTGGGGTAAAGTAGATATCCCAGGAACTCCTGGAAGAACTCCACCCGCTCCTGGTAGTCCGGTTCCTGGCCCCAGGCTTCGTAAAAAAATTGCATGGTGCGAGGAGCCTCAGCAGCAGGGCTCCATTCGATGTTGAGGCCAGACAGGATGCGCGGGAACATTGCGTGCTTGTGCAGCACCCCTGTGACCGGGTCCAGCGTCCCGTTCAGCAGACAAATCCATCGTGACGTGCTTTTCACGGCACTGCCGCCTTCATCGGGGTCTTGGCTTTCGTGTTCAGCCGCTAGCAGTTTCGCTGTTTCTGCGACCTCGTTGGCACCGGTTGCGGACAGCTCAGGAAATTTCATTAAGACACGCTTCTTTACATCGATCTTCAGATCAATGATGCGCCAGTATCCGTTCTGGTACAGCCAGAAGTTCTCATGATAGAACCATATGGGACCAGAAAACAGGTCTTGCAGAGCTTGCTCGGCCATCTGCCGATAGGTTAGCCGCTCTCCATCTGAGCCTTTCTTGCGACCCGCCCTGCGGGGTGCAAAATCCAAGGCGAGAAGCGCGTCAACATCCATGGGCGCTGTCCCTTCTAGCGTGACCACGAAGCTATCAGCTTCGCGGCTCTTCGGACAGCTCGGCGCGTAATACACGCGCCCGACGTCACGCGCGTTACTGTCCGCTTCTGTATTCAACACATGGCACATCCCCCCCCACAACTTAGGCCACTCATGGGGCTGAATTGGCCGGGACGGAAAGACGATCACACGAAAGCACTCTTTATCCCGTGTATTGCTGAAGGAGGACACAATAATGCAGGGCCATCCCAAGTCAGTACATTTCTGTACTACAGCATCCTTGTTGCCGCCGTCGACGTCGAGCACAGCAAGCGTCAGCTCGAGCACAGCACTGCTGCAACGCAGGGAGCCGGGTTTATACCGTACCGGGGAAAATGCGAGCCCATCTTTCTCTTCGCGGATATCATGAGTTTGGAAAAATTCGAGGAATTCTGGTACAGGCACCGATTGCGGCTGCGGTTGATTGTCTTTAACGTGGTCAAAGAAGCAGAAGTCGATCGTGTCGTTGTTCAGAGCGGTAATCATCTTTTGGCCTTAATTAGTTAGATAAAGGCCAACGCACTTATGTGTGATCTGGTGACAGTCATTGAGATCGTATTAGCAGATCGCAATGAGCCGCGCCTTTTGCCTGATCAAAAGGGGCCATGATCCATCATCGGGAAGCGCCTTTCGGCGTTGGCATTGTGGTCCATGCAGGCATGGACCACAGGCGCATCTCGAGGTCATTTGGCCTGTGTGTGACATTGCGCGTAAATAACCAAAAGCACGCGTGTCGGCCGATAGGTATGTAAGTTGTGCGCCAGTTGCTTGGCGAGATGACGGACGCGCTAACGTGTCGGCCTGTCTATGTATGTGCAGTTTCTTGGGTTGGCTCGTTCTAGCGACAAGCTACTGTGAACGCCCTTCCGTGGTATTTCTGAAAAGAATCGTATCTGAGGGGAAAAGCATTTTCAATAGGTTATGACATCTAAATAAAAAAATAAGCGGCAAGCTTTATCGAAAATTGTCCTGGCATTGTATGACACGAGTAAGGGAGCTAACCTCAGTGATCATCAGCTACACCTGCCGCCAAATCAATGGAAACGGTTCTCGACTTGAAGTGCCAGCTTTCGACCCAGACCACCTGACGCAGTATGGCTTACTCCTCCCCATTTCCAAATTAAAGAAAGTAACCCTCCCTCCCTCCCCATATTACGCGCGGCAAACGTGATATGGGGAGGGAGGGAGGTGCCTTCCAAAGCGAAGCCTTACTTCGTACGGGATGTAATCGGTTGAGGGTGCAGCGCTAGCAGGGCGTCGACATCCGCAGGGGTCGTGCCGTCGCTGATATAAACGAACTTCTCAGCACTCCCACTTTCGGGACAGCTGGGCAGGAAAAATACTCGGCCCAGATCCTCGGTCATCACATCGGCCTGGGCGCCTAGCGGGTGGTAGAGTGCAGACCAGACTGCCGGCCATTCATGTGGGTGGATAGGGCGCGACGGCTGAATCACAACGCGGAAGCATTCTCTGCTCGCCGTGTGGCTCCACGTTGTATGGATGACGTATGCCCAGCCTTGAGCATCGCAATATTTCTTGACCACATTGATGTTGCCGTTATCAATGTCAACGGCAATCAGATTCAGCCTTAGCACGTTACTGCTGCCGCGTCGTTTGCCGTCCGCATACTCGGCAGGAGAGAAGGCCTTCCCGTTCTTATTCCCGCGTAGCTCATGCGTACTTAATGTTTCACAGATAGCTGCCCAAGTTGCTGTCACGTGCTGCGGCTTATTATCGATAACACTGTTGAAGACGCTGTAGGCAAAGGTTTTTGCGACGTTGACGGTAAGTGCGTTCATTTTATGATTCCCAAGACAAGTTAACGCCGACGCTAGCGTTGATTCTGAAGGTGGGCACCACAGTGCCTACACTGTCAGATCCAGTCAGCCCATCCAGCTATGGAAAGACATGACGTAATCTTTATCGAGAAGCATTGCCTGCGTCGGCTTAATTAGCCCGCTTGAAAGAGGGCCACCGTGTGCACGCTTTCCCTTACCGCTGCAAGCATCTGGTTCGATACACGCGACGATGGAGGTCCAGGTTGACAGAATGCTTCTCGGGTCACTTTGGCCATTGACGTTGCGTGCGAGTGACCAGGAGCGCGCATGTCGGCCGGTAGATCTGATAATTTGCCTGAGTTGCCGGCGAAAGGGACGATCGCTTGATAGCGTATCGGCCTGTCCATGTATTTGAAGCCTTTGGGTTTGCTTGTTCTAGCGACAGGCTACGTGAACAAGACCCGGGGAGTTGTCGACCGCGCAGTGGGCGGCGTTCTGTCTTAGGTTTGCATTGCTGCTGGACATACCGTTCTGCGACAGGCAGCAATGTGAACGGCTTTCCGTGGTGCTACTGATTCAAAGTGTATCTAATGGGAAATCCGTTTTCAAGAGCCTTTGCTAATAATTTGCAAAATTCATTTGTTGTGGTGACTGAAAAAAATGGCGCACCAGGCCAATACTCCTGGCGTGCCATGATCAATGAAAACCGCGTCACGATCGCTGTAATCTCTTCGATCAACCCAACTGCCAGCTACAGGCAGCTTAAGCATTAAGAGCAGTCGCATAGACTAGATAAGCGCTGGCCGTTTGCTTTACGACCCCGACCGGTTGTCGGACAACATTGTCGCCGCATCCATCGAAGCCTTCCGCATAGCCGGACCATTAGCGATATGTGCATACGCTTGAGTGGTTGTCTGACTATGATGTCCTAGCATGGACGCGATGGTGTATAGGCTCAGGCCAGCCCTCGCGGCGGCGGATGCAAAGCTGTGTCGAAGGTCGTGAATTCGAGCATGTTTCACCTTTGCCCCAGCAAGCGCCCGCACCCACGCCTTCCGGATGTTATTCATGGGCTTCTTAGGATCCTTTCCGGGAAAAACCCACGGACAGTCCTTCACCCGCTTGATGGCCTTCAGCGTATCGATCGCTATCTCGTTTAACGACACGTACCGTGACTTGCCGGCCTTCGTGTGGGGCAGAAACAGCTGCTTCTCCACGAGGTCAACATGCTCCCAGCGCAGTGTCAGCACTTCCATGTGCCTCAGCCCCGAGTACATCAGCAGCGTCAGCGCAGCAGCCGCAAGCCGGTTCGGTTCGTCCTTGAGGGCCATCTGCAGCCTTATGATTTCTTCAGGCTTGAGAGCCCGCCCGACATTGCTCGACTCACGCAGCTTCTTCAACCCGTTACACGGGTTCTTCTCGAGACCCCTGTCCCAGTCGACTGCTAGGTTAAGCATACGAGAGAGCAAGGATAAGTGCCTGTTGCGGGTGGCGGGCGAGTGGCTCTTCGCGATCTTTGTTAGGTACATCTCCAGGTCGTACCGTGTAATGTCGCACAGCCGCTTGTCGCCGAGCACGGGCAGGATGTGAAGGCGAAGCTTGCTTTCGTCCATATTGGCCGATCGCTTGTTCTCCTTGGCGAAGGGCAGATATTCGCCTCCCGCAAACTCGCGGAGCGTCGGCATCGCTTTGAGCACGTCGCTTGCCGCCTGTGGGTCGACATTCCTTTCCAGCATCGCACGGTACTCGATGTATTGATTCCTTGCTTCCTCCACGGTTACGAAGGGGAACTCCCCGATGCGGATGGCGCGCTTACGGCCATTGTAGGTATAGCGCATGAACCACGTGCGCAGGCGGCCCCCCTTTGAGACCATAAATTTCACGCTGGTGACTGTGTCGGTGTACTCGGTCTGTTTTGAGGCCGAATCAATGGAAGGCCCCGCCAGTTGCTTGCAGATTGCGTTCGTGAATTTCACCTTTTTGCTGCTTTTGCCGGTGTTGGTATCGCTGTTGGTTGTGATGCTGATGTTCTTTGCCATGTTCAACTCCTAATGGGCAGCGTTGCCGCCATGTCGTTTAAGGGTCATGACTTCAGCGGGAAGCGCAAACGCCATCGCCCCTGAAGCGTTCGGCACGCCCTTTCCAAGGAAAGGGATTTTTCATGTCTGCGGAGGGTTATTACGTACGGCCTCTGGTCAGGGCGTAGCAGCCGCTTGCTCGTTCGATAACGCCATAGGAAAGCATCCTGTGCCAACGGGGCTTTGTGCGCTACTGAACGGTGCGATTGAACGTGTCGCGAAGTCAGCAGGAACTGCCATAACGGAATGGGAAACCCAGGCCGTGTTAGGCAGCACTCTTGCTGCGGGAGAGCGTTTGAAAAGCTCTGTGCGATGGATCAGCTAAAAATACGCTGTCGAATGTTATAAAGCCTGGTGAAGTGGCTAGGTTCGTTCGTGCAAGATTCACTCGCTCGAACTCGCGGTCATGGGCACGATGTTTCTGCCCTTTATCGACAGAACGCTGATCGTGTGCGTCACGCGTAACCGAAATATATTACGTGGTAGAAAGTGTTGTCAACAAGATTTGTTTGTCCTTCCGAAAATTTTTCTTGGGAGTGGTTTCACTAGACCCTGTGTCTGGAGGGCGAGGGGAGGCAAGGCTTCTGCATAGGCCGTGCACTCGCAAACTTGTCTGGGTTTCTGCGGTTGATATCGGGGGCAAGCTGCGGCGGCTTCCGGTCCATTTCCGGTCAACCCGCACCGTACCTGTTCTCAGCCTTATAAGAAGTTGCCTCCCTCCCTCCCTAAAGCACGGGCGGCTGGCAGTTCATCCTGACTGCCGCGAACTGCTTCGTGATGCAGGGACCGGCCGTGATGCAGGGAGGGAGGGAGGCAACCCCCATAAAGTTATGGAAGCACCGGAGCGATGATTTGAGGTCCGTCGTTGCAGATTCGTACGGAGAAACCGTAAGACCAGTGGGCTTCTTTCCTTATTGATTTCCCTTGCGCGACCTAGTGAAGTCACCTGCGCTACTGCAGCACGAAGAAAGATGCAGCACCTGCGGTTTCACTCTGCACATGCTGGAACATCCGGCAGGGTGCAGGGTGGTGCACGCGCCTTAGTATTCACATGGCAAAAGTAGGGTGGTAATAGACCTATCCCATTCGGTAATAATCCATACGCGATGATCTCCATGAACAAAGTAGCTGGATAGAATACGGCTGCCTTGACGGATTGCCTCGTTGTTTGAGGCAGCATCTTCAGGGCCGATGCTGCCCCAATCGCCTTGGACATGTCGGGTGAGAAGAGATATTGGAGATACCTGATGCTGCTCCAAAAGGCGCAGCGCACCAGGGGTCGCAACGATCTGGCCAAGTGGGAAAAGTACCGTGGACTGATCTGGCAGAACAAGAGCAGCAGAGTGCATGTGGATCCTTTTGAGAATGTATAGGCAAGCGATTGCCGTACGAGTAGGTTATGTAGACAGGAAATAGGAAAGCGCTGGTAGAGCGTCGCCGCTTCGCGTGACCCAAAGCAGGGCCCGGCAATGTGTCGCCGTTATTGCAAACGACCGCCAAAAAGGGAGTCGATAATCGGCGCCTAATAGCTGCGACCGGGTCGTACCTGAGATGCTGCTCAGGACACGTCGTGAGCCTGGTCTATGGGGGTCTTACTGGGTGTAGCTTCTGATGAGGGTGATGCGGACCTCAGGGACTTGTTGCTGAGAAGGGCATTGCAGATGGTGGGAGGGAAGCGAGGAGGGATAGGAGGGAAGCAGCGATGATCCAGGTCAGGTCAGTAGAAGAATCCGTAGTCGAATAGCTCGTGACGGATTAGGTCTATGTAGATGCGGTCGCGGTCCGGCGAGCAAATAATGTCCGCCACACTGATGAAGATGCGTTCGCACTGCTGTTCGGCGCTGAGGTCATACGCCTTGTCCGAGCGGAAGTCATCCGGCTCCACCCCGAGCATGTCTTGGCTGACCGGTATCCTGACTTCGATGAAGTGACGCAGAGAGAGGTCGGAAATCAGATCCTCGACGCCGCTGATGCAGACGACGATTCCTTCCGACAGCAGGCGGTCCACCGGCGCTGCCGCCAGGACCGCTAGATCGTCGTCGGCGTCACTGATAGCGGCTAGGTCCACCATGTACTCGTTAAGTGGATTCTGGAAATATACGGCACCGCTTGCATTCGCGTTGATGGGCTCTCCGGACCAGTACGTCACGATATCGGCGTACCTAGGCGGCAGATGCGGTGCCTTCTCGAAAATGCACCCGCGCAGGTTGGCAGGCATGCTGACGTGCCGTCGGAATGTGATGGGGTCTTCTGGGGAAAGGCAGATCCCTACCCTTGCATCTGCGGGGAGGAGTGCTAACTTCAGCTTGTTGGCGTTTTTAAGGTAATAGCCGGGCTTTGTGGACGGATCGGCTGCCTCGTCGTCGGTCAGCAGCATACGGCTGTGGTAATCGAGGTCCTTGATGGCCTCTGCTGTTTCGAGTGCGTCTTGGGTTGCATAGATTCTTGCTTGCATGGTTCGATTCCTTTAGATAAATGGATTGGGGTGGTTGTCATAAATGGTGAAGCCCTTTCGTAGCAGCTTGACCTTGTGCCGCTGTTCGATCTGCGGGCGTTGGGTATGGAAGAGACCCATGTCTCGCAAGCCCGGGACAAGGCTTACCTGTTTCGAGTTGATGGCTTGGCGTATGCGGCCTTCACCCATAACCGGATCGAAGTAAAACTGCTGGTCGCTATATCCAATCCGGTCCACGTCGTACTGGGCGCTGTGGATGAAACGGAGTGCATCGGCCTGCGAGTTCATCAGGATGAGCTGGATCGTCTTTCCTGCCTTTGTGGATTTGCCGAGGAAATAGCGTGGGTAGGCGCCGTTTGGCGATGTCTCTTTGAACGTGAAAGCGAATTGTTTCCTGAGCGTTTCCAGGACGTCCTCACTCAGCGCAATGGCATCGATGTCTCCGTACTCCATGTGCACGACCGGATTGGCCAGATGCTTGACGAAGCCGCCGAACAGGTACACGTCAGGATTGCCCATCAGGTACCGTGCCAATCCCTCGTTATCCTGCACGATGTCGTGTCCGACGCAGTCAATCGTGGATAGATACCGGCTACTGAGGCACAGCGCCTTCGGGACAAACACAATACCGCTGTGCCCGAATGACAACTGGGTGAGGTCGACAGGGTAGATGCTATTGAGGTTTTCGCGCAGCACAAGGCGCTTGCCTAGCTGGCTGCGCATGGCAGCGTACTGAGGCCGGAGTAGGGCAAGTTCTTGCGTCGGAAGGGGCGGCATGACCATCGAATACTCAACGTCCATGTCAGACCAATCTCCCTGGTATAGCGGTAACTGGGCCAGTACATCCGCGTCCAGGGAGACCGAGAAGTGATCAACAATGCCTCTGAGCTTGCTGACATGCTGGACCTCCCGTGTGATGACCCGCACCTTGAAGCCATGCGCCTTTATGGTTCGAATCATCTCAAGCAGCTGACTGCCATACTCGTCGAACCTATAAAGCGGTTCGGCACCGCCGCTGATTGTGATGAACGACTTCTTGCAGTCGCGGATGAAAGCCGAGATGTCTGCAGCGCTCTGGGCACCGTGCGGAAGAAGCGGAGAGTGGGACCAGGAACAGTATGAGCAGGCCTTGGCACATCCAAACCCCTTCGGCTTCCAGTTGACGATGATCGAAAAATTTAGGGATGTTAAGTTCATTGCTTATCCTTTCGGGGGTGGGGTGTCATACATCCTTTTGCCCCAGGCTGGCCGCAAAGGAAATGATTGAGGTAAGTGACAAAGCGCAGTACGAAGTTGTAGTTGGATAGCCGATAAAAGCGAATTGGTGGTTCACCTGCGGCGCATCGCCGCTCGGTATTGCGTACCCAAGTTAGGACGGGGTAGGGCGATTTACTGGTCATAATTAAAGCATCGGGCTGGTAAATTGAAATGAAAAGCGCCCGGAGATCCGTGGAGGACCCTCGGGCGTTTGGGCTGGTAAATAACCGGACTGTTTGAGGTGTTGGTGCGGGCGGCAGCTCACGTTCGCGACTGATGCCTAGTTAAACTTTGCCAACGCGCTTTGTATTCCGGATCGTTCACGATGATTTTCAAGCCTGCCGCCAGGAATGCTGCGCGTGGCTATTGCTTGCGTGGGAGGGACAGTGTTTTCTTGTGTTCCGTGGGACTCTGAACTAGCTCGTTTTGGAGCGGCTTTTTATCAGCATCCTCTATGCCGACCTCAATCAGCTGCCCGGCTTCAGCGAGCATCGCTTTTTTCCACGCAGCCCACTCTCCAGAATGAACATGTTGTGTTTCGGCCCCCGGCGCTGCTGCTAACAATCCTTCGTGACGCATTACGGCGGCTAGAAATCCAGCGTTGTTGCTGCTGCGGCTGATGAAGGCTTCCTTGAAGGTTTTTGATGTAGAGGGCTTGGCGGATGAGGAGGAGTCCAAACAAGCTTCGATCTTCGAGATGCTTACATGCTCTTTACTAAAATATCCGCCGCCCTTGTTGCCAGTGATGGCGATGAAAAGCTGCCGGCGTTCCTTGCAGGCGAGCACGCTGTAGCTGATGCTGCCTTCGGCACGTGCGCCCAGCTTGGGAGCCGTGCCTTCCTTGAGAAGCCAGAACGATTGCGGAATGGCGGCTTCCGGCGTGGCCGTACCGGAGTGATTGGATGGTTCGGTACTTGGTGGGGATGCATCCGTGGCGAGCGTTTTTGTCATGGTTATCTCCGGCGGTATGTAGGTGTTTCAGAAAGCAAAAATCCCCATGACTTTGCGGTCATGGGGATTTAGCTGGTCTGATGCTGGGCGTTGCTGGTCAATCAGCGCCGGTACTTCAGCGAGAAGGCTAGATCTAGGCTGCGGGGTAGGAAGGTCTGTTTCAGTCTAATAAGACCAACATTGACGGTACTCGGTAGCCGACTACCGGTAAGGGAGGAGGAACGTGGGCTGGACCATTGCCAGGTCGGCGAAGCGGTAACTTTCATCATTTATTGGGATCCTTTTGTTTGCTCGGAAATGAAAAAGTCCAAAGAACTTTAAAGGCTTTGGGCTTTGGTGAGGTACTGCCAATATAAGAATATATGCGCCTACTTTCCGTCGATTCGGAAATTTACATTCATAGTTAGCTTCTCCTTATAAGCAGGTACATCAAATTTAGCCCTAACGCTTACCAGGTCTAAAAATGCTCTAACCTGGCGCAGCTCCGACTTGATAGAAAATGATGTGTGCAAATATAGATGTCGCAAGTCGCCCCTTAGTGAAGGGCTGCGAAACTTACTTCAGTGCCTACTTAAAATTCGTCCATGCGGACGATAATGATAGCCGTCTTTGCTAAATGCATCCGTTTTCTGTGACGTAGCTCCAAAGTCCATAAGATCGACCGTTTTTAGCGTTGCTGGTTTGCTGCATCTTTCCCGCGAGTAGCGTAAAAGGAAGAAAACTATGCAAAACATCAACAATAAACGTTACAATTTATTTCAAATCCGACACTTCCTCAGTGACGGAGATGTTCCACTCCTTCGGCTGCCAAGAGCCGCTGGTGCCAAGAAAAAGAGAAATTATGCCTGTTTACACTAACTATTCTGGCGAAATCGCCGCACAACTGGATGTCTACCGAAAAAAGGGGCAAAAAGAAGCTGCAGCTAACCGTCCACCAAGCGACTCACTACGTATGGATCAGCATGAGGCAGCTCTTCATACAGACGCGGAAAAGTGGTTAGCTAATGAGCAGCGTTTGTTTGACGGAGTACTAACGGAAAGCGCTCGGGCGGTCACAGACACTCAACAAAAAACTGTAGAGCTTAACAATAGAGCGGACCAGTTGTTGTCAGATAGCTCAATGCTTATGACAATTGAGGCAGATATGTCTGAAGATCGCGGCAAGCTAGTAGCCGCTACGGAAAGTCGGATGCGCGCAGAAGTAGATTGGCGTTATTTCAGGGCTAAGAATCACATTTCGACACAAGCTGACTACCCTGAAAGTCGCATCTTGCACCTTGCTATCATTGCTGTGCTCGCTCTTGTCGAAACATGCATAAATGCTTTTTTTTATGAGAACGCTCAAGGTCTACTTGGAGGATTCTTTGTTGCTTTAAGTGTGGCTGCGGTAAATATGATCGGGGCAGTAATCTTGGGCTACGGCTTTCGTTATAAAAATCTAACTGCAACTGATAGCAAAATATTAGGCTGGGGTTGTCTGTTGCTATTTATCGTTTTAGCAGTTTACTGTAACGCACTCTTCGCCGCGTTTCGTTCCGAATACCAATTATTAGTCGACCCTACTGACATTATGCAGGTTCGTGAGGGATTCGCAAATGCTGCAAGCGAAGCAAAGAAAATCTTTATTTTGGACATGCATATTGCAGACCTTAGCAGCTTTGTCCTATTAGGACTTGGTATTGTCCTAAGCGGTTTGGCATTCCACAAAGGATATACTCTTGATGACAAGTATCCTGGTTACGGAAAAATTGACCGCATCGTAAAACAAGCACAATCAGTAGAAATCGAGCAGCAAGATTTGCTTCGTCAGAAAATTAAAGACTTTTTACATCATCGACGTGCCGATGTTCAAGCTGTGTTGCATGAACCTGCTCAACTCATTGGTCTTATGGCGCGTCGTATTTCAGACCTAAGTGCAGCGCAATCTCTTTTAAGTAATCAGGCTGCAACGATTCAGCGTGATTTCGCTATGCTTGTCGGAGCCTATCGCAACGCAAACACAGCAGTAAGGGCAACTGAACCCCCTAGCTATTTTAAAGAAATTGCCGATTTGACGCCAATGGTTGACAATTCGGCAGCGAAGCAATACATCGAAGAACTAGAACGAGTTCAAGAGCGTATAAAGTTATTCCGAGAAAAATACCAAGAGCCTCTTAATGGAAAACTTCATAGCTTGCAAAGCGAGTCCGCCTCAATTCTAAATCAGACCTTTTCCGCATTTCTTAAGGATGTGGAAGATGATGCTCATGAACGTATTAATAGAGCGGTGACAGTGATTCATCGGAGGAGCATGGAGAAAACTGGTGCTTAGTGCAAAAGACAAGAAAGGCATATGGCTTTTTGCTGGCGTACTCGCTACATTGGGTTTGATATTCGGAGTGCAGTTCGCTCTTGGAAACAAACCCAAACCTGGAGCCGATAATTGTATTGGTAAAGTATCATCCAGTACCGTAATCGTTCTTGATTATACAGATCAAATCACAGACCAAACACGAGATGAAATTGCTTCGCGCGCAATGGCACATATATACGATAAAGTAAAAGTGAACGAAAGAGTCAGCATTTTCACAATATCGGATATTTCAAAAAAATCTCTGAAGCCTCTGGTCACACTTTGTAGACCTCCTGATAGCGGTAATAGGGCAATTGAAAATGTTGAGCTCATTAAGCGACGCTTTCAAAAAAATTTTGAGGCGCCAATCCGTGTTGCATTATCAGAAGCGCCAAGTGAATCTAAAGAATCACCGATTGCACAAGCGTTAACAGATATCTCTCTAAGTCACTATCTTCGCAGCCCTTCGAATACATTGCTGATTTTCTCTGACATGCTAGAGCACACCTCTAAATTCTCATTGTACAAGTGTGCCTCGGCCGTCCATACAGTAGTTCGCTACCGTGAATCGCGATCGGGAGCCATGGAACGTCCTGTATTTGTAAACACCAATGTACAGCTTAATTTAATTCCACGGCTTGACCAGTCAAAAGAGACTCTGAAGTGTAGAGATAAATTGTGGCCATGGTTTTTTGGTGACAATAAAGGCACGCAAGCGGCATTAACAGTTGACTTCTTGCCTGGCGGCACGGCAATAAGCTCAATAACTTCCGGTGGAAAAAAATGACTCGTAACTATTTCCGAGTAATGTCAGTATGCGTTTCCGTTTCTTTTATTCTTTTAGTTGGGGCAACAGTATTTAAGCTGTCCCCCTTTGCAACAATGGCCGGTGGCGTGGTGCCGTTAGTCTACTATCATATTTTTTATTTGAGACCACAGGCGAAAACGGGGCTTAGTCAAACTGCCATTGACAGCGTTTACTACTTCGGATTCCTAGTAACTGTTGCAGCATTAGGTATAAGTGCAATAGTGATCGCAAACAATGAAGGCGCAGAAAACTTAAAGACAGTGGTTTATCAGTTCGGGGTTGGCCTTTTTGCGACCGGATATGCGGTGGTAGCGCGCATGCATCTAAGTAGTATTTCTACAATGGTGGACGAAGCAAGCCCTGAAGCCATTCTCGACCGCTATGTAAAACGTTCCATTGAACTCGTCAACAATGTTGAAATGGCATCTGAGCAACTCACAGCTTTTTCTACTAATCTTATGAAGAAAACGGCAGAAGTAACTGAAGTTGCGCATACAACGCTTGAAAAGGCAATGCTCGACGCTGCAAGCGAATTTAAACAAGAAATGAAAGCTACATTAGAGACCGCACGGGACAGTTTGACTACGATACGCGGACTCGTTAGTGACACATCATTTATTGCTGAGCGTGAAGAGTTAACCCGAAGCCTAAAATCTACTGTAGAAGCAGCAACATCATTGAATAAAGCGCTTGCGGAACTTGCGTTGAAGTCACGTGAGGGAGCGCAAGCTACCCAACAAACAATCCTGACCTCAGCAGGTTTAGACGAAAATCTCCGTAAACTATCTTCGCAAATTGATATGTTAGGCGGAAACGACGGTATATTTTCAAAATCTAGTGAGTCAGTTCGCTTAGCAAGTGACGCATTCGCAGAATGCAACCAGAAAATGGCAACGGCAGTATTGGGACTTACTGACGTGGCCAAAGTAGTGACCGATACAGGGCCTACTTTTAAAAATATGCGTACGCTTACGCAGAAGGCAGCCGAGCAATTAGAAGGATTGGCTAGTGCTTCTAGCAAGTTGGATGTTGCTGTCACCAATATAAGTGATGCTGCGACCGCAAGTGATTCGTTAGCAATAGGCATGCATAAAATGGCTGCTAGTTTATCGCCGTTAACAACGAATACACAAAGTCTCACAACTAGTCTAGTTCCTCTAACTACAAACGCGAATGCTCTTGCAATAAGTTTTCAGAGCGCGAGTGTTGGAGCAGACAGGCTTCAACAAGAACTCACAACTCTACCGAAGCAAGTTACTGCTTTAAAAGACATAGGCGAGGAAGTAGCGGACTCTCTAGACCAAATTTGCGAAATTATTGAGGAAGCTGTAGCGCATTCAAAGCAACTTTCAGCGAATACATCAGAATCAGCTAAAACAATTGATGCAGCTGGAAAGTTTGTTTCAAGCGCTGACAGTCTCGAAAAATCTATTTCGTCGTTACGTCAGCTATTTAATGGTTTATCAGATTCCGTGGTTACTACACAGACGCTGCTTTCAGATTCCTCTAATGGAATTAAGACGTCAATTACACGTTCTACAGAAGCTTTAGAAGCCGATGTTGCTCGATCTTCTAAGGCCGTTTCTCTTCTAACTGATAAGCTTGTTCAAGTAGCGCAAAATATCATCGATCGAACCAAACATCCGGAGTCGGTTGGATGAAACGTTCAGATGATGTATTTTTCTTTACGTTAATTGATTTTCTTCTTCAAGTTTTCTTCTTCGGTCTTGTACTTTACGTTGTGGCTGATTCCTTGCAGAGTGAACTTAAAGCGGAACGGGAGAAGAAGGAAGAGCAAGTAAAAAAAATTATAAATGCTACTGGAGTCTCAAATCTTGTTGAGCTTACTGATATATTAACCAACTTGGCACCCATAAAAGAGCTAAAAGGCACCGCAGACTTTATAGACAAGGCTGGTGGAATAGAGAAAGTCATGGCAGCTGTCAATGTCGCTCAACAAGCAGGCGGTGCGGAGAATATATCGCCAAAACTTGATGAACTTCGAAAGCTTAAAGAAGGATTTGGGAAGCCTCCCTGCCTTTTTAGTGCCGTTGGAGATAAGAAGGTTCCTAAGCCCCTAGCCACCGTAGTTGCTACCGATACATCTATATCGTTCCTAGGCAATAGTCAGGATTTAGAAGATGTCTTGAAATTAGTCGGGCGTAGTTATGACTCAGTAAGAGAATTGCCAACGGCTGAGTTCAGAAAAGTATTTGCTCCTCTTTTGGTTGCAAAGCCTGACTGCCGCTACTCCCTTCGGTTTCGTGAAAATACCAGGCTTGTTTATGCTCGTGATGCGGCGAGATTTTCTTTTTATCTCAATATTGAAGCCGCAAAATGACTATGGATGGTGACTCGGAACTTTCTAGATTGATCTCCAAGCTTGAAGAAATGGAAAATCATTTAAAGCATATGCTTGCTAAGGAGGCGCTGAAGTATTGCTCATAGTAAGGAGCGCTCGATTATGGTCATGCTTAATGCGAAATGGACTCCGTAGACGGCCCATTTTGGTCGGAGAGGTACCTTTTTACCGCTTCATTCGCCGTTTTCCCTTGCTCAGGACGCACCTGGGGCATCGATCGCTATTAAGCGTTTTTTCGCCAGCATCAGATTAGCCATGCCGAACAGCGTCAACAATTGAGCTGTGTTCTTTGCCAGACCGCGATAACGGGTCTTGCGGTGTCTGAACAGATTCTTCACTACATGAAACGGATGCTCGACCTTGGCACGTATGCTTGCTTTCGCATGCTCGATTTTCTCCAGAAGCTGGCCCAGTGGCGTGTCCGGTAAAACGCGGCGCTTACCCGGCTTCATGCCGACGTGCCAGGTTACTTTGCTGGCCTGATTCTCTTCTCGTTTGATCACGCCGGTATAGCCTGCGTCGCCAAACGCATTCGTTTCTTCGCCATGCAGCAGCGCATGTGCCTGGGTCACATCATTAACATTGGCTGCGGTGGTCACAACGGTGTGGGCCAGCCCTGAATCGGCGTCCACGCCAATGTGGGCCTTCATGCCGAAGTACCACTCGTTGCCTTTCTTTGTCTGATGCATGTCCGGGTCGCGTTCGCCCGCTTTGTTCTTCGTAGAAGGCGGCGCAGCAATGATCGTGGCATCCACAATCGTGCCTTCCTTGAGTAGCAGTCCCTTCGCGGCCAGGTGGCCATTGATGGTATCGAACACGACCTTGGTGAGACTGTGGGTCTCCAGCAGACGGCGAAACTTCAGCAACGTGGTGGCATCAGGCGCGGTATCGACATTCAGGTCAATGCCGATAAACCGTCGAATGGCCTGGCTGTCGTAGACCGCATCTTCCATACCTTCATCCGACAAGCCAAAGCATTGCTGGACGATGTACATACGCAGCATGCGCACTAAACCAATAGGCGGTCGTCCACGACCATCGCCTTTCGGATAGAACGGTTCCAGCACCGTGATTAGTTCGGTCCATGGGGTGACAGCCTCGATCTCAGCAAGAAAGCGGTCACGCCGCGTTACCTTCTTCTTGGCTGCATATTCCAGTTCAGAAAAGCTCGACTGCATCATCCTGTCCCAAGATTGACTTACGCCGCATTCTGGCAGAACGTCAGCGCGCCTACTTTAAGCCAGAATAAATCAGCGTCTCCCTAAAGGAGTTTCTGACACAAGTGTAAAAAGGGGTGTTGCCAGTGATAGGAAGGTAAGCGATAGAATAAATGAAGGCAAGCCAGTAGAGTCTTTTTTTATGCGAATGGCACGACTTTTAAAAGGCGAGTAGCTCTATGCGCAAGAAAAGGCTTAGTTTCACGCATCTCGAATTGGTGTGTAAATTGGGTGAGCTTAACAGGTTTACATTATCTGTAATACTTGTATAGGAAAAATCCTGGCTACGATACGGCAATTTCTGTTACGTTTTACATCGAGTTTCGGTGCTGCTCAAAAAGATTGAAGGTCATGCATGCGTTTTCTTAAAGCCTTCCCGTCGCCTTCAATATTCTTTGTTCTAATGGCCCTTGTTGCGTTTACGTTCATTAGTGACGTATGGGCACATAGTGGCGGCCTGGACAAAGACGGGTGTCATACTAAACGTAGTACCGGGGACTACCATTGCCATGGTGGTAGAAATGGCTCAATGCTTTCACGCAGCCCTTATGCCGCAGCTAATGAGCAAACATCTTCAGGGAATGGGCTAGCTGCGTTTTCTTCGAGCAGAAGTGTATTTGCTAACTGCGCAGAGGCGCGGGCGGCGGGGGCAGCGCCGGTTCGCCGAGGAGACCCTGGATATGGTCCGCACTTGGACCGTGACAATGACGGTGTTGGGTGCGAATCATACCGTCGGCGATATTAAGTTCCGCGCTGATATTTTTCATTAATGTCTTACTCATGCGATGGAAGTGCAAAGAAGCCGGAATGGAGAAGATTGTTTTCAATTCAGCGATATACCGTCATAGCGAAATATTAAGCCATTTGAGAATGACAAGCTGAGTTCGTTCTAGCGCTTGGATATTTGAAATGAGTTAAGCAAAACAACACGGGTTGGCATCGTATAGCACAATAAGAAATGGCCTATATTACAAAAGGCAACACCTGCTGGCGCGACGATGGCATGTCATTTTTTTAAATTCACATTATTTTTATTATTGATGCGTAATATTCTGTGTTTAATAACGGCGCTACTGCTTAGCGCTAGTTTTATTGCTAATGCCAAAGAAGTCAGCAAAGAAATTACCTTTCAGGCCTGTCCCCAGTTCTTTGTGGCGGAATTATCTCCTCGGGTTCCAGATGTCTCTGCTCTTAAGGGGCGCCCGCTTTGCTATGAAGCGTTTGCGGTACTTCATTCGGGCGTCACAAAAACGCCGTTGTTCGTTGCTGAACGGCTTAACAAGGAGCAATTGGACGACGCAAAAGGAGAAAAACGAACGAATCGATTTTTCGCTGATGCCAGGTTGCCGTTCTCTGAACGTGCGCAGTTAGAGGATTATAAACATAGCGGGTGGTCCCGAGGACACATGGCGCCTGCAGCGGATATGGCAACGGCCCAAGCAATGGCGCAAAGCTTTTCCCTAGCCAACATAGTCCCACAAGCGCCTGTTAATAATCAAAAAGCTTGGGCGGGCATTGAAAAGGCAACAAGGAAGTACGTGATGCGGGCACAAGGCGACGTATATGTTATTACTGGACCGATCTTTGATGCCAGTTCGCAAACCATCGGTACTGGAAGTGTCCGTGTCCCTAAGTATCTTTATAAGTTGGTCTATGACGCGACCACAAATCGCGCGTGGGCGCATTGGATTGAAAATACTGACGACGCGCGTGCTGATAGACCGATCTCTTATGGAGAACTGGTCCGGCGGACGGGGATCGAATTTTTGCCAGGCGCTAGAGCAGGGGAGTAGCAGACATTCTGCAAATGCCTGCTAATTTTCAAACATGAATAATGCGGTTTTTTACTAATGGACAACCCGGGGACTCGTCACGTGATATTGCAATACACGGGATAAGACGATTTGAACTGCAGGTCACGATGCGGTCAGGCATGCGACCTCGTGTCAGGTAAGGGACAGCCGGATACTAGGACTTCTGATGCGGCAAACAAAATCACCAACCTGCATGCGTTTGCGCTCTGTAAGAAAATCTTTGTGGCCCGGGCGTAATGGAACCACTGATATAAGAAGTTTCGAGACAAGGGCTTTCCTATTGTGCTGCGCGGATTAGAATGCAATGAATTGAATGCAATGCGTGCGATGGGGAAACGGACTTGTTAGCAGAGTTTTTTACCGACTATCAATACTTTGATCGGGAGCGCCGCTCACAGCGTGAGGCTGGGACAAACGATTTCAGTCTGCTCGCGGCGTTGCTAAGTGTGAATGACGAAGTCCGGCTGCATTCTCGTTTCCTGTATTCAATGCTAGATCCTCGTGGCAAGCACAACAAAGGTGATCGCTTTGCGCAGCACTTTGTTGCTGTCCTTGGCTTTCCTGGCTGGCTGAATTGGACTCGCTTGTCGGTGCAACGCGAGACGAGCCACATCGACCTCTACCTTACCGATGGTGTAAGGCATATCATCATCGAGAACAAGCTCGATGCACTCGACCAACCCGCGCAGATTGAGCGCTATGTCAGCCAGATTCGGAAAAAACGCGAAGCAGATGGCGCTGATGTATTGATTGTGTACCTGTCTAAGGGGCGGATGAGACCGTCGGCTTTTAGTTTAGGTCAGCTTTGCATAGTAGATAACGATGATGGAGCCGCTTTTTTGGCTGACGAGCAGGGAGTTTGTCTTGCGCGTTATTGCGGATGTCATTATGGCATCGAAATCCTACGCTGGCTGGACCTGTGCCAGCAGGAAGTGCAGGACGCGCCTAATCTCGCTAACGCATTTCGGGAGTATCGGCACGTAGTAGAACTGGCCACAAACACTTACAAGAGCAAACTCGTGAATTTGGAATCGTTTTTAGTCAATGGCGATAGCGCCGACCGTATCCGCATCGCTTGCGAAATCTCCACACAGATGCCGTCCATCAAAGCCTGCTGGCTGGAAAATTTCTTTTTGGTCGATTTGGAGGGGTTGCTTAAAGACTTGCCGCTGGTCGCCTTG
This sequence comes from Noviherbaspirillum sp. L7-7A, assembly GCF_019052805.1. Taxonomy (NCBI): domain Bacteria; kingdom Pseudomonadati; phylum Pseudomonadota; class Betaproteobacteria; order Burkholderiales; family Oxalobacteraceae; genus Noviherbaspirillum; species Noviherbaspirillum sp. L7-7A. Next base: position 3,459,422 of record NZ_JAHQRJ010000001.1, read on the forward strand.
CACGCACCGGCTTTGCAGCACATGCAATTTGAGTCCAAGCACGCCCGTACGTTTTTTGGTGCTGACAACAGCCGCGATAATCGCAATAAGGGAAAATTCTGGCGCCTGACGGACGGGCGTTATCAGGACCAACTGGCGCTGGTCGTATTTTTCGGTCGAAGAATGCTACACATTGGCGTGCTGCCATTCGTAATAAACAACGAGGGCGAGTTTGTGCTGTCCGGCGATGCGCCCGTCTTGTTGGCAGATCCTGCCTTCACGAAGCACGAAGCCGTACAAGGTGTCCTTCGCGGTCTCGTATCTTGGATTATTCCATTGGATAGCGTGATCGGTCGATTAGCACATTTCAAAAGCAGCGATCAGGCAGCGCAGCTGCGCCGTTTGCTGACAGTGCTGTTGCAAGCCTAAATCTGCTTGTATTTTGCTTATTCCAACGTAAGGAAAGCTTACCGGAAATAGACCTGACACGAGGACTGCCAGCACCACAAACAAAAACGCCAACCGGCATGGGTTGGCGTTCTATAAGGGATATCCTTGGTGGCCCGGGGCGGAATCGAACCACCGACACAAGGATTTTCAATCCTCTGCTCTACCGACTGAGCTACCAGGCCAAGGCGGTGCAGTATAACAAACTTCGCGTGATATGCAAGTGCTGCCGGCAATATTCGTCAATCGCACCCGCTATAATGGTGGCACTCTTTTTCACTCCTCTGAAAATCCGCATCCATGAATACCGCGAGCACGATCTGCGTTGTTGGTAACGGCATCATAGGCAAGGTGGCTGCACTCGGGCTGGCGCAGGCCGGGTTACCGGTGACCCTGCTGACGCCGCCCACAGGGCAGCCGGCTGCACCATCCGCCGGCTGGGATCTGCGCGTCTATGCGCTCAACCAGGTCGCGCATGCGCTGCTGTCCTCGCTGCGGGTATGGGATGCGCTGGATGGTGCGCGCATTGCGCCCGTGGATGCAATGGTGGTCAATGGCGACGGGCCGCAGGCGGGCGGACGGCTTTCCTTCGATGCCTATGGCGCGCGAGCCGGCGTGCTGGCCTGGATCGTCGAAGACAGCAACCTCAATGCCGCGCTCGACGCCGCGCTGCGCTTCGCGCCCAACCTGGCCCGGGTCGCGGCGCGGGCATTGCGGCTGGAGCAGCAGGCCGAGGAAGCCGTCATCCATCTGGACAATGGCACCGCTTTGCACGCGGCGCTGGTGGTGGGCGCCGACGGCGCGCAGTCATGGGTGCGCGCGCAATGCGATATCGGCCTGGATTACCGGCCGTATGGCCAGCGCGCGGTGGTGGCCAATTTCAGCACCGAACTCCCGCACCATGGCGCCGCGCATCAGTGGTTCACCTCGGAGGAGGGCATCATTGCGCTGCTGCCGTTGCCGGGTAACCAGGTGTCGCTGGTCTGGTCCGCGCCAGACGCACTGGCCGATACGCTGTTGCAGCAGCCCCTCTCGCAGCTGGCTGCCCGGCTGACTGCCCTGCCCAGGCAACCCTTCGGCAAGCTTGCGCCGCTGCAGCCGGAAAACGCCAGGGCCTTTCCGCTTGCGCTGATGCGCCCGCATCAGATCGTTGCCCAGCGCGTGGCCCTGGTGGGCGATGCGGCCCATGTGGTGCATCCCCTGGCCGGCCATGGCATGAACCTGGGCTTTGCCGACGTGACTACTTTGTTGCAGGTGCTGGCCGGGCGCGGCGAGCGTGATTGCGGCGACGCCCGGGTGCTGCGCCGTTACGCTTGCGAACGCAAGGAAGATATCCTGCTGATGCAGATTGCCACCGACGGCCTGGAGCGGCTGTTTGCCACCGACTTCGAGCCGGTACGCGTGCTGCGCAATGCCGGGTTGAACCTGCTGGACCAATTGCCTGTCCTAAAACGGCGCCTGATATCCCATGCAATGGGCAAGCCACTGGCGCCGTCCGTAAAAAAAGGTTGATGAAATGATGAAATCGTTGAAGTTGTCCGTGGTCGCAGGCCTGCTGCTGAGCTTTGCCTGCGCTCATGCGGAAAGCACGCAGGAAGCGACAATCAAGAAGCAGATCCAGCCCAAGCTGGGCGAGGGCGCCGTTATCGATTCGGTGACCAGGACGCCCTACAGCGGCCTCTATGAAGTCCGGGTCGGGAGCGACATCTTCTATACCGATGCCCAGGCGAAGTATCTGTTCGTGGGCCGCATCCTGGATGCCGCCACCACCGAGGACTACACCAAGGCCAGAGTCGACGAGATCAGCAAGATCAAGTTTGCCGACCTGCCGCTGGAGTCGGCGCTGAAGACGGTCAAGGGCAATGGCAAACGGGTGATCGCGGTATTCGAAGATCCCAACTGCGGTTATTGCAAGCGCTTCCGCCAGACCTTGCAGGACGTCGACAATGTGACGGTCTACACCTTCCTCTACAACATCCTGTCGCCTGACTCGGCGGTGAAGTCCAAGAATGTCTGGTGCTCGGCCGACCGCAACAAGGCCTGGGATGAGTGGATGCTCAACGGCAAGGCAGCAGCCGCGGCGCCGGAATCCTGCAACACGCCCAACGACAAGATCAAGGCGCTGGGACAGAAGCTGCGCGTGACCGGCACGCCCACCATCTTCTTTACCGACGGCTCGCGCATTCCCGGCGCGATCGACGCCAAGGGGCTGGAAGCCAAACTGGCTTCCATCAAGTAGGGCGGCGCGGTTTCAGCTTTCCTGGCCGTCCTGGTCGGCATGATCAAAGAAATCGACCATGCCGGTTTCCAGCGAATACTCGGCGCCTACCACCATCAACCCGTTGCTCTGCACCAGTTGCTCGATGACCTGCGAGCCGTGCCGCAAGTGATTTGCGGAAGCGCGGATATTGGCGCGCACGGCGTGGTGTACCAGCGCGCCATGGTCATGCCGCAGCTCGGTCTCCAGCAGGCCTTCGACGCTGGGACGCACCCGGTCGACGATGGAATGCGGGTCGCGCGAACGCTGCTGTGGCGGCAGCCGCAGGGTGTCCAGCGTGGCCTCGATCGCGCCGCAGCGGGTGTGACCCAGCACGACCACCAGCCGCGTGCCGAAACGCTCGGCCGCAAATTCGACGCTGCTGACCTGCGATGGCGCAACGATGTTACCTGCCACCCGTATCACGAACAGGTCGCCGAGTCCCTGATCGAAAATGATTTCCACCGGCACCCTTGAGTCGGAACAGCCGAGTATCACGGCGAACGGCGCCTGGCCCGCGACCAGATCGGCCCGGTGGGCCTGGGTCGAATAACTGTCGTTGCCGCGTTCATCGGCGACAAACCGGCGATTGCCTTCCTTCAGGCGCTGCAGCGCCTCACGCGCCGAGATCATACCCTGAGCGGCCTTTGCATTGGAGCTCATCGCATCCTCCTTCCATGATTCAAATGCCGCGATTGTAGCGCCCGCATGCCATACGCCATCTGCGGCTGCGCACTATAATCGGTGCTCCCGATACGGAGACAAGACATGTTCAATGCGATCCTGCTCAATAAGAACGAAGACGGCAGCACCGCCGCCCAATTGACGTCGCTCGATGACGCCCAACTGCCGGCGGACGGCGACGTCACCGTCGCCATCGACTATTCCACCATCAATTACAAGGATGGCCTGGCCATCACCGGCAAGGCGCCTGTGGTGAGGAAGTGGCCGATGGTGCCGGGCATCGACGGCGCCGGCCAGGTGCTGGCATCGAGCCATCCGGACTGGAAGCCGGGCGACGCCTTCATCCTCAACGGCTGGGGTGTCGGTGAAACCCACATGGGCTGCCTGGCGCAGCGCGCCCGCCTGAAAGGCGATTGGCTGATCCGGCGTCCGCAGGGCATGTCTTCGCGCACCGCGATGGCGATCGGCACGGCGGGCTACACCGCGATGCTGTCGGCGCTGGCGCTGCGGGAGCAGGGCGTGGCGCCGGGCGACGGGGAAATCCTGGTCACCGGCGCATCGGGCGGCGTGGGCAGCGTGGCCATTGCCATCCTGTCGGGCTGGGGCTACCAGGTGGTGGCCTCCACCGGCAAGCCCGATGAAGCCGACTACCTGACATCGCTGGGCGCAGCCGAAGTGATCGACCGGGCCACGCTGTCCGCGCCCGGCAAGCCGCTGCAGAAGGAACGCTGGGCCGGCGTGGTCGATTCGGTCGGCTCGCATACCCTGGTCAATGCCATCGCACAGGTGCGCTATGGCGGCGTGGCCACGGCCTGCGGCCTGGCCCAGGGACTCGACTTTCCGGCATCGGTCGCGCCCTTCATTCTGCGCGGCGTGCGCCTGATCGGCATCGACAGCGTGATGGCGCCTGCCGCCAAACGCATCGCTGCCTGGCAGCGGCTGGCAAGCGACCTCGATCCCGCCAAGCTCGACGCCATCACCAGCGAGATCACGCTGGCTGACGCGCTGACCCGTGCGCCCGAAATCCTGGCCGGCAGGGTGCGCGGCCGTCTCGTCGTCAACGTCAACGCCTGAGGGCCGCTGCGCATGATCCAGCCCGTACGCTACAGCATCCTTCCCAAGGACCCGGCCGCGCATCTGTTCGAAGTGGTTCTCACGGTCGACACGCCCGACCCCGCCGGCCAGCGCTTCATGCTGCCGGCCTGGATTCCGGGCAGCTACATGATCCGCGAATTCGCGCGCAACATCGTGCGCATCGCAGCCAGGGCCAATGGCAGGAAGGTCGCGCTGAAAAAGACCGACAAGCATAGCTGGCAGGCCGGCCGCTGCGACGGCCCGCTGGTGCTGACCTATGAGGTCTATGCATGGGACCTGTCGGTGCGCACCGCCCACCTCGACCAGACCCATGCCTTCTTCAACGGCACCAGCGTGTTCCTGCAGGTGATCGGGCAGGAGCAGGCGCCACATGAAGTCGACATCCGTCGTCCCGAGGGCGCCGCGTTTGCGGACTGGCGTGTCGCCACCGCATTGCCGGAACTTGATGCCGAGCGCTATGGATTCGGCCTGTACCAGGCTGCCAATTATGACGAGCTGATCGACCATCCCGTGGAGCTGGGCACGTTTGCGCTGGCGACCTTCAGGGCGCATGGCGTGCAGCATGACGTGGTCATCACCGGGCAAGTGCCGAACCTGGACCTGACCCGGCTGTGCGCCGACCTGAAGAAGGTCTGTGAAGCGCAGATCCGGCTGTTCGAGCCCGGCACACGGCGCGCGCCGATGCGGCGCTATGTCTTCATGACGCTGGCGGTTGGCGACGGTTACGGCGGCCTGGAGCATCGGGCATCGACCGCGCTGATCTGCTCGCGCGCCGACCTGCCGGTGCAGGGCAAGAAGGAAATGACCGATGGCTACCGCACCTATCTGGGCCTGTGCAGCCATGAGTATTTCCACACATGGAACGTCAAGCGCATCAAGCCGGCCGCCTTTGCGCCCTACGATCTGCAGAGCGAAGGCTATACCTCGCTGCTATGGCTGTTCGAAGGCTTCACCAGCTACTACGACGACCTGATGCTGGTGCGCGCCGGGCTGATCAGCGAGGCGGACTATTTCAAGCTGCTGGCCAAGACCGCCAACGGCGTATTGCGCGGCAGCGGACGCACCCGCCAGAGCGTGGCCGAATCGAGTTTCGACGCCTGGGTCAAGTATTACCGCCAGGATGAGAACGCGCCCAACGCCATCGTCAGCTATTACACCAAGGGCTCGCTGGTGGGCCTGGGCCTGGACCTCACGATACGCGCCGCCACCAATGGCAAGAAATCGCTGGACGATGTAATGCGCGCCCTGTGGGAGCGCTACGGCAGGGACTTCTACAGCGATGGCGAAAGCGGCGGACGCGGTTTGGAGGAGGGCGATGCGCTGGCCCTGTTCGAGGAAGTCAGCGGCGTCAGCCTGAAGCGCTTCTTCGACCGCCATATCCATGGCACCGACGATGTCGCGCTGGACAAGCTGCTCGCGCCTTTCGGCGTCACTGTGGCCGACAAGCGCAATGGCGGCAAGCCGTCGCTGGGCGCGCGCACGGTCAAGGAAGGCAATGAGTGCAAGCTGGCCAATGTGTATGAAGGTGGCGCGGCGCACCGTGCCGGCCTGTCGGCGCTCGATCTGCTGGTGGCGATCGACGGCCTGCGGGTCAACGCAGCTAATCTCGATGCGCTGATGTCGCGTTACGGCGTGGGCGACACGGTGACGGTGCATGCCTTCCGGCGCGACGAACTGATGGTGTTTTCGGTCAGGCTGATGGCCGATGACGCGGCGCAGCTCACACTGACGGCGGAAACAAAACCCGCGGCCGCCACCCGCATGCGGGCTGCCTGGCTGGCGGAGTAGGCAAACCGCAAGCTGGCACGGCGCGCCGTGCCAGCTTGCTCACGGTATCAACCAAACAGGCGCGCCAGTTCCGCGCCGGGATCGGCCGCCCGCATGAATGCCTCGCCCACCAGGAAGGCATGCACATCGGCTTCCCGCATGCGCCTGACATCGTCGGCATTCAGGATGCCGGACTCGGTGACCACCAGCTTCTCCTTCGGAATGCGCGGCAGCAGGTCCAGCGTGTTCTGCAGCGAGGTGTCGAAGGTGCGCAGATTGCGGTTGTTGATGCCAAGCAGCCGGGTGTTCAGGCGCAGCGCGGCGTCGAGTTCTGCGCCGTCGTGCACTTCCACCAGCACGTCCATGCCGAGCTCATGCGCGCAGGCTTCCAGTTCCGCCATCAGGCCATGGTCCAGCGCGGCCACGATCAGCAATATCGCGTCCGCACCCCAGGAGCGGGCCTGGTACACCTGGTAAGGGTCCACCATGAAATCCTTGCGCAGCACCGGCAGCTCGCAGGCGGCACGCGCCTGCTGCAGGTACTCGGGCGCGCCTTGGAAGAACTGCACATCGGTCAGCACGGACAGGCAGGCCGCGCCATGTTCTTCATAGCTCACGGCAATCGCTGCCGGATCGAAGTCGGCGCGCAGCACGCCCTTGGACGGCGAGGCCTTCTTCACTTCGGCGATCACGCCGGCGCGGCCGGCGGCAATCTTGCCGCGCAGGCTGCCCTCGAAGCCGCGCAAATCGTCGCGCAACTGCCGGTCGCTCTCGACCTCATTGCGCAGGCTGGCCAGGCTCTGCTGCCGCATTGCCGCAGCCACTTCCTCGGCCTTCACGGACAGGATCTTGTTGAGTATGTCGGACATGATGTTGCTGCTTTCTCTGTGCTGGACGATGCGCCGCGTCAGGCGCCGCCGATTTTCCGGGTGGCGGCGACGAACTGTTCCATCTTCGCGCGGGCAGCGCCCGAGGCCATGGTGTCGATCGCCATCTGCATGCCGGCACCGATGTCGGCCGCCATGCCGTTGGCATACAAGGCGGTGCCTGCATTGAGCGCCACGATGTCGCGCGGTGCGCCCGGCACATTGTCGAGCGCTTCCAGAATCTTTTCCCTGGACTCCGCCGCATTGCCCACCTTCAGGTTGCGGCTGGCGATCATCTGCAGGCCGAAGTCTTCAGGATGGATTTCATATTCACGGATCTGGCCGTCAACCAGTTCGCCCACCATGGTGGCCGCGCCTAGCGAGACTTCATCCATGTTGTCGCGGCCCCAGACCACCATCGCGCGCTGCGCGCCCAGGCGCTGCAGCACCCGCACCTGGATGCCGACCAGGTCGGAGTGGAACACGCCCATCAGGATATTGGGCGCGCCGGCCGGGTTGGTCAGCGGTCCGAGGATGTTGAAGATGGTGCGCACGCCTAACTCACGCCGCACCGGCGCGGCATGCTTCATCGCCGCATGATGGTTGGGCGCGTACATGAAGCCGATGCCGGTTTCGGCAATGCACTCGGCCACCTGCTGCGGCTGCAGATTGATGTTGGCGCCCAGCGCTTCCAGCGCATCGGCGCTGCCCGAGGAGGATGACACGCTGCGCCCGCCATGCTTGGCAACCCGGGCGCCGGCGGCGGCAGCGACGAACATCGAGGCGGTGGAAATATTGAAGGTGTTGGCGCCGTCGCCACCCGTGCCGACGATGTCGAGCAGGCCGCTGGTGTCTTCCAGCGGCACCTTGGTGGCGAATTCGCGCATGACCTGCGCCGCCGCCGTGATCTCGCCGATGGTTTCCTTCTTCACCCGCAAGCCCATGGTCAGGGCGGCAACCATCACCGGCGACATCTCGCCCGACATGATGCTGCGAAACAGCGACAGCATTTCGTCATGGAAGATCTCGCGGTGTTCAATGCAGCGCAGCAGCGCTTCCTGTGGTGTGATCGGCATGGTGGTCTCGCTTAACGTTTCAGGAAGTTCTGCAGCAGTTCATGGCCATGCTCGGTCAGGATGGACTCGGGATGGAACTGCACGCCCTCGATGTCGAACGCCTTGTGGCGCACGCCCATGATTTCGCCGTCCGAGGTCCAGGCCGTCACTTCCAGGCAATCCGGCAGCGACGCGCGCTCGATGGCCAGCGAGTGGTAGCGGGTGATGGTGTACGGATCGGGCAGGCCCCTGAACACGCCCACGCCGGTGTGATGCAGCAGGTCGGTCTTGCCATGCATGACCTGCTTTGCCCGCACCACCTTGCCGCCGAAAGCCGCGCCGATGGCCTGGTGGCCAAGACAGACGCCCAAGATAGGCAGCTTGCCGGCCAGTTCCTGCAGCACCGGCACCGAGACGCCGGCCTCATGCGGCGTGCAGGGGCCGGGCGAGATGCAGATGCGTTCCGGCCGCATCGCAACGATCTCTTCCAGCGTGACTTCGTCGTTGCGCACCGTGCGCACGTCTTCACCCAGCTCGCCAAAGTATTGGACCAGGTTGTAGGTGAATGAGTCGTAGTTGTCGATCATCAGCAGCATGTCAGATTCCTCCATCCAGGCCGTCTTGCACCTGCTCGGCCGCGCGCAGCACCGCGCGCGCCTTGTTTTCCGTTTCCTGCCATTCCATCTCGGGCACCGAGTCGGCCACGATGCCGGCCGCGGCCTGCACATACAGCATGCCGTCCTTAATCACGCCGGTGCGGATCGCAATCGCCAGGTCCATCTCGCCGCCAAAGGACAGGTAGCCGCAGGCGCCGCCGTAGATGCCGCGCTTGGTCGGCTCCAGCTCGTCGATGATCTCCATCGCCCGCACCTTGGGCGCGCCGGACAGCGTGCCGGCCGGGAAGGTGGCGCGCAGCACGTCGAGATTGGACATGCCGGGCTTCAGTGCGCCTTCCACATTGGAGACGATGTGCTGTACGTGGGAATACTTTTCGATCACGAACTTGTCCGTGACCTTGACGCTGCCGGTCTGCGCGATGCGGCCGATGTCGTTGCGCGCCAGGTCGATCAGCATCACATGCTCGGCGATTTCCTTCGGGTCGGCCAGCAGCTCGGTTGCCAGCGCCGCATCCCGCTCGGGCGTATTGCCGCGCGGCCGGGTGCCGGCCAGCGGGCGTATCGTCACCTTCTTGCCGCCATCCGGCGTGCCTTCATTGCGCACCAGGATTTCCGGCGACGCGCCGACGATATGCATGTCGCCGAAGTTGTAGAAGTACATGTAGGGCGAGGGATTGAGCGAGCGCAGCGCCCGGTACAGCGACAGCGGCGAATCGACATACGGCTTCTTGATGCGCTGGCCGATCTGCACCTGCATCAGGTCGCCCGCCATGATGTATTCCTTGGCCCGGGCAACCGCCTCCAGGTAAGCCGCCTTGTCGAAGTCGCGCACCGACTCGGTCCGTACCGAGGCCGACGTCACCGGTGCATCGACCGCGCGGCGCAGCATCGCGCGCAAGTCGTGCAGGCGGCGCCGGGCGCGCGGGAAAGCTTCGGCCTGGGTTGGATCGGCATAGACGATCAGGTAGAGCTTGCCCGAGAGGTTGTCGATGACGGCCAGTTCCTCGGTCAGCAGCAGCTGGATGTCGGGCAGGCCGAGGTCATCCTTGGGCGCCGTCTCGGCCAGGCGTTTCTCGATATGGCGCACCGTGTCGTAGCCGAAATAGCCCGCCAGGCCGCCACAGAAGCGCGGCATGCCGGGCAGGACCGCGACCTTGAAGCGCGACTGGTAGTCGGCGATGAAATCGAGCGGATTGCCGTCCACGCTTTCCACGACCGCGCCATTGGTAACGACTTCGGTGCGACGGCCATAGCTGCGCAGCAGGGTGGAAGCGGGCAGTCCAATAAAGGAATAGCGGCCGAAGCGCTCGCCGCCGACAACGGATTCGAGCAGGAAGGTATTCTTGCCGCCGTTCTGCTGCTGCGCCAGCTTGAGGTAAAGGGACAGCGGGGTTTCGAGATCGGCGAAGGCTTCAGCGATCAGCGGAATACGGTTGTAGCCTTGCGCGGCCAGCGATTTGAATTCGAGTTCGGTCATGATTCTCTCCCGACCGCGTAAGGGATGGGTGCGCGGTCCTTGCGTTAAAAACGTGATCGAGCGCGCATGCGAGCGCACTCGACAGCCAATCGGGGACTACCAGGTCCAGGATTGCCAGCGTCGCCAGGGCCAGGCCTCAGGAACGGCCGGCGCAGATAAGCTGCGTTTTTTATTGAGAGACATGTTGGTTGGGATTTGCTGCTGAGATCAGTCGGGCTGCATCCAAAAGCGTGTCGACTATACCATCCGAATCAACGTCTTGTATAGGCTGGCCATGATTGTAGCCATAAGGCACGGTGAGCACCCGGCAGTTGGCCGCGCGCGCCGCCTGGGCATCGTTGGACGAGTCGCCAATGGCCACCACATGCCGCGGCGCCAGGCTGAAATCGGCGCAGACCTGCAAGAGCGGCATCGGATCGGGTTTCTTGCGCGGCAGCGAGTCGCCGCCGTACACCACTTCGAATGCATCGAGCAGGCCGGCGGTTTCCAGCAGCGGCAGCGCAAAGCCGACCGGCTTGTTGGTTACGCAGGCCAGGCGCAGTCCCTGTTGCTGCATGGCGCGCAAGCCTTCGGCCACGCCCGGATACACCGTCGCATGCCGGCCATTGATGGCGCTGTAGGAGCGCATGTAGGCATTCAACGCCTGCTCGTAATGCGCGGCCGCCTGCTCCGGCGCATGGTCCAGGCCGAGGATGCTGCGCACCAGGTTCTCGGTGCCCTTGCCGACGAAGCGGGTGATCACGTCGATGCCCACCGGCGCAAGCGCAAGCTCGGCACGCATCGCATTGACCGCCGCCAGGAAGTCCGGCGCGGTATCCATCATCGTGCCGTCGAGGTCGATGATGGCTGCGCGGATGCCGGCAAACAGGGTGTCAGGCGCGTTCATACGGCAGCCAGCTGGCCGCGCATGGCATCGATCACGGCCTTGTAGTCAGGCTTGCCGAAGATGGCCGAACCGGCAACGAAGGTGTCGGCGCCCGCCTTTGCCGCGGCGGCGATGTTGTCGACCTTGATGCCGCCATCGACTTCCAGCATGATGTCGCGCCCGGATGCATCGATGCGCTGGCGCACGTCGGCGATCTTCTTCAGCGCTTCGGGAATGAAGGACTGGCCGCCAAAGCCGGGGTTGACCGACATCAGCAGGATGATGTCGAGCTTGTCCATCACATGGTCGAGATAATGCAGCGGCGTGGCCGGGTTGAACACCAGGCCGGCCTTGCAGCCATTGTCGCGGATCAGCTGCAGCGTGCGGTCGATGTGCTCGGACGCTTCCGGATGAAAGGTGATGATGTTGGCGCCGGCCTTGGCGAAGTCGGGAATGATGCGGTCCACGGGCTTGACCATCAGATGCACGTCGATCGGCACCTGCACATGCGGCCGGATCGCTTCGCATACCAGCGGCCCAATCGTCAGGTTGGGGACGTAGTGGTTGTCCATCACGTCGAAGTGGATGATGTCGGCGCCGGCGGCGACCACGTTGCGGACCTCTTCGCCAAGACGGGCAAAATCGGCGGAGAGGATGCTGGGAGCGATGCGATAAGTAGCCATGGAATTCGTCAATTGGAACAATCCGTTATTCTACCTTGGCGCGCACGGCCGGGCCCTGCTGCCAAAATGGCATCGCGGCACCGTCAGCGTCGCGCAGACATCAATCCGGCAAAGGAATCAAATGGCAGCTTATGAATTCACCGTTTCGGTCAGAACCCAGTATCTGGAGAAACAGTCCGACCCTGAACACGGCAGCTTCGTGTTCGCCTATTCCATCACGATACGCAATACGGGGCAGGTCGCGGCGCAGCTGATTTCCCGTCACTGGATCATCAAGGACGCCAATGACAAGGTGGAGGAGGTGAAGGGACTCGGTGTGGTCGGCCATCAGCCGCTGCTGCAGCCTGGACAGCAGTTCGAGTACACCAGCGGCACTTCCCTGAAGACGCCGCACGGCACCATGTCGGGCAGCTATTTCTGTGTTGCCGAGGACGGCACCCGGTTTGACGCCCCCATTGCGGAATTTGTGCTGTCCTTGCCGCGCACGCTACACTGACGTCCCGCAGTTCAAGCCGGTTTGTCATCATCAGGTGGTGGCCGGCGCACTTGCTGGTCCGGTTTGCGGCCCGCAAACATCGTCCACCAGACGATGAATACCAGCAGGAAAAATGCGACGCAGGCCTCTAATATCAGTAACCACATGCCATTGAGTTCCAATGTTATCCAAGCGCTTCAGTTTACTCGCATCCTCCGTCGTCATCACAGCACTTCTTGCCGCCTGCAGCACCACGCCGCCCAAGTCGGTTGAAACTGCGCCGGCGCAGCCGCCGGCAACAGGCCCGGCCCCGGCCGCCGGTCCGGTATTGCGCCCCGTGGCCTTCAACGCCATGCCCGGCTGGGACCGCGACGATGTGCGCGAAGCATGGCCCGCCTTTCTGACATCCTGCGAGGTGATGATCAGGCGAGCCGCCTGGAAGGAGCCCTGCACTGTGGCGCGCACGGTCGACGCCAACAGTGCTGGCGCGATCCGTACGTTCTTCGAGGCATTCTTCGTGCCGCACCAAGTGTTCAATCCCGACGGCACGGACAACGGCCTGATCACCGGCTACTACGAGCCCCTGCTCAACGGCGCCCGCAAGCGCGGCGGCCCGTACCAGACCCCGCTGCACCGCGCGCCGGATGACCTGCTGACCATCGATCTCGGCAGTGTCTATCCTGAATTGAAGAACATGCGCCTGCGCGGCAAGCTGGTTGGCAACAAGGTCGTTCCCTATCCGGCGCGCGCTGAACTGACGCAATCGACGGCAATGAGCGGCAACGAACTGGTGTGGGTGGACAATCCGATCGATGCCTTCTTCCTTCAGGTGCAGGGCTCCGGCCGCGTCCAGTTTGCCGATACCAAGGAAGTGGTGCGCATCGCCTATGCGGATCAGAACGGCCACCCTTATCGCTCGATCGGCCGTTATCTGGTCGACAAGGGTGAATTGACCATGGACCAGGCATCCGCCCAGGGCATCAAGGCCTGGCTGGCAGCCAATCCCAGGCGCCAGCAGGAACTGCTCAATGCGAATCCCGGCTATGTCTTCTTCAAGGAAGAGAAGCTGACCGACCCGCGCAAGGGGCCAAAGGGCGCGCTGGGTGTTCCGCTGACGCCGCAGCGCTCCGTCGCGGTCGATCCGAATTTCATCCCGCTGGGCGCGCCGGTCTTCCTGTCGACCACCCATCCCGGCAGCAATGCCCCTCTGCAGCGCATGATGCTGGCCCAGGATACGGGCGGCGCAATCAAGAATGCGGTCAGGGCCGATTACTTCTGGGGCTTTGGCGCGGAAGCGGGCGAGAAGGCAGGGAAAATGAAGCAACGCGGCATGCTCTGGGTGCTGTTGCCCAAACCGGGCACGGCGTGAATGCCGGTATCACAGCGGGCGAGGCTGCAAGCGCAGGCCTGCATCCTTGAACACTCTGCAAGCAGATACAATGCGCCGGCCATCCGGGCACATTTCAGTGGAGGTCTCCATGCAATATGAAAATATCATTGTGGAAACGCAGGGCAAGGTCGGACTGGTTCGCCTGAATCGGCCCAAGGCGCTCAATGCGCTCAACGATCAATTGATGGATGAACTGGGGCATGCATTGATGTCGTTCGATGGCGACGACAATATCGGCTGCATCGTCATCACCGGCAGCGAAAAGGCCTTTGCCGCCGGCGCCGACATTGGCGCCATGGCCAGCTATACCTATATGGATGTATTCAAGGGCGACTACATCACCCGGAACTGGGAAACCGTGCGCCGGGTACGCAAGCCCGTCATTGCAGCCGTGGCCGGCTATGCCCTCGGCGGTGGTTGCGAGCTGGCGATGATGTGCGACTTCATCATCGCTGCCGACACGGCCAAGTTTGGCCAGCCGGAAGTCAAGCTGGGCACCATCCCTGGCGCCGGCGGCACCCAGCGTCTGCCACGCGCCGTGTCGAAAGCCAAGGCCATGGACATGTGCCTGACTGCCCGCATGATGGACGCCGCCGAAGCCGAACGAGCAGGACTGGTGTCGCGCGTCGTCGCCGCCGACAAGCTGCTCGACGAAGCGCTGGCCGCCGCCGGCACCATTGCTTCGATGTCCCTCCCGGTTGTCATGATGATCAAGGAATCCATCAACCGCGCCTACGAGTCCACTCTTGCCGAAGGCGTGCAGTATGAACGTCGCCTGTTCCACAGCACCTTCGCCACGGAAGACCAGAAGGAAGGCATGAAAGCTTTCGTCGAAAAGCGCTTGCCGAATTTTCGCAACCTTTGATATAGTTCGTCCCCCGCCGCAGCACAGCGCGGCGGGGGCGGAAAAAGGCAGCATGCTGGTCCGGTTTTTTTGAAGCAAAGCGAAAAAAACTGTTGACGCCAAACAGCAAATGCCACATAATCTCGCCTCTCTGTTGCTGACGAACACAACGCTTCGCAGCAGCCGGCAAGTCCCACGGGACGGCCGGCAGCAGGCCGAATTGCCCGGTTCTTTAACAACCAACAACCGATAAGTGTGGGCACTTGATGAAGTGCGCCGGCGGCAACGCCGGATGCTCAAAATATCAAGCAAGTGCTCACAACAAAGAAGTAGAACGATTCGCAAGAATCGATCTGTCAGTATTTTGAGTGAGCGACGGTTCTTCGGAACCTGCCAGCAATGGCACAAAACAGAGATTGAACTGAAGAGTTTGATCCTGGCTCAGATTGAACGCTGGCGGCATGCCTTACACATGCAAGTCGAACGGCAGCACGGACTTCGGTCTGGTGGCGAGTGGCGAACGGGTGAGTAACATATCGGAACGTGCCCTGGAGTGGGGGATAACTAGTCGAAAGACTAGCTAATACCGCATACGATCTACGGATGAAAGTGGGGGATCGCAAGACCTCATGCTCGTGGAGCGGCCGATATCTGATTAGCTAGTTGGTAGGGTAAAAGCCTACCAAGGCATCGATCAGTAGCTGGTCTGAGAGGACGACCAGCCACACTGGGACTGAGACACGGCCCAGACTCCTACGGGAGGCAGCAGTGGGGAATTTTGGACAATGGGGGCAACCCTGATCCAGCAATGCCGCGTGAGTGAAGAAGGCCTTCGGGTTGTAAAGCTCTTTTGTCAGGGAAGAAACGGTTCTGGCTAATACCCGGGGCTAATGACGGTACCTGAAGAATAAGCACCGGCTAACTACGTGCCAGCAGCCGCGGTAATACGTAGGGTGCAAGCGTTAATCGGAATTACTGGGCGTAAAGCGTGCGCAGGCGGTTGTGCAAGACAGATGTGAAATCCCCGGGCTCAACCTGGGAATTGCATTTGTGACTGCACGGCTAGAGTGTGTCAGAGGGGGTAGAATTCCACGTGTAGCAGTGAAATGCGTAGAGATGTGGAGGAATACCGATGGCGAAGGCAGCCCCCTGGGATAACACTGACGCTCATGCACGAAAGCGTGGGGAGCAAACAGGATTAGATACCCTGGTAGTCCACGCCCTAAACGATGTCAACTAGTTGTCGGGTCTTAATTGACTTGGTAACGCAGCTAACGCGTGAAGTTGACCGCCTGGGGAGTACGGTCGCAAGATTAAAACTCAAAGGAATTGACGGGGACCCGCACAAGCGGTGGATGATGTGGATTAATTCGATGCAACGCGAAAAACCTTACCTACCCTTGACATGGCAGGAATCCCTGAGAGATCAGGGAGTGCTCGAAAGAGAACCTGCACACAGGTGCTGCATGGCTGTCGTCAGCTCGTGTCGTGAGATGTTGGGTTAAGTCCCGCAACGAGCGCAACCCTTGTCATTAGTTGCTACGAAAGGGCACTCTAATGAGACTGCCGGTGACAAACCGGAGGAAGGTGGGGATGACGTCAAGTCCTCATGGCCCTTATGGGTAGGGCTTCACACGTCATACAATGGTACATACAGAGGGCCGCCAACCCGCGAGGGGGAGCTAATCCCAGAAAGTGTATCGTAGTCCGGATTGGAGTCTGCAACTCGACTCCATGAAGTTGGAATCGCTAGTAATCGCGGATCAGCATGTCGCGGTGAATACGTTCCCGGGTCTTGTACACACCGCCCGTCACACCATGGGAGCGGGTTTTACCAGAAGTAGGTAGCTTAACCGCAAGGAGGGCGCTTACCACGGTAGGATTCGTGACTGGGGTGAAGTCGTAACAAGGTAGCCGTATCGGAAGGTGCGGCTGGATCACCTCCTTTCTAGAGATAGGCACGTAGTTGGGTGTCCACACTTATCGGTTGTTCGGCAAAACGAGAACAGTCAAAACACAGTCAAGGTCATGAAGTGATCGGTACACAAGGCGCTGCAGCAGGGGCGTCGCATCGTGTGCGGGGTCTGTAGCTCAGCTGGTTAGAGCACCGTGTTGATAACGCGGGGGTCGTTGGTTCGAGCCCAACCAGACCCACCAGTTGGCAGCAGCGCTGAAGTCATAGCGAGAAGTTGGCAAGTCCCTGGGGGTTTAGCTCAGCTGGGAGAGCACCTGCTTTGCAAGCAGGGGGTCGTCGGTTCGATCCCGTCAACCTCCACCATTATCCTGATCACACTGTGGCA
Source organism: Noviherbaspirillum sp. L7-7A (assembly GCF_019052805.1). Lineage (NCBI taxonomy): Bacteria > Pseudomonadati > Pseudomonadota > Betaproteobacteria > Burkholderiales > Oxalobacteraceae > Noviherbaspirillum > Noviherbaspirillum sp. L7-7A. The sequence goes on from NZ_JAHQRJ010000001.1 coordinate 3,476,223, forward strand.
AGGTACAAACGTAAGTCAGCAACAGCGTTGCGGGACTTAGGTTTGATCATTGCAATCAACAAGGCTGTATTCGTTCTTTAACAAAGTGGAAGAAGTAGTAAAGATCAATGTAATTCGCAATGCGAAGACAGTGAGCAGTCATGTTCATTGTAAGCAGCATTGCCGGGTTGTGATTGTATCGAAACAAACATGCATCAAATGAAACACAGCGCTTGCCTGTGACGTCTTTGGAGGTGACTCCAGAGGTCAACGTTATAGGGACAAGTGACTAAGTGCACATGGTGGATGCCTTGGCGATTACAGGCGATGAAGGACGCAGTAGCTTGCGATAAGCTGCGGGGAGCTGGCAAACAAGCTTTGATCCGCAGATGTCCGAATGGGGAAACCCGGCCCGCAAGGGTCATCACTCACTGAATACATAGGTGTGTGAAGCGAACGCGGCGAACTGAAACATCTAAGTAGCTGCAGGAAAAGAAATCAACCGAGATTCCCAAAGTAGTGGCGAGCGAAATGGGACCAGCCAGCAAGATTTAGCAGTCGTGATAGTGGAATGCTCTGGAAAGTGCAGCCGTAGCGGGTGATAGCCCCGTACGCGAAATCATGATTGTGGAACCAGGCTTGCGACAAGTAGGGCGGGACACGTGAAATCCTGTCTGAACATGGGGGGACCATCCTCCAAGGCTAAATACTCGTAATCGACCGATAGTGAACCAGTACCGTGAGGGAAAGGCGAAAAGAACCCCGGAAGGGGAGTGAAATAGATCCTGAAACCGTGTGCATACAAACAGTCGGAGCCCCTTCGTGGGGTGACGGCGTACCTTTTGTATAATGGGTCAGCGACTTACATTCAGTGGCAAGGTTAACCGCATAGGGAAGCCGTAGAGAAATCGAGTCCGAACAGGGCGACAGTCGCTGGGTGTAGACCCGAAACCAAGTGATCTACTCATGGCCAGGATGAAGGTGCCGTAACAGGTACTGGAGGTCCGAACCCACTAATGTTGAAAAATTAGGGGATGAGCTGTGGGTAGGGGTGAAAGGCTAAACAAACTTGGAAATAGCTGGTTCTCTCCGAAAACTATTTAGGTAGTGCCTCAAGTATCACCATCGGGGGTAGAGCACTGTTATGGCTAGGGGGTCATCGCGACTTACCAACCCATTGCAAACTCCGAATACCGATGAGTGCGAGCTTGGGAGACAGACGTCGGGTGCTAACGTCCGGCGTCAAGAGGGAAACAACCCAGACCGCCAGCTAAGGTCCCAAAGATTGGCTAAGTGGAAAACGAAGTGGGAAGGCTAAAACAGTCAGGAGGTTGGCTTAGAAGCAGCCACCCTTTAAAGAAAGCGTAATAGCTCACTGATCGAGTCGTCCTGCGCGGAAGATGTAACGGGGCTAAGCCAGTCACCGAAGCTGCGGATATGACGTAATTCATTACGTCATATGGTAGGAGAGCGTTCTGTAAGCCTGCGAAGGTGTCTTGTAAAGGATGCTGGAGGTATCAGAAGTGCGAATGCTGACATGAGTAGCGATAATGGGGGTGAAAAGCCCCCACGCCGTAAGCCCAAGGTTTCCTGTTCAACGTTCATCGGAGCAGGGTGAGTCGGCCCCTAAGGCGAGGCAGAGATGCGTAGCTGATGGGAAGCAGGTTAATATTCCTGCACCGTCGTGTGATGCGATGGGGGGACGGATCGCGAATGGTTGTCCGGGTGTTGGATGTCCCGGTTCTTGACTTGTAGAAGGCCCTTAGGCAAATCCGGGGGCGTAATTCAAGGGGTCGAGACCAGCGGCTTTAAGCTGCGAAGCAATCGGAAGTGGTTCCAAGAAAAGCCTCTAAGCTTCAGTCACACGAGACCGTACCGCAAACCGACACAGGTGGGCGAGATGAGTATTCTAAGGCGCTTGAGAGAACTCGGGAGAAGGAACTCGGCAAATTGGTACCGTAACTTCGGGATAAGGTACGCCCTGGTAGCTTGACTGGCCTGCGCCAGAAGGGCGACGGGGTTGCAATAAACTGGTGGCTGCGACTGTTTAATAAAAACACAGCACTCTGCAAACACGAAAGTGGACGTATAGGGTGTGACGCCTGCCCGGTGCTGGAAGATTAAATGATGGGGTGCAAGCTCTTGATTGAAGTCCCAGTAAACGGCGGCCGTAACTATAACGGTCCTAAGGTAGCGAAATTCCTTGTCGGGTAAGTTCCGACCTGCACGAATGGCGTAACGATGGCCACACTGTCTCCTCCCGAGACTCAGCGAAGTTGAAATGTTTGTGATGATGCAATCTACCCGCGGCTAGACGGAAAGACCCCATGAACCTTTACTGTAGCTTTGCATTGGACTTTGAACCAATCTGTGTAGGATAGGTGGGAGGCTTTGAAGCGGGGACGCTAGTTCTCGTGGAGCCAACCTTGAAATACCACCCTGGTTTGTTTGAGGTTCTAACCTTGGTCCGTTATCCGGATCGGGGACAGTGCATGGTAGGCAGTTTGACTGGGGCGGTCTCCTCCCAAAGTGTAACGGAGGAGTTCGAAGGTACGCTAGGTACGGTCGGACATCGTGCTCATAGTGCAATGGCATAAGCGTGCTTAACTGCGAGACTGACAAGTCGAGCAGGTACGAAAGTAGGACATAGTGATCCGGTGGTTCTGTATGGAAGGGCCATCGCTCAACGGATAAAAGGTACTCTGGGGATAACAGGCTGATTCCTCCCAAGAGTTCATATCGACGGGGGAGTTTGGCACCTCGATGTCGGCTCATCACATCCTGGGGCTGTAGCCGGTCCCAAGGGTATGGCTGTTCGCCATTTAAAGTGGTACGTGAGCTGGGTTTAAAACGTCGTGAGACAGTTTGGTCCCTATCTGCCGTGGGCGTTGGAAGTTTGAAGGGGGCTGCTCCTAGTACGAGAGGACCGGAGTGGACGAACCTCTGGTGTACCGGTTGTCACGCCAGTGGCATTGCCGGGTAGCTAAGTTCGGAAGAGATAACCGCTGAAAGCATCTAAGCGGGAAACTCGCCTTGAGATGAGACTTCCCGGGAGCTTGACTCCCCTAAAGGGTCGTTCGAGACCAGGACGTTGATAGGCTGGGTGTGGAAGCGCAGTAATGCGTTAAGCTAACCAGTACTAATTGCCCGTGCGGCTTGTCCCTATAACCTTGATGGTGCATAGCGGCGCTGTGTGGTGCGTGACGTTCCGATACTCACAACCTGCAAGACAAGACATTGATCGTTGCATCACCCCTGCGAAGTGCAGGAGCGATGCGGCTGCTTCTTCCCTTTGGGTTGGATGTGGCGTGTGCCAGGCGAGGAGCCGGCAGCGCGACAGACAACCGACAAGTCATGCCTGATGACCATAGCGAGTTGGTACCACCCCTTCCCATCCCGAACAGGACCGTGAAACGACTTTGCGCCGATGATAGTGCTGCAACCAGTGTGAAAGTAGGTCATCGTCAGGCTGTTATTAGAAAACCCCCGGCGCCAGCAGGCGTCGGGGGTTTTTGCTTTGGGCGACGGAAGCGCTGCGTTTGCTAGGACAACAATCCAGGAGCGCATTTTCAACTAGTTCTTGCTGCGCAATACGAGCCTTTTCCGCCCATGCATTTTTTAAAATGTCCCACCGTGCCGCAACTTCAACCAGCCGAGATAGGCCGCCAACTAAGTAATGGCAATCCAGTTTATAGCCGGCCTTAAAACCGTGCCTTGTTTGGTTTTGCTGCACTGGAGTCAGCCCCATTTGTTTGCCTATTGGCGCCTCACTTGTTTGCAGAGGGGCATCGACCGCTTGCCGGACTTGGTTACGTACACAGAAAGCGTGCTGCTGAACTCCCTTTACTGGCCCATTCCGTGCACCTGGCACTCGTTTGTCACATTCAAAATTGGCTCTTAAAACAACAAGCAAGAATAAAGAGCAATAGGAACTCGAAAAAGCTTCCAACAGGGTTTGCTTCTCGAAGTGGCTTTTGCATTCTGCTTTTTAAGACAAACCCGCTTAGAAGCAGCGTCACTATTCGCTAGGTGCTTGGGGAGTATGATCCCCGAACCTGAATGAGATTTGTATTTGCGATGCAACTCAAAACCTCTCCATTCACAGCAATATCTTCAACAATTCAATGTTGTCGTGGGCCTCAATACATCAGTAATAGTCTCCCCTTGCATGATATTGGCTAACTAGCCATCTGATAAACCGGGGAAGTTTCCCAGTCTCGCTTAACCGGTTGCACCAAAGAAGGCTTTTTATCGTCTGGCTCTGTAAATTTGATCTTTTAGGGCTAGGAAAATTACCTGAATATTCATGTAGTTTCTCCCAAGACGCAGCTTGTCAATAGTTTATTTATGGGATAGTCTTCCACCCACACAAGCACTTCCTTTCCTCTTCGTGATTTTTAAAGGACTTTATCTAATGGCAACGTTCAAAGAACTGCAAGACCAAATTGCTAAGCTCAAGCAAGACGCTGAAGAAGTTCGTTTGAAGGAGATCGGTGGTGCAATTGCGGAAATCAAAAATTTGATGAACGAGTACGGTATTACAGTTCAGGATCTTGAAAGTGCTGGACGCCGAAAGGGTAGTAAAGCTGCTGCACTCTCTAACGTCCAATTCAGGGACGATTCTGGAAATACCTGGTCCGGACGTGGGCGGATGCCTGCTTGGCTGAAGGGTAAAGACAAGGAAAAGTTCAGGGTCGACTGATTGGCAAGCGGCGCCAGATCTACCCAGCGCGGGAGAAAATTGCGCTCCCCCTCTTATACTTGACGAATCTTTTACAACACCTAGGTTTTCTTTATAGCCGCATGCTTGGCGGTACGCTCGCCAATGTAAAGAACCGTGTGTAAAAAATCTGTTGCTAGAACGCTTTCGCCAGAACCATTAGTTACACTGGCACAGTGATTCTGCAATAAATGGTTTGAAAGGTGTTTTGAATACAAAACCTAATTACCAATAGAAATTCTATTCGTACATTTTGAAAACAGGTGTCTTCCTAGCCACGCCACAAGCCGCAGCGTTCTTTCAGGCATCAACTCATAGCAGTTACTGTTGGCAGTTAACTCTATGCGGCCAACAAGAGTCATCCATCATTTATAAACCGCTCTATAGATGCTCCAAAAAGAAAGACCCGCAGCCAAAACGGCTGCGGGCTTCCCTGTCTCATCGCTTCCCACTGGGTATGGATTTTTGTAGGAGAGATATTGAACTCAATGAGCGCACATGTCTACATGCAGCGCAGCATGAGTGTTGGTCGATGCGTTATATCTATTTTAGGTTACATTCATTTCGGTTTGATTAGGTCCTGGCGTTCTTGAGAGGTAGGGGAGTCAAGGTCTGGTTGAGCAACATAAGATACGGAATCGAACCAAGTGATGCCTTAATAATTTCAGTAACAAGGAACTGTCTGCCAATAGCTAAAGCTTCTTTCCGAATGCATAGATTGCTTTGAGAAATGATTGCAGGAAATCTCACCTTTCAATGGAGCATGGGAGAGGGTAACGCCCGGTTTTTTCGGAAAACCGCTCATCTAGTAGTAGACAAAACATGCAGTTTATTGCATCATCCACGCACAAAAATCCATATCCAATGGGGTAGCCGAGAAGACAGAAAACCCGCGATCGCTGAGATCGCGGGTTTTGCTTTTCAGGGTACCTTTAAACCGAGACAATGCTTGTGCAAATGCACTGTCACACACAGGACCAACCGATCCCCGTCCATCAACCATGTAAGGCGGGGCGTTTTAAATGAGTGTAAATAACAGGCAAAAAAAACCCGCTGCACAGGTCAGCGGGTAAATCCATCCTTTGGGAGGGTGGAGGAGACAGGAAGGACTATAAGCAATTTCCCCGATTAAACAAAATTTCCAGTTTCAATACCAGTCATTCTTTCGCTGAATGATTGCGTTAGCCAAGCGCAGGGGCACTGGGAGGGAATTTTTCTTAAGGCAAAGAAAGTGACGCTTCAGCTTAGTTGCTCACTCGAAGCAGGATGTCTTCACCGCACCTTGATCTTGCCCGATATTTTTTGAAACACATACACTTGTCCCGTGAATCGGTATCATCGCGGTTCCTTCCTTTTCTGCTTCCGGATTTCTAACGACGGGTGGAATTTTTCCAGATTAAAAATTTAAAACCATGGTGAAAAGACAAATGGGGCTGACCATTATTCAATTGATGGTGCTTCTGCTGATCGCTGGCATCATCGGATCGCTGCTCTTGAAGGTCATCGTTGAGCATCGGTGCCAGAACGATCAGTCAGCATCTCTCTGCATCAGCCATCCAAGCGCCGCAGTGCTGGAAATGCCGCGGTGGTTCAGCAGGCGACCAGCTTGATCAGCGTAATTTCGGATGGTGCGCCGAACCGTTTCGGAGGTCCCCAGTAGCCGGTACCGCGACTGGTGTAGACCCAAAGTTGGCCTAGCCGGTGTAGCCCGGCGACAAAAGGCTGCTGCAGTTTTACAAAAAAGTTCCAAGGCATGAACTGGCCACCATGGGTGTGGCCGGACAACTGCAAATCGAAGCCGGCTTCAGCCGCCGCTGATGCGCTACGCGGCTGGTGTGCCAGCACTATCCTGACTGCGGCGTGAGACGGCGCACCGGCAATGGCAGCATGCGGGTCGCTTCGATGCGCGGGGTCGAAACGACCGGCGCTGTAATCGGTGACTCCGGCCACTACCGCAGTCGCCCCCTGATGGTCCAGCACCACATGGCTGTTGAGCAGTACCTTGATGCCCAGGCGGCGCAATTCGGCAATCCAAGCATGGGCGCCCGAATAATATTCGTGGTTGCCAGTGACGAAATAACTACCGTGGCGCGAGACCAATCCTTCCAGCGGTGCGACATGAGGCGCCAGTTCCCTTACGCTGCCATCCACGAGGTCACCGGTGATCGCAACCATATCGGGCTGCTGTCGGTTGACTGCAGCGACTATGCGCCGCAGATAGTCCCGGCGTATTGTTGGTCCGACATGGATGTCGCTGATCTGCACAATCCTGAATCCTTGCAGGGCAGGCGGCAGGTTCCTGATCGGGATGCTTACGCGGGCCACGGCCGCCGTCCGGCGCGCATTGGAAAAGCCGAGCAGCGTGATCAGGAAGCCAAGCACTGCAACCGTCAACGCGGACTGGTGTCGCCAGGTGGCCAGGTCCAGCCATCCCGGCCAGATGAAGTCAGCTGCCAGTGTGCCCAGCAGGGCCAGTTCCCGGATGAACGTCAGGATCAACAGCGTGGACGAGAAGCCCATGCCGGCCCATGCAAGCCAGGTGACTACACGCGTTGTCCGGTGCCCAAAGCCAGCCAGCCGCGAAGCCAGCCCTATACCCATGGGCATGAGCAGCACCGAGTTCAATAGCGCTAATGCCAGCGCTGACGACAATACCGGCCACTGGCCGAGTTCAGGCAGCAGACGCAAGGCAATCAAGCCATGCAGAAATAGCGACAGAAAACGCAGCATCGAGGCGAATCGTTCTCGTTGAAACCCTGCAGATGGGGCGAATGTGCACAGTTGCAAGACTAGTGCCGGAACGTATCACGGGCTACTGTGCACGCCAGCAAGCAGCCAGGTGCCTAAGCCAGGCTCAGACGCTGACTACCTTGCCAGACCGCGCCGGCGGGCAGCGTCACGGGTGCTGCCGCGCAGGCTGCCTCGACGCAGAGCATGTGTTGCCAGTCCTGATCGGGCATGTCCGGCAGAGCGCGCGCCTTCTCCGGGCCAGGATTCCAGACCACGGTGTCGGAAAAGCCCTGCTGGCTGATCTGCAGTGGCGCATGCCCTTGCTCTATCAATTGCAGGCTGGCAGGCGGCGCCATGTAGACCCGGTCAACTTCGCTTGAGATGGCCAGTTGCGCTTCCTCCTGCGTCTTGACGACGCAATGGTCGGTCGCATCCTGGTAGGACACATTTTGCAGGCCGAGCAGGCGGGTGTTGCGGATGTCGTCGACCCGCAGATAGGTATGCAGCGCGGTGCTGAAGGAAAACGGCTGGTCGCCGGTGTTGGCAACGGACAGGCGCACTTCCAGGCTGTCCGGTTCCTGGATCACGGTCAGGGTCGCAAGAAAGGGATATGGCCATTGCGCCAGGCTGGCCGGGTCGTCGCGCAGGGTCAGGACCACGGTGTTGGCGCTGCGCTCGGCAAGCTTCCACGGCAGGTTGCGGGCAAAACCATGCTTGACCAGCGGGCCGCGGTCGGAAAACTGCGGCAGGCAGACGGGTATGCCGCCACGTATCGGATCGGCGCGCTCTCCGGCCTGCCTGAGGCCGCCAGTAGTGGCGGACAGGTAAAGCCGTTCACGTCCGTCAGCCGGACGCCAGGACAGCACATGCGCGCCCTGGGCCGCGATAAAGGCCTGGCCTGCGTTATTGCCTGCAAGCCTGATGCCCGGGAAGCCATCCAGCAGATCGGGAAATGCGGCGAGGTCGGGAAATGATGGGGTCGGTTCAAGATGCAATCTCTTCTCCTGAATATGGGCGCGAAGGCGCGCGGTGGTCAGCTATCGATGCCGGGCGCACAGGATAGCAGCCGGCGGGCCGCACTGGTTCTGCGTCGGGGCAAGCAGCCTGCACGCGGCGCCTGTCGCTTGCAGCGTTGGATGCGATACTCCCGGCCATGGTCACGGCGACTTTCCATTTTCACGACGAACTCAATGAGTTTCTGCCGGCGGCACGCCGGCATCGGGCTTTCGCCACGCCCTGCGCCCGTGCCGCCACAGCCAAGCACATGATTGAAGCGCTGGGCGTGCCGCATACCGAGGTTGGACTGGTGAGGATCAATGAAGCCGATGCCGGGCTGGACCAGATGCTGCAGGAAGGCGACCGGGTGAGCGTCTTTCCCGGCAGTCTCCCGCCGCCGTCGCCGGTGCTGTTCGTGGCCGATGCCCATCTCGGCGGCCTGGCCCGCCTGCTGCGCATGGCGGGCTTCGATACGCTGTATGACAACGCTTTTCATGATGCCGAGATCGCATCCATCTCGGCCCAGCAGCAGCGCATCGTGCTCACGCGCGACCGCGATCTCCTGATCCGAAAGGAAATCCTGCATGGCTGCTATGTGCGCGCGCTCAAGGCGGAGCCGCAGGCGCAGCAGGTGCTGGCGCGTTATCGCCTGGCGCAACAGGCCAGGCCTTTCACCCTGTGCCTGCATTGCAATGCGCCATTGCGTCCGGTAGCCAAGAGCGAGGTGGAGGCAGGCCTGCCGCCGCAGGTGCGGGCGCTGCATCAAACGTTCCGGCGCTGCGATGTTTGCAAGCGCGTCTATTGGAAGGGCAGCCATTGGCAACGCATGGACAGCCTGTTGCGCCGCATCCTCGGGCAGCCTGATTGAAATTTTCTCTACCGATACAGCAGCGCGGCGATGCGCCCGGCCTCCAGAACGGTGCGCGTCGTTCCCTGATGCAGCACGTCCCTGAACTGCGGATGCACGTTCGCACCCAGCACCAGCAGATCGCTGCTGCGCGCATCCGCCAGCGCCAGCAGGGCATGTCCGGCATCGACATCCACGGTCTGCTGCACCAGGTCGACAGCGATGGCGTGGTGATGCAGATAGCGTGCAATGTCGGCTCCCGGCGCGGTTTCCTGATCCGGCGCGCCGACGGGGGAATTGACGACCGCTACCGTAACCTTGCCTGGCTGCTGCAACAGCGGCAAGGCCGCATGCACCGCCCTTGCGGCGATGCGGCTGCCGTTCCAGGCAACCAGGGGCTGGCGTGGCATGCCATGCAGATGCCCGCCCTGCGGCGCGATCAGCACCGGACAGGCGCTGTTCCTGGCAACGAACTCGCAGAAGTCGACATGCATGGCGGCATTCGGGTCGTCCGGTGGACGACGGCCGAGCACGATCAGGTCGCAGTAGCGCCCGCTGTCGCTCAGCATGGATGCCAGGTCGCCTTCCAGCGTTCTGGTCGCGAACGAGGCCACGCCGGCGCGCCGCATTACGCTATCAAATATCTGCAGGACTTCCGGCGCCTGCGCATCGGCACCGGAGGCTGCACCGATCAGATGCCCGCCCTGCGCGATGGCGATATCGGCGGCCAGCGCCACTGTCGCCGCCAGCAGAGGCGAATGGTCGAGATAGACGGTGATCACCCTGTAAGCCATTGCATGCTCCATGCCGGGACGGTATGCCAGCCTACGCCCGCGCTATCGGGCGCTGCATTGCGGCGAATCAAGGTTGCCGCTGCTTGCCTTGCGCGCATCGCCCCTGCATGATGACTGCCTGTCGTCCTGTCAGCAATGGGAGCCATTTCATGCCGCCCAAACAGCCCAAACTGATTTGCGTAGGAAATACCACGCTGGACCGGGTCTGGCTGATCGACCGTCTTCCTTCAGGCGGCGGCAAGTTTCCGGCACATGACTACCTGGAACTCGGCGGCGGCATGGCGGCCAATGCCGCCGTGGCCGTTGCCAGACTGGGCGGCGCATGCGCCTACTGGGGACGTGCCGGCGACGATAGCGCGGGCAGGGTCATGCTGGCGGAAATGTCCGCTTACGGCGTGGACGTCAGCCAGTTCAGGCTGATGCCCAATGCCAGGTCATCGGTGTCGGGCATCATGGTAGGCGGCGACGGCGAGCGCATGATCGTCAACTTCCGCGGCGAAGGACTGGATGCCGATCCCGGCTGGCTGTCGCTGGAAGAGCTTGCCGGCTGCGATGCACTGCATGGCGACGTGCGCTGGCCGGAAGCGGCAGCGCTCTGTTTCGCCGCGGCGCGCGCGCATCGCATCCCGACCGTGCTCGATGGCGAAATCGCCAGCGCCGAGGTATTCAGCGCGCTGCTGCCGCTGGTGGACCATGCGATCTTTTCCGAGCCCGGATTGCGCGCCTTCGCCGGCGGCCCGACCGATAGCGACGAGGCGCGCCTGGCCGCGCTGCAACAGGTGCGCCGCCTTGGATGCCGGGTCGCGGCAGTCACCAGAGGCCGCGACGGCGTGATATGGATGGACGAAGCCGGCGTGCATCGCCAGCCGGCCTTTGTGGTGGAGGTGGTCGATACCACCGGCGCCGGCGATGTCTTCCACGGCGCCTATGCGCTGTCCATTGCCGAAGGCAGCACGGTGGAGGCGGCAATGCGCTTTGCCAGCGCGGTGTCGGCGCTCAAATGTACCGGCAAGGGCGGCCGGGCCGCTATCCCGACACGGGAACGCACGCTGCAATTCATCAGGGAGCATGAAGGGGCTGGTTCGGCGCCAGCCCCGTGAAGCCACTGGCCTTCCTCGACACAGGTCAGCTGATGGAAAGATGCTTGGCGCCGCTGCCGCCGCCGCGCTTGGGCAGTGTCAGTTCCAGCACGCCGTTCTCGTAGCGCGCGCTGGCTTTTGCATCGTCGATCTCGCTGCCCAGCGTGAAGCTGCGCGACTGGCGGCCAAAGCTGCGCTCGCTGCGCACCACCGTCTCGCCTTCCTTCTCTTCCTTCTCGGAACGCGACTCGGCGCTGATCGAGACCTGGTTGCCTTCAATCGAGACCTTGATGTCCTCTTTTTTCATGCCTGGAATATCGGCCTTTACCGTATAGGCTTCCGGCGTTTCCGAGACATCCATCCGGATCGATGGCATGGACTGCCCGCCGCGTCCGAACGGTTGCATGCCGAACTGTTCGAACAACTCCTGCAGGCCGCCGAAGGGGCGGTCAAAACGGGTCAGGTCAGTAAAAGGATCGAAGCGTGTCAGTTTGTTCGCCATGATGTTCTCCTCGTTAATGCATAAGGGTTTCTGTTGAACACCGCATCCGCCTGCAATCGGCGGCGGCGGCGGATCGTGTCCGCTGCCTCGCCTCCAATATAGGTTCGGCGATGCCAAAATCAATTGGCGTGCATGCGTTCCGCTGGCACCTGAACGCTTGATCTGGCACAGGCCTGCGCCGTGCCGGCTCACTATGCTGAAATTTTCAGCGAGGAGCGCGGCCTGCCGCAATCGCCATGAAGCAAGGACGACTCTTTCATGACCGTGACGATGCCGCGCGCCAGCTTGCGCAGCATCTGCATCGTTACCGCGGCGGCAGGCCGCTGGTGCTGGCCATACCGCGCGGCGCGGTCCCGATGGGGCAGCGAATCGCCGGCGAGCTGCAGGGTGAGCTCGATGTGGTCCTGGTGCGCAAACTGGGCGCGCCATTCAGCGATGAATATGCGATTGGCGCTGTGGATGAAAGCGGCTGGGTGTATCGCTCGCCGCTGGCCGCGGCCGCTGGCGCCAACGAGGCCTATATCGAGCAGGAAACCAGGCGCCAGATGGCGCTGCTGCATCAACGGCGCGAGCGCTACACGCCATTGCGGCCCAGGGTCGATCCGGCCGGCCGCACTGTCATCGTGGTCGACGATGGCCTGGCGACCGGCGCCACCATGATTGCCGCCCTGCATGCGGTGCGCGCGGCCAGGCCGGCCAGGCTGGTCTGCGCGGTGCCGGTGGCCGCGCCCGACAGCCTGGCCAGGGTGCAAACACTGGCCGACGAGGTGGTGTGCCTGCATGCGCCCGAGGACTTCGCGGCGGTGGGGCAGTTCTATGACGACTTCGATGCCGTGGACGATGACGAGGTGGCGGCAATACTGTCCAGCCAGGGCGGCGCCTGAACCTTGCCCGATTCCCAGCCGTCCCTGCCGGCGGGCTTACTTGCGCAGCCGGCGCTCATGGGCCATCTGGCCCGACATCGCTTCGGTGATCAGCGACAGCTCCAGCGCCAGCAGCCGCACGATGTCGTCCGCCGTCACCATGCCGTACAGGGCGCCGTTTTCGCTCACCACGGGCATGCGCCGCACGCCATGGGTGCGCATCAGGCGCAGGGTTTCGACGAAGCCGGCATCTTCCTTCACCGATACCAGTGGCGTATTCATGATGTCGCCCGCGGTAAACAGGGTGGCGTCGAGCTGCAGTGCCATGGTTTCCACCACGATGTCGCGATCGGTGACAATGCCGACCGGCGTCCTTGTGCCCGAGCGCGTCTCCACGACGATCACGTCGCCCACATGGTTCTTGCGCATCAGCGCCGCCGTGTCAGGCAGAGAGAGTTCGGGGTCGCAGCAGACCACGTCGAGCTTGCAGCATTCATTGATGGGCATCTTGTTACTCCCGGCAGCCACCGTTTCGGCCATCTGGCAAGCCGCTGCTTGCGCCTATAATGCAGACGGATCCTGACGCCGATCCGGCTGGCCAGATCCTGCCAGCCAGCCTTCGATTCCATGCATTCATCATCCCAACGGGAGGTTTTATGACTGAAGAACACATGGGCGCAAACAGTGCGTCTACCGGTGCGCAAATGAATCTTGAACGGATTAACCTCCTGGTCTCTGATCTGGAACAAGAGCTGGAGAGGGCGCCCGAGCGCGAGGACATACAGCGTCTGCGGCATGAACTGGAGGTGTTGCGTGCGACGCTCAATGCTTCTGCCGGACGCGCTGCAACCGACGAGGACATCCATTCGGCACGCTCGTCATTCCAGCGCATGTCGGCGGCGGTGGAAAACGAAGTGCTGAAGGACAGCCCGTATATCGCGGAAATAGGCCGCATTCTGGGCATGGTCTGAACCCGGGCGCTCTTGCGCCTGAACAACCCAAGTGTAATGCGCCGGCAAATCCACGAACCCGGCTTTCCCTTGCGCGTCCATATGGCTGTATTCACACCACAGGAGCCATGATGACGCGATTCAATGACAAGGTAGTAATTGTGACGGGCGCCGGTTCCGGCATAGGGGCCGCCACCGCCCGGCGTTTCGCCAGCGAGGGTGCCACGGTGGTATTGGCCGGCCGTACGCAGCATAAGCTTGACCAGGTCGCCGCCAGCCTGCCGGCCGGCAAGGCTGTGGTGCGGGTGACCGATGTATCGCAGCAGGCCGGGGTCGAGGCGCTGGTGGCCGAGACGGTGCGGCAGTTTGGCCGGCTGGATGTGCTGGTCAACAATGCCGGCGTCGCCGTCGAAGGCAAGATTACCGACTCCAGCGCGGACGACTGGAAGAAGGTGATGTCAACCGATCTTGACGGCGTGTACTACGCCTGCCGCGCCGCCATCCCGCAACTCATCCTTAGCGGCGGCGCCATCATCAATGTGGCCTCGGTTTCCGGCCTGGGCGGCGACTGGGGGCTGTCCATCTACAACGCCGCCAAGGGCGCGGTCTGCAATTTCACCCGCGCGCTGGCCATGGACCATGGCCGCGACGGCATCCGCGTCAACGCGGTCTGTCCCAGCCTGACCCGCACCGACATGACCGAGGACATGTACCAGAAGCCGGAACTGATGGCCAAGTTTGCCGAGCGCATTCCGCTCGGACGCGGCGCCGAGCCGGAAGAGGTGGCTGACGTGATCGCCTTTCTCGCCAGCCACGATGCGCGTTTCGTCAATGGCGTGAATCTGCCGGTGGATGGCGGGCTGACCGCGTCGAACGGTCAGCCGCCGATGAGCTGAGCGGGACAATCAGCTGTAGTGCGGTGAAATCGCTGCCTGGTACAAAAGCGGCGCCCTGGAATGTTTTTCATGGATTCATGCATCGGTGTCGCAAGGAGGCCTGGGTCCTTGCCTGCCCGGCTCAGCCAAGAGCTTGCCAGCGGAGATTTCATCAAGCTGCCTTTGCTGCAACGCCTTGTCTGCCAGAGCGTCCGGAGTGGCGCCTTTGCTTTTCCGGGCACTGGATTTCTCGCTTGTCTTTGGTTTGGATTTATTGGGCCGCGTCATGTTTTCTCCTGAGGTTGGGCATTGAGAACGGCTGGGATCGCAGATTTGAGATACCTAGTCCTATTTCAATTGCGAATTCAGTACAAGCTATCCGAACAAAGCTCACAAGTTTTCGCAGACCAGCCTGCTCGCGCGGCAAGTGCCGATGCCGTACGAGCACAGATGTCACTGAACCGCTCAACCCCGAAATGCGCTTTAGCCTCTAGAATGTCGGCTGGTTGCCGTACCGCATCCACCCGGGCAGGCGGAACTGCCTTCCAATTGTTGCCGGACACACCCAGATACCAGGAGCACTCGATGAACTTCAAGCATGCAGCGGGATATGCCGTGCTGGTCGCGGCAAGCTGCCTTGCCGGCGCCGCCGCGGCAGCCGACGCCATCCGCATAGGCGAGATCAACAGCTACAAAGCCCAGGCCGCCTTCCTCGAGCCGTACAAGAAGGGCATGGAATTGGCTCTGGAGCAGGTCAATGCCGGCGGCGGCCTGCTCGGCCGCAAGGTCGAGCTGCTCACCCGTGACGACAACGCGAATCCGGGCGATGCGGTCCGGGTGGCCGAAGAGCTGGTCTCGCGCGAGAAGGCGGATGTGCTGATGGGCACCTTCCTTTCCAACACCGGCCTGGCCGTGACCGACTTTGCCAGGCAGAAGAAATTCTTCTTCCTGGCCGCCGAGCCCCTGTCGGACAAGATCGTCTGGCAGAACGGCAACCGTTACACCTTCCGCCTGCGTCCCTCGACCTATATGCAGGTGGCGATGCTGGTGCCGGAAGCGGTCAAGCTGAAGAAGAAGCGCTGGGCGCTGGTGTATCCCAACTATGAATACGGCCAGTCTTCGGTGGCAACCTTCAAGAAGCTGATGAAGCAGCAGCAGCCGGATGTCGAATTCGTCGAGGAACAGGCGCCAGCGCTGGGCAAGATCGATGCTGGCGCGGTGACACAGGCGCTTGCTGACGCGAAGCCGGACGCGATCTTCAATGTGCTGTTCGCCGCCGACCTCGCCAAGTTCGTGCGGGAAGGCAGCACCCGCGGCCTGTTCAAGGACCGCGCCGTCGTCAGCCTGCTGTCGGGCGAGCCGGAATACCTCGACCCGCTGAAGGACGAGGCGCCGGCCGGCTGGATCGTCACCGGGTATCCATGGCAGAGCATACAGACGCCGGAACACAAGGCATTCTTCGACGCCTATCAGAAGAAGTACGGCACCTATCCGCGCCTGGGTTCCGTGGTCGGCTATTCGGCGGTCATGTCGATGGCGGCCGGTATCAGGAAGGCCGGCAGCACTGACAGCGAGAAGCTGGCGGACGCCTTCAAGGGCCTGCCGGTGGATACGCCCTTCGGCAACATCACCTATCGCGCGCAGGACCATCAGTCCACCATGGGCGCCTATGTCGGCACGCTGGCGGTCAAGGGTGGCAAGGGCGTGATGGAAAACCCGACTTACAAGGATGGCGCGAAATTCCTGCCGCCCGATGCCGAAGTCAAGACCCTGCGCGCAGCCGAATAAACCGGATGAATCGCGGCACGCCCGGCATGGTGCGCAGTATCAGGTCCCATGCCGGTCGCTCCTTCCTGCCCGGTCCGGCAAGTCGCATGGCCGGCGTGATGCGGCCCCAGGCATGATGCTCCCATGACGCTTTCGAGTTTTCTCATCCAGCTGCTCAACGGCCTGGCCGGCGCCTCTTCCCTGTTTCTGGTGGGAGCAGGGCTGTCGCTGATCTTCGGCATCACCCGCGTGGTCAACTTTGCCCATGGGTCGCTGTACATGCTGGGCCTCTACATCGCCTACTCGCTGACCGAGTGGCTGACTGGGCGCCTCGGCGCGAGCCCGCTGGGCTTCTGGGGCGGCGTGCTGCTGGCCGCCGCGGCGGTGGCGGCGATCGGCGCGCTGGTGGAGATCCTGCTCCTGCGCCGCATCTACCGGGCGCCGGAGCTGTTCCAGTTGCTGGCCACCTTTGCGCTGGTGCTGGTGATCAAGGATGCGGCCCTTTATGTCTGGGGCGCCGAGGAATTGCTGGGCTCGCGCGCCCCCGGCCTGTCAGGCTCGGTCGAACTGCTCGGACGCCGCTTCCCGCAATACAACCTGCTGCTGATGTGGATCGGTCCGCTGGTGCTGGCCGGGCTCTGGCTGCTGCTCAACAAGACCCGCTGGGGCGCCCTGATCAGGGCCGCAACCCAGGACCGCGACATGGTCGCCGCGCTAGGCGTGAACCAGGCCTGGCTCTTCACCAGTGTGTTCGCACTGGGCGCCTTCCTGGCCGGCCTCGGCGGCGCCCTGCAATTGCCGCTGGAGCCGGCCAGCCTGAACCTCGACCTGCAGACCATAGGCGATGCCTTCGTCGTGGTGGTGGTCGGCGGCATGGGCAGCGTACCCGGCGCCTATCTTGCCGCCCTGCTGATTGCCGTGACCAAGGCCGTGTGCGCGGGCATTGGCACCGTGCAGCTGTTCGGCACGGACGTCTCGTTTTCCAGGCTGACCCTGGTGGTGGAATTCCTGATCATGGCGGTGGTGCTGGTATGGCGTCCGTGGGGGCTGCTGGGCCGGCCGCAGGCCGCCAGCCGCAATCCGGCCGACATCGAGGCGCCATTGCGACCGGCGCGGCCGGCGCTGCGCCGTGCCGCCTGGCTGATGCTGGCCTTGCTGCTGATGCTGCCGTTGGCAGGCCAGAGCTTCCCGTATGCGCTGACCTTGTCCATCGACCTGCTGATCGCCGCGCTCTTTGCCACCAGCCTGCACTTCATCATGGGGCCGGCCGGCATGCATTCCTTCGGCCATGCCGCCTACTTCGGCCTGGGCGCCTACGGGGCGGCCCTGTTCTTCAAGGCGCTGGCCATGCCGATGGAAGCCTCGCTGCTGGCCGCGCCCCTGGTCGCCGGCCTGGGCGCGCTGCTGTTTGGCTGGTTCTGCGTGCGCCTGTCCGGCGTCTATCTGGCGATGCTGACGCTGGCGTTTTCGCAGATCGTCTGGTCCATCGTCTATCAGTCCGATGAAGTCACCGGCGGCAGCAACGGCATCGTCGGCATCTGGCCGGCCGCCTGGCTGGCGGGCCGTGGCGCGTATTTCTACCTCACGCTTGTGCTGTGCGCCGGCTGCATCTGGCTGATGCGGCGCATACTGTTTTCGCCCTTTGGCTACGCGATGCGCGCCGGGCGCGACTCGCCATTGCGCAGTGAAGCCATCGGCATCCATGTCAAGCGGGTGCAGTGGATGGCGTTCGTGCTGGCCGGCCTGTTCTGCGGCGTGGCTGGCGCCCTGTTTGCCTTTTCCAAGGGCAGCATATCGCCGGAAACGATCTCGGTCGGCCGCTCGGTGGATGGCCTGGTGATGGTGCTGCTGGGCGGCGTGCAGACCCTGTCCGGTCCCATCGTCGGCGGCGTGCTGTTTACCTGGTTGCAGGATCTGCTGGCGCGCGAGACCGAATACTGGCGCGCGCTTCTGGGAGGCGTGATGCTGTTGCTGGTGCTGGCTTTCCCGCAGGGCGTGGTCGGCTCCCTCCGCAGCCGCTTCGAGCGTGTGGAGGCCACGCAATGAGCCTGCTGCAGGTACGCAACCTGAAGAAGTCCTATGGCGGCGTGGCCGCTGTCGCCGATGTGTCGTTCGACCTGCCGGCCGGCCAACTGCTGGCCCTGATCGGGCCGAACGGCGCCGGCAAGACCACCTGCTTCAACATGGTCAATGGACAGTTGCGGCCGGATGCCGGATCGATCCGCTTCGACGGCCATGAACTGACAACGATGGCGCCGCGCGCGATCTGGCGCCTGGGCGTGGGCCGCACTTTCCAGATCACCGAGACCTTCAGTTCGATGACGGTGGTGGAGAACGTGCAGATGGCGCTGCTGTCTCGCGAGCGCAAGGTCTTCCATCTGTGGCGTCCGGCTGCTGGTTTCTACCGCGAGGAGGCATTGCAATTGCTGGCGCAGGTCGGCATGGAAAGCCAGGCCGACCGGCCCTGCAGCGTGCTGGCCTATGGCGATGTGAAGCGGGTTGAACTCGCAATCGCGCTGGCCAATGCGCCGCGCCTGCTGCTGATGGACGAGCCGACCGCCGGCATGGCACCGCAGGAGCGCCATGCGCTGATGGCGCTGACCAAGAAGCTGGTCGCGGAGCGCAATATCGCCGTGCTGTTCACCGAGCACAGCATGGATGTGGTGTTCGCCTATGCCGACCGCATCATCGTGCTGGCGCGCGGCAAGCTCATTGCCGAGGGCGACGGCCCGTCGATACAGGCCCATCCCAAGGTGCAGGAAGTCTATTTTGGCGCCGGCACGCTGGGCAGAAAACGGAGCCCGGCATGACCGATCCCATGCTGAAGGTGGAACGCCTCAATGCCTGGTATGGCCGGGCCCAGGTGCTGTTCGACCTGGCACTGGAAGTGCGGCCGGGCGAGGTGGTGGCGCTGATGGGCCGCAATGGCGCCGGCAAGTCCACCACGATGAAGGCGGTGATGGGCCTGCTGGAAAGACGACGCGGCGCGATCCATTTCATGGGCCACGATATCGCCGCATTGCCATCGTTCCGGATCGCCCGGCTGGGAATGGGCTTCGTGCCGGAGAATCGCCGCATCTTCACCGACCTGACCGTGCTGGAAAACCTGGAGATCGGCCGCCAGCCGCCACGCTCCGGCATTCCGGAATGGACCGTCGACAGGCTGTTCCGCCTGTTCCCGAATCTGGCAGGCATGCCCGGGCGGCGTGGCGGGCAGATGAGCGGCGGCGAGCAGCAGATGCTGACGGTGGCGCGCACGCTGATGGGCAATCCCTGCCTGGTGCTGCTGGACGAACCCTCCGAAGGCGTGGCGCCGGTGATCGTCGAGCAGATGGCAGCGATGATTCTTGAACTCAAGGAGGCCGGCGTATCCATCCTGCTGTCGGAGCAAAACCTGCATTTCGCCGAGCTGGTCAGCGACCGCGCCTATGTGCTGGAAAAGGGGCAGCTGCGCTTCGAAGGCAGCATGGAAGCGCTCGCTGCCAGCCAGGATGTCCGGAAGGCTTACCTGGAAGTCTGAGCCTGGGCCAGCATAAGCGACGACACCCGGTTACACTTGCTGGCCCGCCGCGGCGGGACCAGCAATGCAGAACAATTACCTGACTACCTGACTACCTGACTATCGAAAGCCGCCATGATTCACGAAATGCGTATCTACCATTGCGCGCCCGGCCGCCTGCCGGCGCTGAATGCCCGCTTCGAAAACATCACCCTGAAGTTCTGGGGAAAATACGGCATCAAGCCGCTGGGTTTCTGGACCACCCTGATCGGCCCCAGCAATCAGTCGCTGACCTACCTGCTGCAATGGGACAGCCTGGCCGAACGTGAGCAGAAGTGGAACGCCTTCGCGAGCGATCCGGAATGGCTGGCCAAGCGGGCCGAGACCGAAGCCCAGGCCATCATCGTTGAACGCATCGAGAACAGCTTTCTGGTGCCGACGTCGTATTCGCCGTTGCGCTAGGGCCAAAATAAAAACTCCGCCCGAAGGCGGAGTTGACGTTGCTGCCAGTCGTCTTAATTGCTCTTGCGGGCGGACAACCACCACAAGGTATTGGTATCCGTGGTCGGCGTGGATACATCCTTGAGTACATCGGGGACGACGCCACCCTGGGGTGCGAAAGCGTCCGCTGTCATCTTTATGTATTTCCTTTGCTGCTCCTCCAGTTTTTCCGCATAGCTTAGATAGCGGTCATAGGTGCCCTGCGCGTCGTTGACGCCGTTTAGCGCAATAATGGATTGCCGCCAGCTGTAGCTCGTCCTCAGCGCGCCGGTGCAGTACTCTGCAGGCGTACGCTGGGTGAACTCTCCACCGCCGTAAATGGCAAGGAAGCAGTCCGAATCCGCCGTCGGCAGCCTGCCTATGGCATCGTTGAAAAGGCTGGTTTCGTTGGCTTCCAGTTTCCGCAACCGCATCTCATGGGTTTTCGCCCATTTGTCCGAAATCACATACTCCGAGATTGGGGTGATGGGCAAAGCCTGTATCCCGACTCTGAAAATGAGCCGCTGGCCGAAAAACACATTCGTTTCAGAATTGTTTGCGCGGATGACATTTCGCACCATTTCCTTGGTTGGATCCATCGTTTGCGTGCCAGATTCCCCGCCGGGAAGCTTCACGGTGACGGTAACCGGTTCTGCGTCCCGCAAGGGCAGGCTATCCGGGGTGATCTGGTAGAACGCTTGCGCAGTCCGGATTTCCCCTGCGGTCATGATCGCAGCCAGGGCTTGGTAGGAGCTGTCGCCGATCACGGCACCCCACAAGGCAAGCGCATAGTTTGCGTTAATTGACTCGCTCGACGATTCCGTGTTGGGCCCATTCGCATCGGGCCCGGCATCGGCAAAGTTCTGCATTCTGAACCAGTCGTAGGTGCGCATCAGCGGGAAGTGTTTGTCTTCCAGGCTTGGGTTGGCGATGTCGCGCGCCAGCAGGTTAACTCTTTCCTTGTTTTGCGCTAACCAGCTGGGATCGATCGTCGCCAGTACCGCGGATGCATAGATGTAATAACCGTAATGGAACATGTGGTCGACATACCAGGCATTGTAGTAATCCTGAGACTGATCTTTGAAGGCGCGCTGGGTAATGATGCCGTTGTTGACGGTGTCGTACAGGATGTTTTCCTTGATCGCGCTGCCGGCATAGCCTGGATCGCTGGGGTCGATACCTTCAAACCACGGCTTCAGGTTCTTCGCAAGGTAGGCACCCAACTCCTGCTGCAGTCCTGTCTCTCCAAGTTCACGTGCTATCAGTGCCAGTCGCGCGATGTTGTGCAGATACTTGCCACAATAATACGACTCGAAGTTGCAGTTCCTTAGATAGCTCTTTTGCTGGTCAGGATCGGTGCCCATCATGAGGCGTGCGTCCCGGAGGAGGTATGTGCGTAGCTTGTCCTTGTCTGCTTCCTTGATGCGACCGGAGCCAAGCCACAGGTTTTCTCCAGTCGGGCTGTTGCGCAGAATGACTGGAATGGTCAGCTTCTGCGTCCAGGTATCGCCTGCATTTGCACTCATGGTGCCGAAATTGGATAGATAGACCAAGCCGTCCACCGGGTTCCTGTTTTGCAGGGATGGCATGTGGGTGGCGTCGAAGCCCATCATCAGCAAATCCTTGCCTTGGGGAGCCTGGCCATCCATCCGCTCGGTCTTCCAGTTGAACGTCACAGTGGCTTGCTCGCCGCCCTCGTGGTTCAGCGTGATTTCAGATTTCGTCGGAAAAGTCATGGCATAAGCATCGAGGATCTTGCGGCGGTCCTTGAAGGCTGGCAGATCGGAAATGCCCAGCTTGGTTTGATTATTCCAGTCCGCCATCGGCACATCATTCACAGCAGCGGTGCGGATGACACCGGTGAAGTTTTCGCTTGCAACATAAGAGCGCGATGCTTTGTCCCATTCCAGCGTGATCGGGGTGGAAGCATAAAAGACAACTTCCTTGTATGCCGATGGCTCAGCCACGATAGTTCCGTCGTTGGTGCCGGGCTTGGCGAGTGCGCGATTGGGGAGCCAGTAAAGAAAGCGAAATTTCTTTCCTGTGAGCCGGGGCGTGCCTGCACCGATTGCTTCATCGAATGGCTGCATGGGCTGCTCATCGACGGCGACGCCCTGGATGCCATTATCGCTTTGCTGCTTGGTCAGATCGATTTGCCGAGTGCCATCCGAATTTGTCAGAGTACGCGGTAGACTGCCCTGGCCCGCTTGCAGCATGGGGCGCAGATTCCTGTACCGGACAGTGACATAGGGCGATCCTTCTGCTGCGATGAGGCTCATGCTCTGAGTCGCGTTTGCGTCTTGCCAGGTCGTAGTAATGGTCAGTTCATCGAAGTAGTTCACGCGGCGGACAAAACGCTGGCCGCCTGTGTCCAGGTAAGTCAGGCGAACGTCCTGCTGGCCGGATGGAGCAACCTCATAAATAAGGCTGTCAGCCTTCAGCGGGTTGCGCAGGTCGTAGACAACGATGTTGGGATCCGGGTTATAGGCTACATAGCGACGCGTCGGAAAACTGACGGCAACCATGCCGATGCGGTCATCCAGCGTGAGTTTGTTCGGGAAGGCGAACGCATTGAAAAGGCTTATATCGCCGTCCTTATTCCCAGGTGCGTCCGGATTCTTATCGTCGGGACGAAAATAGGCATTGATATTCATGGGACTTTGATACAGGAAGCCCTTGAACCATTTGCCTGTCGCCAGGCCATTTTTCGCTTCCTCGGGCAACATTTCAAGCAGCTTCAGATCCGTCAGTCCCTTGGACTTCCAGGGATTCTGAACAATCTGCTCGGACGAGAGAATGGACCGAGGATCGGTTGTTGAAAGCGGCGCCAGCGTGCCTTGTCTGCCGGATGAGCTACCATTGGCCACACCCAATTTGCCGGCCAGGTAGGGTGTCGGTTTGGGAAGTGCTGATACAGCCGGGCTGTCGCGCGCCGATCCGCTATCCGATCCGCCATCGGAGCAGGCAGCCATCAAAAAAGCGCTAAACGCAATTGCTAAGACATAGGAAATTTTATGCATGCAGTCCTCCAGTTTGAGGAGCCGGCAATAACAGTGAATAAAAGCTGTTATTGCCGGCCCAAACTGTTGGGTGCCACTCTATTTCCCTTGAGTTCCTTTCTTTTCCATGTAGGACAGTCCTTGCGTGTCCTTTACTCCCCGCTGGCCTGATACTCCGCCGCCGCCTTGGCGGCCCACAGCGCCTTGTTATAGCTGTCGTAAGGGTCTTCGTAGCTGTCCGCGCTGCCGTCGTCTGCGATGAAATGGAGATACCAGCCGTCGCCGCGCTCCTCGATCATGATGTCGCCAGGGCGGCCATGGCGCTCTACGGTGTCGCCGGCTTCCAGCGTGACGATCCGCACGCCGCGGTGCTTGATCAGGCCGGGCATCGCGTCAGGACTCCGGCACCAGGCGCAACAGCTGGCCCGGCGATGCATCGGTCAGCACATACAGCAGGCCGTCCGGCCCTTCGCGCACATCGCGGATTCGTTGTCCTGCGTCTTGCAGCAATTTTTCCTCCTTCACGACGCGGCCGTCGCGGATCTCGAGCCGGTCCAGGTACCGGAACTTGAGCGAGCCGACAAACAGGCTGCCCTGCCAGGCGCGGCCATAGCGGTCGCTCCTCAAGAACGCCATGCCGGAAGGCGCGATCGATGGCGTCCAGTAATGCAGCGGCTGTTCCATGCCGGCCTTTTCGGTCAGACCCGCGCCTATCGGTCCGCCGCCATAGTTTTCGCCGTAGGTAATCACAGGCCAGCCGTAATTCCTGCCGGCCTCCGGGCGGTTGATTTCGTCGCCGCCTTGCGGCCCGTGCTCGTGGGTCCAGAGCCGGCCGTCGGGGCCGATGGCCGCGCCCTGCGAATTGCGATGGCCGTAACTCCAGATTTCGGGCAACGCGCCAGCCTTGCCGACGAAGGGATTGTCGGCCGGCACCGTGCCGTCCTTGTTGATGCGCACCACCTTGCCGTGATGGTTGTCCAGCGCCTGCGCATCCTGCATGCGCCGGAAGCGCTCGCCCAGCGTCAGGAACAGCCTGCCGTCGGGGCTTTCCACGATGCGGCAGCCGAAATGGTGGTTGCTGGCGAACTTCGGCCGCTGGCTGAACAGCACCCTCAGGTTCTCCAGGCGGCGGTCATCGTCGGACAACCGCGCCACGGCAAGCGCGGTGGAATTGCCCGGGCCATTGGCCGCCGGCTCGGAAAAGCATAAATAGACCAGGCGGTTGCGGGCAAAGCCACTGTCGGCCAGCACGTCGAGCAGGCCGCCCTGGCCGCCGGCGTCGACCCTGGGCAGACCGGACAGCGGCGTGCCCAGGCTGCCATCGGCCTGGACCAGTCGCATCGCGCCGGCCTTCTCCGCGACCAGCATGCGCCCCTTGTCGATGAAGGTCAGTCCCCATGGATGATCGAGCTGCCTGCTGATGACTTCAACGCGCACTGTTTGCGCATGGCCATCGGCCGCCACGTGCGCGAGCAGAAAGGCAGCCGCCAGCAAGGGCCAGCGGGGCTTGCGGGCGTTCGACACGGTTCGGGAGTCGCATGCATTCATGATTGTTCGCCTGCCTGATAAACAAATGCCGTCAGCCCCGGTCAGGGTGACGGCATGATAGCGCACGACGGTGGCGGCCAGTGCTGGCCGATGGCACAGGCTAGCTGTTGGCCGGCTTGTCGCCCGCCGGTTGCGCCGGCGCTGGCTTGGGCTTGCCCTGGGCGTCGCTGAGCCGGTACTTGGTCCGCCGGTCGCCCATCAGGTCGCGGAGTTCGCGCACGCTCATGGTGCTGACCTCATGCATCCGGATCAGCATCGAGGCGCCTACCGGCAGGCGGCGATGGCGGATCTTGCTGATCACGGGCGGTGCCACTTCCAGCGCACGGGAAAGTGCGGCATCGTTTTTCAGGTTCAGGCGCTCGATCAGGATGTCGAGCAGATGGTTGGGATTGTAGGATTCCTGCGTTACAAGGTTTTCGGACGCCATGGCTAAATCACTTTCAAAATGTCAGGTTGGGAATGGTGCGCTGTGCTGTCTGAAAGACATCGTTCAACGCGCAAAATTTCCTTATCGCTAATTTTATTTTTGATTAAAAACAATAACTGCGTGCAATTTTTGAAGGTCGCCAATTCCTGAGCCGGATTAAGATCACCTGCATTCACTACCAGCGCTTTCTGTGTTGCCTGCCGCTGTCCGGACATTTCGGTAGCACTGTTGTCGTGCCTTCAATGGTGTTCCGGAACAATGTTAAATTACAATAAATTGCATTAAGACACAATCGAGCGCGTCCGTTCCGTTTGATCGGCCGCAACCTTCCTGTAATTCTTTGTCAGGAATCAACGCGTACCAATACCGGTTTGCTCATAGCGGCAAAACTTATCGCCTTGATAATAGGTTTTTGTACCAAATATTCATTCAGCGACCGTCTTTGGCGTCGCGTCATGGAGGCCGTCATGTGTGGACGCATCACCCAGCACAGAAAACCGCTGGACTATGTCAAAGTGCTGGACCTGCCGCTCAGGATGAGTGAAGAAGCAGCCAGCCGTCAGCCGTCCTACAACACCCCGCCGGGCACCACGCCCTGGCTGATTCATGCGATGAGCGGGGATGGCCCCATGGTCGACGCGGTCCGGTGGGGCTACCGACCCAATTGGGCCGCCGAAAAAGGCATTCCCATGGCGATCAACGCACGCATCGAAAAGGCAGCCACCGGCAAGTATTTCCGCAGCATGTGGCTGCATGGCCGCGTGCTGGTGCCGGCCGACGGCTGGTATGAATGGACCGGCAAGGCGGGCCACAAGCAGCCCTGGTACATCCATCGCAAGACGAAGGAGCCGCTGTTTCTGGCGGCGATCACGAATGTGCGCCCGGACCGCGAGAATCCCGAGGGCAGCGGCTTTGTGATCGTCACCGCCGCCGCCGACGCCGGGATGGTCGATGTGCATGACCGCCGTCCGGTCGTCCTCGGGCCGGAGGATGCGCGGTTGTGGATGGACCCCGACCTGCCAGCCGAGCAGGCCGAGCAGCTGGCGCGCTCGATGGCGGTGCCGGCGGAGGAATTTGCCTGGCATCCGGTGAGCCGGGATGTCAACCGGGTGGGCAACAGCGACCCGCACCTGATCGAACCGGTGGAACTGGACGGGCAGGAGGCAGCGTCCGGTCAGGATCTGTTCGACTGATAGGCTGGCGCGACTTTCTGCGCCACCAGGTCCTCGCCGGCGGTGTCGGCGCGCAGCCGCGGCAGGCAATCCGGATAGGCGCGCTGCACGAAGTCGAGCAATCCTTCCCGCACCTTGCAGCGCAGGTCGAAGGTGCGGCCCGCATCCGAGGCGCTGACCAGCACGCGCACCTGCATTGCGCGCTCATTCGCATCCGTGACCTGCACCACGCACACCCGGCCGTCCCATTCCTGCAGCCCGGTGCACAAGCGCTGCGCTTCGGCGCGCAGCGGCTCCACCGGCATGCGGTAATCCACCCAGATCGTGACGGCGCCCAGCAGGTCGGCACTGCTGCGCGTCCAGTTCTGGAATGGATGTTCGATAAACCATTGCAGCGGGACAATCATGCGGCGCTGGTCCCAGATGCGCACCACCACATAGGTGCCGGTGATTTCCTCAATCTGGCCCCACTCGTTTTCGACGATCACCACATCGTCCAGGCGTATCGGCTGGCTGATGGCCAGCTGCATTCCGGCCAGCAGATTGCCCAGCACCGGCTTGGCGGCAAAGCCCACCACCAGGCCGGCCACGCCTGCGGATGCCAGCAGGCTGGTACCGATCTGCCGCAGCAGGGGCAGCGTCATCAGCGCCATGCCGGTGCCGACCAGGATGATCAGCACATTGACCGACCTGGCCAGCACCCTGGTTTGCGTGTGGATACGGCGGGCAGCCAGGTTGTCGACCAGGTTGATCGGATTGAGCTCGACGATGGTATCGGCAATCGACTGCACCGCGCGGGTGGAGAACCAGGTCAGCGAGGCAATGGTCAGCAGCGCCGTGACGTGCAGCAGGAGCGGCGCAATGCGCAGCGTCGATTCGCTGTCGCGGAAAATGATCTGCAGCAGCAGGAAGAATACGGCCACGCGCAGCGACTGGCGGCATTGCCTGAGCAGGCGGCGCGAGAAGGGAAAGTGGCGCGCCAGGCGTTGCAGCACCGGCATGCCGATGCGGTCGCCGATGACGACGACCAGCAGCACTGCTATCACCTGCAGCAACACATCGAGCCAGGCATAACGCTGGCTGTCAGGGAGCCAGGGCAGGGCAAGCATCAGTTGCCGGTGCATCCAGTCCGGCAGGTAGTCGCTCATCGGTTTCCTTGTTTGCTAATCATCGAGTGCATCGTGGGCAATCGGCCCGACAAGCTAGCCGATGGCGTCGGCAATCGTCTGTTCGTTGCCGTACAAAGTCGTTTGAAGCGTTCTCGCAACTATTCCCACACGGCTTTTTTCTTCGCATTTAACGAACAAACAGTCAATTTAACTTCGCTTTTTTGATGGGTAGGTGCTGCGTATGATGCAGTGTTCAGAAACAAATCGGCTGGTGTGACCGCCTTCACACTGAATGCTAACGAGAGGAGCAGCAAATGAAAAAGGTAGTCATGGGCGTCATGGTCGCCGTCATGGCGGTCAGCATCGGCTTGTCCAGTGCGGAAGCCAAGCGCATGGGCAGCGGAAACTCGGTCGGGAAGCAGTCCCAGAGCGTCAATCAGGCCGGCCCGGCGCAGTCGGCGCAGCCAGCCCAGTCTTCAGCGGCGCAGTCGGCCGCCCCCCGTCCGGCGACGCCGGCGGCAACGCCTCCCAAGCCGGCAAGTCCGTGGAAAGGCATGCTGGGCGGCGCATTGCTGGGTCTGGGCCTGGGCGCACTGCTCTCCAGCATGGGCATAGGCGGCGCGCTGGCCAGCATGATCAGCACCATCCTGATGGTCGGATTGCTGGTGATGGCGGGCCTGTTCATCTATCGCATGGTGCGCAGTAAGTCGCAGGGCGGCCAGGACAATGCAGGCCTGCGTCCGGCCTATGCCGGCGCACAGGACGTGCAGCAGTCGATGACGCCGGAGATCGGCTCGCATCTTGAGCAGGGTCGTCCGTCCGCATTGCAGTCCGTGGAGCCGATGGCGGGTGGCGCAGCCGTCGCTGCCACGCCAGCCAGCGCGCCGTGGGGCGTGCCGGCCGACTTCGATACGCCGGCCTTCCTGCGTCATGCGAAGACCTACTTCATCCGGCTGCAGGCCGCATGGGACAAGGCCGATACCAATGACATCCGCGAGTTCACCACGCCGGAGATGTTTGCCGAATTGCGCATGCAGATCCAGGAACGCGGGGCATCGGCCAACCACACCGACGTCGTCACGCTCGATGCGCAGTTGCTGGGCATCGAGAACAGCGGCGCCGACCACCTGGCCAGCGTCAAGTTCAGCGGCATGATCCGTGAAGTGGAAAACGCGCCGGCCGAGCCGTTCGCCGAAGTCTGGAACCTGACCAAGCCTGCATCGGGCCAGGGTGGCTGGACACTGGCCGGCATCCAGCAGTTGTCCTGACCTCCAGCAGCCGGCGCCTCGCGGCGTCGGCTTGCCTGCATCGAAAACCGTCCACGCAAAACGTGGGCGGTTTTTTTTATGAACGGAAGCGGGATTGGTATAAGGTAGGCAAACA
Organism: Noviherbaspirillum sp. L7-7A; assembly: GCF_019052805.1. NCBI lineage: Bacteria > Pseudomonadati > Pseudomonadota > Betaproteobacteria > Burkholderiales > Oxalobacteraceae > Noviherbaspirillum > Noviherbaspirillum sp. L7-7A. The sequence continues at coordinate 3,504,942 of NZ_JAHQRJ010000001.1, forward strand.
ACTCTCAGGCACGACATCCTCTCCATGACCACACCGCGCAAACCAACCGATCCCGTCGTCATCGCTTCCTACATCCTGACCGGAATCATGCTGTGGCTGGTGCTGTACAAGGGCTTGCTGGCGGCGCTGTTTTCCGGCCTGCTGGTATATGCGCTGGTGCACCTGCTGGCGCCTGTGCTGGGGCGCCAGATCAGCGACCAGCGCCAGCGCATGATTGCTGTGGCGCTGCTGAGCGGGCTGATCGTGACCGTGCTGGCCGGCGGCGTCTGGGCCATCGTCGACTACGTCTCCGACCCGGAGCAGATCGCGCTTCTGCTGCAGAAGACCGCCGACATCATCCAGGCGTCGCGGGCGCAGCTGCCGGAATGGGTGCGCGGCCATCTCCCCACCAGCGTGGACGCGCTGCGCGACATGATGACGCGCTGGATGCGCGACCACGCGGTCGAAGCCCGCAGCATGGGCGAGCAGGTTGGCAGGGTGGTGGCGCATATCCTGATCGGCATGGTGGTGGGCGCGATGGCGGCCCTATACGACACCACCGAACCGAAGAACTACAAGCCGCTTGCCGCCGCGCTGCATGCGCGCGTGGTTTCGCTGGCCAAGGCCTTCGAGCAGATCGTGTTTGCCCAGGTGCGCATCGCCGCCATCAATGCGGTCTTTACCGCGCTGTTCCTGTTCGTTGCGCTGCCGCTGGCCGGGGTACACCTGCCGCTGTCCAAGAGCATGGTTGCGATCACCTTCGTGGCTGGCCTGCTGCCCGTGATCGGCAACCTGATTTCCAATACGGTGCTGGTGGTGGTGGGCTTGTCGCATTCGCTGAATGTCGCCATCGCTTCGCTGGTGTTTCTGATCACGATACACAAGCTCGAGTACTTCCTGAACGCCAAGATCATCGGCACCCATATCGATGCCCGCGCCTGGGAGTTGCTGGCAGCGATGCTGGTGATGGAAGCGGTATTCGGCGTGCCGGGCGTGATCGCCGCGCCGGTGCTGTATGCCTATCTGAAGCGGGAACTGGATGAAACGGGGCTGGTGTGACGGTGTGACTGGCGTGACGCGCCGCGGCGGACGCACTGCGAAGGAACCGCCGCCGGCGGCTCCTTGTGCCTGGGTGATCGCTCAGGGCATGGGCGTAGGGTCGCCCAGGGTCTTGATGCTGGTGATGGCATAGCCCTTGGCGCTGATCTGCTGCAACGGCTCGTCGATCGAGAAGTCGGCCAGTGAAGACTGTCCATCGGCGACTTCGACGCCGCGGTCTGCCTCTTCCCAGTCGACGCTGATCGCTTCCTCCGGAATCGGCTTGCCTTCCGGCACTGCCAGATAGGAGAAATGGCCATTGCTTTCAGGGCGCCTGTAAATATCCAGCCTCATGATCCTGTCCTTTCAAAAGTGAGCGTCCGGATTTGACTATGGACGCACGGAAAAGGTTGCGCTTGCCTCAGGCGCGCCGCTGCCTGCACTGCTAGCGACGCGTATGACGTTTGCGCATGCGCATGTTGAGCAGTTCCACCAGCAGCGAAAACGCCATGGCTGTGTAAATGTACCCCTTGGGCATGTGATAGCCAAATCCATCGGCGATCAGCACCACGCCAATCACCACCAGGAAGGCCAGCGCCAGCATCTTGATGGTCGGGTGCGCCGATACGAAGCGGCCGATCGGGCTGGCGAACAGCATCATCAGGCCGACCGATGCAATCACCGCGGCAATCATCACGGCGACTTCATTGACCATGCCGACGGCGGTGATGATGGAGTCCAGCGAGAACACCAGGTCGATCACCATGATCTGGAGGATGATGGCGCCAAAGGTCGCCTTGACCGCCTGCCCGGCGCCATGCTCTTCCTCGCCCTCGATGGTCTGGTGTATCTCGCCCACGCTCTTCCATAGCAGGAACAGTCCGCCCAGTATGAGCACGAGGTCGCGGCCGGAAATGTCCTGGCCCATCACCGAGAACAGGGGAGCCGTCATGCCGACGATCCAGGCCAGCGTCAGCAACAGCGCGATGCGCATGAACATTGCCGCGAACAGGCCGATCCGTCGGGCTGCCTCCCGCCTTTCCACCGGCAGCTTGTCCACCAGGATGGAAATGAAAATGATGTTGTCGATACCCAGCACCAGCTCCAGCGCGGTCAGGGTGGCGAAGGCGATCCACATCTGCGGGTCGGTGAGCAGTTCCAGCATGGGCATTCTCCCTTGATGATATTCAATAAAAAAGGCGCCATCCAGACGGACGGCGCCTGCCGGCCAGGGCGCTCAGGAGCGCCCGGCCATATTGCTTACTCCTTGCTGGTAAAGCCGAGCAGGTGCAGCAGGCTTGTGAAGAGATTGAAGATGGAAACGAACAAGGACAATGTCGCCAGCACATAATTGGTCTCGCCGCCACGCACGATGTTATTGGTCTCGTACAGAATCATGCCAGACATCAGCAGCACGAACACCGCCGACACCGCCAGGGACAGCGCGGTCATGTTCAAAAACAGCGCCGCCAAGCCCGCCAGGAAGGCCACCAGCACGCCAACCATCAGGAAGCCGCCCATGAACGACAGGTCACGCTTGGTTGTCAGCGCATAGGCCGACATGGCCAGGAAGATCGCGGCGGTGCCGCCCAGCGCTGTCATCACGACCTGGCTGCCGTTGGGCATCTTCAGGTACGTGCTGATGATGGGGCCCAGCGTGTAGCCCATGAAGCCGGTCAGGGCAAACAGGAAGACCACGCCCATGCCGCTGTCGCGGTTTTTCGTGACCAGGAACATCAGGCCGAAATAGCCAAGCAGCGTCAGCAGGATGCCGGGATGCGGCAACCCGAGCGCGGCGGATGTGCCGGCGGTCACGGCTGCGAATCCCAAACACATGGACAACAGCAGGTAGGTATTGCGCAGCACACGGTGTGCCGCGCCGTCCATCACGGTGCTTGCGCTTTCATGGCGCAATGCGGTGTAACGATCATTCATGGCCCAGCTCCTTGTCGAGTCAATGTCGAAGACAGCCGCCGGAAGACGCCGGCGGTCGTTGAAACAACAAGATGTTAGCTTGGGCGAGAAGATGTTAAAAGCGAAGAAAGTGGAATGATTTATTCGGAAAATGCGAAGTAAGGAAGGCGGCTGGAAGCGGATCGAACCACTATTCTTGGGTTTGCCACTGTTCTTCAGAATCGCACTATCGTAGCGTCGCTGCCTGCGCTATGCCTGGCTTGCCAACGCCAGCACGGCCAGTACAGCGCACACAAGCAAGCCATTGAGGGCAAGACGGATCAAAGGGGAAGGGTTCATGGCCGGCAATGTTGTCGTAAAACCAGCATATTGCTGCGTCGCGGAAATTGTTTCCGTTCGGCAGCGCACATAGCAATGTCGCGCTTACCCGGCCTTACGATGAATCAATCCCGACCCGCCCCGAGCTTGTGCATGAGCATCGGCACTTCCGCCGCCAGGTCCCGCGTCAGGTAACCCAGCGGTCCGGAGCGACGCGCCAGCGCGTCGCCGGCACGCGCATGCAGTGCCACGCCCCAGGCGCAGGCTTGCGCCAGCGTGGCGCCGCGCGCCGCAAGGCCGACGATGATGCCTGCCAGCGTGTCGCCCGAGCCGGAAGCGGCAAGGCCGACATTGCCGCCTTCATGCTTCCAGGTCTCGCCTTCGGGCGCGGCGATGAAAGTGGTTGGCCCTTTCAGCGCCACCGTGGCCTGCCAGTGCCGCGCCATGCGCTGCGCCATTGGCGCCGGGTCGGCGCTGATTTCCTCCTTCGAAGCGCCGGACAGATGCGCCATTTCGCCGGCATGCGGCGTCAGCAGCACATCGGCGCCGTAGCGCCCGAGAAAGCCGGCGCCGTCATCAGCAGCGGCGTCGCAGACCACGCCCATGGCGGCTGCGTCGAGCACTACGCGCACGCCGTCCAGCATGGGCAGCAGCGCGCGGACGAATTCGCAGATCGCGGGTTCATCCTGCATGCCGGGACCGATCAGCACCGCATCCAGCCGGCCGCGCATGCTGGCCAGCGCCTCCGCGGCGCAAGCGTCTATCCCGCCATCGTTGGTTTCCGGCAGGCCGATCACGCGCGACTCCGGTATCGCCAGCGCCACCAGCTGCGCGACGCTGGCGCCGGTGGCGATGGCGAGCTTGCCGGCGCCGGCGCGCATGGCCGCCGTCGCCGCCAGGATGATGGCGCCCGGCATCTGGCGCGAACCGCCTATCACCAGCAGGCGGCCGCGTTCTTCCTTGTCGCCCCCGTCGCTGGGCATGGGCAGGGGCCAGTCGCGCAGCAGCGCATCGTCGATCAGGGTCATGTCGGGTTGGGTCATGCAAGCCTCAGGATTTCGGTGCGGCCGGCACGTCCGGCTCGCTGGTAACGGGAGCGCCGGCTTCCTGCAGCGGCACGACGAAGTTCACCAGGCGCGGGACCAGCTTGCCCCTGCGTCCCAGCGTGCGGTCGAAGGCATAGGAAGTGATGGAGCAATTGGGCACGTCGCCCATGCGGTCGATGTCCAGGATGGTCTGCTCGTCCATCCGTTCCAGCAGATAGCGAAAGCAATTGACGATCACCTGATGGCCGACCACGACCACGTTTTCACTGCGGTGCTCGCGCACGATGGTGTCGAGCAAGCTGCGCAGCCGCAGAATCACGTCGCACCAGCTTTCGCCGCCGGGCGGCCGGAAGTAGAACTTGCCGACATGCGCGCGCTGCTCGCCCAGTTCCGGATACTTCTGCAGGATGCCGTGCCGGGTCAGCCGGTCCAGGATGCCGAATTCCTTCTCCCGCAGGCGTTCGTCGGCAACGAAGGACACGTCATCCGGGTCGATGCCGCCATGCTCCAGGATGCGCCGGGCAGTCGTCCTGGCCCGTGCATAGGGCGAGGTCAGGATCACGGTGGGCCGCTGATCTTCAGGCAGGGAAGCGAACCACAGGCCGACCGCGGTGGCCTGCTGGTCGCCGAGGTCGGACAGGGGCACATCGACATCGCGTTCGGCAATGTCGATCAGCGGCAGTCCGGCCGCCTCGGCCGCGTCGCGCGCCACATTCCCGGCGCTCTGGCCATGGCGGATGATCCACAGGTTGCTTGGCCATTTCTGCTCGTTCTCTTGTGCCATTTCCCTATTCTCCTCGGTGTTCTTCAATGACTCCGGGCCCAGGTGCAAAGTTTCGCAATGAGCGGGACGGCGCATTGTTTGTTATGCAGGCGCAAGCGGGCGGCCGCGCGCCGATGCGTTGATGACGAGGAGAACGTTGCAGGAAAAAAGGATGTCATTTATTCACGTTTTCCTACAGTGCATCGCGCCTATGTCCTATATCAGCCCTTCATGGCGGCTGCTAATCTGCGTTCCATGGACATAAGCCCTTATGTCACTAACCACTCAGGAGGAAATCATGAATTTCATTATCTGGCTCGTCGTAGGCGGCATCATCGGTTGGCTCGCAAGCATCGTCATGCGTACCGACGCACAACAAGGCATGTTTCTCAACATCGTCGTCGGCATCATAGGCGCCATGCTGGGCGGTTTCCTGCTTGCTCCGATGTTTGGTACCGGCACCATCAACCAGAATGATTTCAGCCTGTCGTCGCTGTTCATTTCCTTCCTCGGCGCTGTCGTTCTGCTGATGATCGTTAATCTGTTCCGCCGCGGTTCGGTGCGCTAAGCACGCAAACAAGCAATACCCTCATTACTTTGACCTGACGTGCCTTCGGGCCGTCAGGTTTTGCTCATGAAGCGCCCGGTGACGGCGTACCGTTAAAACCTTAGATGGAGATTGCCATGCCAGCCGCAAAGAAAACCGCTGCCAAGAAGACCGCTGCGAAGAAAACTGCCGCCAAGAAGGTCGCCAAGGTTTCCAGAACCGACGCCATCGCTCTGCTGACGGCGGACCACAAGCGCGTCAAGAAGATGTTCAAGCAGTTCGACAAGATGAAGGAAGATGGCGCGTCCGCCGACAAGCAGGCGCTGGCGCAGCAGATCTGCGCCGAGCTGACGCTGCATGCCGAAGTCGAGGAGCAGATCTTCTATCCCGCCACGCGGGAAGCCATCGATGATGACGACATGCTCAACGAAGCCGAGGTGGAGCATACCAGCGCCAAGGACCTGATTGCCCAGATCGAAAGCGGCGACCCGTCCGATCCGCTGTGGGACGCCAAGGTGTCGGTGCTGGGCGAGTATGTCGACCATCATGTGCAGGAGGAGGAAGAGGAAATGTTCAGGAAGGCCCGCAAGGCCAAGATGGACCTGGAAGCGCTGGGCCAGCAAATCGCTGCGATGAAGCAGTCTCGCGATGGCGCGCAGGCGTTGGCACCGGCTTCGGTTCCTCTCCCGGCTGGCAAGAAAGCTGGCAAGGCCGCTGCCGACGCGCGCCTCTGATTGTCTGCACGTTTCCCGGCTGGCAAAGCGGCAGCAGCCGTACCGGCCGCACCGCTGCCAGCCGGATCAGCCCGGCGCCGGGCAAGGCGCCGGATCTCTCCTGTACTTTTACTTTCCGCGAATCCAACGAATTTCCTAATTTAGGTTAGGATGTGCGCCTTTCCCGTGGCGCGCTTTCATCCCGACGCGCCGCCCCATTTTTCATAACTCAAGTGGAGCGCAGGCGCGCTCGAAGGAACTCCCATGTCGGAAGAGACATTTACTGAACAGGACTGGCGCCGTTTACTGGTCAGTCTCGGCGAAAACCCCAATCGCTCCGGCCTGGCTGACACGCCGGCCCGTGTCGCCAAGGCCTGGAAACACTGGACCTCCGGCTATGACCAGGACCCGGCTGAACTGCTCAAGACCTTCGATGACGGCGCCGAGCAGTACAACGAGCTGATCGTGGTCCGCAATATTCCAGTGTATAGCCATTGCGAGCATCATATGGCGCCGTTCTTTGGCAAGGCCGTCATCGGCTATATGCCCAACGGGAAAATCGTCGGGCTGTCCAAGCTGACCCGGCTCGTCGACTGCTTCGCCAAGCGCCTGCAGGTGCAGGAACGCCTGACCATACAGATCGCCAACGCAATGATGACGCACCTGGAGCCCAAGGCCGTTGGCGTGGTGCTGCGCTGCCGCCACATGTGCATGGAAAGCCGCGGCATCCGCTCGCCTGGCGAGGAAACCGTCACTTCCTCGATGCTGGGTGAACTGCAGCCCAACCTTGGCATGCGTACCGAATTCCTGGCACTGGCGCGAGAAGACTGACGCATCGCAAAAAGGCCGCCGCGGCGCGAACCAATGCCGTGGCGCTGCATCTGAGTCTCCATTCCTTTCGATGGAGGCCAAATGCAAGCCCTGACTCTCACAATCCAGAGCGCGATGCCCTCGGCGCCTGTGCTGAACCTTGAGCTGGGCAGCCTGCCTGAACAAAGACTGGCTGGCCGCTGCAGCATCCGGGCTGCGGACGGCCAGGATGAAGTGCAGATCGAAGGGCGGTTCCAGCGCTACTCCACGCCCGGCCATGCGGAAATCCTGATTTTCCTGCTTGGTTATCACGAGGATGACCCCGACCATGTGCCGGCACTCGACATCGCGCTGCGCCTGCGGCCCGACTGGGGCGGCGGCAGCGGCAATTTCATCCTTGGCGGCATGGCGGTAGCCAATGCAAGCGTCGAGAATGTGGTGGCGCCGGCAGCTGAATTGTAAATTTCCCGCAGGCCAGGGCGTCCCTCGGGTAAACTTTCGGGCTCGTCCGTACAACCGAATCACCGAATCACCGAATCACCGCCATGACCTCGCGCCGTTCCTTCATCAAGAAAAGCCTGTTCCTTACCGCCGGCGGCCTGTTCGCCGATGCCGGCCTGTCCTCTTCCGCATCCGCCATGCAGCCGCCGCCGGATATCTTCGACGCCGAAGTGCTCGACATGGAATTCTGGGTCAAGCCCAGGGTGATCGAGGTCGTGCGCCCGGCCAGCGGCGAGCGCGCGAGGCTGCTGTACTGGAAGGATGGCGAGGTCATCGACTCGGCCTACCAGCAGTTGTGCCACCTGCTGCGCGATGTCAACGGCGGCGGCAAGACCGCGCCGATGGATCCCAATCTCCTGGAAACCATGTGGGGAACCCAGGCCTTCGTCGCCCGCTACGGCATCACGGCCCCGCTGGAGATCCTCTCGGGCTACCGCACGCCGGAATCGAATCAGAGGCTGCGCGAACAGGGCGTGCCGGCAGCGCGCAAATCGCTGCACATGGATGGCAAGGCAGCGGACATCCGGGTGCCGCACCTGGATGCGATCGTGCTGGGCGGCCTGGTGCGCAGCTTCCGGCAGGGCGGCGTGGGCTTCTATTACCGCGGCGACGCACGCGGCGGCTGGATTCATGCCGATACCGGCCTGCAACGCACCTGGAAAGGCTGATCAGGTACGCCTGGCGCCCCGGTTCTCCAGCGTGACGTCGGCATCGGGATAAGCCACGCAGGGCAGGATGTAGCCCTCGCGTTTCTCGTCAGCCGACAGGCCGGGCCATTCGATCCGGTAATGCACGTGGCCCGCGGTCATCCGGCAGATGCAGGCGCGGCAGGTGCCATTGCGGCAGGAACTTGGCAGCCTGATGCCGGCCGCCTCGGCCGAGCGCAGCAAGGGCTTGCTGTTGGCGGCATCGAAGCGCCAGCCATGCGGACTGATGGTCACCGCGAATGTTCTTTGCTCTTCTGTCATTCCCATCGTTTCCGCCATCAGGTCTGCCTTTGCGCCAGCCAGCGCAGCATGCCCTGCGCCGCGCCCCTGCCGCTTGCCATGCAGGCTGTCAGCAGATAGCCGCCGGTGGGCGCTTCCCAGTCCAGCATTTCCCCGGCACAGAACACGCCCGGCAGGCGGCGCAGCATCAAACCCTCGTCCAGCGCTTCAAAGCACACGCCGCCGGCGCTGCTGATGGCTTCATCGATGGGCCGTGTCGCCACCAGCCGCAAGGGCAGCGACTTGATCGCCGCTGCCAGCCGGGTCATGTCGTTCATCTGCTCCCGGTCCAGCGCTTCCCGCAGCAGGCCCGCCTTCACGCCGGTCACGCCGGCCCGGCTCTGCAGATGGCTGGCCAGCGAGCGCGATCCGCGCGGATGCTGCAGTTCCGCCGTCAGCCGCTCCAGGCTCTTGCCGGGTGCCAGGTCCAATTGCAGCAGCGCGCTGCCATCTGCCATCAGGGCATCGCGCAGCGGCGTCGACAGCGCATAGATCAGGCTGCCTTCCACGCCGGTTGCGGTAATCATGAATTCGCCAGGCCGCGTCAGTGGGGCGCCACCGGCCAGCGCGCATGTCGCCGTCACCGACTTGACCGGCTGTCCCGCGAAACGTTCGCTGAAATGCGCACTCCATGGCACATCAAAGCCGCAGTTGGCCGGCAGCAGCGGCATCACCTCGACGCCTGCCGCGCGCAGCCAGGGCAGCCAGGCGCCGTCCGAGCCCAGCCGCTTCCAGCTGGCGCCGCCAAGCGCCAGCAGCGTGGCATCGGCACGTACCTGTATTTCGCCATCAGCGGTGGCAAAGCGCAATGCGCCGTCCTCCCAGCCCAGCCAGCGATGCCGCATGTGGAAGCGAACGCCGGCCGCACGCAAGCGGTGCAGCCAGGCGCGCAATAAAGGTGCAGCTTTCATTTCCGTAGGGAAGACCCGGCCCGATGTGCCGACGAAGGTGTCGATGCCCAGGCCGTGCGACCAGGCGCGCAACGTATTGGCATCGAAGCCGGCCAGAAGCGGCGTTATCTGGCTCTGACGGCTGCCATAGCGGCCCAGAAAACGCTCCGACGGTTCGGAATGGGTGAGGTTGAGCCCGCCACGGCCGGCCAGCAGAAATTTGCGGCCGACCGATGGCATGGCGTCATAGAGGTCGACCCCGACGCCGGCCGCGGCCAGCGTCTCGGCCGCCATCAGGCCCGCCGGCCCGCCGCCGATGATGACGACCCGCCTGGGCGCGTCGCCGTAATGACTGTCTTGCACGTGCCTGTTCCTTGTTGCGTCAGTAGAGATGGTCGGGACGGCAGTTTAGCAGGGCCGCGATCCGCGGGCGGCGGGCAAAAAAAAGCCCGCTCTGGGAGCGGGCTGAATCTATATCAAATGAGGAGACATAGAGGAGACAGGACGAAGTATAGGAAGCTTGCGCCCTGGCCGCCAATTCCGATTTGCGATATCAGTTATGTTGCCGCTGAATACTGCATGAGGCCGCATCAGGCTGCATCAGGCTGCACGACGACGGCCGCGCTTGGGCGCCAGCATGGTCTGGCGGCAGTTCGGCTGGCCGCACAGGCACTGGTAGGCGCGCTTCACCGCCGGCGTATGGCGGCCTTCCAGCACCAGGCCATAGTCGTAGTTCAGTTCCTCGCCGCGCTGGATGTCGCGCAGGGTGTAGATGAAGATGCGGTTGTTTTCCTCGCGGGCCTCGCAGTTCGGCGCGCAGCTGTGATTGATCCAGCGTACATCGTTGCCGCCGCTGGCGCCATCGATCATCTTGCCGTTGCCAAGGGCGAAGAAAAACGTGTGATACGGATTTTCCGGGTCCAGCCCGGTGCGCTTTTCCGCTTCGTTTTCAGTGATGATTTCGCCGATGTATTCCGACACCAGCGTGCCGGCAGGGATCTTGCGTCTGGCGAATACGCCGTTGCCATGGATCTTGGAATGGCGCACGACGATGGAGGGAATCGGTTCCGGGACAGGCAGGGCGGCAGGCTTGGAGCGGGTCATTGAACTTGGCTGGTTGTGGCGTCAGGGACGGGTTGAAAGGAGGATGACTGCGACAGGAAAAATTGTAAGACAAAGTTTCAGACCGGATGCAGCACATGCGGAGATGCCATGATAAATTTTCTATTCCGGCCTTGTGTGAATACGTCGCGATGATAACCCGGCATGCCTTGAAGGACAGGCGTGAAAAACGACATGAGCGCATCATGTTTGCGTTTGCCGTAACCAATGATCCGGCCAGTGACGAGAGCATCAATGCTTGATGCAATGATTCGGATAATATGCAAATATGAACCCGGTTTTCATCGCGGCGCCAACGGCACGCGGCACTTCGCAGTGATGGACTCATGCGCGTCCGATGCATGGCGTGGCTCTGGAAGCAGATCAAGTTTTCCGACCGGGCCAATGCTGACAAAAGAAAGAACGCGTATTATTGAATTGCGGGGCAGAAAGCCAGCTTCTGCACAAGCGTTAGCTGACGATAGATTCACTTCAAAGGAACCATGCAAATGAAAATCTTTGAGAACTATGCGGCACGATATGAAAGGACCCGTGAGGAAGAGATGTCGGTCCAGGAGTATCTGGATCTTTGCAAGCGCGACCGCATGGCTTACGCCACCGCGGCTGAAAGGATGCTGGCAGCCATAGGCGAGCCCGAGCTCCTCGACACCCGGCACGATCCGCGGCTGTCGCGCATCTTCGCCAACAAGGTCATCAAGATTTACCCCGCGTTTCGCGAGTTCTACGGCACCGAGGAAGTTATCGAGCAGGTCGTCTCCTACTTCCGCCATGCGGCACAAGGCCTGGAAGAGCGAAAGCAGATCCTGTATCTGCTGGGCCCGGTCGGCGGCGGCAAGTCGTCGATCGCCGAAAAGCTCAAGTCCCTGATGGAGAGCGTTCCGTTCTATTGCATCAAGGGTTCGCCCGTCAATGAATCGCCGCTCGGCCTGTTCAATGAACAGGAAGACGGCGTGATCCTGGAAGAGGATTACGGCATCCCGCGCCGCTATCTGCGTTCCATCCCAAGTCCCTGGGCCGTCAAGCGCCTGCATGAATTCAACGGCGACATCAACCGCTTCCGCATCGTGCGCCGCTATCCCTCGGTGCTGCGCCAGGTGGCAGTGGCCAAGACCGAGCCGGGCGACGAGAACAACCAGGACATCTCGTCCCTGGTCGGCAAGGTCGACATCCGCAAGCTCGAAGACTATTCGCAGGACGATCCGGATGCCTACAGCTACTCCGGCGGCCTGTGTCTGGCAAACCAGGGCCTGCTGGAATTCGTCGAAATGTTCAAGGCGCCGATCAAGGTGCTGCATCCGCTGCTGACCGCCACCCAGGAAGGCAACTACAAGGGCACCGAAGGCTTTGGCGCGATACCGTTCGACGGCGTCGTGCTGGCCCACTCCAATGAATCGGAGTGGAAGGCCTTCAAGAACAACAAGAACAATGAAGCGTTCCTGGACCGGATCTATATCGTCAAGGTGCCGTACTGCCTGCGCGTGACCGACGAGATCAAGATCTACGACAAGCTGGTGCGCAACTCCTCGCTGGCCGATGCGCCCTGCGCCCCCGGCACGCTGAAGATGATGGCCCAGTTCGCTGTGCTGTCGCGCCTGAAGGAACCGGAGAATTCCAGCATCTTCAGCAAGATGCAGGTCTATGACGGCGAGAACCTGAAGGACACCGACCCGAAGGCCAAGTCGCGCACCGAGTACGCCGACTATGCCGGCGTGGACGAGGGCATGACCGGACTGTCGACCCGCTTCGCGTTCAAGATCCTGTCCAAGGTCTTCAACTTCGACAGCACCGAGGTCGCCGCCAATCCGGTGCACCTGCTGTACGTGCTGGAACAGGCGGTCAGCCGCGAGCAGTTCCCGCCGGAGACGGAGCAGAAATACTATTCCTACATCAAGGAATACCTGGCACAGCGTTACGTGGAGTTCATCGGCAAGGAGATCCAGACCGCCTACCTCGAAAGCTATTCCGAGTACGGCCAGAACATCTTCGACCGCTATGTGACTTTCGCCGATTTCTGGATACAGGACCAGGAGTTCCGCGACCCCGACACCGGCGAGAGCTTCAACCGCGACTCCCTGAACAGCGAACTGGAAAAGATCGAAAAACCGGCCGGCATTTCCAATCCCAAGGACTTCCGGAACGAGATCGTCAACTTCGTGTTGCGTACCAGGGCGCAGAACAACGGCAAGAACCCGGCATGGACAGGATACGAGAAATTCCGCACGGTAATCGAGAAGAAGATGTTCTCCAACACCGAGGAACTCCTGCCCGTGATCTCGTTCAATGCCAAGGCCAGCGCGGACGACGCCCACAAGCACAAGGAGTTTGTCGAGCGCATGGTGGCCAAGGGCTACACGCCCAAGCAGGTGCGGTTGCTGTGCGAATGGTATTTGCGTGTAAGGAAGTCTTCATAAGAAGGCAGGCTTTCCTGCTCGCGGGTCTTGCATGACTGGCCCTGCTCTTGCTAGTTTATGGGGTAGGGCCAGACGTATCTTCCGCTGACGCCCGTCGCGCGCCATCGGAACCCGGCAATGCCGGGAGGATGATGTGGTAGACCGGAAGCGACGGTTCCGCGTTTGCCTCGGTAGCATGAGCAGGAGACCATATTGACTTACCTCATCGATCGGCGTACGCAGAGCAAGAACAAGTCCGCAGTCAACCGCGAACGCTTTTTGCGGCGCTACAAGGGTCAGATCAAGCAAGCGGTGGAGCGTGCCATCAAGGGACGCTCCATCACCGATATCGCCAGCGGCGAAAAGATTTCCATTCCGGCAAAGGACGTCAACGAGCCGACCTTTGGCCATTCCCACGGCGGCATCTGGGAAGTCGTCAATCCGGGCAATGAAGAGTATGTGAAGGGCGACCGGGTGCCGCGTCCGCGTGGCGGCGGTGGCGGCGGTGGCGGCGGAAAATCGGGCAATAGCGAGGAAGTCACGCAAGATGACTTCGTCTTCGAGCTAAGCCGCGAAGAATTCATGAATTATTTCTTCGAGGATCTCGAGCTCCCCAACATGGTCAAGAAGCAGCTTGCTTCCACCACGGAGTTCAAGAGCCACCGCGCCGGCTACACCACCTCCGGCACGCCGGCCAACATCCATGTGCTGCGCTCGCTGCGCGGCGCGCTCGGGCGCCGGATTGCCATCGGCGGCAAGCATGGCAAGCGCCTGGCGCGGGCCGAGGAGGAACTCGAGAATCTGTTGCTGTTGGCGGAAGAGGAGCATCCGGAAGTCATCAAGCTGCGGCGCGAGATTACGCATCTTAAAACCCGGATCAATGCGATTCCCTTCATCGATCCCTTCGATTTACGCTACAGCAACCGGGTCAAGACGCCCAAGCCATCCAGCCAGGCGGTGATGTTCTGCGTGATGGACGTGTCGGGTTCAATGGATGAGCAGCGCAAGGACACCGCCAAGCGCTTCTTCATCCTGCTGTACCTGTTCCTGACCCGGGCCTACGACAAGATCGAGGTGGTGTTCATCCGCCACCATACCGCCGCCACCGAGGTCGACGAGCATGAGTTCTTCAACTCCCGCGAGTCGGGCGGCACGGTGGTGTCGTCGGCGCTGCACTTGCTGCAGCGCATCCTGCATGAGCGCTATCCCAGCGGCGACTGGAATGTGTATGTGGCGCAGGCATCCGACGGCGACAACTGGGACAAGGACTCGGTCAATTGCCGGCAGATATTGAGCAGCGCCATTCTGCCGGCGGTGCAGTACTACGCCTACGTGGAAATCACCGACGGCGCGCCGCAGAACCTGTGGCATGAATATGCGCAGGTGGCGTCTCAGCATCCGCACTTTGCAATGCAGAAAATCGAGTCGCCGGCCGATATCTACCCGGTGTTCCGCGAGTTGTTCAAGAAGCAGCCGAAATGAGGGCAGCCCCATGAGCCAAGTGATAGATAAGCCCGTCCATGCACGCCGCCTGCCGGAGCAGTCGGAATGGACCATTGAACTGATCGAACAGGCGCACGAGGAAGTGCGCCGCGTCGCCGCCGAGTTCGGCCTCGACACCTATCCCAACCAGCTTGAGATCATTACCGCCGAGCAGATGATGGATGCCTATGCGTCCGTCGGCATGCCGGTGTCGTACAACCACTGGTCCTTCGGCAAGCATTTCCTGACGACCGAAAAGGGTTACCGTCGCGGCCAGATGGGCCTGGCCTACGAGATCGTCATCAATTCCAATCCCTGCATCGCCTACCTGATGGAGGAAAACAGCCTGATGATGCAGACGCTGGTGATTGCCCATGCGGCCTACGGCCACAACTCCTTCTTCAAGGGCAATTACCTGTTCCGCACCTGGACCGACGCGGAAGCCATCATCGACTACATGCTCTTCGCCAAGAACTACATCGCCGAGTGCGAGCGGCGTCATGGCGTCGAGGAAGTGGAACTGCTGCTGGACTCGTGCCATGCGCTGCAGAACTATGGCGTTGACCGCTACAAGCGGCCGGCCAAGCTGTCGATGATAGAAGAGAACGCCCGCCAGGCCGAGCGCGAGCAGTATCTGCAAAGCCAGATCAACGACCTGTGGCGCACCCTGCCGCGGCGGGAGGAAGCATATTCCTCGATTGCCGCGCCGGCCGCCCGCTTCCCGAGCGAGCCGCAGGAAAACCTGCTGTACTTCATCGAGAAGTCGGCGCCCTTGCTGGAGCCCTGGCAGCGCGAGATCGTGCGCATCACCCGCAAGATTTCCCAGTATTTCTATCCGCAGCGCCAGACCCAGGTGATGAACGAAGGCTGGGCCACCTTCTGGCATTACACCATCCTGAACCAGCTCTACGATGAAGGCATCCTGAGCGACGGCTTCATGATGGAGTTTCTGCAGAGCCATACCAACGTGGTCTATCAGCCTTCGATCAACAGCCCCTACTACAGCGGCATCAATCCCTATGCGCTGGGCTTTGCGATGATGCGCGATATCCGCCGCATCTGCGAAAACCCGGATGACGAGGACCGCCACTGGTTCCCCGATATTGCCGGCAGCGACTGGCGCAAGACGCTGGACTTCGCGATGCGCAATTTCAAGGATGAAAGCTTCATTGCGCAATACCTGTCGCCACGGCTGATCCGGGAGTTCCACTTCTTCTCGATACTGGACGACGACCACGACGACAAGCTGACCATCTCGGCCATCCACGACGATGCCGGCTATCGCTACGTGCGCCAGCAGCTTGCCGCGCAGTACAACCTGGGCAACCGCGAACCCAATATCCAGGTCTGGGCCGTCAATACCCGCGACGACCGTTCGCTGACGCTGCGTCATACTCAGTTCCAGCGCCGGCCATTGAGCCAGCAGACCGATGAGGTGTTGAAGCACGTGGGGCGGCTCTGGGGTTTCGATGTGCGCCTGGAAACGGTTGATCCGAAAGGCAAGGTCCTGTCCACCCACGAATGCCGTACCGACAAGCGTTATCGCTAACCAAAGTTCGGCGAAGTAACATGTAATTCCTGCCATTTTGCTGGCAAATTCTTCCGGGCGCGCTTTGCGCCCGTTTCTTTTGCGGGGGATAGCGCGCTCTTTCTGATGGCACGGCGTTTGCAAATAGCTAACAGGCTTGCGGCGCGGGCATGACACGCTTTTGTCCGCGCCGGCAACTTCTCCCTAACGAAAGGAAACGACATGAACAACGACGACGTTATCTCGACACTGAACGACCTGATTGAAACCTGCAAGGACGGCGAGCAGGGCTTCCGCACCTGCGCCGAGGACATCAAGGATGCGCAGATGAAATCCTTCTTCACCACCCGCGCCCAGTCCTGCGCGGAAGCGGCTGCCGAACTGCAGCAGGAAGTGCGCACCCTGGGCGGCAATCCGGAAACCAGCAGCAGCATCGCCGGCGCGCTGCACCGCCGCTGGGTCGATATCAAGGGCCTGGTGACCGGCAAGGACGACGAAGCCATCCTGAATGAATGCGAGCGTGGCGAGGACCTGGCCAAGCGCAGCTACGAGACCGCACTGGGCAAGTCGCTGCCGGCCAACATCAAGGTCATCGTCGAGCGCCAGTACAACGGCGTGCTGAAGAACCACGACCAGGTCAAGGCCATGCGCAACCAGGTCCGCGCCGCCAAGGGCAATGCCTGAGGCATGACGCGCCGCGGCGGGGCGGTCCAGGCGACCGGCCCGCTGCGGTAAAATAGCGGCCTGCCGACCGGTTGCATGTAGCGCAACCGGTGCATTTCCACCGGATTCAAGCGCATGCTGCGACTCATCGATGTACAACTCCCCCTCGACCATCCCGAACCTGCATTAAAGGAAGCCGTGCTTGCGCGCCTGGGCATACCCGCCGACGCGCTGCTGGGCCTGCAGGTGTTCCGGCGTGGTTATGACGCCCGCCGCAAGAGTGCGATTTCGCTGATCTATACCGTCGACGTCGACGTGCGCGATGAAGCGGCGTTGCTGCGGCGCCATGCCGGCGAACGTACCATCCAGCCTACGCCCGACACCAATTATCACTACGTGGCCAAGGCGCCTCCCGGCCTTTCGAAGCGGCCGGTAGTGATCGGCATGGGGCCGTGCGGCCTGTTCGCCGGCCTGATCCTGGCGCAGATGGGTTTCAGGCCCATCATCCTGGAGCGCGGCAAGTCGGTGCGCGAGCGGACCAAGGACACCTTCGGCCTGTGGCGCAAGCGGGTGCTGCATCCGGAGTCGAATGTGCAGTTCGGCGAAGGCGGCGCCGGCACCTTTTCCGACGGCAAGCTGTGGACCCAGGTGAAAGACCCGAAGCATTACGGCCGCAAGGTGCTGACCGAGTTCGTCAAGGCCGACGCGCCGCCCGAGATCATGTATGTCAGCAAGCCGCACATCGGCACCTTCAGGCTGGTGAAGATGGTGGAGCTGATGCGCGCCACGATCGAGGAACTGGGCGGCGAGATCCGCTTCGAGACCAGGGTCACCGACATGGAAATCGACAACGGCCAGATGCGCGCGCTGCATCTTTCCAGCGGCGAGCGGCTGGAGGCCGACCATGTCGTGCTGGCAGTGGGCCACAGCGCCCGCGACACTTTCCAGATGCTGCATGAGCGGGGCGTATATGTGGAAGCCAAGCCGTTTTCGATCGGCTTCCGGATCGAGCATCCGCAGTCGTTGATAGACCGCTGCCGCTTCGGCCCGAATGCCGGCAATCCCATCCTCGGCGCGGCCGACTACAAGCTGGTGCATCACTGCGGCAATGGCCGTTCGGTCTACAGCTTCTGCATGTGCCCCGGCGGCACCGTGGTGGCGGCGACTTCCGAGCCGGGCCGCGTGGTCACCAATGGCATGAGCCAGTATTCGCGCAATGAGCGCAATGCCAATGCCGGCATCGTGGTAGGCATCACGCCGGAGGACTATCCCGGCCATCCGCTGGCCGGCATCGACTTCCAGCGCCATTGGGAGTCGCGTGCATTCGAGCTCGGCGGCGGCGACTACAGCGCGCCCGGCCAACTGGTCGGCGACTTCCTGGAGCGCAAGCCGTCGACGGAATTCGGCGCGGTGCTGCCGTCCTACAAGCCGGGCGTGAAGCTGGGCGACCTGTCGACCGCGCTGCCGGACTATGCCATTGCCGCGATGCGCGAGGCGCTGCCGATGTTTGACCGGCAGATCAAGGGCTTTGCCATGCGCGACGCCGTGCTGACCGGCGTCGAGACCCGCACCTCGTCGCCGATCCGCATCCGCCGCCATGACGACAGCCTGCAGAGCATCAATACCCGCGGCCTGTTCCCGGCCGGGGAGGGCGCGGGCTATGCCGGCGGCATCATGTCGGCCGGCATCGATGGCATCCGGGTGGCGGAGGCGGTGGCGCTGTCGATCACGGGCGTAGCCCGCACGGCGTCATAACCAGCCCGACTTGCGAAAGCGCCGGTACAGGTAGAGGCAGATGCCCACCATCGTGGCCAGCGCCGCCGGATAGCCGTATTTCCAGTGCAGTTCCGGCATGTGCTCGAAGTTCATGCCCCAGATGCCGGCAAAGGCGGTGGCCACCGCAAAGATCGCGGCCCAGGCCGCAAGCCGCTTGTTGACCTCGCTCTCGTCGATGGCCACCATCGACAGGTTGACCTGGATGGCGGTGTTGATGGTGTCGCGGATCGCGTCGATGGAAATGTTGATGCGGTGCAGATGGTCGTAGACGTCGCGGAAGTAGTCGCCGCAATTCTGCACCGCCGGCGGCACCCGGCCGCCATGCAGCTTGCCGGCGGTCTCGATCAGCGGGCTGACCGCATGCCGGAAGCGCAGCACCTTGCGCTTGAGTTCATACAGCCGCTCGATATTGGCCCGCTGCGCATCCTTGTTGAAGATCTGTTCCTCGATGGTCTCCAGCCGGTTTTCCATTGCGTCCATCACCGGGAAATAGCGGTCCACCACCGCGTCCATCAGCGCGTACAGCACGAAGCCCGAGCCGTTGCGCAGCAGCTCCGGCTCGCGCTCGCAGCGGGCGCGCACATCGTGGAAACCGTGGCTGCTGCCGCGCCGCACCGACAGCACGTAGTTCCGGCCGACGAACACGGCCAGTTCCCCGATCTGCAACTCGCCATCGACGATCTCGACCGGCCGCATCACGGCAAACAGCGATTCGCCGTATTCCTCGATCTTCGGCCGCTGATGGCCGACCAGCGCATCCTCGATCGCCAGCGGATGCAGGTCGAACTCGGCCCGCATGCATTCCAGCTCTTCCACGGTGGCGTCGGCCATGCCGACCCAGACGAAACAGTCGGGCCGGGCGAGGGCGTCGCTGATTTCCTCGACCGGGATATCCCCGAGCTTCTTGCCGTTCTGATAGGCGACGCAATTGATCAGCATCCCGCAACTCCGCAGTTTTCATATGCCGAAAGCTTACATGCGCGCTGTTGCAGGGAGCAAAGAAAAAAGGACCGCAAGCGGTCCTTGTCAATGCGCGTCGGGCGGATTACTTCTTCGCGCGGCCGGTTGCCTTTTCAGCAGCCTGGGAGAACTGGTTCACCACGTTGGTGGCGTTGGCGTTCATGGTGTCGGCGGCCTGGCGGGTCGTCTTGGTCAGCTGCTCATACGCCGCATTGGCGTTGGCGATGGCGGTTTTCAGGATCGCGATCGCGTTTTCCGATCCCGGCGGCGCATTCTTGGCAATGTCCTCGATCAGCGCGGTGACCTTGCGGGTGGTCTCGGCGATTTGCGCTTCGGCGGCGCGGGTGAACTCTGCCTGTGCACTGGAGGCGATGCTGGCCAGGTTGCGGCTGTAGGCGATCGCGGTTTCAGCGCTGGGCGGGTTCTGGGTGCTGACGGCGAAGAATTCCTGCGGGTCCTTGGCGGCCATCAGGCGCTGCGCGGTGGCAGTGGACTGCTCCAGCGATGCCTTGGCGGCGTTGACGTTCAGTTCCACCAGTTGGGCGATGCTGGCGAAGGCCTTGTTGGTCAGCTCGGTGACGGCAGCGATCTGCTGGTCGAAGTTGGCCTTGGCTGCATTGGAAATCTGGTCGTTATTCGGAAACATGTGATTCTCCTCGTGTGAATGAAGCTGTTATCAGCGCTGGCACAGCGGCGAAAAAGACGTGCTACGACATGAACCAGTTTATTGTGCAGCGCAACATCGTCATTCTAACTGCTTGATTTTGCATGTCAAGCATTAAATGGTGCAGTGCACAAAAATCGTTGCAGCGCTAAGGAGCCTGAATCGATGCACAAGCCGTGCCTGCCCCGGTTCGATGTTCTCCCAGGCAGGCGCGGGGCGTCTTGATCTGCTGCAGGTGCAGCTGGCGCGCCTGGCGCTCGGGCAGGGCGGCTAGCCGCTGGGCCAGTTCGCGGCTGAACTGGAAATGCTGGTAATCGAGCGGCGTATCCCAGTCTCCGCCCCACACGCTAAACCCGGCAGCGGCGAACAGGCAGATCACGTCTTCGGCCATGCCGGCCCTGGAAGGCTTGCCAGGCCGCTTGGCGCGCCTGTTCAGGTAAGTGGCGCCGGCTGGCGGGCTGACCCGCACCGCGCCGGCATCGCCAGGCTGCAGGAAAGGGTTCTGCACCGGATTGATATCGATGGCCAGGCCATAGGCATGCAGCGAGGGCGGGCCGCCGCCGCTGACTGCGCGCTGGTTGAAGGCCGAGGTATTGTTGTCGCGCATGGAGGCTTCATCATCGCCGCCATACTGCTCGATCAGCCGCGCCCGCGCCAGCGGAAAGCGGCGCCGGTACAGCGCATGGAAGAGTTGGCTGACTTCCGGCGCCACGACATCCAGCACCATCAGTTCGCCATCGTCGTGCCTCGTGCCGGAAAAATCGATATAGGGAAAGCGCACCACGGTCAACCGGTCGCAGCCGACCGGCGCCGGTTCGCGCAGCACGCGGCTGGCTTTAAGCCGTTCGCAGGCCGGTTGGTCGAGCGCGGCCAGTGCCGGCGTCGCCTGCAGCGCAATGACTGCCAGCATCAGCGAGAGAAGACGAACGAAGGAGACACGATCCGGTAAAAATACCTGCAAATGTTTCATAAATGAAATTTTGTGAACGAACGTGCGGTTTTGCCAACCCCGTCCTATAATGTCCCGCAGCCTGTTTAAGACAAGAGAGAGCGAGACAATGAACACTACTCACTACAAGCACTGGCCGGCGGGCCTGCCTACCACTTTAACGCCGCCGGAAACCGGTCTCTACGTCAACCTGGAAATTTCGGCGCGCCGCTATCCCGGCAAGACCGCGCTGATCTTCTATGATGCCAAGCTGACCTACGCCGAGTTCGATGCGCAGGTGCGGGCACTGGCCGGTTACCTGCAGCAGGACTGCAGCGTCCAGCGCGGCGACCGTGTGCTGCTCAACATGCAGAACAGCCCGCAATTTATCATTGCCTATTACGCCATCCTGCGCGCCGACGCGATGGTGGTGCCGGTCAATCCGATGCTGATGACCGACGAGCTTCGTCATTACGTGGAGGACAGCGGCGCGAAGGTCGCGATCACCTCCCAAGAAATCTTTTCCCGCCTGGCGCCGCTGGTCGGCAGCACTGGCCTGAAGCATGCCATCGTGGCCGCCTATTCCGACTACTTGCCCGGGCATACCGAACTGGCGGTGCCGGACTGGGTGAAGGCGCCGCGCGCCGCGCTGCAGGGCGAAGGCGTGGCGTCCTGGCACGATGCGCTGCAGGCTGGCCGCGCGCCGGCGCCGCACCAGGCCGGGCCGTCCGATCTGGCCGTGATGCCCTACACCTCGGGCACCACCGGCAAGCCCAAGGGCTGCGTGCACCTGCATCGCTCGGTGATGGCGTCGGCCGTCTCCAGCATCGCCTGGTCGATCGCCTCGGTGCCGGACCAGGTCACGCTGGCGGTGCTGCCGTTCTTCCATGTGACAGGCATGCAGGTCAGCATGAATGCGCCGATCTTCAATGGCGGCAGCATCGTGGTGCTGCCGCGCTGGGACCGCGACGTCGCCGGCCAGCTGATCACCCGTTATGGCGTGACCGCCTGGACCAGCATCCCGACCATGATGATCGACTTCCTGTCCAATCCGCGGCTGCCGGAATATGACATCTCCAGCCTGCGCCGGGTGTCCGGCGGCGGCGCGGCGATGCCGGCGGCGATTGCGCAGAAGCTGCTGGACCTGACCGGCCTGCAGTACATGGAAGGCTATGGGCTTTCTGAAACCATCGCAGCGACCCACACCAATCCGCCGCAATTGCTCAAGCAGCAGTGCCTGGGCATACCGCTGTTCGGCGTGGATTCCCGCATCGTCGATCCGGCCACGATGGCAACGCTGCCGCCGGGCGAGGTCGGCGAGATCATCATGAACGGGCCGCAGGTGTTCGAAGGCTACTGGAACGACCCGGCCAAGACCGCCGAGGCCTTCACCGAGATCGACGGCAAGCGCTTCTTCCGCTCGGGCGACCTGGGCTATATGGACGAGGACGGCTTCTTCTTCTTCACCGACCGCTTAAAGCGCATGATCAATGCATCCGGCTTCAAGGTCTGGCCGGCGGAAGTGGAAGCGATGATGTACCAGCATCCGGCGGTGCAGGAATGCTGCATCATCGCCGCACGCGACCCGTACCGCGGCGAAACCGTGAAGGCGGTCATCGTGAAGAAGCCCGCGGCCGAAGCCACGGCGGAAGACATCATGCAGTGGGCGCATGCCAAGATGGCGGCCTACAAGGTGCCCAAGATGGTGGAGTTCGTGGACGCATTGCCCAAGTCCGCCACCGGCAAGGTGATGTGGCGCTCGCTGCAGGAAAAGGAAATGAGCAAGTAGGCCGCGGCCAGCCGACGGCCGGCCGTCAGCGGGCTGCAGGGCAGGCGCGTAAAATGCCGGTTTCGCCGCGCGCCTGCCCTCATGACCATACTGCTTTCCACCCTCAACGCACGCTACGCCCACGCTTCGCTGGGCCTGCGTTATCTGCTCGCCAACATGGGCGAGCTGCAGTCCATCACCTCGCTGCAGGAATTCGTAATCGGCGCCCGCACCACCGACCTGGTGGAAAAGCTGCTGGCGCACAAGCCGCGCATCATCGGCTTTGGCGTCTATATCTGGAATGTCGAGGAAACCACGAAGCTGGTGGCGCTGCTGAAGCGGGTCGCACCCGAGGTGGTCATCATCCTCGGCGGGCCGGAAGTCTCGCATGAACATGGCGAACAGGAGATCGTGCGGCTGGCCGATTACCTGGTGACCGGCTGGGGCGACATCACCTTTCCACGCCTGTGCCGCGAAGTGCTGCATGGGCCCAAGCCATTGATGAAGGTGCATGCGGGCGAGCAGCCGCCGATGTCGGACATTGCGCTGCCCTATGCGCTCTATACCGACGAGGACATTGCGCACCGCACGCTTTATGTGGAAGCCTCGCGCGGCTGCCCGTTCAAGTGCGAGTTCTGCCTGTCGTCGCTGGACAAGACCGCCTGGCCGTTCGAGCTGGAGCGCTTCCTGGCCGAGCTGGAAAGCCTGCATGTGCGCGGGGCGCGGCTGTTCAAGTTTGTCGACCGCACCTTCAACCTGAATGTAAGGACCAGCCTGCGCATCATGCAGTTCTTCCTCGACAAGCTGGAAGCCTATCCGGATGATCCGGTCTATGCCCACTTCGAAGTGGTGCCCGACCATCTGCCGGATGCGCTGAAGGAAAGCATCCTGCGCTTCCCGGCCGGCACGCTGCAGTTCGAGATCGGCATACAGTCCTTCAATCCGGAGGTGCAGACGCTGGTGAGCCGGCGCCAGAACAACGAGAAGGCAGCCGAGAACATCCGATGGCTGTGCCAGCATTCAGAGGCGCATCTGCATGTGGACCTGATCGCCGGCCTGCCGGGCGAAGACCTGGAGAGCTTCGCGCGCGGCTTCGACAAGCTGTGGGCATTGAAGCCGCATGAAATCCAGTTCGGCATTTTGAAGCGGCTGCGCGGCACGCCCATCATCCGCCACACCGAGGCCTTCGGCATGGTCTATGACCCGCATCCGCCTTACACCATCCTGGCCACCGACCGCATCGATTTCGCCACCATGCAGCGCCTGGTGCGCTTTGCCCGCTACTGGGACCTGGTCGCCAATTCGGGCCGCTTTGCGCATACGCTGAACATGGTGCTGGGCGAGGCGCCGTTCGATCGCTTCATGGCGCTGTCTGACTGGCTGTATGCCAATACCGATGCGACGCACCGCATCGCGCTGGACCGGCTGGCAGGCCTGGTCACGCGCTGGCTGGTGCTGCAGGGGTGGCCGGAACCGGAAGTGCGCATGGCAATGGCACGCGACTATGCCGGCAAGACGCGGCATGCTGAACCGGAAGGCAAGAAGGCGGCGCCGCAGAGGCAGGCGCGGCATCTGGAGAAGGCGGCGTCGTAGGGGCGGGGGGCAGCTACGGTTGCAGTTGCAGTTGCAGTTGCAGTTGCAGTTGCAGTTGTAGTTGCCTTTGAAGTGGCCGTTGCAGTTGCAGTGAAACCCCGTTGAGCGCGCCGTGACGGCGACGCCTGAAGCGGATAAGGTGCGGCGTCTGTCTGAGCGCAGCGCAGCGTAGCGAGTTTAGCCGCGCCCCGCTTCAGGCGTCGCCGTCGCGGGGACCCCGCGCAGCGGGGCGCGATCACCGGGTCGCCTTTTCTTGCCTACTTCTTTTGGCGAAGCAAAAGAAGTAGGTCGCCTGCCGGGGCGAACACCCGGCCTGGTCATGACGGCAGTGCAGTGGCGTTGTTTCACCCGGCGTGAAGCGTCACTGCGAAGCGGCAGTTGCTTTTGAAGTTTGAAGTTTGAAGTTTGCCAACAAACGTCAAAAGCAAAGGCGACAGTGCTGCCCGTGCCTTGCCGGGTGACGCAAGACGGATGCACTGCCGTGGGGACAAGCCGGGAATCCGTCCCGGCGGCCGGGTCACTTTTTTTGCTTCGCCAAAAAAAGTAACCAAAAAAAGGCGACCCGGTGATCGCGCCCCGCTGCGCGGGGTGCCCGTGCCAGCGGTGCCCGGAGCGGGGCGCGGCTAAACTCGCTCCGCTTCGCTCCACTCAAACAGACGCCGCACCTTTTCCCGCTCCGGGCACCGCTGGCACGGCGCGCTCAACGGGATTTCACTGCAACGGCAAATTCAAAAGCAACTGCAACTGCAACTGCAACTGCAACTGCAACTGCAACTGCAACTGCAACTGCAACTGCAACTGCAACTGTATCCGAAACGATTCCGCTAGCCGCCGCGGCATCAGGCCAGGCGGCCCGGAACCGCCTTATACCCGCTTGGCGCGCCAGGCCTCGATCAGGGCCAGCGCGTCGGGGCCGATGCGGGCAAGCGGCAGGCTCTGCAGCCGCTCGTAGATCATCAGCGCATAGACTTCGGCCAGCCGGTTGACTTCCGGCGACAGCGAGCGCTCCTCGCCGCGCGAAGGCCGCAGGTTGCGCCAGTAATTGATCGCCTGTTCCAGGTCGGCGAGTGCGATGTCGCTTGGGTGATTGTCCATCGCCCTATTCTAACTGCGGCACCGGGCCGGGCGCTGCGCGCGGTCAGAAGCGGCGCAGATTGCAAGGTCGGCCTATCATCTGTGCTCCAACAATAAAAGGAGACAGCATGACCTTTGTCCTGATACACGGCGCCTGGCATGGCGGCTGGTGCTGGCGCGACGTGGCGGCGCGGCTGCGCGCCGCCGGCCACGAGGTGTACACCCCCACCATGACCGGACTGGGCGAGCGTGCCCATCTGCTGGACGAACGCACCGGTCTTTCCACCTTCATCGCCGATGCCTGCGCCGTGATCGAATGCGAGGAGCTGTCCGACATCGTGCTGGTCGGGCACAGCTTTGGCGGGCTGGTGATCAGCGGCGTTGCAGAGCGCATGAAGGAGCGCGTCGCGCACCTGGTCTACCTGGATGCGCTGGTGGTGGAGAACGGCCAGTCGGGCCTGGGCATCCTGCCGGAAGCCGTGCAGCGCGAGCGCAGCAAAACGATCGACCCGGAAGGCCTGCGCATGGCGGTCCCGGCGCCGGACAAGTTCGGCGTCACCGACCCGCAGCAGGTTGCATGGCTGCTGCGCCGGCTCACGCCGCATCCGCTGAAGGCCTACACCGAGCCGCTGGCATTGCGGCATCCGCCGGGCAATGGCCTGCCCAGGACCTATATCGCCGTCACCGATCCCTGGTATGCGCCGCTGGCGGGCCTACGCGAGCGGCTGCGCGCTCAGCCGGACTGGGGCTGGCGCGAGATCGCCGCCGGCCATGATGCGATGCTGACTTCGCCGGCGGCGCTGGCGGACATGCTGCTGGAGATTGCTTCGGGCCGTTGAGGAGCAGGCACTACATGCACAGCAGGATCTGGTTGGCCAGGTCGACGAGGAATCCTGGCCGCAGGTAGGCCAGGAATACCAGCGCCAATAGCGCCGCAATGGCAATCCATCCGAGCAGGCGCCATTGCATGCTGCGCTCCTTCAGGCAGGCACCGCCTGCGCGCGGGCGATCGGCTTTTCGTCGATCGGTAGGTTGATCAGCGCGGCGAAGATGCCCAGTGCGATGGTGATCATCCATACCGTGTTGTAGTTGCCTTGCCGGGTAAAGAGAAAGCCGCCCAGCCAGACGCCGAGAAAGCTGCCGACCTGGTGCGAGAAGAACACGAAGCCCGACAGCATCGACAGGTAGCGCACGCCGAAGATGCCGGCGATCACGCCATTGGTCAGCGGCACCGTGGACAGCCACAGCACGCCCATCGCCGCCGAGAACACATAGACCGACAGGGGCGTCAGCGGCAGCAGCAGGAACAGCGTTATCGCCGCCGCCCGCGCCAGGTAGATGGACGACAGCAGGTAACGCTTGGGCAGCCAGCCGCCGAGCCGGCCAGCCCAGTAGGAACCGAAGATGTTGAACAGGCCGATCAGGGCCAGTGCCATCACCGCCACGCCAGGATCGGTCAGGCCGCGGTCCTTCAGGTAAGCCGGCATGTGCACGCCGATGAACACCAGCTGGAAGCCGCAGACGAAATAGCCGGCCAGCAGCAGCAGGAAGGGCCGGTAGCCAAAGGCTTCGCGTATCGCTTCCGGCATGCTTTGCTGCGGTCCGGAGCGGGCCAGCTTGGGCTCGCGCAGGAAGGTCGCCATCGGGATCATCACCAGCAGCACCAGCACGGCAAGCGCCAGGAAGGCATGCTGCCAGCCCATGGCGCCGATCAGCTGCTGCTCGATCGGCATCAGCGCGAACTGGCCGAAGGAGCTGGCCGCGCCCGAGATGCCGAAAGCCCAAGAGCGTTTTTCCTCAGGTGCGGTGCGGCCGATGATGCCGCTCATTGCGCCAAAAGCGGTGCAGGCCAGCGCGCCACCGATCAGCAGGCCGGAGCCCGCCACGAACAACACCGGCTGGGTGACGAAGGCCATCCACAGCAGCCCGGCCGCATACAGCAGCGCGCCGAAGATCGCGACGCGGGCCGTGCCCCAGCGGTCCACCGCCATGCCGGCGAACGGCCCGAACGCGCCCCACATCAGGTTCTGCAGCGCCATGGCCAGCGAATAGGTTTCCCGGGTCCAGTTGTTGGCTTGCGAGATCGGCTGCAGCCAGAAGCCGAAGCCGTGGCGCACGCCCATGGCCAGGGTGAGGATCAGGCCGGTGCAGAGCAGGATGGTTTTCAGGCTGGGCGCGCGAGTGGCGGGAGGCATGGCATCGTCGTTTTGTTTTGAAAGCAAGGAGTGTAGCGCAGTGGGCCTGTTCGCACAGCGGCCGCCGGGATAGTCAAACCCAGTCCTGTTTGGATTGTGGCGCTTGTCATATTGGCAAACTCTTGATGCAATCGACCGTGTAGCGGCGAACCGCAGGCCCTGTTTTTCCCTCTAATACAGGGAACAGACAAGGAGGGCGCGATGGCCGAGCAGAATGCAGCACAGGTGCAGGAAAATCCGGGTGCGGTCGACGATGGCGCGATGGCAGCCTTGCCTGATGCGGTGGCTGTGACGCCTGCGCGCCGCATTTCCGGGCCCGACAGCCGGCTCATCGCCGGCGCCGCCGGCGTGGCCAGCTTTCTGTGGGCCGGCTTCGCGGCGGTGGTATTCGCCCGCCAGACCCACCTGGTGTTCAATCCCGTGCGGGAACCCGAAGTCCAGCGGCCGCGCAGCGCCGGCCACCGCACCCGCCGCGTGGTGCTGCGGGCGGCCGACGGCACCCGTCTGTGCGGCTGGCTGATGACGCCGCATGCGCCGGGCCGCCATCCCGGCGTGCTGTATTTCGGCGGACGGTCCGAGGAAGTCAGCTGGGTGGCGCGCGACGCCAGCCGCATGTTTCCGGGCATGACGGTGCTGGCGATGAATTACCGCGGCTATGGCGAATCCAGCGGCGTGCCGGGCGAGGCAGCCATCATGCAGGATGCCGCGATGCTGTGGGACTGGCTGGCCGCGCATCACCGGGTGGATGCGCGGCGGGTGGCGGTGGTGGGGCGCAGCCTGGGTTCGGGCGTGGCGGTGCAGGTAGCGGCGCAGCGGCCGGTGGCGTCGCTGGCCCTGATCACGCCATACGACTCGCTGGTGTCGCTGGCGCGCCGGCGTTTCTTCCGCACGATCCCGGTGGCATGGATGCTGCGCCATCGCTTCGAATCGGTGAAGTTCGCCGCCCGGCTGCAGACCCGCATCCTGGTGTTGCGGGCCGAGCAGGACGACGTGGTGCCGCCGGCGCATACCGACAGGTTCGTCGCCAGCCTGCCATCGCAGCCGCTGGACCAGACCATCGCCGGCTCCGACCACTGCACGATTCCTTACCTGGAAGCGGCGCAGCAGGCCATTGCCGGCTTCCTGCATGCCGGCTTCCAGCGGCTGCCGGAATCCTCGCCGGCGGTGGAGGAAGCAACCGCGGTGGCAGCAATCTCGGCGGTGGCCAGCGCTTCGGCGGCGGCGGTCGCGGCGGCCGATGGCAGCGCACCGGCCGTGGCCGGAGCCCGTCTGGTGGCCGAGGCGGCGGCGCTGGCCACCATGGCAGCCGCGCAGGCTGCCGAGCAGCCATAGGCGCCTGCGCGGCAGAAGGGTCGGCGGCCGCAACGTGCGAGAAAACGGTCCGGTTCGGCATCACCGTCGGCGCCCAGGGCGCCACCCTGGGCTTGTGGGTGCTACCAAACTGTCCTCGTTTTTAGCGAAACGATAAAGCCGTTTTGGCACGTTTCGCATCAAAGCCTTCTGCCGCGCAGGCTCCCAGGCGCCGCTTCCGCCCCTTCAACGGCGCAACGAAACTGGCGTCCGAAAACGGCTAGACGCTGTCTGGCGCGGCGCGTATAAATCGGCTGCATGAGTACCACCTTCGATCATCCGCCCGACACCGACAGCTGCTACCGCGCGCTGCTCGCGCGCGACGCCCGCTTCGACGGCGTCTTCTTTACCGGCGTCAGGACCACCGGTATCTATTGCCGCCCGGTCTGCGCGGTGCGCCCGCCGCGCCGCGCTTCCTGCGAATTCTTCGCCAGCGCCGCAGCCGCCGAGGCGGCGGGCTTTCGTCCCTGCCTGCGCTGCCGGCCTGAACTTGCGCCCTATGCGGTCCAGCAGAACCTGGCTTATGCGGTGTGGCAGCGCATTGCCGCCGGCGCACTGAATGAAGGCGGTGACGATGAAGGCGGCGCGCTGGAACGGCTGGCGGCCGAGGTCGGGCTGTCGTCGCGCCAGGTGCGCCGGGTATTGCTGCGCCATTTTGGCGTCACGCCCGTCGAGCTGGCCCAGACCCAGCGCCTGCTGTTTGCCAAGAAGCTGCTGCAGGAAACCCTGCTGCCCATGCCCGAGGTGGCGTTTGCGGCGGGCTTTCGCAGCGTGCGCCGCTTCAATGCGCTGTTCGTCAGCCGCTACCGGATGGCGCCGGGGGCATTGCGCCGCGCCGGCGGCGATGGCATCGAGGACGGTGCGCTGACCCTGCGGCTGGCTTACCGGCCGCCCTATGCCTGGGAGCAGATGCTGCGCTATCTGCAGCGGCGCGCCACGCCCGGCGTGGAAGCGGTGCGCGAGCAGGGCGGCGAACTGCATTACCTGCGCAGCGTGCAGCTGCAGGGCGGTCAGGGCTGGCTGCGGGTGTCGCATCTGCCGCAGCGCGGCCAGTTGCTGCTGCAGACGGCCGCTTCGCTGGCGCCATGGCTCATGCCGCTGGCGGCGCGGCTGCGCAGCCAGTTCGACCTCGACGCCAATCCGACCGCCATCGAAGCGCAACTGGCAGGCGACAGCCTGCTCGCAGCGAGGATCGCCGCAGCGCCCGGCCTGCGCGTGCCCGGCGCTTTCGATATCTTCGAACTGGCCGTGCGGGCGGTGCTGGGACAGCAGGTCAGCGTGGCCGGCGCGACCACGCTGGCGGGCCGCCTGGCGCAACGCTTCGGCAGGCCGGCCCATACGCCGTTTCCGGAAACCTGTCTGCATTTCCCCTTGCCCGGTGAGCTGGCGGCGGTGCCGGTGGAAGCCATCGCCGGCTGCGGCCTGCCGCTCGCGCGCGCCCGCACCCTGTCGGCGCTGGCGCAGTTCGCCAACGCCGGCGGGCTGGTCTTTGCGCCGGGCACCAGCCTGGCCGACGTGGTGGCGCGCCTGAAGACCGTGCCTGGCATCGGCGAATGGACTGCGCAATACATCGCGCTGCGCGGGCTGCGCTTTCCGGATGCCTTCCCGGCCGGCGACCTCGGCCTGCAGAAGGCGGCGTCCGGCATCGAAGGCGGGCGTCTGAATGAAGCGCAACTGCTGGCGCGCGCAGCTGCCTGGGCGCCTTGGCGCGGCTATGCGGCGCTGCTGCTATGGCATGAAGTGCAATGACAAGGAGAAGCGCGATGATTCATTACCGCATGCATGAAAGCCCGCTGGGCAGGCTGCTGCTGGCGGCAAGCGATGCCGGCCTGTGCGGCCTGTATTTCGAGGAGCACCGGCACTTTCGCGGCGCACATGGGTGGCGTGAAGGCGAGCATCCGCATCTGACGCAGGCGGCAATGCAGCTGGATGCGTATTTCAATGGCAGCCTGCGGCAGTTCGATCTTCCCCTGGATATGCGGGGCACGCCGTTCCAGCAGTCGGTGTGGCGCCAGCTGTCGGACGTGGCGTATGGCGCGACCACGAGTTACCTGTCGCATGCCTGCGCCATCGGCGCGGCGCGGGCGGTGCGGGCCGTGGGAAGTGCAATCGGCCGCAATCCGCTGTCCATCATCATTCCGTGCCATCGCATCGTGGGCAGCGATGGCAGGCTCACGGGATATGCCGGCGGCCTTGAACGCAAGCGCTATCTGCTTGCGTTCGAAGCCGCAGGTACAGCTGAAAAGCCGCAGTGAAGCCGGCTGGCTCAGCGGCTCATGCTGCCCGAGCCGGTGCCCATGCCCGTGCCGCCCATGCCGCCGGTGGGCTGGGCCGAGTTCGGATCGGCTGGCGTGCCGGCGGTTCCTTTCGAGCCTGGCATGGTGGACGTGCCGGGCGCGGTGTAGGCGCCTGACGTGGTTTGCGCGCGGTTGGCGCCGGCGGTGCCGCCCTGTTCCATGCCGGAGCTGCCGGTGGAGCCCATGCTGGATGCGCCGGTGCTGGACGAGCCCATGCCGGACGAACCCATGTTCGACGAGCCCATCCGTGACGAACCCATGCGCGACGAATCCATGCCGCTACAGGCGCTCAGCGCCACCACGCACATGGCGGAAAGTATCAGCTTCTTCATCAGAATCTCCTTTGAACAGTTGTCAGATGCGGCGCCATGCGGCCACCGCCATGTTTATCATCACCACAATGGATAGAGGCGCTGCCGAAAACCGAAGTTCCGCCTGCGCAGCAGCCGGCGGCGGCTTGGGTTGATGGCAATCAACCGGACAAACGCAGCGGCAAGGCGGCTTGCGTTGATCGATATCGTTTGCGCCGCAGTCTGGCTAAGGTGACGCTTTGAACAGCGAGCACACCACATGGCCACGCAGGACACATCGAACAAGCCCATCTTCTATGCGCTGGGTGCCAATGGCGGCATCGCCGCGGCCAAGTTCGCCGCAGCCTTCTATACCGGTTCCGGCGCCATGCTGGCCGAAGCCATCCATTCCCTGGCCGACTGCACCAACCAGCTGTTCCTGCTGCGGGGGCTGAAGGAAGCGAAGAAGCCGCCCGATGAGTCCCATCCGATGGGCTACGGCCGGGTCGTCTATTTCTGGGCCATGATGGTGGCGCTGCTCCTGTTCTTCCTCGGCGGCGCGTTTTCGGTCATGCAGGGCATCGAGCATCTGCGCCATCCCGAGCCGCTGAGCAACGTGTATGTCGCCCTTGGCGTGCTGGGCGTGTCGGTGGCGCTGGAGAGCTTCTCGCTGTATGGCGCGATGAAGGAGATACGCAAGACGTCCGGCGACAAGCCCTTCTTCCGCTGGTTCCGGGAAACCCGGCAGTCGGAACTGCTGGTGGTGGCGGGCGAGGACATTGCCGCGCTGTGCGGCCTGTCGCTGGCCTTCATCGCCGTGCTGCTGACGGTCGTGACCGGCAACCCGATATGGGATGCCTGCGGCACTGTCGCGGTCGGCCTGCTGCTAATGGTGGTGGCGGTTTTCATCACCCATGAGGTCAAGGGCATGATCACCGGCGAATCCGCAGCGCCGGAAGTGCATGCGGCGATCAAGGCGGATATCCTGGCGCGCCCCGAAGTGGACCGCGTGATCCACCTGATCACGGTGCAATGGGGTTCGCAGCTGATGGTGGCGGTGCAGGCGCGCATGCATGCGCAGCCGAGCGACCATGCGCTGGTGGAGGCCATCAACACGGTGGAGGAAACCATACAGCAGCGCTGGCCGACGGTGAAATGGTGCTTCTTCGAGCCGGACTTCGAGCCGGGAGCGGACTGAGCGCCGATCCTTGCACCCGCAACGACCCCGCAACAACCCGCCGACAGCGGCTATCATGCGACCTGCATCTCCAGCCAGAGAGGAAGCAGCGTGAGCGCCAATGTCTTTACCTACGGGTCCCTGATGTTTGCCGAAGTGTGGCAGCCGCTGGTCAGTGGCCGCTATCCCTCCGAGCCGGCCGTGCTGGCGGGTTACCGCCGCTTTGCGGTGCCGGGCGTGGCCTATCCCGGCATCGTCGCCGCGTCCGGGCAGGAGGTGGTGGGCCTGCTCTACCGCGATGTCGGGCCGGACGACCTGGCCCGGCTCGATCTCTTCGAGGGCGCCGAGTACCGGCGCGAGGCGCTGCCGGTCAGGCTGGCCGACGGTTCGGTGCTTGTTGCCGAAACCTATGTCTGGCTGGACCATGGCAGGCTGTCGGACGCCGCCTGGCTGCCGGAGGCATTCCGGCTGCGCGAATTCCTCCGGAATTACGCCCCTGCATCGGCCCTGCGCGACAGTTGAGGCTGCCCGAGCCAGTATAATCAGGCGTTTTGAGCCATCCGCGGGCATGCGCCCGCGCCAACCGAGTCCCATGCTAGCCTCCCAAAAACACCAGATCATTTCCCTGTTCCAGAACGCCCTGACGCCGCTGGTGGCCGGAACCGGACTGCAACCGAATGTCGTGCTGGAGCGCCCGCGCGACCCGTCGCATGGCGACGTGGCCTGCAATATCGCACTGCAACTGGCCAAGCCGATGAAGAAGAATCCGCGCGAACTGGCGCAGGCGCTGGCGGCGGCCGTGCTGGCCGACCCGGCTCGCACGGGCCTGGTGGACGCGGTCGAGATCGCCGGCCCCGGCTTCATCAACCTGCGGTTGTCGGCCGCCTCGAAGCAGGCGGTGGTGACGGAAATCATGCGCCAGGCCGAGGCTTATGGCCAGAGCGGGCAGGGCGCCGGCCAGCGGGTGCTGGTGGAATTCGTGTCCGCCAACCCGACCGGTCCGTTGCATGTGGGCCACGGCCGCCAGGGCGCGCTGGGCGACGCCATGTCGGCGCTGCTGGCCTCGCAGGGCTACGACGTGACCCGCGAGTTCTATTACAACGACGCCGGCGTGCAGATCGCCACGCTGGCCAACTCGGTGCAGGCCCGCGCCCGCGGCCACAAGCCGGGCGACGCCGGCTGGCCCGAGAATGCCTACAACGGCGACTACATCGCCGACATCGCGCGCGACTTCCTGAACAGGGACACCATCGGCGACGCAAGCGCCAGCGGCGACGTCGAGGACATCGAATCGATCCGCCGCTACGCGGTGGCCTATCTGCGCCGCGAGCAGGACCTGGACCTCAACGCCTTCGGCGTGGCCTTCGACAACTACTACCTGGAGTCCTCGCTCTACACCGACGGCCGGGTCGAGCGCGCGGTGGCGGCGCTGGTTGCGGCCGGCAAGACCTACGAGCAGGATGGCGCGCTGTGGCTGCGCACCACCGACTACGGCGACGACAAGGACCGGGTGATGAAGAAGTCCGACGGCACCTACACCTATTTCGTGCCGGACGTGGCCTACCACATCACCAAGTGGGAGCGCGGCTTCCACAAGGTCATCAACGTGCAGGGCAGCGACCACCACGGCACCATCGCCCGCGTGCGCGCCGGCCTGCAGGCGGTCGGCATCGGCATACCGGACGGTTATCCGGACTACGTGCTGCACAAGATGGTGACCGTGATGCGCAACGGCGAGGAGGTCAAGATCTCCAAGCGTGCCGGCTCCTATGTGACGCTGCGCGACCTGATCGAATGGTCGGCCGGCGAGGCCGTCGACAGCGCGCCGCGCGACCTGACCCGCGGCCGCGACGCGGTGCGCTTCTTCCTGATCTCGCGGAAAGCCGACACCGAGTTCGTGTTCGACGTCGACCTGGCGCTGGCCCAGTCGGACGAGAACCCGGTCTATTACGTGCAGTATGCCCATGCCCGCATCTGCTCGGTGCTGGGCCAGTGGGGCGGCGACGAGGCGGGCCTCGCCAATGTCGACCTCGCGCCGCTGACCGCGCCGCGCGAGGCGGCGCTGCTGTCGAAGCTGGCCGAATACCCGGAAGCGCTGCAAAAAGCCATGGAAGAGCTGGGGCCGCACCAGGTGGCGTTCTACCTGCGCGACCTGGCTGGCGAACTGCACAGCTACTACAATGCCGAACGGGTGCTGGTGGACGACCTGCCCACCCGCATGGCGCGCCTGGCGCTGCTGGTCGCCACCCGCCAGGTACTGCGCAACGGCCTGGCCCTGATCGGCGTCTCGGCGCCGGCCCGGATGTAAGTCTGAACATCGAGGAAGCATGATCCATCAACGCAACAGGCAGGCCGGCGGCACGCTGCTGGGCCTGATCATCGGTCTCATCATCGGCCTGGCCATTGCGGTCGGCGTCGCCATCACCATCAAGAACACGCCGCTGCCCTTCGTCAACAAGCTGGGCAAGCAGGAAAAGGCGCAGGACAGGGGGCCGGACCGGGTCGTTGCGCCCAACACCAGCAATGCGCCGCCGCCGGCCGCGCCGACCGGGCCGTCCGACCCGAACAAGCCGCTGTACGGCAACCGTGAAGCCGCGCGCCAGGCCGCCAAGGATGTGCCGCGCAAGAGCGACGAGGAAGCCGCGGTCGACGCCGAGCTGGAAGCGAAGAAGGCCGAGGCGCAGCGCGAGGAGCAGAAGCGGGCCGAGGCGCGGCAACGCGCCGAAGCCCGTGCCGCGCTGGCGCGCGAGGCCGCCAAGCCGCCGGTGGTGGAGCGCTCCAGCGAAGGCGGCGGCGCGGTCGACGACAAATTCACCTATTATCTGCAGGCTGGCGCATTCCTGGAGCGTAACGATGCCGAGAATGCCAAGGCCAAGCTGGCGTTGATGGGCCTGTCGGCCAATATCGCCGAGCGCAAGACCGACAACGGCACCCTGTACCGGGTGCGGCTCGGTCCGTTCGGTAATCTGGAAACCATGAACCGGGTACGTTCCCGGTTGAGCGACAACGGCGTGGATGTAGCCGTGGTTCGCGTTCCCAAATAAACAGAAGGAGTGGTGATGAAGTTGATGAAACAGATGCTGGCAGCGGTCAGCCTGGCAGTGATGGCGGCAACGGCGCATGCGTCCCCGCAGGCGCCCGCCAACGGCAGCGACTACAAGACATTGGAAAAGGCGCAGCCCACCGAATCGGCCGGCAAGGTCGAAGTCACCGAGTTCTTCTGGTATTCCTGCCCGCACTGCTTCGCGCTCGAGCCGTCGCTGGTGGAATGGGTGAAGAAGCAGGGCAATGCGATTTCCTTCAAGCGGGTGCCCGTTGCCTTCCGTCCTTCCTTCGTGCCGCAGCAGAAGCTGTACTACACGCTGGAAGCAATGGGCCGTTTGAATGACCTGCATCCCAAGGTTTTCCATGCGATCCACGCCGAGCGCAAGCCGCTCGAGAGCGACGCCGCGATTGCCGACTATATCGCAACGCAAGGCGTGGACAAGGCCAAGTTCCTGGAGGTGTACAACTCCTTCGGCGTACAGACCAAGGCCAAGCGCGCTGCTGCGCTGCAGGAAGCCTACAAGATCGACGGCGTGCCCACGCTGGCCATCGACGGCCGCTACATGACCTCGCCCTCCATCGTCGGCGCGGCCATGGGCGGGCGGCAGCCTGAGAATGTGCTGCATGAGTCAGCGCTGCAGGTGGCGAGCTTCCTGGTGGACAAGGCGGCGAAGGAACAGGCGACCAAGAAGTAGTCCTTTTGTTGAGGAACAGGCCCGCTGATCGAAAGACGGCGGGCTTTTTCAATGGAACGATGCAGGCCGGGTGCCATTTCGCGCAGCGCGAAGGAGTATCGGGTCGGGCCGTTGGGCAGGGCGGAGCTTATTCGGCGGTATCGCGCCAAAACGTTGCAGTTGCAGTTGCAGTTGCAGTTGCAGTTGCAGTTGCAGTTGCAGTTGCAGTTGCAGTTGCAGTTGCAGTGGTTTTGCCGTTGCCGTTGCTTTTGAAGTGGCTGTTGCCGTTCAGGTCCCGTTGAGCGCGCCGTGACGGCGGTGCCTGAAGCGGAAAAGGTGCGGCGTCTGTCTGAGCGAAGCGCAGCGTAGCGAGTTTAGCCGCGCCCCGCTTCAGGCATCGACGGCACGGGAACCCCGCGCAGCGGGGCGCGATCACCGGGTCGCCTTTTCTTGCCTACTTCTTTTGGCGAAGCAAAAGAAGTAGGTCGCCTGCCGGGGCGAACACCCGGCCTGGTCATGACGACAGTGCAGTGGGCTTGTTTCACCCGGCGTAAAGACGTCACTGCGAAGCAGCAGTTGCTTTTGAAGTTCGCAGTTCGCATCGTAACGAGGAACGTCAAAGACGACGACGACAGTGCTGCCCGTGCCTTGCCGGGTGACGCAATGCGGCTGCACTGCCGTGGAGACAAGCCGGGAGTCCGTCCCGGCGGCCGGGTCACTTTTTTGCTTCGCCAAAAAAAGTAACCAAAAAAAGGCGACCCGGTGATCGCGCCCCGCTGACGCAGGGTTCCCGTGTCAGCGGTGCCCGGAGCGGGGCGCGGCTAAACTCGCTCCGCTTCGCTACACTCAGACAGACGCCGCACCTTTTCCCGCTCCGGGCACCGCTGACACGGCGCGCTCAACGGGGTTTCACTGCAACTGCAACTGCAACGGCAACTGCAACGGCATTCCGGGCCATATCCTAAAAGCGCTGCACCTAACAACAGCTATCACTCCGCGCTATCTCCCACAAACAACTTTTCCAACGAAACGACCAAAGGAACAGCATGCAACGAGTCTTCATTACCGGCGCCTCCAGCGGCTTGGGCATGGCGCTGGCACGGGAATATGCCACGCGCGGCGCGCTGCTGGGCCTGGTTGCGCGCAGGGCAGACATGCTGCATGAACTGGCAAACTCGCTGCCCGGCGGTCCGCACCGGATATATGCGCTGGACGTGACCGAGCATGCCGCGCTGGCAGCGGCTGCCCATGATTTCCTGCAGGCCGCCGGCGGCGTCGACATCGTCATCGCCAATGCCGGCGTCTCGGCCGGCACGCTGACCGAGCTGGCCGAAGACCTGCCCGTCTTCGAACGCATCGTGGATACCAACCTGACCGCGATGGTCGCCACCTTTACGCCCTTCATCGGCGCCATGCAGCGCCAGGCGCAGGCGGGCGGGCCTGGCTGCCGGCTGGTGGGGATCGCCAGCGTGGCCGGCATACGCGGCCTGCCGGGCGCTGCCGCCTACAGCGCTTCCAAGGCCGCTGTGATCAGCTATTGCGAATCGCTGCGGCTGGAGATGCGGCGGCATGGCATCAAGGTCGTTACCATCGCGCCAGGCTATATCGACACGCCCATGACACGCTCCAATGCCTATCCCATGCCCTTCCTGATGCCGACCGAACGCTTTGCCGCCCGCGCCGCGGATGCGGTCGCCGCCGGCGTGAGCTATCGCGTGATTCCCTGGCAGATGGGGATGGTGGCAAGGCTGCTGCGGTTGCTGCCGAACTGGCTGTACGATCTGGCATTTTCACGGGCGCCGCGCAAGGCGCGGCAGAAGGAGGAGGGGGCATGAATCTGATCGACGCCATTGGCGCAAGCCATGCTCCGGTGGAGCCGGGCGCCGCGCCGCGCATCGTGTCGCTGGTGCCCTCGGTGACCGAGCTGTTATGCGATCTCGGGCTGGCCGGCTGGATGGTCGGGCGAACCGGCTTCTGCGTCCATCCTGCCGACACCGTGGGCGCGATACCCAAGGTGGGCGGCACCAAGGATGTGAACATCGAAAAGATACGCCGCCTGGCGCCGACGCACCTGGTGGTCAACATCGATGAAAACGAAAAGCCCACCGTGGACGCGCTGGCAGCATTTATCCCGCATGTGATCGTCACCCATCCGCTGGCGCCGCGCGACAACCTTGCCTTGTACCGGCTGCTGGGCGGCATTTTCCATGCGGGGCAGGCAGCCGAGCGCCTGTGCGCCGAATTCGAGCAGGAATATGCCGCGCTGGCGGCATGCCCGGCGCAGCCAGTGCGCCAGGTGCTGTATTGCATCTGGCAGGATCCGTGGATGACGTTGTCGCGCGATACCTATATCGCCCGCATGCTGGAACTGGCCGGCATGCGGCAATGGCAGGCGGTGGGTAATGACAGGCGTTATCCGGTGTTTGCCTGGTCGGACGCGCTGGTCGATGGCATCGACGAGATACTGCTGTCGTCCGAGCCCTACCGCTTTACCGAGGCGCATGTGGATGCGATCGAGCGCCAGACCGGCAAGCCGGCGCGGCTGGTGGATGGCGAGATGATGTCCTGGTATGGCAGCCGGGCGATCGCGGGATTGCGCTATCTGCACAGCCTCAGGGACTAGAAATGCGGCCGGCAGTGGCGTGCCCAATCAATTGGGCACTGCATGCAGTGCGGTCGCACGTCCATTCCTTCTGGACCAAACTGCAGAAACTACTTCTGGCGGTTGATCCGGACCAGCATCCTTATCATTTCGCGGGCAATCACCTGGTAATGCTCGTCGAGCCGCTGCAGATCCGCAATCAGCTTGACGTCGGCCGAGTCGAAGCGCGATGCCGGGTCGCCGCCGGCCATGGTCTGCGCGTCGTCGCCGCCGCCAAACCGTAGCCATTCGGCGGGCACGCCCAGCCATTGCGCAAGCGTGCGCAGCTTTTCCTGCGTCGGAATGGCCTCACCCACCAGCCACTTGCGCGCAGCATGGACGGTGATAGGCCTTCCGGCGAATCGGATGTTGAATTCCCGCGCAAGCTGCGTCGGGCTGTCGGGTGAGTAATCCGCGTTCCTCAGGGCCATTTGCAGACGGCCGCTGAAGTCTTCTCGTTCGATGGAGGCTTTCATTAGGGCAAACTATTCCATGTTGGGGCGTGACAGTCAGTCTCTTCGGCGTGATTACTTTATGTCAGTGTGGTCGTGTGACCGTTACCGAAAAAAAAGTCGCCACCGAATGGAAAGAGGGATGTCGGGTCGCATTACCTTTTTACTATAGGTAGATGCGACCCGACTGCACAACGGTAACGTCGGGTTGTTTGCGCGAAGTCGTATTTCCCGCCGTCAGCAGCTCCGGCCCGGCTGTTTCATACCCGCAGGAAGCGCACGATGCCGTCGCCATCCAGCCGGCGGCGCAGGGCGCCGTCGAACCACAGCTTGTGCAGATGCGCCAGCGCCTCGCCCATCGCAAAACTGATCTGGTGCGAGTCCAGCGAGCGCGGAAACATGATTGGCACGATGTCGCTGGCCGACTGCGGCGCGCTGCATGCCTGCATCACCTCGTCCAGCCTGGCGGCATGGTGGTCGCGCAACTGGCCGATGCGCACATGCAGGCCGCGGAACGGCTTGCCATGCGAGGGCAGCACCAGGGTGTCGTCCGGCAGGTCGGCATAGGCCGACAGCGAGTCGAGGTATTGCTGCACCGGGTTGGATTCAGGCTCCACGGCGAATACCGAGACGTTGGTGGAAATGCGCGGCAGCACCATGTCGCCGGCAATCAGGATGTTGCGCTTCGCGCTGTAGAGCGCGATATGCTCCGGCGAATGGCCGAAGCCGGCGATGGCGCGCCACTCGTCGCCGCCGATCTGCAGCAGCTGGCCGTCATGCAGCCGGCGATAGCTCTGCGGCACCGATGGCACCAGCCGCGCATAGTAGGCGCGGCGCGCGCCGAGCTGCTCCAGCAGGTCGGGGTCGGTCAGGCCGTGGCGCGCAAAATGCGGCACCATGGCCGTGCCTTCCACGCCCGGCAGCGAGGCCGCCATCATGCGGGCGAAGCCGAACTCGCCGGTGCTCATCCACAGCGGCGCATTCCAGCGCCGGCACAGCCAGTCGGCCAGGCCGACGTGGTCCGGATGGCAGTGGGTGACCAGCACCCGGATGATGGGCAGGCCGCGCAGCTCGGTGGCGAAAATGCGTTCCCATGCGTCGCGGGTGGCGTCGCTGGAAATGCCGCAGTCGATCACGGTCCAGCCGCGCACCGGGCCGGTTTCGGTGTCGATCTCGTCTTCCAGCAGCCACAGGTTGATGTGGTTCAGCGCAAAGGGCAGGCCCATGCGCAGCCAGCGCAGGCCGGGCGCGATTTCGATGGTGGAGCCGGTGTCGGGCAGGGTCTCGCCCAGCGGGTAGTCAAGTTGCGCTTCGAGAGGATTCATGGCGTCGGGAGGAAGGGGCGGGCGGTAGCGGCAGGATTCACATTTGCGGCAGGCCCGCCTACAATGGGCGGTCAATTGACGTTTACGTAAACTTACTTGAACGCGCATTCTAGGGCACCAGCCCGTTTTCTGCAGAGAACACTTCATGCCCACCTATACCATCACCGAACTTGCCCGGGAATTCGACATCACGCCGCGCGCCATCCGGTTCTATGAGGATCAGGGCCTGCTTACGCCGAAACGCGAAGGCACCGGCGGCCGCACCCGGGTCTACAGCGCGCGCGAGCGGACCCGGCTGAAGCTGACGCTGCGCGGCAAGCGCCTGGGCCTGACGCTGTCTGAAATCAAGAGCCTGGTCGACATGTACGAGTCGCCCAAGGATTCGGCGGCGCAGCTGAACCGTTTCCTGCTGGTGCTGGCGCGGCACCGGGAAATGCTGGAACAGCAGCGCGAGGACCTGGAAGTCACGCTGGCCGAAATCGCTGCCCACGAGGAACAGTGCCGCAGCATGCTGGCTGGCGAGAAGCCGGCCGGCCAGGAAAAGCCGGCGAAAAAGACAGCGGCCAAACGCGCTGTCCGGCAAACCGAAAATGCCTGACTGCCACGGTGCTCAGGCTTGATGCTGGCTTGACGTTTACGTAAACGTCAACGCGGCGTATCATCCCGTCCAACCTTCCTTTCCCCCTTCAGCGAGGCAGCAATGATCAATCTCCCGGGTTTAACCTTCGACCATGGCGAAGACATCGCCGCGCTGCGCGAGACGGTGCAGCAGTTCGCGCAGGGCCAGATTGCGCCGCGCGCCGCCGAGATCGACCGCACCGACCAGTTCCCGATGGACCTGTGGAAAAAGATGGGCGAGCTGGGCCTGCTGGGCATCACGGTGGACGAAGAGTACGGCGGCAGCGCCATGGGCTACCTGGCCCACATCGTGGCCATGGAGGAAATCTCGCGCGCCTCGGCCTCGGTCGGCCTGTCCTACGGCGCCCATTCCAACCTGTGCGTCAACCAGATCCGCCGCAACGGCAGCGACGAGCAAAAGGCGAAATACCTGCCCAAACTGATCTCCGGCGAGCATGTCGGCGCGCTGGCCATGTCCGAACCCAATGCCGGCTCGGACGTGGTGTCGATGAAGCTGCGCGCCGACTTCAAAGGCGACCGCTGGGTGCTCAACGGCAGCAAGATGTGGATCACCAACGGCCCGGATGCGGACGTGCTGGTGGTGTATGCCAAGAACGATATCGAGGCTGGCCCGCGCGGCATGACGGCCTTCCTGATCGAGAAGAACTTCAAGGGCTTCTCGGTGGCGCAGAAGCTCGACAAGCTGGGCATGCGCGGCTCGCACACCGGCGAGCTGGTGTTCCGGGACTGCGAGGTGCCGGCCGAGAATGTGCTGGGCGGGCTGGGGCGCGGCGTGAACGTGCTGATGTCGGGGCTGGACTACGAGCGCACGGTATTGTCGGGCGGGCCGCTGGGCATCATGTCGGCCTGCATGGATGCGGTGGTGCCGTATGTGCATGACCGGAAGCAGTTTGGCCAGCCGATCGGGGAATTCCAGCTGATGCAGGGCAAGCTGGCCGACATGTATTCCACGATGATGGCCTGCCGGGCGTATGTGTATGCGGTGGGCCAGGCCTGCGACCGGGCCAGGACGCCGGAGGCGGTGCGCGCGTTGAGGAAGGATGCGGCGGGCGCGATCCTGTATTCGGCGGAGAAGGCAACCTGGATGGCGGGCGAGGCGATCCAGGCGCTGGGCGGCAACGGCTACATCAACGAGTATCCGGTGGGCAGGCTGTGGCGCGACGCCAAGCTCTACGAGATCGGCGCCGGCACCAGCGAGATCCGCCGCATGCTGATCGGCCGCGAACTGTTTGCCGAGACCCGG
Organism: Noviherbaspirillum sp. L7-7A; assembly: GCF_019052805.1. Classification (NCBI taxonomy): domain Bacteria; kingdom Pseudomonadati; phylum Pseudomonadota; class Betaproteobacteria; order Burkholderiales; family Oxalobacteraceae; genus Noviherbaspirillum; species Noviherbaspirillum sp. L7-7A. Next base: position 3,547,723 of record NZ_JAHQRJ010000001.1, read on the forward strand.
TAAACGGCAGTGCAGCAAAGTTCGATACACTCCGGGGATACCTTTTTTCAGCAGGCGTGGGCCATGAAGAACGCGTTCCCGAAACTCCTGTCGTCGCAGATTGCGTTCGACATCGCGCGCACCGTGCTCGACGGCTTCGACAAGCACTACCGCCTGTTCCGCAGGACCAGCATGGCGGGCAAGCAGCTTTTCGAGCAGGCCGACTGGCTGGCGCTGCAGCAGAGCGCGCGCGACCGCATCGCCTTCTACGACAGGCGGGTGCAGGAATGCGTGCAGGCGCTGGAAGACGAATACGACCCGGAAGACCTGACCGACAGCGTCTGGCGCGAGGTCAAGCTGCACTACATCGGCCTGTTGACCAATCACAAGCAGCCCGAACTGGCCGAGACCTTTTTCACCTCGGTGTGCTGCCACATCCTGCACCGCAGCTACTTCCACAACGACTTCATCTTCGTGCGGCCGGCGGTGTCGACCGACTACATCGAGCCGGACGAAGCCACGCCGGTCTACCGCGTCTATTACCCCGGCACCGACGGCCTGCGCTATACCCTGAAGCGCATCATCACCAACTTCCAGCTGGCCTGCCCGTTCGCCGACCTCGACCGCGATGTCGGCCTGATCGAAGAGCGGCTGCAGGCCCTGTTCGGCGCCGCGCCGGCAGAGGCCAACCTGCAGATCCAGGTGCTGGCCGGCCTGTTCTACCGCAACAAGGCCGCCTATGCGGTGGGCAAGATCATCAACGGCAACCGGGAGGATCCGTTCGTGCTGCCCATCCTGCACGGCGAGGGCGGCCTGTATGTCGACACCGTGCTGTACGACCGCTCGCAGGTGATGGTGATGTTCTCCTTCACCCGCGCCTACTTCCTGGTCGACATGGAAGTGCCGTCGGCCTATGTGCGCTTCCTGCGCACGCTCATGCCCAACAAGCCGCGCAGCGAGATCTACACGGTGCTGGGCCTGCAGAAGCAGGGCAAGGCCCTGTTCTACCGCGACTTCCTGCACCATCTGCGCTACTCATCGGACCGCATCGACATCGCGCCCGGCATACGCGGGCTGGTGATGGTGGTGTTCGCGCTGCCGTCCTTTCCCTACGTGTTCAAGGTGATCAAGGACTTCATTCCGGCGCCCAAGGACACCACCCGCGCGCTGGTCAAGGAAAAGTACCAGCTGGTGAAGAACCATGACCGGGTAGGCCGCATGGCCGACACGCTGGAATATTCCAACGTCGCCTTCCCGCGCTCGCGCATCACCGACGAGCTGCTGGCCGACCTGAAGAAGGTTGCACCCTCGGTGGTCGAGGAAGAGGGCAGCCAGGTCATCATCCGCCATCTTTACATCGAGCGCCGCATGACGCCGCTGAACATCTGGCTGTCCAATGCCAACAAGGCCGGCAACGACGAAGCGATTGAGCATGGCGTGGTGGAATACGGCAACGCCATCAAGGAACTGGTGGCGGCCAACATCTTCCCCGGCGACATGCTGTACAAGAACTTCGGCGTGACCCGCCATGGCCGCGTGGTGTTCTACGACTACGACGAGATCGAGTACATCACCGACTGCAACTTCCGCAGGATTCCCGCGCCGCGCAACGAGGAAGACGAAATGTCGGACGAGCCCTGGTATCCGGTGGCGAAGAACGACGTGTTCCCGGAGCAGTTCGGCACTTTCTTGTTGGGCAATCCCAAGGTGCGCAAATATTTTCTGAAGCATCATGCAGACCTGTTCAGTCCCGAGTACTGGCAGGCGCGCAAGGAGCGCATACTTTCCGGCTACATGGAAGATGTGTTCCCGTATCCGCAGTCCTGCCGTTTTCACCAGCAAGGGCAGGCGCAATCCTCATTGACAAACCCGGCGGCGCAAGCTGCCTAATGGAGAGAGAAACATGAACGACCCCATCGTTATCGTCGGCGCCGCACGCACCCCCATGGGCGCATTCCAGGGCGATTTTTCTTCGCTGTCGGCCAGCGATCTGGGCGCAGTGGCAATCCGCGCCGCGGTCGAGCGCGCCGGCGTGCCGGCCGACCAGGTGCAGGATGTCCTGTTCGGCAACTGCCTGATGGCAGGCCAGGGCCAGGCCCCGGCGCGCCAGGCGGCGATCAAGGCCGGCATCCCGGTATCGGCCGGCGCGGTCACGATGTCCAAGATGTGCGGCTCGGCGATGCAGGCAGTGATCTATGGCCATGATTCCATCGTGGCCGGCACCAATGACGTGGTGGTGGCGGGCGGCATGGAATCGATGACCAATGCGCCCTACCTGATCCCGAAGGCGCGCAGCGGCTATCGCATCGGCCACGGCATGATGTACGACCACATGATGCTGGACGGCCTGGAAGACGCGTATGAGAAGGGCCGCTCGATGGGCACTTTCGCCGAGGAATGCGTGGCCAAGTACCAGTTCTCGCGCGCCGACCAGGACGCCTTCGCGATCGACTCGGTCAAGCGCGCCCAGGCCGCCACTGCCGACGGCTCCTTCCAGTGGGAAATCGCGCCGGTGACCGTGCCGGGCCGCAACGGCGATACCGTGATCGACAAGGACGAAGGCCCGCTCAAGGCCAAGCTGGACAAGATCGCCGCGCTGAAGCCGGCCTTCAAGAAGGACGGCACCATTACCGCCGCTTCGTCCTCCTCCATCAACGACGGCGCCGCCGCCGTGGTGCTGATGCGTGAATCCACCGCGAAGAAGCTGGGCTGCACGCCGCTGGCCAAAATCGTCGCGCACACCCGTCATTCGCAGGAACCCAACTTGTTCACCACCGCCCCGGTGGGCGCGATCGCCAAGCTGTATGAAAAGACTGGCTGGAACACCAGGGAAGTCGATCTGTTCGAGGTCAACGAGGCATTCGCCGCGGTGGCAATGGCGGCGATGAACGAGCATGGCATCCCGCACGACAAGATCAACATCCATGGCGGCGCCTGCGCGCTGGGCCATCCGATCGGCGCATCGGGCGCGCGCATCATCGTCACCCTGATCGGTGCGTTGAAGAAGACCGGCGGCAAGCGTGGCGTTGCGGCGCTGTGCATCGGCGGCGGCGAAGCCACCGCGATGGCCATCGAGATGATGTAAGCCATGCCAGCCGCACTGGTCATGGGCGCCTCGCGCGGCATCGGCCGGGAACTGGCGCGCCAGTTGCTGGCCGCCGGCTGGCAGGTGCATGCCACCGCCCGCACGGATGCGGGGCTGGCGGAGCTGCGGGCGGCCGGTGCAGTGCCCCTGCAGCTCGATGTCACCCGGCCGGAGTCATTGGCCGGCCTGGGCTGGCAGCTGGATGGCGCCAGGCTGGATCTTGCGGTGTATGTGGCCGGGATCTACGGTCCTTCCCGCCAGGCCGCGACCGCGCCGCCGACCCAGGCCGACTTTGATGCGGTCATGCATGCCAACGTACTGGGCGCGATGCAGGCCCTGCCGCTGGTGGCGCCGATGGTGGAGGAAGCCGCTGGCCGCTTCGTTGTCATCAGCAGCGGCATGGGCAGCATCGGCGAAGCCGAGAGCAGCCACGGCTGGATTTACCGTGCTTCGAAGGCCGCGCTGAACATGGCGGTCAGGAGCGCGGCGTTTGATTATCCGAAGGCGACGCTGCTGGCGATGTGTCCGGGTTGGGTGCGGACCGACATGGGTGGGGAGAATGCCGCGCTGGCGGTGGAGGATAGTGTGGCGGGGATGTTGAAGGTGATACTGGCGCGGGGTGTGGAAGATAGCGGGAGCTTCTGGAATCATGCCGGGAGGCAGGTGGGGTGGTGATGCAATGCCTTGCAGGATGGTAGGGTGCAATACACCGCAGGGGCATTACACCATTGGTCGATCGGGGAAGTAGGCCGCCAGTGCCATCGCGGTGTGCAAACGCGGTGCAATGCCCTTCGGGTATTGCACCCTACGAAGCGGCTGACGGTGCGGTTGCATTTGAAGTGCGCGTAGCGACAGTTGCAGTTGGTTTTGACGTTGCCGTTGTAGTGGCAGTTCAGGTCCCGTTGAGCGCGCCGTGACGGCGATGCCTGAAGCGGATAAGGTGCGGCGTCTGTTTGAGCGCAGCGCAGCGTAGCGAGTTTAGCCGCGCCCCGCTTCAGGCGTCGACGGCACGGGGACCCCGCGCAGCGGGGCGCGATCATCGGGTCGCCTTTTCTTGCCTACTTCTTTTGGCGAAGCAAAAGAAGTAGGTCGCCTGCCGGGGCGAACACCCGGCTTGGTCATGACGGCAGTGCAGTGGCGTTGTTTCACCCGGCGTAAAGGCGTCACTGCGAAGCAGCAGTTGCTTTTGACGTTCGCAGTTCGCATCGTAACGACGAACGTCAACGTCAACGTCAACGACGACAGTGCTGCCCGTGCCTTGCCGGGTGACGCAAGACGGATGCACTGCCGTGGGGACAAGCCGGGAGTCCGTCCCGGCGGCCGGGTCACTTTTTTTGCTTCGCCAAAAAAAGTAACCAAAAAAAGGCGACCCGGTGATCGCGCCCCGCTGCGCGGGGTTCCCGTGTCAGCGGTACCCGGAGCGGGGCGCGGCTAAACTCGCTCCACTTCGTTGCGCTCAGACAGACGCCGCACCTTTTCCCGCTCCGGGCACCGCTGACACGGCGCGCTCAACGGGACTTCACGGCAACGGCAACGGCAACGGCAACTGCAACGGCAACTGCAACGGCAACTGCAACGGCAACGGCAACGGCAACTGCAACGGCAACGGCAACGGCAACTGCAACGGCAACGGCAACGGCAACTGCAACGGCAACGGCAACTGCAACGGCAACTGCAACGGCAACGGCAACGGCAACCGCAACGGCAACGGCAACTGCAACGGCAACGGCAACGGCAACTGCAACGGCAACGGCAACGGCAACGGCAACTGCAACGGCGAAGCAGAAGCAGAAGCAACCGCAACTGTCGCTGCGCGTACGTCAAAAGCAACCGCAACTGTCGCTGCGCGTAACTGCATCAATGATGTCGCCATCGCGACCAACCAGAAAGGAGACCTTCTCATGGTCCTATCAGAACAGCACCAGATGATCCGCGATGCGCTCCGCACCTTCTCCCGCGAGCGGCTCGCCCCGAACGCCGCGCGCTGGGATCGCGAGCATCATTTTCCAAAGGAAGAGCTGAAGGAACTCGCCGCCCTCGGCGCCTTCGGGGTCGCGGTACCCGAGGAACTGGGCGGCGCGGGACTGGACTATGTCGCGCTGGCACTGGTGCTGGAGGAGATCGCCGCCGGCGATGGCGGAAGCTCCACCGTGATCTCGGTGAATAACTGCCCGGTGTGCAGCATCGCCATGATGTATGCCAGCCCAGCCCAGCAGCAACAGTGGCTGCGCCCGCTGGCGCAGGGCGAGATGCTGGGTGCGTTCTGCCTGACCGAGCCGCATGCCGGCAGCGATGCGTCGTCGCTGAAGACCACAGCCGTGCGCGATGGCGACCATTACGTGCTCAACGGCGTGAAGCAATTCATCACCAGCGGCAAGCATGCCGATGTCGCCATCGTGATGGCCGTGACGGACAGGGAGGCGGGGAAGAAGGGCATCAGCGCATTCTGGGTGCCGACTTCCACGCCCGGCTATATCGTGGCGCGGCTGGAAGAGAAGATGGGCCAGCACTCCTCCGACACCGCGCAGATCATCTTCGAGAACTGCCGGGTGCCGGCGCAGAACCTGATCGGCGAGGAAGGCATGGGCTATCGCATTGCCCTGTCCGGCCTGGAAGGCGGCCGCATCGGCATTGCCTCCCAGGCGGTCGGCATGGCGCGCGCGGCGTTCGAGGCGGCGTTGGCGTATGCAAAGGATCGCACCAGCTTCGGCCAGACGCTGTTCGAGCACCAGGCGGTGCAGTTCCGGCTGGCCGACATGGCCACGCAGATCGAGGCGGCGCGGCAGATGATCCTGCATGCGGCCAGCATGAAGGATGCCGGGCTGCCCTGCCTGAAGGAGGCGGCCATGGCCAAGCTGTTTGCCACCGAGATGGCCGAGCGTGTCTGCTCGGATGCGATCCAGGTGCATGGCGGCTACGGCTATGTCAGCGATTTCCCGGTCGAGCGCATCTACCGCGATGTGCGCGTCTGCCAGATCTACGAGGGAACCAGCGACATCCAGAAAATACTGATTGCCCGCGCGCTGGGCTGAAAGCGCGACCCATCACGACAAGGAGACTCCCATGGCCGGACCGATCGACTTTTACTTCGACTTTTCCTCGCCCTATGCCTATTTCGCCGCCAGCCGCATCGAGCAGCTGGCGGTGGACAATGGCCGGCTGGTGCAATGGCATCCGGTGCTGCTGGGCGTGGTGTTTCGCACCGTCGGCACCGCGGCGCTGACCAGCTACCCGCTCAAGGGCGAGTACTCCTTCCATGATTTCGAGCGCACTGCGCGCTTTCACGGCATACCGTACAATCGGCCGCCGCGTTTTCCGCTGCCGACCCAGGTCGCCGCCCGCGCCATGCTGTGGACCGCCGAACACGTCGGCGAGGCGCGCGCCATCGAGCTGGCGCAGGCGCTGTTTCGCGCCATGTTCGTCGATGGCGTGGCGATCGACGAGGAGAAGGAAGTGATCAAGGCCGGCACCGCGATCGGCCTGGACCCGGATGCGCTGGCGGCCGGGCAGGACAGCGCGCCGGTGCGCGAGCGGCTGCGCGCCGAAACCCAGGATGCGCTGGCGCGTGGCGTGTTCGGCGCGCCCTTCATGATCGTGGATGGGGAATCCTTCTGGGGATTCGATCGTTTCAACCAGCTCGACGCCTTTCTCAAGGGCGACCTGCAACGCACAGGAGATTAAGGCAATGGCACTGACGACAGGCTACAAGACCATGGTGGAACAGGCCGAATCGCGCATCAAGGCCTATACGGTTGACGAAGTACGGCAGAAGCTGGCCGATCCGCGTGTGCAGCTGGTCGACCTGCGCGACGTGCGTGAACTGGAACGGGAAGGCGTGATACCGGGCGCCTTCCATGCGCCGCGCGGCATGATCGAATTCTGGATCGACCCGGAATCGCCCTACTTCAAGCCGGTCTTCGGCGAAGACCGCGAGTTCATCTTCTTCTGCGCCGCCGGCTGGCGCAGCGCGCTCACCACCGACACCGTGCAGGCCATGGGCCTGAAGCCGGTGGCGCATATCACGGGCGGCTTCTCGGCCTGGAAAGCGGCCGGCGCGCCGGTCGAGCAAAAGCCGGCAAAGGCCGCCAGGGCATGAAGCAGCGCGGCGCATCGACGGCATGCCCCTGCGGCGGCGGGCACTATGACAGCTGCTGCGGCCGCTGGCATCGCGGCGCGCCGGCGCCAACGGCGGCCGAGCTGATGCGCTCGCGCTACAGCGCCTATGCGCTGGGCCTCTTTGACTATCTCGCGGCGACCTGGCATCCGCGCACCCGGCCGCCGCTGGCCGAGCTGCAGGACGACGGCACGGCCCGCTGGCTGGGGCTGGAACTGCGGGCGGCCGAGGAACACGGGGACGAGGCGACGGTCGAATTCGTCGCCCGCTACAAGACCGGCGGACGCGCCCACCGCCTGCATGAAGTCAGCCGCTTTCTGCGCGAACAAGGGCGCTGGTTTTACCTTGACGGCACTTTTCCAGAAAGGCAGGCATGACCACGACACCGAACAGCAACGCCAGCGATGAATGGATGGCGCGCAGCCTGAAAAGCGTATGGCATCGCTGCACGCAGATGCAGCACCATGAAACCATGCCGCTGGTGGCGCTATCGCATGGCCGCGGCGCCTGGCTGTACGACCACGAGGGGCAGCGCTATCTCGATGCCATCAGTTCCTGGTGGGTCAACCTGTTCGGCCATGCGAACAACCGCATCAATGCGGCGCTGAAGGACCAGCTCGACCTGCTGGAACATGCGATGCTGGCAGGCTTCACCCATGAGCCGGTGGTGAGATTGTCCGAGCAGCTGTCGGCGCGCACCGGCGGCGCGCTCGGGCATTGCTTCTATGCCTCCGACGGTGCGTCGGCGGTGGAGATTGCGCTGAAGATGAGCTTTCACTCCTGGCGCAACCAGGGCTATACCGACAAGCTGGAATTCGTCTGCCTGCAGGGCAGCTATCACGGCGAGACCATCGGCGCGCTGGCGGTGACGGATGTGAAGCTGTTCCGCGATGCCTACGGGCCGCTGCTGCGCGGCGTGCATGTGGTGCCGACGCCCGATGCGCGCAATGCGCTGGATGGCGAGACGCCGGTCGAGGTGGCCATGCGCGCCGCCGCGGCGCTGGAAACCCTGCTGCAGCAGCGCGCCGGCCGCATCGCGGCCATCATCGTCGAGCCGCTGGTGCAATGCGCGGCCGGCATGGCCATGCATGACCCGGCCTACCTGCGCGAAGTGCGCAAGCTCTGCGACCGTTACGGCGTGCACCTGATCGCCGACGAGATCGCGGTCGGCTGCGGCCGCACCGGCAGCTTCTTCGCCTGCGAGCAAGCCGGCATCTGGCCCGACTTCCTGTGCCTGTCCAAGGGCATCTCCGGCGGCTACCTGCCGCTGTCGCTGGTGATGAGCAGCGATGCGGTCTACCGCTCTTTCTACGACCACGATACTGCGCGCGGTTTCCTGCATTCCCATTCCTATACCGGCAATCCGCTGGCCTGCCGGGCCGCGCTGGCGACGCTGGCCATCTTCGACGAGGACGATGTGATCAACCGTAACCACCAGCGCGCCGCCGGGCTCTCGGCCGCGCTGGCGCCGCTGGCGGAGGATGCGCGCATCGCCAACTTCCGCAACCGCGGCATGATCTGGGCCTTCGATGTGAAGGTCGAGCCGACCGGTTTTGCGCGCCGCTTCTTCACCGCCGCGCTGAAGCATGAACTGCTGCTGCGGCCGATCGGCCGCACGGTCTACCTGATGCCGCCCTATGTGCTGGACGAGGCCGAAACCGCGCTGCTGGCCGAGCGCTCGATGGCCGTACTGGATGAGGTGGTGCCCGCATGAATGAGCTGTTGAACCGTCTGCAGGCCGGCCTGGACGCGCTGGATGCGCAATCGCTGCGCCGCCGCCGGCGCACCGTGCACACCCGCTGCGCGCCCGATACCGACGCCGACGGCCAGCCGCTGCTGGCCTTCTGCAGCAACGACTATCTCGGCCTGGCCTCGCACCCGGGCATCGTCGCCGCGCTGCAGGAAGGCGCGGCGCGCTATGGCGCCGGCAGCGGCGCTTCCCACCTGATCAGCGGCCATGGCCTGGCCCATGCCAGGCTGGAGGACGAGCTGGCGGCCTTCCTGGCGCCGCATCTGGAAGCGCCGCGAGCGCTGCTGTTTTCCACTGGCTACATGGCCAACCTGGCGGTGCTGTCGGTCCTGGGTGGGCGCGATACAGAGCTGTTTTCCGAAGAGCTCAACCATGCGTCACTGATCGATGGCGCCAGGCTGTCGCGCGCCGCAGTCAGCATCTATCCGCACGGCGACCTCGACGCGCTGGAAGCGCTGCTCAAGGCTAGCCGCGCTCAGAACCGCATCGTGGTCACCGACAGCGTCTTCAGCATGGATGGCGACATCGCGCCGCTGCCGCAGCTGCTGGCGCTGTGCGAGCGCCATGGCGCCTGGCTGGTGGTGGACGATGCGCATGGCTTCGGCATGCTGGGCGCGCACGGCCGCGGCGCGCTTGAGCATTTCAACCTGCGCTCGCCGCAACTGGTGTACATGGGCACGCTGGGCAAGGCCGCCGGCGTGTCCGGCGCCTTCGTCGCGGCGCATGACACCGTCATCGAATGGCTGGTGCAGCGCGCCCGTCCCTACATCTACACCACGGCCTCGCCGCCGGCGCTGGCCCATGCGCTGTCGGCCAGCCTGGCATTGATCGCCGGCGAGGAGGGCGCCAGGCGCCGCGCCCATCTGAACCAACTGGTAACGGGCTTTCGGGCCGCGCTGCGGCTGAAACGCTGGCAACTGATGCCATCCGATACCGCCATCCAGCCGGTCTGCATCGGCGCATCAGGCACCGCGCTGGCCGCCAGCGCGGCATTGCAGCGCGGCGGCTTCTGGGTGCCGGCGATTCGTCCGCCGACGGTGCCGCGCGACACCGCCCGCCTGCGGGTGACCTTCTCGGCAGCGCATGCGCTGGAAGACATGCAGCGCTTGGCCAATGCACTGCGGCTGGCGGAGGAGGAATGCGATGTCGGCTAATACCCATCAACCCGCCTGGTTCGTCACCGGCACCGATACCGAGATCGGCAAGACCCTGGTTGCCAGCGCGCTGACCCATGCCTGCGCCGCCACCGGCCTGCGCACCGCCGCGATGAAGCCGATCGCCGCCGGGGCCGAGTGGCGTAGCGGCGAACTGCATAACGATGACGTGGCCCAGCTTGCCGCCGCCGACAGCGCCGGACTGCCGCGCGCCTGGACCACGCCCTACCTGCTGCGCGAAGCCGCGGCGCCGCACATCGCGGCGGCGCTGGAAGGCGTATCCTTCGATCCGGCCCATCTGCTGGCCTGTTATCGCCAGGTGGCCGCTGCCGCCGACGCGGTAGTGGTCGAAGGCGTGGGCGGATTCCGCGTGCCGCTCACCGACGGCTTCGACACCGCCGACCTGGCGCAACTGCTGGCATTGCCGGTGGTGCTGGTGGTCGGCATGCGGCTAGGCTGCATCAACCATGCCCTCCTGACCGCCGAGGCGATCGCCGCGCGCGGACTCGTGCTGGCGGGCTGGGTTGCCAACACGCCGGCTGCGGCCATGCCGCATCTGGACGCCAATATCGAGGCGCTGGCCGCTAGGCTGCCGGCGCCGCTACTGGGCCGGGTACCACGGCTGGCGCAGCCCAGCGCCGCCGCCGCTGCCGCCTGCCTGGACTTCACCTGCCTGCCGGGCTGGCCCCGGACAGGCGCTGCCTCACTTTGAAAAAGGACATACCGATGTCGGCTCAACCGATTACCTTCCACGCCTGCCCCAAACCCATTGCCGCCGACACCTGGCCGGTAGACGCCGTGCTGGCCCTGTTCGACCTGCCGTTCAACGAGCTGATGCTGCGCGCCCAGCAGATCCATCGCGAGCATTTCGATCCGGCTGAAGTGGAACTGGCCACGCTGCTGTCGATCAAGACCGGCGGCTGCCCGGAAGACTGCGGCTATTGCCCGCAGGCGGCGCGCTACGACACCGGCGTGACCGCGCAGAAGATCCTGCCGCTGGACACGGTGCTGGAAGCCGCTCGGGCGGCGAAGGCCGAAGGCGCGACCCGCTTCTGCATGGGCGCGGCCTGGCGCGAGCCCAAGGACCGCGACCTCGACCATGTCGAGGAAATGGTGCGCGAGGTCAAGGCGCTGGGGATGGAGACCTGCGTCACGCTGGGCATGCTGGCCGAGCACCAGGCCCAGCGTTTGAAGGACGCCGGCCTGGACTACTACAACCACAATCTCGACACCGCGCCCGAGTTCTATGAAAACATCATCAGCACCCGCGACTACCAGGACCGCCTGGACACGCTGGGCCGGGTGCGCGGCGCCGGCATCAAGGTCTGCAGCGGCGGCATCGTCGGCATGGGCGAGACCCGGCTGCAGCGCGCCGGCCTGATTGCGCAGCTGGCCAACATGGAACCGTATCCGGAATCGGTGCCGATCAACCACCTGGTGCAGGTACCGGGCACGCCGCTGTATGGTCAGGATGCGCTGGACCCGCTGGAATTCGTGCGCACCATCGCGGTGGCCCGCATCACCATGCCCAGGGCGCGGGTGCGGCTGTCGGCCGGCCGCCGCCAGCTTGGCGACGCGGTGCAGGCCATGTGCTTCATGGCCGGCGCCAATTCCATCTTCTACGGCGACAAGCTGCTGGTAACGGGCAACCCGGAAGTGGAGGAAGACCGCGCGCTGCTGGAGCGGCTGGGCCTGAAGGCCAAACATGCGCATACCGATGCGCGCTGCGAAGTCACGCAAGCTGCGGCACAGTAAGCAGCCGGCAAGAACCGCTGAAAAGAAACAGAGGAGACAACGAGGCATCATGAAGATAGTGTTCCATGCAACCGGCGGCAGGCCGGAACCCTGGCTGGCCGACCTGGCCGCCAGCATCCCTGGCGCCGATGTGCGCGCCTGGCAGGAAGGCGACACTGCGCCGGCCGACTATGCCGTGGTGTGGCAGCCGCCGCGCGCCATGCTGTCGGGCCGCACCGACCTCAAGGCCATCTTCAACCTCGGCGCCGGCGTCGACGGCATCATGGCGCTGGGCGACGCGCTGCCGGCCGGCGTGCCGGTGGTGCGGCTGGACGATGCCGGCATGGGCGTGCAGATGGCCGAGTACGTCAGCCATGCGGTGCTGCGCTATTTCCGGCGCTTCGATGAATATGCAATGCAGCAGCAGGCAGGGCAGTGGCGCTTCCTGAAGCCGCATGACAAGCTTAGTTTCACCGTCGGCATCCTCGGCCTGGGCATCCTCGGCAGCCGCATCGCGCAAAGCCTGCGCGACTTCGGCTTTCCCTTGCATGGCTGGAGCCGCAGCCCCAAGGAGGTGGCCGGCGTGACCTGCCATGCCGGCGAGGAAGGGCTGGACGCCTTCCTGGCGGCCAGCAGGGTGCTGGTCTGCATCCTGCCGCTGACCGAGGAAACCCGCGGCATCCTGAACCGTGCCACACTGGAGAAGCTGCCGCAGGGCGCCTATCTCGTCAATGTGGCGCGCGGCGCGCACCTGGTCGAGGAAGACCTGCTGGCGCTGGTGCAGTCGGGCCACATCGCCGGCGCCACGCTGGACGTGTTCCGCGAGGAGCCGCTGCCGCCGGCGCACCCTTTCTGGCGGGAGCCGCGCATTACCATCACGCCGCATGCGGCCGCCGTCACCCTGCGTGGCGACAGCGTGCGCCAGATCGCCGGCAAGATCGCCCAGCTGCAGCGCGGCGAAGCCATTGCCGGCGTGGTCGATCCACAGAAAGGATACTGAAATGGCACTTCCCGATTTGCCGAAGAAGGTCAAGATCGTCGAGGTCGGTCCGCGCGACGGCCTGCAGAACGAAAAGGAAACCATACCGGCCGAGATCAAGATCGAGCTGGTCAATCGGCTGACCGCGGCCGGCTTTCCGAATATCGAGGCGGCCTCCTTCGTGTCGCCGAAATGGGTGCCGCAGATGGCGACCTCGACCGAGGTCATGGCCGGCATCAGCCGCAAGCCCGGCGTGGTGTACTCGGCGCTGGCGCCCAACATGAAGGGCTTCGAGGCGGCGCTGGCCGCCGGCGCCGACGAGATCGTGATCTTCGGCGCGGCATCCGAAGCCTTCTCGCAGAAGAACATCAACTGCTCGATCGCGGAATCGATCGAGCGCTTCCGCGACGTCGCCGAAGCGACCAAGAAGAACAATCTGCGCCTGCGCGCCGCGGTCAGCTGCGCCTTCGGCTGCCCCTACCAGGGCGAGGTGCCGCTGGACGCGGTGGCCGACGTGGTGGCCCGCCTGCGCGACCTGGGCTGCGACGAGATCGACATCGCCGATACCATCGGCGTGGCCACGCCGAGGAAGGTGCATGAAGTGATGCCGCGCGTGATCCGCGAGTTTCCGATCGGCGGCCTGTCGGGTCACTTCCACGATACCTACGGCCAGGCGGTGGCCAACATCTACGCCAGCCTGGAAGTGGGCATCAGCATCTTCCATTCCTCGGTGGCCGGCCTGGGCGGCTGCCCGTATGCCAAGGGCGCCACCGGCAATGTCGCCACCGAGGACGTGCTCTACCTGATGCAGGGCCTGGGCATCGAGACCGGCGTGGACCTGAATGCGGTGGTCGATGCCGGCCAGTTCATCGCCGGCCATCTCGGCAGGCGCGCCGCCAGCCGGGTCGGCAATGCCATTGCCGCGAAGCGGGCACAATGATCGCATTCGACCCGGACGCGCCCGGCCCGGCGCCGTCGCCCTGCATCAGCCTCTGCCAGATGGATGCCGCCACCGGCCTGTGCATCGGCTGCCAGCGCACGATAGAAGAAATCGTCGCCTGGGGCAGCGCGTCGGATGCCGATCGGCGCGCGGTATGGCGCGAGATCGCCCGCCGGCGTAACGCGATGTTTGATGACGATGCCGCTTAAGGGACACCATGCAGATCGGTTTTTACCAGCCTGAAAAGACAGTCACCGGCCCGGCCTATGGGCCCGGCTTCAAGGTGATGGCCACCGTGCTGTGCGCGGTGCTGGCCGGTTATGGCACCACGGTGGCGCTGCGCTATCCGCTGCTGCAATACGGCATCGGCGTGCAACTGCTGCTGCTGGGCGCGGCGCTGATGCTGGGCGTGAGCTATTACTGGTTCCTGCGCTCGGTGGTGATCATCGACGAGCGCGGCATACGGCAGACCTGGATGTTCAACCGCCAGGTCGAATGGCGCGACGTGCGCAGCGCCAAGATGATAGGCATCCCCTTCTTCACCTGGCTGTTCCCGCCGCGGCTGGTGGTGCGCACCGGGAATGCCTTTGCCACCTTCAATGGCGGCAGCAAGCCGGTGCTGATCGAGTTCGCCAAGATATCCCTTGCCTTCCAGATGAAAAAATGAGCCTGCCCGATTCCATGCATGTGCTGCAGCGCGGCTGGCTGTCGTCCAATAACATCCTGTTCATCGGCCGCGAGCAGACCGCGCTGGTCGACAGCAGCTACGCCACACATACGCCGCAGACGCTGCAGCTGGTGGCGCACCTGCTGCAGGGCCGGCCGCTGGACCTGCTGCTCAACACCCATACCCATTCCGACCATGTCGGCGGCAACGCCGCGCTGCAGCAAGCCCATGGCTGCCGCACCATCATCCCGGCAGCGGAAGCGCCGGCGGTGCGCGACTGGGACGAGGACGCGCTGAGCTACCGCGCCACCGGACAGCACTGCCCGCGCTTTCGCTTCGACGCCACCATGGCGGCCGGCGACCTGCTGTCGCTGGGCGATATGGCGTGGCAGGTGCTGGGTGCGCCGGGGCATGATCCGCATTCGCTGATCCTGTACTGCCCGGCGCAGCGCATCCTGATCTCGGCCGACGCGCTGTGGGAAAACGGCTTCGGCGTGATCTTTCCCGAACTGGAAGGCGAGCCGGGCTTCGACGCCACCCGTGCCACCCTGGAGCAGATTGCCGCGCTCGATGTGCGCCTGGTCATTCCCGGCCACGGCGCGCCGTTTTCCGACGTGGCCGGGGCGCTGCAGCGGGCGTTCAAACGGCTGGACTACCTGGCGGCCGACCCGGCGCGCAATGCGCAGAACGGCATCAAGGTGCTGGTCAAGTTCCGGTTGCTGGAGATGAAGCGCATCCCCTTGACGGAACTGCGGCAGTGGATGCATGACGTGCCGCTGCTGGCAACGTCGAACCGCATGCACCTGCGCATGGAGGAAGAGGCGCTGGCGGACTGGACCGCATCGCAACTGGTCAGAGCCGGCGTTGCCAGGATTGAGCAGGGCGTGCTGGTGGATTGTTGAAAGAGCGTCCGTTCTCCCGGGTTTTTGCCCGATTCAATTCAGCAGCAGCCCATTTTCTATGAACAGACGAACAGGTGAACAAAAGGACATTGTTGCAAATTTTCACTTAACAAAAAGTTATCTATTAACAGTTTAAGTGCCTCCGCGAAACATTCACTCATATTCCCTAGAATTGTCTGTCCAGCAATATCGCTGGATATCTTCCAGGGAAAATCCATGAAAGCAAAATCCATAATTTCGGCGCTGATGCTGGCGCTGCCGGCGCTTGCCGCGACCTCGGCCATCGCTGCCGATGCAGCCGCCAACCCTTCGTTCTATGTTGGCGGCAATCTGGGGAAGTCAAACTTCAAATTCAAATGCGACGATGGTCTTTCTTGCTCTGAACCGAGCGTGAATTTCAAGCTGCTTGCCGGCTATCAGTTTTCTCCCAACTTCGCGGTTGAAGGCGCCTATGCCAACTTTGGGACGATCAAGGCAAGCGTTGGGGATTTCATGGCAAAAGGCCGGATACAGAGTTTCACCCTGGCAGGACTTGGCATCATTCCATTAAGCAATGAGGCTCAACTATTCGGCAAGATTGGCATGCATCATTCCCGCGGCAACTTTGATATCGGCTTTCCGGGCGAAAGCATGTCTAGCAGCGGCCATAAGACCGGACTGCTGCTGGGTGCGGGCTTCCAGTACGACTTCACCAAGAACCTTGCCGGCCGAGTTGAATATGAACGGCTGAATTTTGGCTCGGATACGCTCATCAATGACAAAAACAACATCAGCATGTTCAGTGTAGGTCTGCTGTACAAGTTCTGACCCTGCATTCAACCCGGATCGGAAGCCCGGTTCGGGTGGTAACAGTCAACCTCCTCTTCAGCACGCCACGCGCGCTTTCCCTATCTCCCGTTTCGCTGCCAGTCTCGCACAGCGCCTGCCAGGCAAGGCCCGACCGTACTTTTTGTGCCCACTTTGTGCCCTATAATCTGCAGCGCCGGTCAGCGATCGCTTGATCCGCATTCCATTCATCCCATCCTGTGAGGTTGCCATGGCACTGCCTGTCGCGCTGCAAAACCTGCGCCTTCCCGTCATTGGTTCGCCCCTGTTCATCGCCAGCGGCCCGGCCCTGGTGACGGCCCAGTGCAAGGCGGGCATTGTCGGCTCCTTTCCGGCGCTGAATGCGCGCCCGGCCGAATTGCTCGATACCTGGCTGACCCAGATACAGAACGATCTGGCGGAATATGGCAAGGCCCATCCCGATGCCAGGATCGGCCCGATTGCCGTCAACCAGATCGTTCACCAGTCCAACGACAGGCTGGCGCATGACGTGGAAGTCTGCGTGCGGCACCGGGTGCCCATCATCATTTCCTCGCTGCGCGCGCCGCCCAGGGAAATGATGGATGCGATCCACGGCTACGGCGGCATCGTGCTGCATGACGTGATTTCGATCCGCCATGCAAAGAAGGCGCTGGAGGCGGGCGTGGATGGCCTGATCCTGGTGGCGGCGGGCGCGGGCGGCCATGCCGGCGCGCTGTCGCCGTTCGCGCTGGTGGGCGAGGTCCGCAAGTTCTTCAGCGGCCCGATCGCGCTGTCGGGGTCGATCGCCACCGGCGACGCCATCCTGGCCGCGCAGGCGATGGGCGCGGACTTTGCCTATATCGGCTCGCGCTGGCTGGCAACGAAGGAGTCGAATGTGGACGATGCCTACCGCCAGGCCATTGTGGAATCGAGCGCCGCCGACATCGTCTATACCAACCTGTTTACCGGCGTGCATGGCAATTACCTGAAGAAGTCCATCGTCACCGCCGGCCTCGACCCGGACAACCTGCCGCAGGCCGACAAGAGCGTGATGAATTTCGGCTCCGGCGGCGGCGCCAAGGCCAAGGCCTGGCGCGACATCTGGGGCGCCGGCCAGGGCGTGGGCCTGATGGACGATGTGCCCGCGGTGGCCGAAGTGGTTGAACGCCTTTCCAATGAATATGCCGCGGCGCGCCAGCGCCTGGCGCTGTAAGGAGAAGAGCATGCCCAAAGCATATGTCGTTGCAGAAATCCAGGTCAGCAATCCCGAGGGCTATGCGGACTACCGTGCGCTTTCCACGGCTTCCGTTGCCCAGTACGGCGGCGTCTGGCTGGCCCGCGGCGGCCAGCGCATCCAGTGCGAGGGAAACGATGAAGGGCACAATGAAAACTGGCGCACCGTGGTGGTGGAATATCCGTCGCTGGAACAGGCGCGTGCCTGGTACAACTCGCCGGAATACACCCGTGCCAGGGAGATACGGCAGGCGCATTCGATAGGACGGCTGTTTATCGTGGAAGGTATATAGACAGCTCAGGCCCGACTGGCTTCATAAAGGCGGCCGCATGGGCCGCGGCACCGCCTTGCGGGTCCTCTCCGTGGCTGGTCTCATCCACTTGGCAGACGCCGCAGACGCGGCATTGCCGGGCTGCCCGTTATGGGTCGGGGTGCTGTTAGCCCCCGCTTCGCGGCGAGATTTTTCCGGTATGGACTCATGCCGTCAGTCGAATATGTCTGCCGCCCAGCTTCTTAGTCGTTGTCGTCGGCACCGGATATTGCCTCTAGGGGAGTGGCTTCCAGATCGTCCTGCTTCGCGGTATTTTCGTTCCTATCGTTCTTTTCTTTCCTGTCATTTTTTTCCTTGCCCATGTTCTCCATTCTGTAATCGATGTCGCCCCTTGTTTCGCCGTTCTTCTGGTCATCCATATTGTTATTGCGGATCTGTTGAGGAAGGCTGTGTGTTACCGAAGCTGTCGCTGTGGCGGCTCTGGTGCCCCTCCAGCACATGAAGACCGAGCTTGCTAGAAGAACGGCAAACACGGTGCCGCCGGCGTAACCTAAGGCAAAAACACCCGCAGAGAAAGCGGAATCGGACGGACCAGGCTGCGCATTGACTTGACCGGTGGTGGATGGCTGAGCCGTGCAATTGATCCGATATTGCGGCTCCAGCGCACGCATGCGGGATGCGCTTACCCATACGAAGTCTTAGGTGGCATTGACATAGGCCGGACTAAGCATGTTGGCGAGTGCTTCGATTGCTTCCGGGGGCAGAATTACCACGTTACCCTTGCCTGCCGTTGCCAGTACCGTATCGAGCAACACCTTTCCGTCGCAGATCGATTGCACGGGAACGCAGTTCGCTTCCGTGCTGCAGGGAAATTCCTTCAATACGTCAGGGCTTGCGGTGAAGGTGCGCATGCCTCGTTCAAAGAGGTAAGACAGCATCATCTTCAACTGGTCGGCCTGCTGTAGATTGCCAGGCTGGGCCGACTCGAGAAAGACAAGCAGGCCGTCCACTGCCTGCGTGGCCGGATCAAGCGAAGGCGTTACCATCCAACTGGCCCTGCTGTCCGGCTCTGATGTGTCCAGACGCACAAACTGGTGGGAATAGCTTGCATGCAGGCCCAATGATTCAACCAGTTCCGCGAATCGGTCAACGCCGGCAAGAGGGAACGTTTCTCGCTCTAAAGGATCCGGGGTATTTCCCGTTCCCTTCTGTCCCAGCGCGCTCGCCGCAGCGCCGGGAATGCGCGGTGTCAGCGCATGCAGTAGCGTTTCTGCAGTGTTCCACAGCCCGGATGCCATCGCAGTAGCTTGCCGCAGCAGAAATGCCGCTGCGACGGCTGCGCCTCGCGCGAACGGATCTTTGGTGCGTCATACACCGGCAGGCCTGCTTCAAGCCGCTGCTTGCGGCAGCGTGCAGCGATCTGTTCCCGCGTCAGCATGGTGCGTTCGGTGTGCAGTTCACCCACGATGTAATTGCCGGAACTGGCCTCGGATGCAATGTTGAAACAGTACTGCGCGCCAAGGTGGGCATACATGTTTGCACGGGAAAGGGATGCCTTGCTTTCGTTCATGGATACTCAAGAAAAGCCGCCGCCCGGAATTGAACGGCGGGCGTCTGAGTAGCCAGGAACATTGCCCGGTTCAGCGGCCGGCCATCGGTGCGTTACTGCCCGCAACGCCGTGGCGCCTGCGTGCGCGTTGCAGGCGCCGGCAGCCCTTCGTGGCATCCATGCTATTCATATTTCCGCGCATCCTCGATCACCCGCCCGTCATTGGGCAGCGTGCCGGGGGCAAGGAGCCTGACCTCGCCGCGCAGCTTGGTGACCTCGCGGATGCTGGCGACGATGTCGGCCGCCATGCCGCTGTCCTGCGGCTGGTCGACCTCGCACAGCAGCGTCATCACGTCATTGGCCATCTCCCCGCTGACCACCAGGCGCGCGCGGCGCACTTGCGGATGGCGCCGCATCACATCGGCCACCTGCGAAGGATGCACGAACATGGCGCGCACCTTGGTGGTCTGGTCGGCCCGCCCCAGCCAGCCGCGGATGCGCACATTGCTGCGGCCGCAGGGCGACATGCCCGGCAACACGGCCGACAGGTCGCCCGTGGCAAAGCGGATCAGCGGATAGTCGGTGTTGAAGGCCGTTACCACCACCTCCCCCACCTCGCCCTCAGGGACCGGGTCGCCGGTGCCGGGCCGCACGATTTCCAGCAGGATCTCCTCGTCGAGCACCATGCCTGGATGGACCTGGCCGTCGCTCATGGTTTCATAGGCGATGTTGCCGATGTCGGCCGAGCCGTAGGTCTGCAGCACATGGGGCACGCCATGTTCCTGCAGCCATGCACGCAGCGAAGGCGGCAATGCTTCCGCGCCCACCAGCGCGCGGCGCAGGCTGCTGATGTCGGCATCCATTTCCAGCGCCTTCTCGATGATGATCTTCAGAAAGGACGGCGTGCCCGCATAGGCGTGCGGCCTGAGCGCGGCGATTGCCTGCACCTGCATTTCGGTCTGGCCGCTGCCGGCGGGTATCACCGGGCAGCCCAGCTTCCTGGCGCCGCCTTCCACCATGAAGGCGGCCGGCGTGAAGTGATAGGAAAAGCAGTTCTGTATCAGCTCGCCGCGCCGCATGCCGAGTGCATGGAAGGGGCGGGCATAGCGCCACCAGTCCTCGCCGCAGCCTTCTGGGTCGAAGATGGGACCGGGCGACATGAAGATGCGCGGAAGAGCCTGCAGCGGCGTGGCATTCATTCCGCCGAACGGCGGCTCAGTCTGCTGCAACTGCTTCAGGTCGGACTTGCGTGTCACGGGCAACTGGGCCAGCGCGGCGCGGCTGGTGATATCGCCGGGATCGATGTGCCCAAGCAGCCTCGCCCAGCCGGATGCGGCTTTGGCACGCTTGATCAGCGACGGCAGGCGCGTCATCAGATCGCGTTCACGGTGTTGCGGGTCGCGGGTTTCCAGTTCGTCGAAGTAGACGGTCATGATGCGATTCTCCTTCAGGCCAGCCAGCGCTTGCGGCGGCGGTAGAACTTCATGTCGCGAAAGCTCTTGCGGCCCGCGCCCGATACGCCAAGATAGAATTCCTTTACATCCTCATTGGCGGCCAGCGCCGTTGCCTCGCCTTCCATCACGACCCGGCCGTTCTCCAGGATGTAGCCGAAGTCGGCATAGCGCAGGGCGACCGTGGTGTTCTGCTCGGCCAGCAGGAAGGACACGTTTTCCTTCCTGTTCAGGTCCTTCACGATCTCGAAGATTTCCTCGACGATCTGCGGCGCCAGGCCCATCGATGGTTCATCCAGCAGGATCATCGACGGCTGCGCCATCAGCGAGCGGCCGATCGCGCACATCTGCTGCTCGCCGCCCGAGGTATAGCCCGCCTGCGAAGCGCGCCGCTCCTTCAGGCGCGGGAAGTAGTGATAGACCTTGTCCAGCGCCTGCTGCAGCTCGCGCCGCGACAGCCGCCGTGTGTAGGCGCCGGTCAGCAGGTTTTCCTCTATCGTCAGGTGGCCGAAGCAGTGCCGTCCTTCCATCACCTGCGACAGGCCGCGCTGCACCAGTGCGTTCGGCGTGAGCTGGTCGATGCGTTCGCCGTCGAAGGTGACGCTGCCTTTGGTGACATCGCCGCGCTCGCCGCGCAGCAGGGTGGAGATGGCTTTCAGGGTGGTGGACTTGCCGGCGCCGTTACCGCCCATCAGGGCGACGACGCTGCCGCGCGGGACCTGCAGGGAGACGCCTTTCAGGACCAGGATGACGTGGTCGTAGATGACCTCGATGTTGTTGACGGCGAGGTAGGGGGGAGGGGTATCGGTTTGGGGTGTCATGGTGTGTTTGCTCTCGTTGCGGGGCATCGGGGTAGGGAGATGGCATGGTTCGCCTTCAGGGTGGCGGCGACTTAATGCGGTGCAAATAAAGTTGCTGCTGAACTTGCCGTTGGCGGCATGAGCGGTTGCAGTTGCAGTTGCTTTTGACGTACGCGCAGCGACAGTTGCAGTTGCCTTTGACGTTGACGTTGCCGTTGCAGTTGCAGTTAGGGTCCCCGTCTGTGTACCGCCGTGACGGCGATGCCCGGAGCGGGAAAAGGTGCGGCGTCTGTCTGAGCGCAGCGCAGCGCAGCGTAGCGAGTTTAGCCGCGCCCCGCTCCGGGTATCGCCGGCACGGGAACCCCGCGCAGCGGGGCGGCACAGTCGGGGTCGCCTTTTTTTGGTTACTTTTTTTGGCGAAGCAAAAAAAGTAACTCGCCCGCCGGGGCGAACACCCGGCCTGGTCATGACGGCAGTGCAATCGTATTGCGTCACCGGAGTTGATCCTTAGCGAAGGAGCGCCTTTGACGTTGAAGTTTTTAACCTCTAACGACAAGGCGACAGTGCGGTCTTCCTGCCCTGATGACGCAATCAGATTGCACTGTCGTGGACACAAGCCGGGAATCCGTCCCGGCGGCCGGGTCACTTTTTTTGCTTCGCCAAAAAAAGTAACCAAAAAAAGGCGACCCGGTGATCGCGCCCTGCTGACGCAGGGTTCCCGTGCCGGCGGTACCCGGAGCGGGGCGCGGCTAAACTCGCTACGCTGCGCTTCGCTCAAACAGACGCCGCACCTTTTCCCGCTCCGGGCACCGCTGACACGGCGCGCTCAACGGGATTTCACTGCAACGGCAACGGCAACGGCAACGGCAACGGCAACGGTCGCTACGCGTACCGCAACGGCAACCGCTTTCGTAGGGTGCAATACCCGAAGGGCATTGCACGGCCTTTGCAGACCGCGCTGGCATTACCGGCCGACTTCCCTGATCGACCCATGGTGTAATGCCCCTGCGGGGTATTACACCCTACCGGCGCCGTACCTTATCCGCTTCAGGCATTGCCGGCACGTCGTGCTTGACAAGGCCTGAGCTGCGGCACGGCTGCCGCCAGCCGCGCTACCTGCCTTCAGGTCCCCGCCCCCATGCAAGCCGGCTTGATATTCTTCTCCGCCGCATACTTGGCCGAGCTTTCCTCCAGCAGCTTGCGCGTCAGGGCCTTGTCGCCCACCACCCAATCCTTCGACACCGCCACCCATTTCTTCCCATCCCACTGCTGCACCTTCACCGCGCCCGATCCCTCATGATCCTCGCAGGAGGTCTTCACCGGCGGGAACATGTCGAACGCGCCCAGTTCCTTCTGCCGTGCCGCATCCACGTTCAGGTTCTCCAGCCCCCAGCGCACCTGCTCGCCCGTCATCGTCTTGCCCTTGCCATACTTGGCCTGGGCATTGCGTATCGCCTCCACCGACAGGATGGCGGCGGTGACGCCGCGCATGTGGTACACCGAGCCGACGCGGGTCTTGTCTTCCAGGTTGCCCTTGCCGCCGGCGTACACCTTGTTGCGGATCTCGTCCAGCACCGGGTAGTTGCCCGGCGTGTTGAAGGTCATCGTGGTGTAGCCCTTGGCGGCATCACCCGCCGGAACGGTGTCTTCCTCGGAACCGGCCCACCACACGCCCAGGATCTTCTCGCGCGGGAAGCCGTTGCGCTGCGCGGTCTTGATGGCCACCGCATTCATCACGCCAAAACCCCACAGGATCACATGGTCGGGATTGGCCTGGCGGATCTGCAGCCATTGCGACTGCTGGTCATTGCCCGGCGGCGCAATGGGGATCTTGATCAGCTCGAAGCCATACTGCTTGGCCTGCTCCTCCAGCACCGGCAACGGCTCCTTGCCATAAGCCGAGTCGTGATAAAGATGCACGATCTTCTTGCCCTTCAATTTCTCCATGCCGCCCGACTTCTCGCCCAGGTACTTGACCATCGCGGCGGCCTGGTTCCAGTAACTGGTGATCAGCGGGAACACATACGGAAAGACCTTGCCGTTGGCAGCATCGGAACGGCCATAGCCCAGCGTGGTCATCGGGATCTTGTCTGCGCCGACGCGGTCCAGGATGCCGTAGGCAATGCCGGTCGACAGCGGCTCGACCAGCGAGGCGCCGCCGTTTCGCGTCTTCAGGCGCTCATAGCATTCCACGCCGCGCGAGGCGTTGTACTCGGTTTCGCATTCCTCCCAGGTCAGCTTGACGCCGTTGATGCCGCCATTCATGTTGACCAGGTTGAAGTAGTCGATCACCCCGCCGTAGAAGCCGGTGCCGCCGGCCGCATACGGGCCGACACGGTAGGACAACAGCGGCACATACTGTTCCTGCGCCAGCGCGCTGCCCCAGGCGCCGGCCAGGGCGGCGGCCAGCAATACGGTTTTCATGGTCCTCATCGTCTTCTCCTTGGTTGCGCAGCCGAAGCTGCGTGTTTTTATGCGAACGGGGTAGGGCAAGCGTCAATGCGGGAAAGGCCAGAGCCGCAGTTTCTCCTTGGTGATCTGCCACAGCCGCGCCAGGCCATGCGGCTCGACGATCAGGAAGAAGATGATCAGGGCGCCGAACACCATCAGCTCCAGGTTCGAGGCCACCGAGGTCGGCAGCGACAGCGCATGGGCGACCACGTTGAGCAGGATGGGCAAGAGCACGATGAAGGCCGCGCCCAGAAAGGAGCCGAGGATGGAGCCCACGCCGCCGATGATGATCATGAACAGGATGCGGAAGGACAGGTCGAGGTTGTAGGCTTCCGGCTCCACCGTGCCGAGGTAGGCATAGGCATACAGGGCGCCCGCCACGCCGCAGTAGAAGGAGCTGACGGCGAAGGCCAGCAGCTTGGTGCGCATCAGGCGGATGCCGATTACCTCGGCGGCCACGTCCATGTCGCGCACCGCCATCCACGAGCGGCCGACATTGGAGCGCACCATGTTCTTGGCCAGCAGCGCCATCACCGCGACGATGGCCAGCGTCAGCAGGTATTTGCTGGCCGGCGTGTCGAAGGTATAGCCGGCGATCACGATCTTCTGCGCCGTGATGACGCCCGAGCTGCTGTAGTTGGTCAGCCAGGGAATCTTGGTCATGCACCAGACCACGAAGAACTGCGTCGCCAGCGTGGCGGCGGCCAGATAGAAGCCGCGGATGCGCAGCGACGGCAGGCCGAAGGCAATGCCCACCAGCGCCGCGCACAGGCCGCCCAGCACGAAGGCCAGCAGCACCGGTATGCCGGGGATGCGCAGCACGAAGTTGTAGGAAGCGAAGGCGCCCACCGCCATGAAGGCGGCCGAGCCCAGCGACAGCTGGCCCGCATAGCCGGTGAGGATGTTCAGGCCCAGCGCCGCCAGCGAGAAGATCAGGAAGGGAATCAGGATCGCCGAGAAGGTGTAGGGCGTGGCCCAGAACGGCACCAGGATGAAAGCGATCGCGCACAGCACCAGCATGCCGGCGCGGTCCTGCAGGATGGGGAAGATGCGGCTGTCGGCGGCATAGGTGGTCTTGAACTGGCCTGCTTCGCGGTAGTACATGCTCAGATCCTCCGGATGATGCGTTCGCCAAACAGGCCTTCAGGGCGTACCAGCAAAAACAGCAGCGCCAGCACGTAAGGGAACCAGCCTTCGATGCCGCCGCCGACCATGGGGCCGATATACACCTCGGCCATTTTCTCGGAAGCGCCAATGATCAGGCCGCCGACAATGGCGCCCGGCACCGAGGTGAAGCCGCCCAGGATCAGCACCGGCAAGGCCTTCAGCGCGATAAACGTCAGCGAGAACTGCACGCCATTGCGCGCGCCCCACAGCATGCCCGCCACCAGCGCGACGAAGCCGGCCACGGCCCAGACGATGGCCCAGATATGCTGCAGCGGTATGCCCACCGCCAGCGCGGCCTGGTGGTCGTCGGCCACGGCGCGCAGCGCGCGGCCGATCTTGGTTTTCGAGAAGAAGAAGGCCAGCGCCGCCACCAGCACGCCGCAGATCAAGGCAGCCGTCAGGTCGAAGCGCGACACGACGATATTGAAGCGCTCCATCAGCGATTCGATCGGCACATCCTCGATGCCGAGGTCCAGGCGCTGCACCTGCGCGCCCCACAGCATCTGGGCCAGGCCCTCGATGAAGAAGGCCAGGCCAATGGTCGCCATGAACAGCGTGATCTCGGGCTGGTTCACCAGAGGCCGCAGCACCAGCCGCTCGATCGCCAGGCCCAGCACCACCATCACCGCCATCGTGATCGGCACCGCAAGCCATAGCGACAGGCCGAAGCGGTTGACGATGGACACGCAGGTCAGCGCCGCGAAGAACACCATCGCGCCCTGCGCGAAGTTGAACACGCCGGACGCCTTGTAGATCAGCACGAAGCCCAGCGCCACCAGCGCATACATCACGCCCGAGAGCAGCCCGCCGATCAGCACTTCGAAGAAGAAATTGATGTTCATGCCGCCTCCCTGTTCTAGTGGGCCACGCCGAGATAGGCATTGATCACGTCCTGGCTGCTGCGCACCTCGTCCGGCGTGCCGTCAGCGATCTTCCTGCCATAGTCCAGCACCACCACCCGGTCGGAGATGTCCATCACTACGCCCATGTCATGCTCGATCAGCACGATGGTGGTGCCGAACTGGTCGTTGACGTCGAGGATGAAGCGGCACATGTCCTGCTTCTCTTCCACGTTCATGCCGGCCATGGGCTCGTCCAGCAGCAGGATCTCGGGCTGCGCCGCCAGCGCCCGCCCGAGCTCGACCCGCTTCTGCAGGCCATAGGGCAGGCGGCCCACCGGCGTCTTGCGGATGTGCTGGATCTCCAGGAAGTCGATCACCCTTTCCACCTCCTTGCGGTGCGCGATCTCCTCCTTCTGGGCCGGGCCCCAGTACAGCGCCTGCAGCAGGAAGTTGGACTTCATCTTCAGGTTGCGGCCGGTCATGATGTTGTCCAGCACCGTCATGCCCTTGAACAGCGCGATGTTCTGGAAGGTGCGCGCGATGCCGCTCTTGGCGGCGGCATAGGTGTTCATGACGCGCCGCTGCTGGCCGCGGTAGTCGATCTCGCCCTTCTGCGGCCGATAGACGCCGTTGATCACATTGAGCATCGAACTCTTGCCCGCGCCGTTGGGGCCGATGATGGCGCGGATCTCATGCTCGCGCACATCGAAGGAAATGTCGGTCAATGCCTTGACGCCGCCGAAGGACAGCGAGATGCTCTTCAGGTCCAGGATCACCTCGCCGATGCGGCGGGTGCCGGGCGCGGGGAAGTCGGCAATGCCGGGTTCGCTTACTGCATTCATGCGGCCTCCTTGACCTTGCCCTTGGCTGTTGCCGCGCCGCCGGGCTGCGCCTGGCCATGCGGCTTGACGTCGCGGATCTTCAGGTCGGCGCTGACCATGCCCTGCCGCCCGTCCTCGAAGCGCACCTGGGTCTCGATGTACTGCGATGGCCTGCCGTCGTAGAGCGCCTCGATCAGCACCGCGTACTTGTCGGCGATGAAGCCGCGCCTGACCTTGCGGGTGCGGGTCAGTTCCTCGTCGTCCGGGTCCAGTTCCTTGTGCAGGATCAGGAAGCGGTGGATCTGCGAGTTCGACAGCAGCGCATCGGCGGCAAGGTCGGCATTGACCCTGGCCACGCAGTCGGCCACCAGCTCGTAGACTGCCGGCTGCGCGGCCAGGTCGGTATAGCCGCTGTAGGCCAGGCCGCGCCGCTCGGCCCAGTTGCCCACCGCGTCCATGTCGATGTTGATGAAGGGGAAGAACTTCAGCTTGTTCTCGATGTACTTGGGCGCAAACAGCGTGCCGTCGGCCATCTTGCCCACGTCCTTGGCGCGGTCGATGATCTTCAGGTGGCCGTCGGCATCGAAGAAGCCGGCGTCGCCGGTGTGGAAGTAGCCGGCCTCGTCGATCGCTTCGGCGGTGGCGTCGGGCCGCTTGTAGTAGCCGCGCATCAGGCCGGGCGAGCGCACCAGCACTTCGCCACTGTCGGCAATCGTCACTTCCACGCCGGGCATGGGCTTGCCGACGGTGTCCAGGCGCACGTCGCCCGAGGCCTGCATGCAGACGGTCACGCAGGTCTCGGTCATGCCATAGAGCTGCTTCAGGTTGATGCCGATGGAGCGGTAGAAGTCGAACAGGTCGGGGCCGATCGCCTCGCCGCCGGTGTAGGCGGTGCGGATGCGCGACATGCCCAGCACATTCTTCAGCGGGCCATATACCAGCAGCTCGCCCAGGCCATAGGCCAGCCGGTCCGTCAGCGATACATTGCCCTTCTTGTCCAGGATGCGGATGCCTACCCGGCGCGCCAGCTTCATCGCGCTGTGGAACATGCGGCGCTTGAACCAGCTGGCATCCTCGATGCGGATCATCACCTGCGTGAGGATGTTTTCATACACCCGCGGCGGGCCGAAGTAATAGGTGGGGCCGATCTCGCGCAAGTCGGTCATCACCGTGGCCGGCGACTCCGGGCAGTTCAGGCAGAAGCCGCCCACGTGCGACATCGCAAACGAATACAGGAAGTCGCCCACCCAGGCCAGCGGCAGGTAGCACAGCACGTCATTGCGCTCGTCGAGATGGTCGAACGCGGTCAGCACGCGGGCCGTGGCGATCATCGCGGCATGGGTGTGCAGCACGCCCTTGGGCTTGCCGGTGGTGCCGGAGGTGTAGAGGATCACGGCCACGTCCGACGGCGCGCCCTGGTTCACCTCGTTGATGAAGAAGTCGGGATGGGCACGGTCGTATTCACGACCGATCTGCTGCAGCCTTTCATAGGCGCAGAGTTCGGGCTGCGCATAGTGCCGCATGCCGCGCTCGTCGTCATAGATGATGTGCGACAGGAGGGGCACGGTTTCCTTGATTTCCAGCAGCTTGTCGACCTGTTCCTGGTCTTCCACCACCGCGAAGTCGATCTCGGCATTCTCCAGCACGAAGGCCATGTCGGCCGCCGGCGCGTCCTGGTACAGCGGCACCGGCACGCCGCCCAGGCATTGGGCCGCCGACATCGCCCAGTACAGCCGGGGACGGTTGTCGCCGACGATGGCGAGGTTCATGCCGCGCTTGAAGCCGATGGCCGCCAGGCCGCAGGCCAGCGCCCGCACTTCATCGGCCACCTGGGCCCAGCCCCAGGTCTGCCAGATACCGAGGTCCTTTTCGCGGAATGCCGGATGCTGCGGCCGCACCTGCGCATGCCGCAGCAGCAGGCGCGGAAACGTCTCCGCCGCTTGTTGTGTCGTCTCCACCATGGCCTACCTTCGAAAAGTATGGTCCGTGTGCCGAGTCTGTCCTGTCTGGCTTACAGTTGACTTACGAGAATGCCAACGCGGCGCCAGGCAGGTGACGCTGAATTTTTATGCGATGATGATAGGCCCGCCACAGGTTCCTGGTTGTCATCCGCGGGACAATTCCACCCACTTTCGATATTGCGGCGCACCATGTCCAGCCTCAGACCCTCGTTCAAGGAAGTGCTGGTCCACACCATGTGGGCCAAGTCCCTGACGCCGCCGCAGATGGCGCGGGTGGAAGCCGACATGATCGAGCGCGACATTCCAGCCGGCGGCTACGCCTGCCGCAAGGGCGAGCCGGTGGAGCACTGGATGGGCGTGACCGATGGCCTGCTGAAGATGAGCAGCGTGTCGCCGGAAGGCAAGACCGTGACCTTCACCGGCATGCTGGCCGGCGGCTGGTTCGGCGAGGGTTCGCTGCTCAACAGCGAGCACCGCAAGTACGACGTGGTGGCGCTGCGCGACAGCCGCCTGGCGTTGATGCCGCGCGCCACTTTCCAGTGGCTGCTCGATACCAGCATCCCGTTCAACCGCTTCC
This sequence comes from Noviherbaspirillum sp. L7-7A, assembly GCF_019052805.1. Classification (NCBI taxonomy): domain Bacteria; kingdom Pseudomonadati; phylum Pseudomonadota; class Betaproteobacteria; order Burkholderiales; family Oxalobacteraceae; genus Noviherbaspirillum; species Noviherbaspirillum sp. L7-7A. Next base: position 3,576,937 of record NZ_JAHQRJ010000001.1, read on the forward strand.
TGTTGAACCAGCTCAATGCCCGCCTTGGGCTCTTCATTTCGCTGGTGGAATATGACCGCATGCTGGAAACCGACGCCCGTGTCGCCCGCTGCCTGGCGTCGCTCTTCAATCCCTACCTGAACCCGATCGCCAGCCGGCAGCTGCAGATTTCGCAGGAGGAAATTGGCTATCTGTGCAGCACGTCGCGGCAGCGCGCCAACCAGGCGCTACAGCTGCTGGAGCGCGAGGGCCTGCTGAAGGTGGAGTATGGCGGGGTGACCATCTTGGACATGGATGGCTTGCGGGGTTTTCAGGCGGGGTAGGGCGCAACTGAGCGTCTCTTCAAGCGCATGTGCAATCAGTCAGTATGTGGACTCGAACACCTGCCTGCCATTGAGCGGCTGCACGGGCCGCGCGTTTCTCAAGTAATGCTTCTTGAAGGCGGCGTATTGCTCGTTCGAGATCTCCACCGGGTTTTCCATCACTCGCCAGGCCACGTTCTCGGTGCAAGGCGGCGTCGTCAGCGACCCGAGATAGGAGAAGTAGCCGCTCGGTTGGGGAATCAGGTGCGTCGGGTCGAAGGCGTGAAGCACAACCGGTTTCCCGTTTTCCTCGGGCAGTTGTTGAAACACCGCTTTCAACGCCTTGTTCTCGCTGCCTGACGTAAGCATCACCGCCACCACAGCCAGCCTGCCCTTGCTGGAACGATGCACCATGTGCATCTCCATCATGTACTCCTTATGGTCGATCCGGGTTTCGCTTGGCGTGTGAAAGTGGAATTGCAGCAGTCGGTAAAACTCGCCGTCAAGATGAATGCCACCCGCGCTGTGGGAAGCAACCATGATGGTGCGGCCGTTGTTGGTGATTGTCGCTGGGCCAGGCGTATAGGACGTGAGCAGGTAGTTCGAACGGCCCGGCTGTGCCTCGACGCTCTCGATATCAATTGGCGACTGGTGGGTCCCCTTGGCGCATAAAGCATACGCGGCGTCGAGATCGCTCCAGTCTGCGGGGCCATGGCCATCCTGGTAATCCCACATCGCGGTGCCAGCGACGACGAGAGCTGGCACGAGCTGCATGGACAGTGCTGCCAGCGTTCCTGTTCTGAAAAAGATAGGCATAAGACCTCCTGCTTGTGCTGGTATTTCAGTGGCGAGAGCCTTGGTAATGTTGCGTGGAACATGAACTTTTGTGTTGTCACGATGTTGGCTCTGCACGACCGCTGGCGCCGCTATCGCCCGATCGCCAGCCGGCAACTGCAGATCTCGCAGGAAGAGATCGTCTACCTGTGCAGCACGTCGCGGCAGCGGGCCCACCAGGCGCTGCAACTGCTGGAGCGCAAGGGCCTGTTGAAGGTGGAGTAGGCGGGGTAACCATTTTGGACATGGATGGCTTGCGGGCGTTTAGGCAGGGAAGGCGGGGTCATCCGGCCTGCCCGTCATGTCCCGCTTTTCGCGGACGGCAGGGCCGAAATCCGTGCCATCGCTCCTGACCTGGGACAAGGGGAATGACCCAGCCTGAAATATTGACTGGCGTCATTGCTGGCATCGCCGTTCCGTCACGGTGATGCGCCTGCTAAGTGACATGCCGCACCAACCGGGCTGCTGCATTGCCGCATACTTTGCCTGAACGCTTGCCATCCCTGTCGGAACTGTTCATATCCGGCGCTGTCCGTTTAAGAGGGAAAACAACAGAAGAGCTCATGTCACTGCAATCTTTCCGGCTATCCATCCGCTTCATCCTTCCGCTCGCCCTGGCGCTGGGCCTGTTCGCCTATGCCGTGGTGCCGCTGGTGGATGACATGACCCTGCGCTGGTTCGTGCGCGACCTGGATGCGCGGTCGCAGATGGTGTCGTCGGCATTGCAGGAGCCCTTGCAGGAATACGTGCCCCGTGGGGAAGACCGGCGGATTGCCCAGCTGCTGGACCGCTCGGTGCAGGAAGGCCGGCTGTCGTCGCTGGCGTTCTGCAGCCCGCAGGGCACCGTGGTCTACAAGACCCTGGGTTATCCGGATGCGCTGGGCTGCCCGCCCAGCAACTACGCCCAGCCGATGCGGCAGTCGCTGATCACGCTGCCGCGCGGCGTGCGCATCCATGTCACCGAAAGCACATTGAGAAGCGGCGCCCAGTACCTGGGCAAGCTGATCCTGGTGCATGACATGAGCTATATCGAGCGCCGCAGCGCCGATGCGAAGAAGTATGTGATCGCACTGTTTGCGCTGCTGGCGGTGGTGGTGTCGCTGATCACGGTGTTCGTTGCCCACCTGAGCTGGCGCGGCTGGATCAATTCGATGCGCCGGCTGCTGCGTCCGAACGTCAATGCGCCGCAGTCGCAGAACGCCTATGCGCCGCCGGAAGTGCAGCCATTGGTAAGCGACCTGCGGGCCCTGCTGCACGAGTACAACGTCGAGCGGCGCAGCCAGGAAAACTCGGCCGCGGTGTGGAATGCCGACAAGCTGCGTGCGCTGCTGCATGACGAACTGGCCGGGGATGAAGTGCTGGTGGTATCGAACCGCGAGCCCTACATCCATACCCGTACCGCCAATGGCATCGAGGTGCGCCGCCCCGCCAGCGGCCTGGTCACCGCGGTGGAGCCTGTGATGCGTGCCTGTTCCGGCACCTGGATTGCCCATGGCGCCGGCAGCGCCGACCGCGAGACGGTGGACGACCACGACCGGGTGCCGGTGCCGCCGAAGAATCCGGCCTATACGCTGCGCCGGGTCTGGCTGACCAGGGAAGAAGAGCAGGGCTATTACTACGGCTTTGCCAACGAGGGCCTGTGGCCGCTATGCCATATCGCCCATGTGCGGCCGGTGTTCCGTTCTTCCGACTGGGACGAGTATGTAAAGGTCAACCAGCGCTTCGCCGATGCAGTGGTGGCCGAAGCCCATACCGAGGACCCGGTGGTTCTGGTGCAGGACTATCACTTCGCGCTGCTGCCGCGCATGGTGCGCGAGAAGCTGCCGCGTGCCACCATCATCATGTTCTGGCACATTCCCTGGCCCAACCCGGAATCCTTCGGCATCTGCCCGTGGCGCGAGGAAATCCTGGAAGGTTTGCTGGGCAATACACTGCTGGGATTCCATACGCCCTTTCACTGCAAGAATTTCCTGGAAACCGTGGACCGTTATCTCGAAACCCGCATCGAGCATGAAGCCTCGACCATTTCCTATGGCGGCGACCTGACCCAGGTCGAACCCTATCCGATCTCGATCGCCTGGCCGGAGGAGCCGTATGCCGAAACCATCGAGCAGTCGCGCGAATCGGTGCGGCGCGAGCTGGGCCTGCCGCGCGACCACCTGATGGCCATCGGCGTGGACCGTCTCGACTACACCAAGGGCATCCTGGAGCGGCTGCAGGCGGTGGAGCGCATGCTGGAGCTGCATCCGTCCATGGCCGGACGGTTCACCATGGTGCAGATCGCTGCGCCCAGCCGCACCTCGCTGGAGGAATACCAGAACCTGGAAGCGCGGGTGCGCGCCCTGACCCAGCGGGTCAACCTGAAGTACGGCGCCAGCGGGATCGATCCGATCGTGCTCAAGATCGAGCATTACGAGTCGGACCAGGTGATGCGGTATTACCGCGCTGCCGATGTCTGCGTGGTGACCAGCCTGCATGACGGCATGAACCTGGTGGCCAAGGAATTCATCGCTTCCCGCGACGACGAACGCGGCGTGCTGATCCTGTCGCAGTTCACCGGCGCGGCGCGCGAGCTGCACGAGGCGCTGATCATCAATCCCTATCATGTGGAGCAGGGCGCCGACGCGCTGTACCGGGCGCTGACCATGCCCGAGATGGAGCAGCGCGAGCGCATGCGCAGCATGCGCACCCTGGTGCGCGACTTCAACGTCTATCGCTGGGCCGGCCGCATGCTGCTGGACGCGGCGCGCCTGCGCCGGCGCGAGCGCGTCACCGCCAAGATCCATTCCCACAGCCGCCGTTCGTTGCGCAGGGTGATGTGAGATGAGCGATCTCTTCGACCAGGCAGGCATGCGCCGCCTTGACCAGATCGTGCAGCCCGGCATGCTGTGCGTGTTCGACTTCGATGGCACGCTCTCGCCCATCGTGCCCCAGCCAGACAGCGCCTGCCTGCCGCCGGAAGTGCGCGAGCGGCTGGTGCGCCTGACCAGCCTGGCGCCGGTGGCGATCCTCACCGGACGCTCGCTGACGGACATCCACAAGCGGCTGGGCTTCGAGCCGCATTACGTGGTCGGCAACCATGGCCTGGAAGGCGTGCCGGGCTGGGAATCCAGGAGCAGCCGCTATGCCGCCGACTGCGCGGCATGGCGCCAGGCGCTGGAGCTGGCGCTGCGCGACCAGCAGCGCTTCGATCCGGGCATCCGTCTGGAAGACAAGCGCTATTCGCTGTCCGTGCATTACCGCATGGCGCGCGATCCGGCGCTGGCCGAGCGGCGGCTGTCGGCGCTGTTCGCCACGCTGTCGCCGCCGCCGCGGGTCGTGGCCGGCAAGTATGTCTACAGCCTGATGCCGCAGGACGCCACCCACAAGGGCAATGCGCTGGAAGAGCTGATGCAGCAGACCGGCGCGGCCAGCGCGATCTATGTGGGCGACGATGTCACTGATGAGGATGTGTTCCGTCTCAAGCGGCCCGACCTGCTGACGGTGCGCATCGAACCCCATCCCGACACCGCCGCCGAATTCCACTTGCCGGCCATGCCGGACATCGTGCGCCTGCTGGACGAGCTGGTATGCCGGCTCGCGCGGCAGTCGCAGGCACTTTCCAACAGGACCCCCGCATGAATACACTCGACCTCGGCCTGATCGGCAACTCCCGCACCAATGCACTGATCGACAAGAACGCTTCCATCGTCTGGTGGTGCTATCCCTATTTCGACAGCGACCCGCTGTGCAGCGCGCTGCTGCAGGGCGAACGCAAGGAAGACGGCCATGGCAGCATCGACGTGGTGTTCGAGCATTCCCGCCTGGTGGAGCAGCGCTACGAGCGCAACTCGGCCATCCTGGTGACCCGCTTCCAGGACGATGCCGGCAATGCGATTGAAGTCACCGATTTCGCGCCGCGCTTCCGGCTGCATGGCCGCATGTTCTCGCCGTCGATGCTGGTGCGCATCGTGCGCCGCACCGCCGGCCGGCCGCGCATTGCGCTGCGGGTGCGGCCCTCGGTGGACTATGGCCGGGCGCGCGCCGAGACCCGCTGCGGCGCGCATCATATTTCCTATGTCGGCTCGGCCCAGGCCATGCGCCTGACCACGGACGCCGCCATCACCGCGATCACCGATGAGAAGCCGTTCTTCCTGCAGGACTCGGTGACCCTGCTGATGGGGCCGGATGAAACCGTGGCCGGCTCGGCGCGCGAGGTCGGCCGCTCCTTCCACGAGCAGACCCTGGGCTACTGGCGCAACTGGGTGCGCAACCTGGCGATTCCCTTCGAGTGGCAGGACGTGACGATACGCGCCGCCATCACCCTGAAGCTCAATGCCTTCGACGATTCCGGCGCGGTGATTGCCGCGGTAACCACCTCGATTCCCGAAGCGCCGCACAGCCGGCGCAACTGGGACTACCGCTTCTGCTGGCTGCGCGACGCCTATTTCGTGGTCAATGCCCTGAACAGCCTGGGCGCCACCGGCACCATGGAGCGCTACCTCGATTACATCCTCAACATCATCACCGACAGCCGCGATGCGCCGCTGCAGCCGGTATATGGCATACGGCGCGAGGCGGTGCTGGAAGAGCGCGAGGAGCCGCACCTGGCGGGCTATCGCGGCATGGGGCCGGTACGGGTCGGCAATTCGGCCTACTTCCAGGTGCAGAACGACGTGTTCGGCGCGGCAGTCATGGCCAGCACCCATGCCTTCTTCGACACCCGCATGGAGCGGCCGGCCGGCCACCAGATGTTCCAGGACCTGGAGCGCCTGGGCGAGCAGGCCATCCTGAACTACAACGTGCCCGATGCCGGCATCTGGGAGCTGCGCGGCCAGAAGCGGGTGCATACCTTTTCCAGCATGATGTGCTGGGCCGCCTGCGACCGGCTGGCCACCATCGCCGCGCGCCTGGGCCTGAACGAGCGCGCCGCCTACTGGGGCGGCCATGCGCAGGAAATCCATCGCGTGATCTGCGAGTCGGCATGGAACGAGGAACTGGGGAGCTTCGTCTCCACCTTCGGCGGCGACCGGCTCGATGCCAGCCTGCTGCTGATGGGCGAGTTCCAGTTCCTGGCGGCCGACGACCCGCGCTTTGCCAGCACGGTGCACGCTACCGAAAAGCACCTGAAGCGCGGCGAATTCCTGCTGCGCTATGACGAGGAAGACGATTTCGGCCTGCCGGAAACCGCCTTCCTGGTCTGCACCCTGTGGTGGATCCTGGCGCTGGCGCAGATCGGCGAGAAGGAAAGGGCGCGCAGCCTGTTCGAGAAGGTGCTGGACCGCCGCAATCATCTCGGCCTGCTGTCGGAAGACGTGGCGCCCGAGAGCGGCGAGATGTGGGGCAACTTCCCGCAGACCTACAGCATGGTGGGCCTGATCCAGTGCGCGGCCCGCCTCTCGATTTCCTGGGACGACGCTTACTGATGGGAGCGAGCATGAACAAAGCAAGCCTGGTGAGCGCGCTGGACATCGGCGGCACCAAGATCGCGGCCAGCATTGCCAATGCCGACGGCCCATTGGCCCGCGTCACTGAACCCACGCCCAAGAGCGGCACGCCGGATACGGTGGCGCGCCAGTGCATCGCGATGCTGCATGCGGCGTGCGACCAGGCCGGCGTGCCGCGCGAGGCGATCGAGGCGGTAGGCGTGTCGTCGGCCGGGCCGTTCGCGCAGGTCGACGGCATGCTGGGCCTGGCCTCGCCGAATATCTGCGGCGGCCAGGCGCAATCGGCCGACCTGCCCAATGACTGGGTGGTGATACCGCTGGAAGGCCCGCTGCGGGCGCAGTTCGCCACGGTGGCCGTCGAGAATGACTGCGTCTCGGCGCTGGTGGCCGAGCGCACCTTCGGCGCGGTGCAGGGCGAGCCCAATTGCGTGTATGTGACATGGAGCACGGGCATCGGCTTCGGCTTCTGCGTGGACGGCCATATCCTGCACGGCAAGCATGGCAACACCGGCCATGCCGGCCACATGCTCATGAGCGAAGCTTCGGACGCGCTATGCGGCTGCGGCAACCGCGGCGACCTGGAAGCGCTGATCTCGGGCCGCAACCTGGCCAACCGCTTGGGCCAGTCCACGGCCGACGTATTCGACGCCGCCCGCAACAACGAGCCGGCGGCGCGGGCCATTGCCGAGGATGCGGCGCGGTGGTTCGGGCGTGGGTTGTACAACGTCGCGGTGGCGCTGGATACAAGGGTATTCGTGGTGGGCGGGAGCGTGTGGCAGCATCATGGCGAATGGCTGCTGCCCATGGTGCGGCGGGAACTGGATACGCGCATGCATGCGCTGACCGACGGTGTGGAGATCGTGCCGGCGGGGCTGGGCGGGCTGGTGGCGGATTTCGGGGCGTTTGCGCAGGTGATGCCGCAGGAGTGGGTACAGGCGTGGCGGGAGAAGGCGCCATGGAAGACATAGGGCGTAATATCCCGAAGGGGCATTACGCGCTGCCGCCAAGGTAGCAACGCCGGCCCGGCGCCTGCAACGGCAAAGGCCGTGGAATGCCCCTTCAAGGTATGCCACCCTACGGATCGCCAGCGCGTTTGCGCGGGTGAAAGGGGATTGCAACGTTCGCGTCATTGCTGCTACCAAGGCGGTTCTGTGGATTCCTTTCCGGCCTGTAACCCCCTGCACGCGGAGCACCCATGCCTTACTACCGTCGGCTATGGCAGGCAGGCGGTACCTATTTCTTCACGGTGACTCCGCTGCGCCGGAACACCGATCTGTTGACGCGCCATATCGATCTCCTCCGCAATGCCGTAAAGATAGTGCGGCGGCGTTATCCCTTCATCATCCATGGATGGGTCGTATTGCCCGATCGCCTGCATTGCGTGATCGAACTGCCGCCGGAAGACACCGGTTTCGCGCGGCGCTGGAGGCTGATCAAGCTGGTTTTCTCGAAGGGATTGCCGATCGATGAGAAGCGCTCATCGTATCGGCTGAAGCGGGGCGAACGCGGAATCTGGCAGCGGCGTTATTGGGAGCACCCGATACGGGATGAGCGTGACTTTCAGGCGCATCTCGATTATGTGCATGTCAATCCGTTGAAACACGGCCTGGCCGTTCGCATTGTCGACTGGCCGTATTCAACGTTTCATCGCCTGGTGGAAGAGGGCGTGCATCCGCTGGATTGGTGTGGAGATGACGCGGATACAACCGGTCATGGAGAGTGACGGATTCGGTGCAATGCCCCTGCGGGGTATTGCGCCGCTTCAAGAAACCCCGCACCCGCACCCCGCAAGCTCACGACAACGCCACTTCCCCCGCCGCCGCCGAACGCGTTCCCTGCACCGGCGGATTCGATGCGCCGCGATAGGCAAACACCACCGACGCCTTCATCCGCTCACTGTCATTGCGACCCGCGGCATGGAACAGCTTGCTGTGGAAGAGCACCACATCGCCCTGTTCCAGCACCGGCGCGACGCCGCGCGCGAACAGCGCCTGGTTCTGCGGCACTTCCGGGCGCAGGAAGTCGAGCGCATCCATTTGTCCCGGCTCCAGTGGAATCCGGTGCGAGCCGGGGATGAACTTCAGCGCGCCATTGCCGGCCTCTTCATGGCCGAGCGCCAGCCATACCGAGATCAGGTCGGGACGGGTATAGGCCCAGTAGCGGATGTCGCGATGCCAGCCGGTGGCGGTGCCGAAGTGAGGGTGCTTGGTCATGATGCAGTTGTGATGCGCCAGGGTCAGCACCACGTCTTCCCGCAGCAGCTGCCTGAGGCCGGCCACCAGCACCGGGTTCCCGGCCCAGTCATGGAAGCAGGCATCGCGCTGCCAGGCGCTGCGCAGCCGGCGCGCGGTGCGGCCGCCCGGCGCATCCAGCGATGCCGGTGCGCCTTCGTATCCGACGTCGGCTTCATATTCCAGCGGCGGCACTGCGCGCGCCAGGTGGTCCAGGGTCACCGCCAGCATGCGCTCGCAATCGGCCGGCGCCACCATGCGCGGGAGGATCAGATAGCCATCGGCTTCAAACTGCGCGATCTGGCTGGCCGAGAGTGGCGCGGAATTCAGGATGTTCATGGCATTCGTCAGAAGAGGGAAGCCGCCATTATCGCGCCTGATGCCGGGTTACAACAATCGGCGCATGCATTGCACTACGCCGCCGGCTCAGCGGTCGCGCTGGTAAGCCGGAAGCGGCGCGCCGCAATCCTTGCAGAACTTCGCATCGGTGTCATGGCCTTCGGACAGGCATTCCGGGCAGGTGCGGGTAGTGGTGGTCCGGAACAGTCTGCTCTGCATGGTCATTTCCGAACTGATGATGCCGGTTGGCACCGCCAGGATGCCCCAGCCCAGCAGCATCATGACCGACGAGATCGCGCGGCCGATGTCGGTCTTGGGCACGATGTCGCCGAAGCCCACCGTGGTAACGGCCGTGATAGCCCAGTACACCGACGTCGGAATGCTGGTGAAGCCATTGCCCGGCCCCTCCACCACGTACATCACCGTGCCCAGCAGCAGCACCACCATCATCACCACCGACAGGAAGATCAGGATCTTGCGCCGGCTTGCCAGCAGCGCCCGGGTCAGCATGCCGTATTCCTCGACATAGGACGTCAGCTTCAGAATGCGGAAGATGCGCAGGAGACGCAGGATGCGCACATCCAGCAGCACATGGGCGCCTGGCATCAGCATGGCGAGATAGGTGGGCAGCACCGACAGGAAGTCGATGGCGCCGAAGAAGCTGGTGGCGTAGCGCAGCGGCCGCCGCACGCAGTACAGCCGCGCCAGGTATTCGGCGGTGAAGAGCAGCGTGAAGAACCATTCCAGCACGCCCAGCACGTCGCCGTGGCGCGATGACACGGCCTGCACGCTGTCGAGCACCACCACCGCCACGCTGGCCAGGATGGCGACGATCAGCACCAGGTCGAAGATGCGGCCGGCACGGGTGTCGGCTTCGAAGATGACGGTGTAGAGCCGGGCGCGCAGGCCGCCGGACGGCTTGCCGAATTGCTGGCCCGGATCGGCTGGCGTGGCCTGGGCCGGCTGTTTGCCTGCGTGCATGGACGTGTCGACGAAGGATGTATGGGAAGGCAAGTATAGCCGCCGCCGGCGGCGCCGGTTCAGCGCTGTTCGCCGTCCCGGTAGAACAGCGCAAGCCAGACGCTGTCGGCATCCGGCGTGGTCCATTCCACGCGGTGCCGGCAATGCGCGGGAATCGTCACATGCATGCCGGGCGTCAGGCGCAGCAGGCGGTCGCCTTCCGCAAAGTCTTCAAAGCGCAGCGTGGCCTCACCCTGCAGCAGCATCACCCATTCATGCTCGTCCTGGTCGTACCAGAAGCCGGGCGGCGAATGCTGGCCATGGGAAACGATGCGCTCCAGCCGGAAAGCGCTGCCGGCCAGCAGGGTCTGCATGACTTCATCAGGCAGGGCTGCGGGCAGGTCGCTGCAGAAATGTCCGGGGTTTTCCATGGCGGCCATTATGCGTCAAATCAATGCAGGCGCAGGTAGCGTCGCGCGGGCAGAACTACCGCCTGAGCCTTACTTCTAATTGGCTCTTTTTCCATTTCAACAAGAAACGCGGCGAGTATTGATTCCCTGCACACCTGGAGAAAACAATGAACGACATCAGCACCGACACCGAGCAGGAAGCCGCGCCGCAGCGCGACTTCTCCGCGCTTGATCCGGGAAGCGCGCTGTCCAGGCATCCGCCCGGCAACGAGTTCCGCTATGAGGCGCCAGCGCGCGATCAGCTTTCCTCGCTGGCCACCGGCGCCGGCATGGTGATCCTGGGCCTGGGCGTTGCCCAGCTGCTGGCGCCGCGCCAGGTGGCGCGCTCGACCGGCATCCATGCCCATCCGTCGCTGGTGCGGGCTTCCGGCGCGCTCAGCGTGGCCAGCGCGGTCAATATCCTGAACAAGGGCAGGCCGGCGCCGCTGGGACTGGCGCGGCTGGCCTGCGTCGGCCTCGATCTGACCCTGCTGGCGCGCTCGGCCATGCATGCCGGTTCGTCCGGACGCCGCAGCCGGCTGGCCCTGACCGGCGCCGGCGTGGCCACTGCCGCCATGCTCGACATGAGCGCGGCGCTGGCGCAGTCGGCCCGCCAGGGCATCGGCGAGCGCAGCACCGAATCGGGCGCGATGGCGGTGGAAAAATGCATCACGGTCAACAAGTCGCCGGACGAGTGCTACCGCTTCTGGCGCGAGTTCGACCGCTTCCCGGAATTCATGGAGCACCTGGAGGAGGTCAGCAAGATCAACGACACCCGCTCGCACTGGAAGGCAAAGGCGCCGATCGGCTCCAGCGTGGAATGGCATGCCGACATCACCGCCGACCAGCCGGGCGAACTGCTGGCCTGGCATTCGGTGGAAGGCGCCGATGTCGACAATGGCGGCACGGTGCGCTTCGAGCGCGCGCCGGGCGGGCGCGGCACCATCGTCCGGGTCGAGATGCAGTACAAGCCGCCGGGCGGCAAGGCCGGCGCGCTGGTGGCCAAACTGTTCGGCGAAAATCCGCTGCAGCAAATGGACGCCGATCTGCGCCGCTTCAAGCAGCTCATCGAGACCGGAGAAATCACCACCACCGAAGGGCAGTCGGCCGGCCCGCGCAGCACCATGGTCAAGCTGATCAAGAAAGGGGTACCGGGATGAGAGCCTTATGCTGGCATGGCGCCAAGGATGTGCGGGTCGACAATGTGCCCGATCCAAAGATACTCAATCCGCGCGACGCGATTCTGAAGATCACGTCCACCGCCATCTGCGGGTCCGACCTGCATCTGTACGACGGCTATATCCCCACCATGGAAAAGGGCGACATCCTGGGCCATGAGTTCATGGGCGAGGTGGTGGAGCTGGGCAGCGGCGTGACCAACCTGAAGATAGGCGACCGGGTGGTGGTGCCATTTCCGATTGCCTGCGGCAACTGCTACTTCTGCGAGGAGCAGCAGCATTCGCTGTGCGAGAACTCCAATCCCAATGCGGCGATGGCGGAAAAGATGTGGGGCCATTCGCCGGCCGGCATCTTCGGCTATTCCCATCTGACGGGCGGCTATGCCGGCGGCCAGGCGGAATACGTGCGGGTGCCGTATGCCGACGTCGGCCCGATCCGGGTGCCCGATGGCCTGGACGACGAGAAGGTGCTGTTCCTGTCCGACATCCTGCCCACTGGCTACATGGCCGCGGAGAACTGCGACATCCGGCCCGGCCATGTGGTGGCGGTATGGGGCTGCGGCCCGGTTGGCCAATTCGCGATCCAGAGCGCCTATCTGCTGGGCGCGGAGCGGGTGATCGCGATCGACCGCTTCCCGGAGCGGCTGCGCATGGCGCGCGAGATCTCGCGCGCCGAGACCATCAACTATGAAGAGGTCAATGTGCTGGATGCGCTGAAGACCATCACCGGCGGCCGCGGCCCGGATGCCTGCATCGATGCGGTGGGCATGGAAGCGCATGGCGTCGGCCTGGTGGGCGCCTACGACCGCGTCAAGCAGGCGATGATGCTGGAAACCGAGCGCCCGAATGCGCTGCGCGAGGCGCTGATGGCCTGCCGCAATGGCGGCGTGGTGTCGATTCCGGGCGTCTATGGCGGCTTCCTGGACAAGATGCCGATCGGCTCCTTCATGAACCGCTCGCTGACCTTGAAGACCGGCCAGACCCATGTCCAGCGTTATCTGAAACCCCTGCTGGACCGGGTGCAGGCCGGAGAGATCGACCCGAGCGTGATCATCACCCATCGCATGCCGCTGGAGCAGGCGCCGGATGCCTACAAAATGTTCCGCGACAAGCAGGACGAGTGCGTGAAGGTGGTGCTCAAGCCCTGAAGCCCTGATGTCTTGATGCCCTGGCAAGGGTCTCTGGCGCCCTTGCGCCCGGCAAGTTTGGCCAGAGATCGCCAGGCGCAAGCGTCAGGGAAGGGCTGGCACCCACGCCGGCCGCCCCGGCGCGGCGCCGGCGCTTGCAACGCCATGGGGATGCCCGCCACTCAGGCCGCCATGAATCCGCTCTCCCTTCGCCCGGCCATGTCGCCGGCCCAGGCAACGACGCCTGACCCGAGCCCGCAGCCCAGCGGTTTGCCACCCGCCGCGCCGGTCTGGCGCCATGCCGCGCAAGGCGCATGGATCACGCTGGGCGCCTTCAGCCTGCCGACCGTGCTGTCTCCCTGCGTCAAGGTACTGGTGCCGCCGCGCGTCTTTGCGCTGCGCACGCTGCTGGGCGGCTTCCTCTATATCGACATGATCCAGCCGCCGCAGCAGGTGCGCTTCGCGCCGGCGCCGGCACTGGGCCAGGAAGTGACGGCGCTCACGCTGGGCATGACGCCTTACATTGCCGCCTTTTATGCGCAGGCCCGGCTCACCAATGAGTGGTGCAGCCGCGCCGGCAGCGCGGGCGCATGCATGGCCACGGCCAATCGGCGGCTCTGGCAGAGCCTGTGCAGCCTGATGCCGAGGCGCCTGGCGCCGGCAGCATGCGCCTATCCGATCAATTTCGTGCTGGCGCGGGTAACGGCGCAGATGCTGGCGGTCGGCACCGGCAGCCTGATGTCGGCATGCTTTCATCATAAGCGCGGCGCAAGGCTGGAGCCGGCGCCACAGCCGGACAGCATGCCGTCGCTGCGGCAGCGCATCCAGGCCAATCCCGCTGCCTATCTCGCCTGCGGCCCGGCGTTTGCCTCTTCGGCCTGGCTGACGTTGCGGCTCGACAGGGCCGCCGCCCGCGCTGGCGGAACGCTGCCGCCGGCCATGGTGGCCTTGCTGGCGAGCCATGTGGTGGCCGCCTGCATCGCCACTGCGCTGCTCCATCCAAGGCCGCTGGCCGCACACCATTGAGACGACGCAAAGGGTATCGAATGTGGACGGTTCCGGTGCAGCACGCGGGCGGTCCGGGCTACTTACGGCGTCATGAATACTCCTGATTACAACGGCGCGACACGGCGCGCCGACCGGCCTGCAAGCACCCGTGCCCCTCGCCACCAGGCGCCTGAACCCGCGCTGGCGGCAACCTACGTGGCGCGGTCCATGCGCACCACCTTCTGCGCCTTCACGATTCCCACCATGCTCGCGCCCTTCCTGCCGGCACCCGTGCAGCCACTGCGGCTGCTGGCCTGTGGCGCCATCTATGCCGACCAGCAGATGCAGCCCGCGGAGACGCGCTTTTCTCCGCAGCCCAGCCGCCGCCGGCAATACACAGGCATCCTGCTGAGCCTGCTGCCCTTCATCCCGGCCTTTGCGCTACAGGCGCATCTGACCGAGACCTGGTGCGCCAATCCATCGGGCTGGGGCGGCCGCATGGCGGCGGCCAGCCAGCAGGCGTGGAGCGGCCTCTGCCAGCGCCTGCCACGGCAGGTCGGCGCAGTCGCCGCGCGTTATCCAGTCAATTTCGTCCTGGCCCGTTTCGTTGCGCAGATGGCGGCGGTGACCACCGGCAGCATGCTGGCGCTGGCATATCACCGCAGGCGCGGCAGCGAGCTCACCGTGCGCGCCACGCCACTGCCGTCGCGCCCGCTGCGCGAGCGGCTGCAGTCCAGGCCGGAGGCGTACGCCATCGGGGCCGCGCCCTTCATCCTGCCGGCCGTGCTCGACAGCCGTTACGGCCGCGCCATACTGCAGGCGCCCGGCGTGCCGCGCGCGCTGTGCGGCGTGACAATCACCAGCGCAATCGTCGGCGCGGCCCTGGTGACTGCCGTGGTCGGTTCGGAGAACAGGCAATGAATGCAGACTATGAAGCAATGCTTTGCCGGCTGTGCATGCTGGCCGGCGTGCCGCCAGCGGAAACTGCGGCGGTGGTCGAGCAGCAGTCGATGATGGTGAACGACATGGAGGTCCAGTTCCGTCTGGAAGAATGGTCGGGTTTCGTCAGGATCTATGTCGAGGCCGGCCGGCCGGCGCCGGCGCGCCTTCCGGCCTTGTGCCAGTCGATACTGGAGCAGCAACTGGAACTGCCGGTGCCGTTCGTGATGCTGACCGGGCTCGATGCGGCGTCCGGGTCGCTGATCCTGATCGGTTGCGCGCCCATGCCGTCGAAGCGGGTGGAAGACGAGGAACTGCTCGCCTTTCTTCATGCCTGCGTGGACGGGGCCGTGCTGTTGCGGCGTGCCGCTGAAAGTGAAGAGGACAGGGTAACGGACCTGACGGCATTTCATTATTTCTGAATGGCTGAAGGGCGGCAGGTTTTGCCTGCCGCTCCTCAGCCATTCGAAACCCTGCCGCCAGCGGGCGGCCTGAACGCCGCCCGCCTCTGACTCTACATGCTGCGCCGGTACTGCCCGCCCACTTCGAACAGCGCCTCGGTGATCTGTCCCAGCGAGCACACCCGCACTGCGTCCATGAGCGTGGCGAACACGTTCTCGTCGTGGATCACCGCCTGCTGCAGCCGCTGCAGCATGGCCGGGGCCTCGGCCGCATGGCGTGACTGGAAGTCGGCCAGGCGCCTGAGCTGCGACTGCTTTTCCTCATCGGTCGAGCGGGCCAGCTCGATCTGCTGCGGCGCATTGCTCGCATGCGGATTGCGGAAGGTGTTCACGCCGATGATGGGCAGGCTGCCGTCGTGCTTCCTGTGCTCGTAGAGCAGCGACTCTTCCTGAATCTTGCCGCGCTGGTAGCCGGTTTCCATTGCGCCCAGCACGCCGCCGCGCTCGGCGATGCGCTCGAACTCCTGCAGCACCGCTTCCTCCACCAGGTCGGTCAGCTGCTCGATGATGTAGCTGCCCTGGTTCGGGTTCTCGTTCCTGGCCAGGCCCCATTCGCGGTTGATGATCAGCTGGATCGCCAGGGCGCGCCGCACCGATTCGTCGGTCGGCGTGGTGATCGCCTCGTCATAGGCATTGGTGTGCAGGGAATTGCAGTTGTCGTAGATGGCAATCAGCGCCTGCAGCGTGGTGCGGATGTCGTTGAAGTCGATTTCCTGCGCATGCAGCGAGCGGCCCGAGGTCTGGATGTGGTACTTCAGCTTTTGCGAACGGTCGTTGGCGCCGTACTTGTCGCGCATCGTCACCGCCCAGATACGGCGCGCAACCCGGCCCAGCACCGTGTATTCCGGGTCCATGCCATTGGAAAAGAAGAAGGACAGGTTGGGCGCGAAGTCGTCGATGTGCATGCCGCGCGCCAGGTACGCTTCAACGAAGGTGAAACCATTCGACAGCGTGAAGGCCAGCTGCGAGATCGGGTTGGCGCCGGCCTCGGCGATGTGGTAACCCGAGATCGACACCGAATAGAAGTTGCGCACCTGGTGGTGTACGAAGTATTCCTGGATGTCGCCCATCACCTTCAGCGAGAACTCGGTGGAGAAGATGCAGGTGTTCTGGCCCTGGTCTTCCTTCAGGATGTCGGCCTGCACCGTGCCGCGCACGTTCTGCAGCACCCAGGCGCGGATCTTCTGGGCTTCGTCGTCGGTCGGCTCGCGGCCATTGTCGGCGCGGAACTTGTCGAGCTGCTGGTCGACGGCGGTGTTCATGAACATCGCCAGTATTGTCGGCGCCGGGCCGTTGATGGTCATCGACACCGAGGTGCTCGGGCTGCACAGGTCGAAGCCTTCGTACAGCACCTTCATGTCGTCCAGCGTGGCGATCGACACGCCCGAGTTGCCCACCTTGCCGTAGATGTCGGGCCGCGGCGCCGGGTCGGCGCCATACAGCGTGACCGAGTCGAAGGCGGTGGACAGCCGCTTGGCGTCCATGCCCTGCGACACCAGCTTGAAGCGGCGGTTGGTGCGGAAGGCATCGCCCTCGCCGGCGAACATCCGGGTCGGGTCCTCGTTCTCGCGCTTGAAGGCAAACACGCCGGCGGTGTAGGGGAAGGAGCCGGGCACGTTCTCCAGCATCAGGAAACGCAGTATCTCGCCATGGTCCTCGAAGCGCGGCAGGGCGACCTTCCTGATCTTGTTGCCAGACAGGGTCTCATGGACCAGGCCGGTGCGGATTTCCTTGTCCCGGATCTTCACCACGTATTCATCGCCGGCATAGGCGGCCTGCATGGCCGGCCACATTGCCAGGAGCTTCTTCGCGCCGGCATCCATGCTGGCGTCGCGGGTGTCTGCCAGGTCGGTCAGCGCCGACAGCATGCCGGCATCGGCATCGGCCTGCGCCTCGGCCAGCATGCGGGCCGATTCGGCGAGCTGCTGGCGCTGGCGCGCCAGTTTCACCTGGGTGCCGGCGAAGCTGTGATAGCGGCGCACGGTGTCGGCGATCTCGGCCAGGTAGCGGCTGCGCGCCGGCGGCACGATGGCGTTGCGGCCGGAGGAGTAACGCACCGACACCGGCGCCAGCCGGCCTTGTTTGACGGGCAGGCCCATGTCCTTCAGGCGCGCCAGCAGGCCCTGGTAGAGCGCGGTCACGCCGTCGTCGTTGAAGCGCGACGCCTGGGTGCCGTAGACCGGCATGTCTTCCGTCCTGCTGCTCCACAGCTCGCGGTTGCGCTGGTATTGCTTGGCCACGTCGCGCAGCGCATCCTGCGCACCCTTGCGGTCGAACTTGTTGATGGCGACGAAGTCGGCGAAGTCCAGCATGTCGATCTTTTCCAGCTGCGAGGCGGCGCCGAACTCGGGCGTCATCACATACATCGACAGCCCCACATGCGGCACGATGGCGGCGTCGCCCTGGCCGATGCCGGAAGTCTCCACGATCACCAGGTCGAAGCCGGCCACCTTGCAGGCGGCGATCACGTCCGGCAGCGCGGCCGAGATTTCCGAGCCGGCCTCGCGGGTGGCGAGCGAGCGCATGAAGACCCGGTTCTGGCCCTGCCACGGGCCGATCGCATTCATGCGGATGCGGTCGCCCAGCAGCGCGCCGCCCGACTTGCGGCGCGAGGGATCGATCGAGATCACGGCGATGTTCAGCGCGTCGTCCTGGTCGAGCCGGATGCGCCGGATCAGTTCGTCGGTCAGGGAAGACTTGCCGGCGCCGCCGGTGCCTGTGATGCCCAGCGTGGGCGTGGCGATCGTCGCCGCCGCCTCGCGCAGCCGGGCCGGCAGGGCAGGGCTGGCCTTGCCGTTTTCCAGCGCCGTGATCAGCTGCGCCAGCGGCCGGTGGCGCTGCGCGATGTCGCCGCCCTGCAGCGCTTCCAGCGCGGTCGGCGCATAGGAGGAAAGATCGGTGTCGCAGGCCTGGATCATGGACTGGATCATGCCCACCAGTCCCATGCGCTGGCCGTCTTCCGGGCTGAAGATGCGCGTCACGCCATAGGCATGCAGCTCCTCGATCTCGGCCGGCACGATCACGCCGCCGCCGCCGCCGAACACCTTGATATGCGCGCCGCCGCGCTGCCTGAGCAGGTCGATCATGTACTTGAAGTACTCGACATGGCCGCCCTGGTAGCTGGACAGGGCGATGCCCTGCGCGTCTTCCTGCAGCGCCGCAGTGACAATATCGTCGACCGAGCGGTTGTGCCCCAGGTGGATGACCTCGGCGCCATTGGCCATCAGGATGCGGCGCATGATGTTGATGGACGCGTCATGGCCGTCGAACAGCGAGGCGGCGGTAACGAAACGCACCTTGTTGGCCGGCTTCCAGGCGGCAAGGTTCTGGGTAACGGACAGGTCGGTCATGGAGTCTCCGGAATTCTTGTAGCGCTCGGCTCGGGCCTGCGCGCAGGGGCATTGGTCTGGAGTTGACGTTAACGTCAACGTCAACGTCAAGGAGTATGCCTCAAACCGCCCCGGAAAGGATAGCGGGGCGCCGCCGGATGGCATGGATCAGGGCTGTCGCCGAATGGCGTCACTGCAAAAAGATTCCTGGCGGAATCGCAATCCGGTTTGTTACTATTGCAAACAGGAAATATATCAAACCCCGCCATGTCTTTTCTTCACCATCTGCGAACCACCTTGCCCGCCATTCTGGCGCTGGGCCTTTGTGCCGGCGCCAGCCACGCCGCCGATCTTCCATCGCCTGACCTGGGCAAGCTGCTGTCTACTGGCGGCGTGAGCCAGGTCGAAGGCGCCGGCGGCGGCGGACTGACGCCCTGGGCGCTGATCACGGGCTACGGCACCCGCGACAGCTACGGCGCCAATGTGCATGCAACCGCAATCCGGACGCAGGACTATGGCCTGGACAGCCACGGCGTAGCGGTCGGCCTGGCGGACCGGGTGGAGTTGTCGCTGGCGCGCCAGACTTTCCGCGGCACCGACGGCGCGCTCGACGGCCTGCGCATCGGGCAGGATATCGCCGGCGTGAAGGTCAGGCTGGCCGGTGACGCGGTCTACGAACAGGACAGCTGGCTGCCGCAGATCGCCGTTGGCGCCATGGCCAAGCGCAATACCGGCGTGTCGGGCCTAGCCGGGGTCGACAATGTGAAGCAGCTGGGCGCGGCCAGCGACCATGGCGTGGACGTCTACCTGTCAGCCACCCGCATCCTGCTGGACACGAGCCTGCTGATCAACGGCACGCTGCGCGCCACCCGCGCCAACCAGATGGGCCTGCTGGGTTTTGGCGGCGAGCGCGGCAACCATTACCAGCCCATGCTGGAAGGCTCGGTCGCCTACCTGTTCGGCCGCACGCTGGTGGGCGGCATCGAATACCGGATGAAGCCGCGCAACCTGGCGGTGGACAGGGAAAAGGATTACTACGATGTCTTCTTGGCCTGGTTTCCGTCCAAGCACCTGTCGCTGACTGCCGCCTGGGTGGCGCTGGGCGACATCACCGTCCTCAACCCGACCCGGCAGAAGGGCGTCTACCTGTCGCTGCAGGCCGGTTTCTGAATTCCTCCACATAGCGCTTAACGACCATGCAATCCTTCCGCACCCTGATCGCTGTCCTGCTCACCGTGGGCAGCCTGCATGCCTTCGCCGCCGAGGATGCCCTGTACCAGGACCTGGGCGGCGCCGCCGGCATCCGCCGCATCGTGGCCGACCTGCTGCCGGCGGTGCAGGCCGACGCCCGCATCAGTGCTTCCTTCGACGGCGTCGACCTGGAGCACCTGGCGGAAAAGCTGGAAGAACAGTTCTGCGATGTCGCCGGCGGTCCGTGCAGGTACAGCGGCAAGGACATGCAGGCCATCCATGAAGACCTGAAGCTGAACCATGCGCATTTCAATGCGCTGGTGGAGGATCTGCAGGCGGCCATGGAGCGGAACCGGGTGCCGTCGCGGGTGCAGAACCGGTTGCTGGCGCGGTTGGCGCCGATGCACAGGGATGTGGTGACGAAGTAAAGGGATTGTCCTTGCTGGAGGCGCAGGGATCGCTGCGGTTGCCTTTGAAGTGGCGGTCCTGGTCCCGTTGAGCGCGCCATGATGGCGGTACCTGAAGCGGAAAAGGTGTGGCGTCTTTCGTAGGGTGCAATACCCCGAAGGGGCATTGCACGGTTGGTCGATCTGGCCAGGGCTTTGTCTATCGTTCCAAAGCCAAAGCCAAAGCCAAAGCGACAGTGCTGCCCGTGCCTTGCCGGGTGACGCAAGGCGCCTGCACTGCCGTGGAGACAAGCCGGGAGTCCGTCCCGGCGGCCGGGTCACTTTTTTGCTCCGCCAAAAAAGTAACCAAAAAAGGCGGCCCCGATGATCGCGCCCCGCTGCGCGGGGTGCCCGTGTCAGCGATACCCGGAGCGGGGCGCGGCTAAACTCGCTTCACTTCGTTGCGCTCAGACAGACGCCGCACCTTATCCGCTCCGGGCACCGCTGACACGGCGCGCTCAACGGGGTTTCACGGCAACGGCAACGGCAACGGCAACGGCAACCGCAACCGCAACCGCAACCGCAACCGCAACCGCAACCGCAACCGCAACCGCATTGGCACCGATTCGTCCCGGGCTCGCAACGCAAAGGCGTGCGCGACGATGTGATACCCAGGCTGCATCCGATGGACCGGTAAACCGGATCAGCCAGTGCGACGCCGTTGCGCATTGCGCAAATGGCAGCCTGCAAGCCGCCCGCCGATTCCCCTTGCAATACGATCTATCATCGTCAATAATCCAAATGAGAATAATTCTCATCTTCCGGAGTCAGATGGTTCCGGATCTTTAATTTTTTAGCCGCTTGTCTACTCCCGGCTATCCAGCCCTTAACAGCCAGCCCCCGCAAGTGCGGCAGCCAGCCACCATGTCTTTTGCAAAGGAATGATCATGATGCCTACCGCCACCCTGACGTCCGAGTTTCCTGATCCGTCTGCCGTTGCGTCCCAGCCTGAACTGCTGGTGTCAGCCGCCCTGCACCTCATGTCCCATTACAGTACCCAGGCTCGCGAAGGCGGACCCTGCCTGAAGCTGGCTTCGGTGATCGAGCGCCATCTGAAGGCGCTGGCGTCGTTGCCGCAACTGGCGCCGGTACTGCAGGGCACCTGCAGCCAGCTGGCCGAACAATGGGCGATGCATATCGAGCAGGCATCGCCGGCGGTGCGGCCGACGCTGCTGACGCGCATGCTCAACGGCGCGCGCAACTGACTGCAAGGCTGTCAGGCGAGGAGTGAGCAGAACAGGGCCGCATTGCCTGCCTTGCCTGAATCATGGTGACGAGCCAGCGCTGCAATGCGCCAGCGCCGAGCCTGCTTGTATGGCGGCGTTCAGAACTCTTCCCAATCGCCACCCTGGTCGGCAACCCGGCTTGCCGGCGCTTTCGTCCTGGCCGGAATGGCCGGCACGGCACGCTGGCTGCGGGCAATCGGCGCCAATGGCATGGCTGGCGCGACTTGCGGCAGCCGGACTGATGGAACGCTGGCAACCGTGCCCTGCGTGGCCGACAGCTTGAACGTGCCAACCGTCGCCGCCAGCCCCGCAGCCTGCTCCTGCATCGAACCGGCCGCCGCCGCCGCCTGCTCCACCAGCGCCGCATTCTGCTGGGTCACCTGATCCATCTGGGCGATGGCCTGGTTCACCTGCTCGATGCCGGCGCTCTGCTCGCTGCTGGCCGCCGTGATCTCGGCCATGATGTCGGTCACCCGCTGCACGCTGGCCACCACTTCCTGGATCGTGCTGCCGGCCTGCGCCACGAGCTTGCTGCCGGCCTCGACCTTGTCCACCGAATCGCCGATCAGGCCCTTGATCTCGCGCGCGGCCGCCGCGCTCTTCTGCGCCAGGCTGCGCACTTCGGTCGCCACCACCGCAAAGCCGCGGCCCTGCTCGCCGGCACGAGCCGCTTCCACGGCCGCATTCAGCGCCAGGATGTTGGTCTGGAAGGCGATGCCGTCGATCACGCCGATGATGTCGACGATCTTCTTCGACGAACTGTCGATGGCAGCCATGGTGTCGACCACCTGGGCCACCACTTCGCCGCCCTGGGTGGCCACGCCGGAAGCGGTGAGCGCCAGCTGGTTGGCCTGGCGGGCATTGTCGGCATTCTGCTTGACCGTGGAGGTGAGTTCTTCCATCGACGAGGCGGTTTCCTCCAGCGAGGACGCCTGCTGCTCGGTGCGCGAGGACAGGTCCATGTTGCCCGAGGCAATCTCGCTGGCCGAGGTGGCGATGTTGTCGGCGCCGTTGCGAACCTGGCTGACCAGCTGGCCGAGATTGTCGTTCATCGTGGCCAGCGCCTTCATCAGCTGGCCGGTTTCGTCATTGCTGCGCGCCTCGATGCGGCCCGACAGGTCGCCCGCGGCCACCCGGTTCGCCACTTCCACCGCCTGCGCCAGCGGCCGGGTGATGCCGCGGGTCAGGTAGACCGAGAAGCCCATGCCGGACAGCACCGCCAGCGCGCTGACGATCAGCAGCAGCTCGCGACCCTTGCGGTATTGCGCGGCGATGTCGTCGGCTTCCTCGTTGATCAGCCGTGTCTGCTGCTCGGCCATGGCGCGGATGGCAGCCAGATACGCGGCCAGCCTGGGCCGGGTATCGCTGTCGAAATGCGCAATCGCCTGGGCCTGGTTGCCCGCCGCCTTGGCCTCAAGCGCCACCTTGCGCGATGCCGTGTAGGCCTTGCGTGCTTCCATCAGGGTGGCCAGCCTTTCCTTCATTACCGGTTGCCTGAGGCTTTCGGTAAAACCGTTCTGCACGATTTCCGCCCTGGCGCTGGAAGCCGTCATCGCGGCGGCCAGTGCCTTTTCATGCGCCGCATCGGTAGTGCGCAGCGCATCCACGGCCCGCACCGCATTGAGTTCGATGGCAAGCCGCCATTCGCCGAGCAGGCGCT